>NZ_PXXX01000001.1 GCF_003367505.1 Lysinibacillus capsici
TTAAATTCCGAACTGATAAATTTACCACTTTGAAATATATATAAGTAATTGATATCGCTTTTTGTTAACTGATTGTGGAGTTATATTTTATACTTCTTAAATTCCGAACTGATAAACTTACCACTTTAAATAAATATATAAGTAATTAGTATCGCGTTAATTGGGTGATTGTCTAGCACCCAAAACTAAAGGAATCCTACATAATTAGAATCCAGAAATATATTTTAAGACATGTATTGTTACAAATTTTTTCCGAATTGTGCATGTAATAATGAAACGTAAATTTTTAAACTAATCAAAACTGAAACATAATCTATAAAAAAGTTTTCTAGGTTATTAAAATTTAATCCTGATGTCGCTATACTAATATTAAGGTTAATTATTTTACTTATAACTCATAGAATAACAATTTAGTACCCTTTCGAGGGATTGTGTTGGAAGAATCATCTGTTCAGATGCGTGACGAGAAGTAATCGTTTAGCATATTGAGCGGATGTTTTTTTATATAAATAATTTAAGGAGATGGTAAAATGCTAAAGAAAAAATATGCTATTGTTAAGCGAATGGGAGAAAAGGAAGAATTTATCGGTACAGTCGAGGCAGAGTCGTTTGAAAAAGCAGAGACCAATGCAAATCGACAATATGCTAAAGAAAAGCAAGCGATGAAAACGGGTGATGCTTGGCTAGTTATTGAACTAGCGGGTGATATTGTATTCGATGCAGAAGGGCGAGTAGTAAATACAAGCGGCAATCTGAATATGTTTTACAAATTTTAATCACTTCAAAAGGGTGATAAAGATTAAATTAGTTGAGTGACTAAAAAGAATCAGAAAAAGCGTAAAGGTATAAACCTTTACGCTTTTCAAATAACTGATTTTATAATTTTAAAATATATGCTTAAATCTTCTAAAAATGATTAAAATCCATAATATACACGCACCTAATAAAGCGACAGCAAAGTCACTTTACGAGTTGGGGGGTTCCCTTTTTATTATTAATTTTAGCAAGTTATGAAACATCTGTTCTGAAAAGTCAAAAAATAAATTGAAAATTTGTCTTTAAAGAATATGGTCTATAACGGCTTTTAATGTTAGTTGAATTTTTCTTCTATCAATGCAAGGAATGTATCATGTATTGCTTGTGAGATGAATTCTCCATCAAGTAGTAAATTGCTTAAATGCTCAATAAATTCCGCTTCATGTGTTTCTAATTCGACTATTTTGTCCGCAGCAGCTTTACGTAACCAATCCAAAAGGCCTTCTTCAATATGTAAAGGGGTTTCCATTTTGTGTAGGACAAGATTTTGATAAAAGTCTGCATCCTGTTCTAATAAATCTTGTTCTTCATCATTAAAAAATAATTCAGTATCGTAATAGTCTCCCCACCCAATAGCAAGTAAATTAAATTCGGAAAAATACAAAGCTACATTTGCATTAAGCTCCTTATTATCGACTTTCGGTAGCACCTTATTTTCAATTTTAAAGGGGTGTATGTACTTACGAAATAATGTTTGTTTATCCAAAAATCCGCATTTCTCCAATAGAACAAGGTAGCTGTGAATTAATGTTGCAACCTGTTTGCTGTCCTTAACATCATATCGAAGCTGATCTTTTATATCTTGAAATAAATATTTCGAGAAGATCAGTTGCTTCTTACTATAATTGTGTTTTATTGCTTTATGAAAAACGAGTAATTGCCATAGCGGATATGGTGTATGGATCCATTTATATTCTTCCATCTGGATATTAAAGATGCCAGGGAAATTGTTGTCTGTTAATCCGTACTCTTTTACTAAACGTCTAAACAAAACTTGCTCTCGATGTGACATCCGTTGTAATACTTTATTTATATTGAAATTTCTTAAATATCTTATATACTGTTGAAACCGTTTCTGCTTTTCTTGTTTTTGATGAATTCTTTGCATCCGTGCAGCACTTTGTTCCTTACGTTTCTTCCAAAGTTCAGCAGCTTTAATTTTTCTATCATTTAAATAGTGTTGAATCTTTTCGTAGGAAAGTTTGTTACATAAAACGAATCTGCATGGCGACTGTATTTTAGCGATTTCCATTTTAGATATTGCAATTTCTTGAAGCTTTACTACAAATCTTGTTTCAGTTCGATACCTAATACCGAAAAATTTGCCAATATGTTTTACAAGGTTGTTTTTAACATCTATGAAGTAAACGCTACGTTCTTTTTTATTCACTAATTGCTGCTGGTATTTTAAGCGTAGAACAACTTCATCATCCTCGATATCTTCTGCATTTATTTCTTTATAATAGTTCTCTCCGAAAAGCCAAATATCTTTGATTCCAGCGATTGCATAAAGCTTTCGGCGTTCCAACCATTCCTCAGCAGTCTGTTCCGCACATTGAATTTCAAAAGCAAACTTATGACCATTCCCAAAATCCGCATACACATCCGCGATTTGATTGGTCTTAGCAATACGTTCTTCTAATGCAACACAAGCATTCGGATATTTATCTTTCAACCAATTATAAATCGCTAATTTTCCACCAAGATGTTCCTGCGTTTCAGGCTCCCCAACGAAACTACATTCAACATGGCGCTCATGATAAAAGTGGTGAATGCGTTTTGGACCGCCGCGAAAGAAGACATTCTTCTGACAGTGCGGACAGTATAGTTCTTTTGCTTTTGCTAAAGAATATAGGCGTTCTTTATCCTCGTGAAAGGCAAATTGTTTTTCACCATTTGGATTGATTGCTACGAACATGTTTTCACCTCTATAAGATATAGAATTAAGTTTATTTGTTACATTTTACACTCAGAATTTCGCGACTAGGCCTTAGTGGATAAATTATACTTTTATTATATATTAATTGAAAATATGGTAAAATATAATCAGTAAAAAGGTAGAATTTAAGTAGAGTTACTCAAATCAGTTTATAAAATTGGAGTGATCTAAGTGAAAGCGAATGAAACAAACCTACAAGAAATAATCGAAGGTTCGAAGCAATATATCATACCAATGTTTCAACGTACATATAGTTGGGATCAAAAACAATGGCTAACATTATGGGAAGATTTAATGGAGTTAGTAGATGAAGCACAGCAATATGAAAATCATTTTATCGGATCAATCGTATCTATACCGGTAAATGCAAACCCTACTGGCGTGCAACAATTTGTAGTTATTGATGGACAACAAAGATTAACGACATTACTTGTTCTTTTAAGTGTTATTCGTGATAAGGCGGAAGAAGATGAATTGCCTGAATTAGCAGCTGAAATTAACGAAACGATGCTTGTAAATCGTTTTAAAAAAGGTGAAGAGTATTTTAAGTTGCTACCAACACAAGTTGATAAAGATACCTTCAAAAAAATTATAAAAAATGAAATTACAGAAGTAGATCAAAATAGTGGGCTTGTAAAATGCTATAACTACTTCAAAAATAAGCTTTATGATTTAACAATTGATGTGGAACAATTAAAAAATGGTGTTTTACATAATCTTTCATTAGTTAGCATTGTACTGTCTCCAGATGATAACCCCTATTTAGTATTTGAAAGCTTAAATGCAAAAGGACAGCCTTTAACAGAAGCAGACTTAATCAGAAACTATTTATTTATGCGCATTGAGCCATCCGAGCAGGAAGAAATGTATAAAGGCTATTGGATGCCAATGCAAACGAATTTAGGAAATTCTTTAACGGAGTTCATCAGACATTTTTTAATGGGCGTAAACTTAAATGTCAAAAAGAAAGATGTTTATGTGAAATTAAAGCAGCAAGCTGATAAAGCAAATGTCATTGATTATTTGAAGGAGTTGGCTGTATTTGCAACATATTATGATAAATTACTACATCCAGAAAAAGAATCTAATGAAAAAATTCAATACTATTTAAAGCGAATTCAACAGTTTGAAGCACGTACTGCATTTCCGTTTTTACTTTATATTTATCGTGATTTTGATACGAAAAAATATAGTTTGGAACAATTCATTGAAATTTTATCAATAATCGATAATTTCATTGTTAGACGATATGTTTGTAATATTGAATCGAAACCATTAAATAAAATGTTTGGGTCTTTATACAATCAGCTAAAACCGTATAGTGAATCCGATTCTATACAAGAATTAAAGGCACTTTTACAAGTAAGAGGTTATCCAAAAGATACTGAAGTTCTTCATGAATTAAAGTTTTCACCTTTATATGGAGGCGGAGACAAGAGAGAAAAGTGTAAGTTTATTTTAAGTGTACTTGAAGAAACTTACGGTCATAAAGAAAAGGTGAATTTAACACAGGCGACTCTTGAACATATTATGCCACAGACTTTAACCGAGTCTTGGAAAAATGAATTAGGTAGTAATTTTGAAGAGGTTCATGAGAAGTATTTACATGCTATTGGAAATTTAACGTTAACTGGTTATAATTCAGAGCTATCAAACGAATCCTTTGAAACGAAGAAAAAATATTATATCAAGAGTAATTTTGAGTTAAATAAAGACCTTGTTAAATACAACAATTGGGACGAACAAGCAATAAATGACCGAGCAGAAAAATTATATGAAAAATTCATTTTAGCATGGCCTTATTTTGGATTAGCTAGCATAAAAGACAATGATGTAACAGGTAGCTCGCCACGTTTATTATTTATTGGTGATGAAACGATTAAGGTTAAGGTTTGGCGAGAGGTGCTAGAACATACGGTAATGTTCATTTATAATCACAAGCCAGATTACTACCAGGAATTGTTGCAAACAAGAACGTTGCTAATTTCAGTAGAAAAGAATACAGAAATGCGCAGCGCAAAGCAGCTACCTAATGGCCATTTTATAGAAGCAAACTTCAGTGCGAAAAGTATCTACACCACATGTAAGAAATTATTTATTGAAGCAGGATTTGAAGCAGATTTATGGAATGTAGAGGTTGAGGTTAAGTGATTAGAAAATGAATAATAAGTTTTGAGTTTTATACACGTAAAGTATAATGATATTAACTTTACGTGTATAAACTACGTTTTTAGAACTCTTTAACCCTATATACAATACATGTGTTTTCAATAATGCTGTAACTAAATTTAAACGTTGTTAAATTACCTGTAACGAAGGCATTAAAATCTTTATAAAATAATTCCATAACATTGCGATTCAACTTATTGAAACCCTTCAATTTTGAATATTCTACTATCATATTACCGACATGGACAAGGGAATATCTAATATTATTTAAAGTTATAAGTTGAAATTCGTTAGGATTAGTTTTGTAAGTGAAAATATATTTTAAGTCATTTGGAATATCGAGGTTATCCAAGACATTTACCCAAAACAGTATGGGTTTTGTTTCGTCAGCTTTATTTTGGAGAATGAAATAATGATCAAAGTTTGGTAGAGAGAGCTTTTGAATTTCATAATCATTTTTTTTTAGAATAGTGTGGATATAATTTAGATTGTCAAAATAGATTTGACCATCCCAAATCATTCGGTTTATATCATAAATATTGTATTCTTCACTGATTTCTTTTAATTTCAAAAAATTTAGTCGTGTTAAATATGCGTAATATGGTTTTTGGTTCATTCATATCCTCTCCAATTCAATTATATTTGAAATTAATTATAAGTAATTTTATGGAATAAAGGTATATTATAATTCAGATAATTTTCTCCGAATGAAATGAGGGTTAAAATGAAGACATTTGAATTTATAGAAGAAATTCAAAAATTAGGATTGAATGTTAATAAATCACATGATTCTGTTAGAGCAGTAATTAACATTTCGATGCCTAAAAAAAATAGAAGTGGTTATAATCCGGGAAAAATTGCAGTAGTTTCAACTACCAATATGTATGAGGTTTCCTGTAGGTGGGAAGCATACACCTTATTAAAAAATAGCCACAAAAAAATATTATGGGATTTGATAAAAGCTTATGTTGAAACAGAAATTGAAGATCGTATTTAATATATTAAACATATGTGATAATAAGAATAAGAGTATTAGAAGAAATTTGTGAAAATAATAGTCTCCGTAAGCATTTTTAGCAAACCTTATTAAATCCTTTGTAAGAGCTATTTTTGCCCCTCAAAAAAGCCCTTCAAACGTTGATGTAATAAGGTTTGTCTGTTTTGTAGATTGAATACCCGCCGTCTCCATACATAAAGCTGAGTAATATTGTAGCGGTAAATAATGATAAAGGTATCATAATATAAAAATGGGTGGATACAGACAATACATTTGGCTATGAATGATTTACTAAGCTTTTACTGAATTTAAGATTGAGCAATACACCAATATAGGAAAAAGGTTAACATCAGCAAAATAAGGTATACTATATTTGTTGAATAGATTTCTTTAAAGGCAGGAAAAGTAGGTGAACCAAAGTGGGGAAATATCAATTGGATACTAAAGGTAAGGTGGCTGTGGCAAAGTATCATGAAAAAAACAAGCCGGCCAAATTTGATAAAAAGCAGCAACTTGAGAAAATACGTGCGGAGTATTTGAAAAAGAAGCAAGAACAAACAGATCAATAATTTGAATGAAAACATAGGAAGACTAAAATTTCTCTATGTTTTTCTTTTCAAATTGATGATAAAGACATTGGAACGACATAGACATATAAATGGGAGTCACCATCTACAATTGAGGATAAAAAATTACATGATTTGAATGCATTTTTCCGTTTTGATAATAATCTTAAAACCTACCGTATGATATTACATCTTAGCCCCAACGACGATTGAGTGGGAGTAGTCATAAAGCGAGATAACCATCCGTTTATCTCTTTAAACTGATATCCAACGTTTTTGGTTAAATGTGAAAGAATTCATGTGAATATATGCATATCAAATTCTTCAAAGGCTCTATTTTGGGTATGAATTTATAAAATTGTTTTTACATCTGAATGTCTCAGTCTCTTAGTATTTTTTTTATTTGCATCTGCTTTCAATAATAGAGACTAATGTCTTTAGAGGTAACTAAGGTTTTTCTAATAAAAAATTATCTTTATTTGTAGCATTCCAAAAATCAGAGCGCAATTAAGTAGGTTACACATAAATGAATTAAATAGTTAATTCGAAGTATGTTAGCTTCGTTATTTCATTTGGCTACTTTGGATAAATGAGTTCGGTATTGCACCGGACTCGTTTTTAATTTTGCCTAGTAGTTTATATATTTTTCTAATTCTATTTTTAATGCTCTATACTTTCTAATTCCCTCATGTAAAGGAAATCGGATTTCATAATGTCAAAGAAATTCACCATGACAGAGTTGTTGTAACTATTTCCTTTACGAGACATACTTTGAACAACCCCTCTTGATTCTAAGGCGCGACAGTATTTATTCATTTGATAATGCCAGTCCTGATCGGTATGCATAAGTAACTGGTGGTGCTCAGGTAAACGTTCGAGTGCTTTGTTCAACATGTCTGAAACAAGTGAATAGGTTGGTCTAGAGTAAACTCTAGTGTTTAATTTGTATACGGCTGAATAATAGCCTCAACTATACTGTATTTCATATTGCTTAATCCATTTAAGGATTGCTTTATTATTAGTCCCCATAAGATTTAGCTATAGCATAGGAGCTTTCCTTCCATTCCTCTTAAGCAGCTCTCAACAGCTTGGAAATTATCTTCGGCAGTTCAATACAAGTTTTTTATGTTCCTAATTCCATCCAATTGCATTGAAAACTTCAAAATATTTTCTGTATTCCTTCTTTAGGAAGTATAACAAGTGAAGTATTTTTTTGTATTGTAGAATAGAGGTGAGCACAGTATTTGGTATATTTATGTACATTTAAAATAATATGAAAATTACTAAATGTATAAGGTGGTGGTTTGAATGAAGAATAGAATCCCCAAACCTATTATCAACACGGTTTTATTGTTACTTTTTCTTGTTGCTTTTTGGCTCTTAGGTAATGTTAGCCAACTGTTTGCTAGTAAAGAAAATACCGAAAGTGAAATTGGTTATATAGTAATGCATGAAGGAATAGTTTATTTTATTCAAGGGAAGGACGCTCAACAATCAGATATAGGGAGTTTCTCTAGCGAAAATCTCATGTACTTAAATAAATTTGAAACAGTTTCAATTTTAATTAATGAATCGAAACTTTCTATGAAAGGAATTAAAAGTGGAGATGAAGTGAGGATTTGGTATTCTGAAATTTTGGAGTCAAATCCAGCAAAAATCAAAGTTATTCGTATAGAAAAACTGTGACTAACATTTCGTTTTTACTAAATATAATTTAATACCATTTATAAATTAAAATTCCATTTATTTCCTTTATTTAAGCTGATTATCGCTTCTCAAAATTAATTTTTATGGAGCATAATGCAACAATCTTGCTCGGGATTCAGCCTAAGAAGATGTGAATGTCATCACTATAATGTAGAAGGGTGTGCTAAAAGTCGAGAAACTTTCAGCACACCCTTTTGTATTTAATTGAACAGACGACAATGAAGGAGTATTATACTCCCGTATTTTTCGATCCATCATTTAAAAATATAGTATAGTTATTGTAAAAACCGAAATGATCGAGGGGACTGGAATAGATGAACTTACTAGAAGTTGGAGTAAAAATAAAGCAGATGCGGAAGAAAAATAAAATGTCTCAGGATGATTTAGCTTCGCAGATTAATTTAACGAAAAGTCATATTTCAAAAATAGAAAATGGTAAAGCGACACCGAGTCTGGTGACATTGTCCAAGATTGCGGAAATATTTGATGTGCCAATGGCCTGGTTTGTTATTCAGGATCAATTTGATGGCATTTCGATTGTTTCGAAAAAAGAACGCCATGAGACTGTTGAGACAAATGAACTTGGCTATCAATATGAGCTGTTAGCGAATAAGAGCTATATGAGCAATATCAATCCTTCTATTGTTACTGTACATAATGGGGCGGAAAATTTAGCGCCTTATACACACGATAATGATGAATTTATTTATGTCATTTCGGGTAGTATCGTCTTGAAATACGATCATAAATTTTACCATCTAGAAGAGGGGGACTCTGCGTATTTTTCTGGGAAAAAGGAGCATATCTTTATTAATAATTCTGAAGAAAACTCAAAGGTATTAACGATTTATGTTGAGGATTAAATCTTTCTTTTAAACGTAAATATTATCGAAAATACAAATTTCTTGTTTACAATACTATTCAGACAAATTACAATTGGTGTAATGTTATTCAACTAAGTTGAATTATATTACACTTTTTTAATTTTGGGGGTATGGGGATGACTTCACGTATTAAGGGATTTTATTTACTTTCAGTAGAAGAGCGCATTAAGTTAATCGCTGAAAAATCAAATTTAACCAACGAGGAAGTTGAAGCTTTAAAAAGTGGAATTTCATTAGAGCTTGCTGATGCAATGGTTGAAAATGTTATTGGACATATTTCAGTGCCTCTAGGGGTAGCGGCCAACTTTAAGGTGAATGGCAAAGAGGTATTTATTCCGATGGCTACTGAAGAGCCGTCAGTAATTGCTGCGGCTAGTAATGCTGCCCGTGCAGCATATGAGTTAGGGGGTATTTTTACTTCCAGCTCGGGAACAGTTATGCGCGGACAGATTCAGGTATTAAATATTGAGGACCCTCATGCAGCGAGGGCGAAAATTTTTGAACATAAAAATGAGATCATCGAGCATTGTAATGAAAAGGATCCAACGTTAGTCAAGTTAGGCGGTGGAGTGAAGGATATAGAAGTGCACTTAATCGACACAGCAAAAGAAACAATGGTTGTCGTTCATTTAATCGTTGATACGAAGGATGCAATGGGGGCAAACGCTGTTAATACGATGGCGGAATCTGTGTCACCATTAATCGAACGGATTACAAATGGACGAGTTGTGCTACGGATTATTTCAAATTTAGCAGATAAGCGTATTGTTCGTGCGCGTGGTGAATTCTCGACAGAAATGCTCGGGGGGATAGAGATTGCGAAAAATATTGTAAGTGCTTACGAATTTGCAGATGCTGATCCGTATCGGGCTGCCACACATAATAAAGGAGTTATGAATGGTATTACAGCTGCGGTATTAGCATCAGGTAATGATACACGTGCTGTTGAGGCTGGTGCTCATGCCTATGCTGCTCGTTCTGGTAGATATCGTTCTTTAACAACGTGGGAGCTGAATAAAGCAGGCAATCTTGTTGGGACGTTGGAATTGCCATTAGCTGTTGGTATTGTGGGAGGGGCTACGAAGACTCATCCTGTTGCAAAAGCAGCGCTAAAAATTATGGATGTGCAATCAGCAGAGGAGCTAGCCAGCTACATTGCCGCAGTAGGATTAGTAGAAAATCTAGCAAGCTTACGGGCACTTTCAGCAGAGGGTATTCAATCTGGTCATATGCGTCTGCATGCGAAAAACTTGGCTGTAATGGCTGGGGCTACAGGCGATATTATTGATCGTGTTGTGCAGCAGGCGGTAGAAGAGAAGGATTTCCGTTATGATCGTGTTTTAGAGATTACAAACTCTCTGCGAGGTGAATAATACATGGCGAATACTCCATACAATGAGCAAAAAAATGTAGAGGAAAAGAAGTTTATTGAAATTTTAGGAGACACGGTTTCTGGCAATCAATTAATTATTTCAATTATTTTAAGCGTTGCCGCAAGCTTTTTAGGCTATCAGTTTGGCCAGTGGGTTTTTCCGAAGTTTGCAGACCCTCAGATGATTAACTCTTATTCACTGTTAACAGGAATCACAGGTATTCTGATTGTTGTTGCTATTAATACGATTCTTTTTAAACCAAAGCGTATTTTAGTAGAGGATGAAGCATCTAGTCATTCTTTAAAGGAAGCATTTGAGGATTTACAAATTGATATAGACGAGGAAATACGCTTAATCGAGGAAGATCCGGTGACAAAAAAGGAGCTTGAGGATTTTGGAATTCTTTCTAGCTTACAAGGCCTGAAAGGAGCGGATAAAAAATGAGTATTTATGTAATAGCTCTTTTATTTGCACTTCTTGGTGCAGCTATCTTTACTGTCATTGGTCTTATCTCAGGTACAGATGAAACAGCAATTATGGTACCAATTACATTGCTAGTTATTTTGCTGGGAGCGCCTCCTGAAGGGGTATTCGCCTTTTTCATGGCAGGCGTGTTAGCCAAGCATTTAACACATGCTGTCCCAACTGCGTTATTAGGAATTCCAGGGGATACTACGGCTGTACCGTTAATCGATCATGCCAATACATTACGCCGTTTAGGGATGCCGCACGTTGCACTACGTAAAATGATTTCTGGCGGTGTTATCGGTGCATTTATCGCCCTACCAACCGCTGTATTGTTAGGTCAGTTTTTAGGTCAATTTGCCGACTTTTTTAAATCTTCATCAGGCATCATTTTTACACTTGCCGCTATTTTAATCGCATTCTTTTCAAAGGGAAAATGGGCAAGTATTTTAATCATTATTCCATTTGCATTTTTCATTAAAGCTTTAGATAGCGTTAGCTTCGCGATGCTGGATAAACATTTAAGTATTACATTCTTTTTAGGAATTGCGATTGGACCGATGTTTTGTAATATTTTAATGGCGGCTTCTTCTGTTGCTAAAAATGATCTAGCACGCAGTAAGCCAAATCAATATAATCTTGCTCCTGAAACGAAATCATGGAAAGGCTATTTCCCGAATCCATTTAAAATTTTATCGAAAAGGCAGACCATTTTTACGAGCATTACAACGTTTCTTTCCTCCCTTACATTTGTCTTCAGTCCTGTTGGGATGACGTCATTGATGGGAGAAATTGTAGGCTCTCGTACAAAAGGTGCCTATAAAAAATCAACAACGAGTCTTACTGTCATGAATGGTGTAACGGAATCGACATATATAGCTGAAGCGATTATTCCATTAATTGCATTCGGTATTCCGTTAAGCCCAGTAGCACTTGGACCAGCATCACCTTTATTTAATGCACCACCGATTTTTACAGTAGATCCAGTTAACAACCTACACACGCTAATGTCTTCATGGGACTTTTTCATTTTTGGGTTAATCGGTATTAGTGTAGCCGCTTTAATTGCTTATCCATTTGCGATGAATTATGCACGTAAAGCATCTGTATTAGTATTGAAATATATTAGCCAGGAAGCAATCGTAGCGATGTTTATCGGATTAGCATTTTTGCTTGCCTATAACGAGGCACAATTGCTAGGAGTAGTGTTAACATTTACAGTCGCAACTGTGGGTGGTTTATTAAATCGTATTTTAGGTGTAGGGGCCGGTGTGCAATTCATGGTATTCTACGCATCAAGCTGGATTATGCTACAGCTGTTCGGCATTTAATTAAAGGAAGTGTATCTTGATGACTTTACCAAAACAAGTGGAAATAAGAGAAGTAGGTCCTCGTGACGGCTTACAAAATGAGAAAATTTTTATTCCAACTGATTTGAAAGTGCAATGGATTAACTTAATCAGTGAAACAGGTGTCCGCCATATCGAAGTATCCTCTTTTGTTAGTCCCAAATGGATACCAGCTTTAGCCGATCATCATGAAGTGTTTGAGCAAATCGCACGTGATGAAAAAATAACGTATGCAGCGCTTGTGCCTAATTTGAAAGGGGTAGAAGGAGCCATTCAACAAAAGGTTGATGAAATTGCGTTATTTATCTCCGCCTCTGAGGAGCATAATCAAAGTAATGTAAACGCTTCAATCAACCAATCTTTGCAGAACTTAAAAGCTGTAGCTGAAGTAGCAAATCGTGAAGGTATATCGTTAAGAGGTTATATTTCAACTGTATTTGGCAGTCCGTTTGGTGATGAAGTAAAGCTTCAAACAGTGAAGGATATCATTGATGCCTATCTAGCAATGGGCGTTTCTGAAATTTCACTCGGCGATACAATTGGGGTAGCGGATCCTGTACAAGTAAAGGCTATTTTATCAGAGCTGCTCACTCAATACGATCGTGATTTGTTTGCCCTTCATTTTCATGATACGTATGGCCGTGCTTTAGCCAATATATTTGCAGCACTTGAGCTGGGGATTACAAAATACGACAGTGCTATTGGAGGTTTAGGGGGATGCCCCTATGCCCCTGGTGCAAGCGGCAATGTATCGACAAATGATTTAGTAAATTTTCTGCATCGTTTAGGTGTGCAAACGAATATTGATGAAGAAAAATTGTTTACCGCTACGCGATTTTTACAGCAGGCAATAGATAGACAGCTTGATAGTAAAGTATATAAAGTGCAAAGTAATTAAGTAAAAGAGCGCCTCTATAGTTAGAATTAAAATTAGAAATGTCCCACCCAATTGGTGGGACATTTTTTACTGAGGGAAAATAGTTTTATGCCAATTAATCATACTACCTTTGAATTCAATAGATGACCCTCCTAAATATGATCAATATACTTTAAACACTTTGCTAGTAGCTGGGTACGATTGGTTACTTGAAATTTTCTATATAGATTTTGAAGATGTTTTTTGATTGTATTTTCACTGACGAATAATTGCTGGGCGATTTCTATGTTTTTTAAGCCTTTGAATACAAACTTTAAAACTTCTCGTTCTCGATCTGTCATTTCCAACACGATGGAGGGCTGTGAAAAGTGATGTAAGGAATACATATTTTCGATATTTCTTTTCAAATATACTAACTTTAAAATATCTTTTTCATTAAATAGCTTCTCTCCTGTTTTCCTTAAAAAGCCAATAACGGCTACGAGCCTATTGTCTATCCTCAAATACATGGCCATTTCATCTTCATAGCGATTTTCCTTCAAAAATACTTCTTTATAGTGGGTTTGTTTTTGCAGGCACATCACTTCATTCCTACTCATTAGCTGAATGGAAGGCTGTGTATTTATATTTTGGGGGTGCAATGGATCAAAGTTTTTATATCTTTGTAAATAGTCATTAATCGTATGACGCTCTATATTAAAAAGCACAGGGGCGGTTAGCTCATTATTTGCTATTTCCCAAAATAACATATGGTGATAGCCGAGATGCTGACTAATTGTTTGCAATAGTTCATGTTTAAAACATTCATTGCTTTGTTTCACATTCATATTTGAAATATGATAGCTTGCTTTAAGAATGTTTTCTAAATCATTTTCTAAAAACATGAAAACACCTCATTTCTCTATTATGCGTATATATTCTACTTAAAACAGAATTATCCTTTCGGGTAATATCTTAAATTTAGAATATTCAGTACATTATAGTTGCAAGATTACTACTATACGAGGTGATGATATGAATTTACAAGAGTATGCATCCTATGACGGTATTGGGTTAGCAGAGCTAGTAAAATCAAAGGAGGTAACACCACAGGAGTTAAAGGAGCTAGCGTTAGAAGGAATAAAAAAAGTCAATCCATCCATTAATGCAGTTGTTAGTGTGTTAGAAGAGCAGGCTGATAAGGCCATTGAGAAGGTTGATGAAAATGCGCCGTTTGCAGGTGTTCCGTTTTTAATTAAGGAGCTTGTGTTACATGCAGAGGGTGTTCCGCATAGTATGGGGAGTCGTATTGGAGAAAATACGGTTATACCCGTCGATAGTGAATTAATGGCGCGCTTTAGAAGGGCTGGCTTGATTTTAGCAGGTACTACGACAACACCTGAGTTTGGCTATAATGCAGCGACTGAAGCAGTTATTTATGGTGCAACGCGCAATCCGTGGAATTTAAATCATAGTCCAGGCGGTTCGAGTGGTGGGTCAGCAGCGGCTGTTGCAAGTGGTATTGTGCCAATCGCTCATGCCAATGATGGTGGAGGTTCTATTCGTATCCCCGCTTCCTGTAGTGGGTTAGTGGGATTAAAACCTACACGTGGAAGAGTTCCAGCTGGTCCATTCAATAGCGAGCCTTTAAATGGTATTGCCATTGAGTTCGCTGTGACTCGTACAATTCGTGATACAGCTGTTTTATTGGATCAAGTAGCAGGCCCTGACTTAGGGAGCTATTCCAAATTAGAAGTAACACATGCACCGTATGGACAACTTATCCAGAAAACAGTGCGCCCGCTAAAAATTGCTTGGACAACTGAAACAAATTCTGGGGCATTTGTCGATCCGGAATGTATAGAAGCGGTTCATAAAACAGTTCAAGTATTAAAAGAACTAGGACACGAGGTAGTAGAGGCGCGTCCGAAATATGAACAAGCATCATTCACAAAGGCGACGGTCGATATTTGGACAGCGAATATTTATCAAATGATTAAGGGGGCTGCAGCAGGCACTGGTAAAGCAGTTTCTCCAGACTATATTGAAGCAGCCATTTGGAAATGCTATGAATATGGTGGTCAATTAAAGGCGGCTGATTTATTGGAAGCTATTCATACAAATGCGGTCGTTTCACGTCAAGTAGCAGGCTTCTTTGAAGACTATGATATTTTATTGAGTCCAACTATTGGCACACTTCCTGCTAAAATTGGTGAATTAAATGCCAACAATCCTAACGTTTCAACTGTTGAATGGACAGAGCAAATTTTCACGTATGCACCGTTTACAAATTTATTCAATGCTACAGGTCAGCCCTCCATATCATTGCCTTTAGCCGAAAGTAAATCAGGTCTACCAATTGGTCTACAAATGACAGGTAAATTTGCAGATGAATTGACGTTATTACAGCTAGGTAGACAGCTAGAGGAAGCCATGCCTTGGAAAGACCGTCAACCAGCAGTACATGTCAGTGAACAGCCTCAGCCAGCGGTATAATCTAGCATGAACGCACTTAGTGTAGACTGGGTGCGTTTTCTTTCTGTCGTAATTTTAAAGCTTCCTCAAAAGCAGGTTTTATCCTGGCCTCGAACTCATATACATAACTTAAAAGCTAATAGGAGTAGTGATTATTGGACAAACAACAACATAAGTACAGATGGATTGTGTTTGTTGCTGTATTGTTTACCTATTTGTTAATGGCAAGTCAGCGAACTGCTCCAGGGTTAATTACAGATCAATTGATGGAGGATTTTGGGGTAACGGCATCGACAATTGGGTTATTGACGAGTATTCAATTTTTTGTGTACACGAGTTTGCAAATTCCAATGGGGATTCTAGCTGACCGATTTGGGCCAAACCTTTTCCTCATCATTGGTGCCACACTTACAGGTATAGGAACGATTCTTTACAGTCTAGGTACACATGAATTCATTCTATTCTTTTCTTTTCTAGAATACTTACTGGTATAGGAGATGCCACCATATGGGTGAATATGGTGCTTATTTTGGCACAATGGTTTCATAAAAAGGAGTTTGTCCGATTAATTGGTTTTGCAGGTATGACAGGGAGCTTAGGCTTCTTATTGGCAACAGTTCCTTTTGCTACATTGATTTTTTTATTAGGTTGGCGAATCACCTTTTTCTCTACAGGACTTTTACTATGCTTATGTGGTGTACTTCTTTATTTTGTGCTCGTACAAAACACAAAACGCATTTTTTCAAAGGAACCTGTAAGCATAACTAAAGAACTAAAACGTGAAAAAAGCTCCAAATTATTACGAAGAATATTTTCAAGCAGGCAAGCATGGGCTTTATTTTTTTGTCATTTTGGCGTTGTGGGCGGGTATGTTGGCTTTATTAGCTCGTGGGCAGTACCATATGGGATCAATATGTATGAGATGTCACGGTCAGAGGCTAGTCAGCTAATTATGATTGGTTTAGTCGGAGCGCTTATCGGAGCACCTTTAATGAGCTGGATTGCTGGCTGGTTAGGTACGATTAAGAGACCCTATATTGTTGTGCATATTGCGGTTTTAACGAGTTGGTTTGCCTTTCTTTTATTGAAAGGGCATCCATCCATTTTCATGCTCATTGTCCTGTTCTTTATCATCGGCTTTGGCTATGGTGCAAGTGCTTTAACCTTTGCGGCAGTTCGTCAAACTTTCCCTTTAAATGAATCAGGCATTGTTTCTGGGTTTGCCAATACAGGGGGCTTTCTAAGTGCCGCATTGCTGCCCATTATTTTTGGGTATATTTTAGATTATTTTCAAGCTGCCACAGGCAATGTAAGTGATGGGTACTACTATGGCTTCATTTCGCCTGTTATATTCTCCTTCATTGGTTTGATGGGAGTCCTGTTATTAAAGGAAAAACGTGTGAGAGTGGCTCTAGCATATCCAAATGATTCAAATAAATCCTATTAAAATAGGGATATTGGACGGGTTTGAAACTTTTGTTGAATATCGATTTTCTATTGCTTTTTCCTCTTTAATCACGCTAATATTTGTTAAATTTATGAAATTATATTACTTTTATGATAGATTTTACCTGGTTAGACATCTCCATAAATGCTACACTGATTAGGAATCTTAAAATTCAGAATAAAAAGGGAGAAAACTAGGAAATGAATCAATTGAAACAAGTTATAACAATACTAAGTATGGCTGTATTGATTCTGGCAACAGGAATTGTCTTTACACAAACGCCTGTCAATGCACAAGAGAAAGATATTCATATTACACTCCTGGCTACGTCAGATATTCATGGCCGCTCTATGCCTTGGGATTACGCAGTGGATGGACCTAATCTCACAGGAAGTTTAACGCAATTATATACAATTATTAAAGATATCCGTAAAGATCATCCGAATACCATCCTATTGGAAAATGGAGATTTAATACAGGATAATTCTGCAGAATTGTTTAATGACCAGCCGCAGTCACCAATGATGGTGGCTGTTAATGAAATGGGCTATGAAGCTTGGACATATGGTAATCACGAGTTTAATTTTGGTTTGGATGTATTAGATAAAGTTTCCAGTCAATTTAATGGAGCAAGACTTGCTGGGAACGTTTATAAAGAAAATGGCGAACGCTATTTACCTGCATATACAATTATTGAGCGTGAAGGGGTTAAAATCGGGGTTATTGGCATGGTAACACCTTTGATTACAGAGTATGAGAAGGGGACAAATCATCTTGATGGTTTAGTTGTCAAAAACCCTATAGAAGAGACTAAAAAGGCAGTTAAGGAATTAGAGGGTAAAGTAGATGTCATGATTGGCCTTATGCATATGGGATTGGAAAATGAAAATGGTGTTCTAGGAACGGGTGTGAAGGAAATGGCTAATGCCGTACCAGAACTAGCTGCTATTTTTGCAGGACACAATCATGTACTGATAAATAAAGAAGAAGTGAACGGTGTTTTTATAACAGAGCCTAATAAATATGGAACACATATTTCACGAATTGATTTAACATTTACTCGCCAAGGCGAGAAATTGTTGCTTAAAGAAAAAGATGCTTCAACTATTCCTGTAAAGAATGAAGACGGGACCTTTGTTGAATCGGATAAAGACCTAGAAAAAACGTTGAAGCCATACCATGATTATGCACGTGAAGATGCTAATATCGAAGTAGCACAGCTTAAAGGAACAAATCTTGTTCCCAAAAATGAAATTAAGGGTATACCAGCTGTACACATCCAAGAAACACCTTTATCAGATTTTTTCCATGAGGTCATGCTACATTATAGTAAGGCAGATGTGGTAGCACATCAGATTGATAATGACAAAGCTTCATTGGATGTAGGTCCTATTAAGAAAAAGGATATCGCCTATAATTATCAATTTGCTGGTGGAGAAGTATCAGTTTATGAAGTAACGGGCAAAGATTTAAAAGATTATATGGAATGGGCAGTTGGCTATTTTAATAGCACACGTGATGGAGATGTGACGATTAGTTTTGATAAAACGCGTCGTTCCTCTAAATATAGTACGAATGATTATTTCGGAAATGTAAAATATGACATCGATTTAACTGAGCAGCCAGGTAACAGAATAAAAAATCTACGAAAATTAGATGGTACCCCAATTAAGCTGGAAGACAATTTAAAGCTTGGTATGAACTCTTATCGTATGGATTTTCTTGTATCAAAAGGTCAGGCACTTGAAGGGCGTAAGTTTAATATGATTTGGTCCTCTAAAGAAGAAAGTGCCTATGGAGAAACAGGCGGTACAATCCGTAATCTAGCCATTCGATATCTAAAAGAAGAGATGAACGGCGTGTATGAGCCAGTGATCCAGCATAACTGGAAAATCGTTGGTGTCGATATGAAATCGCCAGCACGTGCTGCTGTTGTTGAATTAATCAATAAAGATATTTTAGCCATTCCTACAACGGAAGATGGTAAATATACAAATATAGCATCTATTAATGTCAAAGCTTTGATTACAGAAGAAGAAATAAAAATGCTAGCAACAAAAGCAAAAGTAGATGCTAGCCAATTTACTGGGGTAAAAACGTCAGGTGAATTTTATCAGAAGCTGGTAAAAGCATTGAATAAACCTAAAGATGAGCCAGTAGAAAAACCAGTGAATCCAAGTAAGACAACACCAGACAAATCGAAGCCAACTATTACTCAGCCAGAATCACTTAAAGGGATTGTTACGGCAAATCACTTAAATGTTCGTTCAAAGCCATCGAACTCAGGAAAAGTATATGGGACAATTTCAAAGAATACCGAAATTACAATTTTAGAGGAAATACAAGGCTGGTATAAGATATCTTATAATAATAAATCGGGGTATGTTTATAGCAAATATGTAACGATTAAAAAATAAGAGCTAGCATAAGGCTGAAGGAAACTAGATTTGCATCTATTCCTTCAGCCTCTTTACATACGGCGATTTTTAGTCAATTAACACGTTGGGCTTTGTCATTGTAGTAGAGCGTTATTAAACTTGTGAATGTAGGTTATTAAAAGTCAAAAAACCTTATCCCATATATACACTAGCACAAGTATCTGGAGCAGGTTCATAAAAGCAATGATTCTTAAATTGTCCTGTAAACGGCTGACCATACCATGTTGGGGGACATGGTGCATATGGATTGAAGTACCAGAGTGCGTATTTTGCTGGATGTTCTCGCCAGAAATCTAAGTTTTGTTTCGCTAATCTTTTTTCCGTTTCTCTTGCTCGTTGGTAAAACATATTGCCTTTTTGAACAGCTTCGAAAGAATAGTTTCCACCTTGTACCTGGTAAATAACCTGCTCAATCGTTCTTACATCATTGAAATCTAAACAGGACGCCACTGCACGATTCACAATGACATTGCCCACGTAAAGCATACCTTGTTGACCTTCACCCTCTGCTTCTGCTCTCATCATCCTTGCCATTAAAGCAACGTCTGCATCACGGTATTTTACTCTTGGCATTTTTCCACCTCCACCTTATAGTATGAAAAAGAACAAGGCTAGTTTCACTTTATCTTGAAATTCGTTGTTTTTGAATATCACTCCATAAAAAACACCATCTTTACTGTTCAACAGCAAGATGGTGTATTTTCATTAAAAATTATTTTTGAAGTATGGCGTTTTTTTCAGTACAACACATACCGGGATGGCGATAACTAAGCCTACGATGTTTTGAATGACGTCCCCAGGAATGGATGCCAGCGGGGCAATCCAGCTGTTGAACATAATGGCTTGCCCAACATAGTAAACAGCAATCATCACGGGCATTGACACTACTGCTCCTAAAATATTCAGCCCAAGATTATCACCTTTATGTCCTTTTGCCCAAGCAATTTTACCAACAATGAAGCCTTGTAATGCGCGTGAAATAATGGTTGTGGGTGCCCAAATTAACCAGCCACCTACGATATCGAATAAACCCATTCCAATAGCTCCAGCCAGTGCTCCTTTTTTAGGCCCGAATAAAATAGCGGATATAAACAGCATAGATGTTCCTAAGTGGATAAGGCCCCCTTGCCCAATCGGTAGCTTAAGATTGATAAACATTGTAGCAACGAAAACAAGTGCTGCTAAAATCGCTGTAATGACTAAATCAAATGTTTTTGTGCGTGATTTTGTATAGGATGTTGTCCTTTGTATATTTTGCATTTGTCTCTTCCTCACTATGATGAATATTTTGATGATTTTTACTTTAACAAAGGACTGACTATTGTAAAAGTGTCAATTTCATAAAAAAGTTAAGGGTCAGTTTGAGGTTATTTTCGCATCTTTCTAATTGTGATACGATGGGGAGAGTAAAAGCAGGATGAGTTAGGTGGAATGTATGATGAAAAAAGTTGCTGTAATTCAAGATATGTCGTCCTTTGGAAAGTGCTCATTGACGGCTGCGATGCCTGTACTCTCTGTGATGGGTGTGCAAGCAGTCCCACTACCAACAGCTATTTTAACGGCACAAACAGGATATTCAAGCTTTTATTGTGAAGATTTAACGTCAAAGATGGACTCTTTTATAGACGAGTGGAGTAAGCTTGGAGCTACCTTTGATGGTATTCACACAGGCTTTGTTACAGGTAAGGAGCAAATTGATAATATATTTCGCTTTTTAGATGTGTTTCACTCAAATAAGACGACGTTGCTTGTCGATCCAGTAATGGGCGATCATGGTGAGGTCTATAAAATGTTTACTGGTGACTTGCTAGATCGTATGAAAGCATTAGTAAAGTGTGCTGATATTATTACGCCAAATGTTACGGAATGCTGCTTGCTTACAGGTTTATCCTATGAAAGGCTACTGAGCTATCAAAATGATACTGATTATATTCATGCCCTTAAAGAGGCAGGTCAGCAGTTACAGCAAGCAACTGGAGCAAATGTCATTATTACGGGTTTGAATCCACCAGTAGGTGATACGGACAAGCGTTATGTTGGGAATATGTTTGTCGATTCTGAGCGGTCTTTTCATAATATCCGCAACTATAATGGTGAGAGCTATTCAGGCACAGGCGACCTCTTCGCATCCATCATAATGGGTGGCATGATGCGCGGACAAGATTTAATGGAGTCAATGACACTAGCAGAAACATTTTTAGCTGCTGCAATTGAAGCTACTTCGAAGGAGCAAGTACCTCGTGAGGCAGGCGTGCATTTTGAAAAGTTTTTACGTATGCTGCTTTAGAAACTATAGAGTGACCTAAAATGTTAGCATCATTTTAGGTCACTTTTCTTTTAACAGCAATCTCATAGTGATGTCTCTCATGAATAGACAGCAACTGAATAGCTTGAATGAGATTAGGATAATGCGCAATGGGATCAGGAAAAACAATGTGCCCTGCAACATCCTCGTCTATATTTTGTACTACTTTTGCAAAGCAAGTGTCTCGTTGATAAGTAATTGGTCGATATCATAACTGTTTAATACAAAGCGTATTTTCTTAGGTGGAACTAAAATACCTGGTGCTCGCATTCCTTGTCCTTTTTTGAATTGATATTCTTCATAAATATCATGTATTTCAGTAGAGAATGGCTTGTTTCTTCGCATTTTAGCGATAGGCGTAAGGAATAAAGAATATTTGGTTGCTGTGTGGAGCATTTTGAGAATCAAATAAAGGTGATAAAAGTGTTCACCAATGGACCATTTTCCCTCGCTTGTTATCGCCATAGTTCAGCCATAGTTCTTCCTGTGAAAGTGAATGAATAGCTGGTAGGTAGTGTGCTCGTTGTGCCTGTAATGTAAAAAAGTGTTTTGACATATTAGTAGATTCCATAGATTTTCAACTCCCTTATTTCCATTTTAAGGATTACTGTTGGAAAAGTGCATCAAATGCCAATCGTTATGGCCGATAAATAGGAAAAGTATGATAGGAGGAAAAGGCATGGAAATTAGACAATTAACAGCTGCAGATGCTGAGGTATATAGAGATTTAAGATTAGAGGGATTGCAAACAAATCCAGAAGCTTTTGGCGCTAGCTTCGAGGAAGAAAAGAATTTGTCAATTGGGTCGTTTGCAAGTAGGCTCGAAGGACAGGGAACATTTACGTTTGGGGCATTTGACCAGGAGGATTTACTCGGTGTGGCGACATTGGTGCAAGCAAATAAAATGAAGCTAAAGCATAAAGCGAGTATTTTTGCCGTTTATGTTTCTACAAAAAAGCGGGGATTGGGCATAGGAAAACAACTAATGGTAGAGATCATCAATCAAGCAAAGACACTAGTAGACGTCGAGCAAATTAATTTAACAGTTGTTTCTTCCAATGAATCAGCAAAAGGATTATACAAATCGTTAGGTTTTCACGTTTTTGGAACAGAACGAAACGCCTTAAAAATAGGGCAGCAATATTTTGATGAGGATTATATGGTGCTGTATTTCTAAAAATGCTAAAAAGCCTTTGAAGTATTCCATCTTCAAAGGCTTCAATTTATTAGGATGAGTAACAATGGAACAATGAAATTAAAGCAAGGAATAAAAGAATCCCCGTAATAAAAAGAATAAGTAAAGAGCTAACAATGCCCACTTTTTTTATAAGTAACCATAGACTTAGCAAGATAGTAAGGACCGATAATGGGAGTGCCAGCCAAAATCCAAGATTCCCCAAGTATTCAATCATAATGGGGAATGAATGGTGAAAGTAATTGTAGGGAATATCTAGCATGAGAAAAATGGTCAATATAAGCTCCATAAAATCCCCCCATCTACATATTTGTTCTTACATATATGGTATGCAGAAGCATCTTTAAGTCACACGGCAGCATCCTTTTTAAAGGATGCTGCCGTATATTTTTTTATAGGCTTATTAATTTTCCTTTTTATCTAACAATTTCAAGATGACCGCTTCCAAATTTTCTATTTTCTTCTCAAAACGCATAAAGAGATAGATGGTAATGGCAATAGGGAAACCTGAATTACCTATTAGGTGAACCCACATTTGTATAGTTTCAATTGGTATCATAACATCTTCCTCCCTCATTATTGTGATGCTTACAGTTATGAAAAGTGAACGTACGATTAATAAAATCAATATGAATGAATAAATTAGGGAACATTTGTTCTGTTTTTGGTTTATAATAGATATATGATATTCACTTTAATGAACAAGAAGGCGAATATATAGGAGTGATGCGAATGTGTAATGAGTACAAAATAATAGAAGAGTTTTTTTACAGAAATAGAGAACAGGTTAAAAACCCAATTATCAGGAGTTTTTTGGCAGATGCACAAAATCTTTATTTGGTACAACATGCAATCTTATATCCCAATGATTGTAATTTGAAAATGGTTGATGAAACATTTCAAGCTCATTATCAAAGGGTACAGAAAATAAAATATATCAGCAATTTAATTTATTTCTTTAGCTTGGATTTCGATAAAAAAAAGAGAAGATTGCAAAATCGCTTTTTATTAGTCGCAGATAGTGGTCTAATGGACGACGGTAAAAGAGACGAAGAGAGCGAAGAAGAAGGATTATTAGAAAAAATTGAAAATGAACAGCTCTTTAAAGGCTTGCAAAAATTAACAGACAAGCAACTGCAAATTTTAGAAATGATTTATGTCAAAGACTATTCTATAAAAGTAATCGCTGAAACATTAAAAACAACACCACAGAATATATCCAACCTGCATCGAAAGGCTTTAAAGAAGCTTCATCATATTATTAGAAAGGAGGAGATTTAGTCAATGCAGAACAATATGAATGAGGAGATGCTAATAATTATTGAAAATTTTACGCCAAAAATTAAGCAGTGTCTTCATCAAACAAGTTACCAGGATAGAGAAGACTTAGAGCAGGAGATTAAGCTGAAAATTATTGAAAAGCTGACAACGAAGGAATTTGAAAACACACCTAGTTTTTGGAATTTTTTTGTATGATAAAAAAAGAGCAATGCCCTTTTAAGAAGGACAATTGCTCTTTTTAATCATTAACCCTTTAAGAAATCTGGTTTCGCAAAGCTTGGATTTGGATATGCGTAGAAGCCTTCACCTGTTGCGCGGCCCAATTTGCCTTTTTCGATGTACTCTGTTTTTAAGAGGTTAGCTAATTTTTTCATGTTTTCATCACCAGTGGCAGTTGCTTTCGCTTCCACAATGTTATAGGCAGTGTTAATGCCAACGATGTCTAGAATAGCAAATGGTCCTAGTGGAGCGCCTGTACCAATCATCCATGTTTTATCAATTGTTTCTGGATCGGCCACTTCTTTTACAAGTAAAGATTCAGCTGCATCTAAAAACGGAACTAGTAATGAGTTTAAAATATAGCCAGGTTGCTCTTTATGCAATGGTAGTGGTACCATGCCAATGGCGCGTGCAAATTCAATCACTTCATCAAATACTTTCATATCTGTACCAGGGTGTTTCATAATTTCCGCAGTATTGTTTTTCCAAATTGTATTAGCAAAGTGAAGAGCTAAAAATTTATCAGGACGGCCAGTTGCTTCAGCAAATTGGCTTGGTAGTAAAGTAGACGAGTTTGTTGCAAAAATTGTTTTTGCTGGTGCTACTTTTCCAAGATTCGTGTAAAATTCTGTTTTGATGCTCACAACTTCAGGGATTGCTTCTATAACAAGGTCAGCATTGGCAACGGCTTGCGCCAAGTCACTATTAAAAGTAAGACGTGCATAGGCTGCATCCACTTCTTCTTGTGTAGCACCTAAATCTTGTTGATAAAATGGTTTTAATTTTGTAATACGATCCTGTGCATTTTTTAACGCCTCATCGTTAATGTCATACACTGTTACATTAAAGCCTTTGAAAGCAGATTGATAAGCAATTTGGCTTCCTAATACACCACTACCTGCAACCGTAATGTTTTGATAATTCATCGAAATTCCTCCTTTGAAATTGTTACATCAATATAATAGTGTGGATATGTAGATCAATCCTTCGTTACAATTCCATACTACTTCTACCTACGAATAAAAATCAAATGAAAGCCTCTAACATTATATAAATATAAAGTATATTGAAAGAAGTTTCTTTCCAAGTATGTACCCGCTGTTAAAGAAATATAACAAAGAACAGCCTTTAAGCTGCCCTCATTTGAGAGATATATCTAATTACATATGTAATTGTGGTAGATAGCATTGAGAAATTTGTCCTTCTGTTAAACTAGTTTCAAACTCAAAAGTAAAATAGGAAAATTATAATGTGTTAAAAATGTGTCTTTTATATATTTATTGTTTAATTCCCATATTTTTATAGATTTATAAACTGTTGTTTTAGTACACTGAATCTATGAATTGAAGGGGGAAAAACAGTGAAGAAAATAATGTTAGCTGGTGCACTGAGTATTGCATGTTTTACAGGGGTTGGTGGACAGGCGTATGCACAGGATGTAGTAAATATGGCAAATATAATCCATCCAAAGCAGAATGTTGCAGCCACTAGTCAGTTACAAGCCATGCCCTATCAAGATATTTATAAAATGCTTTTGTTATCTAAAATAGGCTTTGAAAATAATGAAGTGTCGATTGTTACAACAAAAAATAGTATTACAGTAAAAATTTCATTAGAGGCGATTCTTCAATCGTACAAAGATGGTACAAACCTCTATCCAGAGGGAGAAAAAGAGTTTAAGGAAAACTATGAAGAACTGAAGAAGTTATTTGGGCCTGCGATTCAAATAAAAATTACACAAACTAGTAATGGCTATAAGAGTGAGGTATATACAGCTGGCAAATGGGAAGCAGTTAGTGCAGAGGATTTAAATGATATGGTACAGGTATTTGCTCGTGCCGACGTTGAGTTAAAAGCAGGTGGATATTTCAAGGATGCTATTGGTCATTGGGCTGAAAGCTATATTCAGTTACTATATCAAACAAATATCATTAATGGGACAACGGCTACTATGTTTAATCCAAATGGACAAGTGACGCGTGGAGAACTGGCGGCTATTATTTTCCGTGCATCTGGCTTAAATGTGAATGAAGATTATGAGGGTCCTGCTTCTTATACTGATCTTAGTGGTTTCTGGGGTGCTAAGGAGGTAGCGATTCTTGAGGAGTATGGCTTAATCGATATTTTCAATGGTGAAAAATTTGAGCCGAAAAAGCCCGTTACACGAGAGGAAATGGCCTATATTACTGCTAGGTATTTAGAAGGTATGGAAGTGAATGTTGCGCAAGTGAGCAAAAACAATTCATTCACAGATAAAAATCAAATGCGTCAAGAAACAGTAGAGGCTATCGGTCTATTGCAACATCTAGGTATTTTAAATGGTACGAATGGTAAGTTTAACCCAA
The DNA here is from genome assembly GCF_003367505.1 of Lysinibacillus capsici. Classification (GTDB taxonomy): domain Bacteria; phylum Bacillota; class Bacilli; order Bacillales_A; family Planococcaceae; genus Lysinibacillus; species Lysinibacillus capsici. Next base: position 26,827 of record NZ_PXXX01000001.1, read on the forward strand.
AAGGTAATCTTACTCGGGCAGAGGTTTCTAAAATTTTAACGCTTACTTTAATGCTAGTTAGTGAAGAAGAATAAAAGAGGAAAGGGATGTCTCATGCGCGGAGACATCCCTTTGTTATTCAACAAGTATATGGAAAATATAGCTTAGGAAATAACCTAGAAAGAGATACATAAAAACTGCTTTAAATGAGACTTTCTGTAGCTGATGCAAAATGAATTCAGAAATACTAGCTGTAGCAATCAATCCTATCGAAATGCCCATTAAGATCCCTTGTGCTTTGTCTGGTAAAGCCCAATACTGACCAAACCAGATGAAAATACTAAAGAAAATAGAGAAGATGAAGAAATAAATGAAAAGTCTCCAAAGCCTTTCACCTTGAGAGATGAGTGCAGTAGATAATGCAAATCCCTCTGGAACATGGTGGAGAATAATGGAGGCTGTGAGAGAAATACTTAATGCAGCATTTCCAAGTAAATTTCCAACAGTGAGACTAATAGGTATTGTATGGATAATCATAGCTAGTGTTAATAGAGAGACAGAGGGATTCTGTGCATGAGAAGCATGAAATAAGGTATCTAGTAGTTGGAAGATGAAATAACCAATAAAAATACCTAATATAATCCCAAATGATTGATAGATTTGAAAGGAAGAAGGGATGATATCTAGCACAAGTAAGCCTACTAAAAAACCTCCGCACAATAATGATAACCCCTGTGTCGTATGCTGAAATAGCTTAGAGAAAATCCAGGCAATCGCGCCCCCAATGCTCACACTGAAAAATAGAAAACCGCCAAGTATCATTGCACTCACCTGTAAAATTCCTCCGCCCTATCATCAACTTAATGCCTTTTTCAAACTATATGCTAAGTAGAAATGAATATGCTTGACATTGAATTGCCTGCATAAAAACGATAATGACAAAGATGTGCATACTGCAGGTTAGCGAAGGAAAGAATAGAGTCGAAAATATATGCTTGTTGTGATGATACTATGCAAAGGGAGTGTTGTCGTGAAGGCTGTAACCTATCATGGAAATAAAGATATTAGATGGTCCAACTGTTAAAAGAAGGACGATATTATTGTGAAAATCACTTCTACTGCTATTCGTGGAACTGATTTGCATATTTACCAAGGCGCTATTCTTTCACATAAGAATTATGTAATAGGTAAGAGCATGTGACAAAAGTGAAAAAGGGTGACTGTGTCCTCTTGCCTTTTAATGTATCGTACCATTACATATCAATTGCCATTAGAAGAAGCAAGTAGCCTATGAAATAATTTGTGGACGGGAAGATAACTATATAAAGTTGATTCTAAAACCTGAAATCGAGTGAGTATGCTCCTTTTTTGTGGAAATATAGGGAATGGTTTAAATTGACTGAATATTGGTTTAATTCTATACTTTTTAATAGAAAGGACAGATTCATCGATTTAGCTCATATAGGGAGGAATGGTTGAATGAAATGGGATGCTAGTTATGATGTAGTAGTAGTAGGCTCTGGTGCAGCGGGATTGACAGCAGGTTTAACAGCAAAGTTACAAGGAATGAAATCATTAGTGATCGAAAAAACAGATCGCTATGGTGGTGCTTCTGCTATTTCAGGCGGTGCTTTATGGATTCCTAATAATCATATCATTAAAGGTGCAGGTGTCCCAGATACACATGAACTTGCACGCCAATATCTAGATTCAACAATCGGTGATCGTGTGCCAGAAGAGCTAAAGGAAACTTATATTACGAGAGGGCCTGAAATGTTACGCTTTTTATACAATAAAACAAAGCATATGCGCTTCCAATATGCAAAAGGCTACTCGGATTATTATCCAGAAAAACCAGGTGGGTTGTCACAGGGACGCTCCATTGAACCACTTATTTTCGATTTAACAAAAATGGGCTCTTTAGCAAATTCTATGCGTCGTGCAACTCTATCAACAAAAGGCTTCACGATGAATAGCTACGAGTTTCATAAAGTGAATATGATTACCCGGACGCTAAAAGGTAAAACTACTGCACTGAAATTAGGGGCGCGTTTAGTCAAGTCAAAGGTAACTAAGAGCGATCCAGTAGCCTTAGGAGAAGCTTTAATTGCACGTTTACGCCTCTCCCTTGCAGAAGCAAATGGTGAGCTTTGGCTATCAACGGCCTTTAAAGATTTCATTATGGGCAAAGGAAGAGTAATAGGAATTATTGTGGAAAGAGATGGACAAGAGCTTAAAATTGAGGCAAAGAAAGGTGTTGTTCTGTCATCAGGTGGCTTCTCACATAATCAGACACTTCGTGAAAAGTATTTACCAAGTCCTACGAATGCTGCATGGACTTCTTCTCCAGAAGGTCAAACAGGTGACATCCTTGAACCTGGCGTAAAAATTGGTGCAACGTTGGATTTAATGGATAAAGTATGGGGAGCCCCTTCTGTTATTGATCCACAAGGACATCCATTCTTCCTTGTGGCAGATCGTGGCGTGCCCAATATGATTGTAGTGGATAGTGCAGGGCAACGTTTTGTCAATGAAGCGGCTCCATATCATGAATTCGTGGATACGATGTATAAGCATCAAGAGGTCACACAGCAGGCAGTTCCTTCCTGGATATTAATTGATGCTTCAGCTAAAAGCCGTTATATTTTTACAGGATTGTTCCCAGGACAGGCATTCCCGAAAAGTTGGTTTGAGCATGGAGTTGCAAAAAGTGCGGAAACGATTGAAGAGCTTGCCAAACAAATGGAAGTGCCAGCGGAGAACCTAGTAGCAACGGTGAATCGTTTTAATGACTTTGCGCGGAACGGACATGATGATGATTTTTATCGAGGAGATAGTGCCTACGATAATTACTATGGGGACCCGACACTACCAAATCCAAATTTAGCAGAAATCAAGAAAGCACCATTCTATGCATTGCGTCTATATCCTGGAGACATCGGCACAAAAGGTGGCCTCGTAGTAGACGAATATGCTCGTGTAATAAAGGAGAATGGCGAACCCATTGAGGGGTTGTATGCTTCTGGCAATTGTTCAGCGTCTATCATGGGGGAAACGTATCCTGGCCCAGGCGCAACCATTGGGCCTGGTATGACACTAAGCTTTGTGGCGACAGCACATATGGCCAATGCAGTGACAAAAGATGAGGTATCACTTGTAAACGTGTAAATGAAACGAAGCCCTTCCTTTCTAATAAGGAGGGATTTTTACGTTGGTGTAATGTTCTAATACTTTCTTGCTAGGAATATAGTGGCTACTAAATGTATGGCGATAATCATGTGAAAAGGAGCGATTTAGTTCATTGCTAGCTTATAAACTCATAACGACTATCGAAGAGTTAGAGCCCTATCGGAGCATTTGGTCAGAGATTCTTGAAAAAGAGTATAATAATAACCCTTTTATTGAGTATGAATGGATTTCAACTTGGTGGACAACGCTCGGGATTCATGACAATGTCAAAATTTACATAGTGGAGCATCAAGGTATAGCAGTGGCCTTTTTTCCGTTAGTGCATTCTGTACGATTTGGTACAATCCATTATTTCAGCTTTTTAGGACAAGGTTTTGCGACCTATATGGAAGTGATTGCTGATAAGGAGTGGTTAGAACCTTCGATTACGTTTCTTTTGAAGGAGTTTTCACGAAAATATAAGCGTTATTTAATCGTGTTACATGGATTATTAGAAAGTAAAAATACCTCTCAAGTATTAGAAAAATATGCGATTGAATATCAGATGCCTCATTCGATTTTTCGAACTGTCACATCTTATATTGATTTCCAAACCATTCCTATGGAAACATTTCTAAAGATGCATCGTAAGAAATTCAAAAGCCTTAAACGGCGTGAAAACAAATTAAAGTCTCTTGGTCATGTCGCCTTTCAGGAAGTGGATCACAATCATCTACAAGACATGTTTACGTTATTCAAGAGAAGATGGCAAAAGAAAATTGATAAAAGTGGCTTTACTGAAAAGCAAACTCGTCTATTTTATGAGCAGCTAGCTAAAACCAACAGTAAGGAGCTTCGCGTAGAAGTCGATAGCTTACAATTTGAAGGGCAGTGGATTGCTTTTACAATTGACCTATGCTGTAGAGAGCGCAATTTTTGTCAGGCAATGGGCCATGAGCCAGATTTTAATCTATTTGGTCCAGGTCGCCTCATTGAAAAAGAAAATATGCTAAAAGCACATCAAGCTGGCTATCGTTATTATGACTTAGGAAGTGGCTATGAGCCATATAAGTTTGAATGGTATACACATATTGATTTTACTAGGAAATTTGTGATGAGTACAAAAGGAGTTAAAGAGCGTAGTATTCGATTATGGATGGTCATACGTGATCGCCTAAAAGGGCTATTAACGAATAATCATCAGCTAGTAAAATTGAAGCGAGACCGATTAGGAGAACTGCGTTATTTTCTGAAGCATGCAAGCACGAAAGATTGGCTAAGAGCTTTTACAAAAATGTTCCAACGAATGCTAGCCATTCATATTTTAGATGTTTATATTGCAAAGCAACAACAGAGTAAAGGAAATGTGAGATTTCAAGAATTATCAATGAAAGACATCATGACAACGAAGGATCGAGCGAAAAATGTTACAGATTTCTATAAGGGCTATCGACTCTTTGCAGATAGCGATCATGTCATCTATAAGCGACACGATCAAACGGTAGCCGAAGAAACGGTTAACTATTCCTATGAGCTGTCAGACAATATGTCGTTTATAAAAGAATATGATAGCTTGCGACTAAAGGAGATCGTTGCAGATGTGCAGCGGGAAGGGAGAGCAGTCTGTACAATAGTCCCTTGGTATAAGAGAACCAGACGAAGAAAGCTCATGCAGGCAGGCTTCCATAAAGTAGCTAAAATTAATATAATAAAGATTTTCAAGTGGCAAAAAATATACGATATCTAAATAACAACACCCTCAGCATATTTGCTGAGGGTGTTTGATTAAAAATGAATACCAGGTTTATCAATTAGCTTACAGCCTGTACCATACTTGGCTTTTAAGGCACCTTTGAAAAGAGTGTGCTCCAGCTCTGGGAATGTCTGTTTCCAAAGTTCAAAGACATTATGGCTAGATGCTTTGCCGTCCTTTGTTAAGCGCGCAATATGGAAGCCATATTCATCATTACAGCGAGCCAATGGGCGGTTTTCTCTTACTGTAATAATTCGACCACTTGCCGTCATTTCATATAAGCCTTCATAGCCAGCAATCGCACGGCTTTCTTCTTGTCCTTCAACTAAAGGCTTTTCTTCATGTGGTGCTACTTTTTCCTCTGTCGTTGCTTCTTGTTCAGAAGATTGAGTTTCTTTATCGCTGTTTCCTGCTGGTAGTTGTTCAACAATCACAAAATCTTTTTTTGAAGCTTTATCGCTCATTGTCGCCATCACGTTCATGATAGAGCCTACATAGCGTAATGGTTTTTCTCTTCCTTCTTCGAAAACAAAAATATTATACTCGGTTTTATTAATCTTTTTCATAATAATATTACCCGTTGTAATAGTAAAACCGATGAATTTGTTCTTTTTAAGTGCTTGTATTGCTTCTTGCTTTGTTAAAATCATTTTGAAAATCTCCTAAAGAATTATTTATTCTATTCTACCATAAAAATTATCACATTGTTTTTCGTAAAATAATGGATGATTTTGTACAATGCAGGGAAATATCCCTATTTTCTCAAAATTAATAATGGTACTATTAAGAATGTTTGGGGAATAGAACTCCTTTATAAAGGAGCTTTCATAATAGAGATACAATTTTAGTAGGGAGTGTTGATAGGTTGATCAATGTGCTTGGGGGCATAGGTTTATTTTTACTTGGAATGACGATGCTAACAAACGGTTTAAAGGAATTGGCAGGAGATGCCTTGAAAAAATGGCTCAATCGTTTTACAGGTGGGACCATTAGCTCGGTACTATCTGGTACATTTATGACAATGCTTGTACAATCCTCCACGGCCACGACCTTGATTACGATAGGTTTTGTCAGTGCTGGACTTCTTACATTTGTCCAATCGATTGGCGTTATTATTGGCGCCAATATCGGGAGTACGAGTACTGGTTGGATTATTTCATTAATCGGCTTTAAGATCAATATGCAGACAATGTCACTACCTTTTATTGCGCTTGGTGTATTTGTCCAATTGCTCGCACCACGTGATTACAAAGCAATTGGAGGGCTAGTGACTGGTTTTGGCTTATTATTTTTAGGTATTGATGTTCTTCAGGGAGGAATGGCTGCGGTACAAGATAAAATTCCATTCGATGCATTTAGTGCAAATTCTATTAGTGGCAAGCTAATTTTAATTGTTTTGGGTCTTATCATGACGGTTATTATGCAGGCTTCTAGTGCTGCAATAGCAGCCACTTTAACAGCTTTATATGCAGGTGCTATTGATTTTGAACAGGCTGCTTATTTAGTCATTGGTCAAAATATCGGGACGACAGCTACAGCGTTATTTGCTGCGATTGGTGCATCAACAGCTGCAAAACGAACAGCTGTGACACATGTAATGTTCAATGTAGTCACTGCTATACTAGTGACATTCGGTGCAAGGTTTATGTTTGCTCTTACAGAGTTTGTCACGAAATCCATCAATGGTAGCTTTGCTGAAACACTCGGCATTGCTGTTTTCCATACATTATTTAGTGTGATTGGCGCGATACTCTTTGTGCCATTTGTTCGTCCTTTTGCAAAGGCCATTGAAAAAATGATACCTGAAAAAGGAAATTATTTAACTCGTAATTTAGATAGTAGTGTTGCCAAACTACCTGGAGTTGCTGTAGAGGTATCCTTTAATACATTGCAAGATATTACTAAGGAAATGACGACAGTACTCGTTTCCCTTATTCAAGGAAAAAAACGCACAGCTGAAACAGACAGTAGATTGGCTCAAATAGATGAGGCAATCGAAAAAACACGTTTATTTATGGATGCTATTCAATCTTCCTCTCAAAAAGAACGGTATAAGCATATTGCCCTTTTACATGCTTTAGACCACTTATATCGTTTGTCAAAGGCATTACGTGAGCAACATCCAAATGCCTTTCAATTACAGGAGACATTAACCCAAAAGTGGTTAGAGGTATTGGAAAAAGTACTACTAATCATTGATGAGGATGAACGTCTACCTGAGATTGCTACCTTGCTTGAGGTTACTTCCTCTGAAATGGCTACGGTGCGTCGTGATAAACGAAACGCATACTTTGAGCACACTGTTGAAAATGTGGTAGAGTTAGAGACAGCTGTATCGAAAGTGGAGACTTTGCTGTGGATTGATCGACTTGTCTATCACTATTGGCGTACGACCGCTCGTCTTGCAGAGTACCAAACCGTGACTAAGAAAGGTCGTCATATTGACACAGAAAAAAATACAGTAACAGTTGAATAAATGGAATGCTCGTCTTACGTTTGTAAGCGGGCATTTTTCTTCGCTTTACAAATAAAGGAGGATCTAGAATGGTTCAGCATAAATTTACAATGGACTTAACTTGGTCAGAAGGAAGAAACGGTACAGGAAATATCCAAGCTAGTAATTTGCAAACACAAATTTCTATTCCTCGGGAAATGAATGGACCTGGCATTGGTACAAATCCAGATGAAATGCTTTTAGGGGCAGCTGCAACCTGTTATTTAATTACACTAGCTGCTTTATTCGAAAGGTCAGAAATAGATGTACTGGAATTATCCATGCAGGCCCATGGATTTGTTAGTGTAGAAAATGGCATTTTTACGTATGAAAAAATTGTCCATAAACCGACTATTATTGTGCAAGAGCGAACAGAACATCTTGAAAAAAGACTTCTACGCTTAGCACACAAGGCTGAACAAACATGTATGATCAGTAAAGCATTAAAAGGTAATGTTGTAATTGAATGTGATGTTCAAATTTTTGAAGCAAGCATATAATAAGACAGCAAGAGTTATTCAGCAAGTAACGCTGATATAACTCTTTTTTTCATAAAATAAGCACTTTTTCTAAAATAGTTCTAGAAATGTTCAAAATGAATATATAGAGTTAAGTGCTAAAAAAATGCAAAGGATGATGTATTGCACGTTCAGACAGCTCAGAATCTCACATTCTATGGTCAGTACGGCAAAAGAATATTCGATATTATTGGGGCATTATTTTTGCTTTTTATAACAATTCCTCTAATGCTAGCTATATTCCTCATTTTACTCATAACGACAGGTCGCCCCATTTTTTTTAAACAAATCCGAACTGGCCTCGATCATCACCGCTTTGTGATTTGGAAGCTACGAACAATGTGTATTCAGGCAGTTCCAGTCAATATGCCGACTATTTGTGCTGATGGTATCCCTGATGATTATTATTTTAAAACAGAGCAAGATACACGCATCACAAAAGTGGGCGCTATTCTTCGAAAACTCAGTATTGATGAAATTCCACAACTTTTAAATGTGTTAAAAGGTGATATGAGCATTGTAGGTCCACGTCCTGAAGTACCAACGATCACGAATGCATATAATTCCTTACAGGCTCGGCGTTTGGAGGTAAAGCCAGGATTAACAGGCCTCGCTCAAATTAATGGTAGGTCGAATATTTCACATGGACAAAAAATATCATATGACATTGAATACGTTGATCATTATTCCTTTTGGTTGGATGTCCAAATTTTGTTGAAGACAATTTATGTTGTCGTTGCACGCACAGGTGCTTATTAAAAAATAAGGAGTGGCCATACTGAAGATCGTTCAGCTTATTACAAGAATGGATAAAGTTGGAGGTGCGCAAAAACATGTGGAGGCACTTGCTATCCACTTAAAACAGGATGGGCATGATGTCACAGTAGTGACGGGCTCCTACCAACCATCACTGTGGCACTTACAAGAGCATAAAATCCCTGTTATCAGTATATCTGCTCTTCAACGGGCTATTCATCTAGCGAAAGATCTTCAAGCATTTTGGCAATTAAGAGCCGTTTTCAAACATCTACAACCAGATGTTATAGCCACCCACTCCTCTAAGGCTGGTGTGATTGGTCGCATAGTTGGTAGGTTGTTACAAATTCCAACTATTTTTACGGCACATAGCTGGAGCTTTACAGAAGGTGTTCCTTACAAGAAAAAGCTATTCTATCAACGGATGGAAAGATCAATTCAGCCATTTACGACAAAAATTATTACAGTGTCTGAATATGATCGGGAACTAGCACTAATGAAAAAGGTCGCTCCTGCTCATAAATTGCTGACTATTCACAACGGCATTGACCCTATCGAGAGAAATAAGACAACTGAAAAGATATGCATGGAGCAGCCAGTCATTGTCATGGTTGCTCGTTTTGAAGTGCCTAAAAGACAAGATGTCCTGTTAAAGACTTTAGCGGAACTGACAGATATCCCTTGGCACCTTCAATTAATTGGAGATGGTTCTCTGCGTCCAGCTTTAGAACATTTCGTTGAACAAAATCGATTATCAAATCGTGTAACATTTTTAGGTAATCAATTAGACGTTCATTCTTATCTTGAGAAAGGCCACCTATTTGTTCTGTTATCAGATTGGGAAGGCTTGCCGATTTCGATTATTGAAGCGATGCGTGTAGGACTTCCTATTATTGCAACAAATGTAGGTGGTGTGAAAGAGCTTATTATTGATCATGACAATGGGTTTTTAGTGGAGCGAGAGAATAATGAATTATTGAAGAAGAGGCTACATCAATTATTAATGGATGCTCCTTTAAGAGGGGAAATGGGGACGGCAAGTGAGCAGCGTTATTTACAGTACTTCACCTTCATCCCCATGTATCAAAAAACATTAATGGTTTATCAACAGGCTGTTTCAGAACTAGTGAAGAAAGGGGATTAAATTGCAATTAATTCGCATTAGAACTGATGATGAGCTTATGTGGTACAAGGAAATTTGGGATGCCATTTTAGAAGAAGAGAACAATGATAATCCATTTATAGAATTTGCTTGGTTTTATAATTGGTGGCAAATTGTAGGACGGAAAGTGCGTGTAGAGCTTTACGCCATTGAACATGAGGGGACAATTAGGGCCTTTTTTCCTTTTACAGTGTCTATTCGTTGGGGGGTAAGGGTGTATGCTTTTGCGGGAGAAAACATCGCCAATTATACAGGGGTTGTGGCTAAAAAGGAATGGTTACAGCAAGTTACAACCTTTGTGTTTGATGAGCTCATTAAAAAGCATCGGCATATTCTTTTTTCCTTGCATGGGTTATTAGAAAGCAAGGTGTCTACTAAGATCTTAGAGCAATACTTTGTAGAAAGACAATTACGTACAAGCCTGTTCCGAGTTGTGACACCCTATCTTGCTTTTTCGGAAATTGATTTTCATCGCCATTTCAATCAACGTCGAAAAATGCATGGCGTTGATCGACGAGAACGAAAACTAAGAAATTTAGGCTCCTTAGAAAGACGTGAGGCTTCACAGGACGAGCTTTGGCAAATGTTTCGGTTATTTGATCGACGATGGGCAAAAAAACTAGATACAAGTGGCTTTACAAAAGGCAAGAAAAGAGATTTTTTTGAGCGTTTAACGATGCTTAATGGTGAGGCGTTACAGGTAGAGGTCGATGCACTTGTCTTTGAAAACCAGTGGATTGCTTTTACCTATGGATTATGCTGTCGTGGCCGCTATGTAACATATGCTCTTGCACATGAGCCAACTTTTAATTTATTTGGTGCTGGTCGGATAGTCACTCAGGAAGCCATCCAGCGAACGTTTACTGCTAACTATCGCTTATATGATATGAGCATAGGCTATGAGTCTTATAAATTTGATTGGCGCTCAGACATTGATTTTACAAGACAGATGCTTGCTAGCAGCGGTACGAAACGTACAAATCTACTGGCAGGTTTTTTATCGTTAAAGCAAAGGCTCAAAGAATTTATGAAAGGGAACCAACGAGTCGTAGATTGGAAGCGTAACACACTGGGCCATTTACGATATTTAGTAAAGTATGGAAAGGTAAAAGATTGGCTAGAATATGGACAACAATTCGTAGAAAAATTTATTCGTTTGAAACAAGTGGAGCTGTATGAATTATCCCCATCAGATGACGTATCACCACAGCAACCTGTCGGAAACTTATTTGAAGAAATGTCGATTCAGGAAGCGATGCAACTTGATCAGGAAGAAGTCATGGCCCTCCTTTATAAGGGCTATACGATTTATAAAGACTCCTTTGCGGAAACGAATAAGCTGGCGTTTGCATTACATGCCACAAACTGGCGAGTGGATTCAATGCAAATTGTAGAAGCCTTACCGAAGCAAACCTATTTTTTAGCCTATGATGTTTTCAAACAAATCGACATTATTACAGCTTTTTTACGGAAAATAAAACCAGCACAAACATTGTGGGTATCGGTAAGTTTTTGGCAATGGCGCAAGCGCAAGCGCTTAGTACAACTAGGCTATAAACCTATTTCTCGAATGAAACATTATAAACTTGCTCGTTTTGAGCGACACCGTGTAGAAAAATATACAGAGAGTGGGGGCGATGTACATTCTGTCCATTAAAAGTAAGCGATGGAATATCGCAATGCAGCATTTTTATTTTCTCGAAAAGCCAGCCAATTTTCGAAAGTCTATGAAAGTTGTAGGCTATACGCATTCATTAGTACCAAGTCGGAAGCTTGTAAAAAGCGAAACGATTCACATTTATTTGCAAGAGCATGAGCTTTCATTGTATTTAGCACTGTCTGAAGGTAATCGTAAAATCTTACGACGTGCCCAAAAAGAATCCTATCAAGTCATTTTGTATAAAGAGCCATCCATAGAAAATTTGAAAGCCTTTCAGCAATTTTACAATCAATTTGCCAAAAGAAAAAAAATTGAAGCAATCGGCAAGTCGCAAATGGAAACCATTCTGCTCCTCAATGAACAGGGTGCCTTATTATTATCGGAGATCCAGAGTTTTTGTGGACAGACATTATGTTATCGATTAGATATTGTGCATGAGAAAAAAGCGATGTCTTATTTTGAGGCAACATGTCATGCAACTGCATTGCCTGCACAATTAAAACGTCCTTTCCGTTATGCAAATCGGTTTTTAATTTGGCATAACCTGCTACACCTAAAGGAGCAAGGTTTTGTCTTATATGATATGGGAGAATTAACGGACAATCGAAATGTACGAGCCTTTAAATTAAGCTTTGGTGGCCAGGTTGTTCATGTTTACTCAGGCTACATTATCCAATCAAAAATACGTGCACTTTTACTAGGTGTGCAAAAATGGAGGAAGTAGCAACATGAATGGTGGGGGTCTCGTTATTTCATTAGATTTTGAGCTGAATTGGGGTGTCCATGACGTATTTCGTTATGGCCAATACAATAAAAACCTATATGGTGTCCGTAAAGCCTTGCCCAGGATACTAGCGTTATTTGAGCAATATGACATCCATGCAACTTGGGCTACAGTTGGATTATTGTTTGCTGAATCAAAGGCAGAAATGGCTCATTATTTGCGAGGTATCCCTGTGAAATATGAAAATATGCGCTTTGCAGCACATACACAGCTTGCAAAAGTTGGCGAAAATGAACAAGAAGATCTACTGCATTTTGGTAAATCTTTAATAGAGGAAATTAAACGTACACCACATCAGGAAATAGGAAGTCATACCTTTTCTCATTTTTATTGCTTGGAGAAGGGCCAAACAGAAGCTGCCTTTTGTGCAGATTTACATGCAACCAAAACAATTAGTGACGGTTATACTGCGCCTATGAAATCGATTGTCTTTCCTCGTAATCAAGTAAACAAAGACTATTTTACAGCATGTTTAGAAGCGGGGTATGTTTGCTATAGAGGCACCGAAAATCATGAGCTATATGACGCACAAAAGTTTACGAAAAAGGGAAGACTTTTAGGTGCTAAGAAGTGGTTAGATAGCTATTGGAATATAACTGGTCATCATATAGCCACCCTGGAAGAAATGCAAGAGGAGCAACTGATTAATATTCGATCAAGTGCTTTTTTAAGGCCATACTGTAGTCCATTGCGTATATTCGAAAATTTAAAAGTAAAGCGAATAAAGGAAGGCATGCTCAAGGCTGCACAGGCACAAGCCTTTTATCATTTATGGTGGCATCCTCATAATTTTGGCAAGCATATTGATAAGAATTTGGCGATGCTAGAAGAACTATTAAGTTATCATCAAGAACTGCGTAATCAATATAATTTTCAAAGCTATTCCATGTATGAGGTAGCGGAACTTTGCGATAGCCTTTCGAAACAGCAGAAGTAATAATGGAAGAGCTCTCTGTACGAAGAGTTGGTAAAAAAGAGGTTTGCTCTCTGAAGAGTAATTAAAGTGCTTGTAAACGAGAGAAAGTCATTTATTAAGAGTGTCAAAGCGCTCAAGGTAGGTGAACAACACTCAAAAAGTTGAGAACAGCCACAATCTCCTAACAAAAGAAACATGTAATTTCTAAGCAAACTGATTTCAAGTTTGCTTTTTTTGTTTGATCAAAAGAATATTTTCAATATAAGAGAAAAAAAGAAAAACTTTGACGAAAATCATTGTACGAATGGTACTATTACTATAAAGAAAATATGTTAGGACATTTACAGGGGAGCACCAATTGATTTAGGTCAATTGAACTTGAATGGAAAAGAGAAGAAGGTGGTAGATGAATATGTTTATACAATCAGAATGCCAATGGAAGCAGGAGAATGGATCAGCTATGCATCAGTGGATAAAGCAGCAAACAAATCCGAATCCGAATGAGGTGGATATTGTCGTATATGGAGCGCTTTTATCATATACCAATGGTGCGTCGTCAAAAGCGCAATACCCAACAGCCTTTCGTAAGGCTTGGCCAGGTTTTCAATCATATAATTTAGATGAGCAGGTGAATTTACGTGCCCTTTCAGTTGTGGATATTGGGGATGTGGCGATTCTAGAAAATGATCGAATGCTTTCGGAATCTGCCATCGAGGCTGCTGCAGAAAATTTAAGTATAGCCTTTCAAAGAAGTTTTACTTGTTTGATTGGGGGAGATCATACTATTACAGCGCACTCCATAAAAGGTATAAAAAATGCCTTCCCACAGGATCGCATTGGCATCATTCAGATTGACACGCATTTAGATGCAAGAAACCAAGAGGAAATTGGTTTAGCACAAGATTCTCCAATTCATCAGTTAATTGCAGCAGGGGTTGTTGAGGGGAGACATGTCTATAATGTCGGTTTGCATGGCTTTTTCAATTCACCCGAAATGATTCATTATGCTAAAGAACAAGGCATTCATATGATTACGTTAAAGCAAATGCGACGTGATGGTATTCAACTCACAATACGTGAAATGCTGCGTCAGCTTATGTATGAAGTAGATCGCATTTATGTGTCTGTGGATTTAGATGCACTTGATATTGTATTTGCCTGTGATGTTCCTGCAGCTTCACCTGGTGGTTTAACGGCTTATGAGTTATTCGATATCCTCAAGATTATTGGCGAAAATGAGGGTGTTCGTCATATTGATTTTGTTTATGCTGATCCTAAAGAAGGTATACTACGTCCAGAAACTGTTAAAATCGGTGTAACTGCATTTTTACAATGGTTGACAGGCATTCAACTAGATCATCGCAATCGTATCTCGAAAAAAGGAAAGGTTATGTTGTAAAGCAAGTGTATTTCCGAGTATTAACAATGCTGAATTTTAAAAGTTTGCTATAATGTTTAAATAGAAAACAATAAATAAATACAAACTTTGTATTGTAATAGAGAGGAAATTTATGATGACAACAAAACCAAGATTATTGATTGTCGACGGTATGGCACTGTTATTCCGTTCTTTTTTCGCTTCGGCTGCCATGGGGCATTTTATTCGCTTGGCAGATGGAACACCTACGAATGGGGCCCAAGGATTTGTGCGACATGTTCTAACAGCACAAACTATTATGAAGCCAACACATATGGCTGTTTGCTGGGATATGGGCGCACATACATTCCGCAATGATTTATTTGATGGTTATAAAGCGAATCGCCCAGCACCTCCAGAGGAAATGCTACCACAATTTGATATGGCGAAAAATTTATCGCAGCAAATGGGTTGGCAAAATTTCGGGGTGAAGGGCATGGAGGCAGATGATTTAATTGGCTCCATGATAACGAAATGGCAGGACGAGGCAGACATTACGGTCATTAGTGGTGATAAGGATTTACTTCAGCTTTTAAGGCCATCTACAGAAATTGCGTTTATGAAAAAGGGCTATACAGAATACGATATTTATACACATGCTCGCTTTAAAGAAGAATATTGTATTGAACCTTCACAGTTTGCACAGGTGAAAGCCTTTATGGGTGATTCAAGTGATGGCTATCCAGGTGTGAAAGGGATTGGCCCAAAACAAGCGTTAACGCTTATTCAAACATATGGCTCAATAGACAAAATACTGGCATCACTCGGTGAATTGAAGCCAGGTCAAAGAACAAAAATTCAAGATAATTTAGATATGTTGCAGCTATCACATGAGCTTGCAACGATTCAAACCAATGTACCAATTGACGCTGATTTTACAAGCCTTGTGTTACCAACTTACGAACCACATATTTTTAAAGCAATAGAAGAGCGTGGCTACACACTAATTGCCAAGCACGCCCGTTCTTTGTATTCGCTTATTTAATCAATCATCGCAGAGTATAGTCATATGCTCTGCTTTTTTTATTGTAAGGAAAAGAATAGAGAGCAAAAAGAAGGCTAATCGATATTTGCTCTAGTAAGGAACCATTTTCACGAAGGATAATACCTTTTCGTTGTCTTTATAGAGAGCCTGACGAATTTGGCTATCACGTTGTGGACCACCATTATCATGGAATATTAGCCATAGCTCATCATTTTTTATCTCATAGCCTATAAGTGGTACCCAATGATAAGCAAAGGTTGATTTTTTATCTTGCCACTGAAGGCTAAAATAGCGATCAAAACGCATAGCAACTGGTCGACCTGCGTCAATTTCCTGTAGAGCTTCCTTTAATGAACATGTTCGAATATCCCACGTTGGAAGCAATTGACGAAGATTGTGAATCAGTCTCCATTTGAATAAGCCAATTCTTGTACCACCAAGCAGTTTATATAGCTCATTAATAGAAGGAGTTGACTCATTTAAAAATTTTAAGATGACATGAATCGTAGTAGGTCCACAGGCAGAATTGCGATAGCTTGGTGCAATGGAAATCTCATATTGTGAAGCCCCTCGTAGTGCCAATTGTTGACGCATGATAAACTCCTTTCAAAAAGAGCTGCATTTCAAGAAGAAATGCAGCTCTCTCGCCATTATTGTTGAGCAGATAAAAATTCTGTTACTTGCTGAGGTGTTTTTGCATTTGCACTATGTAAGTGTGCAAGTTTTTCACCATTTTGGAAAATCAATAGACTTGGAATTCCCATAACATCGTACTTATCAGCGATTTCTGGAAGCTCGTCTCGGTTTAGCTCATACCAGTCATATTGGTTGTACTCTTCAATGATTGGATCGATGAACATATTCATACGTGTGCAATCAGGGCACCAGCCAGCATAAAATTTCACTAAAACTTTTTGGTCGCCAGCGATTAATTCGTTAAATTGTTCTGCAGTAGTAATAGTTTTCATTAAGTATTCACTCTCCTTGCTTTCCATTCTACACATTTTTCTCGCAATCTGAAAGTTTTCTGTTTGGCCGTTTCAATCGCTACTTCTTGTCCTCTTTTAGCTCGTTAAAAACAAAAAAAGATGTATACTGCAAAAATAATTCTTGAAAAAAGATTGCTAAATTAGACAAAATAATCTACACTAAAAACAGAAAAGTAGTTTTATCTTCATTCATTAAGAAGTGTCATTTTGGAGCGAAGATAAACCTTAGTCGTGCTTGGTTGAGTGGAGGGAATCTCATTCAACAAAAGGACAAAAAATTCACTAAGGAACACTTGATATTTTTTTGGCCAAAAAATGAATGGCTATTCATTCAATGGGAGAATAAGGGGGAATTGCTTGTGACTTACAACATTAAAAAAGCAGCTGTTCTAGGTTCTGGGGTGATGGGCTCTGGAATTGCAGCACATTTAGCAAATATCGGTATACCAACATTACTATTGGATATAGCACCGAAGGAACTGACGCAAGAGGAAGAAGCAAAAGGCCTTTCTTTAGAGCATCCAGCTGTTAGAAATCGTATTGTAAACGGAGCTTTGCAAAAGTTATTAAAGCAAAAGCCAGCACCACTTACTTCTAAGAAAAATTTATCACTACTATCAGTTGGCAACTTTGAAGACGATCTAGGGAAACTAAAAGATGTAGATTGGATTATTGAGGTTGTTGTAGAAAATTTACCAATTAAACAAAGTCTTTATGAAAAAATTGATGCGGTTCGTTCACCAGGAACAATCATTAGTTCAAATACATCTGGTATTAGCATTAATGCGATGGCAGAGGGACGTTCAGATGATTTTCAAAAGCATTTTCTTGGCACACATTTTTTCAACCCACCTCGCTATTTAAAATTATTAGAAGTGATTCCTGCCAATACAACTGCACCTGAAGTAGTTAGCTTCATGAAAACGTTTGGGGAAGATGTGCTTGGTAAAGGAGTTGTACTTGCAAAAGATACACCAAACTTTATTGCCAACCGCATCGGAACATATGGTTTACTTATCACTTTACAGGAAATGTTAAAAGGTGGTTACTCTGTTGGTGAGGTAGACTCTGTAACAGGTCCGCTTATCGGCCGTCCAAAGTCTGCAACTTTCCGTACGCTAGATGTAGTTGGTTTAGATACATTCATTCATGTAGCGAAAAATGTTTACGATCAAACAACAGGTGAGGAGCAGCAAGTATTTGCAGTACCTGAATTTTTACAAAAAATGGTCACAAACGGTTGGCTAGGAGCAAAATCGGGTCAAGGTTTCTTCTTAAAACAAGG
Organism: Lysinibacillus capsici; assembly: GCF_003367505.1. Taxonomy (GTDB): domain Bacteria; phylum Bacillota; class Bacilli; order Bacillales_A; family Planococcaceae; genus Lysinibacillus; species Lysinibacillus capsici. The sequence goes on from NZ_PXXX01000001.1 coordinate 44,693, forward strand.
AAAAGAGATACATGAGATTGATCCAGCAACCTTAACGTATAGTCCAGCCAAAAAATTAAAAACACCTTCTATTGAAATGGCAAAACAAACTCGTGGATTGGCCAATAAAGTTAAGGCGTTAACCTATGCAAAGGATCGTACAGGCGAGCTATTATGGGGGATTTTTGCACCGACGCTCCTTTATTCTGCACAGCTGCATGGGGAGATTGCAGATGATATCGTAGCCATTGATAACGCGATGAAATGGGGATTCGGCTGGCAACAAGGGCCATTTGAGATTTGGGATGCTATAGGCGTAAAAGATTCTGTGGCGAAAATGGAGGCTGAGGGCCGAGAGGTACCTGCTTTTGTCAAAGAGATGTTAGCAAATGGCGTGGAGACATTCTATACAGAATTAGATGGAGATTTAGCTTACTATAATGGTTCACAATATGTGAAAGTGCCAGTCAATGAAAAAGAGATTAATTTAAAACGTTATAAGAAAAAGCATGGTGTGATTAAATCAAACACAGGTGCTAGTTTAATAGATTTAGGGGATGGAATTGCATTACTGGAGTTCCATTCGCAATCCAATGCAATCGGCTTGGATATTATTCAAATGATTAACTTTGCGGTAGATGAAGTAGAGGCTAACTATAAGGGCTTAGTCATCGGTAATCAGGGGAAAAACTTCTGTGTTGGGGCAAATCTAGGAATGATTTTGGTAGAAGCACAGGATGATAATATATTTGAGCTAGATTTCGTCATTAAAGCATTCCAAGATGCTATGCAGAAAATTAAATATTCACGTAAGCCTGTTGTAGCAGCACCGTTTGCCATGACATTAGGCGGGGGAGCAGAGGTTTGCTTACCAGCTGCACATATTCAAGCAACAATGGAAACATATATGGGCTTAGTGGAAGTAGGGGTTGGATTAATCCCAGGTGGTGGCGGAAATAAAGCACTCTATCAGAAATTCCTAAAGGGCTTACCAAACGGCGTAGAGGTAGACTATCAACATATTGCTAATAAAGTATTTGAAACAATTGCGATGGCGAAGGTTTCAACATCTGGTGAGGAAGCACGTGAAAATAATTTCCTAAACTTTGCGGATGGTATTTCAGTTAATCCAGATCATCAATTGTATGATGCGAAGCAGGCGGCATTAGCACTTTACGAAGCGGGCTATCAACCACCTGTACCAACAAAAGTGCCAGTGGTCGGTGCATCAGGCTATGGTACATTACTCATCGGTGCGCAAGGGATGTTTGAGTCAGGCTTTATTAGCGAACATGATTTAAAAATTGCTAAAAAATTAGCTTATGTTATTGCAGGTGGAAAGGTTCCGTACGGCACATTAGTCGATGAGCAATATTTATTGAACTTAGAGCGTGAGGCATTCCTTAGTCTTGTTGCTGATCCACTATCACAGCAGAGAATGCAACACATGCTGTTAAAAGGTAAACCACTTCGTAACTAATTGACGAAATAGATCAATCTTGCACATGAAACAAAGGGGGATTAATACGATGCGTGAAGCCGTTATTGTAGCAGGAGCACGAACTCCAATTGGAAAAGCAAAAAAAGGTTCTTTAGCAACAGTAAGACCAGATGATTTTGGTGCTGTTGTAGTCAAGGAAACATTGAAAAGAGCAGGCTATGAAGGGCCAATTGATGATTTAATTTTAGGCTGTGCAATGCCAGAAGCAGAGCAAGGAATGAATGTAGCACGTAGTATTGGGGCACTTGCTGGATTACCAGATACAACGCCTGCTCTGACAATCAATAGATTTTGCTCATCAGGTTTACAGGCAATTGCTTATGCAGCAGAGCGAATTATGCTAGGACACTCAAAGGCTATTCTTGCTGGTGGTGTAGAATCCATGAGTATGGTGCCGATGGTAGGGAATACACCACGTTTAAATCCGACTTTAGCAGAAACGGCTCCACAGTATTATATGGGCATGGGGCATACAGCTGAGGAAGTAGCTCGTCAATATAATGTTAGTCGTGAAGACCAAGATGCTTTTGCTGTTCGCTCGCATGAGCTTGCTGAAAAGGCAATTAAAGAAGGTAAATTCAATGATGAAATTGTACCAATTGAAGTGGAACAGCACTACGTAGATGATAACAATAAACCACAAGTGAAAAAATTCACATTCAGTATGGATGAAGGTGTACGTCCAGGTACATCAGTTGAAGGTTTAGCCAAACTACGTCCAGCTTTCCACGTAAAAGGCAGTGTAACGGCGGGCAATGCCTCTCAAACTTCTGATGGTGCAGCAGCTGTACTAGTAATGGATCGTGAAGAGGCTGACAAGCAAGGACTGACACCAATGGCAAAATTCCTAGGCTTTGCAGTTGGCGGTGTACCTCCTGAAGTAATGGGTATCGGGCCTATCGTGGCAGTGCCAAAAGCGTTGGAAATTGCGGGTTTATCCATCGAAGATATTGATTTATGGGAAATCAATGAAGCATTTGCTTCACAGTCATTACAGGTGGTACGTCATTTAGGCATCGACCAAGAGAAAGTCAATGTCAATGGTGGAGCGATTGCATTAGGTCATCCACTAGGCGCAACGGGAGCTATTTTAACATTAAAGCTAATTCATGAATTGAAGCGTCAAGGGAAGAAATATGGCGTAGTGACAATGTGTATTGGTGGCGGCATGGGTGCTGCTGGCGTATTTGAAATTCTATAATATTTGCTAGATCAGCTTGAGGTGTACTGTTTACGGTTGCCTCCGAACATTGTATACGTCAAGCTTTTCTATACATGATCATTAGGGGAATCAACTAACAAAAAGATATATTGGGAGGAATTAATCATGACTGAAAAAACAACTGATTTCATTAAAGGCGGCGGATTTCTTATTGAAGATGTGGAATTAGATCGTGTATTTACACCGGAAGATTTCACTGACGAGCATAAAATGATTGCTAAAACAACAGAGGAATACGTTACAAATGAAGTTTTACCAGTAGTGGAAAATTTAGAGCACCATGAATTTGAGCATTCAGTGCGTCTCCTAAAAAGTGCAGGCGAATTAGGCTTACTTGGAGCAGATGTGCCTGAAGAATACGAAGGGCTAGGATTAGACAAAGTTTCTTCAGCTTTAATCGCTGAAAAAATGTCTATTGCAGGTGGTTTCTCTATCACACATGGTGCTCACGTTGGTATTGGGTCATTACCAATTGTTCTATTCGGTAATGAAGATCAAAAGAGAAAATATTTACCTAAGCTTGCTTCAGGTGAATTAATCGCTGCCTATGCATTAACAGAGCCAGGTTCAGGTTCAGATGCTCTAGGTGCAAAAACGACTGCAAAATTAAACGAAGCTGGCACACATTATATTTTAAATGGTGAAAAACAGTGGATTACGAATGCAGGCTTTGCTGATGTATTTGTGGTCTACGCAAAAATTGATGGCGATAAATTCTCCGCCTTTATCGTAGAACGTGCCTACAATGGTGTTTCAGTTGGTCCTGAAGAAAAGAAAATGGGGATTAAATCATCATCAACTCGTACATTAGTATTGGAAGATGCGGAAGTACCTGTAGAAAATCTATTAGGCGAAATTGGTCGTGGTCATATTATTGCGTTCAATATTTTAAACATTGGTCGTTATAAACTAGGCGTGGGCACAATTGGCGGATCGAAACGTGCATTGGAGTTAGCTATTCAGTATACAAACCAACGTCAGCAATTTAAGACAAAGCTTTCTGATTTCAATCTGACAAAAGAGAAATTATCAACGATGGCTTCTCAATTGTATGCTTCAGAATCATTAAACTATCGTACTGTGGGTCTATTTGAGGATCGTTTAAGCCAATTAAGCCTAGAAGAGCAAAAGCAAGGTAAAGAAATTGCAGGAGCGATTGCTGAATATGCCATTGAATGCTCTATTGCTAAAGTATTCGGTTCAGAAACTTTAGACTATATTGCTGATGAAGCTGTCCAACTTCATGGCGGTTATGGCTTTATGGCTGAATATGAGGTAGAGCGTATTTACCGTGATTCTCGTATTAATCGAATTTTTGAAGGTACAAACGAAATTAACCGCATGATTGTACCTGGCACATTTATGAAAAAGGCGCTAAAAGGTGAGCTACCATTATTACAAGTTGCCCAAAATTTACAGCAAGAGCTGCTTATGCTAATGCCAGAGGATATCGGTACAGAGCCGTTAGCACAAGAAAAATATTTAGTGAAAAATGCCAAGAAGATTGCTGTATTAGCTGCAGGATTAGCAGCACAACGCTTTGGTGCAAAGCTTGATCAAGAGCAAGAAGTATTGGTAAACATTGCGAATATAGCTAACCAATTATTTGCAATGGAATCAGCTGTCTTACGTACAGAAAAAGCAATTGCTCGTGACGGTGCTGAAAAAGCACATCAAAAATTGCTATACACACAAATTTTCTGCCAAGAAGCATTCGCAGAAATCGAAAAAGAAGCAAAAGACACAATTCTTGCTTCAGCGGATGGCGATGCAGCCCGTATGACATTATCTGCACTGCGTAAGCTAACGCGTAATAATCCATACAATTTAATTGCGAAGAAGCGTGAGGCTTCCGTTAAATTAATTGATGCTGAAAAATATATTGTATAATAGTGCAAATTTAACCTAGCTATCTGCAAAAGATAGCTAGGTTTTTTTATATGAGATGGATAATCGTAAAAGGAGCGGATAAATTTGCACAACTGGTGGATAAACTTACAAAAAAAAGTGAAGTTCACCATTGAAAACAACTATGATGGTATACTACAGAAAAAGACAGAAGAGGAGCATTGTAATGACGATTCAATTTTTCCATTATCCGAAATGTACAACATGTAAAAAGGCACAGAAGTGGTTAAATGAGCATGAGGTTTCCTATGAAGAGGTACATATCGCAGAGCAACCTCCCACTAAAGAAGAACTAACAGCTATTTGGCAAGCTAGTGGACAGCCTTTGAAGAAATTTTTTAATACCTCAGGCATGAAATATCGTGAGCTTGGCTTAAAGGACAAGTTAGCGGAAATGACGGAGGATGAGCAGCTTGAGCTACTTGCTTCAGATGGCATGTTAATTAAACGTCCCATCGTGACAGATGGAAAAAAAGTTACTTTAGGTTTTAAAGAAGTAGATTTTGAGCAAGCTTGGAAATAACCGTATTAAACCTTGTATTTATAGGAGAAGTATGGCACACTGAAAGTGAATATATTACATATTTATGGAGGGGTTTTTTGCATGAGCACACCTAAAGACTTACGATACTCTGAAGAACATGAATGGGTAAAAGTAGAAGATGGAAAAGTACGTATTGGTATTACTCACTTCGCACAATCTGAATTAGGAGATATCGTATTCGTTGAGCTTCCACAAGTTGGCGACGAAATCAAAACAGATGATCCATTCGGTAGCGTAGAATCAGTAAAAACTGTTTCTGAATTATATGCACCAATCTCAGGTACTGTAGTTGAAGTAAATGCAGATTTAGAAGATAGCCCAGAATTCGTTAATGAATCACCATATGAAAAAGCATGGATGATCGTTGTTGAGCCTGCTGACGCATCAGAAGTTGAGAAACTAATGACAGCAGAGCAATACGAAGAAATGATCGCTGAATAAGACAAGCCATAATCGAAAAACGTCGGAAACTACCGGCGTTTTTTGTTATATAATGACTTATAAGTGGGGATCTCTAAATGGAGGTGGCGTAATGTTCGAGGGAAAATGCTTGATAGTAGAAGGGCGCTCAGATAAGCTACAAATTGAGCCTATTTTGAATGAGAATGTTACAATACTATGTACGAATGGTACAATTGGTGTGCATCAATTAGAAGAACTACTGGATCCCTATGAGGGCTGTGAGCTATTTACTTTTTTTGATGCAGATACTTCTGGCGATAAGCTACGTGCATTAATGGACAGACATTATCCAGAAGCTGAGCATCTGCGCACAATGCCAACATATAAGGAAGTAGAAACGACACCAAGAAAAGTGCTAGCGATGATTTTACTGCGTGCACATTTTTCAATCCATAATGAATATATTTTGTAAGGTTGCGTGAGTAAATGGAAGAATGGTCAATAGAGCAGTGGGAAGCGGCTAAACAGTCGGGAGAGAAAACTGCATTTTATTTATATACACCGATGTGTGGAACGTGTGCAGTGGCATCTAAAATGATGTCCATTATTGAGCAATTACTGCCACAGCTACAAATTGGTAAAGCAAATATCAACTTTTTGGAACACATAGCTTATGAGCATCAAATTGAAAGTGTTCCATGTCTACTCATCAGTGATGGCGGAAAAGTGACAGAAAAGATTTATGCTTTTCAATCCGTACCATTTTTATATGAATTGTTAAAAAAATCAATTGACTGAACTTTACTAGCGTGGTAAAGTATCAAATATATTACTAAAACATTAAATATATCGAACTCTTATGAAGAGTGGCGGAGGGAAGTGCCCTATGAAGCCCGGCAACCATCACAATGTGAAAAGGTGCCAAATCACCCAAAGATTTTTCTTTGAAAGATGAGAGAACGGTTTAACGTATCATACGTGACCCCTTCTACTTGTCTGTGAGTGAAGGGGTTTTCTATATGAGAAAAGGAGTATTCGCTATGATCCAGCTTCAAAATATTACAAAGAAATACAAAACAGCAAATGGCGAATTAACGGCAGTCAAAGACGTCAACCTTACTATTAATAAAGGTGAAATTTTTGGCATTATCGGCTATAGTGGTGCTGGTAAAAGTACCATGATTCGTTTATTAAACGGTTTAGAGAAACCGACAGCAGGAACAGTAACGGTGAACAATCAAGAATTTTCATCGATAAAAGGGCAAAAACTTAGAGCAGCTAGACAAAAGGTAAGTATGATTTTCCAGCATTTTAATTTACTTTGGTCAAGAACAGTTGCCGAAAATATTGCATTCCCTTTAGAAATCGCAGGCTTCCCAAAGGCTCAACGTGAAGCGCGTGTGAAGGAATTAATTGCCCTTGTAGGCTTAGAAGGGCGCGATAAGGCATATCCATCCCAGCTTTCTGGGGGACAAAAGCAGCGTGTAGGAATTGCACGTGCATTAGCGAATAATCCAGAGGTTTTACTATGTGATGAGGCGACATCCGCACTCGACCCTGAAACAACGGATGCCATTCTTGATTTACTCGTAGATATAAATGAACGCTTAGGCTTAACAATCGTCCTGATTACCCACGAAATGCATGTCATCCGCAAAATTTGTCATCGTGTAGCGGTGATGGAGGCAGGCGAAATTGTGGAACGTGGTGAGGTATTACAAGTCTTCCAAGCCCCACAGGCGGCTATTACTAAGAAGTTTGTATCTCAAATTACAGACACTAAGGAAACACAGGATACGGTAGCACAAATTAAAACAAACTATCCAACTGGACAACTTGTCAAATTGATTTTTGTTGGTGAAAAAACAGAACAGCCTGTCATCTCACATCTTGTGAAACAATTTGATGTAGAAGTAAGTATTGTTCACGGAAATATTTCGCAAACAAAAAATGGTGCATATGGTACATTGATTGTGCAAATTGATGGCTCTCAGACAAACGTCACTGAAGCCCTTCGTTATTTAAATACAGTGGAAGTACAGACGGAGGTGATTGAAAATGCTAACTAATCTCTTTCCGAATGTAGACTGGGAAAATATGTGGCAAGCTACCTATGAAACTTTATACATGACAGCTATATCAACGGTTGTGACATTTATTCTTGGGTTAGTCATTGGTATTGTTCTATTTCTAACTAGCCCCAATCAGTTATGGGCAAATAAAATCGTTAACTTTTTAACAGGATCACTCGTTAATATTTTCCGTTCCATTCCATTTATCGTATTAATTATTTTATTAATTCCATTTACGAAATTTTTACTAGGTACAATTCGCGGTGCCAATGCGGCGTTACCTGCTTTAATTATCGGTGCAGCACCGTTTTATGCTCGTATGGTATTAATTGCGTTACGTGAAATTGATAAAGGTGTGATTGAAGCAGCCCGTTCAATGGGAGCAAAAACTTCTACGATTATTTGGAAAGTATTGGTTCCTGAATCATTACCAGCTTTGATTTCTGGTATCACTGTAACGGCTGTTGCTCTTGTAGGATATACAGCGATGGCAGGAATTATTGGTGCAGGTGGTCTTGGTAACTTAGCTTTCTTAGACGGCTTCCAGCGAAATCGCCAAGATGTGACATTAATGGCAACTATTTTGATCTTAGTAGTCGTATTTATTATTCAATGGATTGGTGATTTAATTACCGAGAAAATTGATAAACGCTAGCAAGAAAAAGGGGTTATTCCGGTTTTTACCGCTAACATATTTTAAACAAATAAAAGGGAGTGTCATAAATGAAAAAGTTATTAGCAGGATTATTTTTATCAATACTTGTACTAGCATTAGCAGCTTGCGGTACAGATAAAAAAGAAGATGAAAAATCAGCATCTGGCGATCAAACAGATAACAAAGAAAACGTAACATTAAAAGTAGGTGCTTCTAATACACCGCACGCAGTTATTTTAGAAAAAGCAAAACCGATCTTAGCTAAAGAAGGCATAGACCTTGAAATTGAAACGTATACAGATTATGTTCTACCAAACCAAGATTTAGACTCAAAAACACTTGATGCAAACTATTTCCAACACATTCCTTACTTAGAGCTACAAATTAAAGACAATGGCTATGATTTTGTTAATGCAGGTGGCGTTCATATTGAACCAATCGGTATTTACTCTAAAAAATATAAAACGTTAGAAGACCTGCCTGAAGGCGCAACAATTTTACTTTCTAACTCAGTATCTGACCATGGTCGTATGCTGTCATTGTTAGAGGCTAAAGGCTTAATCAAATTAAAAGAAGGCATTGATAAAACAGCAGCAGAATTAAAGGATATTGAAGAAAATCCTAAAAACTTTAAATTCGATGCAAATACTGCCCCAGAAATGCTTGTACAAATGTACGAAAACGATGAAGGCGATGCAGTACTTATCAATTCTAACTTTGCCATCGATAACGGTTTAAACCCAATTGAAGATGCTATTTCTCTTGAAGATAAAGAATCTCCATATGTTAACATCATCGCTGTACGTGCAGGTGATGAATCAAAACCTGAAATTAAAAAATTATTAGAAGTATTAACATCTAAAGAAATCCAAGACTTCATTTTAGAAGAGTGGAAAGGTGCAGTAGTACCGGTAAAATAAGAATTAAAAATTTTATAAAAGGGTACATAAGTTTAACGACTTATGTACTCTTTTTTTATTTGTAGTTAAATTGATGAGAAACTATGTATTTTTTATGACGTCTATTTATGTTTAGATATTGTTTAGTCATATTTATTACTATAGTAATGTTGTTAATCTATGAAATAAATGATAGAAAGTAATAATAAGAAAAAACTAGATGGAGTGATTCTAATGAATGATATAAAATTCACCCATGACATCATGCAAGAACATGAAGTAGAGCGCTACTTTAAAATATGGCGAGAAAGTGTTATTAGATCACGCCTTACTATAACAGCAGTCTTTTTAAAAACAGCTAATGCTACACAACTGAATGAAAATGTGAATGATCAAGTTACCTCGTTTTTACAATCAAAAATACGCAAGACAGACTTGCTTTTTCAATTATCCGACGGGGATCATTGGGGCATCTTCTTTTTACAAAGTAGTGATGTAGAAGCTAGGGCGTTTTTAAAACGAATATTTGCCATCTTAAAAGCAGAACGAAAGTTCCAACAGATTGCATTAAAGGCCTCTATAACAGAAATAAGAAATAATAACGTTATTTTTGAAGAGCTGTTAAATAAAAATAAACAGATGTTATCAGGGGATGAGCAATTTACTTGGAGTATAGCAGAGGTAAAGGATTACTGTGAGCAACCAACTGAATTTGTGAAAGTTAGTATTATTGAGCAAAACGCAATTTTTAGACAAGTATTAGAGTCAACGCTTAACCAAATAAATATCCCTTATTTTTCTTTAGATGTAAAGGTTTATGAGGATGGCTATAGCTTTTTACAATCGGATGATTATAAATCAGGGCATATGCATCTAATTCTTATGAATGATATTTTACCGCTAAAAAATGGCTTAGAAATATTGCATATCTTACGACATATGCCAAATGAAAAGAAATTTATTATTTATATGATGTCAGAACGCAATTCTGAAGGGGCAGCGCTTAATGCTTATGAGGGCGGTGTTGATGAATATATTGTCAAACCATTTAATTTACGTTTGCTAGAAGCCAAAATTAAAAGAACGTTTGCGAGGTTTTGGCAATGATCAAGCTGACTGTTTCGACGCTTTTGGCAATAATTTTCTTCTTATTAGTTGTGCTCTTTATCTTTTTAATGTATTTACTTGTTCAGCGACAGCGTGAAAGCTATTTTGAAAAAGTTCGTGACCGTTATTTACAAAATTATTCTCAATTTTGGTATGATTACTTATTCAATAACGCATTATTTAGTATCGTATTGGTACCTAGAGGAAGCGCCCAAGTAGAAGCTATTGAAAAAATTTTTTCATCCTATTTAAAGAATATAAGGAATGAACAGGTGGAACTAAAAATTAAACAATTCTCCAATCAATATTTAAAAGCATTCTACGAAAAAGATTTATCCAGTAAACGATGGAGTATTCGAATGAATGCCCTCTATCGAATTGCAGACTTACAAATAGATGAATTGCTAACGAAGTGCCAAGAATTCGAAAAAAATAACATTACAGATGAAGAACATTTCCAGTTATTGAAAATATACTCGCTTTTCCAACCAGATTTATTTATGGAGAAAATAAAAAATTCCAATGTAAATTACGCTGAAAGTGAATATAGAAGACTATTTATATTATTAGATGATAATGTATTTATTCGATTTTTCCATGATTTTAATAGTTTGTCGGCCAAAATGCAATTTGCTGTTATTGATACTGCTGCTGTAAAAAGAAATATGGAGTATTTGGATGAATTAAAAAAATTATTACACCATGATACACCGGAAATTAACATCAGAGCATTAAAAGGGCTATATGAAATAGGAATTATTGATGAGATGGATCCCTTTGTCCCTTTTGTGACCTCAGAAATGTGGGAAGCCAGGTTAATGGTTGCAAAAATTTTTAAACATGTACCGCTTACTTACACTTATAGTTATTTAGAGCAGCTTCTTCAAGATGAGAATTGGTGGGTACGTTCCCAAGCGGCAAAAACGATTGTAGAAGATCGACATGGTATTGCCAAATTACAGCAATTCATTGAATCCTCAAATGATCAATATGCAATTGAAATGGCCCAAGAAATTGCAGCGAGAAAAGAGGGGAAGTAAATGAAAATAATTGATTCTTGCATGATGTTTTTTGGGGGCATTATTTTATTTTATATGCTGTTCGTTATTGTTTCATATTGTACAATGTTCATCATTGCTATGCTGGATTTAAGAAAACGCTATCGTCTCGATCTATCAGAGTATGATGATGCACATATCGATGCCTTTTATTCAAAACCGGTATCGTTACTTGTTCCTGCTTACAATGAAGAAGTAGGAGTTGTAGATACAGTATATTCATTATTGAATTTACGTTATCCTCAAACTGAAATTATCATTATTAACGATGGATCTACAGATCAAACCCTTCAAACGGTCATCGAACATTTTCAAATGAAGCCAATCAATAAAATTGTTCGAACTAACATCCCTACAAAAGACATTAAACAAATATATGAATCTGAAATCTATAAAAATTGTATTTTAGTAGATAAAGAAAATGGTGGTAAGGCTGATGCGCTAAATGTGGGTATTAATGTATCTCAATATCCGTATTTTTGCTCCATTGATGGGGACTCCATTTTAGATGAAAAATCCTTGCTGCGGGTGATGAAGCCTATCATTTTATCTGATGGTGAGGTCATTGCAGCAGGTGGTAATATACGTATTGCAAATGGCGCGAAGATGCAGTTTGGCTCTATTTATGAAACTCAATTACCTAGTAATTACCTAGTAATCATGCAAGTAATCGAATATTTGCGGGCATTTTTAATGGGGAGAATAGCGTTAAGTAAATTCAATTTAGTCCTTATTATTTCAGGAGCATTTAGTGTTTTCTCTAAAAAATGGGCTGTTGAAGCAGGTGGATATTCAACCAATATTATTGGGGAAGATATGGAACTGGTGGTGAATATCCATCGACTTATAAAAGAAAAAAAAGAAAATAAGCGTATTGAATTTGTACCTGACCCAGTTTGCTGGACGGAAGCACCTCAAACATTAGGAGTACTACGCAATCAACGAAGAAGGTGGCATCAAGGGTTATTTGAAAGTCTATGGAAGCATAAAAAAATGACCTTGAATCCTAGATATGGAATGATTGGATTTCTTTCGTTCCCGTATTTTTGGCTAGTGGAATGTCTAGGGCCTCTTGTCGAGTTAGGAGGATATATTTATATTGTCATAGCCTTTTTCTTAGGGAAAATTTATTATGAGGTTGCACTCATGCTGCTACTACTATTCGTTATTTATGGTGTTATTTTTTCAATAGCGGCAATATTGTTTGAATCGTGGAGTATGAATACGTATCCGAAAAAAAGAGAGTTGTTACGCATGATTCTTTTAGCGTTTACAGAAATTTTTTGGTATCGCCCACTAACATTATTCTGGCGCTGTGAGGGATTACTTCGTTTTGTCTTAAGAAAAAGTGACTGGGGTAATATGAAACGTGTCGGCATTGCTGAAAAGGAGAAAAGTGTATGAAACGAATCTATATAGGGGTTATGGTCGTTCTAGTCCTCATGATAATCCCTATTACATGGTGGTACTTAGAAGATGAAAAACAGCTTAATGTGGCCATTATAGATAAAACCGTTCCGAATGAGTCTTACCGAGAGCACTTAGGGTTGAATTGGTTTTTAAACCATTATAAATATAGATTAAATAATGAACCTTATGACGTAGAACGCGATTATTATGGTACGGTCCCAAATGATGAAACTAAAAGTGTTGTAGAAAAGAATTTGCCAAATGATTATAGTGACTATGATGTCATTTATTTGGCAGATACGTACGGAGTTTATAAAGATGATTTACAACAAACAAAACGTTTAGGTGAACGTTCAGAAAAAATTGTTGGGGGACTTGAACAAAAAGAATGGCAGGCAATCGTCGAACGCTTAGCCAGCAAAAAAAAGAGTATGTTAATAGCTGAGTATAACACGTTTGCTTCACCAACATCAGGGGAAGTTCGTAAAGAATTACAGGATTATTTAGGAATCACATGGTCTGGCTGGATCGGGCGTTATTTCGATGAGCTTGATTATCATAAAAATTTAGAAATACCACAATGGGTGATCGATGAACATGGCGATAATTGGTCATATAAAGGTGGAGGCTTTTTACTATTTAACGAAATAACTGAGGAGCTTCTTGTTCTAGAAATGAACAAGCATGTTAAATCTGAAGGTATTCAAGTGCAGTTTACTGAAAATGGGAAAAAATTCTTTCATTCATCTGCAAGGGCGCAATACGATTATTGGTTTGATATTATTACACCTAAATATGCTGAAGATGCTCTTGCAAATTATAAATGGGATTTAACAAAAAAAGGAACAGAGCTGTTAAAGGATAATGGCATTCCAGAACAATTTGCAGCAATTGTAGGCCAAGATAAAAGCTACACATCTAGTTATTATTTTGCGGGAGATTTTAATGATATCGCACGGGTACCGAATATTTATAAAATAACAGGGTTACCTACAATCTATAAATATGCTGAGAAGTATGCGGACAGTTCGTTTTATTGGTCCATTTACATCCCAGTAATGCATAAAATATTTGATTCATTTGAGCACAAAGAGGTTCAGGACACTGTAAATCATGAGAAATTAAACTATAATGCAAGGATTCAGGGACAATCTTTTGAGGTGCTAAGAGATGGCAAATGGAAACCAATCGTATTTAAGGGTGTCAATATCGGAATGGGGAAACCTGGCGCCTTTCCTGGAGAAGCAGCAATTACTGAAGAGGAATATTATCGATGGTTTAAACAAATAGCAGACATGAATGCTAATACGATACGAGTCTATACATTACATCCACCAGGCTTTTATAGAGCACTTGCTAAATATAATGAAGAACATCCAAAAAAACCATTATATGTTTTACATGGAGTTTGGATTAATGAAGAGGGCTTAGCAGGTTCATTGGATGCCTATGACAAAGATACATTAGAAGATTTCCAATTAGAAATGAAACAAATGGTAGATGTCATTCATGGAAATATCTATGTGAAGCCTCGCCCAGGACATGCATCTGGCTTGTATGATGTAGACGTATCAAAATATGTTGTAGGATGGGTACTAGGAATTGAATGGTATCCACACATGGTTGTGGGAACGAATGAAAAACATGCAAATATTGGTCAATACAACGGTACTTTTTTTGAAACAAAGGGTGCATCTCCGTTTGAGCATTGGCTAGCAGAACAAATGGATGTGGTGTCAGTTTATGAAAAGGAAAAATATAACTGGCTACGTCCAATGAGTTTCACGAACTGGGTCACAACTGACATTCTTGAACATCCGTCAGAGCCATCTGAGGAGGAAGATTTAGTAGGGGTCAATCCAAATGTTATTCATACAAAAGGAGAGATGACTGCACCGGGACAATTTGCTTCCTATCATGTGTATCCTTACTACCCTGACTTCTTTAATTTCGATAAAGATTATTTAAATTATGTCGATTTCCGAGGGAACAAAAATAGCTATGCAGGTTATTTAAAAGAGCTCCATGAAGCTCATACTATGCCTGTTCTTATTGCGGAATTTGGTATCCCAGCATCACGTGGTAAAACACATGATAATGTATATGGTTGGAATCAGGGGCAAATGTCAGAGCAAGCTCAGGGAGAAACACTTCAACATTTATTTGAGGATATTATGCATGAAGGGCTCATGGGAGGACTTGTTTTTACATGGCAAGATGAGTGGTTTAAACGAACGTGGAATACGATGGATTATGATGATCCGAATCGTCGACCATTTTGGTCCAATGCTCAAACAAATGAGCAACAGTTTGGATTATTAAGCTTTGATAGACTTAAGGTAAAAGTAGATGGAGAGACAACGGAATGGACGGGTAAACAGCTATATGATACTGCACCAAACAACCCAACAGATTTTGCAGTAGACTATGATGAGCGCTATTTGTACATTAAATTAAAAAGTGAGGAGTTAGCCAATACCTCCCCTCGCATTTTATTAGATGTTGTACCAGGTCAAGGAAATATGTCTGCTACATCTATAAAAAATATGACGTTTTCCAATGGTGTTGATTTTATAGTTGAGCTCAATAAAAATGGTCAATCTAGGGTTGTTATTGATGAATACTACGATTTCTATGATTATTTCTATGGCCACCGTTTAAATTTAGTTGCTCCCCGAATGGCAAATGCCTTGAAAAATAGTGGAAAGTTCGCCCCTATTTACTATGTGTTAAATAAACAACTATTTTTACCTGAGCAAAATAGAACGACTGATTTTAGTATCTACGAAACAGGAAAATTACTTCAAGGAAATGCTAATCCAGAAGCAAAAGATTATGATTCTTTAGTTGATTATACTTGGACCGATGACAATGTTATCGAACTTCGCATCCCTTGGTTATTGATTCAAGCTAAAGATCCGAGTCAGCGTGAGTTTATAGGTAACCTGTATAAAGATGGCGATAAAGCGGCCGTTAAAGTAGACAATATTTATATTGGTGCTTTATTTGTAGATAAAGAGAACAACGTTGTTCAATCTATGCCAGCAGCTTCTAATGGTGTTTTACCACCACTCTCTACTTATACATGGGAAACATGGCAAGTACCAAAATATGAAGAGCGCTTAAAACAATCCTATTATATTTTACAAAAATTATTTAAAGCATATTAAAGGAGCTAAGGGTAGATTGTTCTGCCCTTAGTTCTTTTTTATTTACCAATCCCCTTAAGTGTCGGTGGTCAACCGGGGCTTAAGGGGATTTTTAGAATTGTAGAAAGAAAAATTTTTCTAAACAAAAAAATTTACAGTTAATGGTTAATATAAAAACGTCGTAAATAGACATTTTTATAATGAAAATTTGATTTATTTTTTAGAGGAATAGGTTTTTATTACCTTGTATGTAATTGTTTAGAAATTGTTTAGCTTCAATTAGTACTATATAAACGTTAATAAACTTATTTTGAGTGATGTGTAATCCTACTGATCTATTTCGACTAAAGAGTCCTGTGTAAGTTTGAATGTTGAAGGGGGTTTTTACAAAAGATGACGAGAATTGAACCATTGCTTTATGGAATGCGTTCCTCAATTAAATAAAGAAAAAACAATGAAAATACAGATTAAATAAAGGAGTAATTTTAATGACGAGCGAAACGAAATCACTAAGTACAGCTTTATTAAAAAAAATCCAAACAAAAAAAGCAACAATTGGAGTGATTGGACTTGGCTATGTAGGTTTACCGTTTGCTGTGGAAATGGCTCAAAATGGATTTAAGGTAGTTGGTTTTGATAAGAATCAAGGAAAAATCAGACAATTGCAAAATGGTGAAAGTTATATTGCTGATTTACCGAGAGAAAATATAGAGCAAATGATCGAAAGTAAACATTTTGAAGCAACTAAGGATTTTTCTATGCTTTCACAAGCAGACGTTGTGATTATTTGTGTACCTACACCTACTACTCCTGATGGAACACCTAATATTTCATATATCGAAGAAGCAACGCATGCCATCGGACAAAATATTAAAGCCAATGCGCTAGTTATTCTTGAAAGTACGACTTACCCTGGGACAACAGAAGAAATGGTCCAGCCTATTTTACAAAAATATGGTTTTACTATTGGTCATAATTTGTTTTTAGCGTATTCACCAGAACGTGTTGATCCAGGAAATAGCAACTTTTCCGTGTCGAATACACCAAAAGTTATTGGGGGAATAACAGCCACATGCCTAGAATTATCAAAGATTTTTTATGAAACAGTTCTTCATACCCATGTGTGTACTGTGACAAGCCCTAGAGTGGCTGAAATGGAGAAATTACTGGAAAATACTTTTCGCCAAATTAACATAGCCCTTGTAAACGAGTTAAGTCAGATTTGCTATAAGATGAACATTGATATTTGGGAAGTTATTGATGCAGCTTCTACAAAGCCTTATGGTTTTATGCCATTTACACCAGGGCCAGGAGTGGGGGGGCATTGTATTCCAGTAGATCCTAAATATCTACTATGGGCTGGGCAACAACATGGTATCTCTGCAACGTTAATTGAAGCAGCTGATAAAATCAATGACTCAATGCCCAACTTTGTAGTAGAGAGATTAAGTAATTACTTACGTATTCAAAATAAAGAGCTGTATAGAGCCAATATTGTTGTCATTGGTGTCACTTATAAACCTAATATAAACGATTCACGTGAATCACCAGCACTTCATGTTATTCAGCAACTACTAGATAAACAATGCCAATTAACGATCATTGATCCTTATATACAAACATTTTCTATCGAACAATCCCATTTCAATACGGTTGCATTAACAGCACCAATAATCCAACAAGCAGATGCAGTATTAATTTTAACGAATCATTCAACTATTGATTACTCTTTAATTGATCAACAAGCTTCTTTAATTTTTGATACACGTAATACCCATTTTTTGTTCGAAAATAAAAATTATTACAAACTATAAGGGGGAATTCATAGGAAATGAAACTACTAAAACTATGTGGTCTGCTCATCATGCTGTTCTTAGCAGGCTGTCAGTCAGCGACACAAGAAACGATTCATCCAGTTGATTCTTCTATAGAGGTCAAAAAATCTGATGGTACTAAAAGTGAATTAATTAGTCATGCCAATATTGTGGTACCAAAAGTATCGTTAACATTTAATGGCTTAGCAGATAACGACACAATGAAATTGCTATTAACGAAACTAGATGAATCGAATATGAAGGCTACCTTTTTTCTAGAGGGAATGCGTGTTGCTCAAGAGCCAGAGCTTGTGAAAGATATCTTAAAAAGGGGACATGAGGTGCAAAACGGTACATTGACATTTCCAGATGTAACGTCTTTGGATTATGACCAAACGTATGAAGAAATCATGTTAACCAATCAAATTTTTGAAGAGCATTTAGGCTATACACCAAAATTTGTTCGTAGTCGTTCAGGCGATGTTACCGATAATATGCGCTTAGCAGCTAAGGCGCTTGATATGAAAGCCGTTATTGGATTATCTATTAACCCACTTGATAGAAAAATGCAAAGTGCTCAGGAGCTGATTAATTATATCAGTAAATATATTGATAGGGGCTCTATTATTCATCTCAACACATACATTAATCCTGCCATTATTGATGCTATACCATTATTAGCTCAATTAGCTAAAGAACGCGAGTATACCATTACTACTTTGAGTGATCTATTGGATAAACGTTATTTAACAAAGTCCGTGGAAGAAATTTCAGGATATGATGCTGTCAGTCCAAATGTAAATTATGAGCAAGCCAAGCCGAATTTATATTATCGAAAAGAGACAACAAAAAAGGAAATAGCTATTACTTTTGATGATTGGGCACATGAAAAACGAGTAAAAGAAGTGTTGGATGTTTTACGTAAATATAATATCAAAAGTACCTTTTTCCTAATAGGAAGTGGTGTGGAGAAGAATCCACAATTAGCGAAGATGATTGTAGAGGAAGGTCATGAGGTAGCGAGCCACTCCTATTACCATTTAGATGTTACAAAAATGACACCCGAAGAATTACAAGATGATTTAGTGAAGGCACATCAGGCATTAACCTATGCTTTACAAGAGCCCCCGCTTCTATATTTCCGACCAGCCCAAGGAATAATGGATGAGCGAACGGCCAAGATCATTACTGCTGCGGGAATTAAAACTATTGCTATGTATGATATCGCTTCTTTTGATTGGAATTTAGATTACTCAGCACAAGACATTTACGAACGGGTGATTTCTAGGGTTGGGCCCGGCAAGGTCATTGTCATGCATATCCTAGATGGAACAAATACGGTAGAAGCACTTCCACTCATTATTGAAAAACTTCTAGAAGATGGTTATAGCTTTAGCAAAATGTCTACTTGGATTGAAGAAGATTCAAATAGGGATGTGAATGAACAATGAAAACAAAAAAAGAGATCTTAACGATACCACGCTCTGACCGTCGGATTCTTTCAAATATTCCCGATCCCGAAAATGTAAGGAGCCTTGTGAATCGTCGTGGCGCCTCCTATCAGAAAGAGGAAATTGATCCGACAGATGTGAATGAAATCTATCGACTTCAACAATTAAGTTTACGCTACGAAACTCATTTTGAGGTTCATATTAAAAGGGCAAAACGCCAAGTGAACGCAGAAAAACTTTTTGCAGAGGATATTTCGGTAACGGGTATCCTCGTTTACTCTAATCAACCTCATGAATTTTTAATAAATGAAATTTTAACAATGAATTTCAACATACCGGGTGGTGCAATGCCTGAGGGCTATGAAGCCAAAGTGAAGTTAAAGGCTAAGGTTGTCCGTTATTTTACGAAAGAAGTGGATAGAGAACTACGTTATTATGCTGCCTGTGAATTTTTACAGCCTTTAAACGAATATATGACAAAAAAACGTTGGGGCATTTCTATTTTTATGGCTAGTTTATTTTTATTGGTCGTATCGATTATTGTCATGTTAATGAGAGCAGAAAGCGTGATTTACTTTAGGTTTAATAAATTTTTATATCTTTATAGTATTATTGCAGCAACATTTCTGTTAAGTAGATATTTATTTGGTATTTTCTATAAAAATGTACCGATCAATCCAAAGTTTGAACCAGGTGTCTCCATTATTATTCCAGTCTTTAATGAGGAAGAGTGGATTCATCGCACGATTTCTAGTTGTATCAATCAATATTACCCAGTAGATAAATTAGAAGTAATCGTTGTAGATGATTGTTCAACAGATCGTACAGAGGAAAAGGCATACGACATGATTAACCTTATTCATCAAGAGGGTGAACGATTTAAGACGAATGATCGATTAAAGTTTTATAAGCTTCCACAAAACGGTGGGAAACGGGAAGCGTTAGTTGCGGGTGTTCATCAAGCGAAGCATGATTTAGTTGTTTTTGTGGATTCCGATAGTTTTTTAGAGCCACATGCAATCCGTAATTTAGTGCAACCTTTTCAAGATCCCAAAATGGGCGGTGTGGCTGGCCGAACAGAGGTTGAAAATAAATTTACTAATGCGCTAACTAAATTACAGACGGTTCGTTATTATATTGCCTTCCGTATCATGAAAGCAGCTGAAGCATGGTTTGATACGGTTACTTGCTTATCAGGACCACTAGCCTGTTACCGGAAAGAGCTAATTTTAAAAAATGAAACAGCATGGCTTAATCAAAAATTTCTTGGTCAGCCAGCAACTTTTGGTGATGACCGTAGTATGACAAACTATATTTTAAAAACACATCGAACAGGCTATCAGGACAATGCCATTTGTTCAACAATTGTTCCATCTGACACAAAAGTTTTTCTATCCCAGCAAATGAGATGGAAACGTTCTTGGCTTCGAGAATCTTTGCGTGCATTTTTATTTATGTGGAAAAAAGAACCGTTTATGTTCCTTTTCTTCATTATTGGTTTAATTGTGCCGATTGCAGCACCAATTGTCGTTGTTTATAACTTAATTTATGTACCAGTCATGTATGGTATTTTTCCTACAACGTTTTTAATAGGTTTACTATTAATGGCCATGCTTATGAGTTTGGCTCATCTATTCTTTAGAAAAAGTAAACTATGGGGATTTGGTTTTATCTTTGTCCTCTATTATGAATTTATTTTGCTATGGCAGATGCCAGTTGCTTGGGTGACTTTTTGGAAATCTACATGGGGGACAAGGGAAACACCTCAGGATGTTCTAGCGAAGGAAAAGAAAATGGAAAAGCAAAAATTACGAAAATCCCGATTTTCGATGTTGAAAATTAGAAAAAAGGGTGAGAAGGAATGAACGGAAAAAGTGTAGAGCTTCAGCCAGCTAAAAAAAATCGTCGGAAAATCATCCGTTCGATCGCTCAATTAATTATAGTAGTATTGTTAGCTGTCATTTTAATTAAAGCTGTTTTTCTAACAGAGAAAAGGGGAGCTGAAACAGTTCCATTAAATAATAAAGAGGGTTTTATTGCTCTTTCCTATTTTGGTGTCAGTAGAAATGAATCACCTAAATATGTGTCTAAAAAGAATTTAGAAGAACAATTAACTTTGTTAGAAAAACAAGGGTATCAAACCATTACTCAAAAGGATATTTTAGACTTCTATCAGCATGATAAACCATTGCCAGAAAAAGCTTTGTATCTATCATTTGAAGATGGACGTACAGATTCTAGTATTTTTGCTCAAAATATTATGGAAAAATTAAATTATAAGGCAACGATGTTTACTTATGCCAATAAAATGGATACAACCGATAATAAATTTTTAAAGCCCAAAGATTTAAAACTGATGGAAAAAAGCGGTTATTGGGAAATGGGCTCCAATGGATATAGGTTAACCTATATTAATATTTTTAATGATAAAGGACAGTCCTTAGGCGTCATAGATGAAAATAACGTACCTAATAAAACAACAATAGAATACTATAATCATTATTTAATGGATTTTATTCGTAATCAATATATGATACCAAGTGAAACTCGACAAGAGATGGAGGCTCGTATTAAGAAGGACTACAATTTAATGCAGGATATCTATCATGAAGAGTTGGGGGAAGTCCCTAAAGCCTACGCAATTATGCATGCAAACTCACTTTATAACAATATGGATCCTCTCGTAGAAAGTGTGAATAACAAAGAAATTAAAGACAAGTTTCGTATGCATTTTAATCTAGAATTAGGAGCCTACAATGATAAAGAGGCAGATATTTATAATTTAAGCAGATTACAAGTATCACCATATTGGTCAACTAATCATGTGATGATGAAGATCAGACAGGCCAGTAGGCAAAACATACAATTTAAGATAGGAGATCAGGAAGTAGCACAACACTGGAAAGTGATAAATGGTGCGGCAGAATATGAAAATAATGAGATCACCTTAACTTCAGCACCATCAAGTGAAGGCAGAATTCTTTTAAAGGAGGAACTGCCAGATCAATATAATGTGAATTTTGCGTTTAAAGGGAATGTGGTTGGCCAACAAGCTTTCTATGTAAATTACGATGAAAAAACAAATAGTTATTTACGAATTGTACTAGTCGATAATGAGATTGTAATAAGTGAAAAATTACCAGGCGGGGGAATTGTTGAAAAAGAACGCTTTCCATTAAATGAAATTAAGTGGAATGAAGAAGAATACGCATTTAATAAAGCAACAGTTTACACTTACCATGATACGCAAAAAGGGTCACGTATAGATGAAGAAGAGTACCCAAGAAACTTAACGGAAAATAGAGTATTTAACATTGCTATAAATAAGGATAAAATAGAAATAGATGTAGATAATGTATTATCCGAGACCGTTCAAATAAATCCGAAATTACAAGGGGCACAGATTGGATTTGGTGCGTTGTACAGTAATAAGAACACTTCACACGAACAGTATGCAGATGATATTTACGATACATTAATTGAAGATATTTTGATTACAGATAAAAACAATCAAACTATTTTTACGAACCAATATACGAATTTCGAGAAGGTTAAGTATAAATCCACTGAGTTATTTAATCATGTCGTTGATTTCTTTATCGAGACCTTCTAAATCGGGGTGAAATTAGAGTCAAGTGAAGAACATTATGTTATTTATTTGTATTGCGCTACTATTTATTACAGCTTGTAGTAATAGTAAAGAACAGCCAGCTAAAGCAAAGGAAGAATTTAACGATAAGGAGAAGCTCCGATTATCTATTTGGTTACCAGAATGGCAAAATAAATCCGCCATGAAAGATGTAGAAAATTCTCAGCTTGGATTACAAGATATACGTGTTTTTGGCGCATATTTTAATAGCAATGATGAACTATTGTTAACAGAAAATGCCGTAGATATGTTGCAAAAGACCAAGCAGCAATTTAATGATTCCCATCATGTGATCCTAACACTCATCAATGATTATGTAACAGAGAATGCTCCATCTGTTCAAAAGGATAGCACGCTTTTGCATAGATTATTGCAGGATTCCTCAGCAAGGCAAAAGCATATTGGAAATATTTTGCGGGTTGTGGAACAATATCAAGTAAATGGCATTGAGATTGATTATGAAAAGGTGGCTAAAGATGACCTTCAAAACTATATCCTATTTTTAGAAGAGCTTTACCAAGAGCTTTCCAAAAAGGATGTTACATTGCATGTTGTACTCGAACCACGCTTTCCATTTGATGTGAAATTACCAGATGGACCTCACTATACAGTAATGGCCTATAATGTTCATGGTTACCACAGTGGGCCAGGTGCTAAAGCTACTTTTTCTTTTCTAGATGATTTAGTAAAAAAAATGAAGAAGTCTAATCAAGATTTAGCTATCGCCTTTGCCACTGGAGGTTTTGATTGGGTAGCTCAGGGCAAAACAGTCGCTTTAACAGAGCTTGAGGCCGAACAATTACTAGCCGATAGAAAAGCAGCTAAGCAGCGTGATCAAGCAAGTGGAGCCGTTTATTTTTCATATGTAGATGACAATAATGTCAGCCATGAAGTTTGGTATGCTGATCAAGAAACGCTAGAAAAATGGGTTACTTACGTTCAAAAGAAAAGCTATCATGACGTTGTATTATGGCGTGCAGGAGGCTTAGGAGAGAAAACAATAGAATGGATTGCTGAGCAATCAACAGAATAATAAAAAAATCGCCCAAAAGGCGATTTTTTTATTGGAATTGTGAAAGGCGAGAAAAAAAGTTTTTCACAAAGTCTAAGAAAATGATTTCTGATGGTGCAATTTCTCGATTTACGGGTGAAATAATACCAACAGTTCTAGGGATTGTAGGAGATTCAATAGGAACCTTAATGGTAAAGCGAGCTGCTGAATCATAAAGAGAACTTTCTGGTAATAGACTAACACCTATGCCAGCGGCGACTAAGCCCTTTAGTGCATCCAAATCTTCTCCCTCTGAAATGACATTTGGTAAAAAGCCTGCAGCTCGACAAGCATCCATCGCTACCTTATGCAAAATGTAACCATCTGGAAATAATACGAATAAATCATTTTTCAACTCTGCAAGCTGTATGCTTTCTCTTTTAGCTAATGGATGATTGGCTGGTAGGAGTGCGGCAATATTTTCAGTAAACAGAATGGTTGATTGAATGGATTCGTCCTTAGGGGGCAGGGGTCCCAAAAAGGCGAGGTTCAACTCCCGATTTTTGACTGCATCAATCAAAAATCGATAAGACCCTTGACGGAGCTGGAATTGTAAATCAGGATATTCGCGTTTAAAGGCTGAAATAACGGTTGGCAGAACATAGCTAGCTAAACTTGTTGGAAAGCCGATTTTAATTGAGCCCTTTGCAGGATCAAGATATTCTTCTACTTGCTTTGCTGCAAAATCGATGGCCTTTAATGCCGTAATGGTATGCTCAAGAAATGTCTTCCCTATTGGTGTTAATTTGACATTTCGTCCCACTCGTTCAAATAACGGAGTGCCTAACTCATCCTCAAGATTTGCGATTTGCCGACTAATGGCAGATTGGGCTACATGAAGATGCTCAGCAGCCTCTGATATATGCTCACGTTCAGCAACCTCTACAAAATAGCGTAATTGACGTAACTCCACTAACATTTCACCTCTATTAATCTAAAAATAAGATTGATTATACCTTAATTATATATTATTTAAGATGAAAAATGACTGTTTATGTCAAAATAAAAATTATAAGCTGTTAGATATTTGAGAGTTCGCTATTGTAAGATGAGGAGGAGGTGGGATTCATGATAAAAAAAAGTTTAAGTTGGTTATTTATTTTAGTAGCCATCACGATGCTAACTTATTTAATTTTTAACGATCAAGATACAAGCAATACTAAGTTACAGGCGGTAGATGGTCAATTAGATTTATCAGAAATAACAAAAGAGGAAGAGATTGTAGCATTGTCTGGAGAATGGCGTTTTATAGGCAATAAATTTCTTGAACCTGCTAATTTTCCTGATCATGCTCCAATTGAAAAGGTTCCTGGACCATGGCAGGCCGATGCAGAGTATGGTACTTATCAACTTAAAATTAAGCTACCACCTCATTTCAAAAAAATAGGTATTCGGGTACGAAATATTTGGTCATCTCATCGACTGTTTATAAATAATGAGATCGCTGCCTCCTATGGTAAACTAGCTACTGCTCGTGAAGCATCGAAACCAAGTAATCCTGTTTATGAAGTGTATTTTTCACCTTCTTCAGATTCGGTGATCCTAACAATACAAGTTGCAGATTTTCATAATGCAAGGCATGGCATTATATTTCCTATAGATATAGGAGATGCGGATGCTC
The DNA here is from genome assembly GCF_003367505.1 of Lysinibacillus capsici. Classification (GTDB taxonomy): domain Bacteria; phylum Bacillota; class Bacilli; order Bacillales_A; family Planococcaceae; genus Lysinibacillus; species Lysinibacillus capsici. The sequence continues at coordinate 70,185 of NZ_PXXX01000001.1, forward strand.
TTGCAAAAGATGTCATTCAAGATGTGTACTTAGAAAAAACAACGATTATCATGTTATTAATATTTTCAATCTTTCATTTTAGTTTGTATTTATTAAGAATAAGAGACAAAGCGTTTTTTTATAGTGCAATGTATTTTTTTACGTTGGCAATTTTGGTATGTACAAGAGGCGAACGAACTCTTTATAGAGAGTTTCCTACTATAGAATTTGAATTTTATTTTCGTTTGCAAGATTTTATAACGTATATAAATGCAGTGATGCTATTCCTGTTCTTTGCCTATACGGTAACAGCTATGATGAAGCGTAGGACAGCTTTATTATTTGTGTCACCACTACTATTATATGGCGTTGGAACACTGCTTTTACCAGCAAGATCCTTATCAGAGCTACAATATATATTTTTTACCTATATAAATTTCCTAGCATTTTTTATAATAGGACGATTATTGTATTTGATCATGAAGAAAAGTGCTCATGTTCCGAAAAATGAACTGATAATATTAAGTGCAACAATTATATCTCTATTAATTTTTAGCATAAGTGGAACATTTGATCAGCTTTTTTTCTCTGGGCGAAATGTTTTTAATCGTATTGGTCTGCTATTCTTTGTAGTATGTATGAATATTTATTTGGCAATGCGACTAATTAATCGAACAAGAGACGCTGAATTATATAGCCAACGTCTGGAAAAGGCGACAATCGGTAAGGATTCCTTTTTAGAAGTGACAACAAATGAATTAGAACAACCTCTTTATCATGCATTAAATATTACAAAATCCTTATCAACTCAATCTATGACGGATAAGCAACAACTACTAGAACAACAATTAGAACGTTTATTATATCTAGTAAATGACTTAAAAGATTTCACTAGAATAAGGTTTCAGGATTTTAAAATAGATGTACACCCAGTTAATATTCAAATGATTATTCAGCATGTATTAATTATGCACGGAAAGAAAATAAAAAAAACGCATATTCGTTTATACAAGCACACCAATCCAAAATTATTAGTTCAAGCTGATGAGCAACGTCTAGGTCAAATCTTATACAGGGTACTTGAAACAGCTATTGCTCATGCTGGGAATGGGGATATGATTCTAACTGTTTTACATCTTGATACAGACGTAAGAATCTTGGTAGAAGGAGCTGGCCCTGAGCCTATACAGCAAAAAGCAGCAGATGAGACTGGACAGTCGATAGGGAAAGCCATCATTGAGCAGATGGGTGGTACATATTCGGTAGATTTATTACAAAATGGCATTCGATTTATCATCACCTTGCCATTCGGGGGCTATGAGCAAGTGCTAAAAGACAATGAGATGATTATCATTATGAATGATCAGCCACTGTTCAATGAAAATTTGCCAAGATTACTCATAGTTGAGGATGATGTCATTCATGCAGAGGTTTTACAATCGTTACTACAAAGCCACTACGCTATAGAGGTAGTGCATTGTCCTGAGGAGGCACTCAACGTTATTCAGCAGAAAAGACCTGATTTTTTATTGATAGATGAAGTGATGCCTGGAATGGGAGGCATTGCCCTAACCAAATATATACGTAAGTATTATAGCTATATAGATTTACCGATTATTATGTTAGTAGCCAATGAATATCCAACGAATATTTCACTTATCCTAGAATCAGGGGCCAATGATTATATCCGTAAGCCAGCTACAAAAGAAATGTTACTTACACGTTTATCGGCTATAGCATTAACGAAAGAGGCTATGGGCAAAGCGATACAGCATGAAATGGCTTTTCTACAGGCACAAATCAATCCTCATTTTTTATACAATGCACTCAGCAGTATTATTTCGTTTTGTTATACAGACGGAGAGCGAGCAGGGCATTTATTAACGATGCTTTCTACCTATTTACGTTATATATTAGAATCAGGTAAGGATGGGCAACGCGCAACGTTAGAGAAAGAGCTTGAAATTATACGTGCCTATGTAGAGATTGAACAAGCACGCTTTGGTGATAAGTTAACGGTTATTTTGACAATAGAAGATACATTAGATGCTGAAAAGATAGAAATCCCAAGTTTACTGATACAGCCTTTAGTTGAAAATGCAATTCGTCATGGGATTTTTGAAAAGGATGGAAATGGGACAGTCTTTATTGAAATTAAAAGGCAGCAAAATAATTTAAGCATTCAGGTGAGGGATGATGGCGTTGGTATGACTGAGGAACAGGTAAAAGCTTTAAACAATGGAGAAAATATATTTTCAAATGGCATCGGATTTACCAATGTTCTACGTCGAGTAAAAGAAATGCCGAGTGCTACTCTTTCTATTACTTCTAAGAAAGATGAAGGTACAACAATGGTATTCATACAACCTTTAAAGGAGCTTCAACATGTGGAAAATTATTATGGTAGAGGATGAACAGCCAATTTTAGATTTGCACAAACTATTACTTGAAAAAGAGGGGCTTTTTCAAGTTATTGCCACCTTTACATCACCTTTAGAAGCAATAACTCAAATTTTGTCCATTAAGGGTGAATATGATGCGCTAATTTTAGATATTGAAATGCCAAAGATGAATGGATTAGAGCTTGCAGCTATTTTAGTAGAAGAAGGCATTGATGTCCCTATTATTTTTTCAACAGCCTATGCAAAATATGCTGTAGATGCATTTCGAGTCCAAGCACTAGACTATGTATTAAAGCCCATGACACCAAGTATTGTACTACAAGTAAATGAAAGACTTACAAAATATTATGGGCGTCAAACACAGCGAAACACTACAAAGTTGGAAGTTAGTTTAAAAGGTGAGGTTGGAACAAGGATACATGACAAAGCTATTAAATGGCGAACAAAGGTTACGGAGGAGCTTTTTTATTATTTATTAGTCCATGAAGGAATCGTAGTATCGAAGTATCGTATTTTAGATGATATTTGGCCTAATATAGATGAGAAAAAAGCGTTAGCTAATCTTTATAATACGATTTACCGTCTACGTCAGCTTTTTATAGAGCTAGGTTTACCTATTCAAATAGAACGCGTGAATGAAGGCTATGAGCTGAAGACAAATGATGCAATTGTTATCACTTCTACCTTAGAGTCAGATGCTTTTTTACTGGAATCAAAAGGATATTTATGGGCATATCATCTAAATTAATGGAGAAATGGCAGAAATGTTGGATACAATCTACGTTTCTGTCTTTTCATTTGCCTAAAATTACTTTCTTTTGAGGAGACAATCCATTAATTTTTATAGCAAAATTTCTTTCTTCCAATATGAACTTAAATTGATTCCATTTTAATGAAATAGGTTATAGTATAGATATGTTGTTTATGCTAATTTGTCACAAAACCGCTACAATTAGCACTTTTCTCGAGGTTTTCACTATGTAGCTAGATGAAATCAATTCTCAATTAGGGAGATTTTATTGAAAATGAAGAAAGTCTATTCTCATTGTTTAGGTGAAGTAGCAATAATCTGAAAATGCTTACAAAGTCTTTATTTTTAAAGATTCTATTTAAGGAATGGGAAAGTAATTGAAATGGTTTGCATAGAGAACGATTTTCAGTTAAGATTAGAATGATGATAATTAAGGAATGGTTGACCCATTCACTGAACACTATGGAGGTATTTTCATGTCAACTTTAGTTATTAAAGATCTTCACGTTGCTATCGACGGAAAAGAGATTTTAAAAGGCGTAAATCTTACAATTAATACAAACGAAATTCACGCAATTATGGGACCAAACGGAACTGGTAAATCAACACTAGCTTCTGCTATTATGGGTCATCCAAAATATGAAGTAACTTCAGGTACTGTTGAGTTAGATGGCGAAGATGTGCTTGAAATGGAAGTAGACGAGCGTGCTCAAGCTGGTTTATTCCTAGCAATGCAATATCCATCTGAAATTGCTGGTGTTACAAATGCTGATTTCTTACGTTCAGCAATTAACGCGCGTCGTGAAGAAGGCGATGAAATTTCATTAATGAAATTTATCCGCGAATTAGATAAAAACATGGAATTCCTTGAAATGAACGAAGATATGGCTCAACGTTATTTAAATGAAGGTTTCTCTGGCGGGGAGAAAAAACGTAATGAGATTCTTCAATTAATGATGATCAAACCAACATTTGCAATCTTAGATGAAATTGACTCTGGTCTTGATATCGATGCATTGAAAGTTGTCTCAAAAGGCATCAACGCAATGCGCGGTGAAGGCTTTGGCTGCTTAATGATTACACACTATCAACGCCTATTAAACTACATTACACCAGACCATGTACACGTAATGATGCAAGGACGTGTTGTAAAATCAGGTGGTGCAGAGCTTGCACAACGCTTAGAAGCAGAAGGTTATGACTGGATTAAAAAAGAATTAGGAATCGAAGAAGAAACAGAAGAACAAGAAGCATAAGAAGGAGGACGAACTAGCATGACAGTGGAACTTAACTTGCCTGTAACAGTACAGGACGTGCGCTCGTTCTCAGAAGCAAATGGTGAACCTACTTGGTTTACAGAACTTCGCGCGGCAGCACTAGACAAAGTAGCTGGTTTAGATTTGCCAAAACCAGATAGAACGAATATTACAAAATGGGATTTCATGAACTTCCCAGTGTTGGCAGTTCATAGTGAGGCATTCCCTTCATTGGATGCTCTACCTGAAGAAGCAAAAGGTTTAATTGACCTTGAAGCACAAGAAAACCTATATATTCAACGTAATAATACACCAGCATATATTAAGGCATCACAAGAACTTGCTGATAAAGGTGTTATTTTTACTGATATTTTCACAGCAGTTCGTGAACATGGCGAACTTGTACAAAAATACTTTATGACAGAAGCTGTTAAAGTAGATGAGCATAAGTTAACAGCACTTCATACAGCACTTGTTAATGGTGGAGTGTTTGTATACGTACCAAAAAACGTGATCATTGAGCAACCACTTCAAGTTGTTTTCCTTAATGACAATGCGGAAGCTTCATTATATAACCATGTTTTAGTAGTAGCAGAAGCGAATTCAGCAGTAACATATGTGGAAACTTATGTTTCAACAGTTGAAGAGGCAAAAGGGCAAGCGAATATTATTGCGGAAGTCGTTGTTCAAGATAATGCACAGGTGACATATGGTGCAGTAGATGTCCTTGCAAAAGGATTTACGACATATGTTAATCGTCGTGCACGTTTAGCGCGTGACGCAAAAGTTGACTGGGCTCTTGGTCTAATGAATGATTCTGATACAATCTCTGAAAACATTACGCATTTGATTGGTGACGGTTCTCATGCAGATACAAAAACAGTCGTAGTTGGTCGTGGAGAACAAAAACTTAACTTCACTACTGAGGTTCGTCACTGGGGTAAAAACTCAAACGGGCATATCTTAAAGCATGGTGTAATGAAAGATGCAGCTCAGTCAATCTTTAACGGTATTGGCTATATCGAGCATGGTGCGACAAAAGCCGATGCACAACAAGAATCACGTGTATTAATGCTGTCAGAAAAAGCTCGTGGGGATGCAAACCCAATTTTATTAATTGACGAAGATGATGTAACAGCAGGACACGCAGCATCTGTTGGTCGAGTAGATCCATTACAGCTTTATTATTTAATGAGCCGTGGTATCTCGAAAGCAGAAGCAGAGCGCCTTGTTATCCATGGATTCCTTGCGCCAGTTGTTACGCAATTACCAATTGAAGGCGTTCAAAAGCAACTGACGGAGGTTATTGAAAGGAAAGTTCGCTAATGATGAATAAAGACATTAAAAGCTATTTCCCAATTTTAAATCAGGATGTAAATGGTCATAGACTTGTATATCTTGATAGTGCAGCGACGTCTCAGAAGCCTGTTCAAGTGATTGAAGCGATTAAAGCTTATTATGAATTTGATAATTCCAATGTTCACCGTGGCGTGCATACACTAGGAAACCGTGCAACAGATAAATATGAAGGTGCTCGTGAAAAGGTTCGTAAGTTTATTAATGCGCAATCAACACAGGAAATTATTTTTACGCGTGGTACAACAACCGCTTTAAATACAGTTGCGACAAGTTATGGTCGTGCAAATGTTGTTGAGGGTGATGAAATTGTCATTACTCATATGGAGCATCATTCCAATATTATTCCTTGGCAACAATTAGCCAAAGAAAAAAATGCAACTTTAAAATACATTGAGCTTGAAGCAGACGGCACTCTTAGCCTAGAGAAAGTACGTGCGACAGTCACACCTAAAACAAAAATTGTTTCGGTGTCTATGGCATCAAACGTACTTGGAACAATAAATCCAATTAAAGAAATTGCTCAAATTGCACATGCTAATGGTGCTGTCATGGTAGCCGATGGTGCACAAGCTGCGCCACATATGAAAATTGATGTGCAAGATTTGGATGTAGATTTCTTAGGTTTCTCAGGGCATAAAATGTGCGGACCAACTGGAATAGGTGTACTATATGGTAAAAAGGAACACCTTGAAAAGATGGAGCCAATTGAGTTTGGTGGCGAAATGATTGATTTTGTTGGGCTTTATGAGTCAACGTGGAAGGAATTACCGTGGAAATTTGAAGGTGGAACGCCTATTATTGCAGGTGCAATAGGTTTAGGAGCCGCTATTGATTTCTTAACTGATATCGGGTTAGATAACATTCTAGAGCATGAGCATAAGCTTGCAGGCTACGCAATGGATCAACTTGAAACAATTGACGGTTTGAAAATTTTTGGCCCACGTGACCCTATGAAGCGTTGTGGATTAGTAACATTTAATCTAGATGATGTACATCCACATGATGTGGCAACGGTGCTTGACATGAATGGTATTGCTGTTCGTGCAGGACATCATTGTGCACAGCCACTAATGAAATGTCTTCAGCAAGTAGCGACAGCACGAGCAAGCTTCTATCTGTACAATACAGAGGAGGATATTGACCGTTTAGTTGCAGGGTTACGTTCTGCGAAGGAGTATTTTGGCGATGTCTTTTAATAATTTAGATCAACTATATCGTTCAGTCATTATGGATCACTATAAGAATCCTCGTAATAAAGGATCTTTAGATGAGAATGCTGTAACGATCGATATGAATAATCCGACTTGTGGCGACCGTATTCACTTAACATTGAAAGTGACAGACGGTGTTGTAGAGGATGCAAAATTTGATGGTGAAGGCTGTTCTATTTCTATGTCCTCTGCATCAATGATGACACAGCTCATCAAAGGAAAAAAAGTAGAGGAAGCTATTGAGCTTTCTGATATTTTTTCTAAAATGATGATGGGTGAGGAGTACAGCGATAAATATGACCTTGAGGATGTTGAGGCACTGCAAGGTGTTTCACAATTCCCTGCACGAATTAAGTGTGCAACATTGGCTTGGAAAGCAATGGAAAAAGGTGTGAAATAAATCTTACTTCCTTGTTCTTGAGTGAAAGCTACTATGCCTTCACTCAAAGCAAGGGATGATTACCTAGAAAAATACATCTCAATGAACGGAGGAGAAACGATGGCTAAAAAAATGCCTGATATCGGCGATTACAAATACGGTTTCCATGACAAGGACGTATCAATTTTCCGTTCAAAACGCGGTTTAACTGAAGAAATCGTCCGTGAAATTTCAAATATGAAACAAGAGCCAGAATGGATGCTAGAATACCGTTTAAAAGCTCTTGAAACTTTTTATACAAAACCGATGCCACAATGGGGTGGCGATCTTGGAGATTTAGATTTTGATGAAATTACGTACTATGTAAAACCATCAGAAGCTACTCAAAAATCATGGGATGAAGTACCTGATGAAATCAAAGCAACTTTTGATAAATTAGGTATCCCAGAAGCAGAGCAAAAATATCTTGCAGGTGTATCTGCACAATATGAGTCTGAGGTAGTTTATCACAACATGAAAAAAGACCTTGAAGATCTTGGTATTGTGTTCAAAGATACTGACTCTGCTCTACGTGAAAACGAAGATATTTTCAAACAATATTGGGGCAAAGTGATTCCTTACACAGACAATAAATTTGCTGCTTTAAACTCAGCGGTATGGTCAGGTGGATCATTTATTTATGTGCCACCAGGTGTTAAAGTAGAAACACCGTTACAAGCTTACTTCCGTATTAACTCAGAAAATATGGGTCAATTCGAACGTACACTTATTATTGTAGATGAAGGCGCTCACGTACACTATGTTGAAGGTTGTACAGCTCCTGTTTACACAACAAACTCTTTACACTCAGCAGTTGTAGAAATTGTTGTACGTAAAGATGCCTATTGCCGTTATACAACAATCCAAAACTGGGCGAACAATGTTTACAATCTTGTAACGAAACGTACAGTTGTAGAAGAAAACGGTACAATGGAATGGATTGATGGTAACATCGGTTCTAAATTAACAATGAAATACCCTGCATGTATCCTTAAAGGTGAAGGTGCTCGTGGTATGACATTATCGATTGCATTAGCAGGTAAAGGACAACATCAACATGCTGGCGCAAAAATGATCCATATGGCACCAAACACATCTTCAACAATCGTTTCTAAATCGATTGCTAAACAAGGTGGTAAGGTAACGTATATGGGACAAGTTCGTTTCGGTCCTAAAGCAAGTGGTGCTCGTGCTAACATCGAATGTGATACGCTGATTATGGATAATCAATCGACTTCCGATACAATTCCTTATAACGAGATTTTTAATGATAATGTATCTTTAGAGCACGAAGCAAAAGTTTCAAAAGTATCTGAAGAACAATTATTCTATTTAATGTCTCGCGGAATTTCCGAAGAAGAAGCAACAGAAATGATCGTAATGGGCTTCATCGAGCCATTCACAAAAGAACTACCAATGGAATACGCAGTAGAAATGAACCGTCTGATTAAATTCGAGATGGAAGGTTCTATCGGTTAATTTATTAGCCACCCCTAGTCACAACATAAATTGTGACTAGGGGTTTTTTGTGTTTTTACGTCGTGAAAGAAAGTGGATAATTATAATATATCGAAATAGTACTGGATTTATTTAAGATTACATAATAAAATGATAATGATAATCAATATCAATTGAAAAGGGGGATGGTAAATCTAGAAGATGTTCAGTACTTCAATAAGCAAGATGAGATAGTTAATCATCATAACAATCATCATTCAAAGGAGAATAGGTAAATGAAAAAGAAATTTTTATTTATTAGTTTCATAGCATTATTTATGCTCATTCTCGCCGCATGTGGAGAGAAGAAGGCAGTAGAAGAGGAATCTTCCACTGATACACCAAAAGAAGAAGAAGTGACACAAACAAAAGAAGAATCAACAAATGAAAATGGCACGAGAACGATTGAATATCTTGGTGAAAGCTATGAAGTGCCAGAAAAAGTGGAAAGAATTGTTGTAACAGGAGCTATGGAAGCAATGGAGGATATGGTGGTGCTGGATGTTCACCCAGTTGGAGCTATTGCTATTGGTGGCAAGTTCCCTGAGCTCTATGCTTCTGTAACAGACAAAGCAGAATCTATTGGTGAGAAGATTAAACCAAACTTTGAAAAAATATTAGAATTAAATCCAGATGTCATTTTAGGGTCCACAAAGTTCCCAGAAGAGGTACAAAGTAAATTAGAGAAAATTGCACCTACAATTTTAGTTTCACATATTTCGACGAACTGGGAATCTAATTTGAATTTACTAGCAGAACTAACTGGTAAGCAAGCAGATGCTGAGAAGATCTTATCTACATATAAAGCTGATATTGAAGCTGCTAAGTCCACGTTAACTGAAAAACTACAAGATCAAAAAGTAGCGGCTATTCGTATTCGTGGGGGACAAGCGTATGTTTATCCAAAAGAAGTATTTTTAAATGCAGTTCTTTATGGCGAGCTTGGTTTAGCAGTACCTAATGAAGTTGCTAAAGCTAAATCTCAAGAGGCCATTTCTGTAGAACAGCTTGCAGATATGAATCCTGATTATTTATTTGTGCAGTTTTCAACAGATGAAAATGCGGACGCGCCGAATGCTTTAGAAGACTTTAAAAAGAATCCAATCATCCAAAATATTACTGCATTTAAAAATGACCGAGTATTTGTTAATGTACTAGATCCACTAATGGAAGGTGGCCCTGCATATAGCCGAATTAAGTTTTTAGAGGCTATTCAGCAAAATCTTGTGAAATAAACGTCGCCTGTTATAGTAGCATGAGTTCAATGGAATATGGACTCATGCTTTTTCTTTGGCATAATTAAGTGATAAAAGAAGGTATATTTTTTACATGATGTTTATTTGTAGTGACATACTGTGTGCTATGATTATGTACATAGAGGAGGATGTCACATGATTGTAGTAGGATTAACTGGTTGGGGCGATCACCCTTCACTTTATAGTGGAGTGACTACTTCAAAGGATAAATTATTTGATTACACAGGTCATTTTTTAACGGTTGAAGTAGATACTTCTTTTTATGCCATACCAGCCAAAGAGCATGTTCGGAAATGGTGTGAGGATACACCTGAAAACTTCCGTTTTGTTGTGAAAGCTTACCAAGGAATGACGGGTCATTTACGTGGAGAGATTCCCTTTGAATCAAAAAATGATATGTTCAATGCATTTATTGAATGTGCCAATGAATTTAAACGTTATGGAAAGCTAGCCATGGTATTAGCACAATTTCCACCATGGTTTAATTGCCAAGGAAAAAATGTGCAATATTTATTGTATATCCGACAGCAGCTAAAGGATTTTGAAGTAGCGATTGAATTTCGAAATCAAACATGGTATGCAGAAAATGTTGTCAAGCAGACGATAGATTTCTTAAGAGAACATCAATTTATCCATACGATTTGTGATGAACCACAGGCTGGTGTAGGATCTGTTCCTTTCTACCCTGTAGTGACTGCAAATAAAGCGTTGATTCGTCTCCATGGTCGCAATATACATGGATGGCGGAACACAGGAAATGCAGAAAATTGGCGTAAAGTTCGCTTCTTATATGATTATAATAAAGAAGAATTACAGCAGCTTGGGGATAGCATGAAAAAGCTTGAACCAGAGGTCAATGAACTCTTCGTTTTATTTAATAATAATTCTGGTAATCATGCAGCGAAAAACGCAAAGGAGCTACAAGGTATGTTGAATATTAACGATGTCGGGTTGGCACCTAAACAATTAAACATGTTTGAAGGGGAACTATAATGGAGTTTATTTTATTAGTCATCATTGCCTTGCTTGCTGGTCTAATTGGCTCATTAGTTGGGCTAGGTGGTGGTGTAGTATTAGTACCAGCAACATTATACATCGGCTTAAATTTAGGAATGATCCCAGATATTACACCACAAAAAGTAGTCGGTTTATCAGTGGTGATGATGATTTTCACGGGACTTGCCTCCACGCTAAGCTATATGAAATCTAAAACGGTGGATTATAAAAGTGGTTTTATATTCTTTATTGGAAGTATTCCAGGAACAATCCTTGGCGCATGGGTCAATAAAGGATTAGATTTACCATCCTTTAATTTATATTTCGGTATTTTACTTATTATTTTATCGATTATTTTGCTTGTGAGAGACAAACTGAAGCCTGTAAAATGGTTTGTAAAAAATGGTATGCAGCAAGAGTTTACTGACTCTGAGGGAAAAACCTATGTATATGGCTATCCCATTTGGTTTGCTATTACATTAACATTTGGTATTGGCTTTGCTTCTGGTTTATTTGGAATAGGTGGCGGCTCCATGATCGTGCCAGCAATGATTATTTTATTCTTATTCCCCCCACATGTCGCGGTGGCAACATCGATGTTTATGGTATTTTTAACGTCCATTGTTAATTCTGCAAGCCATGTTTATTTCGGTCATGTACCCTGGCTTTATACTATTCCAGTTATTCCTGGTGCTTATGTTGGAGCAAAGCTGGGTGCTGCGTTAAATAAGAGGATTAAATCCGATACACTTGTACTAGCTTTAAGGATTATTCTATTATTACTAGGAATTCGATCTATTATAGAAGGCATATTAGCTTAATTTGAAGTGAGGTGGCTTTAATGCTTGAAAAGATCCATATTTTTCACACAAATGATTTGCATAGTCATTTTAAGTATTGGCCACGAATGCAAAGCTATGTGAAAGAAATGCGCAATAAATTAGGGAATATCGGGGAAACAAGCTATTTGTTTGATGTTGGAGATCATTTAGATCGTTCCAACATTTATACAGAAGCAACAGTTGGGAAAGGTAATGTGCGATTGCTAAATGAGGCGGGTTACGATGTGGTGACAATCGGCAACAATGAAGGTATTACATTATCCCATGAAGAGCTCTTCCACTTATATGACAATGCTAATTTTGATGTTGTGGTTGCAAATGTATATGCCTCCCACGGGAAGAAGCCAGCATGGATGAAGCCTTATGTAATCTTAACAACAGCAATGGGTACGAAGATTGGCGTCATTGCAGCCACGGCCATGTTTGAAGTATATTATGAAGAATTAAATTGGCATATGGACGACGCTAGAAGTACACTGCTACGTTTAGCGCATCAACTACGTGAAGAAGTAGACATTGTTGTATGCTTATCCCATTTAGGCATTACAGAGGATGAGCTCTTAGCGGATGAGTGTCCAGAAATTGATGTTATATTCGGCTCTCATACTCATCATGTCCTACCAGAGGGCAAAGTGATTAATGGGGTTTTACTGACAGGTGGAGGTAAGTTTGGCCAATATACTGGACATCTTATCATAGAATATGATAAAAAATTGAGGAAAATTGTTGAAAAAAAGGATACTTTAATTCATAATAAGGATTTGCCAATTGTTAAAAATGAACAGAAAGTGGTACAGTTTTTGGAGGATGAAGGAAACAGAATATTGGATACTCCAGTTTTTACAACAAAGAAAGCCTACAACAAGGAATGGTTCCATTATTCACAGCTATCTGATTTATTTGCACATGCAATTTTGGAAAAAAGCGGAGCGGACTGTGCATTATTCAATGCAGGGATATTTTTAGATGGTCTTCCTAAGGGAATAGTGACTGCCTTAGATTTGCACCGAATTTTTCCACATCCAATTAATTTATGTACAATTGAATTATCCGTCGCTGAAATGAAAGAAATTTATATGCAATCCAAAAATGAAGAATGGCCCTATATCGAACTAAAAGGACTAGGGTTTAGAGGCGTCATTTTTGGAAAAATATTGACATATGGATTTTCCATGAATGAAAATCGGCAATTATTAATTAATGGTAAGCTAGCAGATCAAAATCACATTTATAAACTGGTCACATTGGATCTGTTTACATTTGGTTATTTTTATCCAAGTTTTAAATATGCAAAAAAACAATATATTTTACCTGAATTTTTACGAAACATTATGATAGATTATGGTCAAAGATTCTTTAAACAATAGAGAGAGTTTAAAGAATGGAATGGGGAAGAAGTCATGCGATTAATTTCAATCGATGTATTAAAAGAAGGAATGGTATTAGGAAGAACCATTTGGAATGAGGCAGGTCATCCGCTTTTAAAGAAAGATGTTGTCATTAATGACCGTATTATTCAAAGACTTCAACAGTTAAATACACATTATTTATATATTGACGATGAGATTTCTGAGGGAATAGAAGTAGAAGAGACCGTTCCACCTGCTATGCGAAATAAAGTCATCAAAACTATAAAGGATTCGTTCCAGTCCATTGATGGTTTGAATCCAGTAAATGCTTCTTATATATTAGATCAGCAATCAAAGACAATTGTTTCGATCGTAGATGAATTACTTTCTGCAGTTACTGGAAATAATGAAATTCTAACCATTTTAACAGATGCTTATTTATTTGATGAATATTTATATCAACACTCTTTCCAAGTGACATTGTATTCTATTGCCATTGCCAAAGAACTTGGCTACTCTGCTGAGGATTTACGTTTGATCGGGATAGGTGCATTATTACACGATGTCGGTAAACTAATGGTACCGAAAGATATTTTAACAAAGCCAGGACGTTTAACGAATGATGAGTTTGAAATGATGAAGATGCATGCTCGTTATGGTTTTGATTTATTACGGAATTTACATTCAATCTCTCTGCTTGTGGCGCACTGTGCTTTCCAACACCATGAACGTATTGATGGAAGTGGCTATCCAAGAGGACTTGTTGACTTTGAAATTCATCCATTTGCCAAGATAATTGGTGTTGCAGATGTTTTTGATGCGGTGACAACGAATCGTGTATACCGGGAGAAGATGCTCCCTTCACAAGGACTAGCTATTGTTGAAGCTGGCTCGGGCACTCTTTATGATGCTCGAATTGTAAAAGCTTTAAAAAGAGCTGTCGTTCATTATCCAAATGGTGTTATTTTAAAATTATCAGATGGACGCCGTGGGATTGTATCTAGACAAAACACGTTGGATGCGGCATTACCATGGATTCGTATTTTTGAAGAACAAGATCAATTGCTGGCAGCTACATATGAAGTTAATTTAGTGGATTATCCTGATGTAACAATTGAAAATGTTGAGACGGATTATGTGGTTCCCGCAAAAGTAGAATAAATTACTCCTCCTGTTCATACGTTATGGAACAGGAGGAGATTTTTTTGTTTTTCCCTCGAAAAAGAATGAAATTACGCTCATATGGTAGAAGGGGAATGCGTCTTAATAAATTAACGATTTTAATTGTTAGTATGGTTGTTTGCCTTATATTATTTATTTATTATTTAAATGAACGGCTCATGCCAACCTATTTGCAATATGCGGAAGTGCAAACTACGAAGATTGCCTCATATGTTGTGAGTAAAGCCATTAATTCACGTACCTCTAATGTATTAGATGTAAATGATATCATTGAAGATATTCCTCCAGGTACGTCTGAAATGATGACGACTAAGTTTAATACAGAAATCATTAATCGTGTTCGAGCAGAGACATTAGAGCTTGTTAAAATGTATTTGGAGCAAGCTGAACAGGGAGAGCTATCGCATTTACCTGAATTAGATAATGTTGAATATGATATTAACAGGATCCAAGATGGTGATGGCATTGTCTTTTTTGTACCGCTTGGTCAAGCAGCCAATATTCCCTTGCTTGGAAATTTGGGGCCAAAGATCCCGATTCGCTTCCATGTGATTGGGAATGTTCATAGTAATGTGACATCCTCTATTCAAGAATTTGGAATCAATAGTGCTTATGTGGAGGTAGGTATTCATTTAGAGGTAAATGTTCAGATTATTGTTCCTTTCGCTAGTAAATCTTCTACCGTTGCACAGGATATACCTGTAGCGATGGGCCTAACAAGGGGACCTGTTCCAAACATTTATACCAATAGTAGTGACGCGCCACAACCGTCCATAGAAATACCTGTCCCTTATAAATAGAAATGTTTGTTGTGATAGTTGTTGGAGTGCCTTTAATATGTTACATTGACAACAGTGAAGATAGTTAATATTAAAAAATGTATATTTTTGATAGGGGCGATATTCGTATGACATCTTGTAAACCTACAAGTAAAGAAGAACATGTAAGAAAACCAGATTGGCTAAAAATAAAACTAAACACGAATGATGAATATAAAGGGCTTAAAAAGCTGATGCGTGAGAAAAATCTGCATACAGTATGTGAAGAAGCTCGTTGTCCAAACATCCATGAATGCTGGGGAGAGAGACGTACTGCTACCATGATGATTCTTGGTTCCGTTTGTACACGTGCTTGTCGTTTCTGTGCAGTGAAAACAGGTTTACCAAATGAACTAGATTTGGCAGAACCAGAGCGCGTTGCAGATTCAGTAGCCATTATGAATTTAAAGCACGTTGTTATTACAATGGTCGCACGTGACGATTTAAAGGATGGCGGAGCGCAAGTTTTAGCAGAAACAGTACGTGCAATTCGTCGTAAAAGTCCTTTCACATCTGTTGAGGTATTGCCATCAGATTTAGGCGGGATGAAGGAGAACCTTCAAATGTTAATGGATGCAAAACCAGATATTTTAAATCATAATATTGAAACAGTACGCCGTTTAACACCTAGAGTGCGCGCTCGTGCAAAATACGAACGCTCTTTAGAGTTCCTGCGTTTAGCTAAAGAGATGCAGCCTGAAATTCCAACGAAATCATCACTAATGATTGGATTAGGCGAAACACATGAAGAAATTTTAGAAGTCATGGACGATTTACGTGCAAATAATGTAGATATTATGACGATCGGTCAATATTTACAGCCAACGAAAAAGCATTTACCAGTTAAAAAATACTATTCACCAATAGAATTTGGTAAACTGCGTAAGATTGCCATGGAGAAAGGCTTTAAGCATTGTGAGGCTGGCCCACTTGTACGTAGTAGTTATCATGCAGACGAACAAGTAAATGCTGCAACGAAAGAACGTCAATTACAAGCGGAAGTGTAAACGTCAAGGCTGAACGAAAAGGGTGGTGTCACTTTGATCATAGTTGAAGGATTAGAATATGAACTAATAGAAGATTATCGCGAGGCCTTTCAGGAGGAAGTTTTTCAGGAAAGATACTCAGATATCTTAGCCAGATACGATTATATTGTAGGTGATTGGGGCTATAACCAGTTACGTTTAAAGGGATTTTTTGATGATAAAAATCAAAAATCCACTTTTGATACAAAAATAAGTACGCTTCAAGATTATCTATACGAATACTGTAATTTTGGCTGTGCTTATTTCGTATTACGTAAATTAGGGAAAGTTATGAAACAGCCAGAAGTAGTGGATATGAGTGAAGTAACAAAGCCAACAGACCATGAACCTTTAGCAGAATAAACTCTTATACAAAAACCTGATGTGATAGGCATCAGGTTTTTTTTCATGATTGTTAGCTTTTGTGTAATTGGGGAAAACTAAAGCACAAAACAGCTTATCGAAGGTGTGTTGCAAATGAAAAGAGCCGTATTTTTAGATCGTGATGGTGTTATCAATGAAGTACTGACCAATCGTGTGAAGTTTGTGAATAAGCCTAAGGATTTGTATTTTTTACCGCAAGTGCCTGAGGCAATCAGAAAGCTAAATAAGAATTTTGATTATGTGTTTGTCGTGACAAATCAAGGTGGGGTCGGTTTAGGCTTTATGAAGGAAAGTGGCTTACAGAAAATACATGAACATATGGTGAAGGAGTTAAAGAAAAAAGGGGCAGTGATCCATGAAGTCGTTTATTGTCCGCACAAACCTAAGTCAGGTTGTGCCTGCCGCAAGCCCAATAGCAAATTAATTGTGGATTTAGGAAAGAAATATAACATTGATTTATCAAAATCCTATATGGTTGGTGATACAGATACGGATATTATTGCAGGAAAACGGGCAGGAACAAAGGGTGTTTTCCTAGGAGAACAAGATCCATTAGCAGATGCTGTCTTTCCAGATTTAATAAGCGCTGCCCAGTGGATTATTAAGGATGTCACAGCTTAAATGTATTGAGAAAAAGGGCGTATAAATCATTAAAAAAGGGATAATTTATGAATGGAGGTGATGATGTTGGGAAAAGAAAAACGCAATAAAAAGCCATTAGATCGAGAGGAATATGGGTATGGTTTTGATATTAGTGTAGACGATTTAGCTGTGATTGGTCAAAATCAGCAAGCGAAAAAGCAAAATGATAATGAAAATAAAGACAAGCCCCATAATAAAGATAATCCATCCACTTTAAATAAATAACAATACGTAAAAAGATTTCGCAATCGCTCAGGGTTAGCGAAATTTTTTTATGTTATATAAAAAAACACCCAATAAAATGGGTGTTAGTTCAATAATTCACGCAAGTATTCCCGTAATTCGATTGTTTCTTCCTCTGTGCGATTGTACACATGTTCTAAGTAACCAGGCTCTTCTACATCATCAGGACCAATAATAGCAAAGCGACCGAACTGGATATCCATGACAAGCACTTTTCCAAAGAAGCGGCCAGATTGTAATATAGCTAAATCATAACGTAGCTTTTGTCCAGCAAAACTAACAAATCTTGTTTTCGTATCTTCTACATCATCATATAAAAAAAAACGTTCCATCTTTTAATCTCCTTCCAATCCTATAGTTATGGTACTATAGAAGAGAAAAGACTATCAACTTTTAAAGATTTGAATGGGGGCTTTCCTTGTGTATTTTGTAGATCGTAATAAAATCACAAAAAATTTACAGTACTTAGATGGGCTATTAACTATTTTGGAGACAGAGGATAACTGGCTTCAGAATGATATAAAGAAATTAGCTATCGAGCGAATTGGACACAACATTATGGAGTCAATGATGGATGTAGGAAATTTAATGATTGACGGTTTCATTATGCGCGATCCAGGAAGCTACGAGGATATTATTGATATTTTAGTCGATGAAAAAGTTGTAGCTGCTGATTTGGAAGCACCATACAAAGCAGTTGTTGGCTTACGTAAAATGCTAGTGCGTGAGTTTATAGAGGTAGATATCCAAGAGGTTATCCATGTATTAACAGCCAATCTAATGGCTTTAAAGCAGTTCTCGCCAGCAGTTCATAATTATTTAACAAATGAATTAGGACCTGTTTCAGCATTTTTGCCAGAGGATCATCAATGAAACAATATAAGGCCTATTGCTTTGATTTAGATGGTACTGTCTACCGTGGGAAGGAAGGTATTCCTTCTGCGGTAGCTTTTATTCATCGTTTACAGCAAGCAGGAATTGAGCCATTCTATGTAACGAATAATTCTTCGAAGACGCGAGAACAACTGCAAGAAGCTTTACTGTCTATTGGCGTGAACGCGCCATTAGAGCATATTTATTCAAGTGCATTGGTCACAGCAAAGTATGTGGCCCTACATTTTCCAAGCAAAAAAGTAGCGATGATGGGTACAGATGGTATTCGTCAGGCACTACTCAATGAAAATATTGTGCCTGTTGAGGATGAGCCCGATGTATTTGTTATGGGGATTGATCGTACGCTTGATTATATGGCACTTGCTAGGGCAACGGTTTTTGTTCAGCAAGGAGCGACCTTTATTGCCACGAATCAAGATATTAAATTCCCAACAGAATATGGGTTCTTACCAGGCAATGGTTCTTTTGCACGCTTGGTAGGAGAAGTTGCAGATGTTGAACCAATCTATATTGGTAAGCCATCGCCAGCCATGCTGGAAGTAATTGCGACCGAACATGGAATTGCGAAAGAAGACATGGTAATGATCGGTGATAATTATGATACGGACATTATGTGTGGCATTCGATTTGGCTGTGACACCATTCATGTGAATACTGGGGTGACGCCTACAAAGACTGTCCTCGAAAAAGAATGCCAACCTACATATGTAGTGGACGTACTAAAGTAATAAAAGGATGTTTATGCTAATTTTCAGCATAACATCCTTTTTATTTGTTCAAATTTATTCATATAGGCATTTTAGAAAACTACCATAAAGGATTTTCTTCAATAAATTGATAAATGGCTTTCGTTAATTCATCAGGAGAATCAGCTTCTACTAATTCACCGTTTACTATTGCATAGAAGGATTCTGAGCACTTTGTACAATAACTGAGGCAGCCATATTCCAAAACGTCGATGTTTGGATCGCGTTCGAGTACTTCATAAGTTGCTTGAGAGCCATTTGCTAAATTACTTATACAAAATTCAACCATTGGATTCATCCATGTCACCTCACCAAAGTAATGCTACTCGGTTTTACGATTTTCGTCAATTATTTATGTTTAAGAGAAAAGAAACGTTTTTTAATAAAAGATAAAGGGAATTTGTTATTAATGGCTTAAAAATCAATAGAAATGAACAGGTTCTCGTTTATTTTGTGAAATCTTTCACAAAATTTCATTCTGATATTGTGAAACTTCTCACAATCGGTTATACTCGTTTGTGGATACTTTGTGAACAATTATTAAAAGAGATATAAAAGGAGACTATTATGGGAAAATTAGTACTTTTAGGTGGCGGCTACGGCAATATGCGTGTCATGCTTCGTCTATTAAACAGCCTACCACTAGACAGAGAGGTAGTTATAGTAGATAGAGCCCCTTTCCATAGTTTAAAAACAGAGTTTTATGCATTGGCGGCAGGGACAGCAACAGATAAAGAAATTCGTGTAAGCTTCCCGGAGCATGAACGTTTAACAGCCGTATATGGAGAAGTCGTTGAAATTAATCGTGCGGAAAAAGTAGTCATTCTTGAAGACGGACAACGTATAGAATATGATGATTTAGTCATTGGGCTTGGCTGTGAAGATAAATATCATGGTGTACCAGGTGCGGAAGAGTATACGTACAGCATTCAAACAATGGGTAAATCACGTGCAACATTCCAAGCACTTTGTGGGTTACCAGCTGGGTCTACAGTTGGAATTATAGGGGCTGGCCTAAGTGGAATTGAGCTTGCAAGTGAGCTACGTGAAAGTCGCTCAGATTTAAAAATCAAGCTATTTGACCGTGGTCAACGTATATTGAAAGATTTTCCGGAGAAACTCAGTAAGTATGTAAAGGATTGGTTTGTTAAGCATAATGTTGATGTGGTTGCCAATTCAAATATTACAAAAGTAGAGCCAGGTAAAATTTTTAATCATGATGATGAAATTTTACTTGATGCAGTGGTTTGGACTGCGGGGGTTCAGCCAGTCAAAATTGTGCGTGATATGGATGTTGAGAAAGATAAACATGACCGTCCACTTGTCACACAGTATTTTAATTTACTCGATGATGAACATGTCTATGTTGTAGGAGATTGTGCTTCATCAGATTTAGCCCCAACAGCACAATTAGCAGAGGAACAAGCGGAGCAAATTGTGAAAGTACTTCGTATGCGTTGGAAAGGTGAACATTTACCAGAGAAGATGCCAGATATTAAATTAAAAGGCTTTATGGGAGCTCTTGGTAAAAAACAAGGCTTTGTATACTTAGCTGATACAACAGTAACTGGGCGTATCGCTCGCTTAATGAAATCAGGATTATTATGGTATTACAAACGTCAAAATGATTAATTAGCTGAAAAGGGATTGTTTCAAAAATCATTTTGAAACAATCCCTTTATTTTTATTAAACCGTTTCGTCTGGGACAAACCCTAAATTTTCAAGGGCCGTAAATACAGGCTTTAATTGGACATAGCCCTCTCCAACTACCTCATTGTTAATGAGGACAAGGGGGTAGAAAAATTCATCGTCTTGAATACGTGACGCATACTCTTGGTCGCGTTCATTCTCAATTGGACCTTCAATATCGATATAGCGAATATCATATGCTTGATCTGGATATTTGCGATTGATGGCTGCTTGTAGCCACTCATATGTATCCTTGGAAGATGGGGCATTGACACAACTAGCACAGATGACAGCTGTTCCATAAATTTCAATCATAGGTTTTGTTGATGGCATAGTATTTTCTCTCCTTGTGATTCAATATTGGATTTTTTCTGTTGCTAACATTATAATCATTATAAGGAAAGGAGTCGAGATAAATGGCAGAAGCAACAATTAACGACCAAGTTCAAGAGGTATTAGATAAATTACGTCCATTCTTACTACGTGACGGTGGAGACTGTGAATTAGTAGATGTTGAGGATGGCGTTGTGAAATTACGTTTATTAGGTGCTTGTGGCAGTTGCCCAAGTTCTACGATTACATTAAAAGCTGGTATTGAACGAGCATTATTAGAAGAAGTACCAGGTATCGTGGAAGTAGAGCAAGTATTCTAAGCCTTTTTAAAAAGTTCTAGCTGTTTGCAAGCTAGAACTTTTTTATTTACCTATTTATGACGCGCATGTTCTTTTTCTTCACGAATAATAGCCCACTGTTCTTTCGCCATATCTATAATTTTTGCCTCACCACCGACACTTTGTTTTTCAATGACTCTAGAAAAGAAGCGTGTCGCATTTTCAATATCTCCAATACGTCTAGATAATTCAGCAATCATATACATAATTCGGACAGCTGACATTTGTGTAGAGCTGTAGTCCTCGGTAGAATAAGATTCCATATAATAATCACGTGCTAATTTCATAAAGCGCTCTTCTTGTCCACTATTGTTTAAGGAACGATAAAGCCATGCAAGACGTAAAGTTAGTCCAGCAATCGCTACATTTTTTTCTTTTTTAATCGTGCCACAAAGAAACGCTAACTTATAGGCTTGAATGGCTTGAAATACGGTACGTTCACCCTTGAAATCATGATGTACCCATTTTTCTGTAATTTGTGTACGTATATCATCTTGGATACCCGGTGCAAAATATTTTGTAAAGTCTTCTGTAAAGGAAAAGCCACAATGCTCACATACAAAAACATTATAATAGAGAGCATTCACTTCATCTGCATAAATAGGTTGAAAATCTGTTTCCGTATGATCTACTTTAATAAATTTTGAACGCACTTTTAATGTTGGAAATTCTTTTTTGCAATTTAAACATTGAATTTTTTTCTCATAATATGGTGAAATCTCCATATATATTACCCCCTGCCAAGAATTCGTTGTAACTATTATACCAATGATGTTTTTATTAACATGAATAAAAAATACTATTAATGTGAAAAATATGAGAATTATAACTTATAATCGACTTGAAGCTGAATGTTTGTCATACAATGGTCAAAATTGTTATGATAATACGTAAGAAGGAAGGTGATTGGGATGACAAGTACAAAGCAAATTATAGAAGTGACACAGGCTGCTGGCTTTCATATTAATGAAATGATGGAGCATAATGAAGAACAAGGTTCTTTTTTACGTGTAGTGGTGAATGGTGGCGGCTGTAGCGGGCTATCCTATGGCATGCATTTTGATAAAGAGAAAAAAGATGATGATTTTGAAGATGTTCAGCATGGTTTAACAATTCTTGTTTCCCGTGAAGATGCGCCGATTTTGATGGGAACAAAAATTGACTATAAACAATCGCTAATGGGCGGTGGCTTCACAATCGATAATCCAAATGCCATTGCATCATGTGGCTGTGGTACGTCTTTCAGAACAGCAAAGCGTGAAGGTACGCCTGAGGTTTGTGAGTAAAAGTAAATAAATCCATTCGAATAATGGGCTAACAATAATAGGCTTCTTTGATTGATGATGTTGCAAAACATGATGAATGAAAGGAGCTTTTTTCTTTCTTTTTATTTACCTGTTTGTAAGTAACTATGTTAAAAATCATCTGACACTTCCAACAAATTTTTATGACCTTATTTAGTGAAATTCAAGGCAATGTATAATAGCTTCTTTCATTGAGGTTGAATGAAAGAAGCATTTTCACTGTGGATTAACTGTAAAATTCAGAATAAATGCTTCATTCCATAGAAAGTGAGCAGGTATAATAGGTAGATAGAGGTGAAGGTTATGAGAAAAGATCGAGGGAAAATATGGTTGGGTGTATCAGGTGTTACGGTGAATGAGCTTGGGCAATGGTTGGTTGTAAAGAAGGCTTATAGTGGCTTGAAGGGGCGTTGGTCATTGCCAGCAGGTTTTGTTAATGCAGGAGAAACGGTAGATGAGGCGGTTATTCGTGAAATCAAAGAAGAAACAGGCATCGATTGTAGAGTCTCAGGCTTAATTGGATTTAGAACAGGTGTCATCCGTGATGATATCAGTGATAATATGGCGATTTTTTATTGTCGAATGCTAGATGAGCAGCAGCAGGTTTCCATTCAAGAAAAAGAAATTTTAGAAGCAAAATGGTTGTATCCACAGGAACTAGCACAAGATGAAACAACCTCTGTGATGTTAAAGGAAATGGCTTCCAATCAATTTGAAAGACATCAATTAGAGGCGATAGAAGGGATTAATCCTGGTGATATTTTTGGTTATACCTCTTATCGTTTATTCTTTAAAAAATAATATGACTTTTAGGAGGTGACCTTTGATGGAGCTGTTTTTATTTATGTTAGAGCGAGTTGGGCTGATCATTGTGTTTGCCTTTTTAATGTCAAGATGGCGACTCTTTCGAGAAAAGCTGTTTCAGGAGCAAGGAACGAAAGAGAAAATATGGCTCATTATTATCTTTAGTAGCCTATGTATTATCAGCAGTTATACAGGGATTAAAATTGAAAGTGGGACAATCCATCCTTTAAATCAGATGATACATAGTACGATCAATGCGGAAGAGGCCATTGCTAATACGAGATTAATTGGTGTCGCTATTGCAGGAATTTTTGGTGGACCACTTGTTGGTGTATGTGTAGGAATTATTGCAGGTATTCACCGAATTACACTTGGTGGTTTTACAGCAATAGCCTGCGGTGTTTCAACAATTCTAGCTGGCTTTATTACAGGTGGTTTAAGTAAACGCTTTAAAATACGTCAAACTTTTTCCTATAAGAAAGCAGTCATTATCGGCATCTGTGCAGAAACGATTCAAATGCTGGTGATTTTAGTAGTCGCGAAGCCATTTGAGCAGGCCTTGCAGTTAGTTTCATTAATTGCAATGCCGATGATTTTAATGAATGCCTTTGGGATATTTTTATTTTTCATCATTATTAAAACGTTTATTGATGAAGAGGAGCGAACAAAGGCATTACAAACTCATCAAGCTTTTTCAATTGCCCAACAAACAATTGAGCATTTTCGTAAGGGCTTGAATGAAGAATCATGCCAAACGGTTGCAGAAATTATTAAAAGAGAAATAAAAGTAGATGCGGTCGCTATTACCGATAAAAATGGGGTGTTAGCACATGTTGGCGTTGGTGAGGATCATCATTTAATTCATCGAGAAATCATGACAGCTTTGACAAAACGAGTATTAGAGGAAGGCAAAATTTTAATGGCTACATCTCAAAAGGAAATTCAATGTCCACACGCTAGCTGCCCATTAAGTGCTGCCATTGTCTTGCCCTTGAAGGTACAGCATCGAACAGTTGGAAGCTTAAAGCTTTATTTCACTAAAGCGGATTCTTTGACAGGGGTGAAGAAGGAGCTAGCAGAGGGTTTGAGTAGACTATTTTCCTCTCAGCTTGAATATGCTGAAATTGAGCAACAGCGAAAATTATTAAAGGATGCTGAAATCAAGGCATTACAAGCACAAGTTCATCCACATTTCTTCTTTAATAGTCTGAATACTATTTCAAGCTTGATTCGGACAGATGCAGATGAGGCAAGAGCATTATTAATCAAGCTTAGTACATTTTTTAGAAGCAATTTGCAGGGCGCACGGCAAATGCTCATTCCATTGAAAAATGAAATAGATCATGTTGAAGCTTATTTATCTATTGAGCAAACACGGTTTCCAAATCGTTACGAAGTTGAATTTATCATGGATGAAACACTCTTTGATGTGCAAATTCCTCCATTTACCTTACAGCCTCTTGTCGAGAATGCTATTTATCATGCCTTTAAAAATCGTAATGAAGGCAAAATCTATGTCAAAGTACAACGTGTGAATGATAAGCTGGTCCTGTTAACGGAAGATAACGGCTGTGGTATGAGGAAGGAGCAGGTAAAACAACTTGGCAAGCGTATAATGCAATCCGAACAGGGGACAGGAACCGCTCTTTGGAATATTTATCAGAGGATCCATGAAATTTATGGTTCTGAAGCGGATTTTCATATAACAAGTACGTTAGATGTGGGCACAAAAATTATGATTCAACTGCCGTTAAAGGCGACTAGATGGGAGTAGAAAAATTTGAATGTATATATTGTGGATGATGAACCCTTAGCACGCGCGGAACTGCGATATTTATTAGAGCAAACAGCATTAGTGAATGTTTGTGGTGAATCTGAAAATCTTGAGGAGTTGTGCAAAGCGTCACAGCTTGAAGAAGTCGATTGTATATTTCTAGATATTGAATTAGGCATGAACAATGGACTTGACTTAGCTAAACAATTATTACTGAATGCACAGAGACCTGAAATTATTTTTGCTACAGCCTACGATGACTATGCTTTGCAGGCATTTGAAGTCAATGCATTTGATTATATATTGAAACCCTTTGAGGCAGAAAGGGTACAAACAGCTGTGAAAAAACTGTTAGCTAAAAAAAGAGCTGCGCAAGCAAAAACAATGGAGGAGTTAAAGGCATCTCAGTTGGACAAGCTCGATAAGTTAACAGTTTATGCAAACGATCGAATTTTATTATTGAAAATACAGGATATTTTGTATTGTACCTCTGAGGATAGTAAAACGGTTGTTGTGACAGAGCAGGGGCGGTTTTTTGCTTCTGAATCATTGGCCGCGTTAGAAAAAAGACTTACCTTAAAAGGCTTTGTACGTGTCCATCGCGCGTATATTGTCAATTTAGAGCATATTGTGGAATTAGAGCCTTGGAGTAGTTCTAAATTTAATTTAATTGTGCATAACAGACATTCCATTCCAGTAAGTAGGCTATATATGAAGGATGTACGGAAAATTTTTGACCTATCGAAGTAGTTGCATTTCAACGGACAACTACTACCTTTCAACTTTAATTTCTGACATTTCAGTTATTTTACGAATAATATGGACATTCCTTTGCTATGATGTGGAAAAAGTAAAAGGGGTGTTTGCATGAATGCGATTACAATAGTGATAGGGTCTATTTGTATTTTGATGATCAGCTATCGTTTGTATGGCATTTTCTTTACAAAGAAGGTACTTAAAATAAAAGATGATACGCCCACCCCAGCCCACACTTTGGAAGATGGTAAAGACTATGTTCCGACGAATAAGTGGGTAACCTTTGGGCATCATTTTGCAGCGATTGCAGCAGCAGGACCTTTAGTTGGACCAATCCTAGCTGCACAATTTGGGTATTTGCCTGGACTTCTATGGCTATTAATCGGAGCAGTAATTGGTGGGGCAGTTCATGATGCTGTTGTTTTATTTGCTTCCATGCGTCATGGTGGTAAATCCCTATCGGAAGTGATGAAGGAGGAGTTAGGCCCTATCGCAGGTTTCTGTACAGGCCTTGCGATGCTATTCATTATTACGATTACAATGGCAGGTCTCTCGATGGTGGTGTTAGGTGCTTTAGAGCGCAATCCATGGGGAACGTTTGCTGTAGGTATTACGATACCAATCGCCATGCTTGTGGGTATTGCCTATCGTAAAACAGGCAATTTAATTGTTACATCTACTATAGGCTTTATTTTATTAATGATTGGGGTATTTATCGGACCGCTTATTCAAGGCACAGCATTCGGTGATTTTTTAACATTTGATCGGGATACATTAGCTATCATCTTACCAATCTATGCCTTTTTTGCCGCTGCATTACCTGTGTGGCTTTTATTAGCACCTCGTGATTATTTAAGTAGTTTCATGAAGATTGGGGTATTTATTGCACTAATTATTGGCGTTTTCTTTGTTAATCCTGCTATTCAATTCCCACCATTGACAGAGTTTATTCATGGTGGTGGACCAGTAATTGCCGGTCCTGTGTGGCCGTTTGTTTCTATTACAATTGCCTGTGGTGCCATTTCTGGCTTCCATGCTTTTGTAGGCTCAGGAACAACACCTAAGATGATTGATCGTTGGGAGGACATCCGTATTGTAGGCTTTGGTGCTATGTTAGTAGAGTCACTAGTAGGTGTGATGGCTTTAATCGCAGCTACTGCTCTTCATCCAGCCGACTATTTTGCGATTAACTCAGCACCAGCTGTATTTGCTACATTAGGAATGGAGCCCGTTCATCTACAAGCATTGTCTCAAAGTATCGGCATGGACTTGGAAGGACGAACAGGAGGTGCTGTAACGCTAGCAGTTGGTATGACAGATATCTTTACAGGTATTCCTTGGTTCGCAGAGTTATCTTCGTACTTCTATCAATTTGTCATTATGTTTGAAGCGGTTTTCATTCTTACAGCCATTGATGCTGGAACAAGGGTAGCTCGTTATTTAATACAAGATTTTGGTGGCAATGTTTATAAACCACTGAAGCGTACCAATTGGGTACCAGGTACAATTTTTGCTAGTGCACTTGCCTGCTTTATGTGGGGCTATTTATTGTATTCAGGGGATATAAGCTCAATCTGGGTATTATTTGGTGTATCCAATCAGCTAATGGCAGCCATTGGTCTAGTATGTGGAGTGACGATGGTATTGAAGGTCGCAGATAAACGCATCTATGCATTGACATGCTTTATCCCATTGGCTTATTTATACATTACGGTCAACGTTGCAGGCTATTGGATGATTAAAAATGTATACTGGAATCCAGCCGCTGCAGGCTTTAATATGTTAAATGGGATTTTATCTGTTATCATGTTAATGCTTGGCTTCTTAATTGTGCTGACAGCATTTAAAAAATGGGCACAGCTTTGGAAATCACCAAAGTTTTTAGTAGCTCAATCAACTTCATAAAATCATAGAAACTATTGAAGATAAGCATTTGTCTTCAATAGTTTTTTGGTGAAAAAAGCATCTACGACGAAGGAGAAGCAAATACCCGCGGAAGAAGCATATACCCCTAAATTCAAAGATCAACCATAGATGATCGATTGATGATTTTCCTAAATATGACGAACAAGCGAAAACAAGGATATGTTCATTGAAAGCGGTGTCGTAATCATGTAAACTAATGAGAGGAAAACGGAGGTTATACATACATGGATGGTCCAGTTTCATTAGTGCAGTTAATCATTTCTATTTTGTTATTTTTCGTCATGTTCTTTGGTATCGGATTCTTGTTAAATATGCTGTTACGGATGACATGGTTAATGGCAATTGTGTATCCAATTGTTGTCATCTTTATTGTAGATGAAGTAAGCTTCTTAGATTATATTTTTAAGCCAGGCTCTGCATTCCCAGCATTAATTGATAAATTACAGGCACTTCAGTTTGTGGATATTGCTATTTTATCAGGTGGCTTTGCGGGTTCTATTGTGGCTGGTATCGTGATGATTTATTTACGTAAAAGTGGCTATCGAATGTTCTAACGTGCTTAGTATTCTTTCTTCAATTGAAGAAAGAATACTTTTTTTATACAAAAAAACACAGCCTCCTCTAGAGGATGTGTTGATGTCTGTTAGATGAAAAACTCGTAGGCTATGATGGCGATAAAAATACCCGTTAGAGCCCCAAAAAATACTTCACTTCGTTTATGGCCTAATAATGTTTTTAATTCTTCCATTTTTTCTTGTCCGTCCATCTGTGGCCATTTTTTTAAATCATGAAGCAATGTTTGGAAATCCTTACGCAGTTGATTTAAAATGGCTGCATGCTGACCTGCTTGGTAACGAACACCACTAGCATCATACATCACGATAATGGAAAACATTGCGGCTACCGCAAAAATGGGGGATTCCAAACCCGTCTCATAGGCAATTGAGGTTGCCAATCCAGTGACAGAAGCAGAGTGAGAACTAGGCATTCCACCTGTTGAGGTAAAAAGTCCCCATTTTACTTGTCTGGTCATTAAAAAATGAATGGGGATTTTAACAAACTGTGCAAAGAGAACCGCAAAGAGGGCAATTAGTAATGGGGTATTGTGGAGTAAACTCAATTTCATCACAACCTTCGCAAATAATTGCTTTTATTATAACATTCATTATTTTCTAAAAGAAGATATAGGCAAATATTACGCGCTTTTCAGAAACTTCGTTATAATAGTATATGGAATGGAGGAATTTACATGCATATTGTAAAAGAAGCAAAAACATTTGAAACGATTTCTACTGAACTATTAGTGGTAGGAGTCACAAAACATCGTGAACAAATGCAGGACTGGGCAAGCTTTTCATCTTTTTACGGTGAAGCCCTTGATACATGGATTAGTGCAGGAGACGTCTCAATTGAATTAAAGAAACTAACGAAATTACCATTTGTGAAAGACCATGCTAACCTGAAACGTATTGTATTTGTAGGTTTAGATGAGCGTAAAAACCTCACAGAAGGTGATATTCGCACAGCATTTGGTTTAGTGGGAAAAGAATTAAGATCTTTAAAAGTAAAAGAGTATTCCATCTGGCTTGAATCATTTACAACAGAGTCAATTTCAACAGCAGATGTAGCATTTTTAGCAGGTGAAGGAATTGGCCTTGGCTATTATGCTGTCCCACATTATAAAACAACTTCAAACGAAGTAGATAAACGTATTGATGCTGTTCACCTTGTGACTACAGCAGAGGATTTAGATGAAGTGGTGGCAAGCTTTGAGGTAGGTGTGATTTATGCAGATGCTGTCAATGAAGCTCGTAGCTTAATTAATTTACCTCCAAACCTACTAACAGCTACGGATTTAGCTAACTATGCACAATCTCTTGCTGTGGAATACGATTTTGAAGTAGAGATATTAGATAAAGCACAATTAGAGGAACTAGGTATGGGTGGTATATTATGTGTTAACCAAGGCTCTTATGAAGAACCACGATTAATTACCTTAAAATATAAAGCGACTGAAGATTTTGAAGATCCAATTGGCCTTGTTGGTAAGGGTGTAACGTATGATACAGGCGGCTATTCTTTAAAACCAAAGGACTCTATGGTTGGTATGAAAGGTGATATGGGCGGTGCCGCTGCTGTACTTGGTGCGATGAAAATTATCGGTGAATTACGTCCAAATAAAAATGTTGTAGCCGTTATCGGTTCTACAGATAATATGGTGTCTGATACAGCGTTTAAACCAGATGATGTGATTACGACGTACAGCGGAAAAACGGTAGAAGTATTAAATACGGATGCAGAAGGGCGTTTAGTTCTGGCAGATGCAACTACATATGCTAAACAGCAAGGGGCTACATCACTGATCGATGTTGCTACTTTAACTGGAGGCGTTATTACTGCACTAGGTATGGATAAAACAGGTGCTCTTGCAAATGATGATGCATTTTTTGAAGCATTTATGGAAGCTGCAAAAGAGACCGATGAATTTGTTTGGCGTATGCCTTTAACAGAAAATGATAAAAAACGAATTCGAAAATCAGATGTAGCTGATTTAAATAATTCACCTGGTCGTGATGGTCATATGATTTTCGGCGGCGGTTTTGTGGGCGAATTTGTTGGTGATACACCATGGATTCACCTGGATATAGCAGGCACATCTGATGCAGTAGCTGTACATGATTTAGGACCTAAGGGTGGTACTGGTGTTATGGTCCGTACACTCGCGAATTTTGTCCAACGTTTAGGGGAAGAAAAATAATAAAGTATGTCAATCAGCGGGAGTTTATTCTCGCTGATTTTTTGTGATTTATGTACTAATCCCGATGGAATAGGCATTCTACATATGATAGATGTATCTTCCTTCATACGATAGAGTAAAAAGGGGAGGTAGCATATGCGCAATTTCGGAGGTTATCCAGGCGGAGGATTTGGAGGCTTTATTTGGCCATTTGGCGCACCGTTTTTTGGTGGTTTTTTAGGCAGTTTCCTTGGCTCTCAATTTAATCAATATCCTTACAATCCATATTATCCAAACTATCGACCATATCCACCAGGTCCATATTTTCGACCAGGTCCGCGATATCGTAGACCATGGTAAGCACATAATTAGATCAGCCAGTTGTCGATCTTGATATCGACAACTGGTTTTTATTGTGCCTAACGAAGTATCAAAATTAGTGTTGACAGAATATACTAAATTATTTATTATTCTTATTATATTACTAAGAATTAAATATGTGGCTGACTAGCAAACTAGAGGCTTTTATTATTCATAGGCATTTTTGTGTCTAAGGATAATATTAGCCTTTTTTCTTTATCTTAATTTAGTAAAGGTTTTTGTACCGAAAGCAAAGTGTCAGGTTTAGAAAATCGAGGACCCTTATTAGTAAGTTTAATCAATCTGAAATGCCATGACAACGAGGCGTAATTGACAGAAGGAGTGAGATGAAATGGGGAAAGTTTATATTGTTGGTGCAGGTCCTGGAGATGTTGACCTCCTTACGATTAAAGGATTACGTTGCATTGAATGTGCAGATGTCATTTTATATGACAGACTCATTAATAAAGAGCTATTAGCCTATGCCAAGAAAGACGCTAAATTAATCTTTTGCGGGAAATTGCCTCAGCAACATGCCATGATTCAGGAGCAAATCAACCAAACGCTTGTTGATTATGCCCAACAAGGATATGTTGTCACAAGATTAAAAGGAGGAGACCCATTTGTTTTTGGTAGAGGGGCAGAGGAGGCAGATGTGTTAGCGAAGCATCAAATTCCCTTTGAAATTGTTCCTGGTATTACGTCAGGTATAGCAGCTCCAGCATATGCAGGTATTCCTGTCACACATCGTAACTTAGGTTCAAGTTTTGCTATGGTTACTGGGCATATGCAGGATGGAAAAGAAGATGCTATCCGTTGGGAAAGTCTTGCAAAAGGAATTGATACGATTGCCATTTATATGGGTGTTGGTAATCTTCCGTATATCCGTCAACAATTACTCAAATATGGCCGTGATGAAAAAACGCCTGTGGCTGTTATTCACTGGGGAACAGTTTCTACTAAGCAAAGAACTGTTACGGGGACTTTAGCTACAATTGAGGAAATTGTGCGTACAGAAAATATTCATAACCCTAGCATTATATTAGTAGGGAAGGTTGTGACCTTAAGAGAAACCATTCATTGGTTTGAGCAAAACCCCGCACAGCCAATCCAAATAACGGGATAAGGTTGTGGGATTATGCAGGCTATTTTATATATTGCACATGGCAGTCGTGTCAAGGAAGGTGTAGAGCAGGCCGTAAACTTTCTTCAAGGCGTACAACAAGAAGTGACAGTAGCTATTCAGGAAATATGCTTTCTAGAGCTGGCAACACCAACCATTGCAGAAGGCATTGCTAGCTGTATTCGGAAAGGGGCAACAGCGATTGCCGTAATGCCTATTCTCCTACTAGCTGCTCAACACGCAAAGCATGATATTCCGAAAGAAATGGCAAAAGCTCAAAAACTATACCCATATGTAAAGTTTACATATGGTGAGCCTCTTGGCATTCATGAACGATTAATTGACACATTACAAGCTAGGATAATAGAAAAACAGCAACCTAACAGCAATGCGAGTGTTTTACTCATAGGACGTGGGAGTAGTGATCCAGCCGTCAAGAGGGATTTAGCCAAAATTGCCAAAAGGCTACGTACTAAATATCACTATAAAACCGTTGATACATGCTTCTTATACGGAATGGGACCAACCTTTGAAGACTGGTTACTGCAAGTTAAAGGGAAGCAACAGCAAATTTTTATTGTCCCTTATTTATTATTTACAGGCATTTTAAGACAAAGTATTGCCAAGCGATTACAAGGCTTTGACAGTCAAAACATTATGTTATGTGAAAGCTTAGGCTATGACGACAATGTGAAAAAAGTATTAGTGGAACGTATTGATGAATTACTACATTTTAAAGAGGAAGGTGTTTCGTAATGGTAGATAAAAGAACTGAAAATATAAATCTAGCATTAGATAATGTCCGCCAAATGTTAAATACTGTGAACCACGGATCAATTACATTGATTGTTCAAAATTCCTATGTGGTTCAGATTGAGAAAAAGGAAAAAATAAGGCTTCGATAAATTAAAAAATATGAAATGAAGAAGATTCGTGAGGTGGCAAAGATTGAAATTACAAGTAATAAACAGTCCATTTAATGAAGAGCAGGTGAAGTTATTAAACGAGCTTCTCCCTAAATTAACAATTGAACAAAAATTTTGGCTAAACGGTTACCTAAGTGCTCCCCAAGCAACTCTTGAAGCAATTGTTGAACAGGCACCACCAGCAGCCCAGCCGATTACCAAAACAATAACAATCTTATATGGTTCCCAAACAGGCAATAGTCAAGGATTAGCTGAAAAGTATGCAGCAGCTTTAAAAGAGCAGCAGGTAGATGTAACTGTCTCATCATTAGGGAAATTTAAAGCTAGTAATTTAAAAAAGATCACCAATCTATTACTTATTGTGAGTACACATGGAGAGGGAGATCCACCCGATCAAGCGATACAATTCTATGAATTTTTGCATAGCAAGCGGGCGCCTAAGCTAGAACACCTACAATATTCGGTTCTTGCTTTAGGGGATAGCTCCTATGAATTTTTTTGTAAGACAGGTAAGGACTTCGATGAGCGATTTGCGCAATTAGGTGCAACAAGAATTGTTCCTCGTATAGATTGCGATGTAGATTATGATGACGCAGCTGCACAGTGGTTCTCCGCGGTTCAACAGGAATTTCTTCAGCATACAACTTCAGCAACGTCTACTTCAGCACACACCGAAGGGGCGCAAGTACTTGAAGAATCTACATATTCAAGAAAAAATCCATTTTACGCTGAAGTACTTGAAAATATAAATCTAAATGGTCGTGGCTCCAATAAAGAGACGCGTCATCTTGAATTATCGATTGAGGGAGCTAATTTTCATTTTGAACCTGGCGATAGCATTGGCATTCTGCCAGAGAATGATGAACAATTAGTCAATGCATTGCTGACAGCACTTCAATTTGATTCGGAGACAGAAGTGACTGTTTTTGATGAAACAATAACAATAAAAGAAGCACTACAGAAAAAATTAGAAATTACGGTGTTATCTAAACCGTTACTCGAAAAAATTGCTGCTTATACAGAGCATAAAGAATTTTCTAAGCTATTTGAAGAACCAAAAGCCTGGAAGGACTATGCAAAAGGAAGAGACTTGCTCGACCTAGTAGAGGAATTTACACCATTTACTTGGAGTGCACAGCAATTTGTAGAGTTACTGCGTAAAATTCCAGCTCGACTTTATTCTATTGCTAGTAGCCAAAAGGCCAATAGCGAAGAGGTTCATTTAACGATTGGCAAGGTAAGCTATGAAACAGCAGGTAGACAACGTCTTGGTGTTTGCTCTGGAAGTGTGGCAGAACGAATACAAATAGGTGATACATTACCAATCTATGTTCATAAAAATCCGAATTTCAGATTGCCAGAGAATAATGAAACGCCAATTATTATGATTGGTGCAGGCACAGGTGTTGCACCATATCGAGCTTTTCTAGAGGAGCGAGAAGAGTTAGGGATTGAGGGGAAAGCATGGCTCATCTTTGGTGATCAGCATTTTGTTACGGATTTCCTCTATCAAACGGATTGGCAACGTTGGCTAGCTGCTGGCACATTAAGTCACATGCATGTAGCCTTTTCACGTGATACAGACCAAAAAATCTATGTTCAACATAAATTGCATGAAAATGCCGCAAGTTTTTATGAGTGGCTGGAGCAGGGGGCTGTCATTTATGTATGTGGTGACGAAAAATCAATGGCATCTGATGTGGATGCAACCATTCATCAAATTATTGAGCAGCAAGGACAGAAAACACCAGAGGAAGCAAAAGTCTATGTGAATGAATTAAAACAGCAAAAACGCTACCAACGTGACGTTTATTAATGGAGTTCAACACAAATTTCTCGAAAACCTTCCCTTATTAATGAGTTGATCTCTTTGTTAGCAAGTAAACCCTCAGGTATGCCCAATACGCTGAGGTGTAATGGATTAAAGGAGCGATAAAGAATGACTGAAAAAATAGTGTTACCTCCACAGCCCGGGAAACCAAGTGATGTAGAGCGTATTAAAACCGAAAGTAATTACCTACGTGGAACACTCGAACGTACCATGAATAATCCATTAAGCTCTGGTATCCCAGAGGACGATAATCGCCTTATGAAATTTCATGGCAGTTACTTACAGGACGATCGAGATCTTCGGAATGAACGTCAGAAACAAAAGCTGGAACCGGCCTATCAATTTATGGTACGTGTACGAACACCAGGTGGAGCAGCTACCCCAGCGCAATGGCTTGTGATGGATGAAATGGCTAGAAAGTATGGCAATGGCTCTTTAAAATTAACAACACGCCAAGCATTTCAAGTACATGGCATTTTAAAATGGAATGTTAAAAAATATATGCAGGAAATCAATGAGGTGTTATTGGATTCTCTTGCTGCATGTGGAGATGTGAACCGTAATGTAATGTGTAATGTCAATCCAAACCAGTCTGCATTACATGAAGAGGTTTATAATTGGTCTGCAAAACTAAGTGAGCATTTACTGCCGAGAACACGCGCTTATCATGAATTATGGTTAGATGGAGAAAAGGTAGTAGATAGTCAGGATGTAGAAATTGAACCGATTTATGGAGCTCAATATTTGCCGCGTAAATTTAAAATTGGTATTGCGATTCCACCAAGTAATGATGTAGATGTTTTTTCACAAGATATAGGACTGATTGCCATCGTTGAAGACAATCAGCTTGTTGGTTTTAACGTAGCGGTTGGTGGAGGCATGGGCATGACACATGGTGATCATGAAACCTATCCACAGCTTGCTCGTGAAATTGGCTTTATAACGCCAGATAAATTACTAGAAACAGCAGAAAAAATAATAACGATACAGCGTGATTATGGGAATCGCTCTGTCCGTAAAAATGCACGATTTAAATACACGATTGATGCGAGAGGACTTGAATGGTTCCAAGAAGAATTAACGCGTCGTCTAGGCTGGGAAATTCAGCAGGCTCGTCCTTATACTTTTGAGCGTACAGGTGATGAATTTGGCTGGATTAAAGGGGCAGATGGTCATTGGCATTATACGTTATTTATTCAAAATGGCCGTATAAAAGACTTTGAGGATTATCAGTTGTTAACTGGCTTACGTGAAATAGCTAAGGTGCACACGGGTGATTTTCGTTTAACACCGAACCAAAACCTAATGATTAGCAATGTAACACCCCAGAAAAAGAAACAAATAAATACGCTTATTGAACAATACAAGCTAACAGACGGTGCGCATTATTCTGCCTTACGCCGCAATTCCATTGCCTGTGTCTCATTACCGACATGTGGCTTAGCCATGGCAGAAGCAGAACGCTATTTACCTTCTCTTATAACAAAAATTGATGCCATTATTGATGAGGCTGGCTTAAATGAAACAGAAATTGTTATTCGCATGTCTGGTTGTCCAAATGGCTGTTCACGTGCAGCAATGGGTGAAATCGGCTTTATTGGCAAAGGGCCAGGTAAATATAATATGTACCTTGGTGCAAGTTTTACAGGCAATCGCTTAAATAAAATCTATCGTGAAAATATTGGTGAGGAGGAAATTTTAGCAGAGCTACGACCAATTCTTCTGCATTTTTCAAAGGAACGTTTAGAGGGCGAACATTTTGGAGACTTTGTCATTCGTGCTAGGTATGTCACAGCTGTCTATGATGGGAGAGAATTTCATTAAAAATAAAAACCATGTAGCAAAGAAAAATTTGCTACATGGTTTTTTATATAGAATAATCCTCAGGAATAAATACCTTTAATTGTTTCGGCTTTACAAATACCTGATCGCCCACCTTCAGTTGAAGAAGATGAAATTGTTCTTTTGATAACTCCGCTTCTAAAAATTCATCAAGATCCTCACGTCGTAGTTCAATTTGAACGATAGGTCCTAGCAAATGAATGTGGCTGATTTTAACAGGAACTGTACCTGAAATACTTGTTTTCTCAATCTGAATATCATGTGGACGTACATAGCCTATCGCATTGTCCTCTGAATGTGTTAGGGCCTCAGGTACATCAAGTGCAACTTCACCCTGCATGAGCTTACCATTATGTAAGCGACCTTTAAATAGATTAACATTGCCCAAGAAGTCATAGACAAATGGACTTTTGGGATTTGTATAGACCTCATCTGGACTACCAATTTGCTCGATTTTGCCATTATTCATGACCACAATGCGATCTGCAACATCGAGAGCTTCCTCTTGGTCATGTGTCACAAAAATACTTGTAATATGAAATTCATCATGTAACTTTCGAAGCCAGCGACGTAACTCCTTGCGTACTTTTGCATCGAGAGCTCCAAATGGTTCATCTAGTAACAGTACCTTTGGCTCTACAGCAAGCGCTCTTGCCAGTGCGACACGTTGTCGTTGCCCACCTGAGAGCTGTGTTGGATATCGATCTGAGAAATTTTCAAGCTTCACAAGTTGCAATAATTCCATCACTTTATCTTTGATTTGTTGTTTTGAAGGTCTGCTTTTTCGAGGACGTACCTTCAGGCCATAAGCTACATTGTCAAAGACCGTCATATGGCGAAAAAGCGCATAATGTTGAAAGACAAAGCCCACATTGCGTTCCTTTGGATGACGATCTGTGATGGATTGACCATCAAATAAAATATTGCCGACATCCGTTGTTTCAAGCCCAGCAATCACACGTAATAATGAGGTTTTTCCTGATCCAGAAGGGCCAAGCAGTGCTACTAGCTCCCCAGACTGAATATGTACGGATATATCCTCTAGTGCCTGAAAGGACCCATATTTTTTGGATACGTTTTGAATTTGTATACTCATTGAGACCATCTCCTTTTAACTAGATTTTGATTTCCAAGCAATAATGTCTTTCACAATTAATGTAAAGATGGCCATTACGCTCATTAAGGAAGCAACTGCAAAGGCTGCTGCAAATTGATATTCATTATAGAGAATTTCAATATGAAGGGGCATCGTATTTGTCATGCCACGGATATGACCAGATACCACAGACACAGCCCCGAATTCTCCGATGGCTCGTGCATTACATAAAATCAAACCATAGAATAGTCCCCATTTAATATTGGGTAAAGTGACATACCAAAAGGTTTTAAAGCCACTTGCCCCCAATGAAATGGACGCTTCTTCCTCAGATATACCTTGGGTTTGCATCAGCGGTATTAATTCACGTGCAACAAAGGGCAATGTGACGAAAATTGTGGCAAGGACAATGCCAGGTAGTGCAAAAACAATTTTAATATCATGTGCAAACAACCATTCACCAA
Source organism: Lysinibacillus capsici (assembly GCF_003367505.1). Lineage (GTDB taxonomy): Bacteria > Bacillota > Bacilli > Bacillales_A > Planococcaceae > Lysinibacillus > Lysinibacillus capsici. The sequence goes on from NZ_PXXX01000001.1 coordinate 108,739, forward strand.
ATAGTCCCTGTGAGCCAAACAATAAAATAAACACTAAACCTGCGATAACAGGTGAAACTGCAAAAGGTAAATCTACCATAGTAAGTAATAGATTTTTCCCCTTAAAATTAAACTTTGTAAGTGCCCAGGCAGCCATTACGCCAAAGATCGCATTGAGGGGTACAGTAATGGCTACGACGATTAATGTAAGCTTAATAGCAGCTAATGCATCTGGATGTGTAATCGCAGCAAAGTAAACATCGGATCCTTTTTGAAAGGCTGTAATAAAAATAGATACTAAAGGTAGTACGATAGAGAAAGCTAAAAAAGCTAAGGCAATAAATATTAACGTATAGCGAATAATACGAGGCTCCTGTAAGGCAGCAGTCTGTGTAGCTGCTTTCCTTTTTCCTGTACTAGCCTGCTGAATAAAAGTTGATTGTTCCATATAGTACCTCCTAATGTACAAACCGACGATTGGCTAGCCATTGTATCAAGTTAATGGTGAACAACAAAATAAAGGATGTCACAAGCATGACAACAGCTATGGCAGTTGCCCCCGCATAATCATATTGCTCAAGCTTTGTCATAATAATTAACGGCGTAATTTCCGTTTTCATCGGCATATTTCCTGCAATAAAAACAACCGAGCCATATTCACCTAAAGCGCGCGCAAAGGCCAAGGAAAAGCCAGTTAAAATTGCTGGTACTAGCTCTGGTAAGATGACTTTACGGAAGGTTTGTAAACGATTGGCTCCAAGGCTTGCCGAAGCTTCCTCCACCTCAGCACTGATATTTTGTAAAACGGGCTGGACCGTTCGTACAACAAATGGTAGCCCGATAAAGGTTAAAGCAATAATGATGCCAAGAGGTGTAAAGGCAATTTTAAAATCAAAAAATTGACCAATCCAACCATTTGGTGCATAAAGAGATGTTAAAGCAATTCCAGCGACAGCAGTAGGCAATGCAAAAGGTAAGTCTACAAGCCCATCAATGATTCGTTTAAAGGGAAATTGATAGCGAACGAGAACCCATGCAATAGTCGTACCGAAAAAAACATTTAGTAAGCCTGCAATCAGTGCAGTGCTGAAGCTCACTTTGTAGGAAGCAACAGCACGGGGATCTGTAATGATATCTATAAATGCTGACCAGCTTAAGGACATGGTATGAATGAAAATCATGGAAAGTGGTAGTAACACTAGTAAACTTACGTAAAGCATTGTATAACCAAGAGATAAATGAAAGCCTGGAATAATTCGACGCGATTTTTTAGGAATGATTAAACTGCTCATCAAAACGCTCCTTATTGTGGTACGTATATTTCATCAAAGGTACCACCATCTTTAAAATGGGTTGCTTGTGCTTGTGACCAACCACCAAAATCATCGATGGAAACAAGTTCAAGCTGAGGGAATTGATCTTTATACTTTGCTAGAATCGTTTCACTACGTGGTCGATAATAATTTTTCGCCGCAATTTCTTGCCCTGTATCACTATATAAATGCTGTAAGTAAGCTTCAGCGACTTCACGTGTCCCTTTTTTATCTACGATTTTGTCTACAACTGCAACTGGTGGCTCTGCTAAAATACTTAAAGAAGGCGTGATGATTTCAAATTCATCCTTACCTAATTCATTGAGAGAGAGGTATGCTTCATTTTCCCACGCAATTAAGACATCACCAATTTTACGTTCTACGAATGTTGTTGTAGCTCCACGAGCGCCAGAATCAAGTACTTCTACATTGCTGTAAAGTGATTTCATAAATTTTTTTATTTTTGTCTCATCATTGTTATATAACTTTCCGGCATAAGCCCAAGCAGCTAAGTAGTTCCACCGTGCACCTCCAGATGTTTTGGGATTAGGCGTTATGACAGATACATCATCTTGAATCAAATCATCCCAATCTTGTATGTTTTTTGGATTGCCCTTACGAACTAAAAAAACAATTGTAGATGTATAGGGAGTCGAATTAAGATCAAATTCGGTTTGCCAATCTTTATTCAGCAGCTCACGAGTTTGAGCAATTTCATCAATATCGTAAGCGAGTGCGAGTGTCACAACGTCGGCTTCAAGACCATCAATAACTGCACGCCCCTGTTTGCCAGATCCACCATGTGATTGATTGATTGTGACGTCTTGGCCAGTATCATCCTTCCATTTTTTTATAAAATCTTTGTTGAACTCATCGTAAAGCTCCCGTGTTGGATCATAGGAAACATTTAGTAGCTCTACAGACTTCTTGTCTTCCTGACCGCTTGTTTTTTGATCTGAGTTAGCACTTCCACAGCCAGTTAAACTAAGCGTTAGAATAGTTAATAATGCCAAGGATTGTAGAACATAGCTCTTTTTTTTCATAGTTAATCCGCCCCTTTTCTGTCTTAAGAATGCAAAAAGCCATCACCCACAATGACATGACAACATTGGGTAGATGGCCTTCAGATCCTCTGATCAGCGTTTTTTTAGGTCAAAGCTTTAGTAATACATTAAACATATATTTCCTATTAGTCAACAAGGAATTATAAAAAAGATTATTTATTTTGAAAATTAATAAAAGTGTCCTTAGATACCACTCATCATATGCAGCAAAGAGCAAAAAAAATGGGTGTATGGAAAAGATATTTAAAAAACCTAGTTGACTGCTTGGTGTACTTTAGTATATATTTGGTAATAAGAAGAATGATTGTAGTACGAGGTAACAACTACTAGTGAACAATCATTAAATATAGAGCTGGCTAGTCAAACTAGAGGCGTTTTAACAAAGACCTGTTTTTCCTATGTCTTTTGTTAGAACGCCTTTTTTGTTATGAGGGGGATTCGATGTTAACTTACGAAAATTGGCAAGAACCGATCATTGATTTTCAGGTTGATGATATGTATAAGGCTGCACTAGAGGTTTTACAGTGGAGCTATCAAAAATATGGAGATGAAATCGTCTATGCATGTAGCTTTGGTATTGAGGGCATTGTCTTAATTGATCTCATTTCAAAGGTAAAGCCTAACGCTACGATTGTATTTTTAGATACAGATGTACACTTTAAAGAAACATATGAAACCATTCATAAAGTCAAAGAAAAATATCCACAACTCAACATTGTCATGAAGAAGCCAACCCTTACACTTGAGCAACAAGCTACACAACATGGTGACGAACTATGGAAAACCAACCCAAATAAGTGCTGTGATATTCGTAAGATAATACCTTTACACGAAGCCTTATCAGGTAAAAAGGCTTGGATATCAGGTTTACGTCGTGAGCAATCACCAACACGTCAACAAACAAACTTTTTAAATCGTGACGATAAATTTAAATCGATTAAAGTTTGTCCATTGATTCATTGGACTTGGAAGGATGTCTGGCGTTATGTTTCGAAGCACAGTTTGCCATATAATCCGTTACACGATCAAGGCTATCCAAGCATCGGCTGTGAGCATTGTACGAAACCATCATTTACAATGGAGGATTTACGTTCAGGTAGATGGCAAGGTTCTGGTAAAACCGAGTGCGGGTTACATGAATAAAGGAGTTCTGCCATGCTTGAATATTTTGCAATAGCTATTAGTTTATTTTTTGCGATGAACATAGGAGCAAGCGGTGCAGCAGCCTCAATGGGTGTTGCTTATGGGGCAGGTGCCATCAAAAAAGCGTGGCAAGCATTGCTTTTATGCGCGATAGGCGTCTACAGTGGAGCTGTATTAGGCGGAGGAGAGGTAGTTAAAACGATAAGCTCAGGCATTATGCCCCAGGAATATATTACGGTAAAGGTTGTCATCATTATCTTGATTTCTGCGACAAGCTCGTTATTTTTCGCCAATCTTTTAGGCATTCCCTTATCAACAAGTGAAGTAACAGTGGGTGCTGTCGTGGGTGTAGGAATTGCCTATAAAGTACTATTCGTCAATTCGCTGCTTGTCATTATATCATTTTGGGTGATTGTACCGCTTGTTGCCTTTGTCATTGCTCTTGTATGTGGAAAGTTATTATATAAGTTACAAAACACAGGGTTGCTGAAAGATCGGCCAATTTTAACTGTTCTTCTCGTTTTAGCAGGATTTTTCGAAGCATTTTCAGCGGGGATGAATAATGTTGCCAACGCAGTTGGACCCTTGGTGGGAGCAGGAATGATGGATGTGACAACGGGCATTGTGCTTGGCGGTGCATTTGTCGCAATAGGTGCTCTGCTACTTGGTAAACGAGTGCTTGAAACAAACGGTAAAAAAATAGTGCGCTTTCAAAAGGCAGAGGGCATTCTCATTTCAAGTACAGGTGCACTGCTTGTTGGCGTAAGCTCAATTTTTGGGCTTCCAGTACCCTTAACACAAGTCACTTCTTCATCCATCATTGGGATGGGGATGGCGAAAAACGGAAAGCAAATCTTCCATAAGCATATTGTGAAAAAAATTATACGTATTTGGGTTGTATCACCCATCTTTTCATTAGTCATTTCTTATTTTTTAGTGCAGTTATTTTTAGAAAAAGACCTTTATGCCATTATTTTAAATGGCAGCATTATTGTTGGGACGCTAGGGGTCATTAGTCTGATGCGTACGATGCGTGAAGAAGAGCAGTCTATCTATGATGCAGGGGAAGGCATTTAAATTGAATCATATCATCACTATCTTTTGACTACAAAACTTAGTATTTAACTAGAATTAGGAGGAGATTTTTATGAGTCTACAACCACATGGTGGACTACTTGTGCAAGCATTTAATCCGGAAAAAAAAATCACAACTATTCATAAGGAAATTGAGTTGGATGCAATTTCGTTGAGTGATTTAGAGCTAATTGCTATAGGGGGGTATAGCCCAATTGAAGGTTTTTTAACACAAGTAGACTATGAGTCAGTCGTGGCACAAAGTCGTTTAGCATCAGGTGTAGTATGGAGTATTCCGATTACCTTACCTGTTACAAAAGAGAAAGCGTCCATTTTACAGCCTGGTGACGAGGTGAAGCTGGTTTATGGTGATGAAGTATATGGCGTTATTGAAGTAGCAGATATTTATGAGCCGAATAAACGAAAAGAGGCTTTACTTGTCTATGGAACAGAGGATTTAGCACATCCGGGCGTTCAAAAGCTTTTTGATCGTCCTGCCATTTATGTTGGAGGGAAAATTACGTTAATTAAACGTCTTACACAAAAGTTCCCTGCTTATTCATTTGATCCAATAGAAACGCGACAATTATTTGCTGACAAGGGATGGAAAACTATTGTTGGCTTCCAAACACGTAATCCAGTCCATAGGGCGCATGAATATATTCAAAAGGCAGCACTTGAAACGATTGATGGGTTATTTCTAAATCCACTTGTGGGTGAAACAAAGTCAGATGATGTGTCAGCTGCTATACGTATGGAGAGCTATGAGGTTTTATTAAAAAACTATTATCCTGAAAGTCGTGTACAATTAGGTATTTTTCCAGCCGCTATGCGGTATGCAGGACCAAAGGAAGCTATTTTCCATGCACTTGTTAGAAAAAATTATGGCTGTACTCATTTTATTGTTGGTCGTGATCATGCAGGTGTTGGTGATTATTATGGCACATATGATGCACAAAAGATTTTTGAACAGTTTACTGAAGATGAATTGGGAATTGTCCCACTGAAATTTGAGCATAGCTTTTATTGCCAGCAATGTGAAGGCATGGCGACGACAAAGACGTGTCCACATGATAGCTCTGCCCATGTCATTCTATCAGGAACGAAGGTACGTGAGATGCTACGAAATGGAGAAGTACCACCAAGTACATTCAGTCGTAAAGAAGTCGTAGACATTTTAATTAAAGGCATGAGTAAGGAGGTAGTGAAATGAGTTCAAACATTGTTTGGCATGAAGCCTCCATTACAAAAGAAGAACGCCGTTCAAAAAATAAACATCAAAGCTTTATTTTATGGTTTACGGGTTTATCTGCTTCAGGAAAATCATCAGTGGCTAATGCATTTGCCCGTCGATTATTTGAAAGGAGCAATCAAGCCTTCGTATTAGATGGTGATAATGTGCGTCATGGCTTAAATAGTGACTTAGGATTCGATGAGGCAGGGCGCAAAGAAAATATTCGTCGAATAGGTGAAGTCTCAAAGTTATTTATAGAGAGCGGTCAAATTGTGCTAACGGCTTTTATTTCACCTTATCGAGAAGATCGTCAGGTAGTCCGTGAACTTGTAGAGGATGGTGAATTTTTAGAGGTCTTTGTAAAGTGTTCAGTAGAAACATGTGAAAAAAGAGATCCTAAAGGTTTGTATAAAAAAGCAAGGAATGCTGAAATTGCTAATTTTACAGGGATTAGCGCTCCATATGAAGAACCGATTAACCCAGAAGTTATTTTGGATACAGAACAGCATTCCATTGAAGAATGTGTGGAGCAACTGACAAATATTTTAACTGCCAAGGGATATATTTAACTAAAAAAATCTGCTCGATTTAGTAATCGGGCAGATTTTTACGTTTATTTTACACCTTGTTCCTTTTTCATTCTGTCAATTTCAGGACCTAGTTCATCACGTACGGTACCTTTCCAAGGCTTAACACCAGCAATATAGGAAGAACGCGTCATAATGTGTCCGCCAACAGGACCAGTAATAAAGAGGAAGAGTATCCCCAGTAAAATACGAGGGTTGAAATGATCTTCAATCAGCCAAAAGTGAAAGAATACACCAATCAGTACACACATGACGCCAAGTGTTGCACTTTTTGAAGCGGCATGTGCACGTGTATACAAATCAGGTAAGCGGACAAGTCCGATAGCTGTCACGACAATAAAGAGTACTCCAACAGTAATGAAAAAGATAACTAAACTATTAGCGAGAATTGTCACGTTTGATGATATCTCCTTTCTCTATGAATTTAGAGAAAGCCATCGTACCGATAAACGATAAAATTGCTAGCAATAAAATGATTTCAAGAAAGAAGCTTGTTTCCACTAAAATCGAAAATAGTCCGATTAAGGAAATGAGTGAAACACCAAGTGAATCCAAAGCTACAACACGATCGGATGCGGAAGGACCTTTTACCATTCGATAAATGACCGCTATCATTGATAAGCAAATCACTACGATTACAGCAATAATAAATGTTGTCATGATTTACTCACCTCCAAAATCGCTTTTTCAAATGAATCTCGAATGGAAGCAATGGCTTCATCCACATCGTTAATATCAATTGCATGTACATACAATGTTTTCGCATCATCCGAAACATGCACTACAACTGTTCCTGGTGTTAAAGTAATAAGACTTGATAATAACGTAATTTCCCAGTCTTGTGTTAAAACAGTTGGATAAGCAAAAAAGGCTGGTTGCATGTCCAGTTTAGGCTTCAACACTACTTTTAACACTTGAACATTTGCTAAAATTAATTCTTTAAAGAACAACAACGTTAATTTTAGCAGGGCCCATAATCGATAGACATAAAGACGGGACTTGAAAAACCTCCGCATGAGAATAAGTAAAAGTATCCCCATCATGAATCCTATGATAAAACCAGTTGCTGTGTAATTAGAAGAAAGGAACATCCAGACAAAGGCAAGTACAAAATTTAAAATCATTTGAAATGCCATAGTGCTAATCCTCCTTCATCACAGCATCTATATAGATAGATGGATCATTTAATAGTTTTGCAGCATCATCCATAAATGGCGTAATCCATTCAGAACCCACACCATATGCGACCGTAATAAGTACTAACAAGGCAGTAGGCATAAACAGCATTTTATAGGTAGATTTGTCGACGGTACCTTGTGTTTCTTTTTCCTCACCCCAAAAGGCATAGAGGAAAATACGAATCACGGATAGTAAAACAAGCAGTGAAGATGCTAAAATGAAAATACTGCTCCACATACTGCCAGCCTCAAAGCCTCCCTGAACAATTAACAGCTTTCCAACAAACCCGCTAAGTGGTGGAATTCCAGCTAAGCCAAAAGCTGCTATTAAATAACACCAACCCAGTGCAGGGTATTTTTTCATAAGTCCACCCATTTTACGCAAGTCAGATGTACCAGTAATGTAGATGACAATGCCGATTAACATAAAGAGTGCTGCCTTAATCAGCATATCGTGAATTAAATAAAACATCGCTCCTTTTAAAGAAGCCTCATTCATTTGAGAGACACCAAATAAAATGACACCTACTGCAATGACAATGTTATAGATAATAATGAGCTTTACATCAAAATAAGCGAGTGCTCCAATACAACCAGCCACAATTGTTGCAATAGCTAATGCCATTAGTAAATCATGCGTATAGGATAAATCATGTACAAAAAATAGTGTGTAGGTACGTGTAATGGCATAGACCCCAACCTTTGTGAGCAGAGCGCCAAATAGAGTTAAGACAGGGATCGGGGCTGCTGCATACGAAGTAGGAAGCCAAAAGTATAATGGGAAAATAGCTGCTTTTAGTCCAAATACCATTAAAAATAGTACAGCAATAACAGTAATAATCCCTGGTTGATTAATTTCAGCAATTTTTACCGCAATATCAGCCATATTTAATGTTCCTACTACAGAATATAAATAGGCCACGGTTATAACAAATAATGCCGAAGAAATAACATTAATTAAAATATATTTAATTGACCCTTTCAGTTGCCCCTTCTCACCACCTAAAACGATGAGTAAATAGGAAGCCATTAACAATACTTCAAAGAACACAAATAAGTTAAAAATATCACCTGTTGTAAAGGCACCATTGACCCCAGTTAAAATAAACATAATACCAGGGTAATAAAAGAAGCGTTCGCGTTCCTTCGTGATAGAACCGAAGCCATACCAAACAACAAATAGTGCAATAAGCAATGTCGTTGTAACGAGCAATGCAGACACCATATCAGATACCATTGTAATACCGTAAGGAACAGGCCAATTTCCAAATGTGACCTTTTGAATACCATCTTCTTTCACTGTTAAAAGCAGTGAGAGGGCAGAGAGGAGGGCTAGTCCAATCCCAAGTAATGAAAATGATCGCTGATAAGTTAGATTTTTTTGTCCAAACATTAAAATCATACCGAAGAAAAACGGGATGATAATGGGTAATAGTAGGAAGTTATTCATCCTCATCACTTCCTCTCATTAAGCTAATATCATCCGTGTTAAGCTCTTGATAGGAACGGTAGGCAAGTACAAGGAAGAATGCTGTCACCCCAAAACTTATAACAATTGCAGTTAAAATAAGTGCTTGGGGTAAGGGATCAGCAAATGTTTTGGCTCCTTCGTTTAAGACAGGTGGAGCTTCACCACCAAGACCACCCATTGTTAAGATGAGTAGATGAGCACCATGACTTAACAGACCTGTTCCAATAATAATGCGCAATAAACTTTTTGATAAGATTAAATAGACCGCTGCCATAAAAAGAAAGCCGATCACAAAGGCCATAATTATTTCCATTATTCATCCTCTCCAATCGTTTGAATAATGGTCATCGTAACGCCGACAACAACCAAATAAACCCCGCTATCAAAAAGCATAGCCGTGTGTAATGACTGTTTGCCTAGAAGCGGTAAATCGAAATAATCAAAGAAATGTGTGAAAAACGGTTTGCCCACAAACATTGGGTATGCCGCAGTAGCAAGGGCTAATAGTAAGCCAATGGCTGTTAAATATGTGTAATTAATAGGTAGAATATGGCGGACTGTGTTGATATCATAGGCTAACACTAAAAGAACAAGTGCACTTGATGTTAACAGCCCTCCAACAAAGCCTCCACCAGGTGTATAGTGACCAGCTAAAAAAATATGAATGGAGAAGAAGAAAATAATGAAAAATACAATTTTAGCTGTAAATTGTATTATCACATCATTTGTTTTCATGAGTGTTCTCCTTTCTATTCATACGTAACTTAATCATAGCTAAGATGGCCATGCCAGCTATACCGAGTACTGTAATTTCAAACAATGTATCGAAACCTCGATAGTCTACTAAAATTACGTTTACAATATTTCCACCACCAGCTAAAGAATAGACGGTTTCCTCGTAGTACTTAGCAATAGAGGGAACTAGTTTTTGGGAATGAGCTGATAGCGCAACAAGTGTTACCATCACACCAACTGCAATGGAAACAATGGCACGATTTAACTGGAACCTCATTCGCTCCTCGCGTTTACCAAGCTTAGGTAAATGGTAAAATGCTAATAAAAATAGTGCTACTGAAATCGTTTCTATAACGAGCTGTGTCAGCGCTAAATCAGGTGCGTTAAAAATGACAAAGAATAAGGCTACTGTATAGCCTACAGTACCAAGCCCAATAATGGCTGTTAAACGTGATTTGGCCAAGATGGTGATGGCAGTACCAATTAATAAAACTACGATCAAGATAATTTCATACAAATTAATTGGTGAGGCTCCTTGGAATGAAATACTAAATGCATCTTTCACGAATAAAGAGCCGATAACAATAATAGTTATTCCGCTAAACATATAGAGTAAATAGTGACGCATAGAACCTGTCATATAGCGTCGGGAAATACGATTTAAGCCAACATCTAATCCCTGCATGATTTTGTCATAGGCATTGTTTAATGTTAACGCTTGCGGGAATCGTTGATACATCCCTTGCCATTTTGGTAAGGCAACAAATAACAATACCCCAACTATTATAATTCCAATGGTCATCAGTAACTCTGGGGTAATGCCGTGCCAAGCAGATACATGAATATCAACAGCTTGAGGTGAATCATACAAAAATGGCTGTATCGCTTGAACGGCTGGTTTTACAAAGGTATTACCGATAAAGTTTGGAATAAAGAAGATTGTCACAACTAAAGCTGCTAAAAGAATAGGAGAAATTAGCATACCAATCGGCGCCTCATGTGGTTTATGAGGTAACTGCTCTGGTTTGTAATTCCCATTAAATGTTCGGAAAACAAAATAGAAACTATAGATAAATGTAAAAATACTAGCAATCCACGCAACAATAGGGAAGAGTGCTCCCCATGTTTCAAAGCCGAAGAATTCAAACTTTTGAAGTGCAAGCATCGCTGTTAAAAACATTTCTTTACTTAAGAAGCCATTAAATGGTGGAAGACCAGCCATTGATAAACTTCCTATTGCAGCCACAGTAAAACTAATTGGCATAATACTCATTAAACCACCGAGTTTACGAATATCTCGAGTTCCAGTTTCATGATCCACAATGCCTGCAATCATGAAGAGACTGCCTTTAAATGTTGCATGATTAATAAGGTGGAAAATGGCAGCAAATGCAGCAAACTTTATGGTATCGATTGAGCCATTTGCATGGAAAGCAACAGCACTTGCCCCGAGTAGTGACATAATAAGCCCAAGCTGACTGACTGTAGAGAATGCTAGAATACCTTTTAAATCAGTTTGCTTCACTGCAAAGAAGGAACCCCAGAATAAAGTTAAGATACCTACACCTGTTACAAGCCACACCCAAAGTTCAGAGGCTGCAAATATCGGCGTAAATCGTGCAACTAAATAGATACCTGCTTTGACCATTGTAGCTGAGTGAAGGTATGCACTTACTGGTGTTGGCGCCTCCATGGCATCTGGTAACCAAATGTAGAATGGGAATTGCGCGGATTTTGTAAATGCTCCCAAGAGTAATAGGACAAGTGACCAAGTGAATAAAGGTTGGTCTACTAAATTTGGTGCCATGACTATCAATTCTCGAATCGAGTAGGTTCCTCCCATTAAATAAAGAAGAACGAAGCCACCTAACATCATTAAACCGCCGCCAACTGTAATCATCATAGACTTTAATGCACCGAAGCGTGAGGCATCCCGATTATACCAATAGCCGATGAGTAAAAATGATGATATGGATGTTAGCTCCCAGAAGAAATAGAGAGTAATTAAATGATCTGACTGTACTACTCCCAGCATGGCTGACATAAATAACAGTAAGTAAACATAAAAGTTATGTAATTTTTCTTTATGTTTATCTAAGTAAAAAATGGAGTAAAGCACAACTAACGAGCCAATTCCAGTAATGAGTAATGAGAATAATAAGCTAAGTCCATCTAAATATGAGATGATGGAAATATCAAGCGATGGAATCCAAGGTAGCTCTGCAGTAAATACTTCACCTTTAGCAACTTGAGCAATATATGTTGTATAAATAACAGCAAGCGTAACAGGTACAGCAAGAACAAACCAACCTGTGTGAATATTATTCATGCGTTTATATAATAATGGCACTAATATTGCAACAAGCATTGGAATAAAAATATAAAGTACTTGTAACAAAAAAACCCTCCTTTATGCAGGTAAGTAAATCAATTATAACGTACTTTAATTGGGAATGCATATGTACTATTGGGATTTAGCTTGCGGTCGTTGGAGAATTTTCGTTATATTATAAATAGGAAGTTATCAATAAAAATAGAGGAAAAAAATTTTTTATGAAGAACCCATATATCTATGGTTATCTACCATTAATTACAATTTTATTGTTTAGTTTGACATTTGGGATGTATGCTGTTGGTAAATCTTTACAGATTTTTCAAGCCATCGGTGTGTATTCAGGAATGCGAGAGTTTTTATCAGATTTTGAGTTACGTGTATTTCTTCTCATCGTCTTTGCCATTGTTTTTTTTATGTTATTTTCTGCCCTTAAACTAGTAGGCGAAACCATTCATGAAGTAGGAATGCTGTTCTTTTCAAAGGACAACGAAGGAGCCACAGTTAGTCAGGCTCGAGGTGGCTATATTATCTTATTTGTAGGTGCTATGTGTTCTGCATTTGCCATCCAATTTATTTATGTTTTAATAGGTATTTTCGTCATAACGATATTTACCTACTTTATTTATCTGATTTATAAAATGAGTCATTTTATATCAATGGGCGGCACAATCGGTCTATTAATCTTTGAGCTTTTTATGTGGACGATTCTTTTAACATTAGTTATTTATGTCGTATTAAAGCTATATAATGGCATTTTGGCAAGTTTGCCGTTTGCAAATTAATACATACTATTAAAATGGTGATGTTAATAGTAGAAAAAGAGAGTTTGAAAGGCGAGGGGTTGATTTCCGTTCTGCCAGCGTCCTTTCCAGGGGGAGTTCGATGAGCCGCTTCACTCCTTTACATTCGCTCCAGGGTCTCCTCTGTGACGTTAAATCCCATGGATAGTGAGCCCCTGTACGGAGCGGAGGAAGCGGCTCGGCGCTCGTCCACAGGAAAACAAGTAGCCTGTAACGGAAAACCATTTACATCTTTAATAAAAATTTAATTAATGGTTTTGTTTTTTAACACTTTAAAAAGGTAGTAGTCTTAGCGACTACTACCTTTTGCATGTTTCACTACTCAAGCAACACGTTAAATAATTGGTGATGAATTTTGTACTCTTCTAATTGCTGCATCGATTGAGGTTTATCATACCCTAGCCATACAGCAGCAGTATATTCATTATTGAGTCCAGCAAGCCAGTAGTCACGATAGTCATTCGTTGTCCCTGTTTTTGCACCAACGTAGCTGCTATTACTATAGACACCTTGACCCGTACCGTTTGCTACAACATCTGCAAGGAGTTCACGCATGTATTTTACTGTTTTAGGAGACCAAATTTGATCACGCTGTGTATCCCAACTATAAAGCTCTGTTCCATCTAATGCTGTGACTTTTCGAATACTATGTGCAAGTACATAAGAGCCATCAATAAAGCTAGTATAAGCATCTGCTAGTTCTAATGCTGTTACACCATAGGTTAGTCCTCCTAATGATGCAGCATAATTATAATCTTTCTCTACAATCGAGCGGAAGTGAAAGCGATTAAGGTAATGAAAGGCTGTCTCGACGCCAACGGTTTGAAAGAGACGAAGTGCAGATGTATTATAGCTATGTCGAAAAGCAGTACGAATTGACACATCACCATACGTATAGCCCCCATAGTTTTGTGGGCAAAACGAGCCCACACAATAACGCCCACCATTGACAATCGAATCAGGTGTATGAGATGTTGTTTCGAAGAATGGTGCATAGACTGCCAGAGGCTTAAAAGCTGAACCAGGCTGACGTGTTCCTTGGAATGCACGATGGAAATCAAATTTTTCATAGTTCTTTCCTGCATACAGACTGACTATTTCTCTTGATTGGTTTTCAATGGCTGCACCTGCAGCTTGCCATGGGCTAGTACCTAAAATAGCTGACATTTTTTCCTCATCATGTTGCTGTTTAGTAGGATCAAGTGCTGTGTGAATGATGAGTCCATTTTGAAATAATGTATTGAGTCGAATGTCTAATTGTGCTTTAATTTTTTTCTTTTCTTCCTCATTATCTGTAGAGCTTAGTCGATCCGCATAACCTTCTTTTTCTGCAATAAGCCATTTTAGCTCTTGAAGAACATAAGTGCTATACATTGGATAACTTTGAATTTTATCTTTCACATTTAATGTAATGGCATCAGCCTTATAGTTTTTTGCCTCTCCCTCTGTAATAGACCCATTTGCTGCAAGGGTATCTAACAAACGCTCCTGCCTTGCTTTAGTTTGATCATAATTCTTTAAAGGATTATAAAGGGAAGGGTTATTTGGGATGGCTGCAATGAAAGCTATTTCAGCGATGGATAATTCTTGGAGTGGCTTTTGAAAATAATAGGTGGCTGCTCCGCCAATGCCATAAACTTGATTGCTGAAATAGGACTCATTTAGGTACATCGTTAAAATGGCTTCTTTATCAAATTCTTTTTCTAATTCATAGGCATAAAAAAGCTCTGTTAATTTCCGTTCATATGTTTTTTCTTCGGATAAATAACGCATCCGAACAAGCTGCTGCGTAATTGTACTACCACCTTGAGAGGTTGTGTTGCTATTTGAATTGGCTACAACTGCACGAATAATAGCACTTAAATCAAAGCCAATATGCGTATAAAAATCAGCATCCTCACTGGTAATGAATATTTCCTGGGCAATTTGTGGAATTTCTTGTAAACTTAGTGGCTGCCGCCATTCGACATATTCCTCACTAAATGTTTGCCCATTTCGATCAATAAGTGTAACAGGTAGTTGGGCCTCTACCTCGGGTAAATGTATTGCATTAGTCATTTGTTCCTCATGTGCTTGTGCAATATTGATTTCTGTTTTAATGTTTGTGCTAATCCACCATAAAGCAGGAAGGGATAGAACGATAATAAAAAAACCAAAAGCCTTTTTCATGTGTGCCTCCACTCTTTCTATAAATCCTTCATCAGAATAACATATTTTGGATTGATTCCAAATACTCGCTCAGACCTATTTACATAGTTTTAAACATGAATAGTAAAAGTGCAAAAATCGTCAATACTTAGAGGAAGAAAACCAGTAGGAAGTATGTTAGACTAAAATGAGGTCAGAAAAGGTGCAAGGGCATCTTTTTCATTGAAACTGAAATTTATCATTAAAGGAGAGACTTCCATGTTTCCACAGTTAACAACAGACGTACAAGCAGGCGAAGTGCTTGTAGAAATGAACACAACATTAGGTGCTATCAAAATTAAATTATTCCCTGAGCACGCACCGAAAACGGTTGAGAATTTTTTAGGTCATGCTAAATCAGGCTACTATAACGGCATTATTTTCCACCGTGTTATTCAAGACTTCATGATTCAAGGTGGCGACCCAACTGGTACTGGTATGGGCGGAGAATCAATTTGGGGTAATTCCTTTGAAGATGAGTTCTCAGAGCAATTGTTTAACCTACGTGGAGCGCTTTCAATGGCAAATGCAGGACCAAACACAAATGGTTCTCAATTCTTTATTGTACAAATGAAGCACCTTCCAAGTGATATGCTTCGTCAATTACAAGGGGCGGGCTTCCCTGAAGAGATCATCGAAGCTTATGCTCAAAACGGTGGTACACCTTGGTTAGACCATAAACACACAGTATTCGGTCATGTAGTAGAAGGTATGGACATTGTGGATAAAATTGCAGATGTGGAAAAAGATTTCCGTGACAAACCATTAGAAGATGTGAAAATTGAGTCAATTACAGTCTTTGAATAATACGTATAAGGACGTGTAGAACATGCAGAACTTTATGTATCAATTTTTATATTTCCCAGAAGACAAATCAGGTTATATTCCAGCAGCATTTGAATTTTTAATTATGCTTATTTTATGTATTATCGTGTTTACGCTTTTCAGAAAAATTTCTAAGAAACAAGAATTAAAATCAAAAGAAATTGAAGCACGTATTTTAGCAGAAAAGAAAAACACAAACAATCAACAGAATATCTAATAAAAAAGAATCTTCTTGCCACAGAGGGCGAGCAGATTCTTTTTTATTGTATCAATTTTTTTTAAAGCGTCGAATAGTATTTTGCAGGGCCTTGATGGCAGTGAAACAAACCAGTACAAGTGACAAGCCAATCCCACTCAATGCAGTAATAAAGGCTACCCATTCAAAGAGTGTATAACTACCGATGCTATCGAAATCACTGCTATCTTTCCACCCTTCAATGACTAAGTTCATCCCATAAATGCCCGATACCACAGTAAAGACTGTTAAAATAAATAGTAAATTATTACTTCGATTATCGGATTGATCTTCCTGTGTTCGATACAAACTATTCAATGTTTCTTTCGTTTCTACATAATGTTCATTTATACGGAAGTACTTTCGTAGCAATTGAGCAATTTCTCTGCCTTCTGTTCGTACGATGACTTCTTCAAAATAATAGCGTGCAGAAAACTTTGTAATCAGCTCGATTAGTTCATTGACAACCTGTTTATCTTTGCCCCACTTTATTTCACTATACTCATAGGAAAGCTTTAAGAGCATCATTTTATAAAAATAATGAATGAACAAATTGTAATAGTGCGTACCCATAAATTCTTGAATACTATGTGTACATTTGGCAAACGGCCTATTTGTAATCGTTATTTGTGCTTGTGAGGAGGTGATAATATAACTGTTAGGAGCCCAGCGTGTATGGGCATGCTCTTGTACATAATTAGAGATATATGAAGGATTAGTGCTAGAAATAAAGGGTTTGCCAGCAGGTGTCCTACCGTCTACTTGTCCTAAGCGAAATAAATGCTCAGGTATAATTTTAGCTTCTTCCTCTGCAATTAAATAAGCTGAGGCAAACATTCTCTCATCTTCAAAGAAAGGTAAGCCTTCATAGCTATGGTCTTGTTGATGTAATAGAAAGGGTTTTAAATAAGGTATAAAATACTTAAATAATAATTCACTCGTAGAAGAACAATGACCAAATGAAAAATGATGACTTGCACCTTTTTCCTCTCTTAGTTTAGCCTCTAATACTCTAAAATAGTGGATAAAATTTAAGATATCACTTAGATCATGCGATTGATCTGTAATATTTGTTCTGACTGTTATAATCCCATTCCCAAAAGGACATAATGTCACATCAATACTCATCACTTCGTAATCATAATTGATTTGACTTTCTTGCAGATGTAAGGCGCCTTGTGTATAAAAAGCTTTCGAAAAACGAATAAAGTCAGGGTTATTCATTTCGTTTGGAAATAATTTATCCTCCAAAAAAGGATAGAAAAATTGGGCAAGTTCCTCATGTATAATCGTCATATCACCATAAAAAGCGTCTTCAAGAGATGTATTGTTTAAGGTGAAAAAGGAAAAGCCCTCGTTTAGTAGTATATCACTGATTTTTTGACGATTTTTTTCGGAATAGGCGAAGGGAAATAGGAATGTCATATAAGCACGTTTAATCGTTAAAGGGACAATGTCCATGTAAAATCACCTCTGTATAAATCCGATTGATAAGAACCTTTTCCACAAAATTTTGTTTTTAAACATAGAAAAAGGATAGCTCTAAGGAGAGAGATATCCTTTCAACCATTTTATTGCGCAAAGACCTTTTTAAAACGCTCGACTCCATCTTTCACAGTATCAAATGAACAAGCAACATTCATACGTAGGAAGCCACGACCTTCTTCTCCGTATTTTGTCCCTGGTTCTAGAGCAAGTTTTCCGATTTCAAGTAAGCGGTTCATGATCTCCTTCTCTTCAAGCGCTAGTTCTCGGTAATCAATCCAGATTAAATAAGTGGATTGAGGAATCGTAACACGAATACCTGGGATCTGCTCTAACTCCGTTTTCACATAATCCATGTTGGCAGAAATATAAGGAAGTAATTCATCTAACCAAGGAGCCCCTTCTGTGTATGCTGCATGAAGGGCAACAGAGGCAAATGTATTTAATGAGCCTTGACCACTTGCCATATTGATGGCCTCTAGCTTCAAGCGTTTTTTCTTATCTGTTACGATCATATATGAAACTTGAATTCCTGCTAAGTTAAATGTTTTAGTAGGAGCCATACACGTAACAATGCGATTGATTTCATCACCTGCAACTTTAGCTAAAGGAATATGTTTATCCCCATTAATCATTAAATCAGCATGGATTTCATCAGAAATAATGATGACATCATATTTAGCACAAAGTCGTACAATTTCCTTTAAAGTAGCTTCATCCCATACATAGCCTCCTGGATTATGCGGGTTACATAGTATGTAGGCTTTCACATCTTGAGCTAAAGACTGCTCGAAGGCTTCAAAATCATAGACAAACAATCCGTCTTTTTCAATTAATGGGCAGCTCACAACTTCACGACCATTACTTTTTGGTATGTTAAAGAATGGCGGATAAACTGGAGGTGAAATGAGTACTTTGTCCCCAGGGTTAGTTAGGGCAACAATGCTGTTAGCTAATGCAGCCACAACACCATTACAGAATAGGATGGCTTCTTTCTCTATGTGCCAGTCATGGCGAGTACTTTGCCAGTCTACAATGGATTGTATCGCTTCTTCACTCATATAACTATAGCCAAAAATAGTATGTTCAGCATGTTGTTGTAAAGCCTTTGAAACGGCTATTGGAGCAGGGAAATCCATATCGGCTACCCACATTGGTAAGATATCTGAGGCATCGTTTAGGCCATAAACCTTTTCCATTGCGTCCCATTTTACTGAGTTTGTACATCGACGTTTGATAGTTTGATCAAAAATAGACAAGCAAATCACTCTTTTCTTTTTTTTTTACTATGGTATCATACGAGTATGATCAAAGGATAATAGGTGAGTATTTTGGAAAATATAAAAATGAATCAAGCAGCTGTCCATCTGCTAGAGGAGTGGGATCCATTCCACTTAGGTCCAGACCATTATGATACAGAAACAGCAGATGTAGTTGCAGCATTGCAAGGGATTGATGATCCATCAACACTTGCAAAAGTTATTCAAGAAACATATGAGCATTCGTTTGAGCAATGGATACCGTTTGAAGATTGTGTAGCCATTTCTTACAAACTAATTGCCATTAAATTTGAAGCGAAATGTATTATTTAAAATATTTTGCATATTCCTTATAAAAAAAGGGGTTGTCAATGGACAACCTCTTTTTTAATGCATCATGAGGCTATTACTTATTTAAATAAAGGCAAAATCCCCTGAATGAAAATAATAAAAATGGCGAGTGGGGAGACGTAGCGAATTAAAATGTACCAAATATTAAACATGAAGCTAGACGCAGCTAATTCTTTACGTGAAATATCCCTTGTATAATAATAACCTGCAAAAATTGAAATCAACAAAGCTCCAATCGGCATTCCGATGCTATTAGTCATAAAATCCACAAAGTCAAAAATAGAGCGATCTACTATTTTTACATCTGCTAATATGCCAAATGAAAGGGCACTTGGAATACCAAAGATGAAAATAATGATTCCACCAATCCAAGCAATTTTTCTACGTTTTTCTGGTTTATCACCAATAGCGATTGCCACGACTATTTCTAACATGGAAATGGAAGAAGTGACTGTAGCAAAAAGCAATAGAATGAAGAAAATAGTTAAGAATAAGCCACCAAGAGGTAACTGCTCGAATACAGCTGGCAAAATAATGAATACTAAGCCTGGCCCTTGATCAGGCGTATAACCAAGCGCAAATACTGCTGGGAAAATAACAAGTCCTGCAAGTAAAGAGATAATAATATTCATAGATGCTACATTAATCGCAGAGTTACCAATCTTCTCTGTTTTAGATAAATAGGAAGCATATGTAATCATAACCGCAATACCTACACTTAATGAGAAGAATGCTTGTCCTAAGGCCATTAAAAATGTTTCAGCATTTAAATAGGACCAATCAGGTACAAACATAAATTTAACGCCTTCCATAGCCCCGTCTAAAGTTAAAGAGCGAATAGCTAGGACAATAAAGAAAATAAAGAGGAGAGGCATCATCCATGTGCTGGCTTTTTCAATTCCGCCCTTAATACCTGCTGACACAATGACTACTGTTAATAACATAAATAGTCCCTGTACAAGTACTGCTTCAAAAGGGCTTGAAATAATATCGCCAAATAAATCAGCGTAGTTGATGTCAGAGCCAGCATTCGTTAGCTTAAATGTAAAGGCACGACCTAAGTAGCTTAAAATCCATCCACCAACAACGCTGTAGAATGATAAGATAAGGCCTGCAATTACCATACCGCCCCAGCCAATCAAATACCATGGCTTTCCTGGTGCTTGTTCCTTAAAGGAAGTGACGGCATCCTTTTGACCTCGACGACCTATCATGAACTCAGCAATGAGGACGGGTAAGCCAATAAAGAAAGTACATAAAATAAATAATAAAATAAAGACACTACCGCCATTCGTACCCGCCATATAGGGGAATTTCCAAATGGCTCCTAACCCTATAGCACTTCCTGCGGCAGCTAAAATAAACCCAATTTTTGTTGTAAATTGATCCCTCGATGACACGAAAATAAATCCTCCTTATACTAAAGTATTATTTTACCTCAATATTCTCATAACACAAGCAAATATCAGAAAATTGATGATAGCAAGAAAGACATTTGATGGAGTAAAAATATAGAGAGATGACATATGAGGAAGGACATTTAAATTATGTAACAATTAGGTAGAATGCTTCGTTTCATTATTAAAAGGGGGGGTAGCTATGACGGAGGTTGAACTAATAGCAAGGGCTCAGCAAGGAGATAAAGATGCCTATATTGAGCTTATCCGTATACATCAGCAAACCGTTGAAAAGTTTGCCTTTCAATGTGGCGTACATACAAATGATTTAGCTGATGTTTCACAGGAGGTATTTGTTAAACTGTATCGCTTTTTACACCAATTTAAACAGGATCGATTTACCACGTGGCTCTATAAAATCACATTAAATGCTACGCGTGATTATTATCGTAAGGAACAACGGCAGCAGGTTAAAGAGGACAAGCTACAAGCCCAACAGCAAAAGACTCATTCATCTGCTGAAGAGGATGTTCTTTTGTTTGAAGAGGACAGGCATCTACATCGTGCTATTCAGGTCCTTGACGAAAAATACCGTTATCCTATCGTGTTGTATTACTTCCACGAATTAAAATACGAAGAAATCGCTGAGGTCTTAAATATTTCGTTATCGACGGTGAAAGTGCGATTATTACGAGCGAAGGAAAAGCTAAAGGCAGCATTAATGCAAGATGGGAGTGTTGAAAATGGATGATAAGCAATTTGACCAACGTATGGCACTACTGAAAAAATCCTATGAACGAATGGAACCGAAGCTTGATCCACAACGTGTTCTTCATCAAATTGAAGCTGAGGATAATGTAAGGGAGTCTCTAGAAAATATGAATCCAGTTCGAAAGCCTTCTGCAAGATGGCAAAAATCGGCTGTATGGATCGCAAGTATTGCCAGTGTGCTTTTGGTAGGTATTCTAATTTCGTCTTATATGTTCCATCCTTCAGCACTCGTTCATTCAGATGAAGAAAAAATAGAAAGCAACTATGAAGATTGGTTTTCTAGATTTCAAAAGAAGTATCTTGAAAAACGTGAGAAAACACGCCTTGAGCTCAATATACCTGAGGAAAATTTTAAGAAACTAACATTTGTTGAATCTGCTGATAATATATACAATGATAAAGCTAAAAATAAAAAAATAGTTTTAAATAGAATGGCTGATGATCCAAAATATTTAACACAATTAGAGCAAGAAATATTAGACTGTTTGCAAACACCTCGAGAACTAATAGAGCAAATTGAAACGTATGAAAAACCGATGTCATTTACCGAATCTAGATATTTCTTTAGCAAATATTACTACGCAACGAAAGATGTTTTGAAATATTATACAAAGGAACTTTCTCAGTTTAATACGGTACTTTCACAAGCAAAGAAAGATTATCCTAAAGAACTAAATGAATTGATTGCAACGACCGAAAAACAATATTTCGAGTTGTCACATGATGGGAATACCTATAGTTTTAAAACAAATCCTCTATTTATGAAAGATGCACCAGTCTCTATTGACCGTCTTCATCCTGATATCTTGGGCTTGTTTAAATATTTGGCTATGGGCTCTTTATTCAATGGTGAGGACTTACGATTTTCTGTAGAAGAATCTGCTCGTATTTTAAAGTTATATGAAAGAACATTAGTAAAAGACTTATCATTATCAGGACTTGATTTCCAATTACACAATTTAAAGAAAGAGTTTGAAAATACGTGGCTCGTACTTTTAAAAGGTACAGATGACAAAAATAGATACTCCCCCGAACATATAAAGCTATTAAATGATACAGCAAATGGGAAGTATGGAGACTCGATGCGCTTGACTGCACAATTTATCCTCGAAGAATTTAAGGGAAAAGGAACATTCAAAATAAGAGAAAAACTGACAACACAGGATATTGGTATGGCGCTTTCATATTTACGTAACGATGTCTATATGGAATCAGAAGATGGTTCGACTAGCTTACGAATTGATTACCGGTGGATTATCCAAACGGAAGGTTTATACAATGCGTATACGTCAAGCAAAGATGATATGATCCTAGATTCATTAAATCCAATGAACGTTGTAAGTCTATTCTTATATGCACAAGGAAAAGGAGATCAAGAAACAGCTAAACGGTTATTGTCTCAAGATGTAGATTTAAATAAAGTGGTTCAATTTGATGGTATGGAACATTTTACAGTTCTTTATGCCATAGATGCCTCTCAAACAACCATTAAAGCAGGTGTTAAGCCAGAATCAGTTCAGATGATTGGTCAGCATTTAACCTTCCAGTTAGGTACAGTGACTACAGGAAAAGGTGAAAAACGTTACATCATTACAGCCATTTCCGAGTAAGGAGATTTTTTGCCCCGTTTTTACACGTATGTTATAATTTAAGCGATATATACGTAGCAAACAAAAGAAAGTGGGCAAAGGTTATGGTAAAAAAATATGAATTAGGAGACGTGTTGACCGGAAAAGTTACAGGTATTCAACCATACGGTGCATTTGTTGCACTAGATGACAATACGCAAGGCCTTGTGCATATTTCGGAAATAACATACGGCTTTGTGAAGGACGTTAGTGAATTTTTAGCTGTTGGGCAAGAAGTTGAAGTCAAGATTCTTGAAATCGATGAAGAGGCCGAAAAAATTAGTTTATCGATGAGAGCGCTACAGGATCGCCCAGCAACAGTAAGAAAAAAAGATGCACCACCACGTAAATCATTGCAGGACCGTGTAGATGAATCGGATGCAAATGGTTTTAATTCCTTAAAAGATAAATTGCAGGACTGGATTGAACAATCTGGTCAATAAAGAAACGAGGATGCTTTCGAATGAAAGTATCCTCGTTTTTTCTATTGCTTTTTTATTTTGCGGATTCGATATTGCAGGTTTTGTCTGCTCATACCAAGTGCATTCGCTGCCTTTGTAATATTGCCCTCATATAAATTTAAGACATTTTGCACATAATATGATTCGGCTTCACGCAAATAGGCATCGAGTGGCATGACATTGTGATTTTGATGGAACATAAAAAATTCTGGTTCACGATTATTTGTATCTTGCTGCTGCACTTTGAAGCGGAAATGTAAAGGTAATAAATCTGAAGTAACAGTGGATTCCGTTGTCATAAATGAAACAATTTCATCCAGTAGTAGCTCAAGCTCTTTTAGATTTCCTGGCCAATCATATTGTAAAAATAATTCCTGTACATCTGGTGCAAGTTCAGTGACTTGTGAAGCAAATCGTTCTCGATGTCGACTAAAATAATCTTCTACAAATGGAAGAATGTCTTCTTTTCGATCCGTTAAATTAGGAATGGTAATGGCCATTGTAGCAAAGAAATAATATAGAGATTTTGACAGCTTCTTTTCGGCAATCAATGTAATGGGATCACTGCCCACACTGCCAATTAGCATATATTTGGACTGTGGAAGTGAATGTAGTATATCCAAAAGTTGCTCTTGAATGTCTAAGCTTAAAAAATCTATACGTTCGAAGAAGAAGGTGTAATCTTTATCTTCTTCTAATAATTGCTGTAATTTATCAAGCACCGATTGAGCTGAACGGCGACTAACGAGTGTCACAAAGGCATCAGGATCAGGTGAAGCGGCGTGGTGAATGCCCTCTGCTACTAAATCTTTCCCTGTGCCAGATTCGCCAATTAATAATACTGGTAATTTTACAGCAGCTGCTTTTTTAGCGTTGTCGATAACCTGCTTCATGGATTCAGAATCAGCTTTAATCATATCAAATGTTAATGGTTCATCGTAACGACGAAGGGGTTGATAAACAAGCTTTTCCAGAGAGGTAATATCACGTGCAAATTCGATTGCGCCAATCAGTTTGCCTTCAACAAAAAGTGGAAAAGTATCATTGATTGTTGTAATTTCATGACCATTTTTATTCCAGTAGGATTGTTTAACGTTAATTTCTTTTTTTCCCGTTTGTAAAACACGCATTAACGTACTTTCATGTTGACGGAAGGAAAACATTTCAATAATGGAACGATCCGCAAGTTCATCAAAATGAAATCCTTCAATTTCTTTCATTTTCGTATTGTAAATAATCGTTTTGCCAGATAGGTCTACTGCATGAATACCAACGGATACATTTGTTGCAATAAACTCATAAAAAGGTAGTAAAGGTTCAGAATTTTTCATAAAAATGTGCACCTCAAAAATTTTTTACTTGAAATATGCAACGAAATTTTGCATTATAATAAGTGTAAGAATATTTTATACGCAAAGATATTTTGCGTCAATGTTTTTTGCATACCCAAACACATCTCACAAGGGAGGATTAAGTATGATTCCATACAAACACGAACCATTCACAGATTTTTCACAAGAGGCAAACTACAATGCTTATGTAGAGGCTTTAAATAAAGTTGAAGGTTACTTAGGTCAAGACTACCCACTAATTATTGGTGGCGAGCGCATTACAACAGAAGATAAAATCGTTTCGTACAATCCTGCAAAGAAAACAGAAGTCATTGGTCGCGTTTCGAAAGCAAGTAAAGATTTAGCTGAAAAAGCGATGCAAGCGGCAGATGAAACATTCAAAACATGGAAAAAAGTTGATCCAGCCATTCGTGCGGACGTTCTTTTCAAAGCGGCAGCGATTATCCGTCGTCGCAAACATGAATTCTCTGCATTATTAACAAAAGAAGCGGGGAAACCATGGGCAGAGGCTGATGCAGATACAGCGGAAGCAATCGACTTCATGGAATACTATGGTCGCCAAATGCTACGCATTAAAAACGGTCAGCCAGTCGAAAGCCGTCCAGGTGAATACAATCGTTATGACTACATTCCATTAGGAATCGGTATTGTCATTTCTCCTTGGAACTTCCCATTTGCAATCATGGCTGGTACAACAGTAGCTGCTTTAGTAACAGGGAATACAGTGTTATTAAAACCAGCTTCAACAACGCCAGTTATAGCGTATAAATTTATCGAAGTATTAGAAGAAGCTGGTCTTCCAGCAGGTGCGGTGAACTTCGTACCAGGTTCTGGCGCTGAAGTAGGTGACTACTTAGTCGATCATCCAAAAACACGCTTCATCAGCTTCACAGGTTCACGTGATGTTGGCTTACGTATCAACCAACGTGCATCAGTATTAAACGAAGGCCAAATTTGGATTAAACGTGTCATCGCTGAAATGGGCGGTAAAGATACAATCGTAGTGGATAAAGAAGCAGATTTAGAATTAGCTGCACAATCCATCGTGAAATCAGCATTTGGTTTCTCAGGTCAAAAATGTTCAGCATGTTCTCGTGCTGTCATCGTAGAAGATGTGTATGAGCAAGTGGTAAATCGCGTAGAAGAGTTAACAAACGCTTTAACAGTGGGTGACCCAACTGATTATAGCAACTTCATGGCAACAGTTATTGACCAAGCAGCATTCAATAAAATTACAGAGTACATCGAAATCGGTAAAGGCGAAGGTCGTTTAGTAGCTGGTGGTACAGCAGACGATTCAGTCGGCTACTTCGTACAACCAACTGTATTCGCGGACGTAGATCCTTCTGCTCGTATTATGAAGGAAGAAATCTTCGGACCAGTGGTAGCCATTGCAAAAGCAAAAGATTTCGACCATGCGATTGAAATTGCAAACGATACAGAATACGGTTTAACAGGCGCTGTTATCACAACAAACCGTATGAACCTAGAAAAAGCACGTGAAGAATTCCATGTAGGAAACCTTTACTTCAACCGTGGCTGTACAGGTGCAATCGTAGGTTACCAACCATTTGGTGGCTTCAACATGTCAGGTACAGATTCAAAAGCAGGTGGCCCAGACTACCTACAGCTGCATATGCAAGCAAAAACAACTTCAGAAATGCTTTAATTTTCACATTGACGTGAGGGCTGTTCAAAGTAGGTAGAAATTGAGGCATTTTGAATGAATTTGTGATACTTCTCCAGGTAACGCTACCCTGGCTAAAACCGTAGACTTTCATGACGTAGTTTACCTTGGAGAAGTTAGCAAATTTACCGTTTGAATTGTTGCTATATTCTTAATCATTCTACTTATAGTGATACATAGTCCCTTTCTTTTATAAAGTTTTTCAACATGATTAGTAAGGAGAGAATAGGATATGACAAAAACTCAACAAGTTATTGAACAAACACAAAATTTTGGTGCAGCAAACTATCATCCACTGCCAATCGTTATTTCAGAGGCTGAGGGTGCTTGGGTTAAAGATCCAGAAGGTAACAAATATTTAGATATGTTATCTGCTTATTCAGCAGTAAACCAAGGACACCGTCACCCAAAAATTATCGCTGCTTTAAAAGAGCAAGCTGATAAAGTAACGTTAACTTCACGTGCTTTTTACAGTGAAAACCTTGGTGAATGGTATGAGCTAGTAGGGAAACTAACAAATAAAGAAATGGTATTACCAATGAATACTGGTGCTGAAGCAGTAGAAACTGCGTTTAAAGCAGCTCGTCGTTGGGCATATGATGTAAAAGGCGTAGAAGAAGGTAAAGCTGAAGTTATTGCATGTAATGGTAACTTCCATGGTCGTACAATGCTAGCTGTATCTTTATCTTCTGATGAAGAATACCGTCGTGGTTTTGGTCCAATGCTTCCAAATGTTAAATTAGTAGATTATGGTAATCTTGAAGCTTTAAAAGCGGCTATTACACCAAACACTGCTGCATTTTTAATTGAGCCAATTCAAGGTGAAGCGGGTATCGTCATTCCAACAGAAGGCTTCTTAAAAGCAGCTCGTGAACTTTGCCGTGAAAACAATGTACTTTTCATTGCTGACGAAATTCAAGCTGGTTTAGCACGTACAGGTAAAATGTTTGCTTGTGATTGGGAAGAAGTAGAACCAGATATGTATATCTTGGGTAAAGCTCTAGGTGGCGGCGTATTCCCAATTTCTTGTGTGGCTGCAAACCGTAGTATTTTAGGTGTATTCAACCCGGGTTCACATGGTTCAACTTTTGGCGGTAATCCTTTAGCTTGTGCAGTTTCAATTGCATCAATTAAAGTATTATTAGATGAAAAATTAGCTGAGCGTTCACACGAACTTGGCGAATACTTCAAAGGTAAATTAAAAGAAATTAACAACCCAGTTATTAAGGAAGTACGTGGTCGTGGTTTATTTATCGGTATGGAGCTAACAGAAGCAGCTCGTCCATACTGTGAAAAACTTAAAGAATTAGGTCTATTATGTAAAGAAACACATGATACAGTAATTCGTTTTGCTCCACCACTTGTTATTTCTCAAGAGGATTTAGATTGGTCAATTGAACAAATTGAAAAAGTATTTAAACTTTAACAAAATGTTCACATTTTAATTCGGAAGTATGTTACAATGATGCCGATAACTATCATTAAAAAAAACAAAGAGGCGATTTAATAATGTCTGAAAACTTAAATCTTTTCACATCAACACAAGATGTCATTCAAGATGCTCTAAATAAACTTGGCTATGATGAAGCAATGTATGAATTACTAAAAGAACCGCTTCGCATGCTACAAGTACGTATCCCAGTGAAAATGGATGATGGTACAACAAAAGTATTTACTGGTTACCGTGCACAACATAATGATGCTGTAGGACCAACTAAAGGTGGGGTTCGTTTCCACCCACAAGTGTCTGAGGAGGAAGTTAAAGCGCTTTCAATGTGGATGACATTGAAATGTGGTATTGTCGATCTACCGTACGGCGGTGGTAAAGGCGGTGTCATTTGTGATCCTCGTCAAATGTCAATGGGCGAAATCGAACGTTTAAGCCGTGGCTATGTTCGTGCGGTAAGTCAAATCGTAGGACCAACAAAAGATATTCCTGCGCCAGACGTATTTACAAATGCACAAATTATGGCATGGATGATGGATGAATATAGCCGAATGGATGAGTTCAACTCTCCAGGCTTCATCACTGGTAAGCCACTAGTACTTGGTGGTTCTCAAGGTCGTGACCGTGCGACTGCACAGGGTGTTACAATCGTAATCGAAGAAGCAGCAAAAAAACGTGGTATTGATATTAAAGGTGCTCGTGTTGTTATTCAAGGATTTGGTAACGCAGGAAGCTTCCTTGCAAAATTCATGCATGATTTAGGTGCGAAAGTAATCGGTATTTCAGATGCTTATGGTGCACTTCATGATCCTGAAGGTTTAGATATCGACTATTTATTAGATCGTCGCGATAGCTTCGGAACAGTAACTACTTTATTTGAAAACACAATTTCAAACAAAGAATTGTTAGAGCTTGATTGTGATATTTTAGTACCAGCTGCTATTGAAAATCAAATTACTGCTGACAATGCACATAATGTGAAAGCAAATATCGTAGTAGAAGCGGCAAATGGTCCAACAACAGCTGAAGCAACTAAAATCTTAACAGAGCGTGGCATTTTACTTGTACCAGACGTATTAGCCTCTGCAGGTGGAGTTACAGTTTCTTACTTTGAATGGGTGCAAAATAACCAAGGTTATTATTGGACAGAAGAAGAAGTGGAAGAACGTCTATACAAAAAAATGGTCGAAGCATTTGATAATGTATATACAACAGCAACAACACGTAACATCAACATGCGCTTAGCAGCTTACATGGTAGGTGTTCGCCGTACTGCAGAAGCTTCTCGCTTCCGTGGTTGGGTTTAAGTAAAAAGAAGATAATGAGTCATTCCTATATTATTGGGATGACTCATTTTTTTCGTTTTTATTTGATTGAAGAAGGTGGTCTAGGCGCTGCTCTAATAGCATCTTTTTTTCGTTCCTTATTTTTTTGATTTTAAAAAATCTTAGCAGAAAAAAGCCCAAAATTATGGTTACGACAACAATTACAATAATAAGCATGTGCAAAAATTCCTTTTATTTTATGTAATGAGTAGTACTATACAACTATTGTCTGAACAAAATCTGAACAGTTTGAAAAAACGCTTTCGAAATAGCAAAGTGTTGACAGCGTTTAATCTTTGCTTTCTCTAGCGTAATTATGAGAAAATCCAACTAGAAAGGGGCGAATTAGATGGATTCATTTACTTTTTTTAACCCAGTGAAACTACATTTTGGTGAGGATGCACTTGAAAAATTGCCGAAAGAATTAGAGCAATTTGGAAACAAGGTATTAGTTGTATATGGTGGCGGAAGTATTAAATCGAATGGTGTATACGATGCTGTTATAGAAAAATTACAACAGGCGGATAAAACCGTATTTGAATTAGGTGGTGTAGAGCCAAATCCACGAGTAGAAACAGCTAGACGAGGTATTGAGATATGCAAAACTGAAGGAATTGACTTAGTTCTTGCTGTGGGTGGTGGTTCAGTAATCGATTGTTCTAAATTAATTGTTGCTGGCGCTAAGTATGATGGCGATGCTTGGGATATCGTGAAACGTAAAGTGTTTGTAGAACAAGCTATACCACTAGGTACGGTATTAACACTTGCTGCTACAGGCTCAGAAATGAATGCTGGATCTGTGATAACGAATGCTGCTACAGAAGAAAAACTAAGTTGGGGTAGTCCAGCAGCCTTCCCGAAATTTTCAATACTAAATCCAGCATATACAGTGACTGTACCTAAAAATCACACTGTGTATGGAATAGTGGATATGATGTCGCATGTATTTGAGCAATATTTCCACAATACAACGAATACTCCTATCACAGATGAAATGTGTGAAGGGGTATTGCGAACAGTTATTACGACAGCTCCAAAATTATTAGAGGACCTAGAAAATACGAAGTTACGCGAAACCATTCTATTAGCAGGGACAATTGGTTTAAATGGATTCCTATCAATTGGTTCACGAGGGGATTGGGCATCTCATAATATTGAACATGCTGTATCTGCTGTATATGACATTCCACATGCAGGTGGTTTAGCCATTCTTCAACCGCATTGGATGCGTTTAAATGTACCAGTAAATCCTGAGCGTTTTGCAGGTATAGCAACACGTGTGTTTGGAGTCGAGGCAATAGGTAAAACAGTAGAAGAGGTTGCTTATGAGGGGATTGATCGTTTATCTGCATTTTGGACATCATTAGGGGCACCTAGTCGTTTGGCAGATTACGATATTGATGATTCGAAATTCCAGCAAATTGTAGATCATGCTATGCAAAATGGCCCTTTTGGCAACTTTAATCGATTGCAAGAGGAAGATGTAAGAACCATTTTACGAAATTCTCTTTAATACTTTAAGTATGAGGCTATGCTTATAGCCTCATACTTTTTTTATTGCAAGGTTAAGAAAAATTAACGATTAATGTAGAATTTTGTCGTAGAAGTTTCTTTAGTCCTGCAATATAATAAAATAGATACATAATAGAAGGGATATAAATGTATTTTTCTTTATTTTAAGTGAGGAAAGTTATGTTTTTAACTGAGTCATTCAACCTATATTGTAGATTATTTTACTATAAGGTGATTTATGGAATGACAGAAAAGGATAGTTTTTTGTCGTAATCAGTCAATTCGTGTGTCGATGTTCAGAAGTTGTTCAGCCACCTTTACTAAAATAATTACAATATTAAACAAAGAGGAGAGGGATCAAATGTTGAAACAATTGCTACAGGACCGTATTGTTACATTAGGTTGTATAGAAATGCCATTCCAGCAACATGTTTATAAAATGCAAAATTGTGTAGAGGTATTGGGGATTGAAGCGAAATCATTGCAAATTGAAAATGATAAAATTATCACTGGATACATTGTAGATCAAAGTATATTTTTTAAAAGCGTGCGTTTTGGGCGAACGAATGTTATTTTTTCGGATGGTGTAAATAAAGCAATTGTACAATTATTTGTTCGTCCTTCTGGAGAAATTGTTGTAGAAGTTAAGCCGTATTTGGGGGGTGCTGAGATTGTTCCTGTTTATTATCGAACAATTTTAGCAGATACAGCTATTGCAATTGATTTAAAAGGTGCTTTAAAACATTATTTGGTAGCCCATCAATTTATGAATATAGAAGATTCAATTGCTGAAGTACATTACCAATCCATGCATCCGAATGTATTAAAGGATTCTTTTTTAGGAAATTTCGTGTTGGGTTGTCATGTGGATGGCAGAAATATTCTCAATGCAGAAGAATATGCATTAGCTAATCGTCAAGCCTCCTTACTATTTTCAAAAATCGTTATTCAGCAGAATGGTAAAAGACAAATGATTGCTTGTAATAAATTACTTACTTTTATGATTACAAACCATGTTTATGTAGGTTATGAAGATATTCCTAATTTAAAATTAGTCTAACAAATAGCCAACTGCCTGAAATACGGCAATTGGCTATTTGTTTTTATAAAGTATTAAATGGAGTTGTTTGGTTTTTCACCAACATGTATCCAGCTTGTTTTCCCATCATCTTCGTCGAATAATATAGCTACTTTAGATACTCCTTTTTGGCTTAGGATTACCTCTGTTAAATGATCCCGAACATCATCTAAAAAGGCTAACGATAAAAGCGGATCAGCTTCAGCCACTAATTCTACATGTAAAAACTCTCCTTCTTTAATCACTTCAAGACGCACAATATCTTTGATATTTGGATCATCCATTACGAGATGAGCGATATGGTTTAACATCTCTTCATCAGTTTCACCAATGACACCACGTGCGTTATCAAGGAATACTTTACCTACAACATAAAACATCATGACCCCAATTATCATCGAAACTAGTCCTTCTATTCGACCCCAACCTGTAAAATAAGCAATTAAAATAGCAGCAAAGGCTAAGAAGTTGCCTCCAGTAGCAACTAAATCTTCCATAAAAACTAATTTTGTTGCCGGTTTTGCTCTATTCAAGTATGTGAATGCTTTCGGAATAGATGCGATACCTGCTTTTTCTTGACCTGATTCATGTAGCACTTCTGCAGCCGCTTTAGCTAGCACTGTCCCTTCTAAAACAATCCCGATGAATAATACTCCTAGGGCAATCAATATCCCGCTAGACTCTCCTGTGGGATGAATAAAATGATGCCAACCTTCTTTTATTGTTTCATAAGAAAGGATAGCTACAATTATTACGGCGAAAAGGCATACTAAATTGACAATACGACCAAAGCCACCGGGAAATTGTTTTGTAGGTGCTTTTTTAGAGAGTGCTGACCCTATATACACAAATAATTGGTTTGCTGCATCGCCTAGAGAGTGCATCATTTCTGCAAACATCGCAACGTTACCTGTAAAGAAAAAGGCGATTCCTTTAATAATTCCTAAAAATGCATTTACACATGCAGCCATTAGAGAGGGTTTGTTACCGTCTTTTAGTAGTTTTAATAGTTCTGCCATAAAAAATCCTCCAACTAGTTTAAAATTTCCATTTCGATTTTTTCTATATAAGATAGTGCTCGTAATGAACGATAAAATGACAACAAATTATCCGAGACGATTAAGGAAAGACGTAAATCTAACTCATGTAAAACACTATCGTTTTTTAAGTGCACATCTTTAATGCGTATATTTTCAATGATAATGTTGTTGTCCTTTAAAAATAATAGAAATGATTCTGTATGGTTGTCATCATCAATTTGGACTTTTAATAAAATTTCCCGCATACGAATTCGCTTTGGTCCGATTTTCATAAGAAAAGGTGATAGTACTTCAATTCCAAAAACAATGATCACAACAGCTAGTGTTGCATCCATGTAAAAACCTGCACCAACCGCAATACCAATACCAGCGGCTCCCCAAATCATAGCAGCGGTTGTTAAACCAGTAATGCTGTCATTCCCGCGTCTTAGAATGACTCCTGCACCAAGAAAGCCAATTCCACTAACAATTTGTGCGGCTAAACGAAGAGGGTCCATCGTAATATTAATATCTTCTCTAGCGGGGGTTGAGTAGGCAGTTTCAATGGAGATAATCGTTAATAAGCAGCTGAAAGTAGCAATAACTAAACTTGTTTTTAATCCAACTGGTTTTTTCTTTAATTCCCTTTCGATACCGATTACTAAACTTAATGTGGCTGCAATAACTAATTTTATGCCAACTTCATATGTAATCATATTTTCGAATAATGTTTCCATACACAACCCTCCATTGATATTTCGTATTGCTAAGAGATATGCAAACTGTCATTATTATATGTGCATCACTTTTTTGTATTGTACAACATGAAGTAAGGACATATAAGTATTTTTTTAGGAAGGTGAGGTTTTTTGGAGCAGCCAAAAATCCATCCATACATCCCGATTGTGATTGGTGTAATTTCAGTATCGATGTCAGCTATTTTTGTGAAATTAGCATCGGCGGAAGCGGGGATTATAGCATTTTATCGCATGCTATTTTCCGTTTTAATCATGGCACCATGGTTTTTAAGGGGATATACAAAGGAGTTAACGACTTTAAAAAGACGTGATTGGCTATTTTCTTCAGTTGCAGGGATTTTTTTAGCTTTTCATTTTATATTATGGTTTGAATCACTCAACTATACTTCAGTAGCAAGTTCAACAGTTTTAGTAACACTACAACCTTTGTTTGCGTTTGTGGGCACTTACTTTTTCTTTAAAGAGAAAATTACGATGAAAACAATCGTAGCAGGATCAATTGCAATAATAGGAAGTGTTTTAATTAGTTGGGGCGATTTTAAAGTAAGTGGAACAGCCTTATATGGAGATGTACTGGCACTCATTGCTTGTGCACTAGCGACAGCTTATTTTCTATTAGGACAGGATGTACGTAAGAGATTATCGCTTGTGACCTATACAATGGTTGTATATGTTGTAAGTACCATCACTTTATTTATATATGTAATGGTTAAAGGGGAATCTTTTGGTCCATATTCTTCGATGGATTGGTTATGGTTTATCTTATTAGCGTTAATACCAAATTTACTTGGTCATACTTTGTTTAATTGGTCAATTAAATATGTTAGTACGAATGTTGTTTCAATTGCTATATTATTTGAGCCTGTAGGAGCTGCTCTTTTAGCTTTGGTAATATTTAAAGAGTATTTAATCATGACACAAATCATCGGTGGATTGATTGTATTAGCAGGAATTCTATTGTTTGTAATAGATATTAAAAAGATTTTTAATTTTTTTAAGAAAAATGCTTGATTTTTAAAATGCTATATTATATATTATTACTTGTCCTTAACAAGAAGGAACGCTTGAAAATAAAGTTTTGAAAAGTTGTTGACTTTTAGTTGGGAATGAGATAAGATAATAAAGTCGCTGAAAACGACTTAAATAAAATGAACCTTGAAAACTGAACAAGCAAAACGTAATCAATAAAGTTTTAAGTAGCTAGTTTTGCTAGTGAATAAAACACAATTTTGGACATCA
>NZ_PXXX01000010.1 GCF_003367505.1 Lysinibacillus capsici
GTTCTATCCTCCACTTTTTCATTTTTATCCGTCACTTTGAACAGGTTATCCGCTACATTAAATTTTATCCGTCACTTTGAACGTTCTATCCTCCACTTTTTCTTTCTTATCCGCAACTTTGAACAGGTTATCCGCTACATTAAATTTTATCCGTCACTTTGAACGTTCTATCCTCCACTTTTTCTTTCTTATCCGCCACTTTGAACAGGTTATCCGCTACATTAAATTCTAACCTCTACTTTACGCTCTATCCACCGCACTATAAAAAAACGCCCACCGAAGTGAGCGTTTCTTTTTATTCGTTTGTGCCTTTTTCCACGTCATATTCTGTAATCCAATCACTGAAGCTACCTACATATAATTGGATGTTTTCATAGCCTTCATCTGCTAATACAGCATAAAGCGGAGAGGCTGTTACGCCGCTTCCACAGTAAACAACAACCGGTTCATCAGCTGCAACTTTTTGACGTAATGCATCGTTTGCCTTTAGTTGACCATTTGACTTCAATTGCTCCCAGTCAAAGTTTTTCGCAGTTGGGATATGACCTGCTACTTTATCCAAAGGCTCTACTTCTCCTCGATACCTTTCAGCAGCGCGGGCATCGAGTAAAGTAGCTTTTACCTCTCCATCTACAATGGCTTTTACGGCTTGGCGTGGTGCATAAAGCTCATCTTTCCAATCAAACTCAATGATAGTTGGAGGATATTTAATAATATCCTTGGTAAAAGGAATTTTTGCCTCTAGCGCAGGTGCACCTCCGTTGACAATCACTACATTTGGGAAACCAGCATATGTTAGCATCCACCAGGCACGTGGGGCAAATGGAGCTGCTCCTTGGTCATAAACTACAATCTGATCTTCATACCGTAATCCTAGTTCTTGAAAAACGGATGCCAATTTTTCTTTGCTTGGCATTGGATGACGACCTTCTTTGCTGTCCATATCCGATAACTGCTGTTCTAAATCAATATAGATAGCACCAGTAGCATGACCTTCCTCGAATGCTTTTTTGCCAGCCTCTTTGTCCTGAAGATCGAAACGAGCATCGATAAAACGGACGCCATCATACTGAATTTCATCCACTGATTTGAATACTTTTCCCATTAGAATCACCTCATGCGTATTGTAATTGTGCGTAAATCGCTTTCCAAGAAGCTAAACGACTCTCTTCTTGTAAGGCTAATCTTTCTGTGTCAATTTGTTCAAGCGCTTGATGATAAATATAGTAACGTAATTTTTCGGCTTCCTCTGCTATAAACGTAATCGCCCATGTCATGAGAGAAACTTTCTGTGCATCTAAATAGTCTTGTGCATCTGGCTTTGTTACAGCTTCTAGTGCCTCACTTAGCTTCACTTTTTCATTCTTTTCAAAGAAAGCTTTTTGATTGCGGAAATGAGATTTTACGCTAGCATATTTGGAAATATCCGCAAACGGTCCTTCAAAATCCAATAAATTTGGCTCAGAGGATTCAAAGGCTAGGAATGAGAAGCTTCGATTTAACTCTTTCAATTCGCGCACTTCATCTTTAAAACGTTGTTGCATCTTTTTGCTAATGAATTGCGATAAACGGAAGTTTGTTACACGCATTTCTTGAGTAAAATCAAAACGCAAGCTTTGCATCACTTCTTTTAATGCATGCTCCAACGCTTGCTGTGCGGGCATTGCAGCAAAAGTAGAAGGATTGTAGCCTTCCTTAAAGAACTCAGGGTAACGATAATAAACACGCTGAAGAACATAATAGAGTAGCTCATCAAGCTCCTGCTTTGTTTCACTCTCTAATATGCTCGTATTCAGCACACTGAACTTCGATTGAATATGTTGTTCAAGTGTTGCTAATTCCTCTAGTCGCTCATCTTTACGTTTTAAGTTTTCCTCTGTTTGGGCAATTAAATCCGCCAAACGTTGCTCTGTTTTATCAACTTCCTCTGCAAGAGCTTGAACGGCTAATGCACTCAATTCATCATTTAAGAATGTATGGAAGTCGCTTTCAAACGGTGGCATACCTGATGTTAAATCGGCACCTTCTACCTTTTCCTTCAACGCTAAAAGACTAGATACCCCATATAGTCTTGGGAAGCGAATGCCAAAGCGTTGTAACTCTGAGCGTACATAGCCTTTTACATCTTCCTGTTCTTCATCCGTTGTTGCCAAATCAATTGCATTGACAATAAAGAACATTTTATCTAGCTCAAATGCATCCTTCACACGACCAAGTTGAATTAAAAACTCTCGGTCAGCTTTGGCAAAGGCATGGTTATAGTACGTAATAAATAGGATGGCATCAGCATTACGAATATATTCAAATGCTACGCCTGTATGGCGGGCATTAATAGAGTCCGCTCCTGGCGTGTCAACAAGTGTCACGCCCATACGTGTTAATGGACTATCATAATAGAAGTCGATATTATCAACAAAGCAAGATTTATTTTCTTGTGCTACAAATTTTTCAAACTCTTCACGGTCTACGCGGAGGATAGAACCAAACTCAGACTTAAAGGTTGGATAGCCTTCTTTATAGGCACGAATAAATGATTTATGAACATTTAAGCGTTCGTCCGTTAACTGCACCGCAAGCCCTTCATCAGCACGATTATAGGCTTCCTCCAATGTCGATACAGACAAACCAATCGCCGCATAGGAGCCTTGAATATCCTCTAGCATTTGTTCCGCAGTTTTAAGCTGTACATCCGCTGTTTCATGTGGGTGTTCAGGTGTAACTGGACGAATTTTATTGATGGCCGCAGTTGTTGGGTTTGGTGATACAGGTAACACCTTGGCTCCCATTAAAGCGTTTGAGAAGGAAGATTTCCCAGCACTAAATGCGCCAAACAATGCAATGGTAAAATCCTTTTTCTGTAGTCGTTCTACTTTATTTTCAAGGTATTGGGCTACTTCGGCAAAGCCTTGCACCTCTTTGACTGCATTGGCAGTATGGAGTGCACGGTTAATCACACCATCGATTGGTAGAGTCGTTGCACTAGTAGCTTGCTGAGCTTCCTCTTGTTGGATGATTTGCTCTTTTGGCTGCAACATGGACTCGTCAAATAGACGAATTTCTGCTAAATCTTGCTTAAATGATTGTTCCCAATTTGTAAGCTGTTGATTGGCAACTTTACGAATTTCATTGCTCGCTTGATGCATAGTGCTTGCACTATATTGCTGATAGCCTTCAATTTCAAGGACCGCATTAATGGCATCTACTTTGTCCTGCATACCCGCCATTTTTAATTTTGATGGTGCGGCAGTTTCTGTTGCTACAGCTTCAAGAGTTGTCGCTTGCGCATTTTTCCAGCTATCTGTCTCCTGAATGAAGTAGCGCTTTGTTGCTTCTGCGATACGGTTAGCGAAGTTTAACACAGCATCACCTGTTAAAATAGCGCCTGTTTGAACTTGCTGCTCAATCAATGAAAAAGGTAAGTCAAATACATAGGCATCAATAGCAGAGGCACGTTCCTCATTTAATGCACCAACGTCCTTCAATGCCTTTTTCATAAGACCTTTTAAATGTCCCGTGATTTGTGCATGGACCACATTTTGATAGGCACTATACGCATTTTCTTTACGTCTGTTTCGCTCTTCCTCTGTTTTTTTCTTTGCAGTAAAGAGCCCTCCAACTTTAAAGCCTTCCTGCATGCTTTCTAAATAAAGGCGTAAGTGATCGCGTAAATCAGCTGGCATAATTGCAGCATTCGCGAGCAACTCCTTACGTTGCTCCTCAAACGTTTCGTTCCAAGCTTCTACTGAAAATAATTCAACCTGACGATTTAATTTATTGTATTGCTCTAATATATCTTGATGGTGTGCCCAGTCATCCGCACTTAAAATTTCTTCATCAATTGCTAAACGATCCTGTCTTTCTTCCATTAAATAATTGTCATGCTCGCTTTGCAATAAACGCAATGTATTCGTAGCTGTTTGTACAAGCTGCTCCTGCCAGTCATTCATACTGTCCATCACGATTTTCTTTACTGCCTCAAAATCATTATGTGGATGCTCTGGCTCTCTTAATGATGTAAAGAAAACACCCTTCGGTACAACACCCCATGCTGCAAAGGACTGATGAACAGTGGCTTTAAATTCTTCGAAGCTCAATTCATTATCCTTATGCTTATCAATCATATTGACAATTAAATAAACATTTGGATTATATTTCATTAATTGCTTTGTGAATTGGAAATTTAATTCCGACTGCACATGGTTGTAGTCCATTGTATAAAATACGATATCGGCAATATGTAGTGCTGATTCCGTTGACATGCGGTGTGCATCATCTGTGGAGTCTACCCCTGGCGTATCCATTACAGTGACACCTAGTGGTAGTGTAGAGGCACTGTGTCCAATCTCAATTTGTGACACTAAATCCCCATTTTTACTTAGCTCTTTTACTGTTTTAAAATCATAGCCAGCCTCAAATTTTACAGGCTTTTCATTGTGCATATAAACAATCGCATAGTCTTCCTCTGATTTATGAACTTTTACGATGTTTGCACTTGTTGGAATAGGACTAGATGCCAGCAGATTTTCACCAGACAGCGCATTAATCATACTGGACTTCCCTGCAGAGAAATGGCCTGCAAAGCCAATCACATACTCTTTTTGCTGAATTTTTCGAGCAAAAAGTGATGTTTTATCCATGCGCTCTGTATCACCATTATGCTGATAAATTATGTATTGCAAAGAGGCTTGCTTTAATAGCCCCTCCAATTGTTGTTCAAAATCTTTCATGAAACCAGTAACCCCTTTTTCATTAATTATTCATAATTAGTATTCTACCTTATTCAACTAGCAAAGTATAACACTAATTTAAAGCATATATGCCAACGTTTCCATCCTTACAAAAACATGTTTATACAAAAAATCTATGCCAAATGATAGATGGTCAACTAGTTCTTTTTATATTTACTTCATATTTTATAGTAAGCATATTCGGGGCAAAGTTATATTTTTTATGAAGGGAGTGTGATGCCATATGATAAATCCTAAGTCTCATCAAATCATTGAAAAATATTGTTCATGTAACTGTGAGGATCGATTTATCTGGCCCCGTATAAAAGCAACAAACGGAATACCCATGGTTCCTCCTGAAGTAGTCCCTGAAGGTATGATTATACCAACGATCCAGCGATATTTTTATATCGTTACAGCTGATCTTGATCTATCGAATGGGGCAACTCTTCCAGCCAATCTCTTTTGGAATGATGAAGCAAATTCTGTTACTGAGTTTACAATTTTTTCACCTAATGGTTACGTTAACCTTTATATTAATGCAGTAATGCAGGAAGGCGGTATTTATACGGTAACCCCAGCCTCCCTGACAATCGTACCTTATAATGCGACATTGTATAGAGGAACACCCATTATTATTGAATCGCTAGGCTTTACAACGAAATAAAGGAAATGAAAGGAGGTGAATTTGGTGGCACTTTCCATTATTAATATTCACGTCAATGTAACAGGTAGTTCTACAAGGTTTTTTAACGTCTTAGCTGCACCCCTTGTCATTGCAGATGGCACGACAGTCGCTGCAACAACGTTTTTAAATGATAGCGGTACAGCCGCAACAGCATTCCCAGAAGTCGCAAATGGTTACTATAACTTATATATCAATGGTGTTCTTCAGGAGGGTGGTGCCTATACAGTTTCTACAACTGAAATAACGTTCAATACTGTCACAGGTACACTTTCTGCTGGTACGCCAATTGTGCTAGAAGCTGTGGAGCTAGTGACAACAATCTAAATCAGAACCACCAGTCTAACTGGTGGTTTGCTCTACGCGTGAAACGCTGGGGTACTGGCCCATGTCTAAAGACACACTGAAAGGTCCGCCAACCGCACTCCGTTTTCACGCTACCACTAAAGTGGTTTTATTATTTTCGCTTTTTTGCTTGTATTTCTTCTCCTGTAAATGGATCAATGAATTCTTTCATGGTCATTTGATCCTCAAGAATATCCTCTTGCAATTGATTTTTTATATATTCCTGTATGATTTTTCTGTTTCGACCTACTGTATCTACATAATATCCGCGACACCAAAACTTCCTATTTCCATATTTGTATTTCAGGTTCGCATGCCGATCGAATATCATTAAACTACTCTTCCCTTTCAAATAACCTACAAACGATGAAACACTTATTTTTGGTGGAATACTCACCAACATATGAATATGATCAGGACAGGCTGTAGCTTCAATGATTTCTACTCCCTTTCTTTCACATAACTGGCGAAGAATTCTACCTATATCTGCTTTGATTTGTCCATAAATAATCTGCCTTCTATATTTTGGCGCAAAGACGATGTGATACTTACAATTCCATGTCGTGTGTGCTAAACTTTTATTATCCATTTGGAGCCCTTTCGT
The DNA here is from genome assembly GCF_003367505.1 of Lysinibacillus capsici. Lineage (GTDB taxonomy): Bacteria > Bacillota > Bacilli > Bacillales_A > Planococcaceae > Lysinibacillus > Lysinibacillus capsici. The sequence continues at coordinate 6,362 of NZ_PXXX01000010.1, forward strand.
ACGAAGTCGGTTGACCAGACCTGATTTCATTGTACGGCTGGGGTTTTTTTCTTGTCCATAGCTAGAAGCTCTTTGGAACCCCTCGCATAGCAAGGGGTTTTCAAAAGATACAAAATAAAATGGATGCCTTATTTAGGGCATCCATTCTTACATTTTATTGTAATTGCTTTCTAAGACCTGCAATTTTTTTCGCATAGTCTAGCGCATGTGGGCCATCTCCATGTATACATAAGGTTTGGACTGCCACTTTAATTTTTTTGGACTGGACCGACATCACTTCATTCGCAGTCAAAATTCCTTTTACATGCACTAGCATTTCCTCTTCCGATTGTATGAAGGCATTTGGCACCTGTCTGTTCACTAATGTGCCATCTTCGTTATAGCGTCGATCCGAAAAAACCTCCTCATATACTTGAAGCCCTTGGTCTCTAGCAATCTCTACGATGAGGCTACCAGATAAGCCATATAAAATAAGCTGCGGATTAAGATCATACACTGCATTGACTACAGCTAACGCTTTTTCACGATCATTCGCGCATTGATTATAGAGTGCGCCATGTGGTTTAACATGATGAAGCATACCATTTTCAATCTGTACAAATGCTTGTAAGGCACCAATTTGATAAACCATCATATCGTAAATTTCAGCTGGGCTACATTGCATGTTACGGCGACCAAATCCCTCTCGATCGGGATAGCCTGGATGTGCACCAATGTGAACGTTTTTACGAATGGCGCTGCGTACAATTTGATGCATGATTGAATGATGACCCGCATGATAGCCACATGCAATGTTGATGGAAGTTACATAGTCTAATAGTTCTTCGTCCTTACCCGCGATAAAAGCATCATAGCTTTCACCCAGATCACAATTGATATCAATTGACATCATGTTTCCTCCAGTACAAAGTGAATTGTGTTAAACATACGCATTTGCGCTACTTTATGTAAATCTTCTTCATGAACTGTTGCAATAATAGGATAGCCTCCTACTGTTTGAGCATCAGCCATTAGGATAATGGGATTACCACTTTGAGGCACTTGGATTGTTCCGAACTGTGTAGCTTCTGATAGAATATCCTTCATCTCCTGAAGTTGTAAGGTAGGTCCTTTGATGTAGTAGCCCATACGATTACCGCCGATAAATTGAAAAGGATCTTGTAAAAATTGTCGCTGACTCTCCTCAGCAAATAAATGGAAATGCGGCCCTTTAAACAGTCGAACCGTAATCGAACTGTCAAAACGCGGACGATAGGGTGCATATAGCCCTCTATTATATTTTAAAGATGATGATACCTGCCCATATAAAATACTTCCTTTTGTAATGCATGTTCCCAAATTCCCAAGTGGAAGGTAGGATTGGCTACCAAGCTCATCATTTGTACGAAAACCTCCTAATGGAGTTAAGTAAACAATAGAGCCCTGATGGACACCCTTGATAGATAATCTATCTCCCCTCGTTAAATGGAAAGTTTTCCACATTTCAATTGGTACATGATTAACCAAGCATGTACTATGCCCCCCTGTTAATACATAAACACCATCAGCAAGCGCCTCAAATTCAAAACCACCCACAAACATTTCAAAAGACGTTTGATCATGGTGGTGCTGTAAGATTCTTTGAGCTGCTTGAAACGATCGGTGATCCATTGGTCCAGATAGCGGAATACCAAATGCCCGATAGCCGAACCTTCCTTTGTCTTGTAAGCTACCATACACCCCTAGTTTTGTTACGAGCAGAAGTGGCTTCAATTGCTACACTCCTTTGCTTTTCATTTCCCAAAATTGCTCTTTGGTTATTTCATAAAATTGAACTTCATCACCAAGTTCAAATAAAAATGGCTCTTTGCCATGAGCATCAAATAAATCCAAAGGTGTTTTCCCTATAATATTCCAGCCTCCAGGAGAATCAACAGGATAGATGCCTGTTTGTCCACCCCCAACCCCAACAGAGCTTGCTGATACAGATGCCCTTGGTTTCTGTAAGCGTGGCACAAATAATTTAGCATCAAGCTCGCCTAAGTAAGGAAAGCCTGGTAAAAAACCGATTAAATAAACATAATAGCTTTTAGACATATGCAAAGTTTTAATATCCTCAAAAGGTAAACCTGTGAAATCCATGACACGCTTTTGATCTAAAGCAAATTCCTCATCATAGCAGACAGGTATTTTTAAAAGTCGATTCGTTCCTTTATCAATTGTTGTGGAGGCTTGCATCTCAAGCCACTGCGTCCTTAAACGTTCAATATCTATTTTTTGTTTAATATAAGCTGTTACTGTATGGTAGCTTGCAACACTTTCGATTAGGTGATGCTGTAGCTGCTGTTTCAGAAACCGATTGAACGCTTGGACCGCGTGAAAGTTTGAGTGAGAAATTTCCTCTTTGAATGCAAAACGAATAGTATGTTGACTAATCCACATTGAATGCGGAAAATCAATGATTGGTTGCACGTGCCGTCTCCTCAATACAAAGCTGTACTGCAGCTACTAAATCTCTAATACTCCAGCCGGGAATTTTGCCATGTTTGATGGCCAGCTCAAATGATGCTGGAATATGAATAAAGCCAGCACGAACCCCTTCATGTTGCTGTGCATAAGCAAGCCCCTCATACATAATGTTATTACATAAGTATGTACCCGCTGTATTAGAGATTTCCGCTGGATATCCTTCTGCCTGCAAACGATTTACCATACTGCGAATTGGTAAGTTTGTTAGATAAGCATCTGCCCCCTCCTCATGGATACGCTCATCAACTGGTGTATAGCCATTATTATCAGGCTCTCCGTCTTTCACATTAATAGCAATGCGCTCTGGTGTTACTTTAAAACGTCCTCCAGCCAATCCTAATGAAATAATGATTTGTGGTTTCACTTCTTCTATATGTTGTTTTAATTGCTCCGCTGATTGCTGAAAATCTACAGATAGAATTCGTCCGACGATATCATAGCAATCTATTTTCTTTCCGTTTAATTCTTCCACAATTTGCATCGTTGGATTTATTTTATAATCAAGAAATGGCTCAAACCCTGTTACTAATATTTTTGTCATATTTGTCACCTGATTTCTTTAAATAACCTTAAAGGTTTGCTTCATTTTACAATAGATTTCTGAAAAAACAAATATTTCCCACGAACAAAAACATGTAAAAAAGAGGAGATTCTTTCCCTACACTATTGGTAATATGGAAGAAAATTTTGTAGCCTAATTAATTGAAGCGGAGACAGCGTCATTCCTAGGAGATTAGTGTTACTGATCAGATTCTAGAGGGTAAGTTAAAATGGACACTGGCGTAACAGGAATCACCTCTCGCCTTGCTAAAGCCCTTTTCTGCACGTGCTATTTTCTTTTTTAACAACATGAAAAAGAGTATGAAGCATAGCAGCTTCATACCCTTTTGTTTAGCTCTTATTTCAAATGTGCAGTTGCCTGGTTCATGACGTATTTTCCAACTCCAATATAGATCACTACAGCTGCTCCAATCAATACGAATGTCATTGCGAACCGCTCCTTCTTAGTTATTTTTCGTTAAGTTTTCAGACGTTTACATTGAATTTGAAAATCATTCTCATTAATATATTATAAATTTCATGTGAATTCGTCAAGACATACTTTCATCTTACCCTTTTTACATGGTAAGATGTAGAAAAGTCGGAAAAAGGATGCGGTAATGATGAGTAATTCGAAGTACTTTCAAACTATTTTAAACGGGACAATTCACGCTTTAAAAACCATTCTTCCTATGGATATAGAAGTAAAGTCGCCTAGTATTATTTCTGAACCCTTTCAACAACAACAAATGGGCGTATTAATTGGCTTAATCGGAGATTTAAAGGGACGCGTCATCATTGACTCCTCTCCCGAAGTGTTCAGCGGGATCGGTAGTACCATGTTCGGTATGCCGCTTGAAGGAGAAATGCTAGAATCCTTTACAGGGGAATTTGGTAACATGATTGCAGGAAATTTATGTACAGCTGTTGGGCAAGAAAGCTTAGAAATTGATATCACTCCGCCAACGGTGATGGTGGGCAATACAAAATTATATGGCTTTGAAAAGGCATTTGCTCTCCCAGTTTCGGTCCCAAGCGTCGGTGCCCTAACAGTTCTATTAACGATTGAGGAAGAAGAATAGAAAACAAGATTTGAGGAATGTTCCAAATAAGACATTGTATGCTCAAACAGACAGCACACATGCAAAAGATTTATCATTCGCACAAAAAAGAATGTACTTTCCTACCAATCTTTTATTTTTACTAAAATTAAGCAAAATATAGTACGGTGACAAGCTATCTCAATGACTTTTGAGATAGCTTGTTTTTTTTTCTTCGTAATTCTTCACACTTTTTTCACATAATTCCTCTAGAAGTGTGATTTTTTTCACATCAAAATGCAGGGGATTTTTATATGATGACTGTAAGAAACACAACAATAAAAAGCGTAGGAGGAGCAAAAATGGCAAATAAAAAGAAGTCAGATGAAAATTTAAAAGGTTCACTCTATGCAGTTTTTGGAGTAGGTATTATCATCATTTTACTTTGGGTGTACTGCTTCGATTTGTTCATTGGACGGTTTTAATCTACGAAGAAGGGACAGAAATATATGCACATACATAAGTATGAGAAATACTGGCTTGTGTTTGGAGTTACCACTTTAGTGGCATTCCTGATCATTCTCGGTATCGGAGCATTTCATCAAGGCTCCCATCCAAACAATGGTAAAAAAACACTAGATTACGAGAAAGTGAAAGAGACAGCGCCTTTTGATAATCCAGGTGTCCATAAGGTTGAAGGTAAAGATTGGGATTACGAAGTGGTAGTAGTTGCTTCTGCATTCAATTATAATCCTCCACAAATTGAGGTTCCACTTGGTGCAAAAGTGAAATTTATCGCGACAAGCGAGGATGTTATGCATGGTTTTGAGGTTGCAGGTACGAATATCAATATGATGCTTGAGCCTGGCTATATTTCGGAATATGTGACAGAAGTCAATAAGGTTGGCGAGTTTTTAATCGTATGTAATGAGTATTGTGGTACAGGACATACGATGATGCACTCTATGCTAAAGGTGGTGGATTCAAATGAGTCACACTAATTCAATGACAAAAGTGGATCGTCGAGATGCAAAGCTAGCAATGGCACATATTTACGTGGCATTTATCGCATTGTTATTAGGTGGTCTTGCAGGTTTATTACAGGTTTTTGTACGTTCTGGTCAATTTACATTACCAGCAGGCATTGGTTATTATCAAGTATTAACAGTTCATGGTGTCTTACTAGGTCTTATATTAACTACATTCTTTATTTACGGCTTCCAAATTGCAAGTGTAAGTCGAACATCTGGTACATTCACTGATACTCAGAGAAGACTTGGCTGGATTGGTTTCTGGTTAATGACGATCGGTACAGCTGCTGCCGCAACGATGGTGTTATTGAATAAAGCAACTGTTCTTTATACCTTCTATGCACCATTAAAGGCACATTGGATTTTCTATTTAGGTCTTACATTAGTCGTTGTTGGTTCTTGGGTTGGCGGCGCAGGTCAAATTTTACGTTATGTCCAGTGGCGCAAGGAAAATAAAGCGAGTGGACAACGCAGCCCGTTACTATCATTTATGGTAGTTGTTAATAATTTAATGTGGTTCGTGGCAACGCTTGGTGTTGCAGCTTCTGTTTTAATTCAATTATTACCATGGTCCTTAGGTTTAATTGAACGTGTCGATGTAGCATTATCACGTACCCTTTTCTGGTATTTTGGTCATGCACTTGTATACTTCTGGTTATTACCTGCCTATATGGTTTGGTACGTGATTATTCCAAAAGTAATTGGTGGAAAAATTTTCTCCGATTCTTTAGCAAGACTTTCGTTTATGCTATTCTTACTCTTCTCTATTCCTGTTGGGATTCACCATCAGTTAACTGAGCCTGGTATTGATGGTACATGGAAGTTCATTCAAGTTGTTTTAACATTTGCTGTTATCGTACCTTCTCTCATGACGGCCTTCTCGATGTTTGCCATGTTCGAGTTACGTGGACGTGAATTAGGTGGCAGAGGACTATTTGGTTGGTTTAAAAAATTACCTTGGAAGGATGCTCGTTTCTTCGTACCATTTATCGGTATGGTGTCATTTATTCCAGGTGGTGCAGGCGGTATTGTCAATGCCTCTTATCAAATGAACCAATTAATTCATAATACCATTTGGGTTACAGGGCATTTCCATTTAACGATTGCCACAGCTGTTGTTTTAACTTACTTCGGTGCGGCATTCTGGTTAATTCCACATTTAACAGGTCGTACACTTTCAAAGTCTTTAAATAATCTTAGTAATTTCGCTGGTATCTTATGGGCTACTGGTATGACGATTATGTCTTCAGCAATGCATATTGCTGGTCTAATTGGTGCGCCTCGTCGCTCAGATTACTCAGAATATGGTGGCGCTCAGCAGGCTTACGATTGGATTCCTTATCAAATCGCGCAAGCTGTGGGTGGAACAATCCTCTTTATCGCCATCCTAGTGATCATTTATATCGTCGTGAAATTAGCTTGGTTCGCACCTAAAGGTGACGAAGAATTCCCTGTAGGTGATGTACATGAGCTTAGCGGTCCAACACCAGCGATTTTAGAAAACTTTAAAATATGGCTTGTTATTTTAGTAGCCTTAATTTTATTCGCTTACACAGTACCAATTATCGATATTATTTCAAACTCACCAGCCGGCTCTAAAGGCTATCAATTGTGGTAAGCATCCAAACGCATCTTCCTATAAAAAAGCGATTTCTCTGTAACGAGAAATCGCTTTTTCACTTTATAATTGATACAGTTTCGTATATTTTTCTTGTAAATAGTCTGCTAGGTACTTAGCATTTAAGCCTTCCCCTGTCGCTTCTTTCAGCAATTCAAATGGCTTTTTCAATGCTCCATATTGATGAACTTTATCAGTTAGCCACTCACGAATAGGTAGTAGCTCTCCCTTTTCTAGTAATTCATCAAAATTAGGAATATCCTTGTCCATCGCATGCTTCCACTGTGCTGCATAAATCATCCCCAATGCATAGGATGGGAAATAGCCAAACATACCGCCTGACCAATGCATGTCTTGTAGCACTCCTTGTGCATCTGTCTCAGGACGAATACCTAAATATTCCTCATATTTATCATTCCATACTTGTGGGAGATCCTTCGCCTGTAAATCGCCATTGAACAGGTCACGTTCAATTTCATAGCGAATCATGATATGTAATGGATATGTTAGTTCATCTGCTTCAATGCGAATCAATGATGGTTCTACCATATTAATGGCACGTAAAAAATCGGCTAACGCTACATCACCAAATTGAACTGGTGAGAAGTGTTGAAGGCGCTCATAGTTATGCTCCCAGAACTTTTCATTTCTGCCGACAAAGTTTTCATAAAATAATGATTGTGATTCATGAATCCCCATCGATGTACCAGTCGCTAATGGTAGACCAGCAAGTTTTTCATCAATGTTTTGCTCATACATCGCATGTCCACATTCATGAATTGTGCCAAAAATAGCTGAACGGAAATCATTTTCATCATATTTAGTTGTAATACGAGCGTCACCATAGTTTAAGCCAATCATGAAAGGATGGACACTTTCATCCAAGCGACCAGCATCGAAGTCATAGCCGAGCTGAGCAAGCAATTCTAACGATAATTCACGCTGTGCCTCACGCGGGAAATGCTTAAATAACATGGTAGTATCGGGTTTATTCGATGAATGAGCAATTTTTTGAACAAGCGTCACAATAGACTCTCGTAATTCACCAAATACTTGATCTACGACATCTGTTGTCATATCTGGCTCATATAAATCTAGTAATGTATTGTATGGAGATCCATTTTTAATGCCCCAATATTGAATGAATTTTTTCTGCCATTGTATGATTTCTTCTAGGTATGGTAGGAATAGAGCAAAATTATTCGTCGCCTTCGCTTCTTCCCAAGCCGTTTCTGCCTTCGATTGAAGAATGACGAATTCTTTATATTCATTCGCAGGGATTTTTTTATTTTGATCGTAATTCTTTCTTACTTCTTCTACTAAACGTAGTGTTACATAGTCAAGATCAGCTTTTTGTGCCTCTAATGCTGCTAGAAGCTCTCCTAGTTCTTCACTCGTCTGCATATCAAATAAGGAGGCTGATAATGTACCAATTACCTCAGAACGTTGTGCTAACCCCTTTTTCGGTGCACCCGTCCGCATATCCCAATAAATCACATTGAGCGCTTCCTCATAATGCTGCATTTTCTTCACATAGTCTGTAAATTGTTGAACAGTCATGCATTCATCCTCCTTTTCACGTTATAAGTTTATCATATTTTCGAAAATTTTGTATATTGCGGACTTTCTAGGATAATTATTCAGAATATTCCTTTTTTAACTTCTCTATTATTTTGATGTATTGTCTATCCCCTAATCCATAGTGTGGAAATAGGGAAAATAATTGCTTTAACAGGTCATTTTGAGATAGATTGAGGTGTTTTTTTATATAAGTAGTGATCTCATTCTCTTCATTTAAATAGCTGAAAAATAATTGAATGCCCTGATACATGACAGGTATAAGCGTTGTCTTGGGTAGACGATGGTGCATCAAGACCTCGTGATAGACCCCCCCATACGGTCCAAGTTCTATCTCTGTTTCTTCCACATCATAGGTCATTTCCTTGACCATATAATAATAGACTTTGCCTTGATACCTTTGTTGCTCTAGGAAAGCAAGGACGGTCAATAAATTCATCTGACAAAACATATCATCTCCAAACCATAAAACAATACATTTATAGTCATTTGTTAACAATGGCTTCAACGGCTTCAATGTCACCTGCTCATATTGCTGTAAAGATACCTCATGCCCTATAGCACGTAGTTTATTAAATTCTTCACTGAAAATCGGACTAATCGTTGGATTCGTACACATCGCTTCATTGAAAGGAACGTAATCACTGTTGCCCATTAATTGTTGTTTTGCAAACTCCTCATACATCATTTGACCATTTAATACATTCAATAGCTCTTGATCGTATTGCGCATTCATCTTCTCTTGTAATGCTTCAATTTTTAATTTCTGAGAAATATCCATCATCAACCATCCTCCATCATCCTGTAATCTCAACTTTACAAAGGTTTGTAAAGGTTGAGGAGACTTTCTGTAATCATTCGGACTTATACCAAAATACCTTTTAAAAGCTCTAGAAAAGGATTCCTGCGATGAAAAGCCGTAGTGAAAGGCGATGTCGATTATTTTCTTTTGGGGATCTTTTAATGCAATAGTAGAAAGATAAATTTTACGTAGTAATCTATATTTTTTAATCGTCATCCCTGTCGTCTGATGGAATTTAAAAGAACAGTAATAAGGAGAATAACCTATATCCTTTCCTAATTGCTCTAATGAAAATCCTTCTAATAGATGAAGCTCAATCCAATCAATCATCTCCTGGACAATGTTGTTCATCCACATTCCTCCTAATTTCATTATAGTAGAGGCGATAATTTTTTTTATGATATAAGTTGTGAATAAAAAAACTGCAGCAAACTTTACAGAGTCTGCTACAGTTTCTGCTCCCATAACTAGAGGAGAGCTTTCTATATAATTGGGGATTTATACTAGCCTTCAAGTCATGTTCGGTTTCCAATCAAACATTTTTTGAGCTATCATGAAGTTTTATTGGAAAGAAAGTTGGGGATCCTTTCGATCCATTTAAAAATAGAGTCTGTTTACTCTATTCAATGTTTTGGCAAATAGCAATTACCTGTTTCACAGCCTCTGCAGAGTGCTGAAGGGCTGTTTGTTCTTCATTTGTTAGGTGCAATTCGATGACAGATTCGATGCCATTGCCACCTAAAATAGTTGGTACCCCTAAAAAGAGATCGTGGTACCCATATTCTCCTTCTAATAGGGCAATAGAAGGGATAATTTTTCGTTGATCTTTGATAATAATTTCAACCATTTGGGCACACGCTGCGGCTGGAGCATAGTAGGCACTACCATTACCTAGTAAGCCAACAATTTCACCGCCGCCTTTACGCGTACGCTCCACGATTTGCTGTAGTCGTTCCTGAGGAATTAGTTTCTCTAATGGAATGCCGCCTGCATAGGAATAACGGATTAATGGAACCATTTCATCGCCATGTCCTCCTAGGACGAAGCCTGATACATCCTCTGGTGCAATGTGAAGCTCCTGCGCCACAAACGTGTTGAAGCGAGCTGTATCTAACACACCAGATTGACCGATGATACGATTTTTGGCAAAGCCTGTTTCCTTATGACACACATACGTCATGGCATCAACAGGATTACTCAACACAACAACAATACTATTTGGAGCATAGTGTTTAATTTGTCTTGAAACCTGTTGAATAATTTTAGCATTTGTTGTGACTAAGTCATCACGACTCATCCCTGGTTTACGTGGAATACCTGCTGTAATGACAACAATATCCGCGCCTGCGATATCTTCATATTGACTCGTGCCTTTAATGGACACATTGAATTTTTCGATGGGGCCTGTTTGTAGCAAATCCAAAGCTTTCCCTTTTGTCGGGTTCTCGGCCTCTGGAATATCAACAAGCACTACATCGCCTAATTCTTTCTGTGCTAAAAATAAACTCAGTGTGGAACCGGTGTGGCCTGCTCCAATAACAGCGATTTTATTTTTACGAAATGCCATTATGCCTCACCTCGATTATCTGTCGCCAATGTTGTTTCTGTTGTTTTTTTAGCACGCGTTGCTGCTGGTGCAGAGACAGCCTTTTTCTTTGTTGCCTCTGGTCCTTTAATCATTTTAAAGACATCTTCATCAGGTCTCGGAATGACGTGAGCGCCTAATAATTCACCAACACGCATAGCGGCTGCTTTTCCAGCCTCTACTGCAGCTTGTACAGAACCTACGTCACCCTTCACGACAATCGTCACGATGCCACCATCCACAAACTCTTGTTTGACGATTGTGACGTCTGACGCTTTAATCATCGCATCAGCAGCTTCATAAGAGCCTACTAATCCTTTTGTTTCGATCATTCCAATTGCGCTACTCATTGTCCTCACCTCTCATTACTTCCGTAGAATCAATAATACCAATGACAACTGCATCAATCGGTAACGGATTATCTTTCATAATATAGCGAGATGACCCACCACTTGTAATCAGGACATCATCACCAATACCCGCTCCTATACGATCAGCTGCAACCATTTCTGTGCGAATCGGCTGTTGATTGGAATCAATAGGTTGAATGATTAGTAGCTTTAAACCATTCAGTCCCTCTTCCTTGCGTGTTGCCCATACACTGCCTATCACTCTTCCCATTTGCATGAACTTCACCCTCTTTATGCGACACACATTGTCTAACTACTCTGAACGAATCGTTAATGTTTTATTTAACTCTCGCAGCTTATCATAAGCCAATGCTGTCACAATGGTTTTCTTTGGAACGACAATTTCTTGTGCATCGATATCGAGCACTTCTATTTGTGAAAGTAGCTTTTTGTCATAATGATAGACGGACGGTTGCTCTACTTTCTGTACGACTGGCGACTGCTCTTTCACAGTGATCATAGGTTCACTTACTTGATGATGCACGATTTCTGCAAGCGTTCCTTGCTGAATTAACCCTGCATTTGCTTCATCTGTATCAATATGCATTTCTAAGCGATAGCGCTCTGAAACACGGATAACCACATTCGATAAAATAATTGGGCGAATACCTTCTACCTTAATTTGGACAGATTGCCCATCTACGACTTGGAATCTCGCACTATCCGCTGGGGACATATGAATATGTGCCTGTGCAATAATGAGGCCTTCATTTAACACAACACTTCCCTTTGGACCAATTAATGTAACAGGACTGGAACCTTGAATATCACCAGAAATTCTTAATGGTGGCTTCAGACCTAATTTCATAGCATCTGTCCAGCTTACTTCCACTTGCGATAAGGAACGAGCGGGACCAAGAATACGCACGCGCTCAATTGACCCTTTTGGACCTGCAATTACTACAGTTTCCTCCGCAGCAAATTGCCCTGGCTGTGAAAGCTCGAATTTCGGTGTGAGCTGATAATTTTCACCAAAGAGCTGTTCAACTTCTGCTTGTGCAAGATGGACATGGCGGGCAGATACACCAATCGGAATTTTACCGTCATGTGGAGGGGAAGATTGATTTTTTAAGACTTGTTGCAGAACTTCTTCCACAATTTTTTGCACTAAATTTTCTTGCATCTTGCCTCCTCCTTACGATGATACTTTTATTAATTTACCCTGTGCCTGCTGTTCGATAAAACCAGCATTTGCTTCATCCGTATCAATGTGCATTTCCAGACTAAAATCATTTGAAACACGTACAACGACACCTCGGAAAGTGACAGGTCGATCACTTACAACTTCTACTGAAACTAATTCATTATTGCGTACTTCCAATGCTTTGGCATCTTCCTCAGTCATATGAATATGCGCTTGCGCAATGATGACTCCCTGCTGGATCTCTATTTCTTTGTCTTGAGAAAGTATTTTAATACCCGCAGAATTGTCAATATCACCTGATTGACGTAAAGGTGGTGTCACTCCTAGCTTCATGGCATCAGTGCGGCTTACCTCTACTTGGGTTGCTGGTCTTACAGGTCCAAGGACACGGACATTATGAATAACGCCTTTAGGTCCCTCAATAGAGACGCGCTCTTTTGCAGCAAATTGCCCTGGCTGTGATAAGTCGAAATCTTTCGTTAGGGTTGCATTTGGACCAAAAAGTGCTTGTAAATCCGCTTCACTTAGATGGATATGACGAGCCGAAATGGCCACTGGAAAAGTTTTTGTTGCTGTTGTCATGTTAGCCACCTCTTTATTTTGTTGATTATTTTATCAGGACAAGGTGAGAGCTGTTCTAAAGTTAGATCCAGCTCTCTTCTATAAATGGTAGTTATTTTTCCATCTATAGCGTTTGAAAGAACATGAAATTATGCTTCTGCTTTTGGTAAAATCATTTCTAATTCGTGGTGTGGACGTGGAATTACATGGACAGATAATAGCTCTCCTACACGTTGTGCTGCTGCTGCCCCTGCATCTGTTGCTGCTTTTACTGCACCTACATCACCACGTACAAGAACTGTTACGATCCCGCCACCTACATGTACTTTGCCTACTAAATTAACGCTTGCTGCCTTTACCATTGCGTCTGCTGCTTCAATTGCTCCTACTAAACCTTTTGTTTCTACCATTCCTAATGCTGTACTCATTTGTCATTCCTCCAAATAATTTATTTATTTTGTAATGTGATTTGTTTTAATACTTGATCGACAATTTGTTGAACCATCGTTGTATCAAGAGTAGGTTCTTGTGAAACTACCGATTCAACAACGGACTGTACTTCGAATTCTGGTTTTGGCACTTCGACATCTTTAATGCCATACGCCATACGTTTGATATTTAATAAATGTCTTGCTGTAATGTTGTCTGACGTAATATTGCCGCCAAATGTCCCACAGCCTAATGTAAAGGATGGTGCTAAGCCCGTTGTGCCACCTACTGCACCAATTGAGGATAATGTATTAACCACAATTCGTGATACTGGTAATTCGACAGAAAATTGCTCTGCTAATGCTGCATTTTCAGTGTGAATTGAGCATGTATGTCCGCGTCCTCCAATATTTAATAGGTCAATCATCACCTGCTTGGCTTCTGTACTGTTTTCAACAACATAAAGCGCAAAGATTGGTGATAGTTTTTCAAGAGAAAATGGAATATTTTTACCAATCATTGTTTCGAAGCCCACAAGAACTTTTGTATCGTCTGGTACCGTAATACCGACAGAATCTGCTAGGCAAGTAGCTGATTTACCGACAATCTGGGGATTTACTTTCCCAGGAACTGGCGAGATCAATTTTTCCATTTTAGCTTTTTCTTCGGCATTTAATAGATAGGCACCATTTTTCTTTAATTCTGTTTGCACTTGCTCTGCAATCACCTTATCCACAATAATGGCTTGTTCTGTTGCACAGATTGTGCCATTATCGAACGATTTACTTTGCACCAATTGACGTACAGATTTTTGAATATTAGCCGATTTTTCAATATAAGCTGGTACATTTCCTGGCCCAACCCCATAGGCAGGTTTGCCAGAGCTATAGGCCGCCTTGACCAATGCACCACCACCCGTAGCTAAAATTAAATGAATGTTTGGGTGCTTCATTAGCTGCTGTGTTGCCTCCATGGAGGACATTGTTAAACATTGTAGTAATCCTTCTGGCGCACCTGCTTTTTCAGCAGCTACTCGACAAATATCTAAAGCCTCTTTTGTACATTTCACTGCATATGGGTGTGGACTAAGCACTAAACCATTTCTCGTTTTTAAAGAAATAAGTGTCTTAAAGATCGCTGTAGAGGTTGGATTTGTTGTTGGTACGATACCAGCAATAACACCGAAAGGACTTGCAATTTCGGCTACTTTTTTCATCCGATCATAGCCCACAATACCAACTGTTTTTAATTCTTTAATATCTTCATAGACATCTCGTGAAGCTACTTCATTTTTCATCTTTTTATGGTTAGGAATACCCATTCCTGTTTCTTGCACAGCCATTTTTGCTAAACGGTCTGCTTCCTTAAAGGCAGCATCCGCGACAGCCTTTACAATGTTGTCTACTTGTTGCTGAGAAAATTGCATATAGGCAGCCTGTGCTGTATTAGCATGTTTAACGGCATCTCTCATTTCCTGAATCGCTAATAAGTCTTTGTCTAATGTGGCCATAAAGCCGCCTCCTTTCTAAATCACTGGGTTTCTAGCTATATTTTCAATAGCTTCTCTGAATGCATGTGCCGCAGCCTCGCATGAAGATTGGCTGCCAGTTAATAAGCCGCCCCCAAAGTTAGTTTCAGATGGAGGACCAAAGAAAACCTTTAGCTCAACATCTGCAGCCTTTAATGCTGCATCTAATCCAACAACCGCTTCAAGCGGCGGAGCAATTAAATAAGCAAGTGGGGTGCCAACCTTTACATCTGCAAGCTCTGCAAGATACGTCCCACAGCTTGCCACGGTATGGGCAAACAAGGCATGATTGTCATTATTATTAATGGCTTCAAAATACGTATCAAATTCAATTTTTTGTTGAATGGCATCAAGACCACTACGAATTTCATCAGGTGAGCTTCCAGCAATAATGCCAATCACTTCACCTGACAATGGACCAGATGCATGTGCCGCTCCAGCATAAAAGCTTTTTGCATAAACAACATCGACATCTGCCTTTTTCGTCGCCTCATCTAAGGCAACATAGCCAACATCGTCGATTGTCAGTGTGACAAGCCCAATGCTATGATGATGTGGCTTTAAATCTAACTGCTCTGCTAGTTCACTGTTGACTCTTGGAATGGTTTGCATCGCCAAGATTTGCGCCATAATTTTTTGAGGATACATATTTCAGCCTCCTAACCTTCTTTTGCGACAAGCTCTACGCCACTTGCCTGATAACGCAGGATTTTTTCTACGACTGTGCCAAGATAAGCTCCCGCTTCTAATGGTGGGATACCACCCTTATGGATATTTGAAATTACCATACGTTCCGCTTCCACTGTCCCAATTCTTGGCTTGTAGCATAAATATGCACTCATCGATTCTGCTGATACGAGCCCTGGACGCTCACCAATTAGATAAACAATAACCTCTGCCTGTAGCAGCTCACCAATCTCATCCATTAAAGCAACACGCCCTTTATCGATATAGAACGTAGTACCAATGTCAATATTTAAATTGCTAAGACTTTGCTGAAGGGCTAAGTAAACATCTTGAACATTCTCCTCAATCGCACTTGCACTCAAGCCATTCGAGATAATAATCTGTACCTTTGGCTGTGGTTTACATTTTTGCTGAATCAATGCCTTTGATTCTTCTGATAAACGACGCCCTAAGTCAGGTCTTGTAATGTATTCCTCTTTATCTGTGACTTTCGTTGTGACCTGAAAGACATCAAGCTTTTGTAAAAGATCTTCTGTCACTTCGCCATATACAGCATCTACCGCAGCAGCATGATCAAGTCGGAATTTTAACCAGGTTTTCGTTTTCGGTCTTGTCCCTGCTCTTCCTACACCAATACGAGCAGGTGTATGTTTCTTAGCAGCCTGCACACTTTCACTTAACGAGCCCGCCTCAAACTGAAAGGGCTTGATTGGCACAGCGTCATTTACTGGTTGTTCGAAAGTAGCAGAAGTAACCGTCGTTACTTGCTGTGGAGCTCCATGCTGATACAGCTGAATTAATGGCTCCTGTGATGTTGCTATAGCTTCTGTTGTTCCTGAAGAACGATTTTCTACTGTATCATAAAATTTAATAAGTGGTTGTTCTGTTGGAGTAGCTGCTATTTCAGGTGTTTGGCTACCTGTACTTTTCTCCATCTTCTCCATGACAAGCTGTGTAATCATAGAAACTAATTGATCATTCACTTGACTCACCTACCTTTCAAAAATGGATAAATCGCCAGCTCTTGCTGACAGTCGACCATTTTCATAAATGCCCATTTTCTCTAACCATGCTAAATACTCTGGTGCTGGTTTTTTACCAAATGTTTGGAGTAATGTAGCCACATCATGGAAGCTCATCGATTGATAGTTGAGCATCACGTCATCGCCCATTGGCGCAGCAATAATAAAGTTAACACCAGCAGCTGTCAGCAATACACTCAAATCTTCCACATCATTTTGGTCTGCCTTAATATGGTTGGTATAGCAAATATCTACCCCCATAGGAATACCATGCATTTTGCCCATGAAATGATCTTCGAGACCTGCTCGAATTACTTGTTTATTGTTGTATAAATACTCTGGGCCAATAAAGCCAACTACAGTGTTCACAATATAAGGATTAAAATGTCTAGCAAATCCATAATTGCGCGATTCCAGTGTTACTTGGTCAATACCCATATGTGCCTCTGCCGATAGCTCTGAGCCTTGACCTGTTTCAAAGTAGAATAAATTTGGACCAGTACCTGTTCCTTGTTTTTTAATGAGCTCCTCTGCTTCTCGTATTAAATCAGCAGAAATACCGAACGAACGGTTAGCAATTTCTGTCCCTGCGATACTTTGGAAAATCATATCTGCTGGGGCGCCTTGTTTAATTGCCTTCATCTGTGTTGTAATATGAGCTAATACACAGTTTTGCGTAGGAATGGACCAATCATTGATGAATTCCTTTGTAGCTGTAAGCACTTTTTTGACACTTTCAACTGAATCATCTACAGGATTAATGCCGATAACAGCATCCCCAATACCATAGGACAGTCCTTCTTTTAGAGAGGCGATGATGCCATCAATATTATCTGTCGGATGATTTGGCTGTAGACGAGATGACAGCGTCCCTTTTTGACCAATCGTAATATTACACGTTGAAAGTATTTCAACTTTATTGGCTGCATGTACAAGATCTAAATTGGACATTAGTTTTGTAACAGCGGCAATAATCTCGGAATTCATCCCTTTACTTAAACGCTTTAATTCACGATCACCCGTGTCATTTGATAAAATGTATTCACGCAGCTGCTCGATGCTCCAGTTTTTGATTTCTCCATATATTTGCTCATTAATATCGCCCTCAATAATGCGTGAAACCTCATCATTTTCTTGTGGCACTAATGGGTTTTCGCGGATATCTTTAACTAAAAGCTCACTTAATACTGCCTTTGCTGCGATCCGTTGTTGAACCGTCTCAGCGGCAATACCTGCTAGCTGATCGCCTGATTTTTCTTCATTGGCCTTAGCCATAACATCTTTTAATGATTTAAAATTATATTTTTCTCCACCAAATATCACCGATAAGTTCACATTCATCCTCCTTACTTTGAATGGAAGGCAAGGGTCTTCACCACAACAGGAACGACGCCAGATGGCAGAACCTCTCCAATGTCGATGTAATCGCCCGTTTCCACTTTAATTTGATCGATGCAAATAATTGGTACTGTCGCATTTATGGCTTGTATGGTCTGTCCAATAATCTTTGCATAATCTGATTGAATGACTATGATAATTGGTATGTCCTTAGAGCATCTTGTCGCCAAATGTAACAAAATGGCCTGACACAATGCATGTACATCCTGAAAGCTTAAATATGGCAATTCACTAAAATAGAGGGCAAATGGCGAACGATTGTCCTGTATAGAAAATAAATCATTTGCTCTCTCTACTGCTGTCCTCACCGTCGAGTTAAAGTCTGTTGAAGGATCTAGATGACAATTGAAGACAGGTACATTTTTTAGTGGTAATACCTGTGCATCCACCTGAATGGTTGCCCCACTGATTTCAGTGGTTTGTGTACCAGCACCAGTCACTGTTGCACGTGCTGTTTCCTCTGGTCGTAACCATAAAAATGATTGTAGCTGTTCATGCTGAAGTAGCATTTTCGCTAATTTTTCACCAATATCATCATATTGACGCTGGGTACATTCATTTTCATAAATACAAGAGGCCACACCACCCGTAAAAACGATGGCATCCACAGGTTTATGCCAGTTTGGTAAATGCCCTAGTAATAATGGATGCTTTTCATCTCTGCATTGCCCATGAAGAATCATGGCAAGTGTTTGCACCATTTCTTCAATACAATGTGTCACTCGAATATCTTCGGCCGCATCACCGACCGCTAACGGATTAGTCCATCGTTCCATCAATCGCATGAGTGGCGGAGAAATTGATTGAATCTTGCCATCCTTAAACTCAATCAATCTACCACCAACATGTAAGGTACATGTACCAATGACCTCTCCAAATTGCATAACAGCAATATTCGCTGTCCCTCCACCAATATCGATATTGGCGATGACTTTGGATGAATTCTTTGATTGCTGTAAAGTACCTGCCCCTTTGGCAGCAATGATGCCCTCTAAATCAGGACCTGCGGTAGCAACTAAAAAATGACCTGCGCCATCTGCAATGGTATGGACAACCTCACTTGCATTTTCCTTCGTGGCTGATTCACCAGTAATGATGATGGCCCCAGTTGCAATATCAGATGGAGCAATTTGTGCCAATTGATACTGTTGAGAAATAAATTCCTCTATCTTTTTCATATCAATGATGTCTTTATTGATAAAAGGGGTTCTAATAATTGGACTTTGATGCAACACCGTTTTCTCAATAATTTCAATCCTTGGCACATGTGTTACGCCAGCCACATTCTTTAACAGAAAACTACTGACAACCATTTTTGTGGTACTTGTCCCAATATCAATGCCTGCACTAAATATTTTTTCAGTTTTCACCCTACACCTCCCTCTCGCTACTGTGAGCAATACATGAGATACGGACTATCGCTTTCCTTAACAAATTTTCGAATTTCTTCATTTGTCTGGAGTTGAATCAATGGTTCAATCAATTCAATGCCAAGCTTTTGCCAGGAAGAGGTTTTCACGATAGGGCCCTGCGTCATAACATTTTTTAATAAGGCGGTAGCCCTTTCTACATCTGCATCAGGGGCATCAATCTTGGTAATAACCCCTATTTGTATTTTGGGAATCCCTAAGCTGAATTGCGGAGGGAATACACTCCTTGCTGATGTGGCATCCTGCAAGTAAATTACATGGGTTACTTCCAAAGATGTTGCCATAATATTTCTGTAATACATTGGATTTTCAACATATTCACCTGGTGTATCAACAACCCAGTCATCATAAACGAGTGCTTGTGTTTTGTTGGCACTGCTTTCTTTGCCCAACAATGTATTCATCAATGTTGACTTTCCTGCTTGCACACCGCCTATTATCATTACTCGATTTTTCATATGACACATCCTATGATTTTGTTATTTTTGATGGTGTGTAACCTAATACCTCGGATAAAAAACGATTGATTTCTAACATCGCCATTTCTACCTCTGACACACTACCAACAATAACGAGACTACCTGTAAAACGATCTAAAAATCCTAGTTTGACATTGGCAGCCTTTGTTGCTAAGTCTCCTGCAATAATTACCGTTTCACTTGGCGTACAAGTCATAATGCCAAGGGCACCTGCTTCTTGGATACCTAGCTTTTGAAACATTTCTGGATCAGGATTGGCAATAAGGTGACTCAATGTTAGCTGTTTACCCGGCACAAACTCCTGAATAAATCGTTTTTTCTCTTCACTCACACGTCATCACCTCACTTTTTAATTAATTAAGATTGTTGATCTGTTAAATACTCGCCTTCTTTGATAATGCCAGCCTTACGATCTTCAATTTCCAACCTTAATGCAGTTGGTACTGAAAGCTTATAGGCTAAAATAATCGCAATAACACCCGCTAAAAACTTCCCTGCAATAACAGGTAAAATAATGGTTGGCTGGAAGTTCGCCGTGAATGATAAGTGATCACCTAATAAAAAGGCGGAACATACACCAAATGCAATGTTAATTACTTTGTCTTTTGGTGGCATATGGCGAATTAGTGTAAACATCGCTAAAATGTTCGCAATCGTTGCTAAAATCCCAGCACTTCCTACAGAGGATAAGCCTAATTTTTTACCAGCTGCTTCAAGTGGCTTGGAAGCATACTTTCGAATTAGATACACCATTGGGAAGGCACCCGCTAGCATAATCCCGATATAACCGGCTGTTTCTAATGCTCGGAACTGATCGATTTCATCAGCCATGATTGGATCGAAGCCCCACGCGCCAAAAATCTTTGTAAAAATACCTGTAAAAATCTCAACAATAGAGAACACTAACACCAATTTAATTCCCGCATCCATTACACGACCGAATACCATGAAGCCAGTAATCATGCCGTTTGGAATAAGCTTTAAGCCTAGTGCGATTAAGATAACGAAAATGAATAAAGGTAGTAAGTTAATTAATATTTGTAAAACAGAAATGGCAAATACATATGTAGGAGCCTCTGTTGTACTAATGACTTCACGTACTTCTGTGTTGAATAGCACAATCATGATCGAAGAAATAAATGCACCAATCGGAATTGTTAAAACGCCAGCCATAATTCCTAGCGCCATGTATTTATGATCACGCTTATCCAACATCGCAAGGCCCATTGGAATTGAGAATACGATAGTAGCACCTGACATAAAACCAACAACAAGAGCCATTACCCATCCCTCATAAGACTCCTTTAATGCATTGGCTAATTGGTAACCACCCATGTCCGAGGCTAAAATCGTCGTCGCTGCAATCGCAGGATCTGCGCCAATTAACTCAAAAATCGGACTAATAAAATGACTAATAAACCATGTTAAGTAAGGTATAGCTGCCATGATCCCTGCTGCTGGGACAAAAATATGACCAACCGTATGGATCCCATTCATAAATTCTTTCCCAATTCCATACTCAGCATCTCGGATAGCTCCGATTGCCCCTAAAACAGCACAAATCATAATAATATAAACGATAACCGTTCCTATCATTGCCATCTTACTCATCACCCCTTTTTTATTTATAAATTTATATAAAAAAAGGCACTTTAAAGAAGAAATCTCTTTAAAGCGCCTTTGCTTCAACTATTGACTTGTAAGTTGTTAATAATTTGCTGTGCAATATGCACCATTTCCTGTTGTGTTTGCATGCTTTCATTGCGAATCTTACGGTAAGCCTCGTCCTCGCTTATATTTTCAGCCTGCATCAGCAAGCCCTTCGCTCGTTCAATGACTTTTCGCTTATCTAATTGTGTTTGCTTATGTAAGATCTCCCCATTGAGACGGTTGAATTTATCAATTTGATGAAAAGCAACCTCAAGCACAGGCAACACATTTTTTTCAGAAAACGGTTTCATTACATATCCTAATATATTATCCTGCTTCATGTATAGCAACAATTCTTTTTCACTATAGGCCGAGATGAAAAGAACGGGTATACCAAGCTGTTGTTCAATAATTTTACTTGCCTTTAAACCGTCAAGTTTAGGCATTTTAATGTCCATTAAGATTAACTGTGGTTTGTGTAAAAAGGCTAATTCAATGGCTGTTTCCCCATTGTTCGCTTGAGCTACAACTTCGTAGCCGTTATCTTCTAACATAAACTTCAAATCAATCGCAATCAGTGATTCATCTTCGACAATCATAACTTTCCTAGTCATTTACGATAAATACCTCCTCACTTACAGGGAACTGAATTTGAGTATGTGTACCTTCATTACTAGGGATAATTGAAAATGAGCCAGCTAAATCATATTCTACAAGCCTTGTGATAATCTCCATACCAAAAGATGCCTTCACCTCTTGCATTCCAACGCCGTTGTCAGAAATATGAAGCGAAATTGTAGAATCTTCCTGAATGAATTGAATATCGATGATTCCTTCATCACGTCCGATAAACGCATACTTTAATGCATTTTGCAGTAGCTCACAAATAATGAGTGCTAAAGAGACTGCCTTTTTTGAATGGCAGAACAGCTGCAAATTTTCATGATGAAAGGCTAGTTGAATAGTTGCTGTATTAGACGTACCAATCATTTTATGACCAATTTTTTTAGCTAATGCGATAACGTCTACTCTTTCTTCAGCGTTATCTTCATTTTCTAAAATCAGCTCATACACCGATGAAATACTATAGATTCGATTTAATGCTTCTTGAAACGCACTTGCATTTGAAGCAGACAGATCATTGCGCATTTGCAAACGTAATAGACTTGTCACTGTCTGAAGATTGTTTTTCACGCGGTGGTGAATTTCTCGTATCGCAAATGTTTTCATCATTAGCTCATTTTCTTTCAGCTTAAGCTCTGTTAGATCATGAATAATGAGTAGCGTGACTTTCTCGTTATGACTGCGAATAGGAATCTTCTTCACAATAAAGGACTTACGATCAATCGTAATTTCTAGGAAAAAGACATCGTCGCCTTTATCATAGACCTCCTGTAAAAAAGGTAAGATTTTATCCAACGGTATATTGTCAAAATTTTCTAATCCAGATAGCTCCGAAATAAAATGATAGCCTGCTGGATTACTATAAATCACTTTATTTTCGTGATTTGTGAGAATAATCGACTCTACGAGTAAATCAGAAACAACTGGAATTGGTTGAGAATTAGGTTCGACAATATGCTCAATTAATGCAAACGGCATATTTTGAAAATCATCCTTCGGTGTCGTTTGCATCTTCACCATTTTTTCCTGAATCAACACAGCAATTACTTGCTGCTGCTCATTAAAAATGGGAATGACATTTTGCTCCACCGTTATGCCTTCCTGCGTAATTGCTCTGGAAATGGATGATTTTTCTTTATGTTTAAACGCAGCAAATACGGCTGGTTCAAAACTTTCAAATACGAATTTTCCGATAACTGATTTTTCGTATAAACCAATCTCTTTCTTCGGGAATGCCTCTGCCACAACAATTGCATGCGGTAAATTCTCCAACAGGCAATCTATGAACATGTAACAATCAGTCAACTCAGCATAATACGTTAGCGTAGCCTCTATTTCTATTAACTTGTCAATATCCGTTGCCGATAGATTTGTATATTTTCTACACAATGATTGAATGTTCGACAGGTTTAAGCCCCCTATCAAGGAATAGTCAGCAAGCAATTTGACTATTCTTAAAAATCTTTGTCATTATTATAAACCTTTTGTGAAATTATTTTCAATATAAAAAATATATTCTTTCACAAGATTTCGTTGCATTACAAAGAACTATATAGCTTAAAAGAGAAATATTCAACAGTTTTTTAAAGATCCATAATTTAACTACACACATAATGTTATTTCGATATAACAAAAAACGAGCTTACCGTTTGGGTAAACTCGCTTCTTTCTATTTTATTTCTGGTACAACTGCTACTATATTTTCAAAGGCTGCGCGCTGCTTTTGTTCATCTTCATTTAACAAAATGTGAATATCACCATGGTCATTCGATGTACGAATTAAGCGCCCCATCCCTTGCTGCAAGCGTAATTGCATGAAAGGTAATTCCACTTCCTCAAATGGGTTTTCGGCAAATGTACGTTTCGCATCAAATAATGGGTCCTGTGGAGGAAACGGTAAATCATAAATAATCACACGAGTTAATGCTTCCTCAGGCAAATCTAACCCCTCCCATAAATGATATGAACATAATGTTTTAACTGTTCCTTGCTGGAAGTCTCGAACAATGGCTGAAAGCTCTCGATCTCCCTCAAATGCTACATACATACGTTCCATTAGCGGTAATTCTGCCTTGAAGTTTAGCATGGCTTGCTTCGATTTAAACAAAATCAACGTTTGCTCACCATCAAGCAGCAACTGCTGAACACGCGCTGTTTTGTCTCGTTGTGTAAGCTCATGTAAATAGATTTTCATAACCTCTTTATAGTCGAATGGGGATGGCACAGAAAATGATTGGTAATCTCGAATTCCTAAACTATAGGCAATATAAGAAAAGTCTTTATTGACCGATAGAGTGGCAGAAGAAAAGACGATTGGAAGCTTTTTAGAGAATAATTTTTCTGCTAAAACTTCTGTGATTAAACGAGGCATAATGACGAGCGTTTCTTCACCATCTGTTTCCTCTAACCAATCTACTGCATCTCCCTGTGCGATGAAAATACGCAACGAAGCCTCATATTGTTCTAAATATTCTTCCGCCATATTTAGCTCATATTCAGGAATCATGTACATTTCTGATTCAAAAACGAATTCTTCCATCAATGTTTCTACATCATCTATTAATTGCTTCCCATAAGCAAGCAATGTTTTTGATTTGTTTATGCGTTTGCGATCTTCATTAGAAGCAACGATATCATCACGAAGCTGATCAAAAAATAGTTCATGATCATCCTGTAATTTCTCCATTGCATACAGTGTGCGCTCGCGTACACCATCTACCATCAAGCGCTCCAGTAATTGCACGATAGTCGTCGCCTGTACTTTATAGGTCATCGCTTTTTGCGCAGCATACTCCAATAAATGTCCTTCATCCAGCACCATCATTGATACCTCAGGCAGTAATGCTAACTGACCTTCACGCTCACGAGATTCCTTTGTAGCCAAATGCTCCATTAGAAAATCTTGTGAACAAATAACAAGATCGGTTGATTTTCGATAATGAGAGCGATGCAATGTTTGCCCACAGCGATTACGAAGGTCACAAACCGAACATTGCATAATCGAATTGTAATTAACCTTTTGCCAATCCTCATCACTGACTGTTGGATAATCACTGCGTTCCCCATATGGATGAACAGCAATCATCGAACCTTGTGCATAAACACCATCAGGGATAGAAAAGGAAATATCATCAATCCATTCATCCGACTCCACTTTCTCTGCTTCCTCAAAGCGTTTTAAGCATAAATACTGATCTCTCGATTTTGCTAGACGAACATCAATATCAAGTCCTAATGTTTTTTGGAGTTTATAAATATCGCCCCCCTCTTTTACAAGTTGGTCGATTAATGTTTCATCTGCACAAGCAATCAACGCAGGTTTCCCTGTGTAACGTGCGTAGGAAATAGCTGGAAGCAAATAAGCGATCGTTTTGCCAGTTCCCACTCCTGCCTCTGCAAAGAGAACATTTTTTTCTTTTAGTGCTTGTTCTATTTGATAAGCCATAAAGATTTGCTCATCACGGCATTCAAAGCCCTTTTCTGGTAATTCATCATAAAGAACATCGCCCATCCAGTCACCTAATGAATCGAAAAATGAACGGTCCTTTGATAATGCAAATGGTAAAGATTTACGCAATTAATGTTCCCCCTCTAACTATCTGGTGCTATTATACGCGACGAAACGGAAGATAAGAAAAAATCTTATCTTCCGTTACTATTCGTTAATCTCTTTTAGACTTTTGACCCCAGAACTGATAATAATTTGTTTCAATAAAACCATTAAATAATTTACGTTTTTTCGTCGCTTGGCGTCCATATAATTCTTCAAAATTCTTCATGGAGGATAGCATATATACAGACCAAGTTGGATAGTTTTTCATGACCTTCCCAACATCGCGAATCACCTGTTCCACGACTTCCACATCACCAATACGCTCTCCGTACGGCGGGTTCCCAATCATGACACCATCCGTTAACTGTGTTGTAAAATCACGTGCTTGCATTTGCTTAAACGTGATTAACTCTCCAAAGCCTGCTTCCATTGCGTTTTCTTGCGCAATGCTGACCATGCGGTGATCAATATCGGAACCAATAATTTCCAACGGCTGATCATAGTTCGCTAAACTATCTGCTTCATCACGAACCGCATCCCAGATTGCAGCTTTCATCCATGGCCATTCCTCAGAAATAAATTCTCGGTTATAGCCTGGCGCTATATTTTGTCCAAACATCGCCGCTTCCAATGCAATAGTACCAGAGCCACAGAATGGGTCAACAAACGGGCGATTTGGATTCCATTTTGAAATTTGTACAAGTGCAGCTGCTAATGTTTCTTTTAATGGTGCCTCACCTTGAGCCTGACGATAGCCACGCTTATGTAGGCCAGCACCAGATGTATCAATCGTTAGTGTCGCCACATCTTTTAAAATTGAAACCTCAATTTTGTAAGTCGCTCCAGATTCATCTAAAAAGCCAAGTCGCTTATAATGCTGTTTCATTCGCTCAACGATTGCTTTTTTGGTAATGGCTTGACAATCAGGTACACTAAATAATTTCGATTTTACGGACTTTCCTGAAACAGGAAAAGCAGCGTCCACTGGTAAATACTTCTCCCAAGGGAGTGCCTTTACACTTTCAAATAATTGTTCGAACGATTTTGCTGGGAATTGCCCAACAACAATCTTTACACGATCCGCTACACGTAGCCATAGATTGGTACGCGCAATCGCTGTTTCATCGCCTTCAAAATATACTTTGCCATTGTCAACGGTTGTTTCATAGCCAAGTGCTTTTACTTCTTGTGCCACAATAGCTTCTAAGCCCATTGCTGACGTAGCTACTAATTGATAGTTTGCCATAGATTATTTCCTTCCTTGATGCTCAATTTCCCAATACTCCATAAACTCCATCAATTCGTTTAACGGGAGTGGTTTGCTGTAATAATAGCCTTGGATAATATCACAGTTCATTTTACGTAGTATATCCACTTGTTGTGCTTGTTCTACACCTTCAGCAACAACTTTCATTTTTAAGCGATGGGACATTTGAATAATCGCATCTACAACTGCCTGTTTTTCATCGAGTGATCCAATATGCTGGATAAAGCTACGATCAATTTTTAAACAATCTAATGGGAAGCGAACCAAATAGCTTAAGGATGAATAGCCAGTCCCAAAATCATCGATTGAGATTTTAAAGCCTAATTGTTTTAAACGAACCAATTTACTAACTGTCTCATTGGCACTGTTCATCACCGTTCGCTCTGTCACTTCTATTTCAAAATTGTTAGCTGGCATATTATAGCGCTCTAATATTGTTTGTATCGACTCCAAAAAATTCTGCTGTTTAAAGTGAATGCTCGAGATATTAATGGCGACAGGTGTTTTCCAACCATATTGTTGCATTTGAATGACTGCCTCACATGCTTTTTCGATAATAAGCTCACTTAATGGAATGATTAGACCTGTATCCTCTGCATAAGTGATAAACTCAGCAGGCGAAACAAAGCCTAGCCTCTCGCTATTCCAGCGGACTAGTGCTTCTAAACCTTGAATCTGCTCATTTTCCATAGAAATCTTTGGCTGAAAATGTAGCTCAAATTCACGGTTTTCTATTGCTCTTCTTAACTCAGAATCTAGCAATAGCACTCGTTGTGCGTCGGTTTGCAGTTCATCAAAATAGAAGGAATAGCCGTTTAATTCATTCTTTTTTGAATAAGTCATCGCTCTATCTGCACAATTGATCAGTTCTTCTGTGTTTTTACTATCAACTGGATAAACGCTAATACCAATACTTGTAGAAATAAAAACTTCCTGATCATTTATCATCATTGGCTGTTCAATACTACTAATAATTTGTTCAGCAAATTTTGCAGCCTCTTTCACATTTTTCACATTGGTTAATGTAATGACGAATTCATCTCCGCCATATCTTGCAATAATATCTTTATTTTTCAGTAATTTTTTTAGTCGATTTGCTACTTCTATTAAAATTGAATCTCCAACAGCATGGCCTAATGTATCATTAATTTGCTTAAATCGATCCAAATCTAAGAAATAGATCGCATGCTGCACTGAATGAGAAATAGCAGAAGTCGATTCCAAGAGATTATCCATTCTTTCGATATAGGCAAAACGATTGGATACATCTGTTAATGAATCCGTGAGCAAACGCTTTTCTAATTCATTTTCTACTATTTTTCTTTCAGACAAATCTGTGAAAATACCACAGTAATTTGTAACCTCACCCTCATCGTTGGTTACACAAACAATTGTTAACCATTCAGGATATACGTCTCCAGTTTTACGACGATTCCATATCTCACCTTGCCAAATGCCTTCTTGTCGTATCTGCTCCCACATCTCTAAATAGAACGGCAATTCATGTACACCAGATTGTAAAACGGCTGGCGTTTTTCCAACCACATCATCACATGTATAGCCTGTCACAAATTCAAAGGCAGGATTAACCATTACTATTTTTTTGTATTCATCAGTAATCATGATACCTTCAGATACATTTTCGAAGATTTTAAGTATTAAGGAAGTCGGATATTTAGATATCAGTTTCAGTTTATCCGTACTTTCCCAATTGTTTACTCCGTTCATGTTTCCGCTCCATCCTATCTCTCTATACTCCCTCTCAGAAGGGCATTTACGTCAGGCCAACCACTATGTAATCTATTACGCTCGGTGTAATTGTCACTGACGCTTCTCTTTCGTGCAATGAATGCGTCCAGATTTTTCTAATTTGCTCGAAAAGCGCCTCAAGTAAATCTATGACAATCGCCGAAGGCATTCTCTTGATAAACAGGTAACCATACACCTAAAACTGATAAACCATTTATAGAGGTGGTTGTTATACCTGGCGTTTGCTTACAATACAAGTATGTGAGCAGTCAAGATCAATACATCACATTGATGCGATAACCGTTTTCAGATGTTGTGACTTAGAAGCGGTAGCGATACTTCTCAAACGTATAGCGCATACCAAGACTTGATTAACAAGGTTACTTTTTCCTCATGAATTCAAAATAAAAGCTCTCCACCGAATTGGAGAGCGCTTGTTATTTCGTAGATAAGCATCAAAAAATTCCATAAGCCATGTTTTGTTCCCGAGTACTCAAACAGCTTGCGCCTCGTACGATCAGGTGGTAATCATCTATCTACAGAGCAAACTCTGTCCCTCTATCCGTTCAATTCCTTCTAGAGAGTGCCCCTACCATAATTTGGGTTTCTCACTCGTGGGGTTTACCTCGTTCCACCTTGCAAGTTTCCAAGCAAGCTTCGTCACTGTGGCACTTTCAGGAAGTGTCAACCATATCCAGAGGACTTAGGTTTTCCTTCCGCCGTCAGCCTTAATAGCTGCCTTACCTTATTTTTTCAGTAAGCACGAACACTACGGTCATCTCAGAACCGTGCGAGCATGGACTTTCCTCTACGACGTCTAGCGCCGCAGCGATTACCAGAATTTCGTGATGATACGAAAGATTATACTAGAGTTTTATGTTAAATACAATATAATTGACTAAATTTATTCGTACAGCTTGCTACCAAATACATGTTTTTCTAAATTAGAAAGACGTTTTAAAATATCAAAATTCGTTGTACCAGCTGCCGCTGAAGCAACCGGTTGTCTCTTAGGTGTGCTTTCAATTTCTTCTTTTAACTGTCTATTTTCTTCACGTAGTTGGGCCACCACTTTTTCAAACGTTTCATAGTCTTGAATAATTTCATCAAGAAAAGAATCTACTTCTTCTACATTGTAGCCTTTAAAGTTCTTTTTAAATTCCTTTTCAAGGATCATTTTTGACGTTAATTTAATGTCCATTCACATCGCCCTTCCTCACACTACATACACGAATACATTATAGCATACTTCATCACATTATATCGTCTGAAAATACTAATTGTAAGGCTAAACTTGTCGTTTCACGCGCTTACCCACGAATTTATTTCTTATTTCCTAATCTGTGTAGTCTCTTTTCCCAAGAAATTTCCCATTTTTGTTTTTGTTCTGCTCTCCATTGCCCATTATTTCGAATGAGACGTATGCCTTCTTGCGTATAATAAAGGGCCTGCTCATAATCCTTCATTTTGTGCTCATAAAGTATGGCTAGCTGCTCAAGGGCATGTAACTTTGTTCTTGCTTCAACAAAATGAAGGGAGGCCACGAATGAGTCAATAGCTTCACTATAGCGTTTATTCTTCTTGTGCTGTAAAGCTAAATAATATTGAGCATGGCCCGCTTCTAGCGCATCAAATTTTGATGTCACCTTTTCTAAAATCCTCACACTTTGTGTGCTTTCTCTTAAATCACCATACCATTTCCCAATGTTGGTGAAAGTTTTTGCCGATTCTTCATGGTCCTGCTCGAACAATAAATACGTAGAATGACTATACAGTGTGATAAGTGATAGTAAATCCCACTCATTATGATGCAAAACCTTTATAAGAGCATCTGGAATGCCACTTTTTACTGCATCCAAATAAATAATAGGTGCGAGATGGCCTGGAATATCCCCTTTACGCGAAAAACCAAGCTTTTCTTCCTCGACAGATTTTAATTTTAAACGCTCCATATCATTTTTCCATAAACGCTTCGAACTATGCAACAAATCGATCTGTCGCTGAGAGCGTAATTTTGGTAAGGTTTTTTGATGCAATGTCCATCGTGTTTCAAGCTGTGGCCAATCAAAGCTTTTCCCATTATAGGTAATCACAGTAGCTGACTTTTGCCAAAGCTTGGATTCAAATAAGAAGGCTGCTTCATGTGCAGGATCTGCCATAATATATTGTGTGAGGATAAAGGATTCTTCAGCTACTTCTAAAAATCCAAGCAAAAAAATATGGGTCCCAACACCCTTTAAACCTGTTGTTTCCGTGTCAAAAAATAAGACGGATTCTTCCATATCTAGCGCATAAGGATGATCAAACTCAGCATCTTGCCATTTTTTCAGGGCTTCAAAGAATGATTGCAGTTGATAATGTCCATGCTGATAGCTAAACGGATAGCTTACTTGACGCTTAAATACGATGCCGAAATCATTTTCAACAACGGTTAGTCCCGCCTGTTTCCATTGCTCTGTATAGCTTGGCCTAGCAGGCTTTTGGAACGCTGGTTCTTCAACTTTTTTGGCGGACATCGGTTTTTTTCCCAGCATTTTTTTCATTTGTAATATTTTATTTTCGTAAGACATGAATTTCACTCATTTTCTGCTTATTGTATAAGACATCTCTCTTGCAAGAGTAACATGATTGTTAACCTCATTCAAAATATTCTTCGATGAAAATCGATTTACCATGAATACA
Organism: Lysinibacillus capsici; assembly: GCF_003367505.1. Lineage (GTDB taxonomy): Bacteria > Bacillota > Bacilli > Bacillales_A > Planococcaceae > Lysinibacillus > Lysinibacillus capsici. Next base: position 37,677 of record NZ_PXXX01000010.1, read on the forward strand.
AACAAGAGGGTGAAAGAACATATTGGCGTTCCTCACCCTCTGTTTACTATGCCATTAATTGTTGCAGTAATTTAGCTACCTTTCCTTTTGTTTGGAGCAATGATTCTTGTGCCCCAATACAGGAAGGACAGCCTGATTCACATGCACAATTTGTAACATGCTCATATGTTTTCATGATTAGCTCTTCCCATAGTTCATATACCTTTTCACTTAAGCCGATGCCACCAGGATACTTATCATAGACAAAAAACGTTGGCCGCTCATTATGTGTGGCCTTCACCTGTGGTACAACGGCTACATCGCTACTATCACATTGAATAAACAAAGGAATGAAGGCATTCATCGCGTAGGCTACCCCAGTCATAGCATCTGTTAGCTCTTCCTCTGTCCATTTATCTGGTGCTGTAAACGATAGCCATGAAGCACTTGTATGCATTTCATCAGGTGGTAAATGTATAGGTCCTGAGCCAATATTGTCATGTGTGCCGAAGCGTATTTTCTTGAAAATCGTTGCTTGTGCAACTAAGCCAACATCGCCAAAGCAGATTGTACCACCTGCATATGAACGGTTACGATCTTCCTCTAAAACTTTCATTTCAACTGCTAGATTGGCATCTGTATAGTAATCAACATCTACTTCACGTACGTAGGCTTTCTTTTCTTCCCAGTCAAGCTTCTCTACTTGGAACTGAATGCCTTGGTGCAAGTAAATGGCTTCTTCATGCAAGAGTGTCATGGCACTATGACGATCCATTTCACCAATAACCTTTGTCTGTGCAGGAATGGTAAGATCAATAATGACTACATTTTCTTGTGACGCTGAACGTAAGCTAATATCATGCGCCGGGAAACGATCACTCATCCAATGCCATTTATCACTCGTCTTAAAAACTACCCCTTCTTCTGCTAAATACTCCAGCAATTCTTGTATGTCATATTCTCCATACGTATCGCCTGTTGAAAAAGGTAGCTCGAAGGCAGCACATTTCAAATGATCCATTAAAATCAGCATATTTTCTGGATAAATACGTGCTTCCTCTGGTGTACTGCCTAGTAAAAATAGTGGATGATTGACTACATACTGGTCCAATGCGGAAGATTGCGCAACATAAATAATCAATGCCTCATCCTGACGTCTCCCTGCACGTCCTGCTTGCTGCCAAGCACTCGCAATATTTCCTGGGTAACCTGTCATAATACATGCTTGTAATTGACCAATATCGACACCTAATTCTAATGCATTGGTGCTAACTACTGTTTGGATTGTCCCATCACGTAAGCCTTTTTCGATGACACGTCGTTCAGATGGCAGATACCCACCTCGATAGCCACGTACAGATTCATCGAGCAGCTTATTACGTGTAAGTTCCTTTAAATAGGTTACAATCATTTCTACTCGTACCCTACTTTTGGCAAAAATAATGGATTGAATGCCAGCTGTGTACAACCTCTTAGCTAAATCACTTACCTCTAATACAGCACTTCTACGCACGCCAAATGTTTTATGAATAATTGGCGGATTGTAAAAAAGAAAGGTTTTCTTACCAACTGGAGCACCCGAATCAGCAATGAGCATGTGTGATTCATTCGTTAGTAGCTCAGCAAGCTCTTTAGGATTTTTTATGGTAGCCGATGTACAAATAAACACTGGTTTACTCCCATAAAATTCACAAATTCTTTTTAATCTCCGAATAACATGCGCCACATGGGAACCAAACACACCTTTGTATGTATGCAATTCATCAATCACAATATATTGTAGATTCTCAAAAAGTGAAACCCATTTTGTATGATGCGGCAAAATACCCGAATGAAGCATATCAGGATTCGTCATCACGATATGCCCTGCCTTACGAACCTTTTGGCGAATGCCTGGAGCCGTATCTCCATCATAGGTATAGCTTAAAATCTCCTCACCGCTTTGCTCAATGAGCTCATTCAAATCATTTTTCTGGTCCTGTGCCAGTGCCTTTGTTGGAAATAAATAAATGGCACGTGCATTTTTATCCTCCATTATTTTTTGTAGCACTGGCAGATGATAGCAATAGGATTTACCTGAAGCAGTTGGCGTAACCGCTGTAAAAGATGTACCACTCTGTGCCAAATCAAATGCCTCTCGCTGATGTGTATAAAGCTGCTCAATCCCTCTTGTCTGTAAGGCTTTCACTAAAGAAGGATGTAAATTCCTAGGAAATGGTGCATAGTTCGCTGGACGCCCCTCTAATGTTTGCCAATGCAGGATACGCTCTTTAAGTTCTTCATCATATCTCCACTCATGTAAAAGCTCACTAATCGTTCGTTTCTTCGATAGCATCCTTTTCTCCCTCCTTAACTAATCGTTCAAATATTTTCAAAGTATAGGAAGTAGAATGTATGGCATCTAAAAAACGTTTTTTACTTGTTTCTTTATAAAAAGATTGCACAACAAATTGCTCCATCGATTCAACGACCGAAGCAATTTGTTGCGTATGCATGTATTTTGGTCGATTTTTTTGAATCCATTTATTGGCTTCTTGCTGCCATACCTTTAAAAGTTGATGAATTTCATCTGCATGTGGCTTTACCTCTTGAAAAAAATCAGGTGTTCGATCTTCCTCACGCATTTGCCAAAAACGTGAAACGCACTGATCACATTCATCTATTAATTTGGATGTTTGCTGGATAACTAACAATTTTGCACCTCATCTCTCAACAATTATACATAGCAAATATATTTCGTAGTGACGGCATATACATGCTGAGTATGTTTTGTTCAGCTCGTCAGCTATGGAAATATCACTGTTTATGACACCTATTTACCACACCTTTATGGAAAATAATGTATCAATCTTCATGCTATTGCGTTAGTTCAATTGCTTATAAGATAAGTGTACCAAAGTCTATGATTTTTCACTACTAATAGGCGAACAAGCATTCTTTACTTGCCAGTTCTTTTCTGCTAAGCTTACTTTCTGGCTAACCGCTTTAAGTTGCATAAAAAAATGCAAACTATGAGCATTGTTTTCCAATGACACTCTCGTGAAAAGTAATTGATTGACCAGATCTAACTGCGCAACTAATTGTTCTAACTTGTTCAAAATAACGCCTCCTTTGCTTTACTTTAGTATTCCTCGTATGTATAGAATTACCTTCAGGCGTGACAAAATAAGCGTAAGTTAGCTGAAAGAAGAAGATTTTCGATAAAATTTTAATAGTGAACCTCTGACCAAAAAAATCGTCATGAATGAAAGGTTGCTGTGTGAGTATATTTTCATCCCAATGACCTATTTAAATTTATCAGTTATTTTGACGATTCTAGTAATAATAAAGCTGGCGATTTTTCGACGCAAATTATTCATACGTACCATTTGTTTTCTACTATTCTAGTAACAATTTCATGAATGATGGAGGTAGAGAACAGCTATTAAAACATGGTAAACTAGTGGATAGAAAAGCAGTAAGGTAAAGGGTGAGTTTAATGACAATTCGTTATCCAAACGGGAAATTGTATACCCCAAATGCTTCTGTACAGAAAACAGAAAAAAAGAGCAAAAGCAAAGATTTATCTTTTAGTAATCGCGGGAAGACGCTAGAAGATGAAATTAATGAAGCAAACGACTATTATATAAAAAGGCGACTTGCTATCATTCATAAGAAACCTGTTCCTGTGCAAATCGTCAAAGTAGAGTACCCTTCACGAAGTGCTGCTGTCATTCGTGAAGCTTATTTTCGAACACCCTCTACAACCGACTACAATGGTGTTTGGAATGGGCATTATATAGATTTTGATGCAAAGGAAACGGCTTCCAAAACAAGTTTCCCCTTAAAAAATATTCATGAGCATCAAATGACACATATGCAGCAAGTGACGGAACAAAATGGTGTGGCTTTTATTATCGTTCGTTTTTCTGCTTTTGAGCGATATTTTATTGTGCCATACAAAGTTTTACAAAAGGCCTGGCAAGCAATGGAAAATGGCAATCGTAAATCGATACCCTTTTCGATCATCGAAGAAGAGGCATATGAAATTCCCACGAGCTATTATCCGCGTATCGATTATTTACCTATCATCCAACAATTGATTGATGCAAAATGCTACGGGTCTGAAAGTGAGGAGAAATAAGAATGACTGAACGTCGTCGAACACGTGGAGAGCATCAAAAAGCTCTCGCTGAAAAAAATAAAAAGAAAAAAACGAAACCAGCCTCATCCGCTAAGACATGGTTTAAACGCATTTTCTTAACTGTCTTAGCCATCGGTGTAGCAGGCTTAATTGGAGGAGGTGCATTATTTGCCTTCTATGCAAGCACGGCTCCTGAGCTCGATGAAGAATTATTGAAAGATCCTGTTTCTTCAGAGTTCTACGATAAAAACGGTGAATTATTTGCAACAATCGGTGCTGAAAACCGTAAATATATAAAATATGAAGATATACCTGAAGATATGATCAATGCTATTCTGGCTACAGAAGATGTACGCTTTTTTGAGCATCATGGTATGGATTTTTATCGTCTAGGCGGTGCAATCCTTGCAAACTTCCGTGATGGCTTTGGTGCGCAAGGTGCATCAACTTTAACACAGCAAGTAGTCAAAAACTCATTTTTACAAAACGAGAAGAAATTAAAGCGTAAAGCACAGGAAGCATGGCTTGCCTTCCAATTAGAGCGTAAGTATACGAAAGAAGAAATTTTTGAAATGTACTTCAACAAAATGCTTATGTCAGGTCGTATCTATGGCTTCGGTACAGCCTCACAATACTTCTATGGTAAAGAATTAAAAGATTTAACTTTAGATGAAGAAGCACTATTAGCAGGGCTAGTGCAACGACCAAATGCGTATAATCCATTAAAAAACCCTGAGCTTGCAAAAAAACGACGTAATACCGTTTTAGGATTAATGTATCAACACGGAAAAATTTCTAAAGCCGAAATGGAAGAAGCCAAAAAAGCAGAAGTTCAATCAGGTTTAGCGGATGATGCAACACGCCAATCATTTGCAGGTTCCAAATATGATGCCTTCCTGGATATTGTTATTAATGAATTGGAAAATAATGGTGACGGTTCGGCAATGGCAGAAGGAATCAAAGTCTATACGACGCTTGATCCAAATGCTCAACAAGTTGTAGAAAATGTGATGAATGATGATAGTAATTTCCCAACTGAAGATATTCAGTCAGGTGTGGCGGTCGTTGATACAAAAACAGGTGCCATTCAAGCCGTTGGTGGCGGTCGTAAATATGGTGCAGAACGTGGCTGGAATTATGCCGAGGACTTAACAAATAATCAACCAGGTTCCACAATGAAACCGTTAGTCGACTATGGGCCAGCAATTGAATATTTAAAATGGTCTACAGGTCAAACACTTGTCGACGAACCAATGAACTATACAGGTACAAAGCAAACAATCACAAACTGGGATGGCAGATATATGGGTGCCATGACTGCACGTAAAGCATTATATGCTTCACGGAACGTTCCAGCTGTCAAAGCATTACAGGAGGTTGGCACAGAAAAAGCCAAGGAATTTGTTGGACGTTTAGGAATTGAAACAGAAAATCTCTATGAGTCCGATGCAATTGGCGGTGGTGCTATTACTATCTCTCCTATTCAAATGGCAGCTTCCTATGCTGCTTTCGGTAATAACGGGGTCTATACAGATCCACATTCGATTACAAAAATTGTCTATCGAGATGGTAAAACGTCTAAAAACTATACACCTGAGTCTAAAGTGGCTATGAATGATTATACGGCTTACATGGTAACAGACATGCTACGTGATGTAGTCGGCAATAAGCCTGATGCCTCAGGAACTGCAGCCAATGTGCCTGGCTTGGATATCGCAGGTAAAACAGGTACAACTAACTATTCAGCAGAAGACTTTAACAAATATAATTTACCGAATACAAGTGTGCCAGATTCATGGTTTGCTGGTTACACAACTAACTATTCCATCGCTATATGGAGTGGCTATGAAAAACACTTTGATCCAATTACAACGTGGGAAGAACGTCGATTACCACAAAACTTATTTAAGACGATTATGCAAGAAATTTCAGCGAATGTTGAGACAGCTAGCTTCAAAAAGCCAAGTACTGTTGTAGAAGCAACGGTGGAAGTAGGCTCTAAACCTTTAAGATTGGCAAGTGACTATACACCTAGCGAACTACGTCAAACAGAGTTATTCGTTCGCGGGACTGAACCAACAGAGGTTTCTGAGGTCTATGAGGCGCCAGAGCTATCTACACCTTATAATGTTTCAGCAAACTTAGATTTAGGAGCACAGTCGATCAATATTTCTTGGGAACATGATGCCATCCTAAATCCAGAAACCGATGAACCATTACCAACTTCATTTGAAGTTTCTGCCACACGTGAAGGTGGAGAAACGGTTGTCCTTGGCACAGCAGACACGAAAGGCCTAACTGTTGCTAACACACTTGAAGATGGTAACTATACAATCTCTGTCGTAGCCATTGTAGATGGCACACGCAGTGAGCCTGGGACAACTACCTTCCAGATCACAACTACCCCTGAGGAAGATTTGGAAACGGAAGATCCAGATGAACCAGATATTGATTTACCGATTGATCCTGGTCAAGAGGATAATGATCAAGGTAATAACAATAATGGTAATGGCGACAACGGTCATAACAACAATAATAATGGTAATAACGGGCATGGAAATGGCAATGGGCATGGAAATAACGGCAATGGTGGAAACAATGGCAATAATGATGGAAATCAGCAGCCAACACCTCCTACCGAGCCCACCAACCCAAATGAAGAAGACCAAAGCTCAGAATAAAGAAAAAAACCGAGAAGCAGTTCATTCACTGCTTCTCGGTTTTTTTATTGACGAAGGCTCTGAGGAGGCTATCCGTCAGTTTTGACGGTCTATCCTTCACTCTACAAGGTCTATCCGCCACTTTTCGCGTCCTATCCTTCACTTTATCTGTCCTATCCACTTTTTATACTCTATCCATCCACTCTAACTTTTACTAGCTTGAATCCGCAGTCGTGCTGTGCGCTTTTTCGTTTCTTTAAATAGCTCATCTAGTTGACGATAGCATGCATATTGACCTGGCTTAGCTTTAATAAAGGCTAATCGCTCAACCCCATTAATCGGTAGCACTTCATCGCCTGCAGCTTGCACAAGTTGTTCAAATAGCTCGATGGCATCTTCCATTAGCCCTTTTGCCAGTCCATTTCTTGCATCATGTGCTGTATGGATAGCGGCTTGTAGTGAAGTCCATTGGGCAAACCATGCATCTACTTTTTCTTTTGCAATGGCTTCACTATTCATGCTTCCTTCACCATGCCTTTCTTTAAACGCTTTTGCCCTTCACGACAATCGTCGAGTAAAGGGCAAGTACCACATCCAGGATTTTGTGCCTTACAATGATAACGTCCAAAGAAAATTAATTGGTGATGCGTTTTTGACCATTTGTCCATTGGCGTTTTCTTCATAATCGTTTCTTCCACTTCAAGCACCGAATCTTTCCATCGACAGAGCCCTAGGCGTTTGGATACTCGCTCCACATGGGTATCCACTGCAAGTGCTGGAATATCGAAGGCTACTGAAAGCACAACATTGGCCGTTTTTCGACCTACACCTGGTAATGTCACCAATGCTTCACGTGTTGCAGGGATTTCGCCACCGTACTCATCTAGTAAACGTTGACATAGAGCCTGAATGTTCTTCGCCTTATTGCGATAAAGGCCAATAGAGCGAATATCCTGTTGCAATTCCTCTATGGAAACAGCTAAATAATCTTCTGGTGTTTTATATTTTTGAAATAAGGTTTTCGTTACTTTATTGACTAGTACATCTGTACATTGTGCAGATAATAATGTGGCAATCGTTAGCTCAAAAGCATTGTCATGGACGAGCTCACAATGTGCGTCGGGAAACATTCGATCCATTTCTTCTAGACAATGCTCCCACTGTTTTTTCGTTAACAAACTGGATGCCCCCTATTCTCTTTCTTCCAACCAATTATAAAAAGGAACTCTACCCGTTGATTGCGTCTCTTGTTGAACTGTTCGAGCTGGTGCTCTGTTAAATGTCTGTTTCTCACGGAACTGTTCACTTTGCTTTTGTGCGGCTTGTGGTGTCGTAATATTTTTCTTTTTCCATTCTAATAAAATGCGATCAATATAGCGAATACTCAATTTCCCAGCAAAGACAGCCTCCTTTAGCGCCTCTTTGATGAGTGCGGGACTATGCTTGTCCTCATCAAGCCAGCATCCAATTTTTTCAAGTTCTAAAGGAGATAAAAGACGCCCCATTTCCTCTTCAAAAAGACGGAATATCTCCCCTTCTTCTTGCTGAAGTGTCACTGCCGTTTGTTGCTGCTCTTTCATATCAATCATCTGTAAAATGCGCTCCCATAGCGGGTATACGGAATACTTTTCATATAGCTTGCCACCCGCGTCGACATCTCGTGTAATTTCAAGAAAACCCTTCTGCATTAATCGCTGTAAACGGGATGTGATGTCATTATCAGACATTGTGAGACGATTTTTTAAATCATTAGGTGTTGGGAAGTCATTCTCCTCCATATGAAAGGCCAATAAGTGCATGACAATAAGTGCTTCTTCATCCTCCATGTTTAACTCCTTATAAAACTGAAAAAAAAGCTGTGGAATGGGAATCATTCTCTGCTCAGTCCATGTACGGAGTCGATGATTATTTACGTTCATTATTCTCCAGACTCCTTCTTTAAGTAAGTAGAAAAGCCGCGTAGATAGTTCACTACGCGACTTTTAAATTGATTAGCTTATGGATATAAGCGGTTTAGTAAACGTGGGAATGGAATTGTTTCACGGATATGCTCTGTGCCTGAAATCCATGCTACAGTTCGCTCTAACCCTAGACCAAAACCTGAATGTGGGACAGAGCCATGTTTGCGAAGCTCCAAATACCAAGCATAGGCATCTAATGATAGGTTATGCTCTTCCAGACGTGATTTTAATAAATCGTAGTCATGGATTCGCTCTGAACCACCAATAATTTCTCCGTAACCCTCTGGTGCAATTAAATCTGCACATAATACAACATCATCACGATCTGGGTGTGGTTGCATATAGAACGGTTTAATACCTACTGGGTAACAAGTAATAAATACTGGTTTGTCAAATGAATTCGCAATCGCTGTTTCATGAGGCGCACCAAAATCATCGCCCCACTCAATATCGTCGAAGCCTTGTTCGTGTAAAAGCTTAATCGCATCATCATAAGAAATTCGAGGGAATGGCGCTTTAATGTTTTCAAGTGTTGATGTATCACGGCCAAGTCGCTCTAGATCTAATTTGCAGTTTTCAAGTACAGATTGTACGATGTGCGCTACATATTGCTCTTGTACTTCTAAATTTTCTTCAAATTCTACGAATGCCATTTCAGGCTCAATCATCCAAAACTCGATTAAATGACGACGAGTCTTAGATTTTTCAGCACGGAAAGTTGGACCGAATGAGAAGACTTTTCCTAAAGCCATCGCAGCAGCTTCCATGTAAAGCTGACCAGATTGAGATAGATAAGCATCTTCATCAAAATATTTTGTATGGAACAGCTCTGAAGTACCTTCAGGCGCAGAACCTGTTAAAATTGGTGGGTCCATTTTTGTAAAACCGTTGTTATTAAAAAATTCGTATGTAGCGCGAATAATTTCATTACGAATTTTCATAATGGCATGTTGTTTACGAGAGCGCAGCCATAAATGACGGTTATCCATTAAAAATTCTGGACCATGTTCTTTTGGTGTGATTGGGAAATCTGTTGCTGCATGTAGTACCTCGATACCAGTTATAGCAAGCTCACAGCCAAAGCTTGAACGTTCGTCAGCTTTCACCTCACCAATCACATACATAGAAGTTTCTTGCGTCATCCCTTTTGCCGTAGCAAAAATTTCTTCGCCTACTTCTTCTTTCACTACAACGCCCTGTACAAAGCCAGAGCCATCACGTAGCTGTAGGAACGCGATTTTTCCACTTGAACGTTTATTGGCTAACCAAGCGCCAATTTTGACTGTTTCACCGATATGCTGTGGCATATCTTTAATCATAATTTTTTTCATAGAAATCCTCCAAAGTTGACTAGAAGGATTAGTCTTGCCATTTTGATTTTACGAATGTATCAATACGACGGACTGCCTCTTCTAATAAGTCTAAAGATGTAGCATAAGATAATCGCATAGTAGTTGGTGTACCGAAGCCAGAGCCTGGAATCACTGCTACGTTTGCTTCTGTTAAAATATCCGCAGCAAATGCATCTACTGAATCATAGCCAGTGTGAGCCATAGCTTCTGCTACGTCTGGTAATAGGTAGAATGCACCCTGTGGCTTTAATACATGGAAGCCAGGAATAGCACTTAACTGTGGGTAAATTTTTTCAAGACGAGATTCAAATGCCTGACGCATTTCCTCTACCGCATCCTGAGAGCCATTATACGCCTCCACAGTTGCATATTGTGCTGTTGTTGTCGCATTAGATGTTGAGTGTGATGCAAGGTCAGTCATTGCTTTAATAATGTCTGTGTCACCTGCAGCATATCCAATACGCCAGCCTGTCATAGAGTGAGATTTTGCCACACCATTTACAACGATTGTACGTGCTTTCACTGCATCAGAAAGTTGTGCAATTGAAAAATGCTCAATACCATTGTATACAAGCTTCTCATAAATTTCATCTGACACGATTAAAATATCTTTTTCTTCTGCAACAGCAGCAAGTTCTGCAAGCTCTTCACGAGAATAAATCATGCCTGATGGGTTACTAGGAGAATTAATAATCACTGCTTTTGTCTTGTCTGTCACAGCTGCTCTCAGTTGATCCGCTGTAATTTTATAGCTTTGTTCACGTGTACCTTCAACATAAACTGGTACGCCGCCAGCTAATTTCACTTGTTCTGGATAAGACACCCAATAAGGAATTGGAATAATAACCTCGTCGCCTTCATTTAAAATCACTTGGAATAGCGTGTATAAAATATGCTTTGCCCCTACACCAACAATGATTTCATTTGGCTGATAGGTAAGGTTATTGTCGCGTTGAAGCTTATCAATAATGGCTTTTTTCAGAACTGGAAGTCCGCCAGCAGGTGTATATTTTGTATACCCTTTCTCCATTGAATCAATGGCAGCATTTAAAATATTTTGAGGTGTATTAAAGTCTGGTTCACCAGCTCCAAGACCAATCACATCAATACCTTGCTCTTTCAATGCTTTTGCTTTTGCAGTAATCGCTAATGTTGAAGATGGTGTTAAAGTTTTTACACGTGTTGCTAATAAATTTTTCATTCGGGATCTACTCCTCTTATAAATTCGTAATGCGCTTCCACCAGTCGCCATCCTTAAACAGAATATAGACATAGTTGAGCTGGTCGTGGTCGTTCAGATATGTAATTTCCCAAACTGCGCCAGGCTCCTCATAGCCTAATTTCATGTGGAGGACTTTTTGTACATTTCCTTCATTTTTAAAAACCGATAATGCTTGCTTTTCCGTAATACCATCTTCTAATATCACTTCCTGAATGGAATCCTCGTCTAGATTCGTCGGAACAAAGACAGCTTTTTTATCACCGTATTCGTCTACCCCGAACACAGTAACATACGAATGTTTGCCATTATATGTGTAGGACTCCGATACAATTGCGAGGGCTTTGGCATCGAGTGCCAACTGTTCAGCCTGCTCTTCAATTGAACGGAACGGAGCCTCGGCTTTCCAGAGTACTAAAATACTAATGACAAGTGACAACGAAACAATAAAGACAGAAATGAAAATTAACCAGTTTTTCATCTATTCACCTTATGTTTCACATCGAGCTGTTTTGGCATAACACATAGCTGATGCATGTGTGTGTCTATAACTGTGTAACCATTCATTTTGCTTTCCATTTTGTCAACCTGCTTTCTTTCCTCATACCACAACATTATACAACAATTTTGTGCTGTCGTGTTTCTTAATTTCATATATTGTACGTTGCTAGAACAACGTTTTCAAACAATGACTACAGTAAATTTCATTTCACCTCTTAGAAGCCTCGTTTTGGGCATAAAAAACATGGTCCTATCATAAGAAAAATTCCTATTTAACTATGTAAATAGGAACCTGTCATTATGATAATTCGTATAGCACACAGCTAGCACGGCCATTCGCCTTTGCTTGGTATAAACAGCTATCCGCTTGCTCAAATAGCTCCTTGTATTGATAGTTTTTCTGATTATTCACACAAGCACCCATACTGACCCTTAAGGGATAACTTTGCTGTTCCTGTTCGAGCTTTAGTGAGAGCAAATAGACATGTGTGTTATGGACCAATGTTTTGATATAGTCCTTCTGAGAATGCCTAAAACAAAGGATGAATTCATCTCCGCCATAACGAATAATTTCCACATCTTCATCCTGTAAAAAATCCTTCAAGCTGTTAGCTAAAAGCTGTAAAATCATATCTCCAAATAAATGACCATGCGTGTCGTTAAATAGTTTAAAATAATCGACATCCAAAACCGTAATACATACATAGGATTGCGTTATTTCGGCTGCATTGAGCCATTCCTGTAGCTCATAGTCTAAAAAATGTCGATTTAAAACGCCTGTTAATGGATCATAATGTGCTTTTTTCTCAAGCTTTTCCTTTTGACGCTTAAATTCTAAGTTCATTACTTGTTGTAATAAATTTGCAACACTCATTTTTTCCGAGAGATCAATATATTCACGCTGTACATCAAAAATTTCATCTCGCCAATCCAATTGATACAATACATTTAACAGTAAGCGCATCACTTTTTTTGTAATTGGCTTATCTCCATAAGATCGGGCAAGATCTATGGCTTGTTTATAATAAAATACAGCTTCTTCAAGCTTTTGCTGTTTTTCAAATAAAAAACCGTAGCCAAACAATGCCGCTACTTTTTCTCGTTTATGATGATGAATAATAGTAGAGGATAACGTACTGTCCAGCAATGCCTTCCCCTTTTTAAAATCCCCTTCTAAAATATACACATCTGCTAAATTATTATTAATACGAATATCATGTAATTTTGCTAGATCAGGCATTGTTCTAGCAAGAGATTTATTATATTCTCTAGCTAATAGCCCTGCTTGAAGTGCTTCCTTTGTACAGCCCTTCTCTACCTCTAAATAGCACAGATTATTATGACAGCGAACAAGCATGACAGGATCTTGAAGCTCCTGTGCATAGGCGATAGATTTTTTCGTCATCTCCACCGTTTTTTCACGGATGCCAACTAAATCATAGATTAATGACATTACTAAATGATAATGCATTAAATCTTTTGTCGTACCATAATTTTGACAAATGGCCTCATAATCATGAATAAGATTAACCATGCTTAATGTGTCACCTAAAGAATGATGAACTAATATTTTTTGATAGTACAAATCCATGACATATGGATAGTTATTGCTCTCTAATGCGACTAAAAGACCTTGATCAGCAAGCTTTAGTGCTTTCGTTAAATACCCCTTTGTGCGCATCTCCATTATCGTTTTATTTAATTCTTCTAATGTTAATTCCACCGTCTCACCACTTCTCCATACCCCATATCATCCAGTTTACTTTGTGCTTTCTCAATTATAAGACATATGTATTCACTTAGTCCGCCTTTTTCGTATGATACCAACTATTACCTACAACGCAAAAATCTTTTGTGATGATTGTTTTAAAATCTTACATCTGTTTGCTTGAAAGTGAATCATCTTATCCCATCATAATATGTAGGTAATTTTTTTATGTCTTTACACATTTTTCTCCATTTTTGTCCTCGTTACCTGTTGTTTTTACCCATATGATGAGTTAATTAGCTTTTTTAGTATCGAAAAGGGACGTGATGTTGTGAGTATGCAAATTAACCCTTCTGATCCAGCAACGATTCCAAAATTTGTAGATGAACTTCCAAAACCAATGATTGCTAAACCAAAATACAGCAGAGGGCAACAGAAGAATGATTATTACGAATTGGTCATGATGGAGGGCCAGCATCGTTTTCATAAGCATTTTCCAAACTCATTAATTTGGGGCTACAATGGGCTTTACCCAGGGCCAACCATAGAAGCTTCTAAAGATAAAACTATCTATGTGAAATACAAAAACCAGCTGCCCTTACAGCACTTTTTACCAGTAGATTTTACGCTTCATGCTGCAAACGATTCACAAGAAGTAAGAACAGTTACTCACTTACATGGTGCCAATGTGGATTGGCAGAGTGATGGCCATCCTGAAGCATGGTACACAAGAGACTATCGGCATACTGGTCCAAAGTTTAATAAGGAAATACATGAATATACGAATCATCAACCTGGCACTACCATGTGGTATCATGACCATGCCATGGCTTTAACACGTTTAAATGTATATGCAGGATTAGCAGGCTTTTATTTACTGAGGGATGCCCTTGAGGAACGCTCTAATTTACCATGTGGAGACTATGAATATCCGATTTTAATTCAAGATAAAACGTTTAATGAGGATGGCTCATTGTTTTATCCTGACGAACCACCCTTTCCCGTGCCTGTTCATCCCTCTATCACACCAGGCTTTGTTGGCAATACGATAGTGGTTAACGGAAAACTATGGCCTTTTTTAGATGTTGAGCCACGTAAATATAGATTTCGTTTACTAAATGGCTCTAATCGACGAGGCTATGTCATCAGTCTTTCCAATGATCAACCAATGTTTCAAATTGGTACAGATGGCGGTTTCTTATCAGCACCACAACTTATCCAATCTGTCGAGTTGCTGCCAGCTGAACGCACGGATGTCATTATCGATTTTTCAAGCTGTGCTGGACAGGAGATTACCTTACTTAATACTGATACCGATTTCAGTGATGAACACACAAACGTGATTATGCAGTTTCGAGTAACTTTACCTTTGAAATGTGAAGATACAAGTGAGATTCCAGAAAGACTTGCCGTTTCTATGGATCTACATCCACACCATGCACATATTGAAAGACAACTACCATTGACGGCGACTACCGATGAGTTTGGTCGACCTATGTTGCTGTTAAATGATCGAATGTACCATGATCCAGCAACGGAAAAACCTTCTTTAGATAGTGTGGAAATCTGGAACTTTATTAATGCTACACCCTTTATCCATCCTATTCACCTGCACCTCATTCAATTTAAAATTCTGGAACGAAGGCCGTTTGATTTAGAAATCTATCAAAATGAAGGCATCGTACAATTTACAGGGCCGCCTGAAGAACCAAGAGACTATGAGCGAGGTTGGAAGGACACGGTGAAGGCTGACGCTGGAAAGGTGACAAAAATTATTATGCATTGGAAAGATCATGTCGGGAATTATATGTGGCATTGTCATTTCCTTGAGCATGAGGATCATGATATGATGCGACCCATTCTCGTTATGAAAGACGTCCATGCTGTTCAGCAGCCTCATGCAGCAGTAGAACATCCTGGAACACATCAAGAATCAACAGCTCCCACAAATCCTACAAATCTTACAAGTACTACCCATCATAGTGAATCTTCAGCACCACTATTAAATGAGGTAGAACACTCACAACTTGAGGAAGAAAAGGTAGTCTCACCTCAAGAAGAAGAATCCATTACTATTCATATAGGAGATAATACACAACATATGCCAACGCTACTGTTTCCAACCCTTCCTACCAATACTCCTACGAGCAGGCATAGGCCTCGTCAAAGAACCCGAAGATTTTAGCTAAGTATCGCTTTACAAAGAAAACTACCCATGAAAAGGTGGTTTTCTTTGTTCTAGCAATTTATTTGACCTCCAATCGCCATATTCTTCTCGTTACGAAAGCTAATAATAATACACATACAGAGATTATAAAGACTGGTATATAGATGTTGGCTTGAAAGAACTCAAATAGCAACCCATACCCCATCTGCCCAAGTGGTGCCATACACTGTGATACTGCCATCATAATTGCCATGACTTTCCCTAATTGTTCATTTGGTGTTTCTTTTTGCACAAGGGTCATTACGTAAATGGAGATAATCGTCATCATCATCGCAATGATAAGAGCACAACCAATAAATAAGCTATACGATGGATAATAGCCAATTTGAAGGGCGCGAGGGAGCACAGCCATAGCCATGGGAATTACCAAAAAGGCTGACATCAATACCCAAATATAGAGGGTGTGAATACGCAGCTTTTTTGCAAAGTACCCCATCGTTAACGCGCCTAAAATCGTCGCAAAATCAATAATCCCCATTCCTATTCCATACAATGTATCACTACTTTTCATCGTGACACGAAGAATAATAGGCACACCAACGATAAAAAGTGGAGTCAATAGTAAATTCAATAAAGCAGCAAGTAGCGTACATTTTAAAATAAAAGTTTGCTTCACCACATAAGTAAAGCCTTCTTTCATGTCTTTGATTAAGGTCGGCATCAAATGACCATCATAGCTACGTTTCACAAATGGGATTGTCATAAACATTTCTACAATAGCCGTAAAGAAAAATAATAAACCACTTACTATGACGAGAAGTTTGAGGCCAAGCATTCCATATAGTATCCCCCCTAGCACAGGTGCTGTCACTCCTGCTAATGCCTGGACCCCATTGACGATCCCATTAGCCTGCTCAAGCTTTTGTTCGCTAACTAATAGCGGAATACTAGCCATTACAGCTGGCGTGTACATGGCACTAATGAATGAAAGAAGCACCATAACCAACCCAATCCATAGCACAGAATGATTGTCTGTTAGTAATACAATAAAAAAAATCAATACAATGCCACTACTGATAAAATCAAATAGGACCATTAAATTTCGCCGATTAAAGCGATCTGCTATAGCGCCACCAAATGGTGTAAGTAAAACAGGAAGGCTTGAAATAGCGAAAAGCACAGCAAAAAGATCTGCCCGTCCTGTTATATCTAAAACAAAAAGTGAAAGAGCAAATCTTAAAAGCGCAGAGCCTAAAATAGAAATAATCTGCCCAGCTACCATAATGATAAAATCTTTCGAAAAGCCTTTTTCTTTGACTAGCATTTCCATATAAAAAACACCCCTTATTATTTTTAGACCGACAGTCGGTCATTTAATGTGTTAAAAAATTGTAGGCACAAGCTTCTAGGACTTGCCCTACAAATTAGACTGACTGTCGGTTTATAAATAGTATATGTGAACTCCCCAAAAAAAGGAACATATTTTTATATCTTCCTTTTTGTTAACCCTATTTACTTTTAAAGTAATGTTTAATTTGCTCAATCATAGCAGTAGTTGCCTGACTAACATAGCGATCTACACGGAAAATAATGGATAGGCTTCGGCTTGGAGCACCATTTGAAATTCGTATACTACACAAACTAGGATCATTCATTTGTTGGAGCAAAGGATAGGGTTGCACCGTTACACCAATATTGGCTCGAACGAGATTCATAATGGACGTGACAGAGCTTGTTTCAAGAATAGAATGAATGTGAAAACCATGCTTTTTTACAGCCTCTTCAACTATCTCTCTACCAAGAAAACCTTCTGGATACATCACCATAGGAAGTCCTTCTAATTCAGCAATTGGGATCACTGTTTGATGTGCCAATGGATGCTCCTTTGAAACGGTCAGTACATATTCCTCTCTACATAAAGGAATAATGACCAATCGATCATCTGATTCTACATTCGTCCCAATACCGATATCCACTTCATTTTCGAGAACCTGCCGCATAATATCGATGGAAGCAAGTATCTTTAATTTTACCTTTGGAAATTTTTGATGGAAATCAATAACAAGCTGTGTAATCCGATAATCAAGATCAGATGGCATGATGCCAATACTTATTTGTCCCCCTTGTAGCCCCTGTAAATCTTTAATCGAATCTTTGACATTTTGTAATGTATTAAATACCTCTGTTGTATAGCTAAACAAAAGTGAGCCTGCCTCAGTCACAACAATTTTTTTGCCAATACGATCGAACAATGGCATTCCTAGCTCATCCTCCAGCACACGTATTTGCTGGCTTAACGTTGGCTGAGAGATGCCAAGTTTCTCAGCAGCTTTTGTAAAATGTAGCTCCTCATAGACTGCCATAAAATAATGCAGATGCCGTATTTCCACATAGACCACGCCCTATCATAGTTTCTAACTATCATTGTAATAGTAATAATAGTATTGTTCAATCATTCTAATTCAGATAGACTTCAATTTAGGCTTACTATTTATTTGATAGGACGGAGAGGAAAGACAATGAATATAAAACACAAAATCGTACCAATTATTGCCATTATTTTAGCTTCTTTTAATTTACGGCCTGTCATTACTTCGGTGTCCCCCTTATTAGGAACTATTCGCCAGACTTTACATATGAGCGCAGCTACTGCTAGTTTGCTAACTTCTTTAGCTGTGCTATGTATGGGCTTATTTGCACCTTTCGCAATCAAACTAGCTAATCGTTGGAGCATCGAGCGAACTATCGCTTACGCTCTTATTCTTATTGGACTAGCAACAGCTACCAGATATTTTGCTAATACTGCCTGGGTCATGCTAGTAACAGCCTTGTTATCAGGCATTGGCATTGCCATCGTAGGACCACTGTTATCGGGCTATATTAAGGAGAAATTTGCGAACCCTTCCCGTGTAGTGGGGATATACTCGCTAGCACTTGTAGTAGGAGCTGCACTTGGCTCTGGGCTTTCTATTCCACTAAGCAATTTTTTTCATTCATGGCAAGCTTCTTCTGCCTCCTGGGCTATTCTTGCTTTAATCGCTTTATTCTTTTGGTGGAAGCCAATTGAACAAAAAGCAGTTACTGCATCAGTCACAAATTCACCTAGTAAGAGCAACAGTGTGAAGCAAATGTTAATGAATCAAAAGGCTTGGCTTTTAACAGGCTTTTTTGGGTTAATGGCCTTCATGTTTTATACCATCATGGCTTGGTTACCTCCCATCGCAGAAAATTTAGGCTATAGCAAACACGACGCTGGAATGATGCTGACACTATTAACAATTGCCCAAATGCCAGCTACATTTTTAGTGCCTATATTAAATAACCGTTTTCAGCATCGAGCCGTATGGCTAGTAGGTAGTTCATCATTAGAATTAATTGGTTTATTGATGCTACTGTTTTCTTATAATCCTTGGCTGAGCAGTATTCTGATTGGCCTTGGTGCAGGTGGGCTTTTCTCATTAGGGCTAACATTACCAATTGATGAGGCCAAAGATATTCACGAGGCTAGCTTCTTAGCTGCTATGACACAATCAGTTGGCTTTGTATTTGCTGCATTGGGCCCCTTCTTTGTCGGTCTTGTTCGAGATTTCACAGGCAATTTTACAACTGCTATTATTGGCATGATCATCATCGTCCTTGTGATGATTCTGATTCAACTAAAAATTGGAAACCAAAAGCAACCGCAAATGCATCATATTCACATGAAAAAGACGACTTTCTAACAAGGAAGGTCGTCTTTTAATGATGGAATCGATTTTGAGCCTTTGTTGTATTGCCTTCACGGGATGACACTGGCCATATATGTAGCGTCTTCAACTGATGATTTCTAATTAGCTGACTGAAGCATATCTTAGCACAACTGCCTCTAAAACATCGATTCCTATTAATATATCTTCAAGCTCCGTATGTTCATCTGGATGGTGACTTAAACCATCCACTGAAGGAATAAAAATAAGGCCAACTGGTCCGAGCCTTGTCATATTCATAGAATCGTGACCTGCTCCACTTTGCATATATTGATAGGATAGTTTCTTCTCTACACAAATTGTTTCTAAATCTTGCATTAGCTTTGGAGAAAGCAGGACAGGATCCTCTGAGCTAATGACATTGTATTCAATCGCAAGCTGCCTCTTTTGTTGAACGTTTGCAATAACCGTATAAAAATGCTGAAGCACACGTTCTCTCGATTCCACAGAGGATGATCGGATATCTACAGTTAACTCCACTTCACCTGGAACTACGTTCATCGAGCCTGCCACAACCTCTAGTATTCCAACAGTTGCCACAGTGCCAAACTCCTGCTCTGCTATCGCCGCTTTTTCTAATTCTAATGCCAATTCGGATGCTCCTAAAAGAGCGTCCTTTCTCATATTCATTGGAGTCGTGCCTGAATGGGACGCTTTTCCATTTAACTTCATTAATAAGCGAACTGGTGCTGCTACCCCTGTGACAATACCAATTTTCTTTTCATAGTTAATTAGCAGTGGTCCCTGTTCAATATGCAATTCGAAAAAGGCATGGAATCCTTCCTCTACTCTTGTCGCTTGATCAACACTACTAAAATCAAGTCCACAATGAGCAAAAGCCTGCTCCATCGTAATACCATCTCGATCGACTAAATGGCGATACTTTTCTTTATCAATTAATCCTGCCATTGCTTTACTGCCTACTGTTGACACACCAAATCTTGAAGACTCCTCACAGGCAAAGGCGATAATTTCAATTGGATGCTCTGTCACAATAGATCGCTCGTTTAATCGCTTGATGACCTCAAGGGCAGCGGTTACCCCTACAACGCCATCATATTTACCGCCTTGATAGACAGTATCTAAATGAGATCCCATGACAACAGGCTGCAATCCTGGCACACTGCCTTCTCTTCGAGCAATAAGATTTCCACAATGGTCAATATGAATTTGAAGATTTTCATCTTTACATAAACGAATAAAGGCATGTAAACAAGCCTGTTCTTCATTCGTATAGGCAACTCTCGTAATCCCTTTTTCGCCTGAATTATATTGATTCATTTTATCTAGTAATTGTTGATAACGTTCTTTATAGATCATGTAAACAGCTCCTTTTGAAGAATTACGAAGATGAAAATCAGACCAAATGTACGCTTGTCATAGTATCTATTTTACACCTTTTTGGTTGAAAATTAGAAAAGGGATTCTCCATAACGAGATCCCTACTCTAATTCACTGGAAAGACTTAAGCAGTATATGACTGCTCTAATCTATTTACTATTAGCCATTTTGTCATTGAAATGATGGAACAATGCATCACATTCTTCAGTCGTTTCAATTTTTTGCATGTTCAGGACACTTTTATCTTTACCCGTTAAGTAATCACGTAGATGCATATCAGAGAAGCCATGTACATGAGCATCTTCTGCTGTATTACAATAATGAACTTCTTTAATACCCGACCAAATAATAGCGCCCACACACATTGGACATGGTTCGCAAGTAGCGTAGATGACACAATCGGATAAATCCATTGTGCCAAGCTTTTTAGAGGCTTCACGAATGGCTACTATTTCTGCATGTGCAGTGATGTCTGTATCACGCATCATTGTATTGCCAACAACAGCGATGATTTCATCACCTCTTACAATGGTTGCACCAAATGGTCCACCAATATTTTGATCGATGCCTTCTTTTGTTTTGTCAACAGCTAGTTGAATATAATCCATACCGTGATTCCTCCTAGTTAATAATATGAGTACCAGCCTGATTATTGATCGCTTCTTTCAGACTTTCAGGGTTTGTAATAATTACTCGATGACCACCATTTTCTAAGAAGCTTAAGCTTGCTTCGATTTTTGGTAGCATACTTCCTGGCGGGAACTGATTATCTTGAACATGCTGCTTTGTTTCCTCAACAGTAATTTCTTCAAGTGCTTGTTGTTCAGGTTTTCCAAAGTTAATAAACACACGCGGAACACCCGTTGTAATAATTAATGAATCCGCATTTACTTGTGCCGCTAATAGACTTGTTGCAAAGTCTTTGTCAATGACTGCATCTACACCCTCATAGACATTGTTTTCTTTTTTCACAACTGGAATTCCACCACCGCCTACAGCGATCACGACATAATCATTATCAATTAATGATTTAATCGCCTCTTTTTCCACGATATCGATTGGTTTTGGTGAAGGCACAACGCGACGGTAGCCACGGCCAGAATCCTCTACCATTTTCCAATCTGGATGCTCTACTAGCATCGCCTCCGCTTGCTCCTTTGTAAAGAATGAACCAACTGGCTTTGTAGGGTTAATAAAGTTGGGATCATGTTCATTGATTTCAACTTGTGTAATCACACTGACTACCTTTTTATTAATTTGACGTTTAGTCAGTTCGTTAATTAATGCTTGTTGAATTAAATAGCCAATTCCACCTTGTGTGTCAGCCACACAGTTTACTAACGGAATTGCTGGCATGCCTGATACTTCATTAGCAATTTCACTTCGTTGTAAAGTGAAACCAACTTGTGGACCATTGCCGTGTGTGACAACCACTTTATAACCTTCCTGAATCATATCCGCGATATGCTCGACAGTTTGAGCAACTGCCTCTTGCTGACTTTGAATAGATTCACTTCCACTATCCTTTACCAACGAGTTACCGCCGATTGCTACAATTACTAATTTATTCACAACTACACCCCTACTTCTTTTTCTACACTATTTTGAACATTTTGCTGATTAAATTTATATAACAGCGTATATAAAATGAATGACACGATCAGTCCGCTAAAGAAAGCAAAGTTATTTAGCTGTACTAAAAACGGCACACTTTTCAGGAAAGCACCTGACATTGGTAAGAGGAAGCTTATTAATAGAACGATACATGCTACGATGTTATAGCCAGATTTATAAGCTCCATTATGACCTTCTTCCACATAAATCATAGATAAATCTAAACGTCTTTTACGCTCGATAAAGAAGCTAGACAACATAATACCTGCAATCGGTCCAAACATAGAGCCTATAAAACTATAAAAGAAAAATAACGTTTCTGTACTCGATACTAGTTTCCAAGGCAAAATGACTGTGCCAATAATCGCTGTTAAAATACCTGCTGTTTTGACCGTAAATACTTTAGGGAATAAAGTTGTCATTTGTAATCCAGATGGTAATAAATTACCAAAAACTACAAAAGCTGTTGCGCCTACATTTAACGCTAAAATTAATACAATCACTGAAAAGGGATTTTGAATTTTATCAATAGCATCTACAATATTAAAAATTGGTTGCCCAAAAGCAATTTCTGTCCCTGCTATTAAACTAATACAAGTAATCGCAAATAATAGATACGAGCCGATCATACCGATGGATAAGCCATAGATCATTGCTTTTGGCGATTTAGCTCTATGCGTAAAATCTGCAATATTTACAATTGGACCAGCCCAGTTAGACACCAATGCGCTAACACATGCAATAAAAACCAATGGACTTTCCATCGTTGTAGAAGGCTTATATTCTAAAATTGGTCCAATTCCTCCAGCAATATTAATTGCCCAAATCGCTGCGCCAATAATGAAAATATAAACAATCGGTGATGAGTATTTACCGAAGACTGTTAGCATATCCATGCCACCTAAAAAAAGTAAAACTGTAATTACCCATAAAATAATATAAGAAATCATAGTCGGAACATCTAAGCCAAAAATAGTGAAGTCTCCACCAATAGACATATAGTTCGGAATGAATCTTGCAAATAATACATTAAGGGATTGAGCGCCCACAACGGTCGTCGTACCAAAGAATACAACCCCAGCAATCAACCCTCGACATAACGCCGGAATAATAGAGCCTTTTACTCCAAATGAATCTCTTAGTAATATGGCAAACGGAATGCCATATTTAGAGGCGGAATATCCATTTAAGCAATAGCCTGCTGAGACGATTACTGCTGAAAGCATAATGGCTAAGAAAACTTGATTAACTGATAATCCTAAGACAAAAAACCCTGCAACCGTCATATAAGACATAATATTGTGAACTGCGCCCATCCACACGGTAATGTAGTTAAAGATTCCCCAGTCTCTTTCCTGAGGCCCTTTTGGTAAAAGTTCTTCCGAATAGCCAAGTGCTCTATAATCTTGATTGGACTGTTCAATTTTTGCGTGTTCCATAGAAAGCTCCTCCTACTTATAGGAAGTGGGCTTAAGCCCACTTCTCACTAATTGTAATTAATGCTTTTTCAAAAGCTTCCATTGGAGGATTTGTAATACCAGCACCAATCATACCGATTCCAGCCTCTTTATGTGCGATAGCTGTATTAATAATTGGAAGAATACCTGATTGGATGACTTTGCGAATATCAATACCAGTAGGAATTCCCATGAAGTTTAATAATGGAATGGTAATATTTTGGTTTTCTGTCGTCGTAATTTCTTTCATTTTACGAGAATAACCAATTGCTTCATCCACTGTTCCACCTACTAAAGCAACGATTGCTGGTGCAGTAGCCATTGCGAAACCACCAATACCGTAAGTTTCTGTAATAGCACTATCCCCTATATCAAGACCTGAATCCTCTGGTTTGTAGCCAGCAAACATCGGTCCGATTACTTTTTGTGCTGGGCCAGTAAACCATGTATTACCTGGCATGCCACTAATACGAACACCAAATTCTACACCGTTACGTGCCATTGTTGTCACGACAGTACTATATTCGATTCCATGTGCAGCATCTAATGCACATTTACAGCATGCCATCCATGTAGGACCTGAGAAATAATCACTACTTGCCACGAAATCAAATACTGCTCGCTTCTGTTCAACAGGATAATCTGTTTCTAAGATATATGGTGTCAATGCTTGAATTAATAAGCTTGTACCTGCATTATTACGGTTATGACATTCGTCACCCATGTGGAGCGCTTGTGCAAGCATCAATCGTAGATCGATGCCGTCTTTATTTAATTTCATTGCATCACGTAAAATTGGCCCTAACACATCACGCATCCATATTAATCGCTCGACAACGCTGTCATCGTTGGCACCCATACGTAAGATTTTTGCCATTTGCTCACTTAAATTTGTATAGGCGATATTGCCATACGTTTTATTTTCAACGATGTGCATAAACATCGAAGCAGATGTTACCCCAGCCATTGAACCAACTGCATTATGCTCATGGCAAGGTGAGAATGTAATATCTCCAGAAGCCGCTACCTTTGCTGCTTCTTCCAAATCTTTCGCTAATCCTTCGAATACAAGAGCACCCATCACAGCGCCCTTCATTGGGCCATTCATATCTTCCCAAGTAATGGGTGGTCCTGCGTGTAAAATTGTTTTTTTCGTCATGCCAGGTACAACATTGATGGCTTGATCGAAACCAATCAACACGGGTTGAGAGTTCACAATTTTTTCCACTGCAAGACGATTTGCTGCTTCGATTTTTTCAGCAAGTTCTGCTTTATCGATTTTGTTTAGTGCTGCAATAATTTCTGGCTTACCTCCACCCGGTGGTGACCACTCTAGGTGTGTAGCACTTGCATTTTGTGCTAATATATCATCCTTAAAAAGTTCAATACCTACGTTAATTACGTTAATTTTACTTGTGAAAAGTTCATTGATCTTACTCATGATTTTCTCCTTTCAACACCATTTCTCTAGCAAGTAATCCTGCATTTGTACTACTGCTTGCATGTGTAACACCTGCATCGACTAATTTTTCCACTTGCTCATCTATGTTTGGCGTATCTAAGTCTGTTCCAAGGACATACCCAATGATCTCTAAATGTCTACCTTCTTTTTCAGCAAATTTTTTAGCTTCAATGATGGCTGGAAGCATAACACCTACTGGGTCTTCATGAGAGCCAAAGCCTAATACGAAGTCCATCACAATGACACCAACTGTCGGATCTTTTGCTTCTTGTAAGAAGCGCTCAATGCGAGAAGATGGATCGATCATTGGATGTGGTTTACCATTTGTAAAATCATCATCACCGAAGTCAATGAATGTATGTTCCTGACTCACATTGATATCTTTCAATAAGAAATCAGGATTCTTTTGGATGTTACTGTAAATATTATCTAATTTTTCCATAGCTAGATACATAGATTCATCACAAAGCGTACCGCCACAGAATAACCCACGAATGTATTTTTGCTCTGGCGCTAATTTTGCACGAACCTCTTCAACTAATGGAATGTTAAGCGCACGTTTGTTAATACCTGCTTCATCAATACCTGCTAGTAAGACTGCCTTTAAGGCTGCTTCTTTCGATGTTTTAGCAAATTGTCCACCAGCTGCCACTACAGCCTCTTCATTACCACCTATAAAATAAACCACTACCGGTTTGCTGCATTCTTTAATTTGTGCGAGTACTTTTTTCTCAACACTTGCTTCAGGTGGCTTCGATACAAGTACAATCACTTTAGTGGCTTCATCGGCTTCTAGTGCTTTCATTCCATCAAGCATCATCATACCGCCCACTTCTTTACTTAAATCTCTTCCGCCAGTACCGATCAGTTGTGTGATACCACCACCGAAGTCATGAATGCGAACACTTACTTCTTGGCTACCTGTACCAGATGCCGCTACGATACCGATATTGCCTTTTCTTACAGCGTTTGCAAAGCAAAGTCCTGTATTACCAATAATAGCGGTACCACAGTCTGGTCCCATCATTAATAAGCCTTTTTCATGTGCTAAAGTTTTTAATTCTACTTCGTCTTCAACGCTCACATTATCACTGAACAGCATCACGTGTAGATCATTTTCAAGTGCTTTGCGTGCTTCGCGAACAGCAAATGCCCCATTGACAGAAATGACCGCAAAGTTTGCATCAGGAATTCCTTGTGCAGCTGAATCAATCGTTGCATATTTAATATCACTTTTTGCTTGTGCTTTATCTTTATTTATTAGTAATTCTTCCACTGCTAGGTAAGCGCTTTCTGTTTGATCCGCATTAGCAGTTTTAACAATAATCATTAAGTCCCCTGCTGTTGCTTCCTCCACTTCTGGCGTCATCAAACCAACGTTACGAATGACTCCTTTGTTCATCTCCGTACCCATACCAATAATTGCTTGCTCGACGCCTTCAATTTGATTCGCTTTTGTAGATAGTGACATCAATGACACTGAATCAAAATATGTGTTGCGCTTAATTACGACTTTAATACT
The DNA here is from genome assembly GCF_003367505.1 of Lysinibacillus capsici. Classification (GTDB taxonomy): domain Bacteria; phylum Bacillota; class Bacilli; order Bacillales_A; family Planococcaceae; genus Lysinibacillus; species Lysinibacillus capsici. The sequence goes on from NZ_PXXX01000010.1 coordinate 64,489, forward strand.
CATCATTATCCTCCTAATTTTATATTGGCTTCTAAGCCACTTATCAGTCCTAAGGCAATATCTGTTCCTGAGGAGGAGCCAATAGCAAGCACCTTTCTCAGAGCCTCAATGGATTCCACTTCTGTGCCATATAAAATGGCGTGTATGAATGAACAGATGGACTCCCTTACTTGTCCATATGCTGCCTTCTTCAATGTTGTAAAGCTAATCTCATTGGTCAAAGGCTGAATCACTTTGATGACGCTTTCACACAAAGGTTTATACATAGAACACGGGCTATTTTGTAAGTGAATGATAGCAAATAAGCCTACTAAAAAATCATCCCCTGATGGTGTTAGCCCTGGCCCCAAGCCTACTAAATCAGCTGCATATGCCTGAAAACGATCCAAACGTTGATTCAATATTTCCTCATAAAGTAAAGTTGTACGCTGCTGTAATAATCTCGATGTCTCCGCTTCAAATTCACTGACGGGAGAATCATTACGTTTTATGCCGCCGCCTTTCCCATGTAAATCAATGAATTGTTTTACACGGATCATATTCATTTTTAAGCGTGTACAATTTGCTGGATAAATAGGTAGCTGACATTGCCAACGAGAGGCTTTTGGGATCGCTATTTTTAATTTTTCTTCTATTAATAGTTCATTATGGCGAACCGATACCCTGTCATGTTGCTGAATGCCCAGGTGATCCAATGTATCAAGATCAATGACAAGTGTATTGGGTGCCCGATCCATTGCCTTCGTAGCAAGTGTAAAAATTTCATCCTTACCATCACTCCGTATATTTAAGGCATGTTTAAACACGCTATGAACCGTTCCCGTAAACGTCGCCACTATTTGCTGCAGGAAATAATCATCACCCAATTTGGCATGTATCATATGTACACCTCTTTATGTCGTAGGAGTACTACTATTTCGCTCCTGCTTCTAGTAGAATTTTTTCAATTTCAGTAAATCCTTTTTCTTTAGCCATTGTTAATGGTGTCACACCATATTGATCCACTAATTGTGTATCTGCTCCATGTTCTACTAATAGACGAACTATTTCTTGTTGCTTTTCTCCCCCATCATTGAGGAGAATGGCTTCAATCAATGGTGTCCATCCACAAATATTTGTATGGTTGACATTGATGTCTGTAGTCGTTACAAGTTCACGAACTACCTCAACAAAGCCCTTCTCACTTGCTGGATGAATCCCTACACCGCCAAAGCGTGTTAAACGCTCTAAATCTGTGTTTGCTTGTAGCATTATTTTCACAAGCTCTAACTTTCCATTTATACATCCATACAAAAATGGGTTTAAACAAATTTGATCTTGAAGGTCAATATCTGCCCCTTCCTGAATTAAAAATTTTACTGTTTCTAATTGATCATTCATCGCAGCAAGTAAAATTGCTGTACGTTTGCGCTTATTTTGAGAATTAATATCCACACCTTGTTGTAAATAACCTTTCAGAGCGTTATTATCACCTGCTTCAGCTGCAGTTAAAAATTCTGAGACCACATTCATATCTACCAATTTCATTCCTCCATTTCTCTGACCTATTGTTCATTTCAACTAAAAAGAAATAAACCGCGAGAATGTTACTACTTTCACATTTCCGTCTTACAAGCTTTATTTTATTCTCTTATGCCGTAGATATCATTGTTTAGCAAAACCAAAAAGAATGAAGATCATTTAGGCAATATGTACAATGTTTTGTGATAAGATTATGGCGAAGGAGTGAAATCATTTGCTAACAATTAAAGATATATTAGAGATAAAGGCACTTGAAGGAATTAAAATTGTTGCTGGAGAGCAAGGAATTCACAATGAAATTGCACTTGTGAATATTATCGAAAATCCCGATGCATTTGATTGGCTGACACCGAATGAATTACTGTTAACGACTGGTTACATCTTCCAAGATGACGAAGCCTTACAAAATAAAATTATCCAAGAAATCTCTAAAATCAATTGTGCAGGCCTTGTTATTAAAATGAGACGCTATTTACAAAAGACGCCTCAAAACATGATCGATATTGCCAATCAGCATGGATTGCCGTTATTAGAGTTACCTTATAATTACACCCTTTCCAAGGTCATCTCGATTATCAATGAAAAGGCATCTGGCCGTTATGATCTATTAAATAGAAAATCTTTGGACATGCACAATACGCTATTTAAGGTGGCGCTTGAAGGAGGAGGCATCGAATCTATTTCCTCTAAGTTAGCTGAAACAATTAATAACCCGATTATTTTTTTAGATAATGACTGGAATTTACTGCATTATACAGATCTTGATACGAATCCTGTGCCCCTTGCCTATGGCATTAATTTAAAGAAGAATCGTCCAACATTTTCAAAGGATTTTATAAATACCATTCCGAATGATCTCAATGAAATGCAAAAATCCATTACACGAATCTATCAATTAGAAGATCTAGCCGTAAAATGTAGAATTCTTCCTGTTGCAGTAGCCAACTATATTTATGGCTATATTGTCATTTGGCAAACTGTACGGGATCTGAATGAATTTGATTTCATCGTTTTAGAGCAAGCCTCCACGATTGTGGCACTAGAAAGGATAAAACAGAAGGAAATTGAGGGTGTACGTCTAAAGATTAAACAAGAGTTTTTTGATGATTTATTGACTGGAAAAATCACTTCGCTTGAAACGCTACAAACACTATGCGATCTCCACGGCTTAAAGATCAACCATAAATATTATTGCATCGTCATCTCTATTAGCCATGAAAATTTGCAAAACCAGCATGATTTAATTTCTAGAAAATACGAAACCGATAATATTGCAAAAAAATGTATGAATTTAATTTATGAGCACTCTAGCACAATTAATGGGGAAATTACATGCCTTTATCGCAACAATCAAATCATTATATTAGTTGGACAGCAAGACAGCAAACAAGATTTCACGATCAATGAAACAAAGCAATACGCAGAAAACATTCTCCAATTATTAGTACAGCAACATACGCAAAGCTCTTTCTTAATGGGGATTGGCAAAGAATATAAACATATACGTTTTGTCCATAAAAGCTTTGCAGAGGCACATGAAGCTCTCCGTCTTATGCACCGCTTCGAAGAGCGTGGGGCAGTGGCTCATTATGCGGATCACTCCATTTATCATTTTTTAGATTCGAATATTAATGAAGTGCAGCTAAAGGACTTTTTCTTAGAAAGCTTGGGTTCTGTCTTTGAGCATGATCTATTACATGGGACAAGCTATCTACTTACATTAGAAAATTACTTTATCAATCATATGAATATAAGTGAAACAGCCAAGGAAATGTTTATCCATCGCAATACGTTAATTTATCGGATTGAAAAGATTAAAGAAATTTTAAAAACCGATTTAAAAAGCTATGAGGAGCTGTTACAAATCCAGCTAGCCTTAAGAATCTATCGCTTGCTTGGTAAGTCTTTATACCACGATGAATTTGCAGACTAGTATCAAAAGGTGGTGATCGCATCACCTTTTTTGATGACCATTCATTTCATATTCAGTTCATAAACGCATGCTATAGTAAAGCCATAGAAACGAAATACATTGTTTTCAGACAATGAAGGAGGCTTATTTCTTTGCAAGAAACATCAAATGATATGTCTAAACAAAAAGATTGGCGCCGTTTTATACAGTTAGTAAAACGTGCCGAACCACCGATATGGCTACTTGTCATCGCTTTAGTGATGAGTTTAGCAACGACAGGTGTAGGGTTTATTGTTCCATTATTTACAAAACAATTAGTGGATGGCTTTTCGTTAGAATCGCTTAATTATTGGCAAATTATTGTACTAGGTATTGCCTTTATCGCACAGGCTATTGCCAGTGGATTATCCATCTATTATTTAAATCGAGTTGGACATCATGTTGTGGCAAAATTACGTGACCAGCTATGGCGAAAGCTGTTGCATTTACCAATCCCCTATTATGATGAACATGATACAGGCGAAACATTGAGCCGTGTTACGAATGACACAGGGGTTGTGAAAGAGCTTATAACAGAGCATTTAGCAAACTGTTTATCTGGCGTTATTTCCATTATAGGTTCTATCATCATTCTTCTATTTTTAGATTGGAAAATGACATTAGTCATGCTGATTGCCGTACCACTGGCTATGGTGATCTTAATGTTGTTAGGGCGACGCATGTTTGTGATTTCAAAAGGGATGCAAGATGAAACAGCAAAATTTACGTCTGTATTAAATCAAGTTTTACCTGAAACGCGCCTAGTCAAGGCTTCAAATGCTGAGCAAATTGAATATGAGCGTGGAAAAAAGGGCATTACGAATCTCTTTACATTTGGCTTAAAAGAAGCAAAAATTCATGCACTGATTTCCCCGCTGATTTCATTCGTTCTGATGTCTGTGCTTGTAGCTATTATTGGCTATGGTGGTGTCCGTGTTTCCTCTGGAGAGCTGACGGCTGGCGATATGGTGGCATTTATTTTATATTTAATCCAAATCATTATGCCAATGACGCAATTAACGATGTTCTTTACCCAGCTCCAAAAAGCCATGGGTGCTACAGAACGAATTAGTGCATTGCTTGAATACGAGGAAGAACATATTGAAGAAGGCTTAACAGTAGAAAAAATAGATCAACCCATTTATCTTAAAAATGTTGATTTTTCTTATGGTGAGGAGCCCATTTTATCCGATATTAACTTCACAATTGAGCCAGGCAAAGTAACAGCCATCGTTGGACCAAGTGGTGGCGGTAAAACAACTACATTTTCACTGCTAGAACGATATTATCAGCCAACGAACGGCAGTATCACACTAGGAGATACACCAATCGAAACTTTTTCACTCCACTCTTGGCGCAGTCAAATCGGCTATGTAGCACAGGAAAGTGCCCTGCTCTCAGGTACGATTCGAGAAAACATTTGCTATGGTATAGACCGTGAAGTGCAAGATGATGAGCTAGAAAAAGTGGCTAAAATGGCCTATGCAGATCAATTTATTAACGAGCTTCCAGATAAGTTCGATACTGAAGTTGGAGAACGAGGCATCAAGCTTTCAGGAGGACAACGTCAGCGTATCTCTATCGCAAGAGCGCTCTTACGTAATCCGCAAATATTAATGCTGGATGAGGCAACATCAAGCTTAGATAGTAATTCAGAAATTTATGTACAAAAAGCATTAGACAACTTAATGCAAGGACGCACAACACTAGTCATTGCGCACCGTTTATCGACAGTGGTAGATGCCGATCAAATATTATTTATTGAGAAAGGGCATATTACAGGCTGTGGTACACACGAAACACTCTTTGAAACACATGCTATGTATCGTGAGTTTGCCATGCAGCAATTACGCATTAAAGACGTAGAATAAAGGGGTTTGTTGAGATGACAAAACTATTAGTCGTGGATGATGATGCACATATTCGCGAATTGGTAAAAGTGTTTCTGCAAAACGAGGGCTTAGAAGTAATAGAGGCTATCGATGGTGTCGATGCACTGTCTAAATTAGACACTGAGAAAGTCGATATGGTCGTGATGGATATTATGATGCCCAACATGGATGGCTGGGCATTATGTGAGGAAATACGTTCATTCAATACAGATCTACCAATCCTTATGCTAACAGCTAAAGGAGAAACCTCTCAAAAAATCAAGGGCTTTCATTTAGGGACAGATGATTATCTTGTGAAGCCATTCGAGCCTGCCGAGCTAATCGTACGTGTTAAGTCTATTTTAAAAAGATATCGTATCTCCCTTTCTCAAGTTGTAGAGGCTGGTCATGTCAAATTAAATCGCCATACACATGAAGTGGAAATGAACGGCGAGACGATTCTCCTTCGTTTGAAGGAGTTCGAGCTATTATTTACACTTGCAAGCTATGTTGGCAAAACCTTTTCCCGTGAACAGTTGATCGAAGAAATCTGGGGCTACGACTATGAGGGAGATGAACGAACAGTTGATGTCCATATCAAAAGAATACGAGAACGCTTTCCACAGGAGACGAGTGGCTTTGTCATTCGCACCATTCGTGGTCTTGGTTACCGCTTGGAACTAGGCACATGAGAAAACGAAGATTCTTGTTAAGATTAGCGCTGGTCTTTTGCCTGTTTCTGATTGCAAACACCGTTTTCGCTTTTATTTCCTATCATGTAACTTCATGGCTGTATGGACGGTTAGGAACTGAGCCTCATGGATTTTGGCTACAACTAGCAACAGTGATTGGGGTGTTTGCACTCTTTGCCTGTTCAGCTGCCATTATCTTTTTAATCGGACTAAATCGACAACGTAACTATTGGGATACGATTGTAGATGCATTAAGCCGCATGGCAAAAGGTGATTTTGATGTTCAGCTGGATTTGAGAGCAGATGAGGAGGATCAATTTGGGCAATTGATTCATGGTATTAATCATATGGCTGTTGAGTTAGGTGAACTGGAAAGAATGCGTCAGGAGTTCATTTCCAATGTCTCCCATGAAATTCAATCACCTTTAACGTCTATTAATGGCTTTGCCAAGGCTTTGAAAAATATTAACCTACCTGAAGAAAAACGTCAGCATTATTTAGCTATAATTGAATTAGAAAGTAATCGTTTATCAAAAATTAGCGACAATTTGCTCAAGCTAACTTCCTTAGAATCGCAGCACCATCCATTTGAGCCTATAACTTATCGACTCGATAAACAATTACGCAATGTTGTGCTGGCACTAGAACCGAATTGGTTAGCCAAACAGATTGACTTTGATCTCGATCTTGATAACCTGAGCATCACTGCAGATGAGGATTTGATGAATCAAGTCTGGATGAATTTGCTGACAAACAGTATTAAGTTTACACCTACCAATGGAACCATCTCATTATCTATGAAAAAGCAGTTCGACACGATAACCGTTCAGGTTCAAGATACTGGCATAGGCTTAACCGAAGAACAACAAAAGCATATTTTCGAAAGGTTTTATAAGGCCGATCAATCGCGAACTGCTGGAAATGGCGGTAGCGGATTAGGGCTAGCCATTGTCAAAAAAATAATTGAGATGCATCATGGAACCATTGCTGTAGAAAGCAAAATAGCAGAATATACAAGATTTTTGATTACTGTCCCCATCGACAGTACGCCAACTCATGCAAACGACTAACCCCGTCTGCATGAGTTATTTTTTCTAGTATGCTACTTTACTAAAATATCGATATACTTTATTTAGTTTCTGCTGTTGCTTCCCCTTTTTACTTTCCATATTACCAAACTCAAAAAACTTCACTTTTTTCATTCCAACAAATTTAAACAACGCCCTTTTCATTAAAATTTTATGTGCATTGTTCAACCATAAAAATGGATAATTGGTTGGCCCCTTCATCGTGGACACACAGACTACAGACTTCCCTTTTAAAAGACCCTCTGGAAATAAACCCTTTGTATCTCGATAAGCAAAATTTGCTGCAAATAATTGGTCGATATATCCTAACAGCATGGCTGGCGGTCTCCCCCACCAGATCGGATAAACAAATACAATTTGATCTGCCCAAGAGAGCTGTTGGCGGTATTTTTCCATTTTCGGATCCCGATACATATCACGACGTCGTTTATGTTCATGGAAAATTAAGCGTGGATCGAACTCTTCTTCATATAAATCTAGTATCTGAATCTCCTCGATGGTAGGATTCTCTCGACACCCCTTTATCACTTCTTGTAAAAAAGCATAATTTAAACTTTTATGGTTGGGATATGTATAAACAATTAACGTTTTCATTGTGCGCCTCCTCGTTACTTATCATTTGATAACAAAATAATAATTCATTTCATTTTAGTTGTCAAATGATAATTGTTTTAGGACAAGTTATTTGTTATCTTGACAGTAAGAGGTGATCCCATTGAATAAAAGCGCTTTATTTCATCAGTTTGTAGCATTTACAGCCACAATCCATCAAGTGACACATGATCTCACACAAAATGTTAACACTGCGAATATTACACCGCTACAATATAAAATTCTTGAATATATTAAAGTAAGCCAACCTGTCACACCAACAGAAATCAGTGAATGTCAGCATATGTCCCTACCCAACACAAGCCGTGAACTTCGGAAATTGCTGGAACGGCAGCTAATCGAAAAATTTAACGACACAGCCGACCGCAGAAAGCAGTATGTCCGTTTATCCAAAGAGGGTGAAAAAATGATGGAGGAGGCATTTGCCTGTATCGAAGAACGCTTTTTACAGCTTATTCAACACGCAACACAGGATGATCTAAAGGACATCCAACATGCTCTAACCATTTTAGAGGAAAAGGTTTTACAGCAAAACGGCTAAGACCATGCTGCTTTTCGGGTGTGGTGATCGCTACTATTGGAGAAGCTGGAGGCGAGATCTTTTTTGACTGAAATTGCTCTTGCTTTAGTTTGAAGTGATCATTTTTTTCACAACCGATCTTTTCTTTGCTCGAAGTGATCATTTTTTGTTCAAAACCGCTCTTTCTTTGGTTTAAAGTGCTCGCTTCTGATTCAAAGCTGCTCTTTTATTGGCTTGAAACACTCTCTTTTCATGCAAAGCCGCTCTTTCCTTGGTTCGAAGCGCTCTCTTTTACTTCAAATTGCTCATCTCCTTGCTCGGAGTGATCACTTCTAAACCAAAACTGCTCATTCTTCTTTATGGAATTATTCATCTTACACGCAAAAAGGTTAGCCATAATTTGACTTGAATCATTAAAAATCTTTAGTGTCACGCACCACAGATTCGTAACCACTTTGTCTTTTCTTTAATAGTATAAAGGTGAGTAGAAGGAGGAGTCTCAAGTGGAAGTAGTGTTTGATCGGGAGTGGATTGAAGAACAGTTTGATACACTTCCATTATGGCAACGGTCAGCCTATACAGATTTTGCTGCCACGATTGCGGATGAAGCAAATACGTTTCCGTGTATACCAGCAAGAATGGGCTTTTTATCAAACCATTTGCGCTATAGTTTTGTCGGGGATCCACGGGAAGAGCAATCGATTAAAATGTTAGCACAATGCTTAAAGGACTATACGAAAGCATCACGAACTTTCGGGAAGTATACAACTCTTACTGTGTTCTTTCATACCCCTCACGATATGCAAGATAGCTTTGAGGTAGCAGATTATCAGCAGTTATTTTGGTCCATATTAAATAATTTAACCAATTTGGATGAGATGAATTGGCCTGAAGGAATACCAATGGAGCCTACTCACCATGAATGGGAGTTTTGCTTTCATGGTGAACCCTATTTTATCTCTTGTGCAACACCAGCCCATAAATTGCGAAAGAGTCGTCATTTTTCCACTTTATTAATGGCCATTCAACCCCGTTGGATATTCGATGATATAAACGACACCACAGCCTTTGGGCGAAAAATCAAAAAGCTCATTCGTCAGCGGATTGCAGACTACGACACAGTTCCAGGACATCCAGATTTGAAATGGTATGGGCAAGAAGATAGTTATGAATGGAAGCAGTACTTCTTAAGTGATGATAACCATAGTCCATCCAAATGTCCTTTTTTAAGGATGTCTCAGGAAAACGGTTCATTACGTAATGTTTTTTTGCCTTTTCACAACAATCCAGGTCGCCACACTGATTAAGGCTATAAAGAGCAGGCTCACATAAAAACCGAGTCTGCTTGTTTTTTCACCTAAAGTTCCAGATACCGTCACAGCAATGAGCAACATCCCCATAGCATTCTTTACATGCCCCCACTTAGTTAACTCCATGAGCTTCCAGTAGGTTACTAAAATAAAAAGCCAATTATAGATCAACATTAAACCCGCCGCTGTAATCAAATATTCGAAGATTTTTTCTGGCATCAAAAAACCAATTACAATCGTAATTACTAGCCCACTCGTTAAAAATAAAAAGGCTGGAAAAGGAACTTTCATTTTTCCTTTCTTTGCAAGGACTGCCGGTGCATCATGATCCTCTGCAAGTGTAGTGAGAATGGTGATCACCGCGTAAAGCGAGGCCACCATTGTTGAAAAACCAGCAATGATTAGCACACCATTAAAGATATCTGCCACAAAAGGGATATGGTGTCCTTGAAGCGCTGTAATAAAAGGACTTTCATCAATCGAAAAGTCTTTCCACGAAACGAGTACTAATGCAAGGGCGATGGCCATGATAAAAATAACGGTAATCACGATCAGCATAATTCTCCCCGCTTTTGGCGCCTCTTTTGGATTTTTCAAATCGATGACCATTAAACCCATCACTTCAATTCCTCCGTAGGCATAAAAGGCATAAAGTAATCCGAGCCAAATACCTTTTAGTCCTTGTGAAAAAAATGCTTCATAATTAGCTTGAAGTGAAGCCATTGTAGTAGATGGTGTACCTTTCATGATGATGACCACTGCTACAATAATGAACATAATGATGGCAGCTGCCTTTAAGGCACCGAAGATATTTTGGAAATTTTCAAAGCCCTTCATGCCTGTGAGAATAATGACTAAACCAATAGCAGCATAAATCGATGCAGCAATCCACAGGGGCAGTGCCGGAAACCAAAATTTCGTAAAAATGCCGAGCGCCATCAGCTGGCTTCCCATGATTAATAGCTCAGAAATCAAGTACACCCAGCCATTGCTAAATCCTGCCCAGCGTCCAAAGGCTTGCTTGGCATAGGTACGAAAAGAGCCTTTATCTGGATTTTCCACAGACATTTTAACAAGTGCATCATACACGATATACGTACAAATGGCCGCTAATAAAAAAGGAATTAATACCGCAGGCCCACTTTTATGAATGGCCATACTTGTCCCAAGAAAAAAGCCAGTGCCCAAAGTACAACCGATACCAAGAAGCGAAAGCTGCCACCAGGCCATACTTCCTTTAGCTGATTTTGAAGTCATTTGTTCTCAACCCTTCGTTACGTTCTTACCAATGGCAATGTCATACATCGAATGCCACCACCGCCTTTTTCAAGCTCCGTGACATCAACTTCAAGCAAGTTTTTATTCTTCAGCAGTGGATGCGCTAATAATTGTTGTTGTGTTGCCTGCTTGCTTATCAACAGTGTTTCTGGATTCAGGTTAATAAAGTTGATGTCTGGAATGGTCTTATACGAGTTCAGCCAGTAAACATCCAAACCATGACGCTTTAAAAATGACTCTACCATATCAAAACGACTGCTTTGAGCTGTTAACACCTGAATAGGAAAATGGCGTACAAAGCTTTTAGCAACAACCAGATTCGCGTTTACAACATTACAATTCATATCTAAATGCAGCGTATCATTGCTTTTCGGTAAATCAATTATGGCAATTTCAGAAAACCCCTCTTGAAAAATGCCTTCCTTTAAGCTTTCGATAGCTTCTATCGATGTTCTCATTCCAAGATTAATAAGCACAGCATCTTTATTTAAAATTAACAAATCTCCACATTCGAAGGAATGAAGCGGCTGCAAATTAGCTTTCCATTGTTGTGGTAACCATTTTTCTAATAGTGAATGTGCAAGAGGGTACTCTGGTTTTCTAAGTGAGCTTCCAGCATTTCCAAGTAAAAGCCGATTCCCAATGACACAGGCTAGGTCACGCACAAAATAACGATTGAGGAGCTGCTCACTTAATAGCTGCTGATCGTGGGCTAGTTCTCTTGCATAATCAAGTACATGTACCCCTGCGTTTTCGAATGTTGTCTTTAATGCCATGAAATTATCCATCGCCTTCTGATGGTTGACCGTATCACTCCAACCAACCTGCTCTGCTACTGTTAAATCCGTTACATCTACGAGTGAAGGTGCACAAAGCATCACTACTTTCAGTTCTCCATGTTCTGACCAACAATTTAGTTGAAATGAATCCATTCAAGTATTCTCTCCTTCTTCACAACAATCTCTGTTAGCGTTACCATTGACTTTCAGATTATACAAAGACCATAATTAAGAAGAATTTACCAATTAAAACTATTTAGAGAAAGAGGTGTCATTATGGAATACTATAAATTTTTAAGACAGTATGTAGGACACCAACCAATTATTTTACCTGGTTCGGTGGTTCTCATTCTTAATACTGAAAACGAAATATTATTACAAAAAAGATATGATGGCGGTTGGGGGCTCCCTGGATGCTTAATGGAATTAGGCGAGAGCTTAGAGGATACTGCCAAAAGAGAGGTACAAGAAGAGACAGGACTAGCCATCACAGATTTACAGTTACTAGGTGTTTTTTCTGGTCCGGATTGTTACCTTAAAGTTTCGAATGGGGACGAATTATACGCCGTTACAGCAGTCTTCTATACAAGAAATGTGCTTGGTAATTTAGTGATTGATTACAATGAATCAGAGACAATGCAATATTTCTCTCTTTACCATTTACCAAACGATTTAAAAGATCGTCGATATATTGAACCTTATATCGCACAATTAATTTAGAGAGAAAACAAGCCGTTCTCTCTCTAATTATCATGTAAAATATTCTAATTTTGCTTGAGGGAAAAATTTCTGCATATAGCGATACAAATGTTCCTTAATGTCTTCCTCTTCCTCTTTTTGATAAATATATTTACCAATGCCATATTTGCCCCATTTATATCGTCTTACCGTCTCGTCGAGCTCTAGCTTTGTCATTGGATAATTTTTTTCAATCACTCGTTTTGCAGGCTTTGTAAAGCGATGTTGAATAAATTCAAAGGTGATGTCATCGCGCACATCCTTTGGCAATTCAGCGTCCAATCGCTCAAACATATGATAATAGCCCTCCTGCCAGCCATCATGAAGATAGATTGGCGCAACAATAAATCCGAGTGGGTATCCAGCTCTTGCCACTTTCCCCGCTGCCTCAATGCGCTTTTCCAATGGTGATGTACCTGGCTCAAAGTGCTTAATCACATAATCAGCATTGACACTAAAACGAAACCTTGTACGACCATTATGCTTGGCATCTAATAAATGATCCACATGATGGAATTTCGTTACAAATCGTAACTGACCTAGCTCACTTTGTCCAAAATGCTCAATGGCTCGCTTTAAGGTATGCGTAAGATGATCAATTCCTACAATATCAGAAGTACAGGATGCCTCAAAGCGAGTGATGTCAGGTGCTCGTTCAGCCATATAGTGATCGGCCTGTTCTAGGATTTCATCGACATTGACATACGTCCGAATATAAGGTTTGCTGCCCATAGTTGTTTGTAAATAGCAATAATGACAATGTCCCATACAGCCAGTCGCAAATGGGATGGCATATTCCGCTGAGGGCTTAGATGTATCAAACTTTAATGTTTTTCGAATACCCACTACTAAGGTCGATTTTGCTACCCGATACTTTTGAAAATCATTGTCTCCAGGAAGGTTTCTCACTTGATTATGGGAAGTTGTATAGCGAATTTCAATTCCCATCTGCTCAAACTTCTCTTTTAGCTCCTGACCTAATGGATACTGGAGGGCATCTGGCTCAAAATAAACAAGCTGAGGGGTAAATGGCTTTATCATGTGAGTCCTCCCTTAATGAAAATACTGGTGATAGGCCTGTTCAGCCGCCATCTCGCTTGCAAAAATTACCATGTCATTCGTGATTGGATAATAGGTTTCAAATAAAAATAGAGCTAGCTCCTCTGGTTTTTCTGGATGATAAACGACTGCCGCTTCCTGTATATTCGTTACATCTTGAATATGTGGATTGCGGTAAAAAATATAAACAATATCACCCACATCAAATGGTTGTTGCATCTCTTCACCTTCCTCTGCCTTTCCATTAGTTTGGTGAAAGTGTACAAAAAATATGTCATAAAAAATTTAGTTGGTAATATACATACAGTCTCTTGCAGTTATTTTAAGAAAATTGCACTTCCCGTAAATTGTAACACTTCAATTTAACCTGCTTTATTCAATTCTCCTACGTCGAATAGTGTGAGGTTATCCACTCAAAATTCCCTTACTCTTTTCAATCATCTTGTAAGGAAAGTAAGCCAGAATAAGTATCAAAACTGCATGATGGTTAAATTTTCTTCAAAAGGTAAAAGGGTGAAACTTTTAGGATGCTCATACGTTAAATTAGATGTCATGCTAAGTCATTCAAATGGCATGAAGAAGGGTGGAATTTATGAAAAAAATATGGACTTTACTTTTTGCTGTGATACTTATTGTACCGTTAGTATTGCAGCCGGCAACCGCACAAGCGGCAAAAGCCATCACAATTAATGTGGATGGGGTGCAATTAAAAACCGATCAGCCACCAGCGATGATTCAAGGACGTGTTATGCTACCACTTAGAGCGATCTTTGAAGCATTGAATGCAAGCGTAAACTGGGACCAAAAGACTCAAACAGTCACAGGGATAAAAGGTGATACAACGGTAGTTCTCAAGATTAAATCGAAGACAGCTACTATTAATAACCAGACAGTAACGCTTGATGTACCAGCACAGGTATTAAAAGGTAGAACAATGGTACCAGTACGCTTCGTCAGTGAAGCACTTGGGCAGGATGTTGATTGGAACTCAGAAAAACAGCAAGTATCTATTAAATCTGACACTCCAAGTAATATCAGTATTGCTCCAGCGAGCAATGTGTCAGTTCGAGATGTGAATGATCAGGGAGATGGGCGTGATCTTGAGGTTAGCTTCTCTAAATCGTCTACAGAATCATATGTAGATCATTATCGGGTTATGGTTGTGAAGGCTTCTAAAAGTTTTAATTTGTCATCAGCTCTTAAAGTCTCCTCTTCTAATTATTCGGTGGTATCGACTTCAAATGCGAATCGTGCCGTAACTTTATCGCAAAACTCGCGAGATGTGGACGGAGACTACATAAAAAATGATCAGTCTTATGTGGTTTATATACTTGCCATTGGTAAAGGTTCTTATTCTAGCGTATTATCAACTTCTTCTCCGAAGATTACTCTAACAAACATGTCTACTGTTACCGCAGTAACAAATGTGAAGATTAGCGATATTAACGATTTTGGCGATGGACGTGATGTCTCAGTTAGCTTTACTCGTCCACAAAATGATAGCAATACTTCCAATTACCGTGTGTTTATAGTAAAGACCAAGGATGCTAACAATTTTAGTCTTACCACTGCGAATAATTTATCCAGCAATTATTATACAACAGTGGACAAATCAGGAAGCAACGGCAGTACGTTGATAGCAACTCTGTCTTCCTCAACACGAGATACTTCAGGTGACTTTATAAAGAATAACGAATCCTACACAGCGTTCGTTATGTCTGTAAGTAATACGAATTCTGGCATGAATAAACTCTCGCCTGCTTCATTAGCAGTAACGCTTACTGTATCTACTCCAACTATTACACAAGTAGATGATGTTAATGATTTTGGCGATGGACGCGATTTGAGAGTTAGCTTCAACAAAGTGTCTGACGAATCTAATGTTAACTCTTACCGAATTTTTGTTGTAAGAGCTAACAACTATACGAACTTTACATTGACAAAAGCCAACAGTTTACCTAGCACTTATTACACACAAGTGAACAAAACAGGCAGCAATATTACTCAGGTGCTCTCTGCAGGGGCAAAAGATACTGACGGTTATGCCATTCAAAATGGCGTTAGCTATCGTGTATTTATTATGGCAGTAACTAATAACTCTGCAAATAATGTGCTTTCTTCAGCCTCCAATATGATTTCGCTGCTTAGCAACAATGTGGGTGCAGTGTCGAATATCATTGCCAGCGATGTGAGCGATTATGGTAACGGTCGTGACCTCTTTGTGTCATTCAATAAAGCTGTTGATGAGGCACCTATTAATCACTATCGAATTATGGTGGTACCAACAGCAAATTACAATAATTTTAGTCTGACGGATGCTAATAGCGTATCCAGCAGCAATTACACAACTGTTAATAAATCTGGGAAATCCACATATGAGCAAGCGTTATCTGAAAATACTCGGGATGTGCGCGGAAATACTATTAAAGAAGGTACGAACTACCGTATCTATGTACTGACTGTTGCCAATGGAAATACATTAGGAAACAATGCGCTAACTGCCGCAACGTCTACAGTTACACTAACTAAGAACTTCACTGTGCAAGCTGTAACTAATTTGAATGTTGCAGATATCGATGATAAAGGGGATGGCCGTGATGTGCAAGTAACATTCACGAAGCCTACAGATGAATCGAATGTTAATCATTATCGGATTTTAATGGTACCAACTGCATATTACAGTAGCTTTAATCTTTCACAAGCCAATAGTAGCTCTTATTACATCACAGAAAGCAAAGGTGGAAATTTAGCAGCAAATAGAACATTGGATGGGATTAGGGATGTACGAGGTAATTTTATTACAGAAGGAACTAGCTATCGCGTCTATGTACTGACTGTTGCAAATGGTAACTCTTTAAATGCCTACGCTCTATCCTCTCCTTCACCTGTGATTACAATTAGTAAAAGCAAAGCTGTTCAGGCAGTAAGCAATATTAATGTTAGCGATGTTGGTGATTATGGAGATGGTCGAGATCTACAGATTTCGTTTACAAAACCTTCTGATGAATCAAATATAGATAGTTACCGTATTCTAGTTGTACCTGCATCAAAGGCAAATGACTTTGATCTGAATACAGCTATTAGAGCAACTAATTATACAGGTTGGAGTAAAGGCCTGTATAGTGTGAAATTGGGTGCTGATAGTAGAGATACAGACGGAAGACTTATAACGAATGGCCAAGAATATCGCGTATATATCTTGTCTGTAGGTGGTGGAAATTCTAAGGAAATGTATAGCTTATCCTACCCATCTTCCTACATTGCTTTGGAAGACCTTTCAGCCCCTGGATCAGTGGAGAAAGTAACACTCAGTCTTCAGGGCGACGGATATAAATATAACAATATAAACATTAGCTTTGATGTCAAAAATGGTCAAAGCGTAACGGAGTATAGAGTGTTTATGTTACCTAAGGATAAAGCAGATAGTTTCAAATTGCAGGATGCTATTAGCAATCCAAATAGCACCAGAATTTATCCGAATAATCTCTCTAACGTCAGCCAAGCGCTAAGCATACCAGTAGATGCATTTGGTAATCAACTTGATTCATCTACAGAATATGTTGCTAAGGTTCTGACTTTGGCGAAAGGAACTTCTTCGCTATCGAACACATCCAATAATTCGGTGCAACTCAATAAATCTCCTGATAATAACAATAATGAGGCACCCCAAGACCCTCAAATTAATCAATAGGTCAATTATTTTTTCATAGCTGGGACTCCTTATGGCGCTTCTTGTACCATAAGGAGCCCTTGTTGTTTTGTAATTACTTTTCCCTCTGCTTTTTACATACGTCGCTCTATTTCCACTCTTTATTGATTCGTATACTGAACGATAGCCTGGCTTATAGTTGCTTTGTCATCTGTACCTGCTCTGTTGTCACCTTTAATCCATGCTTTAACAAATATTTTGTTGCTGGATTACTCGCTAAGAAGTTCAATGTCGTCAAATGGACTTTATGTGTTGTAATACTTGCTAAAAACTGTGTTATTAACTCTACATTACTTTCCTCTAGTATTACCATTTGATAAAGTAGAATACGCTCCACCTCACCATATTCATTCCACAATGTTTTGTATAGCATATAGCCAAGTGGTTCATGGTTATCATTATAAAACACCTTTGCTTCCCCATGCTTCACGCTCTGCCAGTTACACTGCCAAGGAACATTTTCCCGATAGAAAGATAGATGTGCTAGCTGCTCTGGGCGAATGGTCGCTATATGAAGGGCTACTGTAGATGTTACCTTGGCTTCATACTCGCCGCTTAAAAATAGTAATTGATTGGCAACCACATAGCCATATTTTTCATACAAGGCAATGGCTACCTGATTTTCCTTAATGGCTTCTAACGTACCCAACTCTACATTTTCTCGCTTATAGATAGCTAGGGTTTCCTCCATTAATAGGCGCGAGACACCCTTACCACGATATGCTGGAGAAATACCAGTCCCACCATTCCAAGCTGTTTTTTGGCCATCGATGGTACGAAAGCCATTCATCACAATGGCAATCGGTTCCTCTTGATCAAAAACGACAATAGAATGCTCAGGAGATAAGCCCTCCCCCACTAGTCGCTGTAAAAACATTTCTGCTGTCATATTAATTTCAATAAAATAACCTTCAAAGCCTTTGTTCCATGCTTTCAATACTTCATCTAATGTACATTGTGCAACTGTTTTAATCTTCATACAATCCCTCTTTTCAAATGGAATCTAATGCTGCTAGATTTTCTAAGGTTAGTTTTCTCACAATCTCATAACCATGTCCTTGACCTTTAGGTTTTATGACAACCGTCCCCATATTCGAAATGATGCCCAGCCCTACATTTCTTGGAAAGCTATGCCCAATGATTATGTTGTTTATGCCCTCAGGTGGAATGATTTCCAGCATCGATGTAGAAATCGTTAATATACTGCTTTGCACTACTGTAGGAAGATTGCCACCTAACATAAAGATTTCAAACAAGAAGGGGTCAATTTGGAGATTGCTGTTTGGAAATGCCAAACGTGCTGTTTCAATGGTCCGACAAAAAGGACTGGTAGTGATGGTGGAAAGGATGGGAATTTGCCAATAGCGTAGCATTTGACCATAATAAATTGCCTCCCTACGACCTTGATCGGATAAATTCCGTTGATTTTGACAACTTTGAAATGTACCATATGCTTGATCTACACCAATAGTTGCTGTTCCGTGTCTTGCATATAAAGTTAGCCCACCTTTTCTCAATAACGCTAGGAGACCCTTTTCCATTTTCTTCATCTCCTTCATCATATCACTTTCTACTTTGTAATGTATGTGCTGTACATAGAAAAAAGCTCCCCACAACTTTTTGTAGGAAGCTTTTTTCTGTTATTTTATTGGAATTCTGACAATAGCAGTCGTTTCTAAATGTTTTGATGAATCAATTGAAATATGACCATTATATTTAGTGACAATTTCTTTGACAATAAATAAACCTTGTCCTCTTAGTCTACCATTCTCATGTTTTTTCGTTGAAAATCCTTGTTTGAATATGTGATCAGGATTCGCAATATTTGGCCCAGTATTGGTAATTTTAAATTCATACTGAGATTCATCTGCTGTACAGCAAATCTTAATCTTACGTTGTTCCTCAGGTAATTCAACAGCAGCATCAATCGCATTATCAATTAAATTGGATAGAATCTTGATTAAATCTGTCGTTTTAATCTTATTAAAGTCATTTTGAGAAAGCGTAAAATCCATATCAATATGATGATTTTGAGCCGTTAATTTCTTCGTTTGCAATAAGATGGACAAACCTGGATGATCAATATTTAATTTTAATGACTTGATCGCCTGAACTTCTTTTGATAGTGAGGATAAATATTGTCTTGCCTGATCTGTTTTTTCTAATTGTAATAAACCATGTAACACTTGGATATGGTTCGTAAAATCATGACGTAGGGACGACACCGAAGTAATCAATGTTTTGATTTCTGCTAGATATGTGTCCTCTGTAGCGCCAACTTCCTTCGCTACCTCTTTTTGATACCATCTTTGTAAAAATAAAAAAGAACCGATGACAATTAAAATAAGTACACCATTAAAAATAAAATTAAATAGGTTGTCTTCAATGACTTTACCCTTAATACCATTTAGCGTATCTGCACTAATGTCAATGCCTAAATACCCGATAATTGTTCCATTATCATCTTTGATGGGTGCACCAACAGATAAATAAGACCCATGTTCAGAATCATGAATTACCTCTGTAACATAGGTTTCACCATTATAGGCCTTTTCAACATGCTTTGCAGGGACAGTACAAACCACGCCAATACCGAAGCCCTCTTTCATTTCTTTTGGCATCCCTGTAATCATGGCTATAGATACTTCAGGATTATCCACCTTTAAGGTGTAAACAAATAGTGCACCTAATTTTATCCTTGCATCGTTTAAATAATTTCTTACTTTCCAATAATAATCATTTTCCTGTGGATTATTTAAAAATTGCTGATAGGCATCCGTATCTATGGATGCAGCAATAGAATGGGCTGCCTCTAAGCTTTGATTGGCAATTGACTCTTCAACGGTCTTTTTTATTTTTACATAGGATGTAAAGATGTTTAAACTTGTAAACAAACATAATAAAATCGTTGATAGAATTAATATTAGTTTTATTTTTCTATTTTTCATAAAAAACGGTACTTCCTCATCTATAAATATTCTAGAATATTATTATATTATAATTAACTCTATTTTTTGTTTGTAAAGCAAACATTGCTTGTATATCCTACATAAATTAAAACACAAAATCAATTTTTATTTTATTCATACCCAAAATTACACACTGTAACAAATAGTTTAATAATCCTTGACAAGAAAGTAAACTAAAAAGATAAGTAATAACTTTTTATGTCTCATTTCCTATTTAAATGGAAAATTGAAAAAACCACTAAAGCAAAGGTATCAAAAAAAGATCAGGTATCAACAATACCTGATCTCATCACAATATGCTTATTTTTTACTTGAAGTCCGTGTTTGATCTTGCGGCTTAAGAAAGGTAGGTCGTTTACTATAGCCCTTTGGAGATAGTCGCAATAGGGACTTACGTATATTGCCCTTTTCAAAATCGGCACTAAAGTTTACGTATGGCACTCCCAAGACTCTCATATTCGCAGTGTATAAAAGGATGAAAAACACGGATATAAAAAAACCAAATAAACCAAAAAACGCCGAAGCCATAATAATGATTAATCGAAAAATACTCATAGCCGTCACAAAGGATTGATTGACCAATGTAAATGCAGCGATACTGGAAATGGCAATCACAACAATCATTGAGGGGCTTGTAACACCTGCTTTAATCGCTGCATCCCCAATAATTAGTCCTCCTACCACACTAACTGAGCCACTGACGGCACTCGGAAGACGTAAGTTGGCTTCACGAAACAATTCAAACATAAATAGCATCATTAAAATTTCTAGAATGGTTGGGAAAGGCAATCCCGTTCTCGATTCGACAACCGTTGCCAGTAGTAGAAATGGAAGCTGTTCTTGATGATATGTCGTCAATGCAAGCCAAAAACCTGGCAGTAGCATACTTATTAATATCCCGACAATTCTGAGTAATCGTTCCATCGAGCTAACAATGAGTGGGTACTCATTATCCTCTGCTGATTTAAAGAGCAACATAATATTTGCAGGTGTAATTATGGCATAGGACACACCATCAATCATTAAGAGTATTCTTCCTCTAATTAAGGCCTGCATAGCAAAATCAGGTCTCCCTGTATAATCATGTCTTGGAAGAATTGTCGCTGTCTTTTCAATTTTTTCCATTAATAAGTCGCCATTGATAACAATATCCGTGTCAATTTTTTGTAATTGAAGTCGAATTTGTTCCAGCATATTTAAATTCACAATGTCTTCCATATATAGTATGGCTACGGTTGTTTTAGAACGCTTACCAATTTCTAATGTCTCTACACTAAAAGAATTAGTCGGTAATCGTTTTCTTAATAAAGCAATATTAATAAAAACATCTTCAATAAAGTCATCTCTAGGTCCCTTTACTACTAGTTCTAATGTTGTTTCCCCAGGCTCTCGATTGGGTCTTTTTGAAATATCACTAGAATAAAGTAATTGATTTTCTTCAAAATACAGTAAAACATGGCCTTTATAGACCCTAGTTACCGCATCCTCTTTCGATAAAATCTTTTGTAAATAGGGAATGTGTAAATGCTGTTCAATTTCTTCCTCTAGCATGTCCTCCGTGACATTGCTTAACAAAGATTGAACACGTTGAACAACCACAGTTTGAAGAATTTGCTCATTGACCATTGCATCACAAGTTATAAAATGTACTGTATATTGCTGAAAATTATATTGTTGGAAAATCACATCAGCAGAGCGTTGAAATAGTGATTTCAACATTTTCAAATTAATTTGTTCCATTGATGAAATACTTCTCATCTCCTACTGAGCCAGCTCAAGATTAGTACATTTATGAAAACAATCACCTTCAATAAATACACTTAAGCATATTTTTCCCATGGTTGTTCAAAATATTCAAAGAAACAAATGTTGTGACGACTATTCAAATTGTCCTGATCCAATCATTTTCTTTAGATTTGCCATCTCAATTGCAGACATTGCCGCATCATAGCCTTTATTACCAGATTTCGTTCCTGCACGTTCAATTGCCTGTTCAATATTTTCGGTAGTAACAATTCCAAAAATAACAGGTACATTCGTTGACAATGACACATTGGCAATGCCTTTTGCCGATTCATTACAAACATAGTCATAGTGTGTTGTAGAGCCACGAATAACAGTACCTAAACCAATAATAGCATCATATTTCTTGGTTTCTGCCAGTTGTTTCGCTATAAAAGGAACTTCAAAAGCTCCTGGCACCCATGCAACATCAATAGATGCAGAATCAACCCCATGACGAGTTAAACCATCCATTGCCCCATCCAATAATTTGCTAGTAATGAACTCATTAAAACGACCCACTACTACTGCAATTTTCAAATCCGTTCCAATTAATTGTGCTTCAAATGTTTGACCCATTGTTCCTTCTCCTTTTTACATAGAAATTTTAGTTTTATTAGTGGATAATTGTTTACGATAAGCAACCAATGCTTCTATCGAGATCATTTTTAAGCCATGATGTGCAGCGTAATTTGTTAGTTCTTCAAACCGAAGCATGTGCCCATCATCACCCATAATTTCGCAAATAACACCTGCAGGTACGCTATGACAAAGCTTCGCTAGATCAATAGTGGCCTCCGTGTGCCCTCTCCGTTCCAGCACTCCTTGCTCTTTCGCAATCAACGGAAAAATATGGCCTGGTCGACGAAAATCAGTTGGCTTAGCTTGCTTTTCTATCATTCTTTGTATCGTTAGCGCACGCTCAAAGGCGCTAATCCCTGTCGTTGTTTCTACATGATCGATACTTACAGTAAATGCGGTTTGATGGTTATCTGTATTGTGCTGAACCATTGGATATAAATCTAGCTTTTGTGCAAGCTGCTGCGAAATCGGCGTACAAATTAAACCTCTACCATTGGTTGCCATAAAGTTGATTGTTGCTGGTGTGATGAATTCAGCGAGTGCCAGAAGATCTCCTTCATTTTCTCGATCCTCATCATCAACCACCACAATCATATTGCCCTGCCTTAAATCCTCTATGGCTTCTTCAATTGAATGTAGCACGATGATCAACTCCTATTCTGTGATTTAAAAACCATGTTGTGCTAAATAATCTCTTGTAATAGCTGGCGTTGTTTGCCCCTTTTTTAATTGCCCTATAATGTATTTTCCAACTAAATCGTTTTCGATATTAACGATTGCTCCAACCCTCTTCATACCTAAAACGGTTTCTTTGTAAGTATGAGGAATAAGTGAAATTGTGACACTATTGGCTTCAACATGAAAAAGGGTTAAGCTTGTGCCATCAATTGTTATGGAACCCTTTGGAATACAAAAGTTGGTTAGTTCCTCTGACATTTCGATATCAATATAAACGGCGTTTGCTACTGGACGTTTTCGCAAAATTTTGCCGACTCCATCAACATGACCAGCAACAAAATGGCCACCAAATCGTCCATTAGCAGGCATGGCACGCTCCAAATTAACAGAATCGCCTATTGCCAGCTGCTGTAGATTTGTTGCTTTGACTGTTTCAGGCATAACATCCATCGTAAGCTGCTGTTGTGTGAAATTTGTCACCGTTAAACAAACTCCATTGACCGCTATACTGTCACCAAGCTTGACATCCTCCGTTATCTTGGCTGATTGAACCGTAATTTTCATACTGTCCCGATCGCTTTGCACGGCTTTTATGATACCAATATCCTCTACAAGTCCTGTAAACATCCCATCACCTACTCTACTTTATTAGTACTTCTATCCTTTACTTTTAAAGTTGATCCACCTGTTTTTGTGCCTTATCCTTCTCCCTTCTCTCGTTAGCAATAAAAAATAAAAACCCCTTTACATCAAAGGGGTTTTGGGAGTATAAGACATCAACAAATAAGCCTATTTGAAAACAATTTTTTCATAGACTGTCATCTCACTCGTTCTTCTCCCATCCAGACTATCACTGTCGGTTTTGGATTTGCACCAAATCAGCTTGCGCTCACGGACTTTGAATTGCTTCATCACCGCCGATTGGGAATTTCACCCTACCCCGAAGAACATCTTCTATTCGATTGTAGCTAAATAAAAAAACTTCCCACAAGATGATTGGAAAGTTTTGTAATAAATGCATAGTCAAATAAACCTTCTAAATTAGAATCAATTTAAAAAGTTCGCATTTTTACCCTTCTCCCATCCAGACTGTAACTGTCGGTTTTGGATTTGCACCAAATCAGCTTGCGCTCACGGACTTTGAATTGCTTCATCACCGCCGATCGGGAATTTCACCCTACCCCGAAGAATATTTTTATTTAGCTAGTCTTACGATAACACTATTTTATTATATTATCCATCCTTCTTTTTAAATTTTTTTCGAAGCATAAATTTTAAACAGCTCTGACTCGACTTGAAAAATGTAAAAGATGTTATTAAAATGATGACATTTAACCTGTTTATGGAACTTCTTAATCAAAAAAACGTTCCTTTACAAGTGACTATTCAGTCTAGCAGTTTGGAGGTCATTTACTTGACATTTTTTAAAAATATACCTTTTAAACAAGCTATTTTCTATGCCCTATTAGCACTCTGTTGTGGGGTTTCGATCGTTTTCGTACATCATAACGAACAATTTTATGATCGACCGATAGCGGAAATAACGCAAGTGGATGTAACAGCATCAGAACCGATGACAGATATGTATGAAAATGAGGATTTTTTGTTTACACAGGAGATTATGGCCATTATCAAAAATGGTCAGCATAAGGGGCAATCCATTCATTTGACGAATGACTATTCTTCGTCTGGTGCTTTTGATCAAGAATACCATGTAGGCAATGAAATCTTTGTCACGCTAGATGATCGCACAACACAATCTGTTTTAACAGGAACCATTCTCGATTTAAAACGAGATCAAACCATGGTAATGATTGCATGGATTTTTATTTTTGCCCTACTTATTGTAGGTAAAAGACAAGGCTTATTTTCTATCATTAGTTTGAGTGTCAATGCTGTGATTTTATCATTCGCATTAGATCTTTATGTGAAGCATGGGGGCGTAAGCCTGTTATTAGTCAGCGGCATTTGCGCCCTGCTATTTACGATTATTTCGCTACTACTTATTAGTGGATTGCATACAAAAACATATGTAGCCATCGTGTCCACACTTTTAGGCACTGTTATAGCGCTTATCATAAGCTCTATTGTAATGTGGTTGACAGGTGAAAATGGTCTTCGTTATGAAGAAATGCAATTTTTAACACGTCCCTATCGTACCGTCTTTATGGCAGGTTTATTTATTGGCTCACTTGGGGCAGTAATGGATGTTTCTATTACAATGGCTTCCTCAATTTTTGCTTTATACGAGCAAGATCCTACAATCTCTGTCAAGGCTCTGAAATCTTCGGGACATGAAATCGGTAAAGATATTATGGGTACCATTACAAGTATCTTATTCTTTGCCTACCTTTGCGGCTCCATACCTATGATTATTCTCTATTTAAAAAATTCTTCCACATTAGGGCTTACATTGTCCTTAAATCTTTCTTTAGAATTAGCCCGTGCCTTAGCAGGGGGTATTGGTGTTGTCCTTACGATTCCTATCAGTCAGTATACCGCTATATTTTTCATTAATCGAAAGAGGGTTCAAGGATGAATGTTGTCGTCTTATTAGCAGTTATATTATTCGTGTTAATGGTACTTGTCGGCGGTAGACAGGGGATACGCTCATTTCTTTCTTTATTCCTAAACTTTGGTGTGCTCTTTGTCACCATTTTTTTAATGACAAACCCTAAAAATAGCCCCATCATCTTGACGTTTTTTGCCTGTACGGTCATTAGCTGTATTAGTCTTTTCTATATCAATAAAACAAACAGTAAAACCATTACAGCCTTTATCTCGACGATGGTGACGATAGGTGTGTTACTACTCTTTATTACCTTTGTAACGGAAAAGTCGATGATCCAAGGGTTTGGCGAAGAATCAACTGAAGAAATCAGCATCTTTTCTCTCTACATTGGTGTTAATTTTGTGCAGATTGGTGCATCAGTCATCATTATGAGTACGATTGGTGCCATTATGGATGTAGCCATTTCCATCGCTACCTCTATGCATGAGATTTTTTATCGCAATCCTTCGATTAGTAGAAAAAAATTATTTACAGCTGGCTTAAGCATAGGAAGAGATATATTAGGAACCGATACTAATACGTTATTTTTTGCTTTCTTTGGTGGCTATTTAAGCTTATTAATCTGGTTCAAGGACCTCTCCTATTCGATTGGGGAAATTATTAACTCCAAGGTTTTTAGTGCCGAAATGACAACCATTTTTTGTGCAGGAATCGGCATTGCATTGATTATTCCGATTGCCGCCTGCATCAATGCCTTTTATTTAATTCGAACACGCGAAAAAACAGAAAAACTTTTATAAAAATTACCAGTACCTATCATAAAACACAATAATGTCGAGGTGTCTCAATGGACTTTTGAGACACCTCCTTTTGTTGTACCATTTTCATTGCAATCGCCGTATTTTCTGATAATATTTACCATAAGATGTTTACGTACGCTCAAAATGGTTGTTATTTCAAGAATACTAGATGCCCATTCCATGTAACATTTTTTAGCATAGAACGTCAATACAACGAGATGAAAAAGGAGAAAGTTTGCAATGAAGCATATTATCTTTGATTTTGATGGGACGCTTGCAGATTCTACTGCTGTGTTTGCCTCAGCATGGAATACTTTAGCCCAAAAATATAAATTTAAAGGCATTGAATTAAAGGAAATTGATACATTAAAAAAATTATCAATTTCAGAACGCAGTAAATTATTCGACTTTCCAATGTATAAGTTGCCTATGATTTTACCGCAATTTTATAAATTGTATCGTCAATCATTAAATGATGTTCATCTTTTTGAAGGAATGAAGGAACTATTAATAGAGATTGATAAAAGAGGCTATAAAATCCTGATTATTTCCTCAAACTCTAAAGAGAATATTTTAGAATTTCTTAAAATGAACGGTATTCATTGTGTAGCGGATGTACTTTGCTCCAACCGCATTTTTGGTAAGGACAAAGTAATGAAAAAGTTTTTAAAGGAAGCAAATGTCGACTCGTCTAACGTCGTATACATTGGAGACGAACAAAGGGATATTGTTGCTTGTAAGAAAGCCGGTATACCAATTATTTGGGTGGAATGGGGCTATGATGCCAAAGAGGTCGTGCAAAATGACGAACCTGAATACAGTGTCTCAACACCACAGGAAATTTTAGAGATCATTTAATCATGAAAAAGGATAATAGCACTTGTCTATTATCCTTTTTATATGCCTATCCTTTGATGTCACTAATTTGCATTAGCTTTTCTGCTGTACTATTAACCCCTTTGTAGGCATCTGTTAATTCATGCATACTCGCAGCAAACTGCTGTGTAAACGCAGCAATTTGATTTGTTGATGCATTGACCTGATCGATGGATTGCTTAATATTTTCTAGTTGCACAGTTATGCTATCAGCACTTTCTGTACTACTCTGGGACATTTTTTGTATTTCAGAAGCGACCACCGCAAAGCCACGCCCATGCTCACCTGAACGTGCTGCTTCTATCGATGCGTTTAGACCAAGAATTCTCGATTTCATAGCTAAATCTTTTACTAAATGGACAATCACATTAATTTGTTCAATATCGCCTGTCATCGATTCCGCGAAATTAGATAGCTCTTCCAAACGATTGGATACATCCTTACTGGCAGTGGCTAATCCTTCATTTGTAGCTGTCATTTCTTCTACAGCACTCGAAAGCTCAGTTGCCAATAGACGCATACTATCCATTTTTTCGTTCGAAATAATGGCACTTACTACGCCAATAATACGTCCTCCTTCAAAAATAGGCTGGGCAGAGGCGATATAGGCCATACCAAAACCTTCTGCGCTACGCTCCTCTTTCACAAATTTTCCTGAACTTAACGCTATTTCTGTTGCTGTACCTCGATATTTATGTACTGGGTCACCAACCCCAACTTTTAAGTCAACCTTTTTTCCTGGTTTGTAGGCAAGCACTTTTTCCGTATCTGCCACGATGACACAAGCATCCTCTGGGTAAGTTGCTTGGTATAAATCAATCGAATCAATAGTTGCTTGTAGTTTAGGATGCATTGTCTTTTCCCCCTAAAATTTTCTGAATTGTATCAATTTAACTATATCATGCGATCCGAAAAAAGACACCAACGTCCAGTGGTGTCTCCTTACAACATTATGGTTTTTTCAATAATTCTACATATTTTTCTGCCGTTCGAATTTCAATTGTTAGAGAATTCTCTCCATAACTTGCCTTAATTAAAAATGGTACATCATTTGAGTTTTGAAACCTAAAATCTAACGTATCATAAGAAACCGTAGCATCTCTTCCTTTTGGGACATATCCTACATCTAACGAATGATGATGGCGCTCAACATATTTGACGGGAATTTGGTCTACTGCATTAAACAAGGTTGAAGAAGTTTGACAGATTCCACCACCAATTCCCATGACTACCTTCTTATTAATAATTTCAGGTGCGGGTTGATAGCCATTTGCCTCATCTCTTGGACCTACAATTGTATTAAAAGAAAAATAATCGCCACTGCCTACAATCACATTATGAATGGCTCTAGCAGAGAGCTCAATATTTTTATTTCTTCCTAAATCAGCACGATTGAAATAAGTTGTATAAGATGCAACAACCACTTCCTCTAATAAAGGAAGATCCTCAAAATAATAGCCACTTTCTGTTATATAGAGCGGCATTTCTACCTGACCGCCAGTCGCAGAAGCTTCGATAATACGCTCCACTAGCTCACTTTCCTTTAAAATGATTTGCGGCTTCCCCTTGATCACTTGCCCGTTTTCATCCAATCGATCAAGCATCATACGCTGATCATAGCCATTTGATGTGTCCGTTCCTCTTGCCCATTCCCTTGCTAATTGTTCGATATGCTTTTGATAGGCTTGTGGGTCCGTATCGAAGCCAAATTCCTTTGGAGATATTGTTTTAAGTACCTTACTCGTAGTTGGATCAACAACCTCTACAATAGGATCAATCATTTGTTCTTGTTCATATGTAACAGGTTGCTTTATTTCCTCACGTTGTTGAATTTCTTGTTCTAGCTTGTTATCAGGGACTGCTGTTTTTTCACAACCTACGAGACCCGTCATACAGATAACGCAACATGTAGCTAACCACTTCTTTTTCAACCATAAACACCACCTCTATCTTCATACTACAGAGACATCTTATTCGTCTATTGCTCATAGTGTGTTGTTTTTTGGTTATTTTTATTTGTCAAGATAGCAAAAACACGCTACATTATCCTTAGCCTGACATATCTAAAGATAGTTTGATGTGTATTCTTGTACTTAATTAACCTTTTAATGATTTAGGGGGATGTTAATTCTAGAAGAAGTAATATACGCTTCCAATACGGTATACTTTAGAATTTAACGCGAAAAAGAGCATCTACTAGCTATCACAAAAGCCAATAGATACTCTTTCTTTTTTTATTTTTGAATAAACATTTGTGTCCAGTAATTACCTTCCTGTACATAGCCTACACCAATATGTGTGTAGCTTTTATTAAGGATATTGGCACGGTGTCCTTCACTGTTCATCCAGGCCGTTACAACTTCCTGTGCGGAGCGTTGGCCCTTCGCGATATTTTCACCAGCAGATTTATACGTAATACCGAAGTTTTTCATCATGGTAAAAGGTGTACCATACGTTGGACTTGTGTGGTCAAAGTAATTTTTATCCTGCATATCTTGCGACTTATATTTAGCAACCCTTGATAGCTCCCAATCTTCTTGCAATGCTGGAAGACCTGCTTTTGCCCGTTCTGCATTGACAAGTTTCACAACCTCTTGTTCAACTGTTGCCTGTTCTTTTACAGGGACGTTAATTTTTTGACCTGGAGAAATTTGATTTGGGTTAGCGAGTTGTGGGTTGGCATCAATTAATTCCTGTACACCCGTTTCTGTTTTTAATGCTATTTTCCATAGCGTATCGCCAGATGTCACTGTATAGGATTCGGCGGCCATTGCCGCAACTGGTACTAATAATGAAGTTGCTACTACTGAAGCTAGTGCTACTTTTTTTATTTTTTTAAACATGTTAATCACCCTTCCTAATTGCTCTACCATTATCGTAAATAGTTTCTGAGCCATAATCATCACAAAATATTTGGAAGGATTTTTACAATTGTATGACAAGCGCGCCATATGTTTAGTTAAAGCCCTTTCTCTCGCTATTCTTTCCCATTGGAATTGTCATCAAGTTGCAATATGTTTGTAATTGGCATACATTACTAATAGATTCAGTGATCAATTGCTGCACAAAATATCCTATTTTGCTAATTGCTTACGCTGTAATCGATAAATTAAGAGAATATAGAGCCAATCATAAAAGAGCGTTGCTACAGAAATAATGGTAATTAAAGGTGTGCGGAAGTATAGATAAAATCCAACCGCTGCAAATAATGTACCCACCATCTTACAAACTGCTATCCCCATGGATTGACCAGCTAAATTCCCTCTTTGCAAGAGTAAAGCAATAAATAGTCCTGACATCATAAGATTTTGAAAGAATGCTACGTACTTTCCTTCGAAATCTTGAAATTCATAGACTATACCTAAAATGATCAGCATGCTAAAGATTAACGTGATCAAAAAGGAGAAATACAATAGCTTTTTTGATAGCATCTTTCGATATTCATTTGGAGCATAACGTAAAAATTGCATCAAAATAAAGACATCCAATACAAACCAAATCAGCGTAATATAGCGTTGCAGGTCATTTTGTGGGTAGAAAAAGGCAAAGATAAATTCCCATGAAATATTGGCACAAATAGCGACCATAGGCATGCCATAGGTTTTATCTTGCCATCCTTTGTAAATAACAAGTATATATGTAAAAATCCAAAAAAGACCCATTCCTACTTGGCAAATTAATAATATGTCTTGTTCACTCAACATTCACGCTCTCCCCCTCTCTAGCATTCCTTCTACTATATGAGGAAATCGATTCTTTATGTCTAAAAGTTTGATAGACGGGTAAAGGAGTGCTAAATAGTAAAAAACGGCAACCTATACATTCCACAAGCGATCCTATATAGTAAAACGAGGTGATTAAATGAAAATAAAAATGTATATAGATAATGAGCAATTTATCGCAGGAACGACCTTAAAAGATGAGATGGAGATTGAACACAATAATATGGCTTTGCATAGTTGCCATGATGTTCAAGCTATCATTAACAATCGTCAGCATTTAGCTGCGACATTGAACTGTGATTTACAAAATTTTATTTGTACAGAGCAAACACATAGTGCGAACTTTCATAAAGTCACATTAGCCGATCAAGGACGAGGAGCTGCGCAAATGGATACAGCGGTGAAGAATACAGACGCGCTTTATACACTTGAGCCTAACTTACTATTATGTAGTTTTACAGCAGATTGCGTGCCCGTTATTTTTTATAATGCTGTGAATGGACTCGTCGGTGTGATTCATTCGGGATGGCAAGGAACAGTCAAAGAAATAACACCCAAACTGTTTCAGCATCTTATGAATGAAGAACAGTGTCGACCTGAGGACTTTCATGTTCAAATCGGTATGGCACTGAGTCAGCAGAAATTTGAGGTAGACGCAGATGTATATGAAAAATTTCACAGTCTTGGTTATGCCGAAGAATTTATGTATTACAATGCAGAAACGAAAAAATACCATATTGATAATCAGCAGACAGTCAAAAAGCAATGTGAGCTTGCGGGTATTCCAGTGAATCAAATACAAATTGATGAAACCTGTACATTCCTTAGTCCCGATGGCTTTTCTTATCGTCAAGATAAACAAGCCGGAAGACATTTAAGCTTTATTATGCGAAAAACACAATAACAGCAAAGACCCTTCTTATCGAATGGGTCTTTGCTGTTATTTTAAAGTACCTGTACTAATAATGGACGTTTCTACATGGACCTTCACGTCTAATTTTCTAATAAGCTCTCTTGTTTTTTTCGATGTCCATTTTCCATGATGATACATTCTAAATTCTTCACTTAAGCCAGCTGGATCTACCTCTGTTTTATTTAATCGCGCTAAAAATTCACTAATATCCTGTTCCAGCTGTTTATTCACATCTTTTTCCAAATCACTTATACTTTCAACTGTAAATAAATGTGATTCTCTTTCTCCCTTATATTCGCTTAAAGTACCCTTTATTTTTAAGAAAATCGTTAATTTGGGTGATTCCATATTTTTATTACTCTCTTTTTTCACACTGCTCTCGATTAAATCAATCATTACCTTTTCTTCTCCATGTCCTGCATTTAAATCAAGGTGCAAAGGAGCAAGATTTTTCTGTCCACTTAAAGCTTGAATAACTAGTGCTTCCTCAGGTTTAATTAATTCATGCATCTGATTCCCTTTAAATATGGCAACGCCTTTAATCTCTAATTTCTCCCCTCGTTTTTCAACATAGGGTAATACTGTATCCACTACAGGATTTGTAATCGAGTACATAAAATCATGAATATTGGTATTGGGGTTAAAAGCAGTATTGATACTCGGCTCTAATAGATTGTTCAAATAAAAATTAATACTTGGCTTATCAGGATAATCCCCTTTTAAAATCGCTTCCGCATTATCCTTCACAACAGCTATTAATACTTTATTACCTACTTCCGCATTGCGATATAAGTGCTGAACAATTTTTCGAACATTCCCTTTCCGCGCAAAATCTTCATTTACTAAGACAACTCGCAATTGATTGAAGACTATTTTCTTATCGGATTGCTTTTCTATTTCCACGATGCCGCTTGATACTAAATCTGTTGTGATAGAAAAAGTTTGTGTGTCTTTTTCTGCGTCTGGAGAATATTGGGGGATCGCTACTGTGAGCCTCATCTGGTTCTCATCGATATAGTCAAAAGCCATCGAGTCTACCATCCCAACATCTTCTAGAGGAACTTTTAATTCTTTTTTAGAACAGCCTGTAAGTAAAACGAAAATCAAAAAAGAAATGATGCATAGATGTTTATTTTTCATACCTGCACCTGCTTTTTTCGAATAACATATATCAGGATTAAAAACACTGGCCAGCTTACCAGCACATAGCCTACATAGTTACTTGCCATAAATAATTTTTCTTGGAATTCACGCGAAAAGGGCATTTTTACAATAAAGAAAATAATCAAGGCGATGATATACAACTGATAACTTTGCTTTTTCTTTTTAAGGAAGGTATCCATACCCCTTTTTGCACACCATACATAGGCTGTAATCGAGGATAAGATTAGAAAAACCCAAAGCGTAATGCCAATGATATCGATTCGCTCAATAAAGGTAAATTCTCCTGCCTTAAATAGGTTTAATACTGAAAACTCTACATTTTTTAATTGCCACTCTGAATAATACATGACGCTAATAGCTGTTGTGATAAAGCATAAAAATATACTAATCCAAATACCGATTAAGGAATGACGAAATGCCTTTTTTTGATCGATGATATATGGAAAATAAAATAGAATTAATTCGTAACCAAGGATAGAAAAATATCCTTGCTTTAACGCTTCATAAAATTCCTTAGGCGTAAAATTAAAGAGAGGCAAAAAATGACTTGGATCACCTTTTTCAATGGCCCAGCGCGTAAAATAGAATAATCCAATGGTAATAAAAAATGTCATTATACAAAATCGTGCAATAGATTTAATACCCCCACTTACAATATAAATAAGTAGCAGTAAAAAGCAAAGAACAGGCATGGTGATGGTTTGTTCCTGCAAT
The DNA here is from genome assembly GCF_003367505.1 of Lysinibacillus capsici. Lineage (GTDB taxonomy): Bacteria > Bacillota > Bacilli > Bacillales_A > Planococcaceae > Lysinibacillus > Lysinibacillus capsici. The sequence goes on from NZ_PXXX01000010.1 coordinate 98,329, forward strand.
GCTGTACTTTGAATTAAGTGCATATAATTACTAATAATCCCTGCACTAAAAACAATAAATTGAATAATGACGAGTAGATTTATAAACTTTCCGAGCCATTTTCCCAATAATATTTCATTCATTCGAAATAAATCATCATTGGGAAACTTCGAACAAAGCCATACCATCGCAAATAGTGTCAGGCTAGCAATCACACCAAAGAGAAGAGGCATAAATGATTGTGTGTAGCCCATAGGACTTAATTTCTGAGGGAGTGAAAGGATACCGGTACCAATCATAATACTTTGCGCTAAGAAGATGACATGATAACGATTTAACACCTTTCCTTTTGTTGTATTCAAAATTAACCACCTCATTCTCATTCTGACACTATTTTTTCTGTACTTTTGAAATACCAGTCTTACTTCTTATATATTTAGTTGGAAATCGGATGACACTATCCAATAAATCGCTTGGCTTTCTTGGAATGGCAGGTGTCATATAATGCGTCCCTAAAGATTTGAGACTTAATAAATGGTGGATCAACCACGCAAAGGCGAGCATCTGTCCAAACAAGCCAAATAAACCTGCTGATAAGATAAAAATATAACGGATAAATCGGCTAGTATTACTCATTAAGAAAATGGGCGGTAAGAAGGAAAGTAGTGCTGAGGTAGCGACTAATACAATGAGTATATTACTGAGTAATCCAGCTTCTACGGCCGCTGTACCAATTACAATACCTCCTACGATACCAATTGTTTGTCCGACTTTGGCAGGCATTCGAGAGCCCGCTTCTCGCAATACTTCAATAATAAGCTCGATAAATAATACCTCAATCAGTGGTGGAAATGGTACCTTACTTCTTGATTCTTGAAGATTTAATAATAATTCGTATGGCAAAATTTCTGGATGAAAGGTTAAGGCTGATATATACATGGGTGTAATCATGATCGTTAAGAAAAAACCAAAAAAGCGCAGCATCCTTAATAAAGATGCTGTTGTCCAACGGTTGTAGTAATCCTCAATCGACACGAACATTTCAAAAAAAGAAGTGGGACAGACAATGGCTAGTTGACTATTATCCATAAAAACGACGATTCTACCATCCAGAAGATAACGGCAAATACTATCTGGACGGACTGTCATGTAATATTGAGGAAAGGGCGATAATGGATTATCCTCAATTAATTGCTTCAACACGGATATATCCGTAAATAACGGATAATCTACCTGGTCAATACGGTTTCTTAAATCATCTAAATTTTCATGGCTCACGATATTATCCATATACATAATCGATATTTTAATATTGGCTTCTGACCCAACAATTCGGTTTTCATTTTTTAGCATGGAGCTTTGAATCCGTCTTCTCACTAACGATATATTCGTTTCCAGTGATTCTGTAAATGCATCCTGTGGACCAATTACAGTCGACTCTGTTTCCGTATCCGTAATGGCCCTTGTAGGCGCACTATACGTATCGATACTTAATAGGGCGTTGGTTTCGTGAAAAAAAAGAAGGGTTTGCCCAGCATTCAATTTTTTAACGACACCTTTCACATCTTTCGGGTCCACATATTGAGCCATTTGATGAATTTGTTTCAAATTATTAGCTAGTGGAATCGTCACCATGGTTTGCAAGGTCATTTTTTCGATGAGTGAGGAGAAATAAATGACCGTCACATCCCCTTCTTCTGTAGCGATCATTTTCAGTTTTACGTCATCGACTTCGTTAATCTCCTGCTTTAATTTAGTGACAATCTGCTCGGGTATCTCGTTCATTTTTGCTCCACCCCTTTTGTTCCGATAAATACCAGTCCATATCATTCATTTTTTAGTAGTTTGCCTTTTTATCATTTAATTATGTAAAAATTGTGCTAGCAAAAATAGCCATACAAAAAGGATGCATCCCAATTAGAGATACATCCTTAAAGGTTATTCTATAGAATCTTTGCTGTATCGGTTTTTACCAATACCAAATACGTAGTAGCTAATGGTTACAAGAATCAAGAAAATAATGCCCACTATTAATGACACGCGTGTATCATCATTGAACCACATGCCGACTAGTACCATGATTAAAAAGATAATTGTTACATAGTTTGTAATCGGTGCGAACGGCATTTTAAAAGGATGCTTTGCTAGCTGCGCTTCCTTTACTTTTCTAAAACGAATTTGACTTATTAAAATGATAAACCATGGAATCATCCCTGGTAAAACACTTGCACTATACACATAAACAAATAAGTTTTCAGGGGCAATATAACTTAAAATAACACCAACGACTAAGCCAACTAATACGCCCGCTGTTCCAAATAAAGGCACACCATTACTAGAAAGCTTTGCGAAAAATTTTGGTGCTTGTCCATTCATAGCAAGTGTATATAACATACGTCCAGCACTATAGATTCCACTGTTACACCCTGACATTGCAGCTGTGATGACGACGAAATTAATAATACCTGCGGCAGCTGTGATACCTACCTTAGCAAATGTCGCAACGAAAGGACTACCAATTGTGCCAAGCTCATCCCAAGGATACACTGTAACAATGACAAAGATTGCACCGATATAGAAAATTAAAATACGCCAAATAATGCTTTGGATGGCATTCGTAATCGTTTGTTGAGGATTTTTTGCTTCTCCTGCTGTAATCCCAATGAGCTCCACCCCTTGATAGGCAGCAACGACTAAAGATAAGGCAAAGAAAAATCCTGTCCAGCCACCTGTAAAGAAGCCACCGTGACTCCAAAGATTGGATAAGCCGATTGCTATTCCATCATTGCCAAAGCCAAAGAAGATGAGTCCGACCCCTGCAATAATCATTAAAATAATCGTAACAATTTTAATCATCGCAAACCAGAATTCAAATTCTCCAAACGATTTGACAGAAATGAAGTTTGCCACACCCAAAATCACCATTGCAATTAGACCAGGTATCCAAGCTGGTAATTCTGGATACCAATATTGCATATACGTTCCTACTGCTATAATTTCAGACATCCCAACAATAACCCATTGGAACCAGTTACTCCACGCTGTTAAATACCCTGCTAAAGGATGAATATATTTATAGCCAAATGTGGCAAAAGAGCCTGTACTTGGCTCCATATAAAGCATCTCACCCATTGCCCTCATAATGAAAAAAATAAAAATACCTGCAATACCATAGGCAAGGAGTACAGAAGGTCCTGTCCATTGAATAGCACTTGCTGAGCCCATAAATAGCCCAACACCAATCGTACCGCCAAGTGCAATCATTTGAATATGACGTGCTTCTAATCCTCTTTTCAATTCCTTATTGGCCACTCCATAACGCCTCTTTTCCTGTTGTTCTTTCTACGATGTTTTTACTTTAAAATAATAATCAATTTTTCTAAAAAAGACAAATGTATTTTTAGGAAAAACAAAAAATATTACTATTTTAATAGAATAACAAAAAATAGGTAATAACGACGATTTAATTGATGTTTGTACGAAATATGATGTTACTTCAACATAATTAAAATCAGAAAATTCAAAAAACTCTATTCCGTTCAAGTCGAAAGGAATAGAGTTTACTTCGTTATTGTAATAAAGTTTGTTCCTGTAATTTTGCAGAAAAGTATTTACGTGCATCTGCTGTTAGAATTTGTAGCAAAGTCACTTCTTCTTGACGTGCAAACTCTACAAACATCCCACTTAAATTTTCGTAGACATATTTGATTTTAAAGCCACTATCTAAATAATGATCTACTTTTTGAATTTCCTCTGTGCTTTGTTGGAATTCAGACATGCCATCACCTCACCTTCTTTTGAAAATGTCTTGATGTTGTCTCACTTACTCGGCACCCTTCATCTCTAACAGAGGATCTGGTTGCTCCACCAGTTCATCTTCATCCGGAGTCGCCGTTGGAGCTGTTGGCTGGCCAAATATTTCGTCTAAATTATGTCCGACAGTAATACCTAAATATTTGGCATCACTTGGATCATCTAGCTCAGCTTGTGGATACTTTTTAAACCACCAATACTTCGCTAATACATAATATACAATCGCGCCTACAGCAAACCCTACTAAAGAAGAGTAAGTTGAAAATATATTGGCAACTGCACCACCGATTACCCAAGCGATTAATCCAGCCATATTAAAGCCCTTATAATATTTAAATTGCCCATCTAATTCATAAAGCTCTTTTACATGTACGCGCCGTTTACGAATTAGGTAGTAATCAGCAAATAAAATACCTACAATCGCTGTTAAAATACCGCCAATGATTAATAGGACATTGACCATGACATCAAATAGACTCCAGGGCTGTGCAAGAATACCAATAATCCCTGCAATAACTACCCCTACCCAGAATGGCACTTTCGGTCCACCGATATTAGAGAAAATAGTAGCTGCTGGTACAACGTTGGCAGAGGTATTTGTCGACCATTGTGCTAATACAATCATCAGCAATAGAATTCCAAGAATAAAGCCGCTTGCACTTTGCTGTAAGGCATTAATTGGGTCTGCCGAGGCAACTGCCATATAGCAAACTGCACCAATCGTAACAATGAATGTGTTTGTAATGGGCATGACAATTAAAGAGCCTACAAGCTGTGTTTTATTACGCTTGAACCAATTACGCTCATTTTTGGGTGCTTTAAAGAAACGGGACAAGGATGGCATATCTGCTGCTAAGGTTGCCCAAAAGCCCATATTTGCCATCACCACTACCATAAAGGCGGTAAAAGCAGCGAAGCCTGTTGTTGGGGTTTCCACCCACGTCCAAATATTTTTTCCCTGAGATGTTGCATTATCTGCCAATGTGTAATACATCCAACAAGAAATTAAAATTATGACAGGGGCTGCTAAATCAGCAAAACGCTCAATGGATTTAATACCAAGAGATGTATTAAAGAGTTGAAGCGCTGCAAACACAAGGAAGCAGATAAACCAATTATCAAAGCCAAACAATAAATTTAAAATTCCGTTTATCGCTAATGCACCAAAATACGTATTCAAACCAAACCAACAGGCAGCTGTAACACCACGTACAAGGGAAGGTATATGAGTACCGAATGTGCCAAATGGTGCACGCATATAAACAGGGAAAGATAATCCATGCTCTATTCCGATGTCACCAATTAACGTCATAAAGACGCCAATTAAACAAGAACCTACCAATGTTGCCACAATCACCATTGGTAAGGATAAATTCATGATAGCCGAACCACCAATGGCAAAAGCCGCTAATACAATTGCCATTCCTATCCAAATCACCGCAAAACCAAATGTTCCAATATTTCTTTGTTGATGTGTCACTGGAAGTAAATCTGGGGATTTTAAATAATTCCCTTCACGTTCCATAATGTTTCTCTCCTTTTTTTCTAATTTCCGTGACAACCTACTTGAAGTGCCTTCCTTCACCCAAAATGCTGAAGGAAGGTGGAATTTCGATTTTAATCTTTATTCAAAAATGAACAACGGTCCTTTATTTTGATAGACTGCTAAGAAGTGATTGGCGTTCATTCCATGTCATTGGCGGAATTGTAGATGGGCGTTCAACCATTGAAATGGCTCCATCGACAGGACAAACAATTGAGCATAAATTACAGCCTACGCAGTCTTCCTCACGAACCTTTAGCATTGGGCGACCATCCTCCGTATAAAGGTCAATACATTGATGGGATGTATCCTCGCAAGCAATATGACACTTATTGCAATTAATACAAACATCATTATTAATTTCTGCGACAATTTTATAATTTAAATCTAAATCACCCCAGTTTGAATACCTTTGTACAGAGCGACCAACTAAATCCATGACTGAAGCTAAACCTTTATCATCTAAGTAGTTATTCAGCCCATCAATCATATCCTCCACAATACTAAAGCCATGATGCATTGCTGCTGTACATACCTGTACGCCTGTCGCACCCATTAAAATAAATTCCGCTGCATCTTGCCAATTGGAGATCCCCCCGATGCCCGAAATCGGTACATTGACTAATGGATTACGAGCACATTCTGCAACCATGTTCAGTGCAATTGGTTTAACTGCTGGACCACAATAGCCCCCATGAGCTCCTTTTCCAGCCACATGTGGTACTGTATTCCAAGAATCTAAATCAACACCAGCTAAACTGTTAATCGTATTAATCATACTCACAGCATCTGCTCCACCTCGTGTTGCCGCTTCCGCCGTCACGGTAATATCCGTAATGTTGGGCGTTAGTTTAACAATAACAGGTGTACGCGCCGCTTCCTTTACCCAGTACGTTTGTTTTTCCACCAATTCAGGGACTTGACCAGAGGCAGAACCCATGCCTCGTTCTGCCATCCCATGTGGACAACCAAAGTTAAGCTCAAGACCATCAACCCCCACATCTTCTACTCGTTTCACAATTTCATGCCATTTTTCTTGCTTTGGTTCCACCATTAACGAGGCAATAATTGCGTGATTAGGAAATTTCTTTTTCGTCTCATAAATTTCTTGTAAATTCACTTCTAATGGTCGATCCGTAATTAATTCAATATTGTTAAAGCCTGCCACACGTTGGCCATTATAGCTAACTGCTGCAAAACGGGAAGACACATTTAAAATCGGTTCTCCTAACGTTTTCCAAACTGCGCCACCCCAGCCCGCTTCAAATGCACGTTGTACTTGATAGCCTGAATTCGTTGGTGGAGCAGATGCTAGCCAAAATGGATTCGGCGATTTGATGCCCGCTAAATTAATGCGTAAGTCTGCCATATAAGTTCCCCCTCTATCCGTACTAACAATCTTTTGTCAACTGAAAGCATAGTGCCAGATACAGGCTGTATGACCTCCATTTCAAAACATAGGCTAATGTAATCATTCAGATGGGGGATTAACAGCCTGTATAAACCCGATTGGTGAATCTAACAATCAGTGGAGGAAGAGCCTCCCTGATTGAAGGTTCACTTTATGCAATCTCACTTGGTTTTCTTAAACATTCATGAATCTTATATGCTGCATCTTTTCCTTGCTGTACAGCGGTCACTACCATCGCTTCACCCTGTCCATTACCAAAGACAACATCTCCACATGCAAATACTTTGTCATTGGACGTTTGCATTGTTGTCTCATCAATGTCTACGACACCATTTGTATGAGCTAAACCAAAGGCTTCAATTAACGATACAAAACGAGTTTGCCCGATGGCTTTAATAACAGCATCCACTTCAATGATAAAATTGGAGCCCTTTACTTCTTCAGGGCGTTGTCGACCATCAGGACCTGCCTCACCAAGCTTCATTTTCACACATTCAATGCCTGTCACCTTTCCTGCTTCATTGCCAATAATTTTTTTAGGTGCAGTTAGCCATTTAAATTCCACACCATCCTGCTTGGCAAATTCATATTCAAATTTGTATGCTGTCATTTCTTTTTCTGTTCTACGATAGAGAATTTGTACATTATCTGCGCCTAAACGCACCGCACTTGTAGCACCGTCTATCGCCGTGTTTCCAGCACCGATTACGGCTACTCGTTTCCCTACAATATCATTTGTAAGCGGTCCCATTTTTGTTTTTCGAATAAACTCAATAGCATCATGTACCCCTTCTAAATCTTCCCCATCAATGCCCAAATTTGGGACAGCACCCATACCGACAGCTAAAATCACACTGTCATACTGAGCCAAAATTTCATCAGCAGAAATATCCACACCTACAGCTGTATTCGTTTGAATGTCCACACCGAGCTGTTCAATCTGCTCTACTTCCCAATCTACGACATCATTTGGTAATCGGAATGCTACAATCCCATAGCTTCCTAAGCCCCCTGCCTTCGCTTCAGCCTCATAAATAGTTACTTGATAGCCTAAACGACTGAGCTCACGAGCTGCCGACAAACCAGCAGGACCTGCCCCTACAATGGCTATTTTCTGTCCATTATGTGGACCTGCCTTAAATAGCTGAGCATTGGTTTCCATTGCCCAATCCGTTGCATAACGTTGTAACTCACCAATTTTAATTGGCTTTGTTGAAGAATTTAAGACACACGCCCCTTCACACAGTTCTTCCGTTGGACAAACTCTTGCACAGCTTGCACCAATTGGGTTTGCTTCTAATATAGTCGTAGCAGAACCCTTCATATTACCAGATGCAATTTTTTTTATGAAATTTGGTATTTGAATACTTGTTGGACATGCTTTAATACATGGTGCGTCATAGCAATACAAACAACGATTGGCTTCCTCAATAGCCTCATTCTTTGTCATCTTACCTTTTAATTCCACAAAATTACGTCTAAGCTGCACGGTCATTGCATTTTCTTGAATCGGAACCATTTCCACATCCCCCTCATGTGTTCATTTTTTCCGTACCCTAATTACGAAACCGATTGTTTTGCTCTCCAGTCAAAACAATCGGTCTATCCTGTAGGAAGCTAAATGTTTAGAGCTTCCGCAGTTACTGTTTTTAATGGACGTTTAATGTATCGTCCACTGCCAAGTACACCTACAAATTCTTTATTTTTAATGACATATTCCCCACGTACGAGTACACTAACAGGCTCACCTGATACTTCCCAGCCTTCATATGGGTTATAGTCCACATTCATATGATGTGTTTTAGCTGAAATTTGACGCTGTGCCTCTGGGTCAAAAATGACGATATCCGCATCTGAACCAATTGCAATCGTTCCTTTTTGCGGGAATAAGCCAAATATTTTTGCGGCACTAGTAGAGATCATATCAACAAATTCATTGATGGAAATTCTGCCTTTTGCCACGCCCTCAGAGTATAAGATACTGAAGCGGTCTTCAATGAATGGTCCGCCATTTGGAATTTTCGAGAAATCATTTAAGCCTAATTGCTTTTTACCTTTAAAGCTAAAGGAGCATTGGTCTGAGCCAATCGTCTGTAGCTGTTTTGCCTTTAAGGCATTCCATAAATGTTCTTGATGATATTTAGGACGAAGTGGCGGTGACCAAACATATTTGGCTCCTTCAAAGCCTGGTTGCGCTAATGCGGATTGATCGAGCGTTAAATACGGTGGACAAGTTTCACCATAAACATCATAGCCCTTTTCACGAGCGGCAATAATTTCATCTACCGCTTCTTTACATGTCACATGCACCACATAGAGCTTCGCACCAGCTATATGCGCTAATTCGATAGCACGCTTTGTTGCCTCTCCTTCCAATTCCGCTGGACGAGTTAGTGCATGATAGATCGGTTCCTTATGTCCAGCACGTCTTGCCTCCTCTACTAGCTCATCTATAACAGAGCCATTTTCACAATGGACCATCACTATCGCACCAAGATCTTTAGCGATTTTAAAGGCTTTAAATAATGTACGATCTGTCGCTTGGAATTCTTTTGCATAAGCCATGAAGACCTTGACAGAAGTAATGCCCTCTTGCTCTAATAATTGTGGTAATTCAGCTTCGGTTTCAGGTGTTAGATCACCAATCATCAAGTGGAAGCCATAGTCAATAGCAGACTTTCCTTTTGCCTTGTCATGCCATTTCTCTACGGCTGTCGATAATTTTTCTTCTCCTGCTGTTAAACAGAAATCTAAAATAGTAGTTGTCCCACCAAAAGCCGCTGCAATGGTGCCTGATTTCCAATCATCATCCGTCACCGTGTTATTGAATGGCATGTCTAAATGCGTATGGGGATCAATGCCACCAGGCAATACGTACTTGCCTGTAGCATCAATTATTTCAGCGCCAGCATCCGTTAAATTTTGTCCAATTTGAACAATTTTACCGTTCTCAATTAAAATATCTGCCTCAAATACATCAGCAGCAGTTGCTACTCGTCCACCTTTAATGATTTTTTTCACTATGCCTCTCACCCTTCATCACAAAATTAGAGAATGCTTGATAGTTAATGCAGTGTATATGTTTCGCCCATACTAAACTTCGTTTGTAGCGTTAACACCGTTTCCAATAAAATATCTGCGCCCTTTGCACAATCTTCAAAGGCTGTTTCCTCTTCTTCACAATGACTCTTCCCTTGAATGCTTGGAACAAAAATCATCGCGGAAGGAACCATACTTGCCATATACTGTGCATCATGTCCAGCGCCACTAAACATACGATGAGATGAATAGCCAAAGCTTTGACAAGCTCTTTCTACTTCATTGCAAATCGCACTATCAAAATGCACGGTATCTCTGCCCCATAACTTGACAGGCTGAATATGGCATCCGCCCGCTGTCTCAGGAAGCGCGTTGAGAATATCCTCAACCTGTTGCATGACCTCTGGCTTTTGATGACGTGAATCAATTGTAAATGTCACCTTATTTGGGATGACGGTATGAATATTCGGGGAAACATTCATACGACCAAAAGTAAAAACAAGTTGTTCGTCAATTTTTCCTAATTGTTCATATAGCTCTTTAATGATGGTTGATGCCACAATCATTGGGTCTTTACGCATTGACATTGGGGTTGTACCTGCATGGTTTGATTGCCCACTAATTGTAATTTCATAGCAGACCATGCCTAGCACACCTTCAACCACACCAATTTCCTGCTGTTTTGCTTCTAATACTGGCCCTTGTTCAATATGCAATTCGATATAAGCAAGTGCCTCCTTCAGACGATTGGCTTGCTCTCCCTCATAGCCACTTGCTTGTAAAGCTTGTTGAAAACGAATGCCGTTTTTATCCGTAGATTGGAGCATTTTTTCTTTGTCAAATTTTGAGGTGATGACGCCTGAACTCATCATGGCTGGATCAAAACGTGCCCCTTCTTCATTCGTGAAATTGATAATCGTAAGAGGAATGTCCACTTCGATATCATTTTCCTTTATTGTTCGAATGGCCTCGATCGCTGTTAGTACACCTAACACACCATCAAATCTTCCACCTTTTTCTACTGAATCTAGATGGGAACCCATGACAATGGGTGGCACATTCTTTTTACCAGGAAGAGTGGCGTAAATGTTGCCCATATCGTCCACCTGAATATCCATTCCTAACGCTTTGCAACACTCACAAAAATAGTTTCTTGCTAATACATCCTCATTCGAAAGAGACAAACGTGTGACGCCACCATTTTCGGTGGCCCCAAATTGACTAAATTGTTCAATTAACTCTTGCAATCGTCTACTATTACATTTATACATATGCAAGTCCTCTCTTTCACAGTAGTTAATAAACATTCTAAAATAGATAAAATTTGTGAGATATGGATAGTAAACTAAAAAAATATGTGCAACTGCACATCATATATGGTAAGTTATGTTCATAATTAAGGGGGGAACGTATGGGGACGATTCGTAAAATTGTAGAGGGAGTTCATTTCCCAATGCTCACATTAGTCGCTGGACATAGTGGTACGTATCGCAGAGTTACTGGTATTAATGTTGTGGAAAGCAGTGATTTAATCATGTTTTGTAGACCCAATGAATTAGTCGTCACAACAGGTATTAATTTAGATGCGCAGCAAGACTCCTTGGAACATCTTGTTAAACAGGCATACACGAAAAAAGTAGCTGGCTTTATCATTAATACAGGACCATTCATTCCTAGCATTCCAGAAGCCGTCATCTCTTTTGCCAATCAACATGATTTCCCAATTTTTCAAATGCCATGGAATTATCGCATAGCTGATCTATTAAAAACTACCTTTCAATTTATTGCCAATCACCATCAAGAGCTTTCTATCGAAGAAAAGGTTCTTTTCAATCTACTATTTCATTACAAACAAAACACTAACACAATGAAAGATCAACTAGCACAGCTAGGATTTCCTCAAGGAAGAGAATTAGCGATCATAACTTGTACAACCATTGGCTCCAAAGCAGCTATTGACCGTTATGAGGTCATGATCCAATTCGCTTTTCAAAATCGCTATCAACGCTTCTTAAAATTAAAGCATAAAAATCACCTCATCTTTTTAATTGATAAAGCACAAATCAATACACCTAATATACCCTTCTCAAAAGTTGTAGAAGAAATCTATGAAAAAATCACGCTAAAAAATGGTTACTTGGATATTATTATAGGCAAAGGTAACTTTCATAAAGAGCTAGAAAATGTTCGCCAAAGCTATGATGAGTCCTTAACCGTCATCCATTTAGCACAGCTTCATAACAATCGTTATTTGTATAAATACAAAGAAATCGGTGCCTATAAAATATTGATGGCTGTGAAAAATCAGCCCCTAATGAAATCGTTTAGTCAGGATATTTTAGGACAACTTTACCGCTATGATGAACTACATGGGACAGACTATGTACCTTTTTTACGTATTTTTGTTGAGGAAAATGGCAGTACAAGCAGGATTAGTGAACGTCAATTTATACATCGAAACACCGTCCTCTATAAAATTAAGAAAATTGAAATGCTATTAGATATGGACTTAAGCAATCCCTTTACGAAGACTAATTTGTATATTGCCTTTTTAATTGAGGATGTCTTAATGCATCAATAGCCTGTCACAACATTAAATTAACTGAATTATCTTTCTCATTAAATACTCCTTCTAAAATTCTTGAAGCATACATATAAAGTACAAATGGGGGCGACTGCGCATTTTTGTTGTCCACATCTGAGGAAAACATATGCATGCTAATCAACTACCTGTTTAGAAGGAGTGAAGCTTCGTGACAAATGTAACAAGTCCCAATTGGCAAGTAAAAGATGAACAATTCGTATGGCATTCTATGAAGCCCTACAATCCAAATGCAACAATGATCGTCCAATCCTCTAAAGGGGCATGGATTACTGACATTGAAGGCAAGCGTTATTTAGATGCAATGGCAGGTTTATGGTGTGTGAACGTTGGCTATGGACGTGAGGAGATTGCCAAAGCTGCCTATGAGCAATTGCTAGAAAATACGTATACCCCATTATCTGTTGGGCATATCCCTGCTATTCAATTAAGTGAAAAAATTAATGAGCTTTTAGGGGATGATTATGTCGTCTTCTTCTCCAATAGTGGCTCCGAGGCAAATGAGGCAGCCTTCAAAATAGCTAGACAATATCATCAACAAAAAGGTCACGTCAATCGAACGAAAATTATTTCTCGTTACCGGGCCTATCATGGTAGCTCGATGGGTGCTCTTGCAGCAACTGGACAAGCTCAACGAAAGTATAAATATGAGCCACTGGCACCAGGTTTTTTACATGTCACTCCACCTGACGCTTATCGTGCCAATGAAGACCATATTCAAAGTAAGGACCCTTGTGCATTACCATCCGTCCAAGCAATCGATCATGTCATGACTTGGGAAATGTCAGATTCCATAGCAGCAGTCATTATGGAGCCTATTATTACTGGCGGTGGTGTAATTATGCCCCACGACAGCTACTTACAAGGAGTTAAAGCTGTTTGTGAGAAGCATGGCGCACTACTCATTGTCGATGAAGTCATTTGTGGTTTTGGTCGTACAGGCAAAGCTTTTGGATTCCAAAACTACGGCATCCAGCCTGATATTGTGACTATGGCGAAAGGCTTAACCAGCGCTTATATGCCACTGTCTGCTACAGCTGTTCGTCGTGAAATTTATGAGGCGTTTGCTGGAACTGAGGAATATGACTTTTTCCGTCATGTCAACACATTCGGTGGATCACCAGCAGCATGTGCCGTCGCATTAAAAAATATTGAAATAATGGAAAAGGAAAATTTATTTGCCCACTCGGCTGCACTAGGTGCTACATTACTCACTACATTACAGGAGCAATTAAAGGAGCACCCGAATGTTGGGGATATTCGTGGGAAAGGCTTATTAATTGGCGTAGAGCTAGTACAAGATAAAGATAGCAAAACACCCCTCGACATTACACTTGTGAACAAAGTGATCACACAATGTAAGGAACAAGGGTTACTCATTGGGAAAAATGGGGTAACCGTGGCAGGTTTCAATAATGTGTTAACCTTATCTCCTCCTCTGATTATTTCCTCAGACGAGACGAATTTCATTGTTGAAAAATTTGTACAAGCCTTACATTCTATTAAACTGTAGGAGGAATAGCTAGATGGTAACAAATACAGACATACAGGATTTAGGTCATTTTATCAATGGACAAACAGTTCTAGGGAAAAGCGGTCAGTTTTCAGATGTTTACAATCCAAGCACAGGTACTGTCATTGCTCGTGTACCTTTAGCAACAAAACAAGAGGTACAGGAAGCGATTGCTGCTGCCCAAGCGGCTTTTCCTGCTTGGCGTGCCTTATCAGTTGGTAAACGAGCTGAAATTATCCTTAGATTCCGCCAACTCATAACAGAAAATATCGATGAACTAATTGATATGATTTGTACAGAGAGTGGCAAAACGATTGAGGATGCCAAGGGCGAAATTACTCGCGGTTTAGAATCTGTTGATTTAGCTATCAATGCCCCCCATTTACTTAAAGGAGAGTATTCGGTGAATGTTGGTGGTCATATCAATGCCTACTCTCTGAAAGAACCATTAGGCATTGTAGCGGCTATTTCACCATTTAATTTCCCTGTCATGGTACCGCTAGCAATTACAAGTATGGCGGTGGCTGTAGGAAACTGTGTGATTCTGAAGCCGTCAGAGCGGGTTCCTTGCTCAGCATTATTTTTATCAGAGCTGTGGAAAGAGGCAGGCTTACCAGATGGGGTTTGGACTGTTATTAATGGAGACAAAGATGCTGTTAATGAGCTGTTATGCCATCCTGCCATTGAAGCGATTTCCTTTGTAGGCTCTACGCCAGTTGCAGAAGCCATTTATGCTACAGCCTCTAAACATGGGAAGCGTGTTACAGCACTTGGGGGAGGTAAAAATAATATGGTGGTTATGCCAGATGCTGACCTAGAGCATGTAGCAAATGCCTTTTTAGGTGCTGCCTATGGAGCTGCCTCCCAGCGTTGTATGGCACTGTCAACCATTATTCCTGTTGGGGAGGATACAGCCAATAAATTAGTGGGTATTCTTGCCGATAAAATTGCCAAATTAAAAGTGGGTCCCTATACAGATGCCGAAGTTGATTTTGGACCAGTCATTACTCAGCAATCAAAGGATGCCATCATTGGCTATATCGATCGTAGCCTAGAAGAAGGCGCAACACTGGTCTGCGATGGGCGAAATCCGGAAATTTCCAAACAATCGAACGGTTTCTATCTTGGACCTACATTACTTGATCATGTAAAGCCTGGAATGGAAATTTATGAACAAGAGGTTTTTGGACCTGCACGTAATGTCGTCCGCGTAGCAACATTAGAGGAAGCTATAGCCCTTATTAATGCCCATGAATTAGGAAATGGTGTAACCATCTTTACGAACAATGGTGCAGCAGCTCGAAAGTTTACCACTGAAATTGAAGTAGGTATGGTAGGTGTCAATGTACCCATTCCTATTCCAGTAGGCTATCATAACTTTGGTGGCTGGAAACGATCAAGATTTGGTGAGGGGCATATGTTTGGACCTGACCAAGTACGTTTCTTCACAAAAGCGAAAACCATTTCAGAAAAATGGATAGAACAAGGGAATGACGTTACATCTTCTTTTGCATTTCCAAGTAATCAGGACTAATCCTTAAAAATAAATATTCGCGTAGTCAATAGCTACGCGAATATTTTGAAAAAACTGACGCGAAAACATGGTCACTAGTTTTTACAGTTTAACTATTTGTTCTCTTTTTTCTCTTCCGTTTTTCTTACTTCTGAGAAGTCTGTTTCTTCTCCAGCCTCCATGCCATAGCTAGGATTTCTATCCATACGAGTAAATGTATCTACATCATCCTCGTCTTCAAATCGCTTTACAAGAATAGGAATCGAAATTAGCCCAGCAAGACCAACGAGTGCATAAACCCAACGAGATAAGACCGCCGTTTGTCCACCAAATAAATAAGCCACTAAATCAAATCTAAAGAATCCAATGAGTCCCCAGTTGATTGCACCTATAATAACTAGTACTAAGGCGATTCTATAAAGCACGCTCATGTGTACACCTCCTTTATTTTCAATACTCCAAGCTATATTTCTTAGCAGGGAGGTGTCATAAGAAGCGATAAAATGACAAAGACTAGTCATTACAACCGCCATTTTGACGGTCTTATTTTTTGCAATAACCTCTTTTTTATACTGTGTACAAATGGCGAAATGACGTACTCTGATGAATGGCGTTACTTGGATGATTTTTTATGTGTCTGCTCATGCTGAAGCAGCCATTCTTTGCGCCACATCCCGCCTCCGTAACCTGTCAGCGTTCCATTGGAGCCAATAATTCGATGACATGGCACAACAATGCTGATATTATTTTTTCCATTCGCACTACCAACAGCCCTTACAGCTTTTTCATTGTTAATAGCAATGGCGATATCCTTGTATGAAGCCGTTTCACCAAATCCTACACTCGGTAAAACATGCCAAACAGCTTGTTGAAAATCTGTACCTCGAAAAACATAAGGAAACGAGAACTCCTGACGATCACCTAGAAAATACTCATGCAATTGCTTAACACATTCTAGTAAAACTTCAGGTGTGTCTTGCTGAGGAGCATTGACGACCTGCTCTCGCTCTGCAAAGTTAATGGCATCAATTGCTGTATCACTTCCCTCAACTTCTATAATCCCAATTGGTGATGAATAATCTAATTTATACCGTTTCATACAGTGACCTCCATAAATAAAAGGTGGCATAAGCTTGCCAGCCTTGCCAATGTTCCGCATAGTTCTTTAATTCTTCAATTGTTGGTTTTCGTTCTAATGCTAGTTGTATTTTTAAAGCATTATGTAGACCTACATCTGCTATAGGAAATGCTGTCGGTTGTTGCAGACATTTCATAAGCACATAATCTGCTGTCCATGCACCAATTCCTCGAATGTCCATTAATCGTTTTTTCATGGCTTCGTAGTCCTCTTGTTGCCACAGCAAATTTTTTGTCAATTGTCCGCTTGCGATAATTTTGGCAATTTCAATAATGTATTCTGATTTCCTCCGTGTAAATTGGAGGTGGATTAAATCATCTACCTCAATAACGGCTATTCTCTCTGGCGTTGGAAACAGCCAGTAGCTTTGCCCCTCAAAGTAAACATATTCTCCAAAATGCTCGACAAATCTCTTTTTTAACATATAGGCAAAAGTTAAATTTATTTGTTGACCAATAATTGCCCAAACTAATGCTTCAAATAAATCAGGAATCCCGATTAACCGTAATCCGTTATATTTCTTCACAAGTGGCTTTAGGATTTGATCGTTTTCAGCCATCTGGTAATACCCCTGCAAATCCTTTGTTAAATCAAACCACTCTGCGATATATTGTGCGATGATCGCCTGTTCATGGCTAGCTGGCTGTTTCATTGGAAATATTACTATTATTTTATGTGCTTGTTCAGTTATTTCACATAAAATAAATTGTTCATCAATCTTCAATAATTTGTAGAGCACATCATCCTTTATATGATGAAGTATTTCGTGATGTGAGCGCTTTAAGAACTGCAAACACTCTCTATAATTAAATGCTTGTGGTAACTCGATAACTAAATAGCCAACATCGTTTGTCCATTTCATATCATGTCCCCCTGCAACGATAGGTTACGGTATTCTGTAGGCGAACAATTTTTCAGCCGTCGAAAAACTTTATAAAAATTAGATGGGCTTTGAAAGCCAGCTTCATAACATATTTCTAAATTTGTAAAGTCGGTATGTTTTAATAGATGGGCAGCCTTATCAATTCTGATTTTCTCTAAATACGTTCGAGGCGTCTCAGCAGTCTCTTGTTTAAATAGTCGTTCAAGGTGAAAGGGACTGAGGCCAACATGCTCCGCCATATCCTGTAAAGTCACTCTTTGTTTATATTCATTCATAATAAAAGTCGTGACATTTTTAATCAATTTCGTGTGTGGGGAATATTCTATTTCAGGCTGACATCGTTTACATGCCCGATAGCCAGCCGCCTCTACCTTTTGGATATCTTCATAAAATTCAACATTCATCTTTTTTGGCTTTCTGGATTTACAGGAAGGACGGCAATAAATCTTAGTAGTTTTAACCGCTGTATAAAAAAGCCCATCATAGGTTTGATCACATGTTATAATCTTTTCCCACTTTTCCTCAAAAGATAAATTGATTGCATTGTCCACGATTATCTCACCTCATTCCCATCGACTATATATATAACGCAGAAGTATCTTGGTCTTTTAATAATTGTGCAGCATGCTGTGTTAAATGCGCAATTATTTTATCTGAAAGTGCATTTCCAAAGCTAAAGCGTTTCACCCCTAATTCTTTTAGTAGCTTGACATTCGTTAAACTAGGTAATGAAAGAAGATTAATGGGCGCATTTATATTACGAGTCATCGCGCTTATTTCATTGGCATCTGTTAAGCCTGGGATAAATATACCACTTGCTCCGCTCTCAATATAAGCTTTTGCTCTTGTTATTGTTTCTTCAAATGGTTGCTCTAATTGAAAATACGTATCTGTTCGAGCATTAATAAAGAAATCTTTATAGCCATGATTATCTAATTCTTTCCTCATGTTTGTTAATAAATAACAGTGTTCAATTATGCTTCTTAAGCCTGTTTGATGTTTAAAGGAATCCTCAATGTTAATCCCTGCTACTCCCACATCTGCCGTTCTCAAAACATTGTCGATAATACTTTGTTCATCATGACCATACCCCGCTTCTATATCTGCTGATACGGGTATCTTGACTTGCTCTGTAATGGATTGAATAATTGTTAGATGTCGTTGAAAATCGATTTGTTCACCGTCTGCATAGCCAAGTGAGTTCGCTATGCCCCAGCTTGTTGTGCCGATTGCTTGAAAGCCTGCCTTTTCTAATGTTAATGCTGATATAACATTCCAAGCATTCCCAATAAATAATAGCTCTTGTGAAAAATGTAAATCATAAAATTGCTGAATTTTTGACATAATATAAGCCTCCATGCTGTTTGTTAGACCTTATATTATCAGGAACCACCCTTTTATTTCGTCCTCAATCTTGCTGTTATGGTCAATAATAATGTTTTAGCAAATAACATGGAAAATGCAATAGTCAGAAAAATAAATTTATTCACACTTATTATCCTAGTTATGTTCGCTCTCATCCCCCCTGTTAGCGCAATAGCCCAACAGATAAGCTGCTAGATCCTATTGTGTTAGGACAGCATTTAATTCCAAAATGGTCTCCATCGAAGATATATTGAGTGATGTCCATGATCATTCTTTTGTGGCTAGAAATCAATCGTATCCATTCTTCTGGCATACGAGAGATACTATTTGTTTACGTTTATCCATGGATAATATTTGAATAGATAAAAATGAATCCCATTGGCTAGAGGTAACAGATAAACTAGATAGCATTGATATGTATATCATTATTGGAGTGACTTTCTTTGTGATGGGCAAATACAATTCATTCCTTATTATCTAGATGTGACAAGGCTTTATATTAGGCCAAACACCATGGTAGAAATCGTGTGGAATTTTTACTAGATCATACAAAACCGGAGACGAAAACAGAGGCGTCATTACCTTGACGCCTCTATTTCCGTGTTTACATATTGATTTGTGAATAATCAACTTGTATAAATAGTAAAAAAACTATTCGCAGCCTTTTTAGCTATTCATCATTATGTTTAAAAAAGCTGGCTTTGGAAGAAACCAATGTTAGTTCTAAACTAAATTAAGTAAGTGCCTGTTCCTTGGAAAGCTTTCGTTGTAAAGCAATTTCTCGGCGTTTTTCTTTCGTCACACGCTGCCAAATGACTACTGTAATGAATCCAATAATAGCTAAGCCTAATAAAATACCAAAGAATACTTTATAGCCCGCTGTGCCACCCCAGTAATCTAAACAAGCACCTGCAATAATTGGCATAAAGATTTCACCACTATAACCAATTATCATCAGTGGCATGGACACAGTTCCTGTTGATTCTACTGGATAATCGCCTTCTACTAGAATTGCAAAATGCATCGCTTGCAAAGCATACATAGATGTATAGATAATCCCAATGAACACTAAAAGCATAAGGATAAAAGAAGCTTTTCCTGGTAATAAAATGAGCCCTACTAAACCAAATGCTAATAAAATATAGCCGATTAACACCATATTCGACACACCAATTCGGTCGCCTATGATTCCTGCACTAAAACTACCAATAGGACGACAATATTGCGAGAAGTAGCCCAAAGCCGCAGCAATTAACGTAGACGCACCAAATGCGGCCGTTGCATAAGGTGTAATGTAATAATAGCTAATAATCATCGCGTAGGACGTAAAGATAAGTATAGTCGCAAGCCAGGTAGTTGGCATCTTCAACACTTTCCAAAGGACTGCCCAATCAAACGTTTTACTGCTCTCTCTATCTTCTGGACTGACAGTTGCTTGATCTGGATCTTTATACAGCATCATAATCATGAGGCCCAACAAAAGACAAATCACAGAATACACTGTAATAACTGCTGAAAGAGCCATTTTATCACTCATATGTTTTGCAAAAAAAGCAAAAATCCCTAAAATCACAGCAGATTGAATAATGTTGGTTACACCACGTCCGCCTTCAAAAAATCCAAAAGCTTTTCCTTGTTCATTTTCAGAGCCTAAAGAACGAACCGCTTTTACTAATGCTCCCCAGAACGTCATAATGGACGTGATTCCCCAAGCAGCATGAATCAGTAGAAGTACTGGATAGGGTGGATACAATAATAATGTAAACCCTAATAATCCTGTGGCTACTAAAGAAATGGTTAATAAATATTTCGTTTTCCAACGATCTGCACAAAATCCTCCAAAAATATAGGAAATTAAACAACAAACACCATACGCACTACCAAGTGTCCCCATTTGTGTATTGGTTAAATGAAATGCATCCAGAAAGACATCATAATAGTAGTTTCTAAAATAAGGCAATGCGTAAATTAAGGCACCTGAAACAGCTAAAATAACTAAAGTAGCTGTATTCTTTTTTAACTTAGCTTCCATATGTTTACCCCTTATATGTTATTTACAAGCCATGACGTTTAATTTTTTGATTCCATTCCTTATGGAAGACTTGTTTGTCATTTTCTTTGATGACCATTTCCCCAACAATTTGGAAGTTTTCCTGATCAGATGTTTTGGTAACCGTAATATCCGCGTCAATCCACCAGCCTTCACGACCAATTTTCATTTTTTGATAGATTGTATACTGAGCTGACAGTGGATCAGCATTCGTTAAGGTTAATTCTCGTTTTAAATTATGTTCTACAGTGACATCAATATCATCAAAGCGATAAATACCTTCTCCAAATACGCCTCCAACCCCATCTGTAATACATGTCCATGTATCTGTTAAAATATCATAGGATATCGAACGATCGACTCTGCCTTCTTGCAGTGTTGTGATTGGCGTTAATGGTGCACTTTCAGCATTCATATTAGGTCCTACTACCTGCTGACCATGGAAAGTTGGCAATGATAAGGTAGCGGTTTCTAGATTTAATGTCAATGTAGCGTCTTCTGGCATTGGCCAAAACATAGGCCAAAACGTTGTAGCTAAGGATAGGCGTAAACGATGCCCCGCTTTAAATTGATGGCCACAGCAATCTAACTGAACAAAGGCCTTCACTTTTTCACCAGGTGTTAACAGGTCAACATGATCATGCCCATTTAAGTGTGTCAGGTTCATCACGCCATAGGATACACGAGTGACAGCTCCATCGGGTGCTACGTCTGATAGCTGTGCAAATAGCATTGCATGTGGTTTGTCACTCATTAATTCCACTTCAAATTTTGGATAGCCCACAATCTCTAGGGCTTTCTCTAGCCTATCCGTTTCAAAAACCATGGCCATTCCATCATCTAATCGTTGGTCTGCTGGACTTTCACCTAGTACGCCAGCGCCCATCCATTCACCAGATAAAAGACCATGATTTTGAGGAGTTTTTAGTAGGACTTGCTCTTGTTGCTCACTGCGGTTTTCTACTAGTTTTCCATGTGTCAGTTGATACACCTTAGTTTGTATCGATTCCGCTGCTGGCCACGATTCTAAACCAACCCAATAGCCTTTGCTAATTGGTTTCTTAACGGATGGCTCCATGCTCTCTTCTACCCAGACATTCACCATTGGTCCATCCATTACATCGTTGTCTATTCCTTTTAACCAATGATCCCACCATTTCACAGCTTCTTGTAGAAAGCCCATTGCTGGACCCGGCACTCCATCGTGGGGATAAACATGTGCCCATGGGCCAATAATGCCTTTTCTCGGAACAGAAAGCCCTTCCATTAAACTTAAGACTGTGTTTGTATAGGAATCTTCCCAGCCATCTAGCGCAAAAACTGGGATTTCTATGTCTTGATAATTCTCACAAACTGAACCATGTTTCCAATAATCGTCTCTTGTTTGATGCTCCATCCATTGTGCCATCCACAAAGGCATATTTTCTAATCGTTCCATCCATTTATCACGCCAGCTATCGCCAACAATATGTGGATCAATTGGACGTAACTGGTAGGCTAACATAATAGCACCCCACCAGAAGTTATCGTTTAACAAGCAACCGCCCTTATAGTGAATATCATTGTTATAACGATCATCTGTAAAGCCTACGGTAATAATCGCCTTTAACGCCTTTGGTCGACGAGCTGCTACTTGTAGAGAATTAAATCCGCCCCACGATTTCCCCATCATCCCGATATTGCCATCACACCAGCTTTGGTTAGCAATCCATTCAATGACTTCAAGGGCATCATCCTGCTCTTGCTTTAGATATTCGTCCTTTAATAAACCATCTGACTCACCTGAACCTCGCATATCCACTCGCACAACAGCATAACCATGTCCTGCAAAATAACCGTGCATAGGCTCATCTCTTGCTCTTGTCCCATCTGTTTTACGATAAGGAATATACTCTAAAATGGCTGGTACTTTCTCTCCCAATTTTACATTTGGTAGCCAAATACGACTAGAAAGCCTTGTGCCGTCAGCTAACTCGATCCATGTGTTTTCAATTGTTTCATATGTACACTCAAATTGTGTCACAATTTTTTTACTCATTGTATAATCCTCCCCTTGTGTCTAAGTGCAAGACTCCTAGTTATAACATCCTCTTCGTCTAATTATTCCGAATCTTGATTATTTAGTAATCATGATTATAAAATAATTGTGATTAGTATATCACCTGAAATTCTAATGCACAACTCTGAAAATGACAAAAGCTAATGCTATAATGAAAGAAGATAATTAAAATTGCTATGCTATAATAAGTTTAAATTAGCTACAAGAAGGTAAATATATACATTTAATTAATGATTTTACAGTAATTAATTGTTTGTTAGGGGGATATTACTTTGAAGAAAAAGGAAATACAAAGGAGTCGTATGTGGAAATACTTTGTAGATGCCACTGCGGAAATCATCGAAGAAGAAGGGCTGGAAAATGTCACAATCCGGAAGGTTGCTGATAAAGCAGGTTACAACAGTGCTACTATCTACAATTATTTTTCGGAAATCTCGCATCTTCTATTTTTTGCATCGATGAGATGCATGCAAGACTATACCAACGAAGTTGCTCGCTACATAGAAAGAGGCAAAGATCCTATTGAAAAATACTTATTGGCTTGGGAGTGCTTTTGTCAATATTCCTTCAAACAACCTCAGATTTTTCACGCAGTCTTTATCATGGATTTAGGGGAAACACCAGAAGCACTATTGGAAAATTATTATAATTTTTACCCCAATGATTTAATCAATATCCCTGATGATTTAAAGACCATTTTATTTCAACACAGTCTAACGAAACGAGGGCGTTCTATGTTAGAGATCGCTTTAAAAGAAGGCTACTTAACTGAAGGCAATGTTGATGCCATCAATGAAATTACACTATTAATTTGGCAAGGTATGTTTACAAACCTATTGAATAATCGCAAAAGTTATGATGCCAAACAAGCAACGGCAATCACTATGAAATATATTACAGAAATCGTTCGTAATGCTAACCTTTTTGATGAGCAAACTAAAAACAAGCAATGAGAATCATACTAGCAATTGCCTTTCTTTAAACGCTTATAAAATACGTAAAAACCCCTTCTAGCAATGCTAAAAGGGGTTTCTGCTATTTTTGCCAATGATTTAGTTCCTTTAACAATTCGGGTAGCTGCAATTTCTTTACATCGATAGGAGGTAATGCCTTAATAAACTCTTTCCCATATGACTTACTAGTAATTCGTCGGTCTAGGACAATAAAAGCTCCTTTATCCTGCGAGGAACGTATTAATCGACCAAAGCCTTGCTTAAACCTCATGATCGCTTCTGGTAAGGAAAGCTCCGTAAAGGAATTGCGGCCTAGGGTAGTTAGATGCTTTGCCCTCGCCTTAAAAACAGGCTCTTCTGGTGAAGAAAATGGTAATCGTACGACAATAACAGAGGCAAGTGCATCTCCTGGAACATCTACCCCCTCCCAAAAACTGTTTGTGCCAAATAGAACGGCATGACTAAATTTTTGGAAGGATTTTAGAATGCGCATACGGCTACCGCCTGTAACACCTTGTGCAAATAGCATGTAATCATCTAATAGTTCACTATCTTGGATAAGCTCAACTGTTTTTCGTAGCATATCCTGTGCTGTAAAGAGTACAAAGCAACGCCCTTCTGTCATTCGAACAGTCCGCGTAATTGCATGGGCAACAGCCTCAATGTATTCTTCTTGGCTGACATGCTGAATATCTGGCATATCGGTGACGATAAATGCCTTAGCCCCAGCATAGTAGGCTGGTGGAGCTTGTAGTTTCAAGACTTCAACATTATCAGAAATGCCTAACTGGCGTGTAACAAAGCGCTCATTGCCTGGTACCGTTAATGTACCTGATGTCCAAACAATACTTGCTTGCTGACGTAATGGTGCTAATACTTGTTCAATTATCGGCGTCACATTGACAGGCTTCTTAAAAACATGGAGACTGCCAGGGACACTCCGTACATCAAATTCTAACCAAACAGAATTGCCTTCCTGTGGTGACAGAAAAATATCGTCCCATTCAGCAATTTTTATCTTCACTTCTCGAATCCAATATTGCCATTCAGATAATACATATTGATCGTTTTTATCTAGCTGCTCAATCGCATTTTCGAACGACTGTGTAATGCTAGTAGCGAGATCCAGCCATTGCTGGGTTAGTTTGCTTACTTGTGCAAACGTTTCTTTCGCAAATGAAACATCCTCTAAAAACAAGGTGCATTTACTACCTGCTTGTTTCCCTTTCATTTGCTGTTGCAATTTTTGAATAGTTCTCTGGATTGTTTCATCAAATGTCCGCTGCAAACGTATGAATTGTGCATCAAGATGCTGTAAATTTTGCATGGCTACTCGCTGTTTTCTCTTCGCTGCCTGGCAAAACTGTTGAAATAAAGCCGTGTCCTCCATCGTACCAATTTGTCCAAAAATATACTTCCATTGTGTATAGGAGAAGACTACTTCATCCTGCTGCATAGCTGCCTGAATAAATTGATGCGCCTCGTCAATAATCCAGCCATCTATTTCTGTAAAAAGTGGTGTTTGACGCACTAAATCACTTAAAACCATGGCATGATTCGTTACAATACAGTCAGCAACTGCACTGTTCTTTAAAGCTTGCTCATAGAAATCAAAGCCCTTTGAAGGCTTGTCATTCGGTATTTTTCGGATTTTCTCTAAAAACAGTTGTCCGCCACCAGAAACATTGAGCTCGCTCAACACACCAGTCTCTGTTTTGGTCAACCACACAAGTATTTGTAAAATAGTAAATGTATCATCATAGGATTCATCAGCATATGCCATACATTGCTCAAAGCGATCGAGATCAATATAATGCTGCATTCCCTTCAGCACACACAAATTCACCTTTGTCCCAAGGATTTTTTCGATCTTTGGTAGCTCTTCTTCTACAAGCTGTTCTTGTAAATAGGAAGTATACGTACTGATGGCAATCTTTTTATTAACAGCACGGGCAAATAAGATGGCTGGAAGTAAATAGCCAGCAGTTTTACCAATACCCGTAGAAGCTTCAATCACGCACTCCTGTTGTTCATGTAATGCCCGCCAAATCGTGTCCATCATGTCAAATTGTGCAGGACGTTCCTCAAAATTTGGCAGTGCCTTTGACATTAAAGTTATTTTCTCATCTACTGATTGAGGGTAGGCAATCGTTTCTGTCACATGCTCATGCTTATTTCGGCCATTGCCAATCGCAAAATTACGGTAATAGTGTACATTTTCGCGGCCCGTCGTATGCTGGCGCTTAATTTGCAACGCCTCAAAAAAAAGCTGAGAAATATTTGATTTTAAGCGAAAGGAACGCTTATGCATCTGTTCAAGTGTAAGCTGTGGTAAACTTAGTAGCTCCTTCCAGCAATGCTTGAATAGCTCCGCTGTCGCGCGAGCATCGTCATCCGCTCGATGAGCATTTGCTAACTCAATATTTAAATCGGCCGCTAAATCCCCTAGCTTAAAACCAAGGGACATAGGGAACAAAATTTTAGCTAGCTCCACCGTATCCATTTTTTTACCTTGCCATTTTGGTAGTCCAGCACGTTTAAACTCTGCTTGTAAAAAGGATAAGTCAAAATCTGCATTATGTGCAACAAATACACAGTCAGCAAGTAGCTCATATATGTAATCCGCATGCGCTTCAAATGGGAAGGCATCCTTTACATCCTCATTCGTTATATGCGTTAAATCTTGAATGAAAGTGGGAATAGCTTTCCCTGGATTTATGAACTTCGTATAGGTACGCTCAATTTCCCAATCCTTCATAATAACAATGGCAATTTGAATCATCCGGTCCCCATTGGCTGGTGAATGACCAGTTGTCTCCAAATCTACAATTGCATATTTTTGACTTTCCATCATACATCTCAACTCACAGTTCACATTAGATAAGTTGAATTTTATCATATTATTGGCTCTGCGGCATCCTTTCTCCTCTTTGTTGAATCACCGCATCCATACAAAAAACGCAACCTTGGAGAAATCAATCCCCTAAGGTTGCGTTGTGGAATCGTTATGGAGTGCTTACTCAAACAACGTTACGCTTATTGTTTTTTTGCTACATCAACAATACGACCTTCTGTTGTTGTTTTCACTTCTTTAAGTGATAGTAATTGCTCTTGAAGGTTTTCCCAATCAGATAAGCCTAAATCTGTAACACGACCTTCTTCATATGCTTTAGCAAACATATCTAGGCCATCTCCACCTTTAGCAGTATAGGCATTTGTAGCTACTGTGTAAGTTTTACCATCTTCAATAGCAACATATTTACCTGTTGCTTTATCTAAATATTCGATAGATACAACACGTGAGCCTACTTCTTTTGACGAATCATATTGTAATTTCGCTCCAGCAATGTGTAAGAAGCCACCATTTTCTTTAGGTGCATTTTTCAAGGACACTTCAAATGCTGCTTTTAGCTCAGCACCTGTTGCATCCATTAATGCTAATGTATTACCGAATGGTAATACTGTAATTACTTGACCAACAGTAATATTCCCAGCTGGAATTGCTTCTCGAATACCACCGCCATTTTGTAATGCCATTACAACCGTTTTATCAGTATATTTTTGTGCCTTTGCTAGCATACCATCTGTAATGATATTACCTAGGGCTGTTTCATTACTACGCACACTTTCAAGACTTGTTTCACTTGCACGTGGGTTAGCTAAAGCTTCTTTTAGTGTTACACCTATTTCTTTGTTGTTCACTTCATCTACTTTTGCTTTATAAGGTGCTAGTAATTTTACTAATGATTCGTCTTCAGCTACCTTACCAAGGTCGATTAATTCGCCACCATATTCAGTAACTATGCCATCTCCATCAAATGTTACATCAAGCGTACCTAAGTATTTTACATACTCATTGGCCTGTACAATTAATGTAGCATCCTTCGCTTCACCTACTGTATTTGTATCAACAACGAATGGCTCGTCTAATTTTGTATGATCATGTGCGCCAACAATGACATCAATGCCTGGTACATTTTTAGCTAGTAAAATATCATTATCAACATTCGGATTATCATTGTAGCCAATATGTGTTAAAGCGATAATTTTGTTGACACCCATTCCTTCAAAGGCTGCCACAGCTTTTTTCGCTTCCTCTATATAATTTGTAAATGTTACTTTATCAGGAGAAGCAATATCAACCGTTTCCTCAGTCGTTAAGCCGAAAATACCAACTTTTTCTCCATCAATTTCTTTTACAATACCAGAATAAATTTTACCATTTTCAGGTTCACTTGAAATTAAGTCTGTAAATAAACCAGTGAATTTATCATCTGCTGAGAAATCAGCATTAGCATCCACAAATGGGAATTTAGCCCCTTTAACAAAATCCGCTAATGCTTGATGACCTTCTGGAGAGGCACCTAAATCAAATTCATGGTTACCAAATACCATTGCATCAAAGCCAATTTCATTTAATAGCGCTAGATCTGCTTGTCCATGGAATTCATTGAAATATAATGTACCATTAAATGCATCGCCAGCATGTAATGTTAAAACATTTTTCTTTGCTTCCCTTTGTTCTTTTACAGCTGTCGCCAATTTAGGTAATTCATTTGCACGAGCATGTGTATCATTCACATGTAAAATCGATAATGAGAATGCATCTGCTGGTGTTTCTGGAGTCTCTGGTGTTTCTGGTGTTTCTGGAGTCTCTGGAGTTTCTGGGTTTGATTTTGTTAGAGCCTCAGCAATGAATGTTGCCAGTTGTCCACGTGTAACTTTTTCACTAGCCTCATGATTTTTTGCACTTTCTAGCTCTGGTAATGTTGGGATAGATGCTAAAATTTTTGCTAAATCACCATGTGTAATTGTTTGGTTTGGACGGAAAGTATTATCTCCATAGCCTGTAATGACATTTAATCCTACAAGGGCTGCAATTGAGCCATAATAAGGATTTGATGCACTAATATCCGTAAATTTTGGATCCTCTACTTCTTTTGTATCCAATTTTAATGCGCCTGCAATCATTTTTGCCGCTTGTCCACGTGTGACATTTGTATCTGGTTTGAATGTACCATCTGGGTAACCACTAATAATCCCTGCTGCATAAAGTGTAGAAATGCCTTCAAAATCTGCATGACTTTCCTTTACATCCGAAAAAGGACTTGCTGCTGATGCTGGTACTACCGCTACCGCTGTTACAGCCAATGCTGCTGCAGTTACTGTTAAAAATTTGTTACGTTTATTTTCCATGACAAATGATACCTCCACTAGTAAAATGATGTACTAACAACTAAATTCTACATAAATATGACGCAAAATACTAGAACATTTGTAAAATTATAATTTTGTTAACTAGTTTAATAGTAATAAAAGCAAATTTTTGCCAGTAACTTTTGATATAAACGTAATCGCAAAAAAGGAGGATTGGCTATGCTTTGCCATCCTCCTCTCTTGTATTAATTTATTCTATGGCTGAATTCACATCACAGTTGCTTCTGGCTCGTGTGCGATCATTTCCTTAATTGTATTGCCCTCTCCCATGATGGCTACAGTTGGTTGATGGTCTTTTGCCTCATGATTATCCACATACACATAGGAAATAATAATGACAATATCACCACGCTGCACAAGTCTTGCTGCTGCGCCATTAACACAAATGACACCTGATCCTCGTTCACCAGCTATAATATATGTTTCAAAACGAGCGCCATTATTGTTATTAACAACATGTACTTTTTCGTTTGCCAGCATACCTACTGCATCTAAAATATCTTCATCTATTGTTATGGAGCCTACATAGTTTAAATCTGCCTGTGTCACTGTTGCACGGTGGATTTTACTATTCATCATCATACGTAACATACTATAGTCCCTCTTTCACAGTAAAAATACAATTATCGATTAAACGTGTTTTACCTATATAAACAGCTGCTGCCAACAGAACTTGCTGAGTTGCAGTTGTCACTGGTGTTAAATCTGGATATGTTAATAATTCAATATAATCAATGCGGCCATGTGTTCTTGCATGAATATGAGCTTTTGCTTTTGCAAGTGCTTTATCAGCATCACCATTCGCTAAAAAGCTATCGCGAGCCAACTGTAATGCTTCATTGATTGCTGGAGCCTCTTGTCGCTCTGACTCACTTAAATAGACATTACGAGAAGATTTCGCTAAACCGTCCTCCTCGCGTACAATTGGGACAACACGCATTTCTAAAGGGAAATTAAAATCACGTACCATTGTCGCAATAATCGAAACCTGCTGTGCATCTTTTTGACCGAAATAAGCTCTTGTTGGCAGTGTTAAATGAAATAATTTAGAGACAACCTGTAAAACGCCATCAAAATGACCAGGACGACTTGCACCACAAAGAATGGAAGCCTGCTCACCTGCATGTAGACGAATCCCTCCATCTTGAGGATACATTTCTTCCACACTTGGTGCGAACACAATATCAACGCCCACAGATTCAGCTAATGCAGTATCTCTTGGCAAATCACGAGGATAACTTTCAAAATCCTCATTTGGCCCAAATTGTGTTGGGTTGACAAATATACTCATCACAACGACATCATTTTCTACACGAGCTGTTTGTGCTAATGTTAAATGACCTTCATGTAAATAGCCCATTGTCGGAACAAGTCCAATCGTTTTTTGAGCATGCTTAGCTGCTTGAATTTCTGTGGCTAATGCCTGTATGGTCGTGATGACTTTCATCATTTAACGCCTCCATATAGCTGATCTAATGCTTCCTCTTTCATTGTGAAGAAATGCTTTGGAGCTGGGAAAGTACCCGCTTTCACTGCTTCTACGTAACCCATCATCCCCGCGCTTGCTTCTTTGCCCATATCAGCAAATTGTTGAACAAATTTCGGTACATGGTGTGAACCGTAGCTTAGCATGTCATGATACACCAGCACTTGTCCATCAGCCTCAATACCAGCGCCTATGCCAATGGTTGGAATAACAAGACTAGCTGAAACAATTTCTGTCAGCTGATGAGGGATACATTCCAACACGACTGCACATGCTCCAGCCGCTTCGCATTGTTTTGCTTCTTCAAGCAGTGTAGCAGCCTGTTCAGCTGTTTTTCCTTGTACCTTATAACCACCAAGCACTCCCGCTGATTGAGGCAACAAGCCTAAGTGAGCTACTACTGGAATACCAGCTGACGTTAATTTACGAATGACAGGTATAACTTCACCTGCCCCCTCAACCTTTAAAGCATCTGCTCCTGTTTGTTGCATCATCGCAATGGCTGTTTTGAGTGTCTCATTGACATCGCCATGATAAGAACCAAAGGGCATATCAACGACTATAAACGTATCCTTTGCCCCTCGTCTTACTGCTTTTGCATGATGGACCATATCCGCTACAGTTACAGGCATTGTAGAATCATAGCCAAGCACGACCATTCCAAGTGAATCCCCGACTAGTATCATCTCAACGCCAGCTTCTTCCGCGAATTTAGCAGCTGGATAATCATAGGCCGTCACCATCACGATTTTCTCGCCTGCCGCTTTCATCTTTAAAAAATCTGTTGTCGTTTTCATTTTGTAGTCCTCCTTTTTTAAAGGAAGAAAACAGAAAAACCCTTCTGGCCGAAAACAGACAGAAGGGTAGTGTGTCGTTCAATGATAAAAAGACCCCTGAAAGAGGCAATAGCTTACAAAATGAAAGCTATATTTGAACGTATCGTTTTCTTCCGTCCCTGTCTAAAAGATCAAGGCAGATATTTGATAGTATAGTCTATTGCGTTTTTGAAGGTGCCGTTCACAATGGATACTGCCCTTCGCACATACTATAACAGATTTTCCTATTAATCTTCAAATATTATTTTCTTACAATATCTTCGTCTAACAACATTGGAAAAAATTTTCTTTTAGAATTGACAATCAATGTTATACGTCATATACTATCCACATACTATATGTCATATAATATAAAATGAAGTATAGGTATTACATGTGAGGTGAAAAGATGACATTTCAGCTTGGTTCAGCTTTACTTGATGCTTGTGTACTGGCTATTGTCGAGAAAGAGGACGCCTACGGTTATTCATTAACACAGCAGGTACAATCAATCATGGAGATTTCAGAGTCTACACTGTATCCTGTATTACGCCGCTTACAAAAAGCGCATTACTTAACAACGTACGATCAACCTTATCAAGGTAGAAATAGACGCTATTATCAAATTACGGAGCAAGGACGTATACGATTATTAGAGCTATTAAAAGAATGGCAAATGTATAAGGAAAAGGTTGATTGTGTACTTTTAGGAGGGAATTTAGATGGATAGAGCAAGCTATTTGAAACAGCTACGAGGAAAATTACGTCGGCTTCCTGCGCATGAGTTAGACGCTGCGCTTGCCTATTATGAAGAATACTTTGAGGAAGCTGGAGAGGAAAATGAGCATCAGGTCATTTCACAACTTGGCTCTCCTTCACACGTCGCCTCACAAATATTAGCTGATTTCGCATTAAAGGATTTAGAAACCTCCTCGGCAAAATCAACAAAAAAGAATATGTCTGCCATTTGGCTCATTATTCTAGCTATACTGTCTGCGCCCCTTTCATTGCCATTACTTGCAACAGCCATTGCACTCATTTTTTCATTTGGCGCAGTCATTATCAGCTTAATCTTTGCTATTGTCGCAACTGTTATTAGTATTTTTGCTGGTGGCGTTGTGGCGATCATTTCCGGTTTCTTAATTTTAACAGAGCATTGGCCGACCGCACTGCTCTTTATGGGTGTCGGGTTAATCGTAACGGGCTTGGGTGTCCTACTGTTCCCAGTTGTTGCTCGTGTTATCAAGAAAACCGTTGTTGTCTCTGTTGAAACATTAGGCAGACTGTTCCATAAAATGACAAAGAAGCAAAAAAAGGGGGACTTCTAAATGACGTCAAAAAATACCCTTATTGCCATGACAATGATTGCATTAGGCATTCTACTCGCATTGATTGGCTATTTTTCAGGGGGTCGCTGGCTGATTCTTAAAGATTCAGAGGGTCTTTATGTCCCAAGTAATACTAAATTAATAAGTCAGTCTCATGCTTTAGATGCTTTCACAAGCATTAATATCGTAAATGATTATGGAGATGTGGAGATTGTTGCAAGTGATAGTGACTATAAATTAGACACAAAGGTCCATGAGCAAGAAGATGTAACATATCATATTGATAACGGAACTTTAACCATCGAAACAATGGCAAAGAAAAAGGATGGTTTTCAATTTGGCTTCGGTAACCTCTCTTCCCCTTCAATCAAACTCTATGTCCCAAAAGATACAAAAATAGTGGCGATTGTAATAGACAGTAATTTTGGCGATACAGCCATCCATGGGCTCCAGTATCAGCAGCTTAATCTCATCCAGGATTATGGAGATATTACTTTCAACAGCACGACGGGTGACAAAACAGAGATTAGGCAGTCCTTTGGTGATTTGACGCTTCAGCAACTTACTAGTAACGGCTTTACTATTGAGAGCGAGCATGGAGATATCGATATAGATGGCACATTAAATGGGCAAACAACCATTACCTCTAGTTTTGGCGATACAACGATTCACTTACAAAACAAACAAAGTGATATAGGCTACGCTCTCAAAACAGACTTTGGTGATGTGACCATTAATGATGAAGAACAAAATGGCACCGTGACTCAGGTAACGAAGGGTGAGCACCAACTGAATGTTTCCTTATCACATGGTGATATAGATGTGTCACTAAAATAAAGAATAGTCAATAAAAGAAGCTGCAAGTACAGGACGTTACTTGCAGCTTCTCATATTGTTGAAAAACAAAACCATTAATAGAATTTTTGTGAAAGGTGAAAACGGTTTCCGTTGCAGGCTACTTTCTTTCCTGTGGGCGAGCGCCGATCCCACGGGAGTCAAGTAGCCTTCCACTTCAACCTACAAAAGTGTTACCTTTTAGCAAAGGTTTTCAAATAAAGTGAAGGTGTTCACGACTCTTTATGAAGAGGTGCTGTTACGCATAACTTCCCCACATTGAAAATAAAAGTCTATCTATTCACTAATACAAATAATGGATTATTTTGTTCGCTACGGCCAGTACGAAAGATAAAGCAAAGACACTTTTGCAGAATGGTTGATTGGAGTGGAGCCAGGTCACTCCTAGGGGATTTAGCGTCACAGATGAGACCCTGCAGCGAACACAAGTGAGTGAAGCGGCTCATCGGACGCCCCCTGGAAAGGACGCTGGCGGAGCGGAAATCAACCCCTCACCTTGCAAAGTTGCTTTTTCTGCCGTTGACATCATCTTTTTGCAACAACATGAGAAGCCGCAAGTATAGGACATTACTTGCAGCTTCTTTTTTATAATATTTTGATGTCTCCCGCATAGATCGTTCGAACCGTTCCATCGTCCTGTGTCAGTTGCAGAACACCATCGTCTGTAATACCACTGGCAACCCCTTCAAAACGTTCGCGTATCGTCGTTACCTCTATACGTTGACCAATTGTACAAGACATTTGCTGCCATAGTGTCTTTAGACTCGCAAAACCTTCTTTAACGTATAGTTCTGTAAATTGTTCTAAATAGTGTAAGATAGAGGCCACAAGTGCTGCACGATTGATTTCTTCTCCAGCTTCTAATCGTAATGAAGTGGCAATATCCGCAATATCAGGTGAAAAGTCAGCTGCTGCTTGGTTCGCATTTATGCCAATTCCAACAAGTAAAGCTTGCACAAGATCCGCCTCTGCTTGCATTTCCGTTAAAATCCCCGTACATTTTTTGCCATTAATCAATAAATCATTGGGCCATTTAATCGCTGGCTCTACATGTTTATATAAGGTTTTAATGGCCATTGTGACAGCTACTGCCACCACAAGTGTATAGGATGAGGCCTGCTGGGGCGTAACATCTGGCCGAACGATTACGGTCATCCAAATACCTGTCCCATGTGCAGACTCCCAAGGACGAGCCATACGACCACGCCCCGCTGTTTGCTCCTCACCAATAATAATTGTACCGTGTGGAGCTCCTTCCTGTGCAAGCTTATGCGCAATTGTTTGTGTTGAATCAACTACATCGTAATAATGGATCTCACGTCCAAAATGCTCTGTCTTTAAAAAAAGCTTAATCTGTGTGGGGCTCAAGCTATTTGGTACACCTGTCAATACATACCCCTTTTTCTTAATTGTATCAAATGTATACCCTTCCTCTTGTAATGTTTGCATATGCTTCCAAACAGCGGTTCTTGAGACACCAAGAGAATCTGCTAATTCCTGACCTGAAACCGCTTCTCCATCAGCAGCCAATATTCTTTTTAAAATTTCGTCCTTCATGGAAATTGTCATCTTCACATCAATCCTTTAGTTAACTGTACTCTTGTTATGTAATTTATTTTGTCTTAATCATACTGTAAATTAACGTAAATGACCACCAACGATAGGAATTTAATGAAGCCGTCTCCCTTTTCGGGTGACGGCTTTCACCTATCATGTATTCGGCTTTAAGTAAGATCCTGTTGCTCCAGCCAGCTTTTAATCTGTTGTCGATCATTTTGAAGTTCATGATGAAGAATGGCTGTCAGCAGCTCCTCCAATGCGGCTTTTACCCACGGCCCACCCTTTTTGCCAGACCATTTCAGTAAATCAGCCCCATTCACCGCTAATTCTTGCTTATGTTGAATCGGTAGCTTTGCCTGTAATTCTCGGATAGATTGTTGAGGTATCGAAGCGTCTAATTGGCGAAGTTGGGCAAAATATTGTGCAGCCTCTAGTTCTTGCTCTGTGTAGTAAAAATAATGGCGATTTGTCCAACCATCTTTTAAAGCGTCATAAGCAGTTAAAACGGAATTAATAAACGCCATTTCCTTATTCGATAATCGATAATCGCGCACTACCTCACGCCATGCTGTTCCTTGTAGTAAGGCAAAGTATGCCCAGCCAAGAAGGGCATCTTTTGTATGGAAATTATGCCATTGAGCAGTTTGAAAATCACCTGTTAAATAGGCCGTTAATCCACTGTCCTCTAGTTTTTGTATACCCCCAAAAACTGTTTGTCCTACCCAAAGCTTATCAAGCTCTGCTTTAATGCGTTCTTTTGCAATAAAGCCCAAATCAGCAGCCCTTTGCTGGATGGCTGCGAATGTATTCGCCTCGATCGTAAAATCAAGCTGTGCAGAGAAGCGAATCGCTCGCAGCATCCTTAAAGCATCTTCTGCAAACCGTTTTTCTGCCTCTCCTACCGCTCGTATAACGCGCTTTTCAATATCTTGTTGTCCGCCATAATAATCTACAAAAGAGCCATCACGCCGCATGGCAATGGCGTTCATTGTAAAATCTCGGCGTTGTAAATCCTCTTTTAGAGATCGAACGAAATGGACATTCTGTGGTCTTCGATGATCTGTATATTCCCCATCTGTCCGATAGGTAGTCACTTCCACAGGTCCAGCGGGTACGATAACAAGTACCGTCCCATGCTGAATCCCAATATCTACAGTCTTTTGAAACACAGTTTTTACTTCTTCAGGCAAGGCATTTGTAGCCACATCTACATCATGGGCAGGACGATCGAGTAAAGCATCTCTTACAGCTCCACCAACAATAACTGCTTCAAATCCCGCCTGTTCTAATTGCTCAATGACTGAATAGGCTGCTTGCCATTCTTTATTGTTTTGCATGATTTCTTTCCGCAACCTTCTCGTACAGATTTTCATATTGTTCCACAATTTTGGATGAGTGGAATTTTTCACTTACTGCACGGATGGCCGCTTCTCGGAAGCGCAGTAATTGTTCCTCATCTTGCAATAAATGGGTTGCATACGTCGCAACTGCCTCTGTATCCCCTAATTCCACGATATAGCCGTCTACACCATGCTCAATGACTTCTGGAATACCACCTACATTTGTTCCAATACAAGGTACACCACAAGCCATTGCCTCTAATAACACCAGTCCAAACGATTCTTGCTGTGATAATAATAGCTTAAGGTCACTAATCGCATACAGTTCAGCTAAGTTTTCTTGTTTCCCTAAAAATAAAACATCCTTCATATACGGACTTCCTTTTACTTGGTCCATGACACGATGCTTTTCTGGGCCATCACCTACTAATAAGAGCTTTGCTTTCATGTTGGCACGGATTTTCATAAAGGCGTCTACAATGTGTGGAAGGTTCTTTATTTTACGGAAGTTTGATACATGAATGAGGACTTTTTCATCTTCTTGTATACCAAATTGCTCTTTTAAGTTTCCTGAATTTCGTGGGAAGTATTCGCGTTCGTCCACAAAGTTATAAATCGTTTCAATTGGTTTTACTGTATCAATCAGTTCATAGGTTTGTTCTTTTAATGCCTGTGACACGGTTGTCACAATATCAGATTTATCAATCCCATACTTAATGGCCTGTGAGAGCGTAGAATCTTGCCCAAGCACCGATATATCTGTGCCATGAAGGGTTGTAACGATGCCAATGTCTCGGCCGCTCATTTCACGTGCTAGCACCGCACATACTGCATGTGGGATGGCATAATGCACATGTAGCACATCCAACTCTTCATCCTTGATGACGTCTGCCATTTTACTCGCTAATGCAATATCGTATGGAGAATATTGAAATACTGAATAATTATTAACTTCGACTTCATGGAAAAAGACGGTTGGATAAATTTTATTCAATCGAAATGGTACGCTTGAGGTGATGAAATGAATTTCATGTCCTCTTTCTGCAAGCATTTTGCCTAATTCTGTTGCAATGACACCAGAGCCACCAACTGTAGGATAACAGGTAATGCCTATTTTTAGCTTTTTCATTCGATGATCATCCTTTCTGAATCACGTCTTTTGTTAATTGCGTCTTTCTTGTATCAGTCTCCAATCCACAAAGCCTTCCTGTAGGCCTTTTAGTAATATTTCTGCTGTTCCCATATTTGTTGCCAGTGGCACTTGGTAAACATCACAAAGACGGATTAGTGCAGAAACATCTGGCTCATGTGGTTGTGCTGTTAAAGGATCACGGAAAAATATCACCATGTCCATATCATTATTGGCAATCATTGCGCCAATTTGTTGGTCGCCACCAAGTGGCCCTGAACGAAAACGTGTAACTTCCAAACCAGTAGCTTCGATGACACGTTGTCCTGTTGTGCCGGTAGCATATAGTGTGTGTTCTTGTAAAATATTTTGGTAAGCAATAGCAAACTGTACTAAATTATCTTTTTTACGATCATGTGCAATCAATGCGATTTTCATATAGCTTCCATCCCAATCTTTAGATGATGTTTTCTAAACCATAAACAAGCTGATCCATTTTCATAACCTCTTCTATGCAAAATGCAACACCCGACATAAAAGAATTACGGTTTAATGAATCATGGCGAATCGTTAGTAGCTGCCCATCCCCTCCAAATAATACTTGCTGGTGTGCCACTAAACCAGGTAAACGTACGGAGTGAATGCGCATACCGTCAAAATCTCCACCTCTTGCACCTTTAATGGTTTCTTTCTCTTCTAGATGCCCTTGTGCCTTTGACGTACGGACCTCTTGTATTAACTGTGCCGTTTTCACCGCTGTCCCAGATGGTGCATCAAGCTTCTGATCATGGTGCATCTCTATAATCTCTACATCTGGTAAGTATTTGGCTGCTTCTTTTGCAAACTTCATCATTAGGATAGCACCAATCGCAAAGTTTGGTGCAATAATGCAACCTAACTCTTTTTCTTTGGCCATGGCTGATAATTCCTCTAGTTGTGCATCTGTAAATCCTGTTGTACCAATTACTGGTCGTACATTTAAATTCAGTGCTTCCTTTGTATGTTTGTAGACTGCATGTGGATTAGTTAAATCCACTAGTACATCTGGTGCAGTTGCTTCTACAAGATCATGCATTTCTGTAAATATAGGCACTGTATAGCTTGCTGGAAACATATCTAAATCAGCTAAAGTTTTTCCTACTTCCTTATAATCTAGTACAGCTACTAATTCCATTTTGTCATGTTTCATGACCGTATGTACAGCCTCAGCTCCCATTTTTCCTCTTGCTCCCGCAATAGCTACACGAATCGACATCATTCTTCATCCTTTCTAGTCCAACGATCCTTATCTCTAGTTTCAAATTTATGTATGACGCGTAAAAGTGCTTCATCTAGTTTAATACCTTGGGCATTTGCAAAACAGACTAGTACAAAGAAAAAGTCTCCTAATTCCTCTTCAATACTGTTTATATCCTCTGTACTCTTTTTCTTTTTCTGTCCATAGACATCCTGAACTTCGCGTGAAAGTTCGCCTAATTCTTCTGTTAGACGTGCAAGTAATTCAAATGGTGGAAAATAGCCTTCTTTAAATTGTCCTATATAGTCATCGACACGCTGTTGTAAAGCTTGCATTGTTAGTTGATCTGCCATAAAAATCACACTCCTATTTACCATCGTATAAAATTTACACCATTGTTGTCAAAACCAATAAAATGTCAGATAATAGATAACACTACTTCATTTGTTTGGAACTACAGGAGGTCAAATGCTAAAACAGATTAAAATACGTAATATTATCGCGATTATGCTCGGAGCAGCAGTTTTCAGCTTCGGCTTTGTTCACTTCAACATCCAAAATCAACTGGGTGAAGGTGGACTAAGTGGGATTACACTCATACTATATTTTACATTAGGATGGGACCCTGCCTTAATGAACCTGTTATTAAATATTCCCATGTTTATCATAGGTTATCGATTACTTGGAAAAAAATCATTTGTCTATACGCTTGTCGGCACTTTATCCGTATCTCTTTTTCTAAAAATTTTCCAAAAATATCAATTTACCATCCATTTAGAGGATGACATGTTGCTTGTAGCACTTTTTGCTGGTGTCTTTGTTGGATTGGGACTTGGGATTGTCTTTCGTTTCGGTGGCACTACAGGTGGTGTCGATATTTTGGCACGACTAGGGCATAAATATTTTGGCTGGAGTATGGGGAAAACCATGTTTGTCTTCGATGCCATCGTCATCATTCTTTCTTGGCTGACGTTCTTGGATGCTCGTTCCATGATGTATACATTAGTAGCCGTATTTGTTGGAGCCCGTGTCATTGACTTTGTACAAGAAGGTGCTTATGCGGCTCGTGGTGCGCTTATCATATCAGAAAAGTCTGGAGCCATTGCTGAAACAATCGCTCTTCGAATGGAGCGTGGTATCACCATTTTAGAAGGACATGGTCATTTTACGAAACAACCTAAGGAGGTTATTTATTGTGTAATTGGTCGCAATGAAGTTGTACGGTTAAAATCTATTGTGCATGAAGTTGATCCGCACGCATTTGTTTCCATCATTGAAGTACGAGATGTGGCAGGAGAAGGCTTCACACTAGACGATCAAAAGCAGCCCCTTCATTAAGCATACGAAGATAAAAAACTTGTTATAGTGGTGTACCACTATAACAAGTTTTTTCTTAGTCGTCGCTACGCATATTGGTAAAAATTAAAATTAAACGTAATAACTCTAGTACAGCTACCGCTGCCGCTGCTACATATGTTAATGCTGCAGCACTTAATACTTTTCGTGCTGGTCGTTCTTCTTCATTTGTAATAATGCCAAGTGAATTCATTTGAACTAATGCTCGCTTCGAGGCATCAAACTCCACAGGAAGTGTCACTAATTGGAAAACAACACCTGCTGCTAATAATATGATACCTAATAGCAAGAAATTCGTACTACTTGCAAAAATACCAATCATTACGAAAATCCAAGACGCATTAGAAGAAATATTTGCTACCGGGACTAGCTTACTACGTAATGTAAGCATGGAATATGCTTCTTTATGTTGGATGGCGTGGCCCACCTCATGGGCAGCAACCGCAGCACCTGCAACACTTGCTTCATAAAAGTTACTTTCTGATAAAGCCACTGTTTTGGTTGCTGGATTATAATGATCAGACAACACACCTTGTGTTGGCACAACTCGTACATCATATAAGCCGTTTGCATCCAAAATCGCACGCGCTACCTCTGCACCAGTTTGCCCCTTCATTGTACGTTGCTTTGCAAGTTTATTATACGTACCCTTTACCTTCATTTGAGCATAAAGTGGAAGCAGCATAATAATCACAAAATAAACAATATACATGCTCGTTGACAATTTTCTAACCCCTTTCTACCTCGATACTATAATTCTATAATTTATACCCTAATTCGGCAAATATTTGCGCCACCTAATTGAGAAAATGGCAAGTAAAATACATGCAATTGATAACCAGAATGTAAAGTAACCTATATAGCTTGTGTAATTGGCTAAATCCCGATACATCGGCATTTGCCCAAATACATAGTCAATGACATCATTATGCAGTGTCCAAACAGCTGCTATCACAACATGCCAATAAGTGAAGACATATTTCTTCATATATAGTACAGCTTGTACAGCCATGGCAAAATGTGAACCAACTAGCATCCATCCCTGCCAGCCAATAGAACCTGTTTCAATTAATGTCCAAATATTCATCACATCTGCCCATAAGCCATATTTCACCAACGTAACAAG
Source organism: Lysinibacillus capsici (assembly GCF_003367505.1). Lineage (GTDB taxonomy): Bacteria > Bacillota > Bacilli > Bacillales_A > Planococcaceae > Lysinibacillus > Lysinibacillus capsici. The sequence goes on from NZ_PXXX01000010.1 coordinate 139,639, forward strand.
GGCAAGTACTTCCATCAGTGGCCAGCTTTTCCCCATAATCCAAGCAATTAACACAAAACAAAAGAATAAACTGGCTGTCGGACTATCTGGAACAAAAATATAAAAAATAGGCTCTGTGATGGCAAGCTGCCACCCATACCAATAATAGCCATAAATTGTACCTAGTAGATTAATAATTAGCAGCACTATCAAGAATGATTTATGGGTCAGAAGGTACCAAATATTTGCTCTTGTTAGTTGCACGATGTTAACTCCTTCCGATAAAAACAATCCATTATTTATGTATAGTTCAATTGTATCTCATCATCAATATGTGTTATTTTATTGTTTTAATTCGCTTACTTGTTTCATAAATAAATGTTTTTTCGACATCTTTCGCTAAAATCCTTTACACAAGGGAACCTTTTTGTATGGCTTCCAGTCCCAATAGTATAACAAGGTAGAAAAAAAAGAGCCAGTTTCCTGACTCTTTTACTATTACTCTGCTTTTAAGCTTTCGATGAATTCAGCAAGTTTTTGAAGATCTTCATCTGAACCTGTCCATAATCCTGGTGGCATGTTACCGCGACCATTATGAGCAATGTCCTTAATTTCATCAGCTGTTAATCCAGTGTTCATTAGAGATGGTGCACCAGCTCCACCTTCTAAGCCTTCACCGTGACATGTAATACAAGCTGAACCAGCGTATAGTTTATAACCTTCTGATTCTTTATCGAATTCAACTGTTTCTACGATTGCACCCATAGCTTTTTGAGCTTCCCAGTCGTGGTTAACAACTGACTCCCAAGTTAGGTAGAACATAGCAGCTAAAGTTAATAACATAAACGCTGTTGGCAATGGACGTTTAGATGGACGACGTTCTGGACCCTTGTCTAAAAATGGCATTAATAATAGCGCTCCAAATGCAAGACCTGGAATTACAATAGCTCCGATTACATTGTATGGACCAGAAGCAAATGAGTATTTTAAAAGTTGATACATAAATAAGAAGTACCAGTCCGGTAGTGGTGTATATGCTCTAGTTGGATCTGCCGGCCCTTCAAGTGGTGACGGGTGAGCGACAGTTAATAATAAGTATCCAATTAAAAATACAGCACCTACCATCCATTCCTTCAGTAAGAAGTTCGGCCAGAAAGCTTCCGTCTTACCTGGATATTCGGAATAATCCTTTGGAACGTTCGGCATTCTGTGATTCGCTTTAATACGAGAATCGCCGACAAATTTCATTCCTTTTCCGCGATGCATAGTGTCCCCTCCTTTTAAAGATCATCGAACCGTCAAGACAATTACAACGGTCCTGAAATTCCTTGACGACGAATCATGATAAAGTGCGCTGCAAGTAACCCAAACAATACTGCAGGTAAGAAGAATACATGAATCGCAAAGAATCGAGTTAACGTTTGAGCACCAAGAATCGTTGTGTCACCCGCTAATAATACTTTAATCATCCCACCGATAAACGGTACTGATGCTGCAATTTCGATACCTACTTTAGTAGCGAATAATGCTTTCATATCCCATGGTAATAAGTATCCTGTAAATCCAAGACCCATCATTACACCAAAAATACCTACACCAACCATCCAGTTTAACTCACGAGGTTTTTTATAAGAACCTGTGAAGAATACACGAAGTGTATGTAAGAACATCATTACGATAACTAATGAAGCTCCCCAGTGGTGCATACCGCGTACGATTTCACCAAATGCTACTTCGTTTTGTAAATAATAAACTGATTTCCAGGCATTCACAACGTCTGGTACATAGTACATTGTTAGGAACATACCAGATAGAATTTGAATTACTGTGATGAAGAATGTTAATCCACCAAAGCAGTAAACGAATGCTGAAAAATGATGTGCAGGGTTAACGTGCTCTGGCACTTCGTGGTCGGCAATATCACGCCAAATCGGTGTAATATCTAGGCGTTCATCGACCCAATCATAAATTTTATTTAGCACTGTTGTCGTACCCCCTTACTTATTTAACTAGAGAATTTGCTTTAGCTGGACCAATCATTAAATAGCCATCTTGTTCTTGTACTTCAAATTCATCCAACGGACCTAGAGGCGGTGTACCTGCAATGTTTTTCCCGTTTTTCTCATAACGTCCTGCGTGGCATGGACAGAAGAATTGACCTGGGTGTGCAGAATCTCCATTCCAGTCAACCATACATCCTAAATGCTTACAAACAGGTGAAAGGGCAATGATTTGATCGCCACTTTTATAAACCCAAGCTACATCTGTAACCTGTGATTTATACCATGCATCCACTTGTTCATATGAAAAGTCCACTTTTACAGGCTCTTCAGTCAAGTCAGCGATTTTATGCTCTGTTTTTACAAAATCCCCACCCTCATGCTTTTGTAGCACAGGATCAATTGCAAAGCGAAGCATTGGCATTAGCATACCTGCCGCCATAAATCCACCTACACCAGTAAGAGTATAACTTAGAAATTGACGACGTGAAACTCGATTATTACTCATTATTTTCCCCCCTCTAACTTAAAGGTCAGTCCAACGGACATACTTTTACAAATAGTAATACTAGGACATATATATGATATATCAAGTCCATAGCTTGGTCAATATAGCATTCTGTGGAAAGCTGGAGAATGTGAACATTTATTGAAACTAATTGTTAAATCTGTGCCCATTTAGTCGAAAGCATTGGAATCACTTGTCGCAATTGATCTTCTAGAATGGATTTTTTCACACTGGCATCCATACTTTCTAAAGGAATCGCTGGTAACCAAATCATATTGACTATCTCTCCACTCTTTGTCCAATAATGGTCACAAGTAATGAAGAACACATGCTTAAATCCAGCATTATGTAATTGTGCTTCTAATTGCTGTGGTAAATCGTCGTTTTTTAAAGTTGTCATATAAGAAAATGGTGGCATGACTAGTAGTCGACCTTTAAACTGCTGCTCTATAAAAGAAGTTAAAGACATGACAAAATCTACCTCGGCACCACTTTGTTTCATTTTTTCAGAAGAGAGATCAATGGATACAAGTGGAACAACCGCGGTATCAATAAAATCTTTTTGTGCCATAAACGATGTTACATCGTTTGCATTAAAATACATTCAACAAACCTCCTTTTATCGCAAAATAAAAATGTCCTTTTCCACTCTTCAATAGGATACCCAATTAAAAGTGAAAACAATCATTCACTAGTAATGTTACCATATTGAAATGGATAAAGGACATTCAATTTTTACCTATAATTAACGTAAATTAGCCGTTTCCTTCAATGCTTGTAACAAATTAGACAATTCATAAAATCGCACTTCATCTCCCTGGTCGAGGGCTTCATCAATTTGTGCAAGTAATTTCTCTTCTTGGAATACGAGTAAGCTATTGGAAAGCAGCTCTTCTGCCAGTACACGATCTTTTTCACTGACGAGCAGTGTTTCTGGCATATAAGGGTTTTCTTCAAGAACTGCTAAGTATTGTGCACTTGGTGGTATATTAGGAAAATTCAATTGTATATACATATCTTCTTGTTCATGTAAGCGTAAATCATGGAAAGACTTCTCAGCATCTGCCGTCATCACATTGCCTTTATAGAAACGAAAAGGCACACCAGTTGAGTCTACTGTTGACATCACCATTGCCCTAGGACAATAGTGAGCTTCTTCCACAAAACGGATTCTTTTTAACAAGTCATCATTACTTAATAGGTAATTTAAAATCCATACACACTCACGACGTTTCAATTGATAATTTTTTAAAAACCATCGAACAAATGCTTTTTTATCAACAACTGATACAGAAGCAGTCATACCCACTCCCTCCTTTACTCAAATTCTAAGGTTTCTAACTTCTCCTGCCACTCTGGTTCACCCGGTTGAATGTTGATTAATTGTCCAAGAACCTCTTTTGCCTCTGAACGCTTTCCTTCTTCTAATAAGAAGTAAACATATTTTTCTAAAAATGTTGCGTCTTCCTTAAAATCATTATATGCCAAACGGTAAAATTCGTATGCACGGTCGTACAATTCTAAATTTTCATATGCCTCTGCCGCAAAAGGATATAAAGTGCTCCATTCAAAATCATTTTGCTGTAATGTCTCAAATAACTCGATTACATCCTCATGGCGCTCCTGTTGTCCAAACACTGAAATAAGTGCTAGTACCGCTTCCATATATTCAGGATCGAGCGCTATAGCTTCTCTCAGATGTTGCTCAGCTTCTTCAGGCAAACCATTTTTCAATGCCATTTTACCAGCGAATAAATAAAGCGATTTATCATATTCATCACGCTTTAACCCCTCTTGAATGGCAGCATAAGCTTTTTGATTATCCTCTGTCATTGCATAGCTTTCCGCAAGCAATAAATAGGCTGAGAAGTAATCAGGATCTAATTCTTTCAATTCCTCTAGTTGTTTAATAGCCATCTCGTATTTTTGTGACTGGAAGGCTGAATAAGCAGCTCCAAATAAAATATCGGGCTTTACTTCATCTTCAAGGGCTTTGACATAATAATCAAATGCCGTCTCATAGGCTGCACCTGCACGATAAACCTCCGCTAGTCGTTCGACAAGTTGAATACCAGCAAATTCATTTTGCTGCTCATATAAGTCCTCATACAGTCTTGCTGCCTCTAAAAAACGACCTGTTTCAAATAAAAGTTCTGCTTTCGCAAAATGTAATAATGGCTCGTCTGGTAAAATCGCTAATGCTTCATTTATACGCTTTTCTGCAACCTCAAATAACCCTTGCATTTGATAATAATCAGCTAAAACCAATAACGCTTGTGGATATTCTGGGGAGGTTTCTTCAATTTCTAATAATAAATCTAATGCTTCATCTTCATTACCAAGCTCCATTAGGACATTGGCACGATCTATTTTTAACTGTGCTTCTTCTGGGAATAAAAATTGTAAATGCTCCAGCACACGGTCAGCTTCCTTCATGTACCCATACTGCATAAAAATCTCAGCAAGTGCATAGATCTCCTCGGGTAGCTCCTTCATTAAAAATGATTCTAGTAGCTGATCTATTAATGCTAAATCCCCTTGTTCAAGTGCTTGCATCATTTCAGTCATCGCATTGTTCACAGTCATTCACCTATTCTTTCGTTGATACCTTTATGCTACAAAACATTTACCTCTGAAACAAGAAAAAACTCCCCAAAAGCTTGGAGAGCCTCTCTTTAATTGTTACCTCACTGCCTCAATATGCTCAAAGAACGATGGGTAGGATACAGCAATACATTGTGCATCATCTAGTGCAACAGCTCCGTCTGTTATTAAAGCTGCAACTGCACCCATCATGCCGATTCGATGATCACCATATGTTTGAAGGTTTGCTCCTTTTAAAGACGTTGGTCCCTCAATAATCATCCCATCTTCTGTTGCTTCGATTTGGGCACCAAGTTTCTTCAATTCAGTCACAACAGCCGTGATACGGTCAGTCTCCTTCACCTTTAGCTCCTCGGCATCTTTAATGATCGTTTGACCATGTGCTTGCGTAGCGAGTAATGCAAGAATTGGAATTTCGTCAATTAAACGAGGAATAATGTCTCCCTCAATTATTGTACCAGTTAAAGAAGATGTCGCGATTTGGATTGTTGCTGTCGGTTCAGCTTGATTATCATCATTCGGCGTTACCGTCATCGTGGCGCCCATTTTTTCCAGCACCTCTATAATGCCATCACGTGTTGGATTAATGCCCACATTATTTAGTGTTAGCTGACTATTTTTGCAAATGGCTCCTGCCACTAAGAAAAAGGCAGCCGATGATATATCTCCTGGCACAGAAACATGCGTACCATTGAGAGCTTGTCCTCCTTCAATCGATACTACGCCATTATCTACTTCTACATGTGCACCAAATTGACGCAGCATTCGCTCTGTATGATCTCTCGAAACATCCATTTCTCTAACAATAGTTGTTCCTTCAGCACGCAAGCCCGCTAGTAAAATAGCAGATTTCACCTGTGCACTTGCTACAGGCATCTTGTAATCAATGGCTTGTAATTTTGTACCTTGAATGGCTAGCGGTGTATATTGCCCGTCTGCACGCCCTGTAATTTGTGCACCCATCTGACGCAGTGGATCTATAACACGGCGCATTGGTCGTTTTCCAATGGATGCATCTCCTGTCATGACAGAGTGAACAGTAGAACCAGCTAAAATGCCTAGCATTAAGCGTGTTGTTGTACCAGAGTTACCCGTATATAACACTTCTGTCGGCTCCTGCCAGCCATCCATCCCTGGACTATGAATGGTTACATTTGTCCCTTCCACCTCAATCTGAACGCCAAGTTTCTGGAAGCAATCAATTGTACTTAAACAATCTTCACCTAGTAAAAAGCCCTCTACGGTCGTTGTTCCACTAGCAATGGCGCCAAACATCACAGAGCGATGAGATACAGACTTATCGCCTGGAACAGTTAAAGAGCCCTGTAAAGAAGGCTTGTTGTATTGCAATACTTTTTCACTCATGAACTTTATTCCCTCCAATATGAAGATAGAAAGCGCCGAAATGCCGACGCTTTCTTATGCTAAGAAATATACGTTTCGAAATTTGCTCGTTTTTGAATACAGGCTGCAGCACGTTCGCGATCATTTTCACTTTGGAAGCTAATGACTAGAATACCGAAAACATCTTCTCGTGATTCAACGATGCGAAGATTCGTAATACTAATTGCTTCATCTGCTAAAAAGCCCGTCACTTCAGAAATAACACCTGGATAGTCAGGAACATCAACATATAGATCGAATGGTGTATACATAGCCCCTGCACTAATCGGTAATTCATCTCTCAGTTCTTTGGCAACTGCAAAATAGTTTTCAATATCCTGTGAAGAACCCTCCATCAGCAGTTCCTTAATGCGTGTCATTTCTTTTTCCCAGCCATCTAATTGCGTGAGGAGTTCCTCGCGATTTTGCAGCGTAATATCTCGCCATAAGATGGGATTGGAAGAGGCGATTCGTGTCACATCACGAAACCCTCCTGCGGCAAGAGAACGTGTCATTGGGTACTCTCCATTTTCGCCGCCTAATTGATGAACAAGTGAGGCCGCAATAACATGCGGAAAATGACTCACCACCGCTGTCATGTGATCATGCTCACTGGCAGATACACTGACTACTTTTGCATGGGTAAATTTCAGCAAACTTTCAAGCTGTGCCATATGAACAATTTCTTCCCCAGCAAGTGGCGTAAGCATGTAATATGCGTTTTCAAAAAGATGCGCCTTAGCAGCCAGCACACCACTTTTATGAGACCCCGCCATTGGATGTCCACCAATAAACGTTATGCCAAGTTCTCGTAATTCGCTGGCTTTTTGCATAATTAATTTTTTTGTACTTCCTGTATCTGTTACGATGACTTTATTTTTCAAGGGCCATGATTTTAATTGCTCCATCCAATCCAGTGTTGCATTAACGGGCGTACCGAAGATAATAACGTCAACCTCAGCCGCAACAGCCAGTGGATCTGCGACAATCTCATGCACAATATTTAATGTTTTCGCATGCTCGCGTGTTTGTGCGTCCATGTCGTAGCCAATAATTTTTGTTTCTGGTGCTTTTTGCAAAGCAAGGGCAATAGAACCTCCGATCAATCCTAGCCCTATAACGAGTACTTTGCGTGTCATGCAAATACCCCTTGTTGTTTTAACACTTCATCAAGTTGGCTAAGCAATGCTGCATTTTGAGCCTCTGTTCCAATTGTCACACGGATAAATCCTGGTAAGCCTAATGCATTACCACTGCGCACGATAAAGCCTCTTTTCATCAGCTCTTGGAAAACAACATCACTATCAGCATGGGTATCAAAGAAAATAAAGTTTGTATCAGATGGGAAGTATTTTAAATTATGCTTTTCACAAAATTCTACATATTGTTTTTTGCCTTTTTCATTGGCCTCACGGCAGGCTTCAATATAATCTTGGTCACTGAGGGCAATGGCAGCAACAGCTTGACTTAAGATTGTATTATTGAATGGTGCGCGCACAGGATCAAGCTTAGCAATAACATCAGGTTGGCCAATAGCATAGCCTACGCGGAACGAAGCTAAGCCATATGCTTTAGAGAATGTACGCAGTAAAAGCACATTCGGATACTCATTAATGATTGGTAACGTATCCTTGTGGTCTGGATGTGTAACATATTCAATGTATGCCTCATCAAGCACGACAAGGACATCGCTTGGAACCTTTGCAAGAAAGGCACGCAATGCAGCATCAGGAATGACAACTCCTGTAGGATTATTTGGACTACATACCCAAACAATAGAAGTTTGGTCATCAATTGCAGCCAACATTGCCTCTAGATCATGTGCTCCATCTTGACAAGGCACTTTACGTACTTCAGCACCTTCAATTTCAGCATTGTGCCAGTATTGAGAGAAGGAAGGGTCGGCCATAACCGTGTTTACCCCTGGATACAACAGAGCACGAGTAATAATAGCAATGATGTCATCAGAGCCGTTACCAAAAAGAAGCTGTGTTTCTTTCACACCTAGATGATTTGCCACAGCAGTACGTAGGTTTTGGGCATAGCCATCTGGATAAAGTGCATGATTCACTGCATTATTTTGTAAATAAGCTGTTACCTTAGGTGAGCACCCGAATGGATTTTCATTCGATGCCAATTTAATAACTTCCTTTAAGCCATATTCACGTTGTACTTCTTCAATTGGTTTACCTGGCTTATATGCTTGCATACCGTCCAATTGTTGTTTCCACTTCATCTAAAACATCTCCTCTACTTATTTAGCCTGAGCCAAATCTGGTCTTAATTTCACTGCATCATTGAGATACAAGTGCTTTACATCTTTTTGGGCAACCTCTACGTTTGCATGTATTAATACACGAATACATAATGGTAATGCTTCTGGCACATCCATTTCATGTGTACACATAACAGGGACATATTGCCAGCCATCCATCAAGCGTACTGCACGAGCAGGAAATGCTGAGGTAATATCTGGCGTTGTTGAAATGAGGATCGATGCGATATCATCAATGTCCACATTATTTGCTGCCACAACCTCACGCACTAATCTTGCTGTCTCATCCCATACAAGCTCTGGCTTGTCAGATTCAATTGTTATTGCTCCTCTAAGTCCACGAATCATACAAGCACCTCCGCTAATAACTGTCTATATTCAGCATCTATTTCTTGGCATTCTTCTAAATCAATAGCTTTGACAAAAGGCTTTCCAATTTTCTCCAAAAGAACAAATTGTAAAATGCCATATTCCGCTTTTTTATCTTTCATTAGGTAGCTAGATAATTGTTCAAATGAATAATCACTCACAGCCTTAAAAGGATAGCCGTTTTTTATCGCAAACTGTAAAAAGGATTGGGTGAACGTTCGATCAATTTCTCCATATCGTTCACTCAATAGAAGACAATAGACGAGTCCAATCATAACCGCCTCACCATGAGCCACTTTGCCATAACCCGCAGCTGCCTCAATTGCATGCCCATATGTATGGCCTAGGTTTAAAAACTTTCGAACGGATTGCTCTGTTTCGTCCTCAGCAACAATTTGTGCTTTCACTTCAATTCCTTTTTTTAGTTGCTTTGCTAGTTCATTTTGATTAAAATGGATCACCGAATCTCCTGTCATTAATTCCTCCAGCCAGTTCGGGTCAGAAATCATGGCATGCTTAATTAACTCTGCTGTTCCCGAACGTACCTCACGCTCTGATAAACTTTCTAAAAGAGCTGTATCATATATCACGCCTTCTGGCTGATAAAATGCGCCAATCATATTTTTTCCTAGTGGATGATTAATGGCAGTTTTTCCACCAACTGCGGAATCATGCGCTAGAATAGTCGTTGGAATTTGAATAAACGGAATCCCACGCATATAGGTTGCCGCAACAAAACCTGTTAAATCGCCAACTGCTCCTCCTCCAAAAGCAAAAATGAAGGATTTTCTGGAGCATTTTTGCTCTAATAAAAATGTTTGAGCAGCATTGTATTGATCAAAGGTTTTGCACGCTTCTCCACCTGGCAAAATAAAGACCTCAAAGTGGTACGGGAAATTTGCTTTGAAGTACTCTCCCTGTGCTGCCCAAACATTGACATCAGTAAACACAAAGAGCTTATCCGCTTTTTGAAGTTTATCAGCAAATGCCTCCACAGCTTCAGTTAGAAATTGATGCCCAAGAACAACTTCATATTGATGCGATTTTGTTGCTACTGGTACACGCATAACTTAGAACCCCTTTGTATATTGACGATGCTCGTCAATTTGAGCTTGTAATTGTGGTAGTTGATCACTATGGAATTGCTCTAAAATTGCATTCGCTATTTCCCAGGCAATAACATGTTCTGCAACTACAGACGCTGCTGGTACTGCGCAGCTATCAGAGCGCTCAACACTCGCTTTAAACGGCTCTTTTGTTTCAATATCTACACTTTGTAATGGTTTATATAAAGTAGGAATTGGCTTCATCACACCACGTACAACAATTGGCATACCTGTTGACATACCGCCTTCTAAGCCACCAAGTCGATTGGTTGCACGAGTATAACCTTCTTCTTCAGACCAGATGATTTCATCGTGTACTTCAGAACCTTTTCGACGTGCCATTTCAAAGCCAAGTCCAAACTCTACTCCTTTAAATGCATTTATAGATAGCATAGCAGCAGCAAGCTTTGCATCCAGCTTACGATCATAATGTACATAAGAACCTACACCTGCTGGCATGCCTTCTACAATGACTTCTACAACACCACCGATCGAATCGCCGGCCTTTTTCGCTTCATCAATTGCCTCAACCATTTTCGCAGAGGCGATTGGATCTACACAGTAGCAAGGATCCGCTTCGACAATTGCACGAATTTCTTCTGTTGTTTTTCCTTCTATTAAAGAAGTATCGGCTTTAATTCCCACTATCTCTGTAACATGTGCAACAATGGAAATGCCTAGTTCATTAAGTAACGCCTTTGCCACAGACCCAACTGCTACTCGTACAGTTGTTTCACGCGCAGAGGAGCGCTCTAATACATTCCTTAAATCACGGTGACCATATTTCATGCCTCCAACTAAATCTGCATGACCTGGTCGAGGACGTGAGATTTGACGCTTGATATCTTCAGGATTGATATCATCAGCTAGTGGCTCTGCTCCCATAATTTTAGTCCAGTGCTTCCAGTCATCATTTGTGACAACGAGTGCAACAGGAGATCCAAGTGTCTGACCATGACGAACACCAGCTACAATCTCCACTGTATCTGTTTCGATTTGCATGCGGCGCCCACGTCCATGACCTCCTTGGCGACGTTTTAAATCATGATTAATTTTTTCTGCTGTAATGGGTAAGAGTGACGGTAAACCCTCAATAATTGTCGTTAATTGGGGTCCATGAGACTCACCTGCTGTTAAGTAACGCATAAACACTTTCTCCCTTCAACTCGCTAAAGTATGTATTTTTCACTATAACATATATTCTTTAAAAAAACAGTCCTTTTACGAATGTCTTTTAAGTAGTTACCATTTTCATAGATCTAAATGTGAATATTCTGAATGAAAGTTATAAAAAACACCTAGCTAAATTTTATAAAAAATACGCCTTTGCTTATGATAAGCGAAAAGCGTATGAATTATCTATGTTTAATGCTTGGTCAACTTTATGTACAATTGTGTCATTTGTACAAAGCTTTTCATCCATATTATTAATTATTTTTACGATAGAAGAACGTGTCTTCTACATCAAATTCATAACGTGCTGGATTAAAAATTTGCTCTGTCGATCCAACAAATAAAACGCCATCCTTGCGCAGTGCTTTACTAAAATTATTATAAATTTGATCTTTCGCTTCTTCTGTAAAATAAATCATGACATTGCGACAAACAATTAAATCATAATTGCCGTCATAAGAGTCATTCAATAAATTATGTTTCTTAAAGGTTACACAACGCTTAATCTCATCCTTCACGCGATAGAAGGAGCCTTCTTGTTCAAAATACTTTGCTTTAATATCACTTGGGACCTCGGCTAAAGAGCGTTCAGGGTAGACACCTAACTTCGCCTTTTGTATCACATTCTCATCTAAATCAGTGGCAATAATTTGAATTTGAGATAAAGGCACCAATTGAGATAATACCATTACTAAAGAATATGGTTCTTCTCCTGTCGAACAAGCCGCACTCCAAATTTTTAAACGCTTATTAGTTTGTAAAAGTTTCGGAAATATTTTCTTTTGTAATACTTCCCAGCGCTTTCCATTGCGATAAAATTCAGAAACATTGATCGTCATACGATCTAAGAATTCATTCATTAAATCACGATCTTGTTCGAGTGCCTTTAGAAAGTCTACAAAATTACGATAGCCCTTTTTCTCATAAAGAGAGGTTAATCGTCTTTTCATTTGCGCTTCTTTATATAACGCTAAATCTATTCCTGTTTTGCGCTTAATACCTTCTATAAACTGTTCATAATCAGACATATGGTCATCTTCCCCTCTAGCGTCGTATTACCATTATAGCGGAAAAGTCCCAATCCTGAAATAGTCTTTCTCATGTATGCAAATCTACTTTCTTACGTTTTGTTTTTCCTCTAAAAGTAATACTTTCGACTGTTCTAATTCAAGTCTCATTTTTTCTGTTTCAATCGTATAAGTTTCTAACCTAAGCTTTTCTAATTCTACTTCTTTTTCAACAGCCTTCAGTTTTATTTTTTGTTGTCTCGTACGAGCGTCTGTAAAAATTCCAGCTAGAGAAATAATGACGCCTCCAATTATCGCTACAATGGCAATTGACAATCCGTTCACTTCCTTTCGTTATTTTGATTATACGGCAAAATGGAAAAAATAGTTTCATTTTTCAGGAATTTATTCCAATAAAAAATGAAGGTAGTTTTTCACCACCCTCATTCTATCCATTATCGTTAGACTTGTATGCGGTACGCTTTTAAATCTTCTCGTAATTTAGCCTTTAAGAATTTACCTACAGACGTTTTTGGTACCTCGTCAATGAAGACAATATCATCAGGAACCCATGATTTATGGAATTGGTGCTGTAGACTCTCTAGTAACTCTTCTTTTGTAATCGAACCCTTAAACTCTGGCTTTGCTACGACACAAGCTAATGGTCGCTCCAACCACTTTTCATGTGGAATGGCAATAACAGCTGCCTCAAAGACCTTTGGATGGGACATTAATGCATTTTCAAGCTCTACTGAAGAAATCCATTCGCCACCACTCTTAATTAAATCCTTTGTACGGTCGGTAATTTTTATATAGCCATCTGTTGTCATCACAGCAATATCGCCTGTATAGAGCCAGCCGTCTTTAAAGGCCTCTTCCGTTCGTTCATCCTGATAATACTCATTAGCAATCCATGGTCCTCTAATCGTAAGCTCTCCCATCGTTTTGCCATCCCAAGGCACTTCACCATTTTCATTGACAATCCTTGTATCAATAAGTGGCATCGTCATACCTTGTGTAATCCGAACATTCATTTTTTCATCAGCCGTATAGTCCTGCATATGTGTTAAATACGTGGATAGGCTTACAAGAGGTGAGGTTTCCGTCATACCGTAACCTGTCATGTAAGGGATATTAAGTTCTTGCTCAAAGCCTCGGACAAGACCAATTGGTGAAGCAGAACCTCCACAAACAATTAATCGCATAGACGATAGGTCACGAGGGTTTTGACGCTGCTCCTGTAGAACGCCCAGCCATATGGTCGGTACACCTGCTGTCAATGTAACTTTATATACATCAAATAATTCTAGCAATAGCTGTGGTGTAAACATAGGTCCCGGTAAGACCTGTGTAGAACCAAATGCGACACTGGCAAATGGTAATCCCCATGCATTCGCATGGAACATTGGCACAACAGGTAACACCACATCCGACTCACAAATTGCAATACTGTCAGCAAGACCAGCTGTTAAACTATGAAGTACAATACTGCGATGTGTATAGACCACTCCCTTTGGCATGCCCGTCGTTGCACTGGTATAGCACATGCCTGCAGGTGTATTTTCATCTAAATCTTCTGGGAATGTGAAATGTTCATCTGCCTCCGCAAGTAGCGATTCATAGGAAAGAGCATTTGGAATCGGTAAAGTTTCTACTGCAACAGCATCACCCATAATGATATAATGCTTTACCGTTTTCAGCTGAGAGACGATAGGTGCAATTAGTGGCACCAGATTATCATCTATTAATAATATTTCATCCTCGGCATGATTGATGACATAGGCAATATGCTCAGGGGATAATCGAATATTAATCATATGCAATACTGCTCCTGCACATGGTACAGCAAAATAGGCTTCCAAATGGCGATGGTGATTCCAAGCAAATGTGCCCACCTTCATTCCTCGATCCATCCCTAGTTTCGTCAAAGCATCGGCTAATCGGCGAGTCCGTTTGACATATTCTTTATACGTAAATTCGTGAATAGTAGTGGCACTTGTTCGAGAATAGATTTTCTTTGAGTGAAAAAATCGTTCTGCACGATTCAAAAAACTTGTTAATAATAAAGGTGTATCCATCATATGCATGATACCGCTTCCCTTCATCTACGATTTTAGAAACAATCAAAACAAAAACTATTTGAACTAGATTTTGCCGTTACCTCGGTTGCATGCGAATGGCACCATCTAGTCGAATGACCTCTCCATTTAACAAGCCATTGTGGATAATACTTTCAACCAAAAGAGCATATTCCGAAGGTTTACCAAGTCGTTTAGGGAATGGTGTCATTTGAGCAAGAGCTGTTCGTGCAGGCTCAGGTAACGAAGCAAACATTGGTGTTTCAATTAATCCTGGCGCTATGGTCATCACTCGGACACCGATTTCCGCAAGCTCTCTTGCAATTGGCAACGTCATGGCTGCTACGCCACCTTTTGACGCGCTATAAGCAGCTTGTCCGATTTGCCCATCAAATGCAGCCACAGACGCGGTATTAATAATGACGCCACGCTGTCCATCCTCATTTGGCTCATTATGTTGCATTTTTTCTGCCACTAGACGGATGACATTAAACGTGCCAACTAAATTAACAGCAATCACTTTTTCAAATAACGCAAGGGCGTGTATACCACGCTTCGAAATAACTTTACTCGCATCTGCAATGCCAGCACAGTTCACTGCAACATTGATCTTGCCAAAAGCTGCAATAGCCTGCTCAAGGCCAGTCGCCACCTCCTCTTCCTTTGTGACGTCTACTCGTGCATAAAGGACATTTTGACCTAATTCTTCCACTAGAGCTTGTCCACGCTCATCATTGACATCAAAAATAATTGCTTTGCCACCCTGTCCTATTAATTTCCGAACGGTTGCCTCTCCTAAACCAGAGGCACCCCCTGTTACGACTGCCACCACTTCATGTTCCTTCATCAGACATATCCCCTTTTACATTTTTTCAATGATCGTGGCATTGGCCATTCCCATTCCCTCACAAATCGCCAACAAACCGTAACGATAATTCTCTCGCTCCATTCGATAGAGCATGGTCGTTAACAATTTCGTACCTGTTGCCCCTAATGGATGTCCCAGTGCAATGGCTCCACCATCAGGATTGAGCTTCTGTGGGTCTCCTCCTATTTCATGCAGCCATACGAGCGGCACAGGTGCAAAGGCTTCATTTACCTCATATGTGTCGATATCCTCAATGTTGAGCCCTGACCGTTCTAATGCTTTTCTAGTAGCTTCGATTGGCCCTGTCAGCATTAATGTCGGATCAGAGCCCACGACCACTCTTGTCACAATTTTAGCGAGTGGTTGAATGCCTAGTTCTCTCGCTTTATCCAATGCCATTACGACTACAGCTGAGGCCCCATCACTCATTTGGCTCGCATTGCCCGCAGTAATCGCGCCATTCTCTTGAAAGACAGTTTTTAATCCATTTAAAATGTCAACGGTAGTTTCTGCACGAGGACCCTCATCTACGGCAAATGTTGTCACTGAGCCATCCTCTTGTGGAACTTGAATGGGTAGTATTTCAGCTTGGAAATGACCTGCTCTAATGGCGGAAATCGCCCGTTGATGGCTTTGATAAGCATAGCTATTTAGCTGTTCTTTCGATAAAGACCATTGGGAAGCGATTTTCTCTGCTGATAATCCTTGATGGATAATATCATAATTTTCCTGTAAGCGGTTACTAGCATGGGCATGTTGCATGTTTGAGCCCATTGGTACTCTTGACATACTTTCTACCCCACCAGCAATGACAATGTCCATATCCCCGGCTAAAATTGCCTGTGCTGCGAAGTGCACGGCTTGTTGGCTTGAACCACACTGACGATCAATGGTTACACCTGGCACACTATCTGGGAATCCAGCCATTAATAAAGAGGTCCTCGCAATATTTGCCCCTTGTTCTGCTGTTTGCGTCACACACCCCAAAATGACATCGTCTACTTGTTCCTTACCAATGCCTGCACGCTTTACAACCTCCTGTAATACATCAGCTGCTAAATCATCTGCTCGAACTTGACTTAATGCGCCCTTACTTCTTCCTATAGCAGTTCTCACAGCTGCTACAATCACCACTTCTCTCATGTCCATAACCCCTTTTCCTCGTCATCCTCTTAGTTTATTGACGAGTCTACTCAACTATTCCTCACTTAATTATCAGAATATTACATTATTTATTGTACATGACTAAGAAGTTTTTAACAATTCTATATGTTTCTAGTAAGAGATTATTCGTCGGAATGATCCCTCCCCTTTTTTGCGCAATAAAAAAGCAATCTCAAAAAATTGAGATTGCTTGATCTATTCGAAATTAAACTAAATCTTCACCGAAGAATAAGCCGATTTCGCGCTCTGCAGAAGCAAGAGAGTCAGAACCGTGGATGATGTTGTGAGAAACAGTTGTTGCGTAGTCACCACGGATTGTACCTGGGTTAGATTCTTCAGGTTTCGTTGCACCCATCATTGTACGTGCAAGCTTGATTACGTTCTCGCCTTCCCATACCATAGCGAATACAGGACCAGAAGTGATGAAATCAACTAATTCACCAAAGAATGGACGCTCAGCATGCTCAGCATAGTGCTTTTCTGCTAATTCTTTAGGAATTACCATTAATTTAGCACCTTTCATTACAAAACCGCGACGTTCGAAACGATCAACGATGTCTCCAATTACTTGACGTTCAACGCCGTCAGGCTTAACCATTAAAAAAGTTTGTTCAATTGCCATGTTTAAAACACTCCTTAAATTCGTCTAACAGGTTTTACACCTACCGATAAATATTAACAAAAAATGAGCTTTTGTACAACAAAAAGCTAGAATTTGCGCTTACCCATGAACAATGCTACATCACGTAATTTTTTCTTTACGGGATGTTTTGGTAAAGCATCAATTTCTTGTAAGGCTTTTTTCAAATATTTATCACTCATACGATTAGCTTGCTCAATCGCATGAGATTTACGCACATATTGCAACATATTTTGACGTTCCGATTCTGTTAACGTGCCTGCAAACACTTTAACTAAGTATGGTTGCATCTCCGGATCATCTTTCAACAATAAAATCGGTAAAGTAATATTGCCCTGTAGTAAGTCACTACCTGCTGGCTTCCCTAGTTCTTTATCGGTTGCCATAATATCTAAAACATCATCGATAATTTGGAAGCTCATGCCTACAAAGTAGCCGAAGCGCTTTAAATGCCGAACTGTTTTAGCATCAACCCCCGCTGCCACAGCTCCTAGCTCACAGCTTGAGGAAATAAGTAATGCTGTTTTGCGTTTGATTCTTCTAAAATAATCTTTTAAACCTTGATCTAATCTAAATTTATCTTCAATTTGAATGACTTCACCGTTACAAATCTCCACCATCGTACGGGCTAAAATTTGATGAACAAGTGGGTCTTCTAACTTTGTTATATATTCCAGCGCACGTGCGAAAATAAAATCGCCTGTGTACATTGCTACCCTGTTATTCCACTGTGATTTGACAGTCGGGCGTCCTCTTCGCATATTGGAGTCGTCAATGACATCATCATGTACAAGCGATGCCATATGAATGAGTTCTAAAGGCACTGCTACATCCTTCATCTTCTCAATGTCATAATCACCAAATTTTGCGCCTAGTAACACAAAAATTGGTCTTATCCGTTTGCCACCAGCTTGTAATAAATGGAGAGAAGCATCGTTGATCAAATATGAAGATGAGTCCACCGCTTTTTCTAACTCTTGTTCAATGATTTCGATATCTGATTTCAAATCGGAATAGAGTAGTTTTAACTTCATCTTTTCCACGTGTGAAAACCTTCCCCCATTAACGTATCTTTTTAAAGCCCATATGCATTGCCGCAGCCCCGCCACTGTATGCTTTGTACGTTACTTTTTCTAATCCTGCCTGCTCAAACAATGCCGCTAACCTTTTCATACCTGGGAAATCATTCGCAGATTCCTGAAGCCAAGAATACTCCTTATAGCTTTTCGCAAATATTTTACCAAATATCGGCATTATAAATTTAAAATAAAAACGGAACAGCTGACGATAACCAGGGATCTCAGATTGAGATGTTTCTAAACAAACCACCATTCCACCTGGTTTAACAACACGATGCATTTCCTTCAAAACTTGTAAATAATCAGGTACATTGCGAAGACCAAAGCCGATTGTCACATAATCAAACGTATCATCAGGAAAAGGCAACTCCATCGCATTTCCATGAATGAGTTCAATTTGTGGGTATGGCTCTACCTTTTTTTCGCCAACTTTCAGCATGTTTTGACTAAAGTCAAGCCCTTTTACTTCTCCACTTTCACCAACAGCCTCTGCCAATGCGATTGTCCAGTCTGCGGTGCCACAGCATACATCAAGTGCTTTTGATCCAGGTTTTACAGCCATGTGCTTCATCGTATCGTTACGCCAGCCAACATGCATCTGGAAACTAATTACACCATTCATTTTATCGTAGTTTTCCGAAATACTTTCAAATACTTCGTGAACGTGTTCTTCTTTCGTTTTAGCCATTTTGAAAAACCTCTCTTATCCGTTAGTAGAAGCAATGGATGCCTCTACATGTGCATGTAAAGCTTGTTTGATATCACTTTGTAAAAAGGATGCCTGATTAATGATCTGTGATAGCTCTGTTTTTAAATGCACAATTTTCCCTTGGATGACGCTATTAAAGGTTGCGCCATTACGTCTGACACTTTCTTCTAGTGCCTTACCCATTAAAGACATTTGCCCACGTTGATAAGCTGTCCATTCTTTTTCTAAACGCAAGATTAATAAGCTTTTTTCTATAAGTGGTATATATTCACTGAAAGAATAAAGATCAAAAAATTGAGCAATTAACCCAGATTCTATCGTACTCATCGATGTATACCACTGTTCCATTGTTCGTTGTTTATTTTCATAAACCTTAATTTGATTTTCACATCGTGCCACAATACCTTGTGACAAGTTTCGAATCAATGCAACATTCCCTGACATTGCTAATATTTCATAATAACGACCACTATAAAAATCCCCAGCTAATACGGTAAGCTGCTGTTCTTTTGATGTTGCATCTAATTCTTTTATATGATCGTGAGCCGCTAATGCTGCGTACACTATGCCAACAGTAATTGCAGCCTCTTGTTGCTCTTGTTGCCACTCTTCACCATTCAAAAACGGGATTAACAAATAAAACAGTTGATTTTCATCTAGCACAGGTACACCTGTGTATTTTTGCAAAGTTCTATGACGAACATCCATGAAAATCTCTGTTTTTAACTGTGCAATTGAATTTTGAATGTATGTTGCATTCATAGACCTTACTCCATTTCACTTTCAGATACGTTAGCCCTATACAAGGCCAAACGCTTGCTTACTGAGTCATTATAGCATACGCAACGATGCGGAATAAAAAAAATTTGCTTTCTTCATAGCACAGGCAGTAAAGCTCTCCCATAATTGAATGTTGGAATGCTAACTGCCCATAGACCTTATACTAAGTTTTTCACATCTAGTGTTTTTATATGTGCTGTAGAACGTTGAACAGCATTAAAACCTATCGTCAGAAACAAAATTTCTTATTTTTTCGCTTCGCTATTGATCACGCCATGTGCTGTATGAATTTGCGCTTTACCGCGTATTTTCATGGCAGACGTGTGTTCTGTAAATTGAGCAATCATTACTTCGCCGGCATCTAATTTCTCTGAATGATGGAATTTCGTATCAGTTCCACGTGTTAATCCAATGACATGTACACCATCTTCTTCTGCTTGAATAACAATATAATCTTGTGACATCTTTGTACACTCCTTAAATCCGACAAATTCTTAGTTCATCATAACATAATTAGACACGCAATTTAAGACATTTGAATAAATGATAGTACTTCTCTACGTTTCACTTCATCTTCCTCATATATACCGCGTGCAACAGATGTCACCGTTTTAGAACCAGGTTTTTTTAATCCACGCATTGTCATACACATATGCTCAGCCTCGATCACAACATAAACACCTTTTGGCGAAAGCATCTCCATAATTGTGTCCGCTACTGAAGAGGTAATACGCTCTTGTAGTTGTGGTCTGCGGGCAATCGTCTCCACTGCACGTCCTAACTTACTCAGTCCAGCAACAACGCCGTCATTTGGTATGTATGCAACATGTGCTTTGCCATAGAAAGGTACTAGATGATGCTCACACATCGAATAAAAAGGTATATCTTTGACAAGCACTAGTTCTTCATGATCCTCATGAAATACCGTTTTAAAATAATCTTTAGCATCCTCATGCAAGCCGCTGAACATTTCGGCATACATTTTTGCTACACGCTTCGGCGTATCCAATAAACCTTCACGATTTACATCTTCACCTACCGCTTCTAAAATCATTTTTACCGCTTCTTCTATTTTTAATAAATCAATATTCGACATCAAAAAAACCTCCTGCATATCAAAACATTACACATTTCCCTATGCATCGTAGCACATCCAAAAGGTAAGCGCAAAATGACTTACCTGATTCATCAGAAATTCGCTTCTAGATAAGAAAATCACTGTATATTATTATGTAAAATTCAAATTTGAAGTTAAAAAGAGCAGCCTTCATGTTCGTTAACATGAAGACTGCTCTATGTAACTACTAGACGTGTATTATTTTACCGCGTCTTTAAGCGCTTTACCTGGTTTGAAAGCAGGCACCTTGCTAGCAGCGATTTCGATTTCTTTACCAGTTTGTGGGTTACGACCTTTACGAGCCGCACGTTCACGTACTTCAAAGTTACCAAAACCAATTAATTGTACTTTGTCACCCTTTGCAAGAGCATCTTGAATTGTATCAAATACAGCTTCAACTGCTTTAGAAGCGTCTTTTTTAGAAAGACCTGCAGCTTCAGCAACAGAGTTTACTAATTCTGTTTTATTCACACCATTCACCTCCTCTCAAAGGGTCATGAACCAATTCTGTAAAAAGAGTAACACATAGAAAACCGCTACGCAACTGTATTCATACATGATTATAACCAAAAAATCAGTTTTTCACCCAAAAAACAAAAATAAAAGGACTTTTCGCATAAAAACGAAAAGCCCTGCGTATATTTTTTGCATTTTTTCTGAATTTTATCACTATAAAATAAATGTTACTAAACCACGATCTCCTTCGTTAACCATACGTTCAATCGTCTGACGCATACGTTTTTTGGCAGTAGATGGAACTGCATCCATTTTATAACGAATTCCCTCTTTTAATACTTCATGCAATGGTGTGCCAAATAATTGTGTATTCCATAAGGCATCACGATCATGTAAATAAGCATGATTTAAATCTTTTAGAAGTTGCTGACTATGGAACTCTGAGCCAATTAACGGTGCAAATTCTGACTCCATATCAACTCGGATAATATGATAGGATGGCGCTTTTGCCTTCATTCGTACGCCGAAGAAATTATTCTGTTTAATGAGCTCTGGGGCTGTTGGCTCAAATTCCTGCATCATTGGCAATGTCACGCCATAGCCTGTCGTATCAGCATCGTGAATAGCACTTTTAAAGCGTTTTTGGGCCTCTTTTGCCTCTGCCGCCTCTTTGATAAAGAGTAACCAATCTTTTTTCGTTTCAATTGGTTCTTCTAGCCATTCATTACAAACTGATTTATACAATTCACCCTGTAGGGATACCCGAATTACAGCTGTTCCTACACCTGCATCTACATGAACAACTTCACTTTGGTCAATAAAGTCAATGGCTTTAAAGGCATCTGACGCCTGTTGCACATCTCGAATTTTCATAACAGAAGAAAGGACTTCCTCCATCGAATCAATCAATGCAACATTTAATGGATGTGTAGCATCTAATACATCCAGCCAGTCTGGTTTTTCCACCTCAATGGTACGAATTGGGAATTCAAATAACGCCTCTTGTAAAATATATTGAATATCCGTTTCTCTCATTTGATCAATGGACATCGCAATAACAGGGACATTGTAACGTTCAAACAATTCATTGCGAAGCTGAACCGTTTCTTCTCTCGCAGGCATTTGGCAATTGAGTAAGATGACAAATGGTTTGCCGATGTCTTTTAATTGCTCTACAATTTCCTCTTCTGCCTTCTCTGCTGCTCGTCGACTGATTCCGTTCACTGTACCATCAGTCGTTACGACAATACCAATATTCGCATGATCGCGAATCACCTTATCTGTGCCAATTTTAGCGGCTTCCTGAAATGGAATTGGCTCCGTATGCCAAGGCGTATGAACAAATTTTGGTCCATTTTCATCCTCATAGCCTTTTGTCCCATCGATAATATAACCAACACAATCTGCTAATCGAATTTGGAATGGCATTTCATCTTCACCGACCACAATACGGGTTGCTTGGGCAGGCACAAACTTCGGCTCAGCAGTCATAATGACTGGCCCCGGAGAACTTTGTGGCAACTCATCTTGTGCTCGCATTCTTTCCGTTTCATCCACAATGTTTGGTAACACGACTGATTCCATTACCTTTTTTACAAATGTTGATTTACCTACACGTACTGGACCGACAACACCAATATAAACATCGCCATTTGTGCGCTCTGCAATTTCTCTAAATACTGCTTCACTCAAGGTTTCTGCCTCCTTTATCTACGCTTTTTCACTATATGCGAGCCTGTAGACAAATATGAAAAAGCCCCTCACAAATGTAAGGAGCTTGTTTGCTATTTCTCTTTTTTCTCGGCGGCTTCTGCCTCTTGTTTTTGTAATTCTTTCGCTTTTTTGACATCCGCATTATACGTTTTCATATCATAGATAGGCTCTCCATTCTCGTCCACTGTATATGGAATAGAATAGGCAGGCACCACTGGAAATTTGTCGACAAGCAGTTGGCGAATATCATCACCTGGCTTTACATTCGGCTTATCCTCTTTTAAAAGCTGGCCTAAATCCACAGCATAGTCTACATGTAATTCACCATCACCAGTCATGAAAAGCGGTAACTCGACGCCAGAATAGGGACTTTTTACAGTTACCTCTGTTTTATAACCCAAATCTTTATAGTTGATCTGATAAACATTTTCTGAAATTGACCCTTTTATTGGTAAATACTGTGTAGATAGTTTACGAATACCTATTTCACGTATACGCTCTGCCGCGTTTAAATCTACTAATTTGACCGATGCCTCATTTTCAGGGTCCCAAATGATATACTGATATATACCACCTTTTTCATAGGCATTTCCAGGAATTGTCGTCAAATACTTCGGCATAAGTTTTTCAAAATCGATTAAATATTTGATATAGATATCCGTATCTAGCTCGCTATTTTTAATTGGTACTAGTCCACCTGTTGCTTCACGGTATTCATCCACAGCACGTTGAACTGCCGCTAGTTGATCGACATCAGGCGTGACCTTAGCCCTTTTTTCTTCTTCTGGGTACGCACATCCTACTAACAGTATGGCGGTTGCAAATACCAACAGCAAAGCACTTAGTTTTTTCATGTTACTGACACCTCATTATTATTTATGCTGGCCAAGTGGCAACTACAAGTACCATTAAAAATGTGCCAAGTCCAAACAGTATGTATGCACATAAATTTACGACTGTTCGTAAAAATACATTTGAAATCTTATTTCGTGCTAAATAAATTAAGCCGACTGATATAATCATAAATGCGATGCAATAAAACGACACCCACATTACATCAAGCGCAGGCATATGAGCTAACGGGCCCATTTCAAAAAACCACCTTTCTTTGAATGTCAAGACACAAAGTATATTATACTATGTGCTTTTGCTAAAAAGAAATAGTTGTCCCATAACTATCAAGAAATGGACAACTCTTTTAGCTTGTATTTCTATTCAACTAGTGGCACACAATAAGGCGTCTCAACAGATTGGTTGAGACACCTTATTTATGTCCATTTAATGACAAGTCTAATCAAAAAATTAATATTAATGCTTCATATCGTCTATTTCTCGTTTTTTCATACGCATCATTAAGGCATCTACTGCCACTTTCGGTTCAACATCATTAAATAGCACACTATAGAGCTCTGTGGAAATCGGCATGGCGACATCATATTTCTCTGCTAATTGATAGGCTGCCTTCGTGGTACGGACACCTTCTACGACCATGCCCATTTGATCCAGCACTTCTTGTAGCTTCATACCTTGCCCTAACATATTACCTGCACGCCAGTTTCGCGAGTGGACACTTGTACAGGTTACAATTAAGTCCCCCATACCTGTAAGCCCTGAGAACGTAAATGGATTACCACCCATTTTTACACCTAACCGTGAAATTTCTGCAAGACCTCGCGTAATAAGTGCCGCTTTTGCATTGTCTCCATAATTTAAGCCATCAGTAATACCTGCCGCTAAAGCGATAACGTTTTTCAAAGCTCCTCCTATTTCTACACCAATGATATCCTCATTTGTATAGACGCGGAAGAACTGATTCATAAATAAATCCTGTACCTTTTCAGCAGCATCAATATTAGCACAAGCTGCAGTAACCGTTGTAGGATGATGCAGTACCACTTCTTCTGCATGACTTGGCCCAGAAAGAACAACAATTTCTTCCACATACATTGCTGGTAAGCTTTCTGCTAAAATCTCAGATATTCGTTTTAATGAGTCAGGCTCAATTCCTTTCGAAACATGGACAAACAACACTTTTTTTGTTAATTCAGCCGTTAGTTTCTCGCATACTTCACGAATCGCTTTTGTTGGAACAGCCACAACAATGGTTTCTGCATGAGTAGCTACCTGTGCCATATCACTCGTCGCATGTAAATTTACAGGTAGAATGGTTTCTGGTAAATATTTTTTATTCGTATGCAGTTGATTGATTTCTTCTGCCTGCTCAGCTCTATGTGTCCATACAAGCGTATCATGTCCATTTTCCGCTAGTACCATTGCCAGTGCAGTACCCCATGAGCCTGCCCCTAACACACAAACTTTTTCCATAACAAAATCCTCCCTTTGTTGGGTTGTCTATTAAGTAAGTTCTTTCTTGTAAAAAGACGCCACCCAACAATAATGTCGGGTTGGCGTATTGTATGTCTATAGCTATTGCCTTAAGCACGCGCACGTGTAATTAAACGAATTGGCGTCCCTTCAAAGTCAAATGTTTCGCGGATGCGATTTTCTAAGAAGCGTTCATATGAGAAATGCATAAGCTCAGGTTCATTCACAAAAATAACGAATGTTGGTGGCTTAATCGCTACCTGAGTAGCATAGTAAATACGTAAACGACGACCTTTATCTGTCGGTGCTGGATTACGAGCCACTGAGTCCTCAATCACTTCATTTAAAATAGAGGACTGAATACGCATCGCATGATTCTCGCTGACACGTTGGATAATCGGTAAAATTTGATGCACACGCTGTTTTGTATTCGCCGATACAAAAATAATTGGGGCATAATCTAAAAATAGGAAATGCTCACGAATTTGCTGTGTAAAGACATTCATTGTTTTTTCATCTTTTTCAATGGCATCCCATTTATTCACAACAATGATCACAGCTTTTCCAGCCTCATGTGCATAGCCAGCGATTTTTTTATCTTGCTCCTGAATACCTTCTTCTGCATTCAGCACTACTAAAACAACGTCTGAGCGTTCAATAGCACGTAGCGCACGTAACACAGAATATTTCTCGGTTGTTTCATAGATCTTTCCTTTTTTACGCATACCCGCCGTATCAATAATGACATATTCCTGTCCATCATATGCATAAGGCGTATCAATCGCATCACGTGTTGTCCCTGCAATATTACTAACAATAACACGTTCCTGCCCTAGGAAAGCATTCACTAAAGAGGATTTCCCAACATTCGGGCGACCAATTAAAGAGAATTTAATGACATCATCACCGTATTGTTCTTCATCTTCTTTCGGGAAATGTTTCGCACATTCGTCCAATAAATCCCCTAAACCTAAACCGTGGGAACCTGAAATAGGCCAAGGTTCACCGAAGCCAAGTGCATAAAAATCATAAATCATTTCACGCATATCAGGATTATCAATTTTATTGACCGCTAATACGACTGGTTTTTTTGTTTTGTATAGAATTTTAGCAACTTGCTCATCTGCTGCCGTTACCCCTTCACGACCATTTGTCATGAAAATAATAACGTCTGCTTCATCAATAGCGATTTCAGCTTGTTGACGAATTTGTTCTAAAAACGGCTCGTCTCCAATTTCAATGCCACCTGTATCAATAATATTAAAATCGTGTGTTAACCACTCTGCCGAACTATAAATACGGTCACGTGTTACGCCTGGGATATCCTCCACAATCGAAACACGTTCTCCAACGATACGATTAAAAATCGTCGACTTACCTACGTTCGGACGACCTACGATGGCTACTACTGGTTTCGTCATCTGTACTTCATCCTTCCAACTTCTTGTCTTTCGCTATTATACACGAAAAATGCCATTATATCATATCATATCCATAATGTAGAACGCTATGTATGGTGATAAAAGGTGTTACCTCATTTTTTTAAGCGCTCTATCAGATGTTATAAAGGTTCTATCGCCTTTTTTAATTGCTATCCTTTATTTTGAGAATCTTATCCGCTACTTTTAGAGTTTTATCCTTCAATTCAAAGATTTTATCCACTCTTCAATCGCTATTCTTCACTTTCAAAATCCTATCAACCATAAAAATAGCGAGGATACATTTATGCATCCTCGCTTTATACATTATTTAAAGTTTTTTAGTTTATCGCCAATCACATCACCGAATGAGAAGCCTGTATTCTCTTCAGGTAATTCATAGTCGATTACTTCTTCTGCTTCAGGATTTTCTAATAATTCTTTAATACTAAGGGCTAGACGGCCTTCGTCAGCGTTGACATCAAGAACCTTTACCTGTACTTCTTGTCCCTCTTTTAGTGCTTCATGAGGTGTGTTAATGTGCTTATGCGCAATTTGCGATATATGCACTAAACCTTCAACGCCTGGGAATACTTCCACAAATGCGCCAAATGAAGTAAGTCGCTTCACTCTACCGTCTAAAATAGTGCCTTTAGCGGCACGTTCTTCAATATTAGACCATGGTCCAGGAATTGTTTCCTTAATAGATAAAGAAATACGTTCATTTTCTGGGTCCACTGATAGAACTTTTACTTTTACATCTTGTCCTTCAGCTAAAACCTCACTCACATCACTCACATGCTCATGTGATACTTGCGAGATGTGTACAAGACCATCAATACCACCTAGGTCGATAAATGCACCAAATGACGCGAGACGCTGTACTTTACCATCCAATACATCGCCAGCTTTTATTTGATTAATCACATTTTTCTTTTGTGAAGCTTTCTCTGCTTCAACCACTGCTCGGTGAGATAAAATAAGGCGATTCTTATCCTTATCAAGCTCAACAATTTTAAAGCTTAATGTTTGCCCTTTATAGCCTTCAAAATCATCAACAAAATAGTCCTCTACAAGCGATGCTGGTACAAAGCCACGTACACCTAAATCTACGACAAGACCACCTTTAACAATATCCTTTACTTCCGCTTCAAAGATTTCCTCAGCGGCAAATTGCTGCTCCAGTGTATCCCATGCTTTTAGAGCATCCACTTTACGTTTTGATAGGACAAAGTTTTCTTCTTCAACCTTTGTAATCATCAATTCTAATTCATCTCCAACTGAGATGACATCAGACGCTTTCTCAATGTGTAAGCTTGATAATTCACTAATCGGTACAATACCATCAAACGGAGCACCTGGAATTGATACAGATACTGCCTTTTCATCAACTTGCGCGGCAATGCCTTTGACGATATCACCCTCGTTAAACGTTTGTTCTGCATAGTTCATTTCTTCAGACATATGTAACCCTCCTTCGCATCTTCCCTTACTATTTTATTCGATATTGAAGACAAAGACAAAAATAAATCCTTTAAATTCAAAAAATGTCTGAAATTTTAGGATTTATAGCATTTTTTCTTCTGCTAATTTTAAAATAGCTTGTGCTGCATCATCAATGGACAATGCTGTTGTATCTAAAAAAATCGCATCTTCAGCTTGAATCAGTGGCGATGCTTCACGCTCACTATCCTTTTTATCACGTAGCGCAATTTCTTCCTGAAGTTTTTCAAGAGAGGAGTCAATTCCTCTTTTTTGATTATCAATCAAGCGTCGTCTAGCACGCTCCTCTACTGTTGCAGACATGAAAATCTTTAGTTCTGCATCCTTTAAGACATGTGTAGCAATATCGCGGCCATCCATGACAACACCGCCATTAGCTGCAAGTTTTTGCTGTTGAGCAACTAATAGCTCACGAACCTTCGCATGGGCAGCTACTTGTGAGACTGATGAAGTGACCTCATTAGAGCGTATTTCCGCTGACACATTGTGACCATCTAAAAAAACAAGCTGTCCCTGAGGTGATGGTTTTAATTCAATTGTGCTTACTTCAAGCATCTCTGCTAATTTTGCTTCATCATCTAAATGTATGTTTTGTTGCATCGCTTTATACGTAACTGCTCGATACATTGCCCCTGTGTCAATGTAAGTAAAGCCAAGTGCTTCAGCAACAATTTTTGCGATTGTACTTTTGCCAGCACCAGCAGGCCCGTCTATCGCAATTTGAATGTTTTTCTTCATATTCTTCCCTACTTTCTGCACCTCTTATTGTATCATATAACCTCAAAAAAGCCCTCTACTAGGAGAGGGCTTCATCAAAATATTCATAAAGGATATTAAACATTAAAAGGGTTCATTTCTTTACGACGATTGACTAATTGACGTTCAAAGCAAAAACGGACAATATGCTGTTGATCGACATCATCTGTATCTGTTAGTTGGATTGTTGCAATGCGTTTATCCTCTTTTTCAAAAATACGTACGATCAGCGCTTCCGTAATGACATACTTGACATCTCCATTAGCAAATGGCAATACAATGGTTAGTTTTACTTCATCACCCTCAGTGAAAGCTACTTGACCTTTCAACATGACTGCTAGGCCTCCTGCACTAATATCCACAGTCACAAGCTGATATTTATAATCTTTCAACTGAATAGCAACGTCTACTTGTGTCTCCACACGAACGTATTCTCGTCGCTGAATTTTTATAAACTCCTCTGGTGTTGGACAATGCAACATAATCATTGGGATATTACCTGCTTTACGGCCAACTACCTCTGTATTAAAGGCAAAGGATTGTTTATCCTCGGTACGAAAAGTTGCTCTAAATTCTGAGCCATCTATTAAAAATGCCGTTTTCTTTGTTGCCATATTAACCGGATAATCAATATATAGAATATTATCTTTTTGCTCTACAACTTTACAGCGGAATTTCTCCAAACGCTCTGTATAAGTTGGTTCAAGTTGTAATTGTGTACCAATTTTTATTTCCATGAGCATCTCCCCGTGCGAAAAATATAGTTTAATTATCTCATGAGAAGCTTATTTTGGCTATAAAAATTGGTAGTATTTTCATGTCAAGTTGATACAGAGCGGAAGCATCATTGATTAAGTTAGATATTCCACTTTTAATACATTATGGTTTTCCGCATCAATAACAATTCTAAATGTTTCCTGCGTATTACCATCACGCAATGCAATGACCTCATAGCAAAGACGTTGCTCAAATTGTCCATTATCTGTGTAGATATTTTTTACCTCTTGTACTTGGATATCGTCTTGGAAGAACGTTTTCCAATCAATCGGCTTAGCTGTTTGCTTTTTAATATTTTCTTCTTGAATATATTCCATTGCATTTGCACCTAACAGCTCACCTGTATCTTTCGCCACTTTCAATTGAACACCATCAGCGTAGATTAACGCATTATCTCCAGGATGGACACGAGCAAATGTCACATGCCAAGCTTGATGATTTTCTCGTGATTCCACATAGGCTACATCTTTCATGCCTAATTTCTTCACATATTCCTGCGCTTTTTTCATGATTTCCTCTTGTGATAACTTGGCTTCATCCACAGGACGTTCTACTAAATAGGATAATAAATGTCCACCCTTTTCTGTTAAATCAACATAGCCTAATCGAATCCCTTGGTGGAATTGGATATGATAAAAAGGATATGGTGCTGTATCACTACTTTTTGTAACTGTAAATGTGGCATCTTTAATGACTGGAAATAAGTATTTCACTTTTTCTAGTGCTTCTTTTTCGGTAATAACTGCATCCTGTAATGCCTTTAACTCAATTTTTTTCTGCCAATCAGATTCAGATAAAGTTAACGGGAAATCCTTTTCGCCGTAGCCCTTTAATGTATCTTTTACAGTATCAAATTGGCTATTTGGATTTTTATTATCTACTTGCTGTAGCCAAACATCCATTTTCCCATCATGCTTATAGAAATCGACGGTTGCAGCTGTCCATTCATCGGAAAGAGATTGTAAATTCGTTGAAACCTGGGGCATTTTTTCACGCCAAGCTTCATAATCCCCTGTTTTCGCTGTCCTTTTTGCTTCATCGCCAAGTCGCCCTAGATAGTTCATCCATTCACTTGATAGTTCTTGTCCTATTGGAATATTCGCAATTGAAGAACGAACTTCTGAGCTTAAACGCCAAACCGAATCTAGTTCATTGTGAATCGCCTGCTCGTCTTGAAACAACAGGGATTGTGATACTGAGCGTTGAAGATGGGAAAGTTTTTCAGATGCATCCGTTAACTTATCTGTATATTGTGCTAGCACGGTACGTTGTAAATCTTCTTTATCTCCATGTAAATCAATGCTGTATGCCCCTAACCCAATAACGGCAATCGTTAAGACCACGAGCCAAGTTTTCATCTAGGTTCCTCCTTTCTATGAACAGAAAATATGCTCTCCAATTTGTTTGATTTGTGGACGTGACCAAATCCATTTGCTCGTTGCAGTTTTTGGATTGAAATAATACAATGCATTTTCAGAAGGGTCCCAGCCGTTCATGGCATCAATAACCGCTTCTTTCGCTCGCTCATTTGGCTCAAGCCAAATTTGCCCATCTGCAACGGCCGTAAATGCTAACGGTTGGAAAATGATACCTGAAATAGTATTCGGGAAATCTGGGCTTTCCAAACGATTTAAAATAACTGCGGCAACCGCTACTTGTCCTTCATATGGTTCTCCCCTTGCCTCTCCATATACCGCATTCGCCATTAGCTGTAAATCACGCTCTGTATATTTGGGAGGAACTTGTGTCTGTGTTCCATTATTATTACTACTTCCACTACTATTGCTACTGCCACCACTAGTATTCTTTTTCACTTGCTGATCAAGTGGCTGCCCACCATAATAAGTAAATTGATTTCCTGCATTTAATTGAGCTTTCACCCATTTTTCGTCATAATCTGAATTGCCCGTTAACGCTTTCTTTGTCTTAGCGCCTGCAATTCCGTCTACTGGTAACCCATAATTTTCTTGGAAATTACGTAAAGCCCAGTATGTGTTGTAGCCAAATTTGCCATCAATTTTACTCTTATAAAAACCTAAGTATTGTAGCCTCGCTTGCAATTCAACGACATCATCTCCATAGGCACCCCGAGTAATTTGCTGATCGCTAAATGCATTCGCATCATTTTGAGGAATCGCAATTATACTAATTCCTAATATTAAAGCAAAAAGTATGCTTACTAAACGCACTTTTATCACTCCTTTTTTTTATAGCTTGAAACAAAAGGAGTATTTTATACATGATAAAAATGAAATAAAGCGTAGAAATCTTTGACGATTTCTACGCTTTATATTTTCTTTTGCATATGAAGATGCTGCACCAGATGATAATGTGCAAGCTTCACTTTACGCAAGCCAAACCACCATAAAAACAACATAAAAGGAATCATTAAATAAACCCAGTGACCTTTGAATGATAATATTGTATTGTATAGAATGTGAAGTACGACTGGTGCACAAAGCGCCATAGCAATCATCTCTTTTGTCTTAACAAGTTTCGAAAACTTAGCCCGTCCATAATAATAGCCCATTACGACACCGAACAAAGCATGACTCGATACTGGTAATAAGGCTCGCATAAATGCCGTGTCTAAGCCAAATGAAAGTAAATAAAGAACATTTTCAATCGTAGCAAAGCCAAGTGAAATGCTTGCCCCGTACAATATACCATCGTAAGGGTCATCAAATTCTATATGATTATAGATGGCAATTAATAGCACAAACCATTTAAAAAATTCTTCAATGACACTTGAAAATAGTACGTCTTGAAGATAAAGATATCGAAAAACCCCTTCCTCTGTTAATACATACTGTAAAAACATGATTGGGAACGTTAAAAATGCGCCGTATAAAAACGTTTGTAGTAAAGTTCTTCTTGGCTCCGTAGCCATCTGATTGCGCAAATAGAAATAACTAAAAAGCGCTAGACCGGGAGCAATGGCAGCAGATAATAAAATGATCATGATGCCGGCTCCTTTCAACAATAGACTGCTATTATTATACCATGTAATGACAAAAAAACTTTTTAAAAGGAGATTTATTTTTTATGAAAAAAACAATTTTATTAATTCATACTGGCGGCACAATCTCCATGGCGATGAGTGCTGAAGGAGCGGTCATGCCTAATAAGGAAAATCCTCTAATGAAGGAAAGTAATAAACTGGCTTCACTAGCAAGCATTATCGAAATAGAAGCTTTTAACCTTCCTTCTCCACATATTACACCGAAAGAGATGCTTTTATTGCGTAACTTGATTTTGGAACAAATTGACGCACAGCCAATTGACGGTGTGGTCATCACACACGGTACGGATACATTGGAAGAAACCGCCTATTTCTTAGAGCTAACTACGAACTTAGCCATTCCGATTGTGCTAACAGGAGCAATGCGTTCATCTAACGAACTTGGAGCAGATGGGATTTATAATTTAGTAGAAGCAGTCCGAGTAGCTGTTGATGAAGAAGCACGTGATAAAGGTGTGCTTGTTGTGATGAATGATGAGGTTCATCTTGCTGTAAATACAACAAAAACAAGCACAAGTTCAGTAAATACTTTCCAATCTCCACAATATGGACCGATTGGCCTTATTACAAAATCCCGAATCTTATTCCATCACGCACCAATTCGTCGACAATATGTAGATGTTAACAATTTACCTAAGCGTGTCGCAATGCTAAAAGTGTACGCTGGAATGGAAGAAGATTTATTGGATGTCGTGCTTGCATGTAAATATGATGGTGTTGTGCTAGAAGGACTAGGTCAAGGGAATGTCCCGCCATCTGTTGTAAAGGGAATTGAAAGCCTTATACAACGAGACATCCCAGTTGTACTTGTTTCCCGCTGCTTTAATGGAATTGCAGAAGGTGTTTATGGCTATATGGGCGGCGGTAAAATGCTAGAAGACTTAGGCGCCATATTCGCCACAGGTATTAATGGTCAAAAGGCACGCTTAAAATTATTAATAGGCCTTAACACAACTGGCTCGCCTTTAAATTTAAAGGACTTTTTCTTGTAACGCTAAAGTCTCGATCACCTGTTCATAATAGCCCAGTATTTCGCT
Source organism: Lysinibacillus capsici (assembly GCF_003367505.1). Taxonomy (GTDB): domain Bacteria; phylum Bacillota; class Bacilli; order Bacillales_A; family Planococcaceae; genus Lysinibacillus; species Lysinibacillus capsici. The sequence continues at coordinate 173,485 of NZ_PXXX01000010.1, forward strand.
AAGTCGAGCCAAAGCTTCATCAAAATCTGGCTGTATCACAGAAAATTGAATGAAATTCTTTTGGCGTAAATACTGGCTTTCACCATGAACGAATAGCCCGTTTAATGCTAAATCAATAAGTAGGTTGGCATAATTATTAGGCAATTGAACCGTTATCAACATCGGATATTGAGTAGTTGGATATTGAAATTGCATGATTGGTAGCTGCAGCAGTGATTGAAAGCGTTGCTGTAGCTGCTCATAACGTGCTGGATAGGCTTGCAATGCAGTCTCCACATTGCTCAGTAATACAGCAGGTAATGTAAATGGTATGACACCTTGCTGATAATTTGCTAAATCAAGATAAGCGGGTAGATCGGCAGATGGGGGTGCAAGTGATTGCGAAAATACAAATGCTAGCCCACTTAACGCACCAATGGCCTTACCACTCACAGCCGTAGCTAAATAGCAGTCCTGTAAAGAGAACGGCATGGCACCGAACGAACTAATACAATCTATACATAACTTTACATTGTATTGTTTAGCAAGCTTTTTAAGAATATCTAAGTTATTACAAGTTCCCGTGGAAGTCTCACCATGTACTGCCAACATCCACTGATAAGACCCCGTCTCAAGCTGTGAAGCCAGTTCTTTGTCATCAAATACTGTTCCCCATTCTTTTTCTACCACATCATAATGTAATGACCAACGAGCGGCTTGCTTCTGTAAACGTTCACCGAATTCTCCATTTGTGAGAATAAGCCCTTTTCCTAATTGCTGTGCCTTTAGTTGTGCAAGCATTACTTCATTTGCTAGCGTTCCCGTTCCTACGATTACACCAACATGATTGGACTTCGATAAATGCAGTAACCTCTTCTGCACTCGTTCATAAAGCGCATAAAAAGGTAATGAACGATGTGATAAATCTGAATGAGCAATTGTCTCTAATTGCCTCACCGGCCCAGGATAAAATGTAGAGGGTTCCGTCGTTAGTCTATGTTGTAATGATTGTTCAAATTCATGTCTAGTGAGCACCATCGGTAAAAACATCGCACCCTCTTCCCCGACAGCTGGTGCAAACTGCTTAAAACCCATCTGCTTATATAGTTTTTCCTCTCTCGTTGTACCTGAAATCACTGCAGCAGAATAGCCTTTTTCGTAGGCAAATGTAGTTAAGGCCTGAGTAAGCTTCAATAGAACTCGACCCGTTCGATAACCTTTCTTCACGGAAAGCAAACGAATTTCACAAAGCTTCTCACAATTTTCCTTCGATAAATACTGCTCGACCTTACCAATCTTTTCATCAATAGAAAATGGTCGTTGATCTCTAAACGCCACCATGCCAATTAATTCTGTTTGCTTATAAACAACGACATAGGTATTCTCCTGATGAAATCGATCTACTTTTTTTCGCGATGCATTTACCTCATGCTGAGGAATTTCTTCTACAAATGTTTCATAATTCAATCGAGCAATCGCCTCAAATTCTTCATTTGTTTTGGCAATTTTACACCAATACATTTCCTTCACTTCCCTCTTTTCAATGATTCCTGAATATTAGACATATGCTTAATAAGCATACACACGATTGCCATGATTAAAAGTCCATATGGCTCTAATTTCCCTGCTTGAATAATTGCGGCTATATAAAAAGCAAAGCCCCCAACCATGCCAAGTGTCAGACTTCTAGTAAAGGCCGATATAAGTGCTGTACCAATAATCATCCATAAAAAAAGACTTGGCGATAAGGCGAGACCCACACCAATAAAAGTAGCTACACCTTTCCCTCCATTCCATTTCAGCCAAATCGGAAATAGATGCCCTATTATCACCCATGCAGCTCCGCCAATAAGGACCCATTCATCCAATTGCCACATGCGTCCTAATCCGACAACAAGTACACCTTTTAATGAATCGCCAAGAAGAGTCAAAATAAACGCTGTTTTCCCAATCACACTTCCCGCATTACGCGCGCCTAAATTTTTACTACGCTCTTCCTGCAAATTGACACCGTATATCTTACCAACGAAATAAGCCGTCAAGATGTTTCCTATTAAATAACTCAAGAGCCAATACAAGCCAATCATTGAGTTGCCTCCTTGCTAAAAAGGCTGTATAAGCTACATGCCTATACAGCCTCGATCGTTATTTTTTTCTCTGCTCAATAGTTCGAGCGATACATTCGCCATGGAAACGACCATTTTCAATAAAAATTTCATTGGCATTATTTCCTGCTGCAATAACACCTGCAATGAATAGTCCTTCAACATTGGTTTCCATCGTTTCAGGCGTAACATAAGGACGACCCGTTTCTTCCTCTATGTCCACTCCCATCGCTTTAATAATGGAGTGATCAGGATGATAGCCAGTCATAGCAAAAACGAAATCATTTTTTACTATTTTCTCTTGGCCCTCTACTTCTAAAACAATTTCGTGCTCACGTATTTCCAATACATTTGTATTAAAAAGCATGTCAACTTCTCCAGTTTTGACTACCCCTTCAAATTCGGGTAATACCCATGGCTTGATGCTTGGAGAGTATTCGCTGCCACGATAGGCTACGGTTACACGAGCCCCGGCTTTATTTAATTCTAACGCGGCATCTATCGCTGAATTTTTGCCGCCTATAACTAGAACATCCGTATCAAAAAATTCATGGCCCTCTTTAAAGTAATGGAAAACTTTAGGTAACTCCTCACCATGGATATTTAAATAATTCGGATGATCATAATAACCTGTTGCAATGACAACATAGGGCGTTTCATATATTTCCTTATCGGAGGTAACCGTGAACAAATCATTATTTTTTACAACACTTTGTACTTTTTCGAAGCGATTAACTTGTATATTTTTTAAACGGACGACCTCTCGATAGTAGACAAGGGCTTGATTGCGTTTCGGCTTACGTCCTTCAATAATAAATGGTACATCACCAATAGCTAACCGTTCACTCGTACTAAAAAATGTTTGATGTGTAGGGTAATGATAGATGGCATTGACGATATTTCCTTTTTCAATCACAATAGGTTGTAAACCAATATTTTGCAAAGCTATTGCTGCTGCTAAGCCGCATGGGCCTCCTCCAACAATAATTGCATCTGCTTGCTGCATTTCTTGACACTCCAATCGAATTTGAACAGCAAAAATTGCTGCTCCATGCTTTCACATTATCATAGAATAGACGATACCTTTTTATTATACGCCTTCTCACACGATTTGGTTGTTTATTTACTCGAAATATCAATGTCAATTATATGACATTGGGGCTTTGCACCAAATCGAAAAGGTACTAATGTCGTCCCATAGCCATTGCTTACTAAAGTCATGACACCATCACGCTGACGATAGGAACCATTTGGATGAACACCATATGGACCGAATCTGATTTGCCCTCCGTGTAAATGTCCCCCCATCATTAAATCCGCACGATATTTAGCCCGAACTTTCGCAAAAACCTCTGGATTATGGGCGATAAAAACAACTAAATCCTGATCTCCTATCTTTGCAAAAGCTTTTTCAAAACTATATTCTTTAACAGTTGTATCCTCAATAGCACTTAACCAAAAGCTATTTTTAAGCGGAAGCTGTACGGCATCATTGACAATAATTTGAACATGGTATGCCTGTAAAATGTCCTTCAGTCTTTCTTCCCCAATTTCTCTGTCATTATTGCCCCAAATAAAATAGGTTGGTCCAAGGGACGTTAATAATGATAAATTTTCATGAATACGATCAATCGGTGTACGGCTATCCGCAAAATCACCGCCAATAATTACTGCATCAAAATGATGTCCCTGTAACTGTGCAATCATTTTCTTACTTATTTTACGTAAATGAACATCTGAAATAAAAAATAATCGTACCTTCTCCTGTTCACCCTGTAATGAAAGCTGGTGAGACAATACATTATTTTCATGTGCCACCTTCCACATATAAAGTGGAGGGGCGATGACTACCAAAAGAAATAGCCCTAAATATAGCATTTTCTCACTTCTCCTTACGACAGCAAAAAGGCGATTCTTCTTAAAAAACGAATCGCCTTTTTGCTAAATCAGACGTACGTTTTGGTGTGAACGTTTGTCTGTAATTTTATACTAGAAAACCTATATAACGATAAAAAAATTCTATTAAGGTAACTTAATGACTTGCCCAACCATTACAGTATTAGAGGACATCCCATTAGCAGCACGAATTTTAGCTAAAGTCGCTTCACTGCCATCGCCATAGTGATTTAATGCAATTCGGTATAAGTTCTCATTTGCTTTTACAGTATGTGTCGTTGCTTTAGCATTTTGTTTTGCTTCTTCCGCTTTTCTAGCCTCTTCTGCTTTTCTTGCTGCCTCTGCTTGTTGTTGAGCTATTCTTGCTTCTTCAGCTTTTCGAGCTTCTTCGGCTTTTTTTGCTGCCTCTGCCTTTTTCGCTTCTTGAGCCTTTTTCGCTTCTTCAGCAGCTTTTTGCTCCGCTGCTAACTTATCAGCATCTTTTTGAGATTGCTCTTGAGCCTTCTTATCTCCCTGAGCGTCTTGACCCTTATCATCTTTTTCCTTATCTTTATCTGACGCAGATGCTTCTGAAGGATCTAATTCGACAACCTGTTCAGCTGTATCCTTTTCGGCTTGTTCAATCGTTTTTCCTGGTTCATAAAATTTCCAAAAATAAATAAGAATTGTTAATGGTATCAAGATAAAAATAACAAACAGAATCGTCATTAACGGTGTCTTACGTTTCGAATTTTTTGGCTTTTTGTTTTTATTACCGTTTTTATTCATTCTGGAAACTCTTGATAAGGATTGCTGTTCTTTTTGCTCATCTTCAAACGATTGACGATGCTCTTCTATTTTATCGCGATAATCTTCTTTATTCATTCGCCTTTCCCCCAACCTTACTACGCTTTCTATCATCTCTATTATGACGAATTTTACGAAAAAAGTAAATGACCGTCAGTTTTAGTCTAATTACCCATTAATAGTTGTTGCAATCGACTTTCCCACGTTGCCATTTCTACTTTCTTTTTCTCTTTTAAGCGTACTTTCTTGATTACATCATAATGGATTCCACAATTTTCACAACAGTTTTCCGGCTTTTTCTGCAATTTTTGCCCAAAATACCCGACTAAATGTTCACGAATACAGTCTTTTGTCTGTATGATTTGAAGCATTTCATTCACTGCATTGTATTTCTCTAGTGCTAAATGATTTAATCGGACCTTCACTTGTTCCGAAGACTCTCGTTGCAGCCAATAGTCTAACACACGGAAGGCTGTCTCACTTAACTCCCCATTTTTCAGCATTTGGATGGGCTGTATTTGCTGAGATAGCAGCTCCTGGTAGCGGTCAACATGATGTAAAGTTGGTAAATCGCCTGTCACAACAAATTTAGCCAGCTCCTCATCACCTTCAGCATACAGTAATATAGCAAGTGCAGAGTGACCATCCCGCCCTGCACGTCCAATCTCCTGCATATAATTCGCTATATTGGCAGGCATTGATTCATGAATGACCTGCCGTATATCAAGCTTATTAATGCCCATACCAAAAGCGTTTGTTGCAACAATCCAATCAAGTTCACCAGCTATAAATTGCTGTTGAATAAATTGCCGGTCCTCCACCCCATAGCCAGCATGATATGCAGCAACACGAACGCCCTCTTGTAATAAGGCTTCGCTATATTGTTGCGCACGTTTACGTGAGGAAACATATAAAATACCAGGTCCTGCCGTTTCCGTAACATGGTGCATGAGCCATCTAGCTTTATCAGCCTTATCCTCCACTACTACACGACCTAAATGAATATTCGGGCGGTCAACATTATACATAAACTCGAATGGTGCTTTGAGAGATAAAGTTTCCCGTATATCTCGAACAACCTTCTTTGTTGCCGTAGCAGATAATGCCAAAATTGGCGGACGATTTTCTCTCGATAGCCAGTCACCTATTCGTAAATAATCTGGTCGAAAATCAAAGCCCCATTGTGAGATACAATGTGCCTCATCTACTACGATTAAACCTAGCTTCATCTGCGCCAGTTTCTCTTGTACCTGTTGCTGGAGCAGCATCTCTGGGGAAGTAAAAATAAAACGATATTGCTCTAAAAAATGTAATACATAACGTTTCTCTGTTAGTGATAAAAAGGAATTTAAAGCTACCACCCTCTTTTCCCCAAAACGCTTCAGCTCTTCTACTTGATCCTGCATTAATGACAGTAAGGGTGAAACAATTAGTACAGGTTTCTCTAATGTATAGGCTGGTAGCTGGTAGCAGAGTGATTTTCCCATTCCTGTTGGCAATAAGGCAATAACATCTTGTTCTTGTAGTAATGCCTCAATGACTTCTTTCTGTCCTGGCCGAAATGATGAATAACCAAAATGCTTATGCAATAATTGTTCAAGTTCCATTTATACTTCTCCTTTCGCAAGGACAAGCCTTAATTGAAAATAACTCATATCGTTTAAAGCTTCATGTAATATTTTCAATTTTTTTGTTTGATACTGCTTCGATGCCTGCCACACTTTTTGGGCTTCATCATAGGAGACGAATGGGCCAATAGAAAAGTTCGGTTCATACATAGCTAATTCCACAAAATGATCCTCAATTGTACTTTGTTTTAGTTTTCTCATTTGAACAATTTGCTCCATCGAATAACCTTGTTCATATAATTGTGCGGTTTGTTTTGCAGAATCTGTTAGCAATATTTTAACTTTTAATCCTTCTGCCACATGCCCTAGCAATGGGTAATCATCTATTTTTTGATGCACTTCATTTAATAATATATGTAGGGTTTCAATAAAAGCTAATTGACTATCCAGTACAGTTTCCTTCCGTTCATCTGCAAGCTGTTGCCACGTCCATCCTGGTAATTGATAACCACTTAAACGATACAGAACAAGCTGTTTGCTTGCATCTGACACAGGGAGAATAGTTAGCACATGATTACATTCTGTCAATAATTGCTGCTGTAAATGACCTTCCTTATAATGATGTGCCTGTAAAAAAGTTCGCACCCACGCTTGAATCATTGTATCTCTACTAATCGGTGAAAAGGTACGAACGGCTGCGGCTTGATGTGACAAACTTTGTACAATGAGAGAGAGCCTCGCAAAAAACACATGCTCATTTCCCCGATAGTGCCAACCATCAAAGAAAAAGGTTGGCGTTTGTTGTGCACGTTGTAATCCTAGCGTTTCCATGTAAAAATGACCAGATTCCTGCACATTTAACCAACTATTCTGCATAAATAAGTTTACAGCCTCATCAAATGTAGTACGAGATAGTTTTGGCAAGAGGCCAAAATATTGATGCAGTTGAAAAAGACCAATATCTTGAATTGTCTGGCCTGAACGCTTCCCTCTTAGGACATGATAGGCAGCCGAAATCGTCCGCTCTTTATTGAGTTTTTGAAAGATTTGCAATAAAATTTGATGAAACATTGACGCAAATTCCTCCAATTTAATAGTATTTAAGTTGAAATGTAAGATAAACATCTTTAAAATGAGTATGAAGCTTTGTAGGAACATCGTTAAAGGAGAGAATAAAATGGCTAAATACACAATAGTTGATAAAGATACATGCATCGCTTGTGGCGCATGTGGAGCCGCAGCGCCAGACATTTATGATTATGATGATGAAGGCATTGCCTTCGTTATTTTAGATGATAACATGGGAACTGCTGAAGTTCCAGAGGATCTATTGGAAGATATGCAAGACGCTTTTGAAGGTTGTCCAACAGACTCTATCAAAGTAGCAGATGAAACATTCGATGGTGACTCATTAAAATTTGAATAGTCTTCCGTTGATGTATATCTTAAAAGGCATCCTTCAGGGGATGCCTTCTTATTGATTAAAATATTGGCTATCTTTTGCATCAAGATAATAGGCATATGGTCCATTGCTATACATACCAATCTATTGGAGGAATGTGAATGTTTGAGCAGTTACAAGTTGAGCATAGTTTATTTTATATTGATCAAGACCATATGAATAGATTTAAAAATCTTGCTGCAAAGTGGCAATCAATATTTCCAGATGTTTGTGCGAAATGTTTGAATACTGTGGACGCATGGGCAAACGTGTTAAATAACTGGGTTTTCTTAAAATCGCAGCAGACCGATGAGCTCATTCTAAATCCTTCTAAAGCCATCTATTATTCCATCAATACATTCTTATTAGATGAGCTCCAAAAAATTCAAATAATTCAAAAAGTAAAAGAATGTGAGAATGATGATTTTCAGTATTTTGCGGCCTTCCACTTAGGAAATGCCATCGATTTATGGGTGTACGATACACTTGAAAAAAGTGCAGAATCTGATTTGTTAAAACCACAAAATCGAATACCTTATTATCTTGCCTTTTTAGACGATGATTTTCAAACAGACAATGCTTTATTCCATAAAAATCAAACAAGAGCAATCAAAATATTGGCACAGGTCATTCGGTCACAAAATTGCTTTAGAATCACTGTCAGTAGTGCTGTTAATCGAGCAGTAGATATGTATGATCATTATGTAACAAAATAAAATAGCACACTTTTTAATTCGTCTCTACTGTAAAGAGATGAATTTTTTTTGCTCTCTAAACTAAACTACTTCTCTTTTCATCTTGTTATTGCAACGTTATTTTATGTATGATAAGATTTTAGTAGTTGGTACTAATAACAGATATTATCTCACAAAGGAGTTCTTCATAATGATGGATAATTTATTACAATTAAAAGATAAGAACATTGTTGTCATGGGCGTAGCAAATGATCGCAGTATTGCTTGGGGCATTGCTAAACGTTTATTTGACGTTGGTGCAAATGTCATCTTCACGTATCGTCAAGAACGTTCATTAAAAAAATTACAAAAACAATTAGAAAATATCGGACAATCCGATTCTCTTGTTGTTCAATGTGATGTGAATAGTGACGACAGCACAAAAGCAGCTTTTGAAGAAATCGGCTCAAAGGTTGGTGTTATTCATGGGATTGTACATTCAGTGGCTTTTGCGCATGCAGAAGATTTACACAACCGCTTCCTTGAAACAACTCGAGAAGGCTATGCATTCGCACAAGATACAAGTGCCTATTCACTTATTTCCACTGCAAAAGCAGCTCATCCATACATGACAGAGGGTGGCTCTATCGTTACAATGAGTTACTTAGGTGCAGAACGAGTACTTGATGGCTACAATGTGATGGGCGTTGCAAAAGCTGCATTAGAGGCTTCTATGCGCTATCTTGCTGCTGATATTGGCCAAGATAATATTCGCGTCAATGCTATCTCAGCTGGTGCTATTCGTACACTCGCTGCAAAAGGTGTTCCTTCTTTTAACACAATCTTACACAAAATTGAAGAAACAGCTCCTTTAAAACGTAATGTTCAACAAGACGAAGTAGCAGATATGACGATTGTTATGCTATCTCACCTATCACGTGGTGTGACTGGTGAGACGATCTACATCGACGCTGGCTACAATATTATGGGTTAACAATAAAGAAGTATGGGAGGATGTATTATCCTTCCATACTTCTTTTTGTTGTTTATAGCATTGTCCATAAACTTTGGATCAACAAAATTAAGCCTGCTGCTACTAATAGAAAATAAATTAAGATTTTAAACAATTTTTGATTTAATCGCGTAAATAGCATTTGTCCAAAAATAAGTCCTAAGAAAACAATTGGCAAAGCATACATACTATATATCCAAACCATTTTACTTGTACCCTCAAAAATGACTTGAGAAAGTAAGCTAATTAGATAGATAAATATATAGTAGGCTAGTGAAACAGCTCTAATGGTTTCTTTATTTCTATGTGTGCTCGCAAAATAGAGCAACAGTGGTGGTCCAGCCATCCCAATACTTGTTGTGAACATACCTGATATAAAACCAACGCCATAATCTCTACTCCTTGTTTGTTGAATAGAGAGATTTTTAATCAATAGAATCGTAAGCCCTATAAGAAGGATAGCGATGAGCAGCTTAAATGTGGTCACATCGACTAAGGCAAATAGTATACTACCAAAAGGAGCACCTGCAACACTACCGATCATCACCTTTTTAAGCAACGCTACATCAATATCATGTCTCACCTTCCATATGAGAGAAAACGAAATAACAAGGGACAGTATTATATTTATTTGCATCGCCTCTTGTGGTGTAAAAAGCAACAGTAAAAAAGGCGTAGCCATAACGGAAAAACCAAAACCTGTACTGGTTTGTAAAATAGAAGCTGCTAGGATAATGAAAAAATAGAAAAGTAATTCCTGCAAAATGACACCTCACATCATGTTGTGATACGTTGTCTAACAATGAATCTTTTTAATAAAAATGATAGGACACAAGCAATGAATAAAAACAGAGCAATCATCACTATAACACCCATCCACCCATATTTCATCCAAAAAATGCCTCCTACTGTTCCTCCAACACTTGAACCAAAATAATAGAAAAATAAATAGAGAGAAGATGCTTGTGCTTTATCGTGGGATGCTCGTTTGCTCACCCAGCCACTTGCGATTGAATGAGCTGCAAAAAAGCCAAAGGTAAAAACTGTTATCCCTATAATCTTTAAAGTAAGGAGCCCATTGAGCGTTACTATAGCTCCAGCTAACATAATGGCAATGGCCAGTAAGAGCATTCGTTGGCGACCATAACGATCGGCTAAACTGCCAAACCATGCCGAGCTAAATGTCCCAACTAAATAAATGACAAATATCCAACCTACAATTGTGGCACTTAAATTATAGGGAGGTGCCATTAGTTTAAAGCCAATATAATTATAAAGTGTGACAAAGCTTCCCATTAAAAGAAACCCCATCCCATAAAGACACAGCATAGAAGGATCTCTTAAATGTTGCAGTAGGGTTTTGGTCAATGCTTTTAATTGTAAAGGTCGCGCGCTGAAATGTTTGGAGCTTGGTAACATCCAGACAAACAATAAACTAACTAGTAGGCTGATTCCTCCTAGTACCATCATGCCTGTATGCCAGTTATAATGGTCCGTTAAGGTACCAATAATAACTCGTCCACTAAGTCCCCCTACTGAATTACCGCTAATATATAAGCCCATGGCAACCCCTAAGCTTGCTGGTTCCATCTCTTCTCCCAAATAAGCCATAGCGATTGCTGGTAAACCTGCAAAAACGATGCCTTGTACAACACGTAAAACTAAAATTGTTTCAAAGTTAGGTGAAAATGCAAGAGCTAGTGTCAGGACAGAAGCTGCAAAAATAGAAATCGTCATCAATGATTTTCTTCCCCATGCTTCTGATAACGAACTGACAATTATTAAACTCACCGCTAATGCAAAGGTAGTTACTGAAAGAGATAAACTTGCTACAGCTGGTGAGACGTGAAATGCTTCTGAAAATGTTGGTAGTAATGGCTGCGTTACATATAGGTTAGCAAACGTAATAAAGCCTGCTAAAAATAAGGCCCAATTCGCTTTATGAAACGCCCTCGTACCCTTTTGTATATAGTCCATGAAACTCTCTCCTTAACTTCTTCCACATGCTACTATTATTCTAATACAATATTTCGCAAAACACACGTCTCCTTGTCAAAAAATAGACAAAAAAGGCCTTCATTTTCACCGCTACAAAAAAATAATAATTGACAAATAAAAGCACTTCGGATTTGTATGTTCTTCTTTTAATAAAAAATAAATAGCTATTTTGACTTGGCAAATATTGTGCTACAGTAAAAGTAATCATCTAGAACCATTGTCACAATGAAGACAGATGACACAACCATTTTCATTGACGAGACTTGGAGGAATTTTTATGAAAATTATTGAAGCTTTAGCCCTCGCAACACCTTATATTCATCTAGCACTAAAACAAGAAGCCATTGTAGCTGTTGTTGAAAAGGAAAATGAAACAGTCGTTAAATACTTAGCAGGTAAACGTGTGGATTCCGGCTACCATGATGGACAAAAAGTTAACGCCAATGACCAAAATGTTTTCATCGCCTTTAATGGACAAAATGCAGATGTGGTGATACCAGAGGATGTTTACGGTGTAGCAATCAATGCTTTTTCATTCCCCATTCGTGAAAATGGTCAAGTAGTAGGTGCATTAGCTTTTGGCTTACCAATAGATAATGAGCTCAAACTTGAAGATTATATGGCTACGATGGATAAGATCGTCAACAGTCTACAGGATAAAGTACATACAATCGCTTCCCATTCTGAGGAATTAGCAGCCACTAGTGAGGAAATTAATAAGCAGGCACAGCATGCCCTAGAGGACTCTGAAAAAACAAATGCCGTGACAGATTTAATTAAAAGTATATCTCGCCAAACTAATTTACTAGGTTTAAACGCATCCATCGAGGCTGCACGTGCTGGACAGCACGGCGCTGGCTTTAATATTGTGGCACAGGAAGTTCGAAAGCTGTCCTTTGAGACGTCTAGTGCTACCGAAAATATAGAATCATCATTACGGAATATCAATAGAAATCTAGATAATCTAAAGCAAAATATGGGACAAATCAATGATGCAACAAATGAGCAAGCACAGCTCGTACAGGATTTCAGCGAAATTATAGAAGAATTAACTTTACTTAGCCGAGAAATGAAAGGCTTTATGCACAATGCGTTAAAATAATAATGAGGTGAACAATAATGCAAATTACCATTAACCAAGATTTAGCTTTACGGATGATCGCACCTGAAGATGCAGAGAAGGTTTTTGCATTAACGGATGCCTCGAGGGAATATTTGAAAGAATGGCTACCATGGCTAGATTTTACAAAAGAACTGGCGGATACAAAAGCCTATATTGAGGGCTGTATTAAGGGACATGAAGCGAACAGTAGCCTCTCCCTAGTCATTCTCTTTAAAAATGAAATTGTTGGCATTGCAGGCTTTAACGCGATTAATCCGAGCAATAAAATCGGCACTATTGGCTATTGGTTGAGCGAAGGAGCACAAGGACATGGCATCATGACGAAAACGGTAAAAGCTTTATTGCAATATGCCTTTGAAACATTGAAGCTTCATAAAGTTGAAATTCGTGTTGCTGAAGCCAATCACAAAAGTCGCGCAATCCCAGAACGTCTTGGATTCATGCAAGAAGGAACCATTCGAGCTGCAGAATGGCTCTACGATCATTATGTAAATCACGTTATTTATGGCATGCTTGTAAGTGAATGGCAGCAACAACTATAAAAAAACGACCTGATGAGATCATCAGGTCGTTTTTTGTTAGGATTGTTCTACCGCTTCTTTCGTTTCTTCAGGTGCTTGCTTTTTTTCAAGTCCTAAAGCAATCTGCTCTAATTCTGGACGCAATGTGTGCTTCCCAGCATAGCTCTCGATCAGCTCTTTTACATCGAGACCAGAAGTTTCTTTTAATGTTTCTTGAAGTGTAGACATTAAATTGGTTGCGTAAGATGTCACCTTATTCGCACCACTTCCCTCTCCACCACCAGTATCGACCACTGTAATCTTATCGATATTGCCAAGTGGACTTGCAAGCTCTTTTGCATACTCTGGCATCATGCGTACAACCATATCCAGTACAGCTGCTTGACCATAGTATTCAAAGGCTTCGGCAATCTTACGTTTAGCTTCAGCTTCAGCCAGACCACGTAGACGAATGATATCAGCCTCCGTCTCCCCTTGTGCTCGCTCTGCATCAGCTTTGGCAAGACCATCCAAACGAATTTTCTCTGCCTCTGCTTTTGCTAATGATTCAATACGATATTTTTCCGCATCAGCCTGTGCAAGCTCACGCATTTTTTCGGCTGCAGCATTTTGCTCCACTGCATAGCGATCTGCATCTGCTTTCTTTTTAACCTCAGAGTCATATTGCTTTTCTCTACGTAAAATCTCTTTTTCTTCTAATTCAATTTGCTTTTGACGCTCGATAATGCGAATTTGCATTTCTTGCTCCGTTACTTCCTGCTTAGCACGAGCAGTTTCAAGCTCATACGCTTGGTCAGCACGCGCTTTGGCAATATCCTGCTCACGTCGGAACTCAGCTACTTTTAATTGATTTTCTTTTTCTGCTTCTGCAATTTCCGTCGCACGCTCTAGTTCTGCCTTTTGTGCTTCCTTAGACGCTTCTGCACGTTTAATACGTGTTTCTTTTTCTGCATCTGCTGTCGCAATATCAGCATCTCGCTTTACCTGTGCGATTCTCGGTTTCCCTAGTGAGTCTAAATAGCCATTTTTATCTCGTACATCCTTGATCGTGAAGGATACAATGACAAGACCCATCTTTGCTAAATCTTGTGAAGCAACACGTTGAACTTCCTGTGAGAATTTATCGCGGTTTTTGTAGATTTCTTCAACCGTCATAGATCCTAAAATGGAACGTAAATGACCTTCTAATACTTCACGTGCTTCCCCTTCGCGCTCTGCTTTTTGCTTGCCTAAAAACTGCTCTGCTGCTGTCGCAATTTCTGAAATGGAACCGCCAATTTTAATAATGGCTGTACCATCTGCCATAACAGGAACACCTTGCTCTGTATACACCTCAGGCGTTGTCACTTCTAGTTTACTAGAAAGTAAGCTTAACGGCTGTGCTTGTTGGAAAATAGGGAATACAAATGTACCGCCCCCACGAATGATTTTAATGCGATTCCCCGACTCATCCTTATGTACATTTTTAGAGCCGAGATAGCTACCTGTCACAATCAGTGCTTCATCAGGACCCGCCGTACGATACTTTGTCACATATAAGCCGACTAGGGCAATTAATACAAATGCTACAATTCCTAAAACAATTAAGATATCGGTTGACATAGACATATCTCTCCTTTAAACAAATTTTTTCTCGTACGTTCTAACAAAAAGTGTTCCGTCCTTCACATCCACAACAAGTACGGTTTCATCATAGTCAATGGCTTCATTATCATAGCCCGTTGCCCGTTTTGAAATCATGCCACTTGTCGTTTCGATAACAACCTCGCCAAAACCATCTACTGGAATTGGCACAATAACTCTTCCTAATTGCCCGCCTAGCGATTCCTCTGTATAAGCTAAAGAAACATCAGCGGAACGTAGCGGAACGAGAACAAATAAATAAAAGATGGAACTTAAAATAGCACCGATGATACATGCAGCAATGATGTTCCAAACGCTAGAGAACCAGGCTAGTTTTTCTAAAATAAAACCTGCTGCTGACATCAACGTAATGAAAGATAGAATGACACTCGGATTAAAAATGGGTAGTCCTTCCCCAATACCTTCGACTGCATCACCAAAAAACATAACCAATACTGTGGCAAGGCCAGCGAAAATCAAAACCACCAAAAAGATCTGCTCGAGTGAATAGCCAAATAGCGTCAAGTTGCTCACCCCTTTTCATCATATTACCTACTATACGGATGTACCTCAGGAAAAGTTTCAAAATTTTTCAAACTCTTCTTTAAAGTATTATTTTTTGCTTTCATTAGAACCATGTTACAATAGAAAAGTATTCTGACAACTAAGGAGAAATGGCATGAAGCTTTCAACAATCTTAAATTTTATAATTCTAGTATTTTTCACGTTATTATTCGTTAATGATTTCTTTCCTGATACAACTATTGCTGCGATGCTGACTAAAAAAATAATATTGCTTATATTAGTTGGGCTTGTCATCATTCAGCTAGCCTTCGACAAGGGTAGATATAAAAGATTATCAAAAAAGGCTTATATCGGATTAACATTGTATACAGTTGGATTATGGATCGTTTTAACATTACTTGGCGGTCAATCACAAATTGGCCTATCGTTCACAAGTCCTCTATTCTATATCATTGTTGTGCTTCTTGGATTGGATTTAATCCGCCTTTCACGCCAAACTAAGCGGGATCAAACAGAGGAGAAAGCGAAGTAAAGCACAGCTATCCGTCAATCTTACGAAGCTATCCACCACTTTCGCACTGCTAACCGTCACTTTTGTCCCTCTATCCGACGACAACATAAAAAGCATGTCTCCGATTTTGACAGAGACATGCTTTTCTTATGATTCTAATACATTTAAAATGGCATCCAGCTCATGGACAGCTAGATCTAAGCGTTCCTTCGCTTCGATATTTTGCTGTTTTAAGTGACTAAACTCTAGTAAATTTTTCTCATGCTTTAATTTAATAGATGATAAACGTTCGATTCGTGCTTCTACTTTTTCTATTGCTTGCTCACAGACAGTTGTCCAGAGCTTTTCTGATTGTTGCATTTCCGTTGTCGATGGGTTGTGCTGACGCATAATTCGTGCGTAAACCATTTCAATTTGTTCAATTAGCTCCGAATAAAAATGGCGCTCAACGCGTGTTGTTTGGAATGTTGGATGTTCTACCTCTTTGGCATATGGCGTTATTTGACGAAGTAGCTTGCCAGCATTTTCTCCAAAAGCATGGGATAAATTCAAGACATTCATTAATTGCAATAATAAGCGTATTTCTTCTAGATTAATAAGTTGGGAATCGATGCTTTCCTTTAACTTTAATGACTCCATGTAGCGTCGATCAAAATGTTCAATTTCACCGTTGCGCTGCTCTACTAAATGGACACTTGCATTGTCTTTCAAGCTTTTAATATAGCGAATGGCATGGTTTTTTAGCTCTTCTTTTGACAGCAAGTTATCATTGTCTTGTTGTGGTTTTTCTCGTTGAACATACGCAAATGCATCCATTTTTTTGGGCCATTGTGCTGCTTGGGTTTCATCTGAGACATTATAGCGTATATAAATTCCGTGCATTTCATATCCTCCAAGTCCATTAAACAAGTATCTCTAAAGACAATAAATCGAATACGACATTTTTTCAAGTAAAAAACTTTTAATAATTGAAAATCCTTCTTTTTAACAATAAAACAAAAATCCCGAATAGTCGATACTATTCAGGATTTTACTAGTTTTCATTTATTCCTACTTATCCTTTAACACCTTTCCACCTGCTCCACTAACCCGTGTATAGTTGCATCTCGCAAATTCATATCAGGCAATGGATAAAAACAATGCTGTTAACTGAGGCCTGAGGAATACGATGTCGTAATGAGCAGCTATCGTTCTACAGGAGCAGGAAATGATTTTTGCTGATTATATTTTAAAGCATCCCTTCATTAAAATAACTTGTAATCAAAATTGACAAGTACAGTTCTAAAAAATCGCCAAGTTCCTTGTAAGCACTACAGGAATTTGGCGATCTTTATGTGTAGCTATTTAAGCCTGTTGGCGGATATCTTGAATGCTCTTCCCTTCAGTAAACGCATGAATCGATGCAACGGAGCCCACCGATTTAAAATTTGCCTTCTCATAGACTTTGGCAACCTGTTCACTAATTGGTAATATCCAAAGATCGTCCAATCCAAGCTTGACTGATTGCTGTTGGATATGCTGCAGCATATAGCCGATTAAACCACGACCACGATAGCTTTCAGTTGTTGCAACACTTTCAATCCTACCTTGATTTTCTGACACAAAAATATTTGCTGAGCAGCACGCCACCCCATCTAGTCTTAGTAGATAATACGTAAAATGTGAAGAATGATAGGTTTGCTCAAATGCCTTTTTTATTAATGAAGGCTCCCCAAATGCAGAAATGCTCATTTCTACTGCTAATGCTTCCTCCATATTTGCATCCGTTACACGCTCAATTTGAATGGCAGGATTAGGTGGAAGTATCGCATATTCACCATCCCAGTACTGAATTTCATTAACAAAATGCTCATATTGAAAGCCGTGCGTCTCTAATGCCTCTATACATAGCTGATTTTGTTCTAGATTATATAAATAAATCCGCGGGATCAGAGATTTTGATTGGTAGAAATCTTTGATGTCTTGTAAAAATAAGTCAGGTTGTTCAATCTTTCTCCAAATCTGTGCATGATTTGCATCGTAATAGGTTGGGATAGCCTGATTGTAAAATAAGACCCCCTCCTTACAAACCTCCACTTCACTGAAACTCTTCACATACTCTATATCAAGCTGCATAATGCGTTCTAAATTAAACATGCTCTGTGCCCCCTTCTAACCATCTTTCATATAAATTTTCTAATTGAAGTTCAAGCTTCTGCCGTTGTTCTTTAGCAAGCGATGGTTGTTGTAGTTTTGTCTCTAATTTTTCAATTTGCTGTTCAATCGGTAATTCTTTTTTTGGTGGCTGCGTTTTATTTACTGGTTGTTTTTCAACCATTTTCATTGCAAGTTCCTGTCGTTTTTCTCTAGCCCACTCATAATCTCCCTCAAAAACTTGAATAGTCTGGTTTTCAATCCACGCCGTTTTCGTAAAAATTTTCTGTAAGAAATAGCGGTCATGTGACACCCCAATAATCGTGCCTTCAAAGGATTCCAGTGTCTCTTCCAATACTTCTCTTGCTTCAATATCTAAATGATTCGTTGGCTCATCTAAGATTAAGACATTGATATCCTCATGCATTAATTGTGCTAAACGAAGACGCATTTTTTCTCCACCACTTAAGTCCTTCACTTTTTTAAAGACATCATAGCCATAGAACAAAAATCGTGCGAGTATATGGCGAGCTTCCGCCTCTGACACGGCGACACTTTCACGAAAGGCATCAATTAATCGTATAGCAGGATTTGGATGTTCAAATTGCTGGGAAAGGTATCCAAATTTCACATTACTTCCAATCTGACACACTCCCTGATTAGGAATGATTTCCCCTAATATCATTCTTAATAATGTTGATTTTCCACTACCATTGCTCCCAACAATCGCTAATCTTTCGCCAAAATAAATAGCTAGATTGCTTTCCTTCAATAAAGGCTTATCAAAGCCATGATCAATGGCTTGCAAAAGCACGACCTCTTTACCACTGCGTTCAGCCATCGTTAACGCTAAATTCATTTTCTTTTTAGTGAGGGGCTTCTTTACTCGCTCGATACGTGCTAATGCTTTTTCCATACTCTTTGCACGTCGATGCATGGATGCGTTTGGTGGATTCGCCTCATTTGCCCACTGCTTTAATCGTTTAATTGTTTCTTGCATCTTTTTAATTTTCTTTTGTTGCTCTTCATAATTTGCAAACTGTTGTTCAATTTTTGCTTCTTTTTGTGCTATAAAGGCATCATAATGGCCGTTATACGTAAAAGCCTCTCCATCCTCAATTTCGATAATCTTCTGGGCTATTTGATTCATGAATTGACGATCATGGGATACGACAATGACAATCCCCTCAAAGTTTCGCACATAATGTTCAAGCCACTCAATAGCTTGCATATCCAGATGGTTCGTTGGTTCATCCAATAACAAAATAGAGGGCTTTTTCAATAAAATTTGTCCAAGCATAACCTTTGTTTTTTCACCACCACTTAAACTACTAAATGGCTGCTCTAGCATATCTGAAATACCCAGTCCATTTGCAATCATTGCTAGCTGTGCATCTACTTCATAGCCCCCTAATAGCATAAATTGCTCCTGCAATTGCCCATATTGCAGTAATATTTTATCCGTGACCGTCGACTGCATCTCTTGCTCAAGTGCTGTCATTTTTGCCTTTATTGCATAAATATCCGCAAATGCTTCCTCCAGCACTTCTTTCACAGCATGGAGTGGATAATGTGGAATCTGATGTAAATAGCCAATCGTCGCTTCTTTACTTTTAATTATTCGTCCCTTGTCAGGTATCTCTACCCCTGCAAGCAGTTGTAATAAAGTCGTTTTTCCACTGCCATTTACACCAACAATCGCCACATGTTCACCACTATTTACCTCTAGCTGTAAGTTCTCGAATAATATATTGCCACCCATAATTTTTTGAATTTGTTCAGCTTTCATTTGCATCGTTTTTTCCTCCAATGAAACGTGCGAAAACATCTTTAGAACACAAAAAAGACTGCTCATTAACAAGCAGTCCTCTTCTCAATTAAATGTGTGAAAAAGAATGGTTAATTCGCTACGTTTGTTATTTGATTTTGCTTAAAAATGGACAGACCTATCCCGTTGTTCGCAAAATCGAAAGTAATCACACGTGCAAAATACATAGCCGTATCCACTTTTACACATGTTTTCGTAGCGTTTTTATTCATTCCTTCTCACCTCCGTTCATAGTAGTTATGGCTATCATAACATTATTCGGATTATTTGGAAAGGGAAAATTTAACGTTCATTTATCATCATTCAAAAGTTCTATTTGATCGAAATTCGCACAAAGAAAAACATGAGTGGTTGATTCATAGCCCCCTCATGTTTTCACTTTTTTTACAAATACTTTTACCACAGGCACCAGAAAAATCGAGACAACTAGTACACGAAAAAGCTGAAAGGCCGTGACAATCGTGACATTTGCATGGACCGAAGCGGCAATAATCCCCATTTGATCAAGACCACCAGGAACAATACTTAAAAAGCTTGTCCTAAAATCAAGGCTGTACAACGCTGCCATCACAAATGTTAAACCATAGGCTGCCCCAATAAAAATGCCCGCCGAAACAAACGCATAAAAGATATGCTTCTTCGATAAATGTAAATCCTCTTTTTTCAATAATAATCCAATATAAATTCCTAGCATGAGTTGGGCAATATGCAGAAGCGATAATGGTAATTTTGGCACTTCTATCCCTGCCATATTAACGCCCATTAGTAAAAACACTGGGCCTAGCATATAGCCTGTTGGAATTTTTAGCTTTTGTGCTAGCCACCCTGCGCCACCACATACCACAAGTATGCCAACAAGGTTCCATGTGTATGTTCCATCAATCATAGAACTATTGCCACCTGCCCCTGCCACCATTAAAGGAACAAAGCCAACGATTAAAAGAACGCGAAGGATTTGAAAGAATGTGATGACCACCATATCCATCTCTTGTTGCTCTTCCGCAAATGCCACAACCTGCGACATGCCCCCAGGAACACAACACGTTAAGGCAGTCGCAAAATCTAAATCTGTCCGCTTGGCAACAAGGAAACTTACCGCAAAAAACAACAAAATAAATATGATATTTAACACGACCATGCTTCCTAAAAAAAGCTTGATGTCCTGTACAGCTTCTGGTGTAAAGGCATAGCCGATAGAATAACCTGCTACGACTAAACCAAAATTGCGGAAAAAATGATGCCATTTTAATTGGACGTTGGTGGATAGCTGCACGATGAGCACCGCTGTAATCGCTCCTAACAGCCAAGGCATCGGTATATGGAAAAATTGAAAAACTACAGCACCTATTAAACCAATGCATAATGTGATGAGCATATGCTTATCAAAAATAAACATGGTAGCAACCCCTTCAACTCGATAAGCCTATTATGACCTTTATAAACCGCTTTTTCTACTGGACCGACTTTTGAGCTGATTGCTATCGTTGAAAAAGAACCTGTTATCCAACAAATAAAACCTCTTATCGAACAATTTATCCTTGCTAAAATTTTCTATGCTACATTAGTAATACCTGATTCAGCGTTTTTAAAGGAGGCCTCCTATGAAAATTCATTTAACCATCAATCATGAGCTCGAGGAAACTGAGATTCATATTCATGCCAAGGAATATAATGAGCAAATTGAAAGATTGATGAGACAGCTTCAAACATCCCAAAGTACGATGCTAGATGGGTATGACCAACAAGAAATTCATCTCTTAAAAATTTCCGATATTTATTCCATTTACGCAGAGGATGCCAAAGTATTTTTACAGACAGATGAGCAAGAGTTTGAGTCCAAGCGAAAATTATATGAGCTTGAGGCTCAGCTCGCCAAAGATTTTGTACGCGTGAGTAAGTCTACACTCGTCAATATCCATAAAATATCCTCTATTCAAATGGGCAAAATCGGCACTACACAGCTATTACTTGAAAATGACGTAGCCATTCATGTCAGTCGAAAATATTTAAAAGAATTAAAGAGACACTTAGGTATTGGGAGGGATTCATAGCATGAAGTATTTACGCATGATGATTATCGGTCTACTCATTTCCCTTAGCTCCTCTTATGTCTTAGTGACACTTAGCGTCCTATCAAATAATGCGGTGGCCTCAGGAACAGAATTATCGGAGCAAATTGTGATCGCGGCCATCCTTGGCATTGCCATTGGTTTGCTATCCGTCATTTTTGATATGGAGCAATTGCCTTTTACAGTTCAGCTTCTTCTCCATTTAGTAGCGGTGACAGCATGTGTACTAACCGCAGGCTATTTTGGTAGCTGGTTTGATTCAGGGGTATGGTATGTACTTATTGCGGAAGCCATTATTTACTTGATTGTTTGGTGTATTCTATATGTTCTTCAATTAAATGATATTGAAAAAATCAATAAAGAAATTCAAAAGAGAAGGGATTAACCACTTATGACGTTTGCGATAAAAGTTGAAAATTTATGTAAGCAGTATGGAGAACAGCAAGCTGTCAAAGGTATTTCTTTTACAGTCGAACAAGGCACCCTATTCGCTTTTTTAGGTGAAAACGGTGCAGGTAAATCTACAACGATTGAAATACTTTGTACTTTACTAAAAAAATCGAGTGGTCAAGTAACTATTAATGGTTTCACACTCGACGCAAGCAATGATAACGCGGATATCCGTAAATCTATTGGTGTCGTTTTCCAGCAAAGTCTATTAGATGAGCGATTAACTGTACGTGAAAATATCCTCCATCGAGGTAAAACATATGGCTTATCGAAAGCACAGCTTACCGATAACTATCAATTTGTTTCCACCTATTTGCATTTAGAGGATATTGAAGAGAAAAAATATGGAACATTATCAGGGGGACAAAAAAGGCGAGCAGATATTGCTCGTGCACTGATTCATCGTCCAAGTATTTTATTTCTGGATGAACCTACAACGGGTTTAGATCCACAAACACGTCAATTTGTTTGGCAGGCGATTAAACAACTTCAACTGGAAACCAATATGACTGTTTTTTTAACGACCCACTATATGGAGGAAGCGGCAGTCGCTCACCAAGTCACTGTCTTAAAGCAAGGTAAAATTGTTGCACAGGGAACGCCCGATGCACTAAAAACAAAATATGCCTATGATTCAATGGCTCTCGTTTTTCAAAATGCACAGGAGGGTGTGAAATTTCTTGAGGAAAATGCGATCTCCTACACAGAGAATCAAGGGATATACACCATCCGTTTAACTTCTACCTTACAAGCACTTCCCCTTTTAAAAAAAGCTGAGCCACTTATCGCCTCCTTCGAAGTCATTAAAGGATCAATGGATGATGTCTTTCTTCATATTATGGCAGAGGAGGAGGTTGCGTAGTGGAAGCATTAATTAGTTTAGTTCTGCGTAATAACAAAATATTTAGACGGGATAAAACACAGGTGTTCTTCTCCCTACTGTCAGTCATTATTGTCATTGTGTTGTACGCTGTCTTTCTCCAAAAAATGCAGGTAGATGCCATTGAACAACTAACAGAAGCTACACCTGAATTGATCACCATGGTCAATGAGTGGCTAGTAGCAGGTTTACTATCCATGATTGCTGTTTCGACTACACTTGGTGCCTATGGTATCGCTGTTAAAGACCAAGAATCCAAAGTACAAGCCGACTTTTTAACAGCTCCTCTTTCTCGTGCAACTATTCAGTTGAGCTATGTGCTCAATGCATTTATTATCGGCTGTATTTTTTCCTTTATTGCGCTCCTTGGCTGTGAAATCTTTATTGTCACAACGGGAGGTAAGATTCTAAGTTTTGGGGATTTTATTCAGGTATTGAGCATACTGTTTTTATCTGTCTTGCTTGCGAGTGTTTTTAATTTATTTCTTTCGTTATTTGTGTCGACCCAAAATGCTTTCTCAACACTCGGCACAATTGTTGGTACATTACTTGGATTTTTATGTGGTGTTTATGTACCTCTTGGAGCTCTACCAAGCTTTGCACAACATATAATCATGTACTTTCCAATTAGCCATACAACACTATTATTACGCAATGCATTTATGGAGAGCTCTATTGCAAATGTTTTTGATGGTGTGCCCGTTTCTTATGTGGAAGATTATAAAATGAATTATGGCATTGTTTATGAACTAAATGGACATATACTTAGCTCCACAACAAGTCTAATTGTGATTGTCTGTACAATTGTAGTTCTTTCTCTAGCATCTATGATCTTATTTAAGAGAAAGTATAACTAAATATGAGCCAACCATTTTACACATCGTTTAGAATACGATGTGTTTTTTATTGCTTTAATACAAACATTTTGTTATTTTAAATATTAAACAACAAACAAAATTAGAATTCGTTTGTTTTATCAAGGAGGTATTGCAATGGATGTAAATGAATTATTTTGGCAAGCTCCTATCGATGATCTAAAAAAGGGATATATCGATCAAGCGACACACTTCACCTGCCTACTATGCGGTGAAAAAGTAGAAAAAGGCATTATTTATCCTCAAGAGGGCTTATTATATGAAGCAGAGAAAATGATGCAACACCATATTACATTGGCTCACCATTCTGTTTTTCATTATTTAAACGGTCTCAATAAAAAAATGACAGGCTTAACAGAACATCAAAGTCATATTTTACGCTTATTTTATGAGGGAAAATCAGATCAGGAGATAAAAGAAGAATTAGAGATTGGCAGTGCCACCACGATTCGCCATCACCGTTTTGCTTTAAAAGAAAAGGAACGCCAAGCCAAAACATTGATGGTGATGATGGAGTTACTAAAAGAACAAGATCAGAAGGAGGAACCATTTGTGCCTATTCATAAAACAGCTACTATGGTCGACGATCGCTATAACGTAACCCTCACGGAAGAACAGCAATTATTAGAGAA
The DNA here is from genome assembly GCF_003367505.1 of Lysinibacillus capsici. GTDB lineage: Bacteria > Bacillota > Bacilli > Bacillales_A > Planococcaceae > Lysinibacillus > Lysinibacillus capsici. The sequence goes on from NZ_PXXX01000010.1 coordinate 198,114, forward strand.
GCTATTTCCAAACGGTGTTGGCAAGGAACTGGTTCGCTTTCCAAAGCGCGAAAAACAGAAAATTGTAGTGCTACGTGCAATTGCAAATCTTTTTGACCAAGAAAAGCATTATACTGAAAAAGAATTAAATGAAGTGATTAAACCGATGTATGAAGACTATGTACACATACGTCGTTACTTAATTGAATACGGTTTTCTTGACCGGAAAGCAGATGGCAGTGCCTATTGGGTAAAAAAATAAGAAAGTAGGTTATAAAAATGGATCATAAAAAAGAGTTAAAAGAAATGTATAAAGAGATGAAAATTGAAGCTGGCGTTTTTACAATGACCAATACACAAACAGGCAAATTATTTGTGGGGAGCTTTAATAATTTAAAGCGTTTAAATGGCTTTCAATTTATGCTAAAAACCAATACACATACGAACAAGGTGCTTCAGGCAGATTACAATTTATATGGTCAAGAAGCTTTTGAGGTGGAAATCGTTGAGTATTTAAAGAAAAAAGAAGAAGGCTATTTCGATGAAAAAAAAGAGCTCGAAAAGCTGGAGCAAAAATGGCTTGAGACACTAAAACCTTATGGTGAGCATGGTTATAATTAGTCATTAGCGCATTTGCCAAAAAGGTAAATGCGCTATTCATTACTTGTTTGATGGGTTGCCAATCAATTGAATTTCCTGCTGTGCTTTCTTCATTAATTTATTGAAAACAAGTTCATACGAATGCTTAATAAGATTCTCTACCAAATCCATCGGGACATCCTCAGCATCCATATAAATGGAATTCCAATGGGTTTTATTCATATAGTAACCAGGTATAATGCTTGCATAGGCTTCTCGTAATTCCTCCGCTCGAGAAGGCTCACATTTCAATGTAAGAACAGGCTTACCTGTTCTATTTCCTCCAAGCATGGCATACATTTTTCCACCGATATGATAGCGATCTGCTTGCCACTCCTCTTGATAGTCATACGTTGTTCCATGAAGCTGTATACAGTAAGCATGAATTATTTCTTTTTCCATCTTTACAATCCCCGTCCCCTCAAATAAAAACACACGTTCGATTATGGTAAGTATAACCTAAAACGTGTGTAGAGAATAGCATTATTTAGTTGTACCACGGTCAAACATTCCGATTACTTCCGTCGTCTGTAAAATATTCACAAACGACTTTGGATCAGTCTCCTTAATCGTGCTTTTCACATCAGCTAGTTGGTAACGCGTAATAACAGTAATTAATACTTTCCGACCCTCGCCTGAATACGCTCCCTTTGCATCGATAATCGTTACTCCACGATGTAGCTTTTCTAATAGTTGCTGTTTGACCTCGTCCCCTTTACTCGTAATAATCATCAACGTTAATTTAATATGGCTTGTATGAATTGTATCCACTACTTTTCCAGTTGCATAAATGGACACAAGGGTTAACAACGCCGCATCCCAGCTAAAGACAAAGCCAGAAGCAGCAACTACGATTCCATTCATAGCAGCAATTAACGTACCGAGCGGAAAATCACGTTTCCGGCTAAGTAGCATAGCAATTATATCAAAGCCCCCTGAGGAGCCAGCTGCTCGGAAAATCATGCCCATTGCAAACCCTACAATAACACCACCAAATAAGGACGCGAGGATTGGCTCTTGTGTCGCTTTGTGTATTGGAATAATATATAAACTCACTGACAACACAGCCACCGAAAGAATGGTGTAGCTAATAAATCGCTTGCCGAGCTTCATCACACCTAAAATCAGTAAAGGCAGGTTAAGCAGTAAATTTAACACGCCTGTATTTAAAGGGGTAATAATCCCAAGCATGATGGCAATACCACTCAACCCACCACTCAAGATTTCATGGGGAATCAATAAATAATTATAGGCAAAGGCCACTAAAATGGAAGAAAGTGTAATTATAATCACATTTCGCATAATGCTATCCCCTATCAATCAACGACCAATTTTTGATACATCTTTGTCATAGACTACCCAATTTACACTCCTGAAAAACCTATCCTCTTACTTTTTCTTCTGTTCTTCCTTTAAAGGCATATTTTGTTTATGTTCCCCTGTATCCGCAACTTTATAGATTCGCTCAAGCATCGGTGGATGTGTATAACGGAACCACTTCACTAAGAGTGGCGGGTTCACTTCACTTAAGCCTGAAATCGTTAGCTTTTGAAATGCTGTTACAGCCGCTTCTCGATCATTCATAAGGTTAATAGCATATTGATCGGCTCTCGTTTCTTGATATCTCGATATAAAATTGGATACTGGATTGGAAGCAAATAGTAAAATAGAAGTAATGAGTAAAAATAATGGATAGGAACGAATGCTACTGATTTTATTAATTTTTAAAACCTGTCCATATCGTGAAATCAAGCGACGCATAATTTTCGCTGTTAGCCATAGCCCTATTAACATTAAGAATAAATAGCCTGCAATGCCAAAATAAATATGCTTTTCAACATAATGTCCCATTTCATGTGCCATGATAAATAAAATTTCATTGTCCGTTAGTCTATTTAATGTAGTATCCCATAGCACAATTCTCGAATTGCTCCCAATTCCTGTCACATAAGCATTTAAAGCATTTGTCTTTTCTGCCATGTTGACCTCATAAACATGCTCTGCTGGAATATTGGCCTGTGTAGCAAGTGAAAGTATCTTTGTTTCCAGTTCTTTATTTTTTAGTGGATAAAAATCATTGTACAAAGGATCAATGACAACTGGCTGAATGAACATCACAAAGATTGTAAAGGGGATAGTTAAAAGCCAAGCATAGAGCCACCATCTTTTTTCGCTCTTTTTAATGAGCCAATAAATCACCGTAACAATAATCAAGCTAGTACCAAAATTCACCCAAAAATCAATGACACCATCCTTCATCCAAGATGCAAATGCTTGTGTACTGATGCCATAGCTTTTGCTTAGATGATAGCGATAATAATCAAGCGGGAATAGCACAATATAGAGCAATAAAGATAATAGGAATAAGTAACCCGCATTTTGCAATAGCTTCCACTTCGTTTGGGAGGTCGTCACTTTTTCGAAATAACGAGATACACCCAATAGTAAAATCAAGAAGTAAATAAGCCATTCTAAAGGTGTGGCTACAAAGAATACAAAGTTCCGTATTTTTGAATATTCACCACTTAAAAAAAGCTCCTTGCCAGACATAAACATCACTGGATCTGCCGCCGTTCCTTGTAAGGCACTTGGTATTTTACCACCACCGCTGTGGAAAATATACCAGTACATACAAAGCACGTAAACACCGAAAAGTAGTAGTGTAACAATGCCCATTTTTTTCGCTATGTTATTTCCCCCTCATATCACCCAAAGTTCGTCCTATAGTAAGTGTAAGCGAAATTATCAAAGTTAGAACAAACATGGACCTACTTTTTTAATCTCTCTGTTGCCAAAGAAAAATTTCGCCTCATTTCTATATGAGGCGAAATCATTATCGTCCTATTCATTTATCCATAACAAATGCCGTTTTACCACGTTGATCCCCGCTTAGATAGCCAGTGGATAATAGTTGCTCATACCATTGTTTTTCTATAGTAGCTGCTTGAGCCGCATCATCTACCTTCGTAGAAAGTTCAACCATAATATCGCCTTTGTACTGCCATACCTCTATATCCGCTTCATGTCCTAAAAAGCTTCCTTTATAGGTCGTAGCATTAGCAGGCCCATATACGACAACTTGAGACAACGTATTTTTATACCATGCTTCGGAGTTCCAATTTACAATTTTCTTTGGCGCATTTTCAAGAATGAATTTTTTCGCAACATTTGTAGCAACTGAATCATAAGAGACCTCAGCAGAAGTCTTCAAAGATTCCTTTCGGCTTATCGTAAATGTACGATGATCTCCCTTAATATCTAGCTCAAACTTATAATTTGACTCAGAACCAGTAAAACCATGATTCATTGTTTCTGCCATTGCTTCACTTAAAGGTGTGTTTAAAAAACGCTTTTTGTAGGTTATATCCATTTTATTACTACCCTTATATACACGTAAGCGGTGTATATAGTCATGACGTAGAAACAATTGGTCAAGCGTATCATAAAAATAAACTTTTACGTCATCCTTTTTAGTTGCTTGAAAAGCCTGGACAATAGTTGATTCATTAAAAATCTCAGGGTTAATATTGAATTTAATTTCATGGCCTGGCTCAATGGCTGCTTTCGCTTGTGTTGTATTCACACCCATCATACTAATCACTATCAAGCCCAAGACACACAGATAAAATGCCCATTTTTTTAGTTTAGTCACGCTTTAATTCCTCCTTCGGAAATGTTGTTGTTAAATTTGTATGTGTACTGTGAAAATAGATCGTTTGTCGTGCACGAAGTCTCTGTGACAGTGCCACTAAATCCCAATAGTCTGGATGTGTTTTATAGAAGAACTCCTCAGAGATATGCTTTAAGCTAGCTGGATTGGAAGCATGACGAGAATAGCCTGTATGAACAAAAATTGCCGTCGGATAATCCTTTGCAAGCTCCTCCACTTGAGCCACATCCTGCTCTGAGACAAAATACAGTACATGGTCACTGTCCTGTTTTTGCTTGAGTCGTTCTAAAAGCATCACTTTATTCGGCCAAATATTTTCATGTTCTTCATCATAATGCCCCAATAAAGGTTGTAGCTTGGCATCTACCCTAATCGCTCGAGTTGTATGTTCGGAAAGATACGTCATAATATCGACTGTTTTGCCCGAAAAAGAGGAGGGGAATATAAATGAATGATTGGGATGAGCCTTTACATACATAGCCATCTGCTGTAACACCTCAAGATTTCGAATGCATTTTTCCGCATGTCCACTATCAATAAACGCTACATCATAAACCGTTCCATCCTCCTCTGGCAAGGTCGCCTTTAATAAATACGAATCGACTACATAATCACCAGAGAAAAAAATCATTTCATCAAAAAAACGAATTTTGTACCACACGCTTCCAATTAAATGCCCACTATATCCCCATTGAAAGGCAAGATATTCATTGACCTCTATCCATTTTCCAATCGTATCTGGATAGAAAGTTCTGACTTGTGGGATAAGCAGTGGAAGCTGCTGAGCAGTTGTATGACTCATTAGTATCGGTCCCGTATAGCCCATGTTCTGTAGTATTGGCAATGCCCCTACATGATCAATATGCGAATGAGAAATAAAGACAGCAACTAGCTTTTCAATATGATTAAATGTAATATTTGGTGGCGTTTTTTGTGTATTTTTCATAATGCCACAATCCAATAAAATGGCCTGCCTCTGATTTTCTATATAAAAACAATTGCGCCCATATTCGCCTACACCACCTAAAATTTCAACACTAAGCATTGGCCTGCCCTCCTCGTTTTTGCAGCCAACCCAATAGGAACATAAAAATAACAGTCATAAGGACGGTTATAACAGCTACTGCCATTCCAATCCCTACATTACCTTGCTCAAATTGGCTATAGATAAAGGTTGCCCCTGTCTCTACGGATGGTGGCAAAATTAAAAGGCCAGCTACAAGCTCTCGCATTGAAATAATAAAAGTCATCATCATTCCTGTTAAAATACCCTGCATCAAAAGTGGTAGGATGATGCGACGATAAACCGCAATGTTACTACGTCCAAAAATAGCAGCTGATTGAAAAATAGAGGCATCCAATTGTGAAAAAGAAGACTTTATATACTGCACCGAATAAGGTAAAAACAGTACACAGTATGTGACTATTACCATTGCCTTTGTGTTATAAATTGTTGCGGGAAGCCAAGGAGCATTCCAAAACATAATTAAACCTACAACAAAGACAATCCCCGGAATAATATTAGGCATTAAACTAAAGAAGTCTAATATTTGCTGCTTTCTGGTTTCTCCCTTTTTAATATAAAGAGCGATGAATAAACCTATTATGGCGGTTATCAAGGCCGTCATGATAGAAAAAACAATGCTATTTAAAAATGCTGTCAATCCTGCACTTCCACTAGTGAAGACCTCTTGATAAGAAGCCAAACTGAAATTCCCTGCCTGTAAACCATCTCCCCGTACCTTTTGCAAAGAGGTCACGATAATAGAGAAATAAGGAATGCCGATAGATAGCAATAAAACAAGCCCTACAAAAGTCCAAGAAGCTGTTCTTATATACCACTTGTCCTTGAGCTCACGTCTAGCAGGTGTTTTTCCTGATAGCACACCATATGTATATTTGCGACCAATGAGATTTTGGAAATACCAAATGACTAAGCAAACTGACAATAAGAATAAGGATAGCGAGGTTGCCATGCGAATATCAACTGGCCATCTTGATAAATAGGAATGAATTTCGGTTGTAAACACTTGAAACCCAATCCGACTGCCGAATGTAGCTGGCGTTCCAAATTCAGCAAGCGTCTTAATAAAAATAAGGAGACTTCCCAAAACATAGCTCGAAAGTAAAAGAGGTAACACAACTTTTAGCCAATTTTGCAAAGAACTTCGCCCAAAAATCAGCGCTGCATCTAAAAATGAGCCATTTATGCGAAGCAATGTATTTTTCAGCATTAAATACAAAAACGGAAACAGGTGTAGGCTCATGATCACTACCATGCCAAATAAGGAAAAGAAGGAATCTGTCATCCAAGCAGCACTTGGAATAAGCTGCTGTAAAAAACCATTGTGCTGCATAAACAAAATCCAGCCCATTGAACCAATATAGGGAGGTGTCATAAATGGAATCGTTAACACTATATCGAGCCATTCATATTGATATAAACTTGTTTTCGTGCGAATGAAAGCCATAGGTAATGCGATAATTGTTGTCCCAATAATCACGAAAATCCCTAAAACCATCGAATTTCCAAGCGTTTTCCATATTCTATCGTGTGTAAACATTCGACTAAACTGTGATATATCAACATGTCCCTCTTTAATAAAGGTATAAAATAAAATGGCCATCAACGGTGCGATAGCAAATATGATGACAATTGTCAGTAAAAATCCAAAAGCTCGTCTTCCTTCCATTATCATGGCATGTCAACCCTTCTCTATGAAAACTAGAAGGAGGTATATCAACCTCCCTTTATTTATCGAAATAAATCCGTAAACTTTGTTAGTACTTCCAGCTGTTTCGCTTCCGCACCCATCCAATCAACTGTTAACTGTGGAATTTCATCTAATGCTGCACGATTTTTCACAGCAATATCTTTATTCCCTGGTAATAAGTAAGCATCTGCTACTAGCTTTTGCCCTTCATCTGACAATAAAAAATCAACATAGGCTTGTGCAGATTCTACATGTTGTGCATCCTTTAAAATACCTACTGCTCTTGGACTAACTACTGTCCCACTCGTCGGATAGATAATTTCCACTGGCTCACCGTCTGCTTTTGCTTTATAAGCCATATAATCTACACCTGCAATCGTGGCATTTTTCTCGCCTGTTATAACCGCATCCAAGGCTTCTTTATTCGCACCATTGACTTGTAAGCCATTTTTCTTCCAACTATCAATCGTACTCCAAGCTGTTTTTTCTGCTGCTGTGTAGCCAAATAAGAAATCAACAGCAGAGCCTGACAGACTTGGATCTGGTATATTCATTTTATTTTGCCAATCAGCTTTTGCTAAATCAGACCAATCCGTAGGCGCCTGTGTCGTATTTTTCGTATTATAGGCAATACCTAAAGCAGAGGCACTGTAGCCATAAAAATATCCATCTTGATCCGACCAATCACTGTTAATTTTGTCCTTGTTTTTAGCCGCTTCGTAGCTTTGCAATTGATCTGTTGCTTTTAACCCATCCATTGAGGCAACAGAGGCAAGTACAACAATGTCAGCTACAGGATTATTTTTTTCCGCTTCTAAACGAGAGAGAATTTTACCCGTAGTTCCTTGAAACATTTCCACTTTAATCCCTGTTTTTTCTTCAAATGCTTGCTGAATATTTGCAGCTAAACCATCTGGCCCAGCAGAATACACTGTCAGAACTTTCTCCTCCTGTGTCTTTGCACTTGCTTCATTCGTCTCTTTTGCCTCTTTATTACCACAGCCAGCTAATGCTAAGGCCAATAAAATGCCAGCAGTTGCCCAAAATTTAAAATGTCGTTTCTTCAATGTAAACCCTCCAATTGATAGATTTGTTTTTCATCAATAAAAACTTGCAACCTTTTTCCATGCTCTAATGGCTGCTTCTCATAAAAGTTCCAATACTGTCCTTCTACCTGTGCTTGTACTAGATAACGATCGCCAACAAATGTACTTTTCACAATCTGCGCTTGTTTGGCAATCGTACCAGGACGCGATATTCTCGAAACACCCTCAGGTCGCACAATTGATTGTCGATTGTGAAGCCAATTCACTTTGCCAATAAAATCTGCCACATAGGGCGTTGCTGGTGCACGATAAATTTCCTCAGGCGAGCCAATTTGAGCAATCCTCCCTGCCTCCATAACGATAATTTGATCAGACATTGTCATGGCCTCTGTTTGATCATGTGTTACGAAAATGGCTTGGCAATTAAGCTCATGAATGAGGTGCATGATTTCATCTTGCATTTGCTCTCTTAAAACAGCATCGAGAGCGGATAAAGGTTCATCAAATAAAATTAATTGCGGTTTGGTCGCTAAAGCTCTAGCTAATGCCACTCGCTGCTGTTGTCCACCCGATAATTCACCTGGCTTTCGTTTCTCATAGCCTTGCATTTTTACCAATCGCATCACATGCTCGACTCGTTCAGGAATAGCTGATTTCGGAATAATGCCCTTTAAGCCAAAGGCAATATTTTGGAAGATGGTCATATGTGGCCATAGAGCAAAATCTTGAAAAACCATGGCAATATTACGCTTATTTGGTTTGACATTTTTACGAGACCCCGAAGAATAAATGACGGTGTCATCAAATCGTATTTCTCCTTTTGATGGCTGTTCAAGGCCAGCTATCAACTTTAATAAGGTTGTTTTGCCACAGCCTGATTGTCCGAGAATCGTAATAAATTGCTGATCTAACTCCACATCAATCGGCCACAATGCTTGAGACTGCCCATATTTTTTCTCGATATTTTTTAATGAGATTTTCATAAGTATCCTCCTCGTTACTTACAACTATAAATTCCAGATATTTAGAAAATATTAATCTACTATTAATAACACGTTAAAAAAAATCTAATAAACTAAAGCAAATACAAGATTTTTTCTAATTTCCTTTAGGAGGATAAAATGAACAATAGTAAATTACAGGCATTTTGCTTACTTGTAGAATTAAAAAAATTAGCCCCTGTCGCCAAAGCACTTGGCATTACAGCCCCCACCGTATCATTTCATATTCGCTCTATAGAGGAGGAATACGGTATTCATTTATTTCGAACAAATGCTGGAGGATACCGTTTAACAGAAGCGGGCGAAGGTGTGTATCATTACGCTCGTCAAATGGTTCAACTTCAAAAGGATATGGATCGTTTTATTGAAAATCTTTTAGCAGGCCATATCGGTTCATTACGACTAGGGGCGAGTGGCTTACCTGCCCATATTTTTATGCCAGATTTAATTCATCAAGTTTCAACGACCTGTCCTGAGATTCGCATTTCATTAGAAGTAAAAACAGCACCTGAAATTGAAAAAAAGGTAGCACTACAAGAATTAGATTTCGGGCTCATCATGGAGACTAAGCAGGAAAATCCTTTACTTCATTACGAAACAATCGGTGAAGATGCACTTGTATTGGCATTCAGCCCATCTCACGAGCTAGCAGCACAAAAAGACATCACCAAAGAAGATATTCTTAAATACAAGCTATTGTTGCATACATCATCTAGCTCCACGAATCACTTCATTGAAAAGTGGATGGACCCATTTCAGCCTTCTATTTACACAATTGAGTTGGATTCTGTGAGCACGATTAAAAAGATGCTGACCTTTGGCAAAAACTTGGCGTTTCTATCTGTTTCCTTAATAGAAGAAGAATTAAAATCAGGTGTACTGCTGAAGAAAGATCTACATGATGTAACACTAAATAGAAAAATTCAATTGATTTATCCGAAAACGCGCTTAGATCATAAAATGGATGAATTTGTCAAAACGTCGGTTTATGAAATAGCAAAGCAATTAAAAATGTCTTCTACGATGACATAATTCCACATACAGTCGTAATAACATGGAATGGGAAGATATTTTTATGAAAGGAGGGTTGTCCTTGCTAACCAAGCTGTTGACAAAAGATTGTATACAGCTTGCAAACTTTGTCCGATCATGGCAAGAAGCAATTCATTTAGCGGCTAGCCCATTAGTACAACAACACAAAATTGAACAGCGCTATGTCGAAGCCATGATTCGATCTATTGAACACTATGGTCCTTACGTTGTCATCACACCCAAAGTAGCCATTCCTCATGCACGGCCATCTGATGGGGTTCTTGAACTAGCCATAAGCTTGCTACGATTACAAAAGCCTGTTTTTTTTAGCCCTAATCAGCCTGTCTACCTACTAATTGTGCTAGCTGCCATTGACAATGCTTCACATCTACAGGTGTTGGCTGATTTGGCATTAGTCTTACAAGAACCCGATCAGATTGATGACCTAATCGCCTGTCAACATGCGGACATGATATGGGAGAAAATCAAACAATATACGACAAAGGAGTCAACAGAATGAAAATTTTAGTCGTGTGTGGGAGCGGTTTAGGAAGTAGCTTTATTTTAGAATTGAATGTTAAAAAAGCATTAGAAGTATTGGGGAAAGATGCAGAGGTAACGCATACAGATTTAGCGTCTGCCAAGGCGGAGAAAGCAGATATTTATTTAGGGGCAGCAGATATCGTGAATGAATTAGCGAAAGACAAAGGAATCATTGTGAGCATCGTAAATATGATGAGTATTTCAGAAATAAAAGAAAAGCTTGAACCGTTGCTTTAAGCATTAAAAATTTGGATAGGATGAGGTGTTGGTATGTTAGATGTTATCATGCATGACATTTTAGGAACACCAGCTATATTAGTCGGCCTATTCGCTTTTATTGGTTTACTTATTCAAAAAAAATCAAATTCCACTGTTCTGTCAGGTACATTAAAAACGATAATGGGCTTTGTCATCCTCGGAGCTGGTGCCACTGTCTTAATTGGCTCTTTAGATCATTTTAGTAAAATGTTCGATCATGCCTTTCAAGTACAGGGAGTCATTCCCAACAATGAGGCCATCGTGGCAGCTGCTCAGACTAATTTTGGTACAGCTACTGCACTAATCATGGTATTTGGTATGATTATGAATCTACTATTTGCGCGATTTACGCCATTAAAATATATCTTTTTAACTGGACATCATACATTATTTATGGCTTGTTTAATCGCCGCTTCATTATCAGTTGGAGGGATGAGTGGTACACCTCTTATTCTTGTTGGGTCTATCATTCTTGGACTTTGTATGGTCGTGTTCCCTGCCATTTTACAGCCGACAGTTCGACAAATAACAGGGAGTAATGACTTTGCTGTTGGTCACTTTGGCAGTGTTGGCTATTATGTTTCTGCAAAGATTGGTAAGCTCTTTGGTAATAAAATGAAATCCACAGAAGATATACAGGTTCCGAAAGCATTAGGCTTTTTACGAGATACCTCAGTTGCTATTTCTTTAACAATGAGTGTGTTCTTTGTAATTGTTGCCCTTTTTGCTGGCCCTTCCTATATTGAGTCACAATTATCAGCTGGCTCAAATTTTATTATTTTCGCTATTATGCAAGCGATTACATTTGCAGCGGGTGTTTATATTATTTTAGCAGGTGTACGGATGTTAATTGCTGAAATTATTCCAGCCTTCAAAGGCATTGCAGATAAACTTGTACCAAACACAAAACCAGCACTTGATTGTCCAACCATCTTTCCTTTTGCACCAAATGCCGTTATTATTGGTTTCATTTTTAGTTTTATAGCAGGGCTGGTTTCCATGTTTATACTCCCCTTCATCGGACTAAAAGTCATCGTACCAGGTCTTGTTCCACATTTCTTCACAGGTGCGGCGGCGGGTGTCTTTGGAAATGCTACTGGCGGTAGAATTGGTGCGATGTCCGGAGCCTTTGCCAATGGTTTATTAATTAGCTTTATTCCAGCCATACTCCTTATCTTTATGGGAGACATTGGCTATGAGGGCACAACCTTCGGTGATTCAGACTTTGGGGTAATCGGCATTATTATTATTAATTTATTAAAATTATTCGGCGCTGTTTAGAACATATAAAGCCTGACGCTATTTGCGTTAGGCTTTTATAGTGCTGTACATACAAGAAGTGCTACGAAAACCTTTATAAATCAATTACTTTATTAGTAATCTAGCTTTATATTATTAACTTATTATGTATATAGAAATGATTCATTATTCTTAGACATCCTAAAAATTTTTTGCACGGATGTCTGACATCAGACTAAAAATATTAAGTTTTTGCCGATATATATTTTATACACAACAGGAGGTACACAAAATTTGAAGAAATTATTCACTAGTTTTCTTTTGATCACTCTGTTGATAGCAGGCTGTTCCTCAGCACCGACAGAAACATCAACTGAAGGATATAAGATAGGAATTTTACTATCAGATGCAGGACTAGGCGATGAATCATTTAATGATTCCGCTTTTAAAGGCTTAGAAAAAGCGCGCGACGAGCTAGGCATTTTGTTTGATTACAAAGAGGCTCCTGATGGTAAATACGAGGAAAAGCTGAATGAACTTGTAGCAGAAAAATATGATATCATCATTGGTCTCGGGTTCTCTGTACAAGAAGCACTAGAAAAGACTGCAAAACAAAATCCCTCTCAGCAATTTATACTGATTGACGGGCAATCTGATATTAACAACATCATTTCGATTACCTTTAAAGAACAAGAAGGTAGCTTTTTAGTTGGCATGATTGCCGCTATGACAAGTAAAACAGGAAAAGTTGGCTTTATTGGTGGAGCAGATGCTCCTGTTATCCATCACTTTGAAAATGGTTTTATCGAAGGAGCACGTTATGTACAGCCATCGATTGAAATTATGAGTGACTATGCTGGTACCTTTGACGATACCCAGGCTGGTGCAGCAATAGCAGAAAGGTATATCAAAAATAACGTTGATTTTATTTACCATGCAGCAGGCTTTACTGGCTTTGGGGCGATAAAAAAGGCAGAGGAAATGGGGATCTATGCAGCAGGTGTTGATATCGATCAGTTTTTTGTTGCCGAAAAAACAGTTGTCACATCCATGCTTAAAAATGTTGATCTAGCCGTCTATCAACTCGCTAAGACATTAGTAGAAAATGGTAAAATTACAGAAAAATCCTTTGCATTAGGTTTAGCGGATCAGGGTGTGGGACTAGCAGATATTCGTGTAATTCAACTGACAGCTGAGCAACAGACTGCTATCGAAAAAGCCAAAGAAGCCATTATTTCAGGTACGATAAAAGTTACTGCGGAAAAGAGGAATGACCAGTGACACTACGTAAGAAATTATTTATGAACACATTGATTCCAATCGTATTGGCTATGGCTATGATTGGCTTTATTATCCTACAAACATTCACGATCCAAACAACAGCACAGGATGATACGAAACTTTTACTTGCAGTGAAAGAACTAGAGCAAAGTTTAGTTGTTGCCAGCCAATCTTTAAATAATTTTACCTACCTGGATAGTGAAGCCAATAAAAACGAAGCGCTCGCTATTTTACAAGAAACAAAAAGTAATTTAGAGGCATTAGCCTCTCTAACGAGAATACCTGAACATCAGACAATCGTCGAAAAAATAGCTAGTAAATTTGAAAATCTAGAAAAAGCGACTGAAAGCGGGTTTCAAGAAAACAATCGCTCTGAAATTAAAAAGCAGTCCATCAGAATTAAAGGAATTTTAAACGATATGTATTTGCTCAAAAAAGAAACGAACGAATGGTATCAAGAAATGATCCAAGTAACGAAGCAAAAAATAGGTTTCATTACAACCTCTACCATCATAGGTAGTGTGCTATTAATTATTGCTACGATACTTTATTCCTATGTAGCTGCGAAAAGAATTACCAAACCCATTAATCAGATTGTAGATTGTGCACAGGCTGCAGCAACAGGAAACTTAACAATGGATACTTCTACCCTCTCCTATCAAGCAAACAGTCGATATGAGATTGATCAATTAACAAAAAGCTTTGCAGACATGATGAATAATTTAAAAAATACTGTACAATCCATTGATAATATTGGAAAGGATGTTAATTTGTTTACACAAGAAGTGACGAGCCATATGAACAATATTCATGAAAGTAGTAATCAAGTCGCTACCTCAACCGACGAATTAGCAAAAGGCAGCTATACGATGTCAGAAGACATTCAATCAGTGGCACTCCAAATGAATAATATGGCAGATCAATTTAGGGATGTTATGCGTACGAGTGAGCAATCGGCTGACACTGGTAAACAAGCTCTGGAGGCTGTTCAAAATGGTCAATATTCATTAGAAAAACAATCTTCCATTGCAAAGGATATATCAACCACATCACTTGATATTAAGGAAGCTGTAACTCAATTTTCTCAATTCACTTCGGAAATTGAAGGCGCAGCCAATGCTGTCCATACGATTGCTAGCCAAACAAATTTATTAGCACTAAATGCTGCCATCGAGGCTGCAAGAGCTGGAGAAGCAGGCAAAGGGTTTGCCATTGTTGCCGAGGAGGTTAAAAAGCTCTCTTCTGAAACGGAGAATGCTACGAATTTAATCACTTCAATGGTCTCGCATATTCAAGATGGCATTACGCACATCCTTACTACGGCTGAACGAGGTTATCTGCTGTCAAATGAGCAATCTCAATCCATGGTAGAGACAGAACAATCATTCTCTGTTATTACCATGCACATAACAAATATCTATCGCGATTTACAAAACCTCACAAGAGAAATGGCACAAACAAATGAAATGAGCCAGCAAGTAAATAGTACCATTGAAAATATTTCTGCTATTACAGAAGAAACGGCTGCTGGCACAGAAGAAATATCGGCATCAACGCAAGAACAGCTACTTTCCTTCCAAAAAATTAGTGCTAAGATAGACGATCTTGAAGCTATGACTAATACGTTGATGAATGAGCTCAAAAAATTCACCCTATAGCGATTCGATTCATTACCGCAAAAAATCCAGTGAAATGATTCACTGGATTTCTTCTTTCATTATAAAGTTAAACCACCATCTACTAACACAATAGAGCCTGTCATATAGCTTGCTTTGTCTGATGCTAGGAATACTACCATTTCTGCTAATTCCTCTGGTTTTGCATAGCGTCCCATTCTCATATTTGGAATCTCCTCTGGCACATAGCCACCTGTTTCAAACATCGCAGTTACACTGTTTGTTAATGCCGTTTCTACTCCCCCTGGACAGATACCATTGATCCGAATACCTTTTTTTACATACTCCAAAGAAGCTGATTTTGTTAAACCCACTACTGCATGCTTACTTGCAGAATAGACAGCCATACTGTGCTCACTGCGAACTCCTGCTGTAGAAGCTGTATTTATAATTGAACCGCTTCCTTGTCCCTCCATTACTTTTAAAACATATTTTAAGCCAAGGAATACACCCTTCACATTGATTGACATAATACGGTCATATTCTTCATCTTCAATCTCTGTTAGTGGAGAAATTTTCTGAATAACCCCAGCATTATTGAAAAATACATCAATACGTCCGTACGTATCAACAGCAGTATTGACATATTTCTGAACGTCTTCACTTTTTGAAACGCCTGCCTGAACGAAAATACCTTCCCCGCCTTGTTCTCTAATCAAGCTTACTGTTTCTTCCCCTGTTTCTTTGTTGAAATCCACTACCACCACTTTTGCACCATTGCTAGCAAGTTTCAAGCTGCTAGCTCTTCCAATTCCGCTTCCTGCGCCTGTTACAACTGCAATTTTATTCAAAAGATCCATCTTCTATTCCTCCCTAACATTTTAAAGTCACTGTCTATTTTATTGCTACTTCTCCTTTATTTATTGTATTATTCTACACAAAATAGTACTTTCTCAATGTCTATCCAATAAAAATGTAAATGCTTTCATTTTAATAGAATTATTACGAACTGGAGTGTAGGAACATGAAAATTAACACTATTGATCTTCAATACATCAGCCAATTAATCTATGAAACACATCATCTTCCAGTCACTTATATTAATTCATTAGGAAAAATAATCTTTGACTATTCATCAACAAATAATCCATCTTACATTTCTTTAAAGGAACAGTTGAAAACATATCCTTACCATAAAGATTCTAATGCCTATCCAATTTTTTTCTCTTATGCTGAGTTTAATTTTTTCTATATTAATGTGCAGCAAGAGGATCAATATTTAGGTGCAATTGTAGTTGGCCCTTCCCTTTCGCCAGAAGTGGAAGACATAAAGACAAGTGTTAATCAAGAGCTGATTCCTATTCTTCATTATCAACAAAGTTTAGCCATTAGTTTATTTGTGTATTACGCCATCTATCAAAAGAAATTAAATAAATCTGCTGTCATTTATCACAACCAAGCATTAAGACCTCTCATTCGTCATGAGGAAAATACTACGCTTGAGCTCTCCTATGCAAGAAGAAATGATATTGTTCATACAAATCTTTACTATGAAAAAATATTGTTAGACAATGTGAAAAATGGGCGTATAGAGAAACTAAATGAAGTTTTGAATTATTCCATTGTTGAGCAAGCAGAACTTGGAATACTATCAAAACGCAATAATTTAAGAAGTGTTCAATATTTGATGATTACAGGCATTGCACTTATTTGCCGTGCAGCAATTGAGGGTGGTTTAAATGAAGAAACAGCCTTTACATTAAATGATTTTTACATTCAAAAGCTAGAGGATCAAAACAGTTTAATCGAAATTCTTTCGTTAATGGAGGAAGCTATTTACGACTATACAAGCCGTGTATCACAGGCAAATACAAGGAAGTATTCTGGACCCATTACTACCTGTATCCATTTTATTGAAAATGAGTTGTATGGGGATCTAACACTCGACCAACTTTCAGCAATTTGCCACCTAAGCCCCAATTATCTTTCCTCCTTATTTAAAAAGGAAGTAGGTACTTCCTTTAGTGAATATATTCAGCAGCAAAGGATTGATGAGGCGAAAAAACTCTTAACATTTACCAACTATCCAATCCTAGACATCGGTTCATTACTTAATTTCACAGATCAAAGCTATTTCATTAAAGTTTTCAAAAAATTTACGGGAATTACCCCTAAACAATATAGAACTAAGTATTCTCATAAATAATTCGATATAGAGGGAAAGTAAAAAGATGGTAGAAATCAATTTTTACTTTTCTCTTTCCTTTTTTGAAGTACTAACAATATCATCTATGTCATATCTTGAATTAAAACGTAACCATTACACTTTAAGGAGGTCTATGTGGAACGTCTCCATTTTTCTAAATATGTATTGAATTTTTGGTTGCTCTTCATTTTATTCCTAGGCATGCTACAACTACTGTTATTCAACGTCTCAGCTCTAAACGACCTTAGTTCCTCTCTACTCAATTTAAATACGATATTTTTAAGTATTTTAATTGAAGCATTACCATTTGTCTTAATTGGAATACTGATTGCTGGCTTTATACAAATTTTTATAACAGAGGAACATATCCAAAGGTGGATTCCTCGAAACCCTGTGATGGCAGTTATCATGAGTTGTCTTGTAGGTGCATTATTTCCAGCCTGTGAATGTGGGATTGTTCCGATTGTTAGAAGATTGATTGTCAAAGGCGTACCTATACATGCAGCTATAGGCTTTATGTTAACTGGTCCACTTATTAATCCCGTTGTTATTCTTTCTACTTATATGGCATTTGGAAATGATTTAAGAATAGCGAGCCTTCGAATGCTTGTTGGCTTTGTCATCGCTATTGTAGTAGCATTACTTATCAGCTTATTTTTTAAAGGCTCCCAATTTAAGAGCTCTTTACAGCCCTACTCATTAACAATCCCTAGTCAACAAACATCCTTCTTCACCAAATTATTAAATATGGTCAAACATGCCATCGATGAATTTTTTGATATGGGTAAATACTTAATTATCGGGGCATTTTTAGCTGCCTTTGTACAAACCTATATATCTACCAAAACACTCGTAGCCATTGGAGAAGGGGAACCCTCCTCCATTCTAGTTATGATGGGCTTAGCCTTCATTCTGTCACTTTGCTCTGAGGCAGATGCCTTTATTGGCGCATCCTTTAGTGCTATTTTCTCCACTCCATCCATTCTGGCCTTTCTTATTTTTGGCCCTATGATCGATTTGAAAAATACCATTATGTTGATGAGCGTATTTCGTTTAAAATTTGTTTTTTGGTTTATCGCCTTAGTGGCTACAGTTGTCTACATTAGTATATGGATTCTTTCAGCGTATCTCTTCTAAGGGGGAAAACCATGAAATTTCACGTTCAACAAGCGCTAAGAGCCTTCATGTTACTCTCCTTTTCGGCTATGATTGCCAACCTGCATTGGACCGGAGAACTAACAAAATTTATCAACCCTAAATATGAAGGGCTGAGTAAAACAGCCGCCATTTTATTTTTTATACTATTTCTTGTTCAAGTGACAAGAATTATATCTTTTTCAAAGGTTCCCCATTCATGTGATCAAACGGGACAAGCATGCTGCTCCCATCACGACCATGGTCACACAGCCTTTACCCGAAAAAAAATGATAGCCTACCTCATTATCATGACACCAATAATGACAGGCTTCTTCGTGCCAGCAAAAATTTTAGATGCATCCATCGCTGATAAAAAAGGTGGTGCATTTATTCTCACCCAGCAAAATCAATCATCTAAAATAGAGGATTACCTCACTTCAAATGAAACGATTGATGAAAACATCTATGATGAACATGAAGCTGATCCCCGACTGACAGAGGAAAAACAGGAAATGACTAAAAAACAATATGAGCAATTAAAGCAACAGCTATCCCAACAATCCATGCTAAAAATGACCGATGAGGACTACACGATTTATTATGAAGAAATTAATCAAAATTTGGCTAACTATTTGGGGAAGAAAATACAGTTGAAGGGCTTTGTTTTAAAAGAAGAAAATTTTACAGAAAAGCAACTAGTGATTTCAAGATTTCTTATTACGCATTGCGTCGCCGATGCCAGTATTGTCGGCTTTCTGACAGAGTTTTCGGACGCTCCTACACTCACAGAAGATACATGGATTGAAGTGGTCGGTACAATTAGTCAAACAACATATGAAGGTGCAAGCTTACCTGTTATCCATATTGATGATTGGGTAACAATCGAACAACCTGAATCACCTTATCTTTATCCTATTAATATTCGAATGAGTTTCTAGCAATAAAAGGGCAAAGCTTATGGCTTGCCCTTTTTCAGCTATTAATGGGGGATCGCACATCTAAGCCTAAATGGGAGCGTAATGTGCTACCTTCATATTCAGCTCTGAATAACCCCCGCTCTACTAACATGGGAATAACGTCGCTAAAGAACAAATCCAAAGATTTCGCAGGTCCGCCTGGTATGGCAATAAAGCCATCCAATGCACCCTCTTCATAAAAAGTAACAATTTGATCGACAATATCCTGTGGTGTACCGATTGCTACAAGGTGGGCTGAGCCAATTACCTCTGGGCGTGCTAACAATACTGCGACTGTTGGTTCATTGTTTACAATATAACGACGTACCAAATCTGCATGTGTTTTACTACGTACTTGTTGATCTTTTGATGGCAGCATATCAACCGTTACCTGATCTTCAAGTGCCAAATGACGAACATCCATGCCAATCACAGATTCTAAAGCACTGTAGCGCCGCTCAAGTGTTAAATGTGCATGTGCTTGTCGGTGCATTTCGAGTGCTTCTTCATATGTATCCCCTATAAAGAAATAGAGTCCGGGTAATAAGCGAATATCGTCGGCTGAACGACCTACTTCTATAGCCTGCTGACGCAAATCATTACGCATCTCAATACCCACCTCCATGGCTGGTGTAGCCGCAAAAATCGCATTGGAAACAGTAGCCGCAAATTGCCGCCCAACATCCGACGCTCCTGCTTGGAAGAGTGGAATCTCTCCTGCTGGATGCATTGGGAGATTTAAGGGACCTTTTATATGGAAAAATTCTCCTTCATGCTCAATTGGCTTAACAAGCTCTTTTATTTTCTCTAAATTCTCATCCATTTCTAATGTTTCATAGGGATAACTATGCCATAGCTGCTTGACCACCGCTGTACATTCTGCAGCTTTAGCATAACGCTCCTCGGAAGAAGGCATGGGCTCATTGCTGAAATTATGGGCGCCATCTATAGAGGTTACGATATTCCATCCAACTCGTCCTTCGCTAATCCAATTTAAGGACTGCAATTGACGCGCAATCAGATAAGGTGGCGTAAAGGATGTGGAAATCGTTGTTACTAAGCCAATCTGTTTCGTTTCTCTTGCCACCATCGCCATTAAAAAGTTAGGATCTAAGCCAACTGTTCCTTTCATTTTAGCCATTAATTCTGGATGAGCTGTTAAATAATCCGCCTTAAATACAAAATCTAATTTCGCTGCTTCAGCACGCTGCGCAAATGCAATATGTTCTTCTATCAAGGCACCCTGTTTGCCATGATTACCGTAAACAGCTAAATGCATTCCAATAATAAGGTGTCTTTTCATTGCTACTCTCCTTCTTTTTAATTGATAACGATTATCATTTTCATAATAATCATTCATGGCAGAGATTGCAATGAATGACTATTAAGTTTTTGAAGGTCCTCTACAAATGAAAAATAAGCAACCAAACTAATATTTACTATAAAGTTAAATAAAGGTATTATCGAGATAATTCAAAAATATTTAAGCGGAGGAATCATGAGAAAATTTACCTCTTTATTTATAGTTACTCTTTTTATATTTCCAATTGGTGGCGCATCTTTTATAGAAGATCCTATACTCCAACCATCTATTCCGCCGAACCTTGGTGCTTCTGCTGAGGAATCTTATTCTACCCCCACAGCTGAAAAAAGTGATGATTCTCTTCTTACAACGTCTTCTACCTTTCCAACTGGTCAGGGTTCGATGAGCTTTAATTTTAAAGCACCTAGTAATGGCACTGATACAATTCAAATTTATGTAAAAAATAACAGCTCACAATCTATTAGGTTTATATTAACTGCACCTAATGGAACGGTTTGGATAGACGGAGAGATCATTAAATCTGGACAATCATTTACTTCAACTTACGAGTTGGATGCAAGCCAAGCTGGTCAATGGTTCATGAAATTTGATAATAATGATGGTTCTTCAATTACAGTAGATATAAATACAAGTTACGAAATTTAATATGGAGCTTCACCCTTTAGCTTTTTTCTATTCAAATAGGTGATGCAAAAATTTGTTTTTCCGTTGGGTCCCAGAGAACAATTCCAACATCCTGCTTCTGATCGATTACCCGAATGGTGATGGGGATATAGTCAAATAAAATTGTATTTATTTTTGTACTAGTGAGCTGTAACAAGCCAATTAATTCAATATCATTAACCAGTGGTACATGTATTTCTAGATTAATATCTGTTAATTTGCCATCTTCATAACGAAGTTTTCCCATGATTTTAGGATTTAAATGTTTAAATCCACCTTGAATATCCTCTTTAAAAATTAATAATTTATTATACATATTTTGGTCCAAACTATATAAAGCATCTGATGGGAATATATAATGCTTTTTATCTATATCAAACCATTTTGTTATGGTAGCTGCATCTTTAGGAATAAAGGTTTCAGCTAAAAATATGCCTGGAATAATATCGTTTATATTAGATTCTTGATATAAAGTTAAATAAATAGGGACTCTCGGATATTTTTCATTTTTTCTAATATCCTCAAGAATCCTTTTAGCTACTTCCTTACCATAATTTTTAACATCGTTGATATCATCATCATTTTGGTCTACTTTCACTTGGCCTGTGTAAATTAAACCATTGGCATCGGAAACTCGTATATCATAAAATTCATTTAACGAGATCGCGATCGATAGTCCCTCTACTTTGTTATTTTCTTTATTAATAAAATTTTGTTCTAACACATGTGAGAGAATCAAAGGATACTTTTTTTCATCCTCTAGCACATTGTCACTTCTAGTTTCAATGGCTGGATTTAACCCAATACCTTCATCTGTTTTTCTACTTAACCATTGGCTGATCATTTTCTCTTCCAGATATTGACCTTCCTGCATATAAAACTTGTCAGTTGAGAAATGATTCACCGATAAATTCATGAGTCCTCTTTCAATTTCATTAATATTTAAAGCATTATTCATATTATTGATGATTGAACCTCTAGCAATATTGACTTTTGCAGGCTGTTGAATCTCATAGACCTCCTTTTTCTGTATCGATGAAATATATTTTTTCTCATTAGCAGTAACACTTTCGTCCTCACTACTACAAGATGCTAAAATCAATATTGGTGCGAATAAAAATAACATAAAGCTTCTTTTTTTCATTGCTATTTCTCCTTGCATACTATGTATCATTTGATAAATTACCTCATTCAACGATACCAAATTTACCAAAATAAAACATTACAAATTTACAAATCTCCCCATTTACCTATCAGATGATCAAAAAAGACCTATGCTCGTTTTCTCGAACATAGGTCTTACTGCTTTCAACTGCTAATGAGTGGGTTTTTCACTACATTGGAGTGGCTCTCACACTTTTAAGAGCGGGTTTTCGCTTCTTTAGGAGCGGGTTCCCTCCTTCTTAGAGCGATTTATCCTCAATACTATTTGGCATTTTTATCGGGCTGGTGAATACCAAATACATTGCCTTCCGTATCAATATAATAGCCTTGCCATGCCATTCCTGGTAATGCGTACTTTGGCATGGCTACTTTGCCCCCGTTTTCAAGAATTTTTGCTTCCGTTACATCATAACTTTCAACACCCATTGTACAAGCAAAGCCATTCAACGCTTGGTTTGTTTCTGGTGGAGGCCCTTGGCGTTGCATTAAAGCACCGTTAATGCCAAGTTCACCATCTTCACCTGTCACGGTACCGAAGTAAGGCATGCCTGCATATTCACTCCAGTCCTGAAATGACCATCCAAAAACTTCCCCATAAAAATCCTTAGCCCGATCCATATCACTTACATGAATTTCAAAATGAACTATTCTCCCCATAGTATCCTCCTTAAAGATGAATGTATTTGATCATATTTACTATATATCATTTTTCTGAAGATTAAAATTAATAAATTATTTCTGCCATACCAACAACATGTTGGTTATAGAGACTTATATGGAATCTCCCATCTATAATTCAATTCTATTTTTTCTATAATACAACTACAAAAAAGTGTGACTAGAAAATGAATTATTCTCTAATCACACACTATTAGGGCTAGTTATAATTGACTATATACCGAAATGGCATCGGTAATATTATATTGCTCCGTTCTAGGGCTGCCGTCCGCTCCTACTGTCACTAGCACATATTCTTGTCCATTTATAAGAGCTAAGCTTGCTAAACATAAGCCTGCATCTTCTGTATAGCCAGTTTTTCCACCTAAAATTTCCCCTCCTGGCAATGCACTTGACGTCATATGCTGAAACATGCGACTGGTAAAAGTAATGCCTTCTGGATGAAGGTTTGTTGATTTTATAGAATATCTTTCTGCTGTATAAACATTTCGAAAATCATCGTTTGTTAAGGCGTATTGTAAAAGTAAAGACATATCCTTTACAGTTGTATAATGATCTGAATGGTGGAGTCCAGTTGTATTCACAAAGTGCGTATTTTTCATGCCTAGCTGCTGCGCCTTTTCGTTCATCAGTTTCACAAATCCACGTTCTGACCCCGCAACATATTCAGCTAAACCTAGTGATGCTTCTGCACCTGATGGCAACATAGAGCCATACAACAAATCTTCTACTGTCAGCTTTTCATTTGGGAGAAAGCCCGCCACTGACGCATTTTCCTCTAATAAATCCCGAAAGATATGTTTAGGTAAAATGATTTCTTCTTGTAAATTGGAGATCTGCTCAATCGCGACTAGAACCGTCATCATTTTTGTCAAAGAAGCAGGATAAATCTTTTCCTCACTTTTTTTATCTAAAACAATTTGATTTTCATCCAAATTCACTAAAATTGCATTCGAACTGTACATATCAAGATCGAGCATATGCTGACTGGCTGTTTGTACTACTTTTGGTGCATGATCTATTTCCTGACGTAAAGTCATTGGCGATTCTTTCAATAGTAAATAAACGAAAATCATTATGGATAAGAACAATAAACTCAATATACCTTTTCTCTTGAACATAAAAACAACTCCTTCTCTTTATGCTTTTATTCAACCATAAAAAAAGGAGCTTATTTTTAATTTACTATTAGTGAATTCTTAAGGTTTCTTAAGAATTGGTTGGAATCATCACGGTGAATACGGTTGTATCATTACTAGAAGTTGCGGTAATGGTTCCGCCATGGGCCTGTACAATTTCATTAGAAATGGCTAAACCAAGCCCAGCACCTCCTGTTTGGGTAGACCTTGCACTATCTAAGCGGTAAAACTTTTCAAATATCATTTTTAATTTTTCAGGAGGAATCGTCTTCCCTGTATTCGTAAACGAAATAAATGTCTGATTATTTTCGCTTTGCGCACTAATTTCAATTGTACTATTTGGATCACTGTAGGCAATTGCATTTTTTAAAATATTATTAAATACCCTTGCTATTTTATTGCCGTCTGCATAGATAGTAATATCTTCATCTAATTTGACGATGGCTTTTTGACCCTTTGGTGCCAGCAATGGATAAAACTCGTCGGCCACTTGCATTAACATATGTTGTAAAGGAATAGAATCTTTCTCTAAAATGATGGATTGTAAATTAAACCTGGTTATTTCAAAAAATTCATTGATTAGTTGTTCCAGTCTATAAGATTTATCTAATGTAATCGTCACATATTTTTCTTTCTGCTCTACCGGCATATCCCTCGCTTCATCTAAAAGACTTAAGTAGCCAATAATGGATGTTAAAGGTGTTTTAATATCATGCGCTAAATAGACAACTAAATCATTCTTTCGTTGCTCAGCTTCTTGTGCATCCCTTGCACGCTTTTCTAATTTATATTTCACGTTATTTAATTTTTTCTCCAAAAAATCGAGTTCAGCTGGGAGCTCAATTTCCTTCCCTGACTCATCAGCAAGCATGGTAATACTTGAACTAATTTGATGAAAATATCGGGTAAATCGAGACAAGGCGATATAGAAAATAATCAATAATAATAAAATAAATCCTATCGCAAGCCAAAGCGATTTATTTTGTCGAAATAACACATGATAGGCATTGCTTGCAGCATAATAATCAAGTTGCAAGACATTTTCACAAAAAGCAATAAAAGCATCTGCAAAGGGAGCTTGTAAGACCCCATCAATAAATGCAAAATTAATAAAAAAGCCTATGATGCTAGCGATGACAAGTATCGAAATAATTTGTAGAACCATTTTCCTTTTCAGTTTGCCAAACTCATTTTTCAATGGTATACCCCACTCCCCAAACCGTTTTAATATACTTTGGGTTCTCCGCAGCATCCTTCATTTTTTCCCGTAAATGTCGAATGTGAACCATTACCGTGTTATTGCTGCTAAAGTACTTTTCCCCCCAAATTTCTTGGAATAATTGCTCTGAGCTAATAACTGTCCCTCGATTTGCACATAAATACCAAAGAATAGCGAACTCCGTAGGTGTAAGGGATATGGGTCTTTCATTTAAAAAGACTTGTCGTGTGTTTTTATTAATCACCAAGCCAGCAAAATCAATGATATCTTCCTGTTGCTTCGAACCTTGGTTGTAGAAAGTAAATCTTCGTATTTGCGCCTTTACACGAGCAACCAACTCTAATGGACGGAATGGCTTTGTTATATAATCATCTGCTCCCAGAGAAAATCCATTTATTTTATCGATTTCTTCTTCCTTTGCCGTAAGCATTATCACTGGAAAATTCAGTGTTTCTCGGATTTTTCGTAAAATAGTAAACCCATCTATATCAGGCATCATAATATCCAGAACAGCTAAATCTACTTTCTCATGCTCAATACATGCCAAAGCCTCTTGAGCCGTATAAAACTTAAATACATGATAGTTTTCATTTTTTAAGTAAAGTTCTATTAAATCTGCAATTTCCTTTTCATCGTCAACAACTAATATATTCAACTGTATTGCCCTCTCCTTCTCCCCACTTGTTTTCCAATGATTTTTCACAGGCATTATAGCACTTACGCATGACTATATCTATTATTAGGGTAGTTAGATAAAAACATCTTTCCAACTCTACTTTTGATAGGTTTATGTTAACAAAATCATAGATAGCTTCATAATGAACTATTACTACATCAAAAATAGGCTTAGGTTATATCCCAAGCCTCGCATTTTCTGGTAATTAATTTGTTGGATTGATTGCTGTAGTAGTAGATTTTCGACTCATATCCTGTGTTACCACTCTACCTGCGTAATATAGCATTTGTTTATTTAATTTATTCTCTTTTACAGTTATACTGGTAGGTTTCACTTTTAGAACAAGCGTTTTGCTCCCTAAAGATGACTGATATTTTTCGATATGCTTTTTTGATAAAGGTGCTTGGTAATAATCTGGTACATATTTATCAAGCATTGCCTGCATAGCAGCAGTAGCTTCATTTAAATCTGTAACAAATTCCCCCAAACCATTTGCTACTACACTTATATAAGCCGTATCAGTCTTAGCAGGAATAGGGTCTACCATTGTTCCATAATTTTCACTTATTGTGATACATGCATTCCGATTATTTGTTAGAATATCTATTTTTCTTCCTTCGTTGGCACCATGAAAATAAAAACTTCCGTCTTTGTAAACATAATTTAGCGGAATAACATATGGCATATGTTGATCTACCAAACCAAGAAATGCAGTTTGTGCGCCTTCTAAAAATTGTTTAATTTGTTTTTCATCTGTACAAACTCTATTTATCATCCGAATATCTGTTACCATTATCATTCCCCCTATCCTCTTCTAAAAAGGAGTCTACAGCAGTATTGCACGTTAAAAAAGGGACAGTTTGATGAAAGGGCATGGGTACAAAGTAAAAATACTAGTTTATCAAAAGCCCATACTATTTTCTAGAAGTTCTCTAGTTCTACAAATGAATGTCATATATTGAATGATTTATTCTCCAAATTTTCACCTACATCACGATAGAATAGTTTAAGTTGCGCAACAATCATAATGCTAATGACTACAAGTAAAAACCATGAACTGATTTTACCAAAATGAACAATCGACCAAGACACCTCTTGATTCGGATAGGACCATGCTCCAAAGAACGTTGCAATATTTTCAGCAATCCAAATGAAAAAGCCAATCAAAAAGAACGATACAACAATGGGCATTTTAAAGACTTTGTTCCGTACTGTAAATTTTACAACAGTACGATAAAACACAATAAATAGTAGTGCCATTAACAGCCATCTAAAATCATAAATAAAATGGTGTGTGAAAAAATTCAAGTAGATAATGGCTCCAAGTGGAATAGCTACATAACTTTTTGGCCAGCTTACAATTTTTAAATCAAACCTACGCCAAGCTTGGCAAATATAACTTGCTACACTCGCATACATAAATCCGCTATATAAAGGCACACCCCCTATTTTTGTCCACGCCTCTTCAGGATATGACCATGAATTGAAATTCACTTTATATAGTTCGAGCACGAGCCCAATAATGTGAAACAAGCAAATGACTTTTATTTCATCCTTTGTTTCTAAACCAAATTTATACATCAAGTACTGAGTCAATAGACAAATTGCCAGAATAAAGTCATATCTTCCTACCCCAGGTATTTGAATGACTTTAGAGAGTGCAAGTGTAGCAAATATCACAACAGGAAAAATACAAGATAATGATTGATGATACGTAAAGACTCCTAAGTCTTTAATAAAATTCTTCAACATGAATCCACCTCAAATGAACTTGTTCATAATTAAATTGCTTCTTGTATGAAGAATAAACGATAAATTATCTTATTTCAATATTTATTTATCGAAAAACAATAAATTTTTTCTCTTATTACTGGAACTATTCTTTGTTAAATACGTCTTTGTTGTTGCTTATCTATGAAGAAAAGAGTAGCCATGTAAGTAGCTACTCTTTGATATTAAAGATATATTTTTTGATTTAATTTTAATTGGACTTCTTGTTGGTTTATTTCTAAATTCGTCACTTTTTTCACTTTTAAATAATAAACGATATAACAACCAATGAAGAATGCTCCACCACAGTAGAGTGCTAAACGTTGAGCTGGATCAAAAGCCAAGCTTGCCATAACAATACAGTTCGCTAATAAACCTAAAATAGGGATCACTGGATACAGTGGCGCTTTGAATTTTAAATCCTCTACTTTTCCTCCTTGGCGTATATAGGAGCGTCTAAATGCAATTTGAGATGCTGTAATCGCAATCCAACCAATTTGTGCACCTAAGCCTGCTAGAGATAATAACCACACAAAGACTGTATTAGCAGCAAATACACTTGACAGTAAAGACAGACCTGCTACAGCGAGTGTGATTAGTAATGCATTCATTGGGATACCTCTTTTATTAACTTTCCCTAAAACGGGACTTGCCATCTTTTCGACAGATAGTGAGAACAGCATACGTGTTGCAGCATAAAGACCCGAGTTTGCGACAGATAATAAGGCTGTTAGGATAACAAAATTCATAATATCTGCTGCATATGGAATACCAATGCTATCTAATACGACTACAAATGGACTTTCCACCACCCCTGCTTTATCCATTGGTATCATTGCCGCAAGTACAAATACGGATAACACAAAGAAGAACAGCGTACGCCAAACAGTTTGCTTAATAGATTTAGGGATAGTCTTTTCAGGATTTTCACTCTCCCCAGCAGCAATACCAATCAATTCTGTACCCTGGAATGAAAAATTCACGGTAATCATTGTAATAAGCAGTGCTGTTACACCATTAGGAAACAATCCACCCTCATAAAAATGAGTAAGGAAAGGGGCATTTGTTCCATCTTTCATATCGATTAGCCCAAACATAGCTGCTCCACCAACCGCAAGGAACATAATAATTGCCAATATCTTAATGCTGGAGAAGACAAATTCTGCTTCACCAAATGCTTTTGCTGATAAACCATTCAATACAAAGAGTAGTGCTGCAAATATTAGGCACCACATCCATACTGGTGAATCAGGAAACCATCTTTGCATTAGTTGTCCAGCCCCTAAAAACTCAAGAGCAACAGTTACTGCCCAACCTAGCCAGTATAGCCATCCAACGGCAAAACCAGTAGCAGGACCGATAAATTTCGTTGTGTACGTTTGGAATGAACCTGATACCGGCATAGCAACAGACAATTCACCCAAACATAGCATTGTTAAATACATAACTGCTCCGCCTACTAAGTAAGCTAGGATGGCACCAGTTGGCCCAGCTTGGTTAATCGTGTAGCCTGATCCAAGAAAGAAACCAGTTCCAATACATCCGCCAAGTGAAATCATAAATAAGTGTCTTGCTTTCATACTTCTTTTTAATTCATATTGTTCTGCTGCCATAAAAAACTCCTTACATTCATTATCTGTGTAAGCACTTTCTTTTTTTCGTACAAAACAGATAACAATCTAAAATTTGAATGTTAATAGATAAACTGTTTTATATATTTTATGAACTGTCAATTTTCTGACAAAATAAAGGCTATTGAATAGCTAAATTGTATTGTAAACTTACTATAGGGAGAGCTATTTTCTTATAGTTGGTTGTCGCGACCTAATTTTTTAAGAAAAGTTCTTCCTTCTGGGATACAAAATGACTTCTATTCATGGCTTAAAGTAATGTATCGCCAAATAGTGAGCTGATTAAAGCTACCGCAGCAATAGCCGTTTTATTGTATTGATCTAATACAGGGTTTGTCTCAACAAATTCTGCTGAAGTAATAATATTTGCTTCTGACAGCATTTCCATAGCTAAATGACTTTCACGATAGCTAATACCACCTGCTACTGGCGTGCCTACACCTGGTGCATCATTTGGATCCAGTCCATCTAAATCTAATGATAGGTGAACACCGTCTGTGCGCTCCTTTAAATAGTCAATCGTTTCTGACATTACTTTCGTCATTCCTAAACGATCAATTTCATGCATCGTGTATACTTTAATACCAATTTCCTTAATAAGCTTTTTTTCTCCAGGATCTAAATCTCGAGCACCAATGATAACAACGTTTTCAGGCTTTACCTTTGGAGCATAGCCTCCGATATTTGTAAGTGCTGGATGTCCAAGGCCCAAGCTTACAGCTAAAGACATGCCATGGATATTTCCTGAAGGAGATGTTTCACCAGTATTTAAATCGCCATGGGCATCATACCAAATGACACCTAGATTCTCATAATGCTTGGAAACTCCTGCTAATGTTCCAATAGCAATACTATGGTCTCCACCTAAAACTAAAGGAAAACGGTTTAAAGAAATTTCATGGTCTACTTTTTGGCCTAGCTTCTCGTTACTTTCTGTGACAGTTTTTAAATTTTTTAAGTTTGTCTTTCCTTCTGCGTCTTTATCTTCGTGTACGAAGTCAATAGTTAAATCCCCTTCGTCGTAAATCGAATAACCAAGTCTCTCAAGTCGTTCAGTTACCCCCGCATATCTGATAGCACTTGGTCCCATGTCTACGCCTCTTCTTGTTTGACCTAAATCCATGGGCACCCCAATAATTGTCACTTCTTTATTCATGATGTTTTCTCCTCTCCAATAATTACTTTCACAGTATAAAGAAATTGCAACATTGACTCAACTCGACATTATTTTAAATTTTTATACAGTTTAAATTATTAAAAACATAGATTTATTCTTGTATAAACGATTGCATAAACGCTATTTCAATGCATAACAAAACATTTTTTTCCTTTTTAGTGCGTATTTTTGTAAAAAATTACTAAACAAAATATTAAAACTGTTCTTTTTTTATAGTTTTTTCCGAAAATTTTGACGGTAATTTTATCTATAAATGCAATATGTTAATAAATATTTTCCAAAATCATTCAATTATTCTTCTTTTTTACGGCAAAAAAAAGCCTTACTACAATAGTAATAAGGCTTTTCAATTGCCTATTTTAATAATCGCACAATACTATTCAAACAGGTTTCTTTATAAAATTTATGTTGTTCTTCTAAATCGCAGGTTAACCACTGAATTAATGAACCATCAATCATTGCCCTCATCATTTTTGCATAGGTTAAGGAATCAATGTCTGAACTAAAGACACCTTCTCTTTTTCCTAATTCAATAATTTCTTGTCCAATTCCCCAGCAATTCTCATAAAATTTTAAGTTAATTCTTTTGTACTCTTCATTGCTATTTGCCTGAGCTAAAAAGTCTAAATAAACCCTGTAAAATTTTTTATTTTCTATAGGGGATACAAATACAGCATTTAAGTAGGCATGAAGCTTGTCTATAGCTGTTTGATGCTTGCCTATTTCTTGGATTTCATAGCTGTAGATTTTGTTCGTAGTGGATTCAAGTAATTCTAATAAAATGTTTTGTTTGCTTGTAAAGTAGTAGTGAACTACCCCTTTTGAGACACTGGCATGATTGGCTATGTCTTGTAGTGTAACCTTATCATAACCTAATTGTGAAACAGCGTTAAAGGCTGCTTTCATAATCTGTTTTTTACGTTCTTCCTCTTTCTTTTTCATAGGAGCCTCCGATGACTTGATAGAAGTTATTATACATGAAGAGTAGCAACAATCCAATTTTATGTTGACCGGTCAGAATAATTTTGATACTGTTTAATGGAATAAAATTGTAGGGGGACGTTTACGATGACGGCAGAAAATTTTAGTGCGTTAGTAGTCAATAAAGATGATGCATTTACAGTGAAAGTGAACAAGTTAACTTTAGAAGATCTACCAAAGGGTGAGGTATTAATTAAAGTTAGTTATTCAGGTATTAATTATAAAGATAGTCTTGCCTCTATTCCTGATGGTAAAATCGTTACGTCTTATCCTTTTGTTCCTGGCATTGATTTAGCTGGGACTGTTGTTTCTTCTGAGGATTCTCGCTTTAAAATTGGTGACGAGGTCATTGCGACTAGCTATGAAATAGGTGTTTCCCATTTTGGTGGCTTTAGTGAATATGCCCGCATCCCAGCGCAATGGATTGTACCGCTTCCAAAAGGACTTTCCCTTAAAGAGGCTATGGTAATTGGTACTGCAGGATTTACAGCTGCATTATCTGTTCAAAAGTTAGAGGAAAATGGTATTCATCCTGAAAAGGGGAAAATTCTTGTGACAGGGGCTACAGGAGGTGTAGGTAGCTTTGCTGTATCTATTCTTTCAACACTGGGTTATCAAGTTGAAGCGAGCACAGGAAAAGAATCTGAACATGAATATTTACAATCACTCGGGGCTACTACAATAGTAAATCGTGAAGAGGTTTATGATGGAAAAATTAAAGCATTAGGCAAACAAAAATGGGCTGCTGCTGTTGATTCTGTTGGTGGAGAGCCACTTGCCTCATTATTAAGCCAAATTCAATATGGTGGGGCTGTTGCATGTAGTGGTTTAACGGCAGGTACACAGCTTCCTACAAGTGTATTTCCCTTCATTTTAAGAGGCGTGAGTTTACTTGGAATTGATTCTGTTTATTGCCCAATGGACATTCGATTGAACATTTGGCATCGACTAGCGACTGATTTCAAACCAGCAAACCTTAATGATTTTATTCAGCAAGAGGTAACACTACAACAACTTCCTGATGTTTTACCTATTTTACTGAAGGGTCAAGCAAGAGGTAGAATCCTTGTTGCATTATAAGGAGTTTAATTAAGCTTCCTTCTTTATTCTATTTCCCAGAAAATAATTCTAGATGGCAAATAACAACATACAGCTACTACGCAAAGCGAGCGTGGTAGCTTTTTTTATTGTTGACATCTCCCTGACATAAAAGCGCTTTATAGTAGCTCATGAACAACCCACTTGTTTCCTTTAGACAAATTTAGGCAACAAAGCTTGTCTAAATTTGTACTAACAAGCATACCAATAGAGTATGTAGGCAGTATTCCGGGAATTCAATACTATAATTAATACTTTGGAGATGATCGTATGAAGCGAGCACATATTAATGAATTAGCTATTACACGGGCTTTAGCCATTCTAGCTGTTCTTCTTATTCATTCTACTAGTACACCTGTAACGGCTTTATCTAGTGACTCAAAATTATATCCATTTTATGTATTTTTCAATATCTCCCCTAAATTCGCTGTCCCTGCTTTTATTTTTTTAAGTGGCTTTGTATTATTTTACAATTATATACAAAAGGATTTAACAAAGGAGCTTATCATTCATTTTTATAAAAAAAGAGTGACCCAAATACTCATTCCTTATCTCTTTTTTTCTATTTTTTTTTATGCAGCAATGCAATTTTATGTGACACATGATTTAGTAGACACATGGCGTTCTCTATTTAGTATCGAATTTCTAGAAAAACTTTTATTAGGCAAAGCGTATACGCATCTATACTATATTTTTATTATTGTTCAATTCTATCTTATGTTCCCATTATTCCTATATATTTTAAAGAAAAAACCAGCACTATCTCCTTATTTAATTTGGATTGGGTTCGTTCTTCAATGGGTCTTTATTCTATTAAACGCTGAGTTATGGCAGTATCCCTATAGAGGGAGTATCGCTTTTTCCTATCTCTTTTATTTCTTAGCAGGGGCATTTTTAGGAATTTATTTTGAAAAATACAAAGGATGGCTTCAACTAAAAAAAGAAAATTTTCCTATCAAGATACTTTTTGTGTGGTGTATTTGGCTAATTTCTACTATATATAATGTTTATTTATATTACTTTGTTTATACATCACAAACCTATATAGTGAACAGCACAATATTTGAGCTAGTTTTTCAGCTACAATCTTTAACAGCCTGTATTGTCTTATTACAGCTTTCTTTCTGGATCTATGATAAATGGAACCATGCTTTTGTAAATGGCTTAATCAATCTAGGAACAGTATCATTTGGCGTCTATCTATTGCATCCATTTTTCCTTTTCCTTTATAGACAATTAAGTACTGGTGGTAATAGTATTCTGTATCATCTTTGGAGCATTGGGGGCTTTATCTTTGCACTCTTCGTTCCATGGATGGTCGTGCTATTGATGGGCAGATTCTTTAAGTACCATTGGATTGCCTTTGGTCCTATCCCGAGTAAATTCCCTTACAAATAGCCGTTCATTATGCACAGCCAGTCGTCGATTTGTTGCCGTCAACTGGCTGTGTATATTTAGTTGAGAACCTGTTATTTTGTGCTTACCGTTACTGAAATACTAATGTTTCTTCTGAGGTGCATTATTAAATAAGAAGAAACTAATTAAAAAGGCCCTGTGGAAATCTACCAAGGGGTTTCATAGTGTTAAAAAACAATCAATAAAATTTTTGTAAAAAGTGAAAATGAATTTCCGTTGCAGGCTACTTACTTTCCTGTGGGCGAGCGCCGAATTGCTTCCTCCGATACCACTCCGTTTAGCGTTTTGCCTGTCTTGCTATCCCACGGGAGTCAAGTAGCCCTCCCCTCCCCCACAAAAGTGTTACCTTATTAGCAAAGGTTTGCAAATAAAGTGAAGGTTTTATGAAGAGGTGTTATCACGCATCATTTATCCTACATTGAAAATAAAAACCTATCCTTTTTCTAATCATGCAAATCATGGGCTATTTTGATCACTACTGCTAGTATGAAAAATAAGGAAAAAACACTTTTGCAGAATGGTTGATTGGAGTGGAGCCAGCGTCACTCCTAGGGGATTTAGCGTCTCAGAGGAGACCCTGGAGCGAACACAGCGGCTCATCGGACGCCCCCTGGAAAGGACCGCTGGCGGAACGGAAATCAACCTCTCGCAGGTCTTTCTTTCCTATTAGCATGATCTTATTTAAACACTAAAAAAGCCCTGTGGAAATCTCCACAGGGCTTTTCAATGAACGATTTAATTATTTTGCAATAGAACCGTCTTTTACTTTGTTGTTATTAGCATCAACTAGGTTTGTTGATTTGAATTCAACTACAATGCTGTCAGTTAATGCATAGTCAGCTTTAGTTGTCGCAGTAAGTTTACCACCAGCTACTGTAATAGAAGCAAGTTCTACAGTTGATCCTGCAATTTTAACAGTAACACCTGTTGGAGCAGCTTGATCAGCAATATTTTCAGAGAAATCTACTGTAAATGTTTTGCTATCTACTGCAGTTACTTTAGTAGCAACAGGAACAATATTTTCTTTAAGTGCTACTTGAGTTGTCACTTTTCCACCTTTAAGCGTGTTACCTTTTGTATCTACTACATTGCTAGCTTCAAGTACATAATTACCATTAGCTGTGATAGAACCTTCTGGTAAAGTGAATCTTACTTTCTTAGTACCATCTACAAACTGAAGTTGCGTACCTGCAGGAAGTTCTTTTCCTCCAAGTGTGTAGTTAGCAGCATTTGTAGCTGTTGCAGTCACATCTTTAGCATACTCAACTGTGAATACGTTATTATCAGTTACAACAACTGGAGTAGCGCCGAATACTAATGAATCTGTTGGTGTTTCAGGTGTAGCTTCAAATACGCCTGTTGTTACATTGAAAGTAACAGTATCAGCAGTTACATTGCCAGCTAAATCTGTTACTGCTTTAGCAGATAACTCGAAAGTGTATGTTGAATTGCTATCTAGATCAATGTCAACTTTTACAGTGTTTTTCTCTGCACCCTCGATTTTACCGTTACCATCTACATCGAAACCTGCATCTGCTTTTACTACTGTTTCTTTTCCAGTAGTGTAAGCAATACCATTTTGTGTTTTAACAGTTAATTTTCCTTCTACTTTTACTGGCTCACTAAAAGTAAGGTATAATGCATCAACGTCTGTAGTAGCATTTACATCATCAGCTACTAACATTTTAGTAGCAGTAGAAACAAGTGTAGCAGGTGTTAAATCTTTTGAAAGAATAGCATTGAACTCAAATGCATCACCTGCATTACCAGCTAAATCTTTTTGTCCTTCTACTTTAATGTTTGTATTAATGAATGTAGCTGTACCTAAAGCAGATTTAGCATCAATAGTGAATACAGTTTTATCCTCTGTATCTTTAATATCAGCATCTGTTAAATAGAATACAGTTGATCCTACTGTTACTTTTGCATATTCTTTAGTCTCTGCATCTGCATTAAGATTTTGTTTCATTAATTCTTCAGAGAAATCAAACGTAATTTCTGTACCATTCACTGCTGTAGAAACAGTTGGTTTTGAATTATCAACGTCTGCTTTCAAAACTGTGAAGTTAACTGCGATAGGATTTGCGATATTATTAGCGAAGTCAGTTGCACCAACAATGTCTACTTTGTAAGATTGTTCTGCTGTTAATCCAGTAATTGTTAATTTCTTACCAGATAAAGTATAGCGATCTTTTGATAGTTCTGTACCATTTAAGCTGATTGTTCCTTCACTTTGTACAGGCTCGTCGAAAGTGATAACAGCTGTAGTACCTTTAGCTTCTACAGAATTAACGCTTACAGGAGTCGTATCTGCAAATGTGATTAATTTGTTGAACTCTTCAGTTAGAACTTTAGCATCTGCTTTTGTTTTAATTGGTTTTACAGTTACTTTACCATTTGTTAATTTTACTTCTTTATCAGTTGTTAACGTAACTGTCATACCGTCTTCAGATACTACTGCGTTAGTGATTGCTACACCTTCAACAGCATATTTTGTTGTGATTGCTGCATCTTTTGCATCAACAGCTGTGTTGAATTTCACTTCAAGTTCTTTTGCATTAAGCCCTTTTACAGCTTCTACAGCTGGTGTTACTTCTTGAACTGCATCAATCGTACGTTTTACCATTGTAGCGAATTCTTCGCGGCTAATTTTATCTTGTGGTGCTAATAAAGAGCCTTTACCATTGATTACACCATTTTCTACAGCTGTTTCTAAGTAAGATACAGCCCATTTAGAAGCTTTAGAAGCATCTGCAAATTGGCTAAGATCTGCTTTACCTGTTAATTGGTAGCCCTGAACGATGACTTTAGCAGCTTGTTCTCTTGTTAATTGAGCTTTAGGCTCAAATTTACCATTGCCCATACCATCAAATAATTCTGGTGAAGTTGCAAGTACAGCATTATAGAACCAATCATTTTCACTAACATCAGAAAAATCTTCAGTACCAGTAGCTTTTAAATCTAATGCTTTTGATAAAATTTCAGCCGCTTCTGCACGAGTAAGTGTACCAGCTGGGTTGAAGTTTCCTTTTTCATCGCCTTGGATGTAGCCTTTATCAGTTAAAAATTGAACAGCTTCTTTTGCCCAAGATGAAATGCTAGCTGCATCTTGAAATTCCGCAGCTGATGCTACTGGTACGATTGCTGATGCTACAAGTGCTGCTGTAGCTGTAGTTGCGAAAAATTTACGACCTTTGTTTTGTTTTGTCATAGTATATTCCTCCAGAATTTTAATAAATTATATTATTCTGTGAGAACAATATTATCGCGCTATTTAATTATAAAATTATAAAAATATGTATAAATCGTTCCCACAAATAATAATTCAACCAATTATATGTAAAGCAATCTTCTAAATTTTTCATGATTAAATATCCCAATCAAACTGTAATTTGCTTTACAAGACAATAATATAACTTCATTACCAATAAATAAACGCTAAAAATAAGGTAATTTTAATACTGCATTGGTTATATAGGGAATCTTTTCATAAAAAATTTCTATAATTTAGAAATACTATAACCTTTAACGGCAAAAGTAGCTGTTTCAATTAAATTTACAAATAATTCCTTTTTTAATCTAATCCGATTTCATTATTTTTTCGATATAATGATATACAGAATCATAAATTTTTATCCTCCTGAAATTACATCTACGATTCTATTATCCATTTATGCCTCGTTAGAAATATTCAATTGAGTATCTGAATGCTTTGATTGCAAATTCTTCATTTACCACATTATCCTATCTTCCATAAAGAAATAGATTGCCTTAGCTGAATCTAATAATAAAAAGAAACGGATTGGGGAAATACTTATTTCCCCATCCGTTTTATAATTTTGATCATAAAAGCACAACAAGCAGTACTTACTTTGAAAGATCAAGACTTAATGAGATCTACTAACAACAGACCAAACCTGTTCAAACAAATGTAGATGGTCCCCCTGATTCCACCGTTCAGCAAAATAAGGATTATGGAAGTAAGTAAAAGCTACAATAACTGCCATCCCCTTATTTTCCCAACCACTAATTTCTTCAACTTTTTTAGCAAGATGCTGGAGATGATCTTTAATTAAATCTTTATTTGTTTCTATATAATTTGTATACAACAGAAACATTTTTTGATGATTTTGATACAGATTTCTTTTTGTGACGTGAAGAAGCCATAGCCAATCATGTAAAGCGATTTCCGCATCAACGCCTTTTTTAGGACTCCATTCAAACAAATCTTTAGAAGTATTATCCAACCACTTAAGGGCAAGCTTTTGGAGCAAATCGTCCTTATTCTTATAGTGTTTATAAAGCGCAGCATGTGTTACGCCTAGCATCTTTGCAATATCTGATAATGTTGTTTTATTTATACCTTTGCTTAAAATAATTGCTTCAGCCGTAGAAAAAATCTTCTCTTCTGAAAGAATAGCCATTAAATATACTCCTTTCGCTTCTCATAGTTACATTTTGTTGACAATGTAACTATAACATGTGTAATATACAATAACAAAGTTACAAAATCGAAAAATTGTAACTTTTAATAACGGGTTGTGGAGGATGAATTTTATGGTGAAAGAAATGTATGAACGTGTTGCTTTGGTATTAGGCGGATCTGGAGGGATAGGACGTACTGTTGTAGCAAAATTAGTAGAGGAAGGTTATGCAGTTGGCGTTCACTTTTCTTCAAGTGAATCAAAGGCTAACGAATTAGTTGAAGAAATATTAGCTGATAAAGGACATGCTATAAGTGTGGGAGGTGATGTAGCAAATGAAATAGAAATGAATATGGCTTTTGACCAAGTAGAAACCGCTTTTGGTGGTATAGATGTCGTGATAAATACAGCAGGAATCATGTTACTTAGTCCAATTGCAGATTTGAATTTAAATGATTTAGATAAAATGCATCGCACAAACATCAGAGGTACATTTGTTATCTCACAATTAGCTGCACAACGAGTAAGGAGAGGTGGCTCCATAATTAATTTCTCTACCTCTGTCAATCGTAGCCAATTTCCAAACTATGGTGCTTATGTAGCAAGTAAAGCAGCTGTTGAATCTATTTCAATGATTCTAGCTCGTGAATTAAGAGGAAAAGATATAACTGTTAATGCAATAGCTCCTGGACCAACGGCAACACCTTTGTTCTTCAATGGAAAAGATGAAAAACAGATTCATAATTTAGCAAATGCTGTACCATTAGAAAGACTAGGAGAACCTAGGGATATTTCAGAAGTTGTTTCTTTTTTAGCAGGACCAGCACGTTGGGTAAATGGACAAGTAATCTTCGTAAATGGTGGTTTAGCTTAATAACGAACTGTTCCCAAGGTAAATACCCCTTTAGATTAATCTAAAGGGGTAAGATAAAAAATCATCTATCTCTTTTTGTTATTCTGGTAATGCCTACATGACCTTAGGCTCCACAAGCATAATATGGCATTCCTTTTCAGCAAAGGGCATGTGTTCCGCTCCTCCAGGAACAATAAACATCTCACCTTTGGATATTTTCACCTGACCATCCCGAAAAGCAATAAACATCTCCCCTTCGAGCACAATAAATACCTTATCAGCCCCTTGATGTTCATGCCATATAAAATCCCCAGCAATCTTCACCACTTTGAATTGAAAATCGTGTATTTCACCAATAATTTTCGGTGACCAAAGCTCCTTTAATTCGGATAATTTCTCATTTATATTGATAACTTGATCTTGCATATTCATCTCTCCTTATTTACTTTTGGAAAAGGTTTTTCCTATTATTCGTCCTTTTGTAAGGCTTCTGTTATATTTTGCAAAGCGTACTCGATAGCTAATGGACCTCCTGTAATAGCGGAAGTATCCATTAAATGAATATTACCTTTTTTTACGGCATTCATATTATTCCAGACATTGCTTTGATTTAACTCACTCATTAATGCTTCCTTTTTTGTAATATCACCGATAAGGAAAATATGGTCTGCTTGAATAGTTGAGATGCCTTCAAATGCAGCGAATTGATTATTATTCCCCTTAAATGTATGATCTGGTGTTAGACCCAAACCCTTTTCTTTATCGAAAGCAAGTGTATAAACAGGGTTATCTTCACCAAGAACATTAAACGTTTTTCCGTCCCAAGACAAAATAAGCGCTACAGACTCTCCTTGAATTGACTTTAATGCTTCACGTCCTATTGAGATATCTTTCATCATTTTATCAATTACTTTTTCCGCCTCATCGTCTTTTCCGATAATCTCGGCTACTGTACGAAGTCCATATTGCCAGTCTTCGTAGATGTCCTGTGATTGCAACGTAATGACTGGGGCGATTTTTTCTAGGGATTCATACAATTTTTCATGATGTTCTGTTGCTAAAATATAATCAGGACCAATCGATAGCGTTTTTTCAATACTAGGGGACAATTTATCGCCTAATTCCTCTGTTGAATCTAGCTTACCGTTTAAATAAGACAAAGTGGATAAATATTCTTTATCAGTAGAAGCTGTAGGTGGCTCACCTAATGCAACTAAAATTTCAGGGTAAAAATACCATAATGAAACAATTTTTTCTGGTTCTTTCTCGATGACAAATTCCTTACCTAGGGCGTCTTTAATGGTTCTAGGCCACGCAGTTTCTTCTACATTAGCTGCTGATGAAGATATGTCTTTTGTAGTTAACCCCTTACTTTCAGCAGGTGATTTATGACAACCTCCCAATATACCTGCTAGTAGTAGCATTAAAAATAGCAGTCCTTTAATCTTTTGCATTGAAATTCCTCCAA
This sequence comes from Lysinibacillus capsici, assembly GCF_003367505.1. Taxonomy (GTDB): domain Bacteria; phylum Bacillota; class Bacilli; order Bacillales_A; family Planococcaceae; genus Lysinibacillus; species Lysinibacillus capsici. The sequence goes on from NZ_PXXX01000010.1 coordinate 239,112, forward strand.
CATAAAATCTCTGATATACACTTAGTATAGTAAAGTCATGTTTGGCGGAGAATGGAAGCTTGGTGAACTTAGCATGGATTATTGATGAACTTATCTCGATATTTAGTAGGAGAGATACCATATTGCTTCTTGAATACTCTACTAAAATAAAAGGGATCAGTAATTCCCACCGTTTCTGCAATTTGTTGTACAGGCACATCACTTGTAAATAGCATTTTTTGAGCCATGTTTATACGATAGTTTAATAAATATTCTGCCGGACCCATCCCTGCATGCTTTCTAAATATATAGGATAGTCGATTTCGATTAACGTTATATTGTTCGGCAAGAGAGGTAATGGAAAGGCTTTGATAATAGTTTTCATGAATATAAGTAGTTATTCGTTCGAATAGAGTGTGTGACGCACAGCTATTTTGTCGATTAGCCACACATAATAATGCTTCATTCAGTACATCACGAAATAGCATTTCTGTCTGAAACATTGATATACCTCCACGCTGATTATATACATGCCATAGACGCATAATTAACTCGATTAGACGAGGAGATTGTCCTATCGGTAATTCAAAATGCTGATGTGAAAAGCTTGTCTCTGCTAAATTCTCCGTACATATCCTGTACAAAACCAGAATATATTCCCAATTTGCATCATCAAAATTTTTTTGATTTAGTTTCATTTTCGCTCCCCCGTGTACAACTTTTCCTGGTGAAAAGATGTAAGGGGTGCCATTAAATTGAAATTCTATTTTTCCACAAAGGGGAAAAACAAATCCTGGAAAAGAATCTGTATAATCAGCGAAAGGTACACCTGTATTTCTAGAATATCGATAGATTCCTTTTACTTGGAAAGGAGTGTTTGCTAAATGCTCTGCAAGCTGATTTACGTCGATTTTCATACTTATATACCTCATTTCAATAATAATTTGTTTAGTCCTCGGTAGTTGGGTTGAATTATAGTTTTCATCTTATTCATTACCAAAAATATAAAAAGGTAGGGATGACGGCTCTCGCCTACCCCTACCTTATCGATAACGATTATCATTGTCAATTAAGTTGAAGCCTCCCTCTTATACCCAAAGATCCATCAACCTCACTCATTTCATTTCCCTATCTTTTATCCTCTTCCTAAAAGCAATTTCTTGCAAATCATCTCTCTTTCTCTTGAGAAAGATTTTATTTGGAAGGCTTCTGAAAGCCTTTGATTCTCAGATAAAGCTACTGCTTGTAACAATTTTTCTTCATAAGTTTGTACAAAATGATCAAGCGTCCGACTGGTTACTTTCAGGACTTTCGCAATATGGAGACTTGAAACTATACCTTTGCTCAACATTATAGATTGAAGTATCAATTTTGTAATCAACACTTCGATGAACGTCGAAATGTTTATATTTTACAATGAGTCTGACAGTGAAAACATTTATGGGAGGAACCAAAAATGAAAATAATGAAACAAATGCCAAATACAAAAATAATAAATCCTAAAATTTTATATTATGGATTTCCTGTAATTTTACTAAGTACGTTAAATGAGGATGGAACAGTAAATATTAGCCCTTTATCTTCTTCTTGGGTATTAGGAGACTGCATTATCTTAGGGATTGGTCTTGGAGGAAAGGCAATTGAAAACTTAGAACATCATCCTGAATGTGTCATAAATATCCCAGACCCCTCTCTCTGGGAAAACGTGGAACAGTTAGCTCCTTACACAGGAAAAAATCCAGTTCCTGATTTTAAGAAACAGATCGGTTTTACATTTAGAAAAGAGAAATGTGATATTAGTTGCTTAACACCTATTGGGTCTACAACGGTTATTCCTACTCGAATTATGGAGTGTCCTATTCAAATCGAAGCAAAGGTAAAACATATACGTATTCCAGATTATTCTCCTAATTTTGCTATCGTTGAGACCCAAACGACACAAGTACATGCCCACGAAGAAATAATTATTGACGAAAATCATATTGATCCAAATAAATGGAGTCCACTAATTTATAATTTTCGTCATTATTTTGGTTTGGGTAGCAACCTTGGTAATAACTTCCGCTCTGAGATCTAAACATTGGGATTAAAACATATGGTTCACAAAAAAGACCAGGTTCTCATTTGAGCGCCTGGTTATTTGTTAATAATTAGGTCTATAATAATATGCTTGCTGCTCATACGCACTAAATACTTCACTATTAAGCAATACAATAATTAAATCTGTTTTTTTCCATTTAGAAATGAAAAATCTTTCTTAGAACATTCACTTTATCTCTTTCATAAATTCTCTAAAGTCTTCAACGATTTCTTTTGCTTTTGTACGATATAAGAAATGATCCCCTTCAAATGTCATCACTTTCCCATGGACAGAATTAGCTATTTGTTTTTTATGCTCTGGTACCCATCTGTCCGTTACTGGATGCTTCTCTTGTATAAACAAAATAACTGGAAGATTTTTAGGGAATATTAAACTTTCAGCCGCTTTAAAGTTAGCATACATCATTTCAGCTTCATTTAACTGGCTGAGATTATACATATTTTTGTGCTTAAGAATTTTCAGTTGTTCTTTTGTTTTCTCATCATAGGGTAGTTCGACATATGGGTCATCACTAAGCTTCACCTGCAATCTAGCTAAACCTGATTTTTTTAGTAGTTTTAAAGTAGTTATTACTGAAGGTTCAATCTTTCTTTCACTTATTGTCGGAACACTACTATCCAGCCCGACAAATGCACTTACTTCGTTTGGATATTTGTTCACATAATCCAATCCGTAAAGGCCTGAAATGGAGTGACCCATTAGAATATAACGCTCAATTTGAAGGCGCTGTAATGCTTCATGGATTTCACTAACAATATTCTCAGTGCTTCTTTCTTTTTCGGTAAGAGCACTTAATCCATAACCAAAAGGCTCAATGACCACAACCTTGTAAAATGGAGATAATTCATCTACTAGTAGTTGAAAATCAAGTGCTGGTGCTGCTGTTCCATAACCAGGTAAGAGTACGACGGTTTCTTCTCCTTCTCCCTGGATAAAGACATTCATTTTTTTCCCCTCTACGGTGACAGACTGACCATAAGTTTCTAGTTTTCCTTGCTCCATTTTGCTACAAACAATATCAACAAGGAAAACAACCGCTAATAAAAGTAATATGGCTATAATTAAACCTACTACTATTCTACTTATAAAGGTTATCGTTTTTTTCATTATTTTGGCACGAGGGTATAGAACAGCAAGCGATAACTGTGTTTTCCTTTCTTCTCGTGCCACACCTCCCTTTCATACTTTCTTCTCCCTATCAATCTATCTCGGCTACTTTCATAAACCGCTAAGGATAGCTTATACAATGAAGGTGTACTGCCTATGACAACAATATGAACAGCGTATGAACAAAAAAATAGTACGTCATTAAATAAATACAGAAAGGACCTAATGATTCTTTTGCTAAGACATTGCTTAATTGACATGAAAAAAAGGATCTTCAAATCGAAGATCCTTTTGCTACTTTGTCAGATTTTCTGTATTTAGCTTTTACATTTTTTAATAATCCATCTTTATCAAGCAAAGTTGGTAAACTGATACCGATAACGATTATGACAATACCTGCTATTTGCAAAGTTGTAACCGTTTCGCTTAAGAGGATAACTGATACCATCACCGCGATTGGCAATTCAACAGCACTCAATATGGATGACATACCTAATCCCACTTTAGGCACTGCAATTGTGAATAAGAAAACTGGTATAATCATGCCAAATAACCCCAATGCTAAACCATAAATCCACAGTCCTTCGTTAAACAAAGTGCCATTCCAAATAATTTCTGGAGACTGAAAAGCCGCAGTCGTCATGAAAGCGAAGAAAGAAACCAATACTAAGCGATTAGAGGTTGTCATACTTGCGGTTGTCTTTCCGTTTACATATAAAAATAAGGAGTAACAAAGAGCAGCTGCTAAACCCCATAACCACCCTTGAAAAGGTATTTGAGACAAATCAACATCAATTATACCTGCAGCTGGTATGGTTCCAGCTACTAATATAATTAAAGAGATGAATTCAATTCTACTTGGAAATTGCCGTTTTGTGATACAAGAAATCAGCATACCAATCCATGTAAATTGGAACAGTAATACTACTGCCAAGGAAGCAGGCAAAAAGTTTAAAGAATGACCATATAAAATATTTGTTAACCCTGTTAACATGCCTGCAAACAGAAGGATTTTAACGCCTTTAAAGCTAAAATTTGATCTATTTGTAACTAAGGAAATACATACTGCTATACAAAAGCCGATAAAAAACTGACTTGTAACTGCCTCAGATACAGAAAAGCCACTACGCATTGCCAGTTTTATAATAGTTGAAACGATACCAAAACTACTAGCTGCAATCACTACTAATAGGGGATAAAGATACATCTTGATTATTCACTTCCCTCTCAAAACTTGTCTATTGATGAAATATTGTTTATGATTTTGAGATGTCGAAAAAAATCATAATCTCCAATATATATCACAGATTGTTATTTTACAATCTTTTTTTCGTTAATAATGAATCCTCTCGTAGAGGAAAACCTAATTTTTAAAAATGATAAAAAAGCCAAAACCCACATGTATCAAGGGTTTGGCTTTTATCTTTGTATTTCATTAATAAAGAATGTTAAATTGAATGTTTTTTCTCAATTTCCTTCAGCATAAATCTTATACTGTAATAATCCAATCAAAAAAAACACCCCCCTCTATAAAGAACATAGAAGTGAGATGTTTTTAATGTTCACTAATAGTATTAGAATGGCCGCAAACGTTTAGCGTGACTCTTTTGGCGGTTGGCATACATCACATTTTCGTTGGTTTTTATTTTTAAATTTCGTAAATGTTTTTTCAAAGTTAGTACCACATGCACATTTAAATAGTAGCTTTTGAGAAAAACCATGGTATTCAGTCGTTAGCAACTTACTTTCTGAATTGTTCTCAACAAATTTCTGAATTTCACCAATTGTCCAACGTTTATTCATTTCCTTACACCTCCATATTTAATCGTTCCGCGGAGGCTTTTCTTGGCATCCGTTATAAAAAAGAGCTTAAGTATCTTAAGTGCCTCATTATAACATGAGCTGGCTCACAATAAAACAGAAGTTTTACAAGCGTTGGAGGGCTGTACTCGTGCCTGTTACGGTTCGAGCGAGCCTCTAAACATTTGGTTTTCTAAGGAAATTTCATCTTTAATCATTATTTTTAAGATTCAAAGCTTTTGAATCTGCTCTTTAATATCCACCGTGCATAATCCTCCGTGATAACAAATCACCGATTCAATGTCTAGGTCTACATATTTTTTTAAAGATTGTTGAGCAACCTCTAAATCTAAAGTGGTTGGAACATGAATCCCTCCCAATATACCATTTACACTATACATCGAATCGCCGGCAACAAGCGTTTTACTTTGCTTCAAATATAAACTAATATGGCCAGGCGTATGTCCTGGCGTATGGATAACTCGTATTCCCCCACAATATGGTAGTTCTTGACCGTCTTTCAAGGTCTCATCCACTTTCCCCTTGGGTGGATTCTCTATGTGCCCGTCTTTCAAAAGCGGTAAATCCCCCTGAATATAAGGCTTATCTAGTTCGTGCGCATAAATTTTTATATGACTACCGCAATTTTGCAATATTTCAGGAAGACTGCCTATATGATCGATATCCTGATGTGTCAAAATCACAACTTTTAATTGGTTGAACGACACGCCTACCTCTTCCATTGCCTTACGTAAATCTTCCATTTGACCTGAACATCCGGTATCAATTAAAACAGCCATCTCCTGATCCCATAAAAGCGTTGGATGAATGAAGGCTCCGTTAAATTTAAGCTCCAGAATCTCTACTCCCCTAGAAATTTTCATCATTTCTTCCCCTTTATGATTAGATTTTATTATTCTTTTACATCCTGAAGAACGGTCCTCTTCCGCCAAAGCAACTCTCTCAATGTTTCAAAATTGACTAGAATCGTTCCAACAATAATCGTCAGAGTACCTATTCCTGTTAACCACGAAATATATTCATGATAGAAGGTAACACCTAATATAACGGCAATTACTGGTGAAATATACAGCCATGTGGACGGAAAAACAGGATTTGTTCGTGACACAAGCCAATAATAAATGCTATGACCAATCATTGAACCAAAAATAATTAAATAAAAAAGAGAACCAATTGAAGCTGGACTTAAAAGATAATGAAGCTGAATGTTCTCAGTAAAAAGTGACAAAATGATTAATAAAATCCCTCCATGCATCATTTGTGCTGCATTTAAAGCAATTGGAGATGTTGTTCCAAATTTTTGGATGACATGCTTCGTATAAATTGTTCCAGATGCATAGAAAACTTCACCTAAAATAATAGCGAAACAACCAACCATCCAGAAGGGACTAATCTCAATTGCAAAACTAGGTAAGATTAAGAACGTAACACCAATGACTCCGACAACACAACCAATAAATGATTTTCGGTCTCCTTTTTGCTTCAATATAAATGTCTGAATAACAATAATCATCATTGGACCTGTAGCAGATAAGACAGCTGCGATTCCAGATGTCACATACTGTTCTGCCCAATATAATGTGGCAAACGTTCCAAAGGTTAAGGCCACTCCTGTAAAAAACATTTCTTTTCGAAATACTAACCGGATTGTCGTTTTTTCGCGCCAAACCATAAAACTAAATAGTAGTAAACCGGCAATGAAAAAACGAAGACCAGCTGATAAAAACGGAGGAACTCCTGCATCAACACCAACTTTAATTGCTAAAAATGTTGTCCCAAAAATCAAACACATAAAGAAATAATTAATCATTACCATATCAAACTCCTCCTCTTTTTCTATCATAAAAGAAGTAGGATAGAACAGATTAAAAAGGATAGAACAGATCAATTTGGTTCGTGGTACAATCGGTTTGAATAGGAGGAATCGATGTGGGCAAAGCAAATCAAAATGAAGATTATCTTTTTAAGAAAGTCTATGATGATGTACTGCACCGAATAGAGCGTAAAGAATGGAAAGAACATGAAAAGCTTCCCTCCGTCCGGCAATTAGCATCTGAAATGAATGTCCATCGGCTAACGGTATTAAAAGCTTATCAACTATTAAAACAGCATGACAAAGTTTATGTAAAAGATAAATCAGGCTATTTTGTCCAATCAATTGTAACAAAATATATTGAATGTTTAGATCAAGACAATCCCATTGTTTCAGCATACGTAAAAAAAAATCATTTATCCGAAATCCATCAGCCATCTGTTTCCTATCATTTTTCTCAGGCATTGATTGATCCTAATCTTTTGCCTAATCACTATTTTTCAAATTACGTGAAGGAAGTGTTTGACCTATATCCGAAAGTACTGGCAACCTACTCAACGGTGCAGGGTGATTTAGAGCTACGTGAGACACTGACCCAATATTTTATCAACCACTATAAAACACATTTGAGTGCAGATGAACTGTTAATAACATCTGGCTCACAGCAAGCCATTCACTTAATTGCTCAAGCTTTTATTAAGCCAAGAGACGTCGTTTTATTTGAACGTCCAAGCTATAGTGCTGCGATTGATATCTTTAAAGCACAAGGAGCTCAGATTGTTACGGTGGATATCCACCCTGAGGGCTACGATTTAGAACAGGTCGAATACTATATTAAAAAATACAAGCCACGCCTATTTTATCTCAACCCTACCTTCCATAATCCAACTGGTTATACGGTTTCTGTTGAGCAGCGCAAAAGATTAGTGGAATTAGCTGAGCACTATCGGTTTCTAATAATAGAAGACGATGCCTATCACGACATTTATTTTGACCAAGCCCCACCACCTCCAATTTACACATTTGATAGTGTTGGGACAGTCATTTATATCCGAAGCTTTTGCAAATACATCTCTCCTGGTTTGAGAATTGCAACTGTTATTTGTCCATCATCATTAATGAAATCACTATTAACAGAAAAATCGCTAGCTGATAATGGCTCACCACTTCTCAATCAAAAAATTTTTCTCCATTACTTCTCCTCACTAAGATTGCAACAACATTTGGAGAAAATCCGGATTGCCCTACAGATTCGAAAGGAAATTATGGAGGAAGAGCTAGCTGTAACAGGCTGGCGATGGAACAGTCCAAAAGGCGGTCTAAATTTATGGGTACAGCTCCCAGACGATCTTCCAACTGAATTATTATTATCTAGAAGCATCGCACAATCGATCTCCTTTGTGCCAGGTCAAGTTTGTGATCCATTAAAACAACTATCCTCCTGGATACGTTTAAGCTATTCCTATGCAAACGAAAAACAGCTAAGAGAAGGAGTAAAAAAGTTGGTTACAGTGGCGCAATCACTTTCTAAGTGATCGGACTAGCGATTTAATTAAATCTATAAACGGTGGTATTCACAGCTTTATCAACCATTTCAATTATTTTTTCATCGGTGGCACGAATCGTAATAAGCGGTAGACATAGCAACAACAGGCAGACATATACACCTAACATATTCAGCTGTCTATTTGAATAATATGAAAAAAAGTTATACACCTAGCTCTTATCTGTTCAAAATAATTACAGCAAATCACAGCAAAAAATTGTTCTCGGTGTAGAACACAATTTTACCAAGGAATGATAAGAGTGCTTTCAGATTTGAGAAAGCCATATTAACTCTATATTCCAGTAAAAATAACAGCCAAATTAACTTTATTATTGAAGAGCGAGATTTAGAAAAATTTCTATTCTCATAACCTCCCTGTAGAATGATAGAATGTTTTTATACAGTGATAGAAGGAGGAGAAAGATATTGTCTAATCAAAATGAGTCTTCATTAGATAAGGAAAAGCAGCCTAATCCGAAAGTTAAAGTAGAAAGAAAAGAGGGGGAACCAACTGCTGCTTTCAAGGGGGCTTCCTGGGGCGCATTGTTAGTAGGTGTTACGGCATATTTTATAGGCTTGTTTAATGCAACGATGCAACTAAACGAAAAAGGATATTACCTAGCTGTTTTAATATTTGGACTCTATTCAGCAATATCCTTACAAAAAGCAGTAAGAGATAAAGAAGAGGGAATACCAGTTACTAGTATTTATTATGGTATTAGCTGGGTTGCACTTATTGTATCTATTTCATTAATGGGCATTGGGTTATATAATGCTGGGAGTATTGTTTTAAGCGAAAAAGGGTTCTATGGTATGTCATTTGTTCTAAGTTTATTTGCATCCATCACGGTTCAAAAGAATATTAGAGACACACAGAGAGCTAGAGAAAGAGATTAAGTTACTGAAAGAGTCGAGAAGTTCATTCTCGATTCCTTTTGTCATTTTTTCTTAAGCTCCATACTCCTCCAGACTATAAAAAAAGAAAAGAGCATGGCTGTCATCAGCCATACTCCTCTCAATTTTATTTTTCTCCGCTTATTTCGACTAAAATTTTAGATTGTGTTTTGTCATTTGTTAACGTTTTGAATCCTTTTTCAACAATCTCATCTAGGTCAATTTGACTTGTGATGATCCCTTGTGGATTTAGTTGACCAGCGCTCATTGCATCAATTGTTCTTTGGAAAATTGACGGTGTATAAACAATGGATGATAATACATTAACACCTGTGTTTGTAAGTTGCATTGGATTCCATTCGATTGGTCTTGCAAAAATCGAAACAATCATCATGTTACCACGAGGTTTTGTTACATCAATTGCTTGTTTAAAGGTAGGAGCAACTCCTGCCACCTCAAAGGATACATCAACCCCATCTGCAACAATCGCACGAACTGCTTGTACAGGATTTTCTTTACCTGAATTAATAGCATGGGTTGCACCTAATTCTTTTGCCTTTTCTAATCGATCATCGGATAAATCTAATACGATAACTTTACTAGCACCTGATGCTTTTGCAGCGATTACTGTTAATAATCCAATTGGTCCAGCTCCAAATACAGCAACAGAATCACCTAATGTAACCCCAGCATCTTTAACAGCTTGTACAGCAACAGCCATTGGTTCTACCAGTGCACCATCTTGTAATGTTAAGTTATCTGCTAAACGATGTATATTCGTTACAGGGACATTAACATATTCCGCAAATCCACCGTTTCCATGTAAACCAATAAAGTTAAATCCATCATAACGATCGACTTCTTCATGTTTATTTCTATATGTTAATGTAGGATTGATGACAACTCGGTCCCCAGCCTTAAAGTCAGTAACCTTAGAGCCAACTTCTTCGATGATACCAGCAAATTCATGTCCCATTGTAAGTGGGGCAACTTCACCTGTTAAATCAGCTTTTTCATTAACTGGTACGAAAACCGGACCTTCTTCGTATTCATGCAAATCACTTCCACAAATACCAGCCCACGCTACTTTTACTTTCACTTCTTCTTCTCTTAAAGCGCGTAATTCAACCTCTTCAACTCTAATATCTTTCACACCATGCCAAACTGCAGCTTTCATTTATGTTACCCCCATAAAATTATTTAAATTGGTACCATAAAATAACATCCTTAATAGCTACTCGTGCATGATCAAAATCCGACACTTCTATACACTTGATAAAAGTATTGATGGACATATGATAGGATTCAACTAGATTCATCTTCCATTTGGTTTGTGCAGCTACATTTGTAACAAATATTGTTTCTTTAAAGAATCGTAGCATAGCAATATTTCCTGTAACATCAAAAAACAATTGTAACAAGTGGGCAAACGAAACAACATATTCATAAATATTTTCAGCAGACTTTCTTTGTTTCATAGCTTCAAATCGAAATAATAGTTCATTTTGCAAATCGGCAGTCCATTTAGATTCACACTTGGTTAGTGCAATATCCAATAGATGATAAAGCGCTTCCAAATAATCCTTTAATTCCTGATCCGTTATAATCTTCACTCTTACACCTTTATGTTGTACTTTTTCAACTACACCATCTTTTTGTAAAAGATATAGAGCCTCACGGACAGGTGCATGACTTACTTGTAACTCCTTTGCAATTTCTGCCTCTATTAAGCGCTGACCTTGTTCATAGTAACCAGAAAATATGCGAAATAATAATCGTTCAGCTATTTGCTCAGAAATTGTTTTTTTTGAAATTGAATTTTCATCAAACCCCATTAAACCACTCCAATAAATTTATATCCTTTTATTTTAACATAGTTCTGTGTATAGGGTGATTAGCTAAAAGCGTTATATATTATGGATTATAGATTATCGATAATCTATAAAAGTATTTTAATCTATAAACTCATTTCTTTCAAATATCTTGTTTTGGGTAGGTAACTAAATAATATCAAGTACCTTTTATGAGAAAATTTATAAATGCAAAAAAGATGGTGTTAAGTTGATCAGATTGGTATATGGAGATAATTTGCGATATGAGTTACTCAATACTAACCCATAAAAAATGCACACAAATTGCTAGTTATTGTCTAACAATTTGTATGCCATTCATCTTAAAGTGATTTGTTATGAGTTGACGATGTATATCCCTTTTTTTCCATTAACAACTATTGCGCTATATGAACCACTAATCTTCTCTGTTACAATTTATATGGGCTTACCAGCACTTTGCATACCGAATGCAACCTTTTAATTATACTATTTCAAAAAGACTTAGGAATAACTCCTAAGCCGTTATCATGTTTCTTCTCATATGAAAAAGAGTCTGTACCCCTAGTCTCTATTCTCTATATAACTAACAATTTGATTGGCAACAGTTGATGTTAACAACGTAGATATATTACTTAAAACAATAATTGTTGCGTCACTTTCTATCAACCTTAAATAGGAGGAAGTAAAACCATTAATCCCCCCATGATGAAAAATGAGCGTATTATTCTTTTTTGTCTTAGTAATGTTCCATCCATATCCGTTGCCAAAACGACCTGATGAAAGCATCTGAGTTGTTATATTTTTCGATAGTAAACAATTATTTTTTATTGCATCATCAAGTAATTGTAAATCTTCTACTGTAGAAAATAACCCACCAGCAGAATAGGTGTTAGACATATTGATGAAACTAGCATGATAAATATTATTTTTTTCTAACTCATAACCGCTTGCTTTATACTTTTGAATAGCCACGTTATAATCAAGTCCAGTATTTAACATAGATAGAGGCTGAAGAATCTTTTGTTTAAGAAACTCTTCATAACTTAAACCACTTGTCATTTCTATAATCTTACCTAATACAATGTATCCTGAATTAGAATAATTAAACTCTTTCCCTGGTATAGATTTGAATGAACAAGAAATAATCCAATTTATTAAATCATCTGGTGATTGTAGTTGATAAGATTTTAATAAAAAATCAGGTTGATCAGTAATATTACCAATGCCAGATGTATGCGTTAATAGATGTTCGATCATAATTTGGTTACCTTTTGGAAAATTAGGAATAAAATTATCTACAGTATTATGTAACTGTAACTTTTGCTCTTCAACTAGCATTAAAATTGCAATGGTAGTAAAGATTTTAGTTACAGATCCAATACGGAACTTTGTAATAGCTGTATTTGGTATATCCCATTCATAATTAGCTTTTCCAAATGATTCTTTATATATTGTTTCTCCTTGATCAACCACTAAGATATTTCCACTAAACCCCTCTTCTTTTGAGTTTAAAAATGAATGAATATATGATTTTAGCAAATATCAAGCACTCCTTATTTTGTACTATAAGTTACTTGAAATGTTATCCAATGGCATTTACCAACTTCCTCCTTTCGAACTTTACGAGATCTTAAAGCTCATTTCTAAGATTTCTGCGAATTTCCTTTTGCTTTAACTTTATTAATTCTATGATACTTTTACAGATTCTTTTAAGTGACTCATTTGATTTGTAAGTGAGTACGAAAATACTGCCACCTTCTATCATGCTAAAGACTAAATACGCCATTTCTGTAGCTTCCTCAGGGGGCCAATTTGATTGGATAAACTTTTCTCTTAATATCATGATAAGTTCTTCATAGGCATTCTTGCATGCTAAACGAAGTTGCTCACTCATATGCCAAGTTTCCAAAGAAATAAGTGCAAGTGGAATTCCATCATGTGCAATTTTTGGATTGAAACTTAAACATTGACCAAAAAAACACTCTAAAGCTTTAATTACATCATCATGCTGTGAAAATAAATTTCTCAACTCTTGAGCAGCAAAATCTTTTGTTCGATTAATTGCCTCTGTCGCTAATTGCTCCTTGCCTTCAGGAAAATAATAATAAAGCGAACCTTTTGGACAACCCGACTCTTTAATAATTTGATTTAATCCAGTAGCATGGTACCCTTGTTTTTGAAACAGTGTTGACGCGGTTGATAAAATTTTCATTTTACTTTCTTGATTTCTAGACATTTTCCCCTCCGAAATTATAACGACTGGTCTATATAATAAATTGTTAAGACGATAAAGTCAATAGAACTGATTATTGCTTCACCTTTACTCGTTTAATAGTTAATTCAACTTTCATTTTTAATGGCAAGCTCTAATTCCTCACCTTTTATGATTACTTGATCTACATCAAATAATTTATTTTAATTACCCATTAATTCAGACTGCTTTTCACAGGATCAAAATTTTTTAAAATCAGCACCATCTTTTTTTCTCTTCATATTCTATAGAATCAGAATATTGAGGGGGAAACGTATGGGGATTGAATTCACAGCTCTCCATTGGATTTACGTGGTTTTTATTGTGCTCATCATCGGATTTATGGTTAAACGTCGCGATACCACCCTCATTTGTGTAGTAGGCATCTTTATGCTAGCGATTGTTGCAACTGGTGATTTTACTTCTTCCATAAGTGGTGTGTTTAACAGCTTTATTTATGCCATAACTGAGCTGCTATCAACGATTCTTATTATTTCGATTATCGTGGCGATGAGTCGGGTCATGATGTCTTCAGGTATTAATGAGGTTATGGTGGCCCCTTTCACAAAGATCATTAAAACACCCGCACTCGCTTATTGGACGATTGGACTTTTAATGATGTTTATTTCTTGGTTTTTCTGGCCATCACCTGCAGTAGCGCTATTAGGAGCCGTGCTCTTGCCTGTTGCGATTCGGGCGGGCCTCCCAGCACTGGGGGTTGCCATGGCGATGAACTTATTTGGGCATGGTATTGCATTATCGAGTGATTTTGTCATTCAAGGGGCTCCAAAATTAACGGCTGATGCTGCTGGTATCCCTGTTGGAGATGTTGTTTCAGCCAGTATTCCGCTTGTTATCACAATGGGCGTTGTAACGACAATTGTTGCTTATATTTTTTTAAGACGTGATATGAAACGAGGAACGCTACTTTTAAATACTGGCAACAATGAGGAGGAGGATGGTGAACAAGAAACTGCGGAAAACTTACTGTCAATTGGGCAAAAACGATTCTTCGCCGTACTTATTCCTATTGCCTTTATCTTAGACGTTATCGCTATGTCAGTATTCAATTTAACGGGCGGTGATGCAACGGCTTTAATCGGTGGAACCTCTGTTTTTATTTTATTGTTGCTTAGTATGGTTGCTCATAAATCAGCGGGATTAGAAAAGACAACAAGTTATTTGATTCAAGGATTTCAATTCGGCTTTAAAGTCTTCGGACCCGTAATTCCAATTGCTGCTTTCTTCTATCTTGGAGATGCTGGCTTTACACAAATTCTTGGAGATCACCTCCCCGCTACTTCACACGGTATTGTCAATGATCTGGGTGTCGGTCTTGCAGCAATAGTTCCGTTAACAAAGGAAATTGCTGTTGTTACATTGGCAATTGTTGGTGCCATTACTGGGTTAGATGGTTCGGGCTTCTCCGGAATTTCTTTAGCAGGTTCGGTTGGTAGTCTATTCGGGAATGCCATTGGTGGGGGAACAGCCACTTTAACTGCTTTAGGGCAAATCACAGCTATATGGGTAGGCGGCGGCGCATTGATTCCTTGGGCATTAATCCCAGCAGCTGCTATTTGTAATGTCAGCCCATTTGAGCTGGCAAGACGAAATTTAATTCCTGTAGTCATTGGACTGATTGTGACAACGATAGTTGCTGTATTTTTAATTTAATAAAAATAGTAAGAGATGGACACTAGGTTATCAGTAGCCATCTCTTTCACTCTCCGTATAATACTTTTGTAAAATGTCATAAAACATTTCTTTTAGTTGAGATTTTTTCATGCCTAAAATATAAGCCTCTATCAATAATTGCTCCACTTTCATAGCTATTTGGTGACATGAAATAGTCGTTGCTTTATTAGGATCTACGATAACAAATGCTCTAGACTGAGGCTTAATGGTGATGATCCCCTTTTTTTGAAGCTCTTTGTAGCTTTTATGAACTGTATGCAGATTGAGGTTTGTTTGTTCCGCTAGCTGGCGAATTGAAGGCAAATGGTCCCCCTTTTTTAAGCTTCCAGTCGCTATGGATAAAAGCAACTGCTGTGTGAGTTGTTGATAATATGGAATTTTGCTTCTTCGATTTACTTTTACATTCATTTGTCGAGGATTTCCTCCATATTAAAATTTCTTTTTGGCAATAAAATGATGCATGATAGCCATCATGAATAGTACAAGTAACAGTGTGACAATAATATTAAAGCTATACCATTTTTCTATGTCACCTGTCATGATTATCGTTGTAGCATACAAACTATTACTAGCTGGATTTATGACATCTAAGAATGGATGTAAACCAGCACAAAAACGACAAATAAATAAGACACCAATACTAATTAAAGCAATAAATGGTGTACTATTAAAAAATGTACTCATCATGGCAACAAATGTAATGATGAACAACAGCCAAATACAATAAAATGCTAAAGCTATCAATGCGCGCATTATCGGTACAGAGGTAAATAAATAAGATGTATAGCCAAGGGACATTGCATAGCCAAGCGAAATACATAGGACGGCTAAAATATAATGAGTAAGGAGTTTACTGTTTAAGTAGGATGTGATTGATACTGGCCTTGTTAAAATGAAGGCCATCATTCCATTCGCTTTTTCTCCTTGAATAATACCCATCGTTGCAATAGCAAGGATGATTATACCTAATTGATCAAATTGCGAATTAAGGGTTGAAGCAAGCACTTCTTCTCCTCCTGGCTTTGCCATTGTTGGATCAATTATAATCCCTTCTATACCACCCATTGATTGTAAAATAGCAGGCAAGAAATACATCATAATCGGCTGAGTTAAACCTAGGAGGATATAGACGATTGGTAGCCAAACGACTTTATATTCCTTTGTCATTTGATTCATTTCTTTTTTACTTAGTGCTATAAACGTATTCACTTCAAATTACACCACCAATTCTAAAAATATTTCTTCTAAGCTTTCTTGAAGGCCAAGATCAAACTTTGTAAATAGTACATTTGAATCCAATCCGTACTGTAGCAATCGATGGGCGTCCTTTTCCAAGTGATTGACATATACTTTAAAACCTTCCCCACAATTTTCGATTCTCTTTACATAAGGTAAATGTTCAATCGTTGTTAGCCACTTCACATCTTTCTTTTGAACCGCTAAAAAGATAGCTGAATCTTGATAGCGATTAAGTAACTCTAATTTTGTTGCATCTTCTATTTTGTAACCATTTTTAATGACCACAAAGCGCTCACAAACTTCCTCCGCATCGGCTAAAATATGTGTAGAAAGTAATATGGTCGTTTCTTTTTTTATGTCTTTTAATAGATTCAGCACTTCACGTCTACCAATTGGATCTAGAGCTGAAACTGGTTCATCCATAATGATGAAAGCTGGCCTGTGTAATAAAGCTTGTGCGATTCCAAGACGCTGTTTCATACCTCCTGAAAATGTTCCAACATGAGCATATGCTTCTTTCCCTAAGCCTACCTTTTCCAGAAGAATTGGGATGTCTTTTTGTAATTGATTTTTCGAAATACCCGAAAGTGTCCCCATAAAGGCTAAAGTTTCAGAGGCTGTCATCCACGAGAAGAAATTAGGGTACTGTGGTAAATAACCAATATGATTTTTCATCTTTGAAATTTTTTGCCCATCAAGTACAATGTCCCCTGCATCTGCATAAAGAATATCAGCAATAATCTGAATTAATGTAGATTTTCCTGCCCCGTTTGGTCCAATAAGCCCTACACATTCATTCGAATCTATAACCATTGAAAAGCTACTTACTGCCGTTTTCTGTTTAAATTTTTTCGTAATATTATTAATTTCTAAGCGCACGTTTATTGACATCCTTTCTTCCCATCACGAAATATAGAACAGAACCAATTGTATTAAAGAACAAAATAATAATGGCCCACATTAGTATGTTTTCTCTGCTATCTCTATGTTTATATAAATCTATTAGTGCAACAGTGATAAGTAAAAAACCTACGAGTACAAATGGTAAAAGAATTGGTAGTATGTTTGCCCAATCAATTTGATTTAAGTCTTCAAAACCATAGTGTAATTTCATTTTTATAACCCCTTTCATTATCATTATCAATAATGATAACAAAAGAATGAAAAAATTTCATTACCTTTTTACTGTACATCTTTAAAAAAACGCTATAGTATATTTTTTGATAATGTTCTCAAATTGATAACATTTGATTGCTTCCCTTGATACTATCTCATTTTCTGGTAGGAGGATCGGTTTATGCGTAATAAAGCAGAGGTATTAATGCACCCTGTGAGAATGAAAATTTTACAAGCTCTGATGCACAATAAAGAAGAGGGTTTAAGCACATTGGAGATGATTTCTGTCATTAAAGATGTACCACAAGCCACTCTATATCGTCATATCCAAATTTTAGTCGATGAAAATATCATAAAAATTGTGAAAGAGCGAAAAGTTCGTTCTGTTACAGAGAAGTTTTATGCATTAAATGAAGGAGCAGCAAAACTTAGTAAGGAGGATTGGACTCAACTCACAACCAAGCAAAAATTAAATTATATTTCCTACTATCAATTGGCTTTACTATCTCAATATCAAAATTATTTGCATTCACTTGATGAAAAAGAAAGCACAACAGATTTAGCAACTTTTTCTTTAATCGACTTAACGTTAACGGACGATCAATTCAAAAACTTTGAAAATGAATTAAACGATTTATTAACTAAATACTATAATATGACCGATTCAAATAAAGGTTTGGAGACTAAAACAATTGCTTTAAATATTATTCCAAAGCCTTAGGTACTATTGACGTAAAGAAATGGAGAAGATTTATGAAAAAAGGAAAGTCACTAGAAAATATACGAAAATTAATTATGATCATTATTGGGGCAGTTATAGCCGCATACGGACTAGAGGCCGTGTTAATTCCGAATGCTGTCATTGATGGCGGTGTAACAGGTCTTAGTATTATGGGTGCGCACCTCTTTGGTATCCCGTTAGGCGTACTGCTCTTTGTATTAAATATTCCGTTCATTTATATCGGCTACAAGCAAGTTGGAAAAACCTTTGCCTTAATGAGTAGCGCTGGTATTGCAGCATTATCGATTTCTACAGTGCTTTTACATGACGTCAAAACCATTTTAGGCCCAAATGATCCCCTCCTAATTGTCTTATCTGGTGGTATGCTCCTTGGTGTGGGTATTGGAATTGTCCTACGAAATGGTGGCGCTTTAGATGGCTCAGAGGTTTTAGCTGTACTATTATCTCGTAAAATTCCATTTTCAGTCGGCGATATTATATTATTTATCAATGCCTTTATTTTCTTAGGGGCAAGCTTTATCTTTGGCTTAGAGAGTGCTCTCTACTCAGCGTTAACTTACTATATTGCCAAAAATGTTATCGATATTATCCAAGTTGGTTTAGAAAAATCAAAAGAAGTTCGTGTTGTTAGTGGAAAATCCGAGGAGATTGGAGACGCTATCCAAGCCCGCTTAGGACGTGGTGTTACCTATACACATGGACGTGGTGGTTTCTCCAATGAACCAACAGAAATCTTAAACTGTGTCATTAACCGTATGGAAGAAAATAAATTAGTTTCGATTATTAAAGACATCGACGAAGGCGCTTTTGTAGTCATTTCTGATGTGTCAGAAGTTCGTGGTGGTAACTTTAAGAAACGAGATATCCATTAATTTCAAAGTAAGTAAGGCGCACTATGCCTTACTTACTTTTTTTAGTTGCTTCTATCATATTTTAGGCCTCCTATTAAACATAATCCTCCCAGCATTACTACTAAGGAAGCCCCAACTAAGGCATACTGATAGCTATTTGTGTAACTTGCAAGTGTGCCTGCAATGGATGGACCAATCATTTGTCCGAGCGCATAGCCAGCCGTTAAATAACCTATCATTTGATGACTATTAACTGGTGCAAGTTTCCTCGCTAATGTTGTACAAACAGTTGTAATTCCCATAAAGGTTGCCCCAAAAATGAAGGCACTAGCATAAAGGGTCATCGAATTTGTAGCTAGCGCAGGTAAAACAATACCTATCGCTTGCAGTAGCATAGAGATGAGTAAAATTTTCACATAGCCATAACGCTGTGCTAGCTTAGACCAAACGATACATGAGGGAATTGCTGCAACACCCACAACAAACCATACAAAGGCTGCATCTCCATGAAAGCTTGTCGACTCCTGTGCAATTGATACAATAAATGTGCCTGTGACAATATAGCCAAGCCCCTCTAAGCTATAAGCGATGATTAACCATTTCATCCAAGACTGAGGAGGCGTTTTCTGTGAAATTATCTGGCTTTCCACTAGTTGTTTACTTGGTGTAATAGGCTTAATGAATAGTACAATCAAGACAAACAATACAATACTAAATAAAGCTAATACGATCCAAGTTCCATTCCAATGGAAAACAGCTTGGATTGGTGAAACAATTACCGCACTTAATGCAATCCCTATTCCCACCCCACTATAGAACAGCCCCGATAGATGCATATGACTACTGCTGGCTAACTGGTCTAGTATAAGGCTTGTTATAACAACAAAAATAAAAGCACTCACAACACCCGAGATAAATCGTAATAAATACCAAATGATGATTACATTTGTAAAGCCCATGAAGGCTGTTGTTAAAATGCTGATAACAAGGGTAATTTGCAAAAAGAGAATACGTTTATTCCCTATTGGTAAACGACCTGCCACCCAGGCTCCAACCAAATAACCTAAGTAATTACTTGTTGCTAAGTAACCTGCTGTTGCTCGGCTAAATTCAAAAGTTTCTTGCATATAAGGTAAAATAACCGTATACGAAAAACGGCCGATGCCCATAGCAATAACTAAAGCAAAAATGCCCCCGATTAAATAGCGTACGGTTTCCTTGTGCATATCATCACTCCTTCTATTTCACTATATCGAATATCTAGGTATCAAAAATAGATCTAATTCTTTATAATAAGTATCAATAAAATTGATAGCTGGAGGGCATATGAATATTAATGATTTAACGATTTTTCGAACAGTCGTCCAAACAGGTAGCTTTTCTAAAGCTGCCACAGCACTTAATTACACACAATCCAACATCTCTATGAAAATACAAAGTCTTGAGGCACTCTACGAAACAACCTTTTTTTATCGTGGACATCGAGGGATACGGTTAACATCAAAAGGAGAACAATTCTACGAGTTAGTCCTAAAAATGCTTCATCTCTATGAAAAAACCTTTGAGATCATACATGAAACGGAGGAACAACGAGGCGTTTTACGAATTGGTTCGATGGAAACAACTGCTGCATTACATTTACCAACTCTGTTAAGCACATTTCATCAAGCACATGAACAAGTGGATATCACCATATTAACAAGCCCTTCTCAGTACAATATCGAACGGGTAGAAAACTATGAACTAGATGGCGCATTTGTTACCGGACCTGTTTATAAAGAAAATATAATGATGAAAGAGTTTGTCTGTGAAGAGCTTGTTATTCTCACTTCTAGCAAGCATAAACCTATTAAGCATCTACAGGATTTAGAGGGAAGCACTGTGATTACATTCCGCCACGGCTGTTCCTATCGAGCCATCTTGGAACATTGGTTACATGAAGAAGGGGTTCGACCACAAAATCGAATGGAGCTTGGTACGCTTGACGGTATTATTGGCTGTGTTGCTGCTGGGTTAGGTATTACCTTACTACCACTTGCAATTGCGGAAAAATATATGGCAACACAAGCATTAACATTGCACAAGATAAAGAACAAGCAAGCACGTATTCCTACATGGTTTATTTATCGTAAGGACGAAGTACAATCCCCCATCCTAACTTATTTTTTAGAAGCCATAGAAGCTTATGACTATCCGACAGTTTGAGGGTTCTATCTGTCATTTTAACAATTCTATCCTTCCACTAATAAAAAAGCTGTTCAGCAGATTATCTCCACTGAACAGCTTATTATTAGGCAATAACGGTTTCCGCTATGTTAGAAGCATGATCACCAATTCTTTCTAAATTACTCACAATATCCGCAAATACAATACCTGCTGAACCTGAGCAAACTCCTTCATTTAATCGCTTAATATGCAATTTACGTAAACGTCTCTCCATATTATCAATTTCATTTTCTTTTTCTATCACTTGCTGTGCTAAGGAAAGGTCACGCTTATCAAGGGATTCAATAGACATTTTCACAGTTTCTAATGTAAAAACAAACATATCTTCTAACTCCTGCATCGCTTGTTGACTTAAACGAACACGATTACTATCCTTGTATTGCAGAAGCTCAATTATATTTTCTACATGATCACCAATTCGTTCGATATCCCGAATATTTTCAAATAAAGCATGATGCACTTGGGAATCATGGGTTGATAGAGATTGTTTTGATAGCTCCACTAAATATTCCGTTGATTTGCGGTCTAAATTATTAATGGCTTCCTCCAATTGGCCGACCTTGCCGATTAACTTAGCATCATCCGTTTTCAAAATCGTTAACGTTTCTTCTAGACCTTGAATACTATACTCGCCCATGCGCACTACTTCCATTTTTGCTTGACCTAATGCCACTGATGGTGATTTGATAATCAAATTTTTATCCAAAAATTTTGGTTTGTATTCAATAACTGAATCTTCGCCTGGAATTAGTTTCGTTACGACATAAGCCCAAACACCTATGAATGGTAACTGAATGATTGTATTGATGACATTAAACGTTCCATGTGCAAAGGCTATTTGCATTTTCGGCTCTAAATTGAGCACCCCTGCAATCCATTCCACATAGTTCGTAAATAATCCCAATATGAGCATAAAGATAATTGTACCCACTACATTAAATAGTAAATGTGTGGCAGCTGCTCGCTTTGCTGCAATAGAAGCACCTAAAGCGGCTAGAATTGCTGTAATCGTTGTACCAATATTATCTCCAAACAAGACAGGTAATGCCCCGTGTAAAGTTATTAAATCTTCAGCATAAAGCCCTTGTAAAATCCCTACTGTAGCTGAGGAAGATTGAACAATCAGGGTGAATATCGTTCCTACTAATACCCCTAAAATCGGCACATCAGACATTTGTACAGTCAAATCTAAAAATGGTTGCCAATCTCTAAGCGGCTTCATTCCACCACTCATAAGCTCTAAACCAATAAATAAACCTGCAAACCCGAATAATACTTGTCCCATATTTTGAATGAAACTTTTCTTAAAGAAAAATAAGCATATCGCGCCCACTGCCATAATTGGATATGCGTAAGCACCTACATCTATTCCTATAATAAATGCTGTGATGGTTGTCCCAATATTAGCTCCCATAATAACGCCTATTGCTTGACGCAATTTCATAAGTCCTGCGCTCACTAGTCCAACAGTTATAACGGTCGTACCTGAACTTGATTGTATGAGAACTGTAACAACAATACCAACTAGTACACCCATCAATGGGTTTGTTGTAAATTTATCTAAAATATCTCTTAGTCGATCACCTGCAGCCCTCTGCAAGCCATCTCCCATAAATTTAATAGCGAAAAGAAATAAGCCTAACCCTCCAAGAAATTGGAAAATCATCTCCTGTACATTGATAGCCAATCCATTCAACCCTTTCCTTGTTGTCAGACTTTATTATTAATAGTTTTAAGCTAGCTGTACATATCATTTACAATGGATTAAATTAATGTTTACACGCCCTTTACAATTAGTCCAAAAAACGGACATATTCAAATCAAATTCAACAAAAAACAAACAAAAAAAACATGAAAAAATCTTCAATCAGATTTTCACATGTTTTCTTTTGACGACTGAATGCATTTCCATTAGGCTGTACTTAGACACTGAAGGGAGTTTTCTATGGATATTTTTATAGCTAGTAACCGCCAATTACCGATCCGCTACTATGTGCAGGAAGCAATTTGGATTCGACGTGGTGGCAGTATTAAGCTGCCAGATCTAACACTGCCATTTTTCGTTGAGGTAGAGATTAAAAATCAATATAATTTACATATCATTGCAGATTATATTATGGACTTTCAACGACAATACAAGCATACTGAAATCCAATTATTAATCAGAAACACAGCTACCCTAGCAACCCTGCAAGACATGCTGTCACATCATACACAAACACAACATGCCATTACTATTCTTCCATTGTAGTCAGTTATGTAGCTGCTAACGGCAATGTGATAATAAAGTACAGTGTCTCATTTTTGTATTTTGCGTGAATCGTTCCTCCGTGAAGCTCCACTATGCTTTTGGCAATCGCTAGTCCAAGCCCTGAGCCCTCGGTTACATTTGTTCTCGATTGATCTTTTTTATAAAATCTCTCAAATAAACTAGCAAGCTCCACCGATGTAAAGGCATCACTTTGATTCGCTACACAAATACGCACATGGTGTGCTTGTCCTTCAAGGGAAACCATAATTTTCCCTTCAGCAGTACTATAATTGATCGCATTGATGAGGAGATTATCAAAAACTCGTACAATCTTTTCCGAATCCAGCGCAGCAACAATTCGATTCTCTGGAAAATGTTTTATAAAAATACGTTGTTTCTCCTCTGCTAACGGTACTAATTCCTCCATTAGTTGTTCGAGCAGCTCATTTACACAAACTTGTTGTCGCATTAAAGTATTTTTATCATTCGTGAGCTTAGTATATTCAAATAAATCGTCTATTAAATTTTTTAATTGTTCGGATTTAGAAAAGGCTATTTTCAAATATTCGTCATATTGCTCTTTTGTCTCATACTTCTCTTCTCTTAATAAACGCAAATAACCCATGATTGAGGTAAGAGGTGTTCTAAGGTCATGTGAAACATTTGTAATAAGCTCGTTTTTTTGTTGCTCAATTTTCCTCTCCATCTCGATACTTGTCATAATTTCTTCTGCCATTTGATTAACATTATCCGTTAGTGAAGCAATTTCATCTTGGCCTTTTTTCTCAATACGAAAGGCTAAATTTCCTTTTGCGATTTCCATAACCCCCTCTGCTAATGCCTCAATTTGATTCATTTTGCGTTTTGTTATCAAGAAAAATGATACGATAAACAACATAACACCAATGAAAAAAGGTATGGGACCTTCATTCGTACTTGTGATGGCTTCTCCTTGTGGAAGTCCACTAACAAAGAAGTAATAATTTTTATCTTGTAAAGTTAGTGGCACTAATGTAGTAAACTCTTCACGAGAAGTTTCGATCATATGATAGGCATTTTCAAAAGGTTGATTCATTGTAAAGCCCATGACATGCCTTATTTCTTCATGCAAATCGATTTGTTGCTCTTTTACCTGCTTTGTTTTATATAAGATCTTACCTGCCTCATCCGTGACGACAATTTTGAATGCATTGTCCTCATTTTCTATTTTTCCATTTTCTTGATCGATCAATTCTCTTAATGCTTCAACACTATTTTCTTGGGTTGCCAATGCTGCTGTATCCTGTGCATGATAATACATCATCTTCATACTACCACTATAATCCACAATCACTGTCTCATTGTTATTCTCAAAAAATGGCACTACTGCACGTGCCACTAAAAAACTGCCAAGTGCACATAATAAAAACGTTGTAAATAGTTGAATACGAATGCTACGTTGAATATTATTTTTTATTTTCGCACCAATTTGCTTCAGAAACCTTGGGAACTTTAAAAGCCTAAAGAACTTTTTCAACTTTATACCCTACTCCCCATACGGTTTTAATATATTGTGGATTCCTTGGATTTGCCTCAATTCGCTCTCTAATTTTTCGAATATGTACCATTACAGTATTTTCCGATTGAAATGCTTCCTCTTTCCAAACTTTTTCATAGATTTGCTCTGCACTCATGACAATGCCAGGGTTACTAACAAGCAATTCCAAAATAGCAAACTCCCTAGGTGTCAGCTTTACTCTTTCATTGTTAACAAAAACTTCATGTGTCGCTGTATTGATACGTAAATCGCCAACTTCCAGCTCCTCTCTATTGCTGCTATGTAAGCCACTCATTTTCAGGTAGCGACGGAGCTGTGATTTAATGCGGGCAATTAGCTCTAACGGATTAAAGGGCTTAGTCACATAATCATCAGCACCTATCGTTAAACCACTAATCTTATCCATATCTTGAGATTTGGCAGTTAGCATAATAATAGGCATTTCTGCTATTTCTCTTACCTTCATACACATTTCAATGCCATTTACTTTAGGCATCATTAAATCCAATACAATTAAATGTACTTTATGCTTTTTTACTAACTGTAAGCCCTCTTCTCCATCACATGCCTCTAACACATGAAACCCCTCATTTTTCAAATAAATGCCTATCAGATTTCTTATCTCTTTTTCATCATCTACAATTAAAATTGTTTCATTACTCATCTAATCCCACCATTAATCAAATATTTTCCATTTATAATGCTCCTCCATTTTAGCTATTTTTTTATTTTCCGTATATAAAAATAATAAATACAGCTAACAGTCACGATGAATAACCCAAAGTACATACCATATTTCGTAGCAATCAAAGAAATATATTCAATTTGACTGCCAAATAATAAACCTAGTGTAAAATAAATCAATGTCCAGACAAAGCCTGTTGTATAGGAAAATAAGGCATATGTTTTAAAAGACATATTATTCATTCCCACCAAGTAAGGGAGGATATGTCGAACAATTGGAATAAAGTAACTCAGGACTAATGCAAAGTGTCCATATTGATCTAACAATTCTTGTGATTTGGTTAAGTACTTTGCCTTTTTCTTTTTCACAAGTTTATCGAGTACACGATGACCAAATAGTTTTCCAAGTATAAATCCTAGAGAAAGCCCTGAAACAACGCCTAAATAAGTAAGTAAGAAAGATTTCCATATGATCAATTTTCCTAGCGACGATAGAAAACCACCACTCATGACAATCATTTCATCTGGTAGCGGCATGCCTATGATCCCTAGCCATAAACTAAAAAACAAAGCAAAATAGCCATATTGTTCAATAAATAATAAAAGATCCTTTAGCTCCATTAGCTGACCCTCGTATTTCCTAGCCTACAGCTCAATACATAGGCTGGTGGCATATTAATCCATACTTTCTCATGTGAAATATTCTGAAAATAGGTTTGGAAAAATGATTTTTTCACAAGTGAATATTGGAAAGTAATGAATTTTCCATTGTACAAACAATCCCTCACATTTCTTAAAATACAACACGATACTTCCGCCTTTAACGATGTAAATGGCAGTCCAGAAATAACATAATCTATTTTTTCGATATTCAAATCTGTCAAATATTGCTTCAAATTTTCTGCTGAACCATGGATCACTACAACATTAGCTACATGAGCAAATTGCCTACGCAGTTTCTCACAAAAAATCGCATTATGTTCAATGAGAACAAGCAATGTAGCTGGCTTTTTTCTTTTCACAAGCTCCTTTGTAAAGGCCCCCATCCCAGGGCCAAGCTCTATAATGCATTGAGCCGTCTCAAAGCAAATAGGTTGCACCATTTTATGCGCTAATTTCTTAGAACTAGGTGATATAGCGCCTATTGTTTTTGGATGCTTTATAAATTCAGTAAGGAAGGTGATGAGCTGCATTTAGTTGTCTCCTCGCTTTGCTTTCTTTATTGATGGTTTTAACTATAAAGAGACTTTCTTAAAGATTTGCAAGGAGAATTCTTAACTTTTTCTTAATAATTGACATTATTTAGTTAGTAGATCAACACGATCTCATACGGTGAAAACAAAAAAGTCGCTCATTTTCATTCATGAGTGACTTAATTGCTTGATTTCTATATTCATCTTCATTTTTCTTTTTACACTCTTCATCCCTAAATGCTATTAAAATTCAATTTCATTGGTATTGAACTCACACACATTAATTCTATAGATGTAGCCCCCTCCCCATTCTTTCCAACGTTCAAGTAACCGTTTCCCCAAGATGATTGATCGCAATATAATCTTCATTTTTAGCTGTATCAATAGTAATGATCATATTTTCCTCTTTTCTTAACAGCTGTATAAAGGCATGGTCCTTTCTTATACGACTTATTGTAATTTTAATCTTTTACTCTATGTCTTATGATTCCAATATTAATCCCTCTTATAATTAATTGCCCTAAAACATAAAAAAATGAAACAAAGATAATGGCTACATCTCTTCCAAAAGGCTTAAACCAACTTCCATCATCATCTATAAAAAAATGGCCTAACATTAAAGACAAAGCAGTCATCAAAAAATTTAGGACAATGAACAAAGGTAGATGATCATTTCTAGATACTATGCCAACCCCAATAATGAAAAAAAGAAATAACGGAAATAAGAAGCTAGCCTCTTGGTTTGAGAGGTGGCTATTATACTCGTAAAAATGAAATAAAAACGGGAATGGAAATAGCGACAACATACTTTGAATACATCTTTTCATTTCAGCTTCACCTCCACAAAAATATAATATGATTATTTAAGTGTAATTTTACACTAATTATAATCTTTTATCTATAAAAAATAAAATGTATAGGATGGTAATTCTTCTGTATTAACTTCCTCCTGAACATCAGTACAATTTCCCTTAAGATTCATAAAAGATTAAAAGGTACTTCGTTCTAATGACTATTTCCTACATAAAATAGGCATACAATTGCTGCCAATCGAATAGAAACCTATATAGGGAACATTTAGTCATGGGAAAAATAAAGTGGGGTGTGTAAGGATGCTTAAAGTAAATGATACAAAAGAAATGGTACTTGAAATTGTGCAAGATGACCCATTGTTTGTGGCACTGCAACATACACCTTTAGAGGAAAACCTCTATAATGATGGGTATTTAGCAGAGATCGATGAATCGAAACACTATACAATTGCAGAAGTCGCGGGCTGGTTTGATATTACAGACGCCATGCTTCGCTACTATTTAAAACCATTTGAACAGTATATTTTTGACAATGTTTCGCCCAATACAAATAGCAATATTCGTTTAAACCTACCTGCTATATTGAGATTGCGCATGATTTTATTATTGAAGGATGAGTATCGTGTAAGGGGGATTAAATTATTGCTAGGTATTGATGATAACGGTCAGTTGCTGAAACACCAAATTACCGCAACGACCATGGATTCTGAGGATTTATCACATAAAATCGATTTGCTTGGAAACGTCCTACAGCAAATGATTCAAACAGGTCTTTTTCAGATTTTGCCGAATGAAGAGCAAGGGACATTACAAGTTAACATTAATCAGGACTTTCTTGACAAAAACATTCAACGTCTTTCGACCGATTCTATCCTTCAAGTGGAAGAAATTCAAAAAGAAACGTTGGAGCTAAAGCAGGAAAATGAGCATCTACAAAATCAAATTACCGAGCTGCAAGAAAATAGCGTGAAGGACATTGTCCAAAAGATTAGAGAGCGTCATATAGAAAATGAAATCGTTTCTACATTACGTACAGAAGCATTACAGCAATATTCCCAAAATCATAAAGTCGGTTTTTTCACCAAATTTTTCAAGTCCGCACAAATTGAAATGGACAAAGAGCAATTCGTTCTAAGCTATATTTCAAAGCATTTAGAAGAACGTTTAGAAATTGCATTGAACAATTATTATGATAAGTAAACTGAAGCAATGGAGAGCATGAGTGAGACTATTGGAAATGGTCACAATCATGTTCTTTTTTATTTTCCCAAATCACATTGACCACAGTAGTCAATTTCTATATAATGGCATAAAATATGACGGAAAGGAGTAAAAAATTGTATCAAGCTTTTATGAATTTAACCGAAGAAAAGCGCCAAGCAATTATTAATGCTGCCTTAAGGGAATTTTCGCTCAATAACTATGCTACCGCTTCAACAAACAAAATTGTGAGCAATGCCAATATATCAAAAGGCATTTTATATCACTATTTTGGTAGTAAAAAAAATTTATATCTTTTCTTATATGACTATACAACTACTAAATTCTCTGTGGCACTTAATCGCCAAATTGATTTAGCAGAGCCTGATATTTTTAAGCGTTATGAACAGATCATGAAAATTAAAATTGATCTCATGAAGCAATATCATGCGCTGTTTGATTTTTTGAAAAAGGCCTATGCTGAAACAAGCTCTGAGGTACGAGATGAACTAAATCATTACAATGCCGCTTTTCAAAAAAATGCTTATGTAACTGCATTCGAAGGAATTGATACTAGTTTATTCCGAGAAAATTTGGATATAAAAAAGGCAATTGATACTATTCAATGGGTAACAGATGGTATCAGTCATCGTTATGAGGAAAGATTAAAAGCGCATGTAGATAATCAAGAGCTCTTTAATGAATTAATCGAGCAATGCATGGAAGAGGCTAGTGAATATTTTCTATTTTTGAAAACATTATTGTATCAATAAAATGGGGTGAGTGACGTGTCCATGATTGAAGTAAACCATTTAACTAAAAAGTTTGGCGATTTTTATAGTATACAAAATGTTCATCTACAAATTCCAAAGGGTGAAGTGTTCGGTTTTTTAGGACCAAATGGGGCAGGAAAATCCACAACCATACGCCATTTAATGGGTTTTTTACAGCCAACTGAGGGCTCTTGTTTCATTAACGGTTTAAATTGTCGGGAGGCATCTGCAACCATCCAACAAGTTGTTGGCTATTTACCTGGAGAAATTGCGTTTATTGATAAAATGACGGGTAAGCAATTTATTCACTTTATTGCTAAGTTAAGAGGGATGAATGATTACACCCATGCCGAGGAATTAATGCATTTCTTTGAATTAGATACTTCTGGGCTCATAAAAAAAATGTCGAAAGGTATGAAGCAGAAGGTTGGTTTAGTTTGTGCCTTCATGCATCATCCCGAAATTGTCATTCTAGATGAACCTACTAGTGGTTTAGACCCGCTCATGCAAACCAAATTTATTGAATTCATTTTAGCTGAAAAGGACAAAGGAACGACCATTTTCATGTCCTCTCATATGATTGAAGAAGTAGAGAAAACTTGTGATCGTGTAGCGATTATTAATGCAGGTAAAATCGTGGCGACTGAAACCATTACAGATTTAAAGAAACGTAAATCTAAAAAATACATGCTTGAGTTTCAAGATGAGCAAGAGCTCACTCGCTTCCTTGATGAGGAATATGTACTTGAACGTATCTCTTCTACAAAAGTTATGATTACTATAATGGGAGACCTTCAAGCATTTCTCCATACGCTATCTAACTATAAAATTATAGACTTAGACGTTATTTCCCAGTCACTAGAAGATATTTTTATGCATTATTACGAAAGTGGAGGTGCTTAATCATGAATTTTACCTTATTCAAGCATGAGTTATTTGCCTCTCTTAAACTATTCACCATAATTATCGGTGTACTAATGCTATATATTGTCAGTGTAATTTATATGTATAACCCAGAAATGACGGATACACTAAAAAAATTAACAGAAACAATGCCTGAGATGATGGCAGCCTTTGGTATGACCAGCATTGGCGATACCTTGATAGAATTTCTCTCCACCTATTTATATGGATTTTTATTAATGATTCTTCCTTTGGTATTTTCTATCATGTTAGCCAATAAGCTCATCATGGGCTATATTGATAATGGTTCGATGGCATACTTAATCGCTACACCGAATACACGTTTTAAAATTGTCTTTACACAAGCACTATTTTTGATCATCAGCCTTTTTACACTCCTTGCTGTTACTACGTTGGTCATGATTGTCTTTGCAGAAATATTATTCCCTAATGAGCTGGACATAACGGCCCTACTGCTGTTAAATTTCGGGCTATTTTTATTGCACTTTGCCATTAGTGGATTCTGTTTTCTTATGTCTTGCAGCACGAAAGATTTAAGAACATCCTATGCCTATAGTGCTGGCATTCCCATTGCCTTTTATCTGATTGAGGCACTGAGCAATATGGGTGGTTCACTAGACAAATTACAATACATTACAATCTATTCATTGTTCGATTCCGTTCAATTAATCCAACAAAATAGCTCTTGCTGGTGGATGCTAGGTACACTTTTCCTCATTGGCTTGCTTTGCTATAGTCTAGCAATCCGTTTTTTTGTAAAACGAGATTTACATCTCTAATTTCTAGCCGCTACAGATCCAGTGCTGTAGCGGTTTTCATTAAATAGTACCTATTACATTTCCTAAAAAACGTATTAATCGAAAATGTAGAGCGACCATTTCTTCTACTGTTAAGTTCTCGTTCCCCTTGTCCAACCACTCCTGAATGACTCCCAAAATGGCAGATGCTATAAAGGCTTGTAAGTATTGTTGAAACTCTGGATCTTGTGCTTCCTTGCGTATAAGCGATAATCTGTCCAAAATATGACTCCCAAAGATCATTTTCACCTTTTGTGTAAAGCTAGGGCTCCCCTGCTCTCCTAATAACATACGAAAAGCTGGTGCATGCTCTTTTATACACGTTATCACCTTGATAAATGGCTGATAGAGTTGCCCCATTTTTAACGTTTGAAAAGCATCCAACGGCTGAACATGTTTGACATAGCGCTCTAACTCCATTAATAGCTCTTGCTGCAAATCCTCCATCACATCATATTTATCTGAATAATGTAAGTAAAACGTGCCACGATTAATTTCAGCTACAAACGCTAAATTCTTTACAGTCACACGCTCAAAGCCTACCTCCTCTACTTGTTGGATAAAAGCATTTTTAATGGCTTGCTTCGTTTCAAAATTCATTTTTTCATGTACAGACACATATTTCCCTCCATTTACTTAACACTTGCTGATAAACTGTTGATTGTATTTGCTCACATGCTACCGTAAAATTTTTATCAAATCAACATTGTGTTCAGTGAAGGAGTGAGGACCATATGGGCAACCAGGCAATCTCTATTAAGTCTCTCGAAAAACGATTTCAACATAAGCAAGTTATTGCCCCCCTTTCTTTGGATGTTCCTAAGGGACAGTTAATGGGTTTACTCGGTCCGTCAGGCTGTGGTAAAACAACACTAATCAAAATGATTATGGGCATGCTGAAACCTGATAGTGGTACTATTCAAGTATTAGATTTGAATGTTCCTCATAAACAATTATTAAATGACATTGGCTATATGGCACAATCAGATGCACTTTATACAGATTTAACGGGAGAAGAAAATCTACATTTTTTTGCAAAGCTTTATTCACTATCTAAAGCGGAACGAATAGAAAGAGTAGCCTATGCAGCAAGCCTCGTTCGTTTAACAGATGACTTACGACAAAAAGTAGAAAATTATTCAGGGGGAATGAAACGTCGATTATCTCTTGCTATTGCCCTTATTCAAAATCCTAAACTACTCATTTTGGATGAACCAACGGTGGGGATAGATCCTGTCTTAAAAAAGGAAATTTGGCAAGAACTGATTCGTTTAAAAGATCAAGAACAAAAAACCATTTTAGTGACGACGCATGCGATGGATGAAGCGGAAAGATGTGATCAATTGGCCATGCTGAGAAGTGGACATATTATTGCACAGGGTACCCCACAAGAGTTAAAAGAACATTATCAAGCAAAAGACTTTGATGAGGTGTTTGTAAAAGCTGGAGGTGACGTTCAATGAGAATAAGTGCTATCATCACAAGAATCATCCAACAAATGAAAAGAGATAGACGGACACTTGCTTTATTATTTTTAGCCCCACTTCTTGTCTTGTCCTTAATGTATTTTATTTTCAATAGTAATGAGGCTTCCGTCACACTTGTGGTCTCTAATGCGCCCGCCCCATTGATCGACAAATTAAAAGAGACTGATTTTACCATTATCGTGGACAATGATTTTTCAAAAAAACAGCTACAAGATAAAGAGTATAATGGTTGGCTAGCAGTAGAGCAAAATGTTAGTAAGTTAACTTTATTAAATGATGATCCTTCTCTGGCAAAGGCTTTAACGATGCAACTTGCTCAAATCTTACAGCCTACACAAGCCTCTATAGGCAGTATGAAAACGGACTATGTTTATGGTGATCAGGATACGGCTATTTTTGATATATTTAGTCCTATGCTCATTGGCTTCTTTGTTTTTTTCTTTGTTTTTTTAATTACGGGCACTGCCTTATTAAAGGAGCGTACTTCTGGAACATTGGAGCGTTTACTAGCGACACCGATTAAACGTTCAGAAATTGTAGCAGGCTATATGGTTGGCTATGGTTTATTTGCGTTCCTGCAAACAATTATTATCGTCCTGTTTGGTATTTATGTGCTCGATATTGTCCATGTAGGCTCCATCTGGCTTGTCCTACTCATCAATATGATGGTCGCTCTTGTCTCGTTATCCTTAGGTGCGTTGCTATCTAGCTTTGCCGCTTCAGAATTTCAAATGATGCAATTTATTCCGCTTGTTATTGTTCCTCAAGTGTTCTTCTCGGGTATTTTCCCGCTGGATAGTATGGCGGAATGGCTTCAAAACATTGGGCGTATCATGCCTCTATACTATGCTGCGGACGCATTGAATGGTGTGATGTATAAAGGTTATTCACTTTCTGATATTATAGTGAATCTCAGCATTCTTGCTTGTTTTGCCATTGTTTTCATTATGTTAAATATTATCAGTTTAAAAAAATATCGTTCGTTGTAATCAATCCTTAAAAGTTCTGCTATTTAAAAAGCAGAGCTTTTTTATGTAACTGAAATAACTAAAAACAGGAAATATAACCAATTTAATTGAAGTGAATGGTCGATTTTCATTATAATTATTTTATGGAGAAGAATTATCCAAAAATAAAGGTGTGTGAAGATGACTACTATTTTGGAAGTACAAAACATCTGTAAACAATACAATGGGAAAAAAATTTTAGAGAATGTATCGTTTTCAATTGCGTCCAATCAAATCATTGCTCTAGTGGGGAAAAATGGTTCTGGAAAAAGCACTTTACTCAAGATTATTGCAGCATTCATTAAACCAGACAGTGGTTCTATTGTGAAGCATAAAACGTCTTTAAAAGTTGGCTATGTACCAGAAACAACTCCTTCTCATATTTTATTTACGCCTCAAGAATATCTTTATCACATGGGCTGTATACGAGGCATGGCTAAAAAGCAGCTTTTGCAGAAGATAGAAGAATTACTTGAGATGTTTCAACTAAAAGAGGAAAAAGATACAAGGATTGTCCATTTCTCTAAAGGGATGAAGCAAAAGGTGATGATTATGCAGGCGATGCTAGAAGAAACTGATCTACTGATAATGGATGAACCATTGTCAGGACTTGATGCCAAGGCACAAAATGATTTCGAACAAATCTTAGCTAGAGTAAGAAGCAAAGGACTCAGTATCCTCTTAACCTGTCATGAAACCAAATTACTCGAAAACCTTGTAGACTCCGTTTTACTTATTCAAGAGAATACGATCATTCAGATAGAGGGTTTCGATCGCAATCCAACGCATCGATTAATTTTTGAGATTGCTAGCCTATCATTACTCGATGAAATCATACCTTCGATAGAGATTCAACAACAACAACTTTTAGTGAATGGACATTATGAAATAGTGACGATTGTTCCAGCAAAGGATTCAGATCAAATTTTACTGAAATTATTACAACACAATGCTTCAATTAAATATTTAGCTACTGTCCACTACAAAAAAGAACAATTCTCTTCTCATTTTTGAAAGGAGGAATCGAAAAAGATGAGCAGTTTAGTACGTTATCAATTGATAAATTATTTAAGAACCTATCAATACGTTCCACCTTTTACAATCTTCATTCTATGTCTTATCGTTAATTATACTTTTGTCCCTAATCCAATATTAGATAGTTATTCATTTACATCTCTTGTGCTCTTTTTTTTAATGGGCTGGTTTACTGTTACATTATTTCATGCTGAAGATGAAGGACAAAAAATGATTACTACCCTTCATACGAGAAAAACAATAGACTACAATTTAGGGATATTCATCATTTGTGGGCTGCTTGCCTTTAGCCTAAGCTGTGTTTCTGTCATCTATCCAATCCTAATAGAGGCATTTTTTGAGAAGCCCAAACTATTACATATTTTACTAGGTTTCTTGTCTCATTTTAGTTTATCGT
Source organism: Lysinibacillus capsici (assembly GCF_003367505.1). GTDB lineage: Bacteria > Bacillota > Bacilli > Bacillales_A > Planococcaceae > Lysinibacillus > Lysinibacillus capsici. Next base: position 274,422 of record NZ_PXXX01000010.1, read on the forward strand.
TACTTGCCATTGCACTCACTGCTTTATTTACTAGGGAACTCGTGAAAAATAGGCGAAATACGTGGTGGGGTGTAATAGGCATCCTTATTATTTCTGTCGTGATCGCTACTTTAAAAGATTCTATTCTAACTGGACTTCTTTGGTTACTTCCTCCTCTTCATTTTTCATTAGAAATGATGAGTGTGGGCGATCAAATTGAAGTTATACCCAACGTTTTTTATTGGCAATACACATGGATTATAATTTATGCATTCCTTATCATTGTTTTGTTTTTTTTCCTAGTCAACCGAAGAAAATGATTTAGACATCTTACTAAGGAGAGATAGTATGTATGAGCAACGGGAACATCAAAGTACTAATTGTTGAAGACGAAAATGATATAGCTAATATTATAAGGGACTACTTAAGTGTTAATCAGTTCGATTCACATATTGTTCGAACAGGTCATGAAGCAATCCATTATTTGCAAGAATCTAAACCTGATTTCATTATCCTTGATCTTTCTCTACCCGATTGTGATGGCATTGAAATATGTCGTAAAATCCGTGAAAATAGCAATGTTGCCATTCTTATTTTAAGTGCTCGAGGAAGTGATACAGATAAAGTACTGGGATTAGGTTTTGGAGCAGATGATTATATGACAAAACCGTTCTCTCTAAGTGAACTTGTCGCAAGAATTAACGCTCATTTACGAAGACAGGATAGATGGCTTCAGCATAATGGACGGCATATGGGAGGAGATGTCATTCACATAGATAATATGGTCATAAATAAACAGGAATATATTTTTTTACGTGATAGCAAGCCAATACCACTGTCAGCAAAAGAGTTTGAACTGCTATTTTTCCTAGCTAAAAATAGAAATCAAGTTTTCTCTAAAGGTCAGTTACTTGATGCCGTTTGGGGTTATGAGACCTATGGAGATGAAAATACAATTACAGTTTATATTAGAAGGCTTCGAGAAAAAATTGAAGTCAGCCCTTCTCATCCTGTTTATCTTCAAACGGTTTGGGGAGTCGGTTATAAATTCAGTACACCCAATCACTCATAGGAGAATCAAATGTACCTAAAAAATTGGATGAATAAGTGGTTATGGACCCTATTAATCTTTGTTGTATTATTGTTTATCGTTGTCCTTTCACTATACTTTGCAACAGAGACTTCTCAAGAAGAATCACAAGATAAATATGTTATTAATCAAATTCGTTTATCAGTAAATCCATTATTATTGTACATAGAAGATCATTTTCCAAATTTCGCATTAGATTCAGCTGTACGTAGCACGCTACAACAAATGAGTGATGACAAGAATATTGATATTACAGTAGTTCAACTAGATGGAACAGTAAGTTACACTTCAATTAAGAATGATGTTTCAACTACTATTCATATTAAACATGATATACATTATGATTTATTTACCTCACAACAAGAGCCTGGAAAGATTAATATAGCCTTTCCGATTATGAATGGAGAAAGCAATGAACAGATAGGTAATGCTATTTTTTCCCTGAACAAAGACATTCTCTTTCCTTTAAAACAGACTAATTCCAACTCGATTCTTTTATTAGTCTTTATTGGCTTCTTGAGCCTTTTGATCATTTGCCTTGCCCTATTCATAGTAAGGAAAGTTCATAAAGATATTTTAAAGCCTTTAGATGAGCTAAAGGACAACACAGAGGAAATTGTAAAAGGAAATTACGAACAAATTACCATCCACTCGAAAATGGATGAGATTGGTGAATTGTATGCAGTATTTGATCAAATGCGATTAGAGATTAAACAGTTAGCCATCCAGCACAATGAACAAGAGCAAACTCAAAAGAAGCTCATTTCTAATATATCTCATGAAGTGAGAACTCCCTTAACCACAATCAAAGCATATTTAGACGCTATTTCAGAGGGTATTTGTCGAGATGAAGATTCGCTTATGGCCTATATTCAAATCATGCAGTCTAATACGGATAAGATGTCGAGGCTAGTTGATGATTTATTTATTCATACCTTAAAGGAGCTTGGTCATATCCCGATCCATTTAAAAGAACAATATAGCCAAGACGTTCTTACAAACATTCTGAAACCAATTCAATATTATGTCCAAACAACAAATATTCATTTTATAAGACCTACTAGTATTCCTAATGTCCTTATTCTAGTAGATGCTGATCGACTAGAGCAGGTGATCTCCAACCTTATTACCAATGCGTTAAAACATTCTTCTCATGAAGATACCATCACCATTACTACCTATATCGAAAATCAATCACTCTATATCCAAGTAATAGATACTGGTAATGGAATGCTTCCCGAAGATATGCCTTTTATTTTTGAACGTTACTTTAGAGGTCGGCAGCCTGGAAGTGAATCAGTCATTAAAAATGAAGGAGCAGGACTTGGCCTATCCATTTGTCAGCATATTATGGAAGCGCACCATGGGTCCATTTCATTTCATAGTAAGCCTAATGAAGGCACTACCTTTACACTTATACTCCCCATCTCGTAAAAAGACTCCCGTTTTAGGAAGTCTTTTTTTCTTTCAACGTTCTTTTCTTATATGCTAAAAAGAAAGAAAGGGTAAGTATACTACCAAAAAATGAATCGATAATACGGACAACCCATATTCCATAACTTCTTAAAGGAATGCCGTTAATAAGCTGCCATAGACATACATATCCGAGCGTTAAAACAGCTAGTAAACTCCAAAAGATGCGTTTTTTCCGTGGCGATATAGCTGGTATTTTTTTATCTTTGCTTAAAGTTGCTCTGTAATATACATATCCAAAGATTAACACAATGCCAAACAAGGTACTCCCGTATTGTAGAAATTTATAAATCGGTATTTGATAGCCAAAGAAAGTATATGTTTGAGTAAGAACTCGAAGTTTTGTCACCATAAGCCCATTTTGATGTGTAAATGAATCCCATATGACATGTGTTAACATGCCCAGCAATGCAGAGTAGCCAAAAACAAATACTTTCCATATGTTATTTCCTGCAATTTGATGGCTTTCTGTAGCTTGTAAAAACTCTGGTAAATGGCTCATGATTGGCTGTTGGATAAACCGTTGATAAATCAAATAGATGAAAAGAACGAGTGGCAGATTGAATAAAAAGAACCCTACAAAGGTATGACCAATCTCCCCTATCGGCCGACCTCTTAAAAAATATTCAAAATCTGGAGCCATACTTCCTAAAACTAATGCAGAAAAATGAATATATTTACTTTTTCGAGAAAAAGGTAAGACTGCCGCTGGATGAGCAAATGTTAAGGGCATATCTCAAACCTCCTTATTTATTACATCTATTAAATCGCATATTATAACGTTTACTATTAAGAAAGGTTACTCTGTCTGTAAGAATTTATTAATAATTTCATAAGGACTTACTAATAATTACATATTACACTAAAGAAAATGAGTTAAGGAGGCCTTATCATGGAAAAAGAGATACTGATTCGAGCCCAAAATTTATGTAAAACCTATTCAACCGGCAGCGAACAATTCCATGCTATTAAGAATATGAATGTCGACATTTATAAAGGGGATTTCACCGTTATTATGGGGAATTCTGGTTCTGGTAAATCAACGCTTCTTTATCTTTTAAGTGGGCTTGATGCCCTTACAGCAGGTGAAGTTTATTTTCAGGGAGAAAAACTTGATACCTTTTCTGAACGAAAGTTAGCTACTTTGCGTTCACAGAAGGTTGGCTATATCTATCAAAGTAGCAATCTCATTCCAGATATGACGCTACTAGAGAATATTGCTCTTCCTGGATACATCGCGAAAAAAAATAAAAAGGAAGTCATACAAAAAGCGGAGCAACTACTAAGTTTAATGGGACTTGAAAAGCAACGAAATCGATTACCCTCTCAAACATCAGGTGGACAGCAACAAAGAGCTGCCATTGCTAGAGCGTTGGTCAACAATCCTGAAGTGTTATTTGCAGATGAACCTACTGGTAGTTTAAATTTTGATCAAGGTGTAGCAGTATTAGATACCTTAACGAATTTAAATAGAAATGGGCAATCCATTGTCATGATTACACATGATATGAAGGCAGCTTGTCGTGCGAATCGTCTAATCATCATTCAGGATGGAATAATAGATGGGATCTTAAACTTTGAAAAATATGATCATACCAACATACAAGAACGGGAACACATTATCTTTTCTTATGTTGCCGGGAAGGAGTAAAAAATGTACGCGATTATAACCCTTTGCTCTTCCTATATAAGAAAACGGAAAATACAAAATGGACTGATGGTTGTCCTTATTTTTTTATCAACACTTTTACTGGCGACTTCTGTCACTATACTGACCAATACAAACAATATTTTTGAAAAAGCCCATCATGATTCAAATGGTGCCCATCAAATTTTAACAATGGGTAACAATATTCATAACCCGATTGCTGTAAACGAATGGTGGCAAGAGCAACCAGGCGTGACTACTTCTAGTCTCATACCCTATAGAAATTTATCTAGATTTACCTTCAATGGGAAAGAAATATCCAATATCTATTTATTTATGATGAATACGCCAAATACACCGTTTATGATTGATCAATTACTATTTTCTGAGGGTGAAAAGCAACTCTCTCCTCCTAAGGGTACGATTTGGATTCCCACATCATTGGCATCAAGCGCTACCATTTCGCTCGGTGATGCAATTGAATTTCATACAGGTGAGAGCACGTTTAATTTAACAGTGTCAGGTATTGTGGTTGATATGCCATACGGAGGCCCTTTTACAACAAATGCTCGTATCTGGATGAACAATACTGATTATCAACAGCATTTAGCAACCATGACAGGTTCTGATCAGTACATGATGGCATTACGCTTTAATGACTATCAGCAAAACACCAATTATTGGGGTGATTTTGAAAAGTATCTGCAGGGACCTTATCTTGAATCTAAAATGGAATATGAAGAAATAGCTTCTTTTTATTTGATCATTAATAAAATCATTGGCTTTATTATGATCGCCTTTGGTATAGCTATGCTTTTGGTTTCCTTGTTTGTTATTGGTTTTAGCATTTCCGATGCCATTTTAACGAATTACAGAACAATAGGCGTTATAAAATCATTGGGTCTTTCTTCTCGAGAGATAAGTATCACTTACGTATTACAATTCGGATTGTTATCTGCTGTCGCGATTATACCTGGCATCATCATTAGTAAATTCCTTTCCAGAATAATTATAGAAAGCTCCTTATCATATATGAAGGCAGGAAATCATTTAACCATACATCAAGATACTCTACTCAACATAGTGATTGGTCTCATCTTATTTGGCATTGTGCTACTCACTGCCTATTTCTACTCACACAAGGCGCGAAATGTAGAGCCTGTTCAAGCCATCAAATATGGGATGTCAGAAAGTGCAAATAGTAAAATGAATCGGCGCAGAAACAGCTCGAATAGATTATTTCGATTAAGCAGTCTACCGATTCAACTTCAAATTGGTCTTAAAAGTATCACAAAAAACATAAAAAGTTCCATTCTTGTTATTGCACTTACTTCCATTACGTCTGCCATACTAGTCTTTAGTGTAGTCATATTAAATAGCTTTATTTCCATCAAAGAAACATCTCCTTCATGGGGATATGATGCCTCACATGTAGTAGTAACTGTATCTAATAAAGAAACTTTTACGAAACAACAATTTGAAGATTTTTTAATGGCTGATGAACGGGTTAAAGATCATGCATGGCTTGATCAATTCACAGGCATACTTCCTAATGACAGCAATCCCCCATTAAATATTAATGTCAATGTGATTGAGGGTAGCTTTGATGCCGCTGGCTATGTGACAATGTCTGGCCGTAATCCAATCAGTAAGAACGAAATCACGATTGGACTCAATGTCGCTCGCGCTTTAAATAAAAATATAGGCGACATTGTAGAAGTTTATCTTGAGGGGAAACCGCATTTTCTTATTGTTACTGGAATCTATCAATCGATAGCAAATATGTCAAATTCAGCAAGGATTACAGCAGAGGTTATTAAAGTTTATAATACTACCTACACTACTTCAGAGGTAAGTATGATTAATCTTTTAGATGAAACAGTCGCTACGCCATTCGTTGAGGATTTAAATACGCACTTTAAAAGTTCTGTATCAGCTGTCACACAACAGCTATTATTAGATGCCGTCTTTAAAGAAGTCGTGGCCGTTTTAGTCATTCCCCTTTCAATTGTTGGTATTTTATTTGTCATCGTAACCTGCATCATTATTTTTAGTGTATCACGAATTAATGTTAGAAAAGAAAGTAGCACGTATGGCATTTATAAATCGATTGGAATGACCTCTACAAATATTAGATGGTCGATTACAATAGGTATTTTAATTCTATCCATAATAGGTGCATTAGCAGGAATCTTTATCGGGATAAAATTAATTCCTCTTGCACTTCAGTCAATTATTTTAGATTATGGCTTACTCGAACTACCGCTTGTTATAAACTGGCCAACAAGTATCGGTATAAGCTTTGTAAGTGTAATAGCTGCCATTTTTGGCGGCTGGATTTCGACCAAAATAATTGCTAAAACGTCGCCTCGCATATTAATTGTTGAATAAATAAATTTGGCCCCTACTAGTTTAGGGGCCTCTCTTTAATCATTCAAAAAAATTCTCTTCAGATAGCACTACGATATTGTTTCTTCGAAGCAATGCCGTAGTTACTCCTTCGCCAGCTAATTTTGTTCCATTAAACGCACCGTTATAAATCTTTGCACTGCCACAGGATGGGCTATATTCCTTTAAAATGACATGAGTTGCCCCTACCTCAAGTGCTTTTTGTAAGGTTGCATAGGCTCCCTTCAGATATAAATTTGTGACATCTCGTCCAGAACTTTCAACCACTGTTGTGTTGCCATCAAGTACATCTTGTCCATTGCCACCTACAATTTCAGCCGGTTCGCGGGGCGTTGAAAAGCCTCCCATCAGCTCTGGGCAAACGGTGACAGCTTTATTTTCTAACACAAGCTTTTGTATTTTTTCATCTAGACTGTTTGTGCCATTATAACGAACATTTAAACCTGCTAAGCAAGCACTTATTAAAATCATCTTTTTCACACTCCCTCTACTATCTTTATTCCACTATAACACGCATGCTACAATAATTATGAAGACCAAGGGAGGAGATAAAATGCCTGATCCTATTTTGATTTTACCTTATACAGATGAATGGGCTAAGGAATTTCATAGCATAGGCTGTCAATTACGGGAGGCCATAGGAAACACAGCGCTGAGAATTGATCATATTGGCTCAACTGCTGTAACAGGGCTAGCAGCAAAGCCTGTAATTGATATACAAATATCCGTCGCATCGTTTACACCATTGGCAGCATTTAAAGCTCCATTAGAATCTCTAGGTTTTAGTTATCGAGCAGAAAATCCAGACAAGTCTAAACGCTATTTTCGAGAGGCTCCTGGAGATAGACGAGTACATATTCATGTTCGACAGGCTGGTAGTTGGGCAGAGCAGCTAGCCTTATTATTTCGAGATTTTTTGCGCCGTCATCCAGATTACTGTCGTCGCTATGAGCAGGTAAAATATGTATTGGCTAAGAAATACCAATATAATCGTCAACTTTATACAAAATCTAAAGAATCGATCATATGGGAAATTTTAAAACAAGCAAATCATTGGAGTCAGCAGACTGGCTGGTCTCCTGCCAATTCAGATAACTAAAGAAAAAGGAGGAACAAACTTGGCTGAATTTACAATTTGTTTTCTGAAGAAAGGTGATTATATCCTTTTATTGAATAGAGATAAGCCTCAGTGGATGGGCGCATGGAATGGTGTTGGTGGCAAAATTGAACAGGATGAAACACCATTAGCTGGTGCCTTACGAGAAATTAAAGAAGAAACAGGCATTACGGTTGAGGATATTACCTATAAGGGTAAGATTACCTGGACAGATGGCGTTGTAAACTATGGTTGTATGTATGCGTTTATAGCGGAACTACCTGAATCTTTCCCATATGTAACACCGATAAAGGTTGCTGAGGGCATTCTTGATTGGAAGGAGCTTACTTGGATTTTACACCCTGAAAATGTAGGTATTGCGGACTTAAAATATTATTTACCTAAGATGCTCAATGAAACAACTAACTATGATTATATTTTTACATATCAAGATAAGAAATTAGTCAATATCTCTTCAGCACCAATTGAACAAACATCGACTGTCTAATAATAAATAAGCCTCGTCCATGCAATAGGTGCATAACGAGGCTTGTTTTTAGAATCTTGGTTGTGCAAAGCGCATTCTGCATATTGACCAATTTAAGCTTGTATTTTGGATGTCATCATGTATTTCCCATAAGCTATCCACGATTCGCAATTCAACATTGCGCTCCAATAATGCTTTAGCTATATCATTGATCTCTGAGACATGGATGGGCATTTGTGTTAATTCACTCGTATAATAGCCCGCAATATCATCCTGTAAAGTGAATCCATTACTATCAAACTCATACAGGTAAAGACTTGTAGTTTTCAATACTTCCCACCACTTGTTTTCTATGACTACTACATGTAAAGCTTGATGTAGATATTGCTGTCTGTCCTGCTCTGTTGTTTGATCTCCTGCATGAAAGCAGACACGCGGACAATCTCTTGGCGTTAAATAGTTTGGCAGGCATCTTTCGTTGATTGCCCATACTAGCCCTTTTTTGGCATCTAAATCTGGTCGCTCAGGCAGTCGAGGATGAAAAATCATAATAGTAGGGTCTTCACTGACATGAAATAAACGCATCGGTACTTCTCCTTTATTTCTTTAATTTAAAAACAATAAAATCTGCACAATGCAAATCTTCCGCAAATTGAGGGTACTTCCTTAGCATGTCTTGTGATGGCTTGGGCTCTACAATAGTCTCAATAGTAAATCCAGCTTGCCTAATTGCTTGCACATAGCTTGTTAATGTTCGGTGGTATAGAACTATTGGTGGGTCAGCATCTAGCTGGTGATACTCCCCTTCATAAAAATAACGTTGGACTTTCCAATACTGTTGATCTAGCTGCTCATGTCTCATCCATCCACTATTTGGTGTCACAAAGCATGGGTGTAAAATCGAAAAAATAAAAGTGCAATTAGGTTTTAATAATCGAAACATCTCACATAAAGCAGCCTGATAATCCTCTAAATCTTGGAGAACCATATTTGAAACAATACCATCAAATTGTTCATCTGCTAAAAAGGATAAATTTTCACAATTCCCGTGTAAAAATTGAATAGCTTCCTGCTGTGATGTTCTTTCCAAAGCAATGTCTAGCATTTTTTGTGAAAAATCAACAGCTGTTACTCTTGCACCCTTCTTTCCCAGTAATCTGCTTAAATAGCCTTCTCCACATCCTGCATCTAATAGATGGTTTCCATCTACCTCACCTAGCAAAGAAAAGATGGTGGGATTTAACAGTACGACACGATGAATATCCCCCTGCTCATCGTAGTTTGCTGTATACCTTTCCGCATATCGATTCCAGCGTTGAATAGCTTGTTCTGTGTTCATTTACAGTCCCCATTTCAAAGTAAAATCGTAACGTTACGTCCTGTGTGCACTTGTCTATTTTTCCATATAAAGAAAAAAATATATAGACTTTTATTTTATTTTTTAATATCATGTAGATAGAGGCACGGCTTCTTTAAGTAAATGATAAAGCCAGAAATCCAAATAGGATTTCTGGCTTTTATGCGTTATATAGAAATTGTATGTTCAGCAACAGCTTCTTTTTTTACAGTTAGCCATCTACCAATTACCATAACGAGCAATGCAAGAAACACTATGACACCAGCAAATATAAGTGCTGCTTTATAGCTACTATAAACTTCAACCAGTTTTCCTGCGATAATCGGTCCGATAATTTGTCCAAAAGCATAAAAGGTTGTTAATAAAGAAACAACGAATCCGCTCTTTGTCGGGAATAGGTGTCGTGCATAGGAAGTAGTTAGCGTGACAATTCCTACAAAGGTTAGACCGAATAAAAAAGATGCTAATAAAACGCTCCATACCGTTTGTGCAAAAACAGGTAACAGGATACCAACCACTTGCAGTATGTATGCCACAAACAAAATTTTTATAGCTGAAAACTTCTCTAATAAGACCGTCCAAACAGGAGCTGATGGAATAGCCGCGAGCCCCACAATGACCCAGCTATAGGAAGAGTAAGCTTGAAGAGAAGGAATATTATGAATAATATCGACTAAAAAAGTACCTGTAATAATATAGCCTAACCCCTCTAAACCATAGGATAAAATCAGCCATGGCATAAAACCCTTTGTCATTTTTGTATCAAGAGATTTCGTAACTTTTGTGCTGTCCTGCACCACTAAACTTCTCCATAAATAAGAGGTAATAAATAAAAAAATCGCTGATAAAATTCCTAAGCCTAACCATGCACCCTGCCAAGCAAATCTTGCTTCTATAGCAGGTACACATAAACCTGAAATAGCAATCCCTAAGCCTATACCACTAAATACATAGCCAGACCATCGTGATAATGAATGCTTCGCCAAGTAATCCATAATAATACTCGATGTTAACACAAAAATAAGGCCCCCTGTAATGCCCGCAATTAAACGCAGAACTAGCCAAACACTATACACTTCTATTAAGCCCATTAATATAACAGATAGGACATTGGTAACAACACTTGCCATTAAAACATTTTTACGTTGACGATAAATGAACCCTGCCCATAATGCGCCAATGAAATAACCAATATAATTGCTTGAAGCTAAAAAACCAGCCACTTCCAATGAAAACCCTACATCATGACGCATAAAGGGTAGAATCGGTGTGAAGGCAAATCGACTAATCCCCATAGCAACAACTAATAATAAAATTCCTCCAAAGACAATTCCTATATGTTGTCGATTCATGATGAACCCCCCTCTCATATATTCTACTGTAATTAAAAGGATACAGAGCGCAAATTAATAAATCTAATATATAATGTATATAAAAGCATAAAAAAAATTTATGAAAGGTGTAACGACATGAATTTACATGCTCTACGTTTATTTACAAAGGTGGCTGAACTCAATAGTGTTTCCAAAGCGGCACAGACACTTATGATTAGTCAGCCTGCTGTAACCATTCAAATTCGAAATTTAGAGAAAGAACTAGGCTTGACACTGCTAGAAGCCAAAGGTAGGGGCATTTCGCTAACACAAAATGGTACTTTTTTATACAAACAGGCACAGCGCTTATTTGATCTAGAAACTGATATCGAAAATAAAGTTGAACAGCTTAAAAATACGGGCAATGAAGAACTGCAAATTGCCTCCACGCATGTTCCCTCCCATTTTTTACTACCTAAATGGTTAGCTCAATTTAAACAAGTTTATCCAGCAACACATATTCATTTAAAGACCGCCAATTCCCAGCAAGTGATTGAGGATTTACTCCATTATAAAGCTGATTTAGCTTTTATCGTCAAAGAAGATGGACATCATGCTGATATTAATTATCAATTTCTAATGAATTTGGATTATTGGTTTATTGTGCCGCACAATCATCATCTGGCAGGTCAAACAGTATCGCTTGCAGAACTTATGCAGCAGCCCTTCGTCACAAGGGAGGATGGTAGTTCCACAAAAGAATACTTAAATGCTCTATGTAAAGTGCATAAAATCCCTCCACCGAAAGTAGGTTTACAACTAGACGGGATTAATGAATCCATACATGCCATTGCGGCAGGTTTTGGTACAATGCTAGCACCATCCATAGCAGCTTCTAGCTTTATTCTACAGCAGCAAGTTGCCCGCGTTTTTATTAAGGACATTGATATCCAACGACCGATTTACCTTTGTACAAGAAAAAATGAATTGCATCACTCCACATCCTTTAATAATTTTCTTCACATCATCAATGAATCGATCATATAGAAAGAAGGCACTCTCAAATAGGTGCCTTCTTTTGTTATCTATCAACGCTTGTCAAAGCTGTAAAAATGTAGTTAAAAAGGTGCATGCATTTCTTTAGTCATTATATTAATATTCGTTTTTTTGTAGACTTAATAGTTTTTATAGCCTATAATAATCCATGTTATTATCAATAAACGAACATTAAGGTGGTTTTTATGTCTGAATATACGCATATTTTCAAAGGAACAGCTTTTACTAGTAAATCTGCTACTGACGTTCACATTTTAAAGGATTATTTATTTTTCATTAATGCTGACGGTATGATTGTTAAAACTATCGCTCCCGAACAACCTGATTACCAACAACTATTAATTACATATCAAAATCAAAATAACTTCCATGCATTAGCTGAAGGCCAATATTTCCTACCGGGATTTGTCGATTTGCATGTACATGCACCTCAATGGGCACAATCTGGGACAGCTTTAGACATTCCTCTTTACGATTGGTTAAACACATATACTTTCCCTATCGAATCAAAATTCTCCGATTTAGTATTTGCTCAAGAAGTTTATGAGGATTTAGTAAGCACACTACTTGCCAATGGTACAACTACATCATTATATTTTGCGACGGTCCATAAGGAGGCCAGTGTACTTTTAGCGAAAATCTGTGCTGAAAAGGGACAGCGAGGATTAGTCGGAAAAGTGGTCATGGACGATCCTGAACAGAATCCTGATTTTTATCGAGATGAAAACACAAAAACCGCATTAGAGGATACGGAGGAATTTATTTTAGCTGTAAAAAATTTAGCTAAAACGACTAAACAGGGTGTTTATCCCGTTGTCACTCCTCGCTTTATTCCAAGCTGTACAGACGGTGCCTTAAAGGGCTTAGGTGAATTAGCTGCGAAATATGATACACATATCCAATCACACTGTAGTGAAAGTGACTGGGAGCACAGCTACGTCAAAGAACGTTTCAACAAAAATGATGCCGTCGCCTTACATAATTTTGGTTTGTTAGGTGAAAAATCTGTCATGGCTCATTGTAATTTCTTAAGCGATGAGGATGCCAGATTATTTGCTGAAACTGGCACTGCCATAGGTCATTGTCCAATCTCTAATGCCTATTTTGCTAACAGCGTGATTCCAATCGCCCGCTTTCATGCAATGGGCGTTGATATTGGACTAGGTTCAGATGTTTCAGGCGGATTTTCTCCAAGTCTTTTTGATAATGCAAGACAAGCTGTTATGTCATCGAGAATGCTAGAGGATGGTGTAGATACAACCATTTCCGCCGAAAAGCGTGGTGTCCCAAATTCACGCATTACAATAAATGAGGCCTTCTATCTAGCGACAGCTGGTGGTGGAGAAAGCTTAAGTCTTCCAATTGGCCGTTTACAGGAAAACTATACATGGGATGTACAAATTATCGATACAAAAATTCCTACTGCTAGGCTTCCGATTTTTGATCCAAATGAAGATTTACACGATATATTCCAAAAAATCATGTATCTTGTACGGCCAGAAAATATCCGCGAGGTATGGGTGCAAGGAAATAAAGTTCATAGGAGAGGCTAATCATTCTCTTATTCTCTAATAAAAATCTATCATTTTGAGGTGTACAACTTCGTGGAAACACAACATAGAAAACTAACTAATCAAACAAAACAAACACAATTAACCGTGTTACCAGATGAAAAAATTTCGTTCGGCCAGTCTGCTCTACTCGGTTTACAGCATGTTATGGCTATGGATGTTTATGTGGTGCCCTTTTTAATTGCCATGCTAATCGGTCTACAAACTGGTCAGGCAAGCGCCTTGATTCAATCAACCTTTATTGCAGCTGGGGTCGCGACGATTGTGCAAACACATTTTTGTATGAAATTACCGATGGCACAAGGTCCATCCTATGTTCCACTTGGTGCCATTGTTGGGATCAATGCAGCAAGTGGTAGTGGTGATTTAGGTTGGAGTACTGTGCTAGGTGCTAGTTTAATTGGAGCCATTTTGGTTATTATTTTAGGCTATACAGGTATCTTCAATAAAATTGTCCAAACATTTATTCCACCAATTGTTGGTGGAACGATTATCTTTGTGGTTGGATTGTCCTTAATGCCTGTTGGTTTAAGTGATAATATTTTTAATGGTGCAGGCGCATCCATAAATCAAAACATTTATTTAGCACTTATCTCAGCATTCGTATTAATTATTTGTGTCATGTTAGGCACAGTCTTCCATCAAAAAGGACGTCTATTCCGAATTGCTTCTGTCATCATCGCCTTAATTGCTGGTAGTATTGCAGCAAATATCATGGGTGTTTTAGATTTATCTCCTGTATCGCAAGCCAAATGGTTTAGCATGCCACAAATTCCATTTGCAGATTTTAGTTTTAGCTTTAATTTTTCTGCTATTATCACAATGGTCATTATATATATTGTCTTAATGGCTGAAACAACAGGAACATGGTTTGCCATTAGCAATGTCATCGACCAACCTTTAACAAATAAACAAATTAACCGTGGTGTTATTGGTGAAGGAATTGGCTGCTTTATTGCTTCTTTACTTGGCTCCACTCCTGTGACAGGTTATTCAACAAATGCAGGTGTTATCTCTATTACTGGGATTGCGAGCCGTCGTGTCTTTATAGCAGCAGGTATTTGGTTTATCGTCTTCGGCTTCTCTGGTAAATTAGCAGCACTCATCTCAGCAATTCCTTCAGCTGTTATTGGTGGTGTATTTGTGATCGTCTGCGGCATAATAGCCATTAGTGGTTTACAGGTCATGAAAAATGAACATATTGGTGAAAAGGAAATGTATGTCATCGCGATTCCTGTTATTTTAACGTTAGCATTGACATTATTGCCTGATGATTTCCTGTATTCCTTACCTACAACCGTGCAGTATTTATTTGGTTCGCCTATTGCAACCGCTGCGCTCGTAGCGATTTTCCTTAATAAAATTTTACCAAGCTCAAAATAGTAGCTATCTACAACGCACAGCATCTCTAGTCCATTCGGATTGCAGGTGCTGTGTCTATTTATTTTCTAAAAATTCTGTTTCCTTCCCTATAAATCTGTTATACTAGAGTAAAAAAGTAGGGATTAAAATGGACTATGATGTCATAATAGTTGGTGCTGGCTCCATGGGGATGGCGGCTGGTTACTTTTTAGCAAAGGAAGGAAAAAATGTACTTATGCTAGATGCCTTTACTCCACCCCATGAAGTAGGTAGTCATCATGGGGATACAAGAATCATTCGCTTTGCCTATGGTGAAGGAGCTAGCTATGTACCTTTTGTAAAAAGAGCTGGCGAGCTTTGGCAAGAGCTAGAGTCTTTAGCAAATGAAAGCTTATTTTTACAAACTGGTGTAGTTAATATTGGAGAGCCAACATGTGCCTTCATTCAAAATGTGAAGGCTAGTGCTGCGCTCTATAATTTAGCGCTTGAACACTATTCACCTGCTGAAGCAATGAACAAATGGCCAGGGTTATTCTTGCCAAAAAATTTAGTTGCTTGCTTTGAACCTACAGCTGGTGTCCTTCGTGTCGAAGCATGTATTCAAGCCTATAAAAAATTAGCCTTGGAGGCGGGTGCAAGCCTTCGAACAAATGAAAAAGTATTGGCTATCCAAGCTGGTGATATTGTACAGGTACAAACAGTACATAATAGCTATAAAGCAAAGCAATTAATAGTAACGGCTGGTGCATGGGCAACAGAATTATTACAAACAGTAGACGTGAGCATACCCGTCACACCAACGCGGAAAACCTTTGCATGGTTTGAGGCAGATGAGCAGCTGTATCGTGATAAAGTTTTTCCAGCCTATTGCTTTGAATTTGCCGATTCAACCTACTACGGCTTTCCAAGTATTGATGGAGCGGGGTTAAAACTTGGACGACACGATGGTGGTGATGTGGTTAATCCAAACGACCCTCTACGTCCGTTTGATGCGTCTGATGCTGTTGACTTACAAAACTTCATTGATCAGTTTATGCCTCAGCATGGAACGCTTAAATACGGAAAAACATGTAAGTATTCGATGACACCAGATGAAGATTTCATCATCGACTTTTTACCTGAACATCAGAATATTGTGATTGCTGCAGGTTTTTCTGGTCATGGCTTTAAATTTAGTAGTGCCGTTGGGGAAGCTCTTGCAGATTTAATTATAGAAGGCAAAAGTAAACAAGATTTATCTACCTTTAAACTTAGTCGATTTTAGCAAAAAAGGATCGGTACAACGGTTAGTCGTTGCACCAATCCTTTATTTTGTTAACATCATTTGAAACTCTTGCCAATCATATAAACGTGGAAGATTTACATGCTGGTTATAAGATTGATTCTTTAAGATTACCTTAGTTGTCACATCATGAAGTGTCTCAAGTACTGCTGGTTTATCATCTACATAAATATCTAAAGCAAGCTCTTTTATAATGGCTACCTTTTCTGCATCTTGCATGCCACAAAAAAAATGACCGTCTGTTATTGGAAAGCCCTGTGCTTCCATCCAAGCTTTTGTTTGCGCACAATATTGCTTTGGACGAGATGTAATATAGTAAATGTCATGTCCCTGCTCTGCTAAAGCTTGGAGGGCTTTTAAAGCACCATCAAAAGATGGACAGTCCGTAAAATAGATCTCTTCCAATGCGCTATTCCACAAGGCAGTTCCTTCCTCATCTGTTAATCCAAATGGTTCATGAATTTCTACTCGTTGTATCGCTTGAAAGGTTTCAAAGGAAACCTTTTTGCCAAGCTTTTTATTATAAAGTGAAAAGGCATGTGCTCGTAAATCAATTAATGTGTCATCTATATCAAAGCCAAACTTCATCTAGTTGTTCGTCCTTTCACGAAGCCTTGTTTATAAAGTTAGAAGCAAATGTCTGTTCTTTTTCAATTTGTTTTGCTAATACTTCCTCAATGGCTTGCTTACGCATTTGTTGAAAATATTGTACGTTAAATTGTGCTAGTGTGTCTTTATTTAGCAATGATGCAAGACAATCTGCATCTTTTAGTGCACTATTCAGCCCAAAAGCGCCTGTTGGTGTCATTGTATGAACAGCGTCCCCTAGCAAGACAAGGCCCTTTGTCCCCCAACTATTACAATGGCTACTAAAGACATCAAGCAAAACAAAATCCTGCCAGGAAGTTATCTGTGCCTGCACTGTCTTCGTTAATTCTGGAAATGCCTCCACAAGCTGCTGGATAAAGGGTGTAAACGCTAGTTTTCGAAGCTGAGGGAAACTACCTTGCTCAATATTCCAGCCTATTTGAAGATAACCACCAACTTGTGTAAACAATGACAGCTGCTTATCATCGATGAGTGCCATTTTTATGGATGGTTCCCAATCAGCTGGCGCAGGAATTTTAGCCCACAGTAAATCAAAGCCATGCTTCTGTTTCTGAACATCAATATGTGCTTGCTTACGAATAGTAGAATAACGACCATCCGCACCGATAATTAACTGACTATCGATTTGTATAGGGTCCCCGTTTTTTATCGCCATAACGCCTCTATAATGACCAGTAGCATCCGCGATCAGCTTTGTTACCTTTGTATGTAGCAAGCATGTAAAGTTAGGGAACAGCTGTGCTTTTTGTAAAATTCCTTTTAATAAATTTGCCTGTGGTACATGAATGCCTAAATGTCCTATTGCTTCATCTGGAAGAATTGTTTTAAATGCTCTGCCACCAGCATAATACTCAAGTTTCTCCATTCGTAATATACCGAGTGCCTCGACTGCTTCGAAAAGATGGTGGCTTTTTAAAACAGCCTCCCCTTCCTCATTTAAATGCTCGCCACGAAATGCCTGACCAAGTGCTACATTTTGCTCTAATAAAATCACTGACAGCCCTTTTTTAGCAAGTAGGTAGGATAACAATGCACCAGCAGGACCTGCCCCTACTATACAGACATCTGCTTGATAGTTCACTTTTCTTCACCCTGCTTTGGATAGGCAATAATACGCAAATCCTCGCCTATTTTATCAAATGATGCAAACTCAACATTCCATGCCTCATGCATGAGAGAGGGATTATAGCCAGCAAACGGCGTTAACGATAGATTTCCACCCAAAACTTTAGGTGCTATATATACTACATATTTATCGATTGCACCTTGCTGTAAAAAGGAAGCATTCATTTTACTTCCACCTTCTAGCAAAATATCTGTTATGCCGTGTATATAAAGCTTTTCAAGCATCTCATCAATCTGTAATCCATATTCATTTTTTTGTACGGGTAAAACTGTAACACCTTTTTCTGTAAATAAATGAATTTTTTCTTGGCTTACGTCGTCACTACAAACAAGAATCGTTGGTGCATCCTCTGTATTCAAGACATTTGCATTGTCAGGTGTACGTAGAGAACTATCCATAATAATACGTGTTGGATTTTTTCCATATCCTTCTTTTAGTCTTGTTGTTAAAGAAGGATTATCAGCAATGACTGTACCCACGCCAACTAAAATTCCATCTACTTCATGACGAATATGGTGAACATCCTCACGTGCACCCTCTCCAGTTACCCATTTTGAATGTCCTGTATGCGTAGCAATTTTCCCATCTAGAGTCATAGCAAATTTTGAAATAACAAAAGGACGATGCGTAAGCATATTGTGAATAAAACGCTCATTTAAACGGCGCGCTTGTTGCTCTAAAACCCCCACTTCCACCATTATTCCAGCATCTTGTAGCAATTGGATGCCACGACCTGCTACTGCTGGATTTGGATCTTGCATAGCAATTACCACTCGACTGACACCAGATTCCTTCACTAAATTGGCACAAGGAGGTGTCTTACCATAATGTGAACAAGGCTCTAACGTTACATATAACGTAGCACCCAGTGCATGCTCTCCAGCCATTCGAAAAGCATGCACTTCAGCATGTGGTTCCCCTGCTTTTCTGTGTAAACCTGTACCTACAATCACACCGTTCTTCACGATTACAGCCCCAACAAGTGGATTAGGGTTCGTATTTCCTTTAGCACTAGCTGCTAAATCCAAAGCCAGTTGCATATACTTTTCATCTACATTCATCATCATCGCAACCTCCACCTATTGCTTTTCACGTATATGTCCAGATTTTTCAACTTTCGTTTCTAAATAAAAACGATTCGTCTCTGTCAAACCGCCCCATAAAGGAACATGCCCTTCCGCAGCCATGCCACGAGCCTGTAATGCAGCCAATTTCTTCGGATTATTTGTAATAAGTGTTACTGGTTTGGTACGCAGTGTAGCTAATACCGCAAGTGCTTCGTCATAAGAACGTGTATCATCTGGGAAGCCAAGTGCATGGTTTGCTTCAACTGTATCGAGCCCTTCCTCTTGCAATAAATAAGCAAGAGATTTAGAGAATAGTCCAATACCACGACCTTCATGATCAGCTAAATAAAATATAGCACCACAGCCATGCTCAACTATCATTTTCATAGACTCATGCAACTGGTATCCACAATCACAACGCTGGCTGCCAAATATGTCGCCTGTGTGACAAATACTATGCATTCGGATTAAAGCATCTTCTGAATGGGTAAAATCACCATATACAAGCACAGAGGATTGTTGTAAAAATGCTAAATTAGCAGCGGCTAATCCATCAATGATTTCTTCTTTAGTTAAATTCGCATCAATTTTAAGCCAGTTATACCATTGAAAAGTTGCAGAAAAATCGCCTTGTTTTACAGGTAATTTCACTGGTCCAACTAGGCAAATATTCTCTGTATTTGTATGCTTTACTAACGTCATTTTATCTTTTACTAAGTCCATCACTTTAGTTGTAATTGTCATATTAATCTCCAACCTTCTATAGAAACAGTTGGCTAAATTCACCAACTGAGCACATGTATTTTCACATCACTTACATAACGTAACTTAGTTTATAATAATAACTAAAAAGTGTCAATCGACAGCTATTACTCTTTAATTATAATTATTAGGGATGATAATTTTATTATTACTTTTTCATCATATACTACTAGCTTATGGAGATGCTATTTTTTCTGTGCAGGCTAGTCTATAATAAGCTGTGGTACTGTAATGACGAAAGGAAGTTTAACATGAACTTAGAAAAAAATGTTCAACTAAAGCAACCAAAATATCAACAAATAGCCATTGATCTCGCCTCCAAGATTGTTGAAAGAAAATACAGCATTGGCGATAAAATATATGCAAGATCCTCTCTTGCCAGTCAATATAATGTTTCTGCTGAGACGGCAAGAAGAGCTATTGCCGTTTTGCAAGACTTAGAAATTGTTGAAGCTTCAAAAGGTAGTGGCGTAATTATAAAATCGTATGAAAAAGCGGCTCAATTCGTCAGACAGTTTCATGATGTACAATCGATTCATGAAATACAAAATGAGCTTTTGACAAGTATTCAAAAGCAACATCATGAATTGATTAATTTACAAGACAAGGCAAAGCAACTAATTAGCCGCACAGAGCATTACCGGTCAGTCAATCCGTTCATCCCCTATCAATTAGAAATGACAGCTGATAGTCCATGCATTCATCAAACTGTACAAGCTTTAAATTTTTGGCAAAATACTTCTAGTACTATCGTTGGTATTCGACGTGGCAATGAATTATTACTATCCCCTGGTCCTTATGTCTCATTTGAAGAAGGGGACATTATTTATTTTGTTGGAAATGATGAAAGTTTCGCTAGAGTTCAAAGCTTTTTATACCCAAATTAAAATCCGTTTAAGCGCTGATATAACAGCGTTTAAGCGGGTTTTTTCTTATTTGTCGATTTGACAAAAGTAACAACCCTTTGCTACAGTAAGGTTGTTACTTGTTTATTTTTGGGTATCATTATCCTCACATAGTAATAATCTACGAAAGGAGTGCTTCTATGGAAAAAATTAAAATAGAACACGTATCGAAAGTGTTTGGCAAACATATTCCCCAAGCACTAGAACTCGTTAAGCAACAAAAAAGTAAGACTGATATCTTAAAAGAAACAGGTGCAACTGTTGGAGTATACGATGCAAGCTTTACTGTCAACGAAGGAGAAATCTTTGTTATTATGGGATTGTCAGGAAGTGGCAAATCCACGCTTATACGGCTTTTAAACCGCCTAATTGAACCAACGAGCGGAAATATATATATCGATGGAGAAAATATTTCTACCATGGGAAAAGAAAGTCTACGGTCTGTACGAAGAAACAAAATGAGCATGGTTTTCCAAAACTTCGGTTTATTCCCCCATCGTACATTACTTCAAAATACCGAATATGGCCTTGAAATTCGAGGTATTTCAAAAGAAGAACGGCAAGCAAAAGCTGAACAGGCTTTAGAAAATGCTGGATTACTCGCTTATAAAGACCAGTATCCAAATCAGTTATCAGGTGGTATGCAGCAGCGTGTTGGTTTAGCACGAGCCCTTGCTAATGATCCTGAAATATTACTAATGGATGAAGCATTTTCAGCACTTGATCCATTGATTCGCAAGGAAATGCAAGATGAGCTACTCGATCTACAACAAACATTGAAAAAAACAATTTTATTTATCACACATGATTTAAATGAAGCATTACGCATTGGGGATCGCATTGCCATTATGAAGGATGGCTCTATCATTCAGATTGGTACGGGTGAAGAAATATTAACCAACCCAGCAAATGATTATGTCAAAACATTCGTGGAAGATGTGGATCGATCTAAAGTATTGACAGCTGAAAATGTCATGGTACGACCAGTTTATGTCAATACAGACCTAGATGGCCCTAAAGTGGCACTAAAGCGTATGCGTCAAGAGGCTGTAAGTTTATTAATGGCTGTTGATAAAAATAGACATTTAAAAGGCTATATCACTGCAGACGATGCACTAGCTGCAGCGAAGAAACAAGAGCAAACCGTCCATTCTATTGTGCAATCAGAAGTATTAACTGTTCCACCAGATATGCTACTACAGGATATTTTAGGGATGATTTATAATTCTCCTACTCCTATTGCCGTTGTGAAAGATGGTCGCTTGCTTGGTGTACTAATTAGGGGCGTTGTCATCCAAGCACTGTCAACTAGCGATGAGGAGGCCGAATCACATGAATAACTTTTTAGATAATATTCCAACATTACCATTAGCTCCGTGGGTAGAATCAGCTATGGACTGGTTGACGAGTAATTTTTCAGCGTTCTTTAACTCTATTCAGCAATTCGGAAAACTACTCATGAATCAGGTCACTGATTTATTAATTAGTATCCCAGCCATTATTCTTATACTTCTTGTCGTGATATTTGCCTTCTTCGTTTCAGGCAAAAAGTTAGGGCTTGCTGCATTCTCATTAATTGGCTTGTTGTTTATCTATAACCAAGGATTATGGACTCATCTTATGGAAACAACCACGCTTGTGATCTTTTCCAGTATTATATCCATCATCATCGGTATTCCACTAGGTATCTTAATGTCAAAATCAACGGTAGCTGAAAACATTATTAAACCAATACTAGATTTCATGCAAACAATGCCTGGCTTTGTCTATTTAATTCCAGCCGTTGCCTTTTTTGGTATTGGTATTGTACCTGGTGTCTTTGCATCCGTTATCTTTGCTTTACCCCCAACTGTACGTATGACAAACCTCGGTATTCGTCAAGTACCAAAAGAATTAGTGGAAGCTGCAGACTCCTATGGTAGTACAGCTAGCCAAAAATTATTTAAAGTAGAAATCCCCCTTGCTAAATCAACCATTATGGCTGGGATTAACCAAACCGTTATGCTGTCACTTTCTATGGTAGTTATTGCCTCTATGATTGGGGCTCCTGGTCTAGGACGTGAAGTATTAACAGCCCTTCAACGTACTCAAGTTGGGAATGGCTTCGTTGCAGGATTAGGCTTAGTTATTTTCGCGATCATTATTGACCGTTTAACACAAAGCCTCAATAAAAAGAAAGCATTATAGAAATGTCATCTTTCTTGCTACCATCCATCCTCCGGTGGATGTCGGCAGTTTGGATACAAAATGATGAAGAGAAAGGGAGATTCGATGAAACTGAAAACACTATCAAAGTTAGGAATGGCTCTAGGTCTAGGCTTCATGCTTGCTGCATGTAGTGGAGGCGACTCAGGCTCAAGTTCTGGAAAAAACAGTGATTCTAAGGAGGTAAACCTAGCCTATGTTGAGTGGGATACAGAAATTGCCTCAACGAATGTTGTTGGGCAGGTACTCGAAGATTTAGGTTATGATGTAACATTAACTCCTTTGGATAATGCGATCATGTGGGAGGCTGTCTCGAAAGGAGAGGCTGATGGAATGGTTGCTGCTTGGCTACCACATACACATGCTTCACAATATGAAAAATATAAAGCTGATTTAGATGAGCTAGGTGAAAACCTTGCTGGTGCAAAAATCGGTTTAGTTGTACCAAGCTATATGGATGTCAATTCTATTGAAGATTTATCTAATGAAGCAGATCATACAATCACTGGTATTGAGCCAGGTGCGGGCATTACTGCTGCTACAGAAAAAGCATTAGAAGAATATGATAATTTAGCAGATTGGAACTTTATTACTTCTTCTTCTGGTGCGATGACAACTGCATTATCAAAAGCGCTGAAAGATAAGGAAGAGATTATTGTCACAGGCTGGTCACCACACTGGAAATTTGCGAAATATGATCTTAAATACTTAGAAGATCCAAAGGGTGTATATGGTGGAGAAGAAACGATTAATACATTCGTACGTAAAGGCTTAAAAGAAGATTTACCAGATGTATATTCAGTACTCGATAACTTCCACTGGACAGCAGAAGATTTAGAAAGTGTTATGTTAGAAGTAATGGATGGTAAAGATCCAAAAGACGCTGCGAAAGAATGGGTTGATGCTAATCCAGATAAAGTGGCTGAATGGACAAAAGACGTAAAAAAATAATATAAAAACAGGCACTCCTGCATAAGAGGAGTGCCTGTTTAATTATGATAGCAATTTCAACATGATTGCTGCTCCTAATACAAGGATAATACAAACGATGCGTCGCCAGTCCTTAGATTCATTAAAAAACAGCATACCTAGCAGTGCTCCCCCAGCTGCACCAATCCCTGTCCAGATCGCATAGGCAGTACCCATTGGTAATGTTTCCATCGCATAGGCAAGGCCTGCAAAACTTAAGGTGAATGCACCAATCAACAGTCCTAAATTTTTCATACTCTTCGTCTTATTATATTTACTAATCATATATACACCCATCATCTCACATAACCCTGCAACAACTAATGCCATCCATGCCATTATTCACTCACCTCTTGTTCCTTAGGCTCTCCTGTTACTAGCTTTAAGCCTACAACTCCTGCAAGTAACACAACAATACATATGATTTTTGCTAATTTCCACGGCTCTCCAAATAGCAAGCTATCCGCACATACAGTACCAGCTGTTCCTAATCCGACAAAGATTGCATAAACGGTCCCAACTGGTAGATGCTCACCTGCTTTAATGAGCAAATAAAAACTAATAAAAATGGCAATTGCTGTACCAATCCATTCTAGTACACTTGTTGCATGCTTTAACCCAATGACCCAGCCAACTTCAAAGCAAGCCGCTATAATGACGCTGATCCATTGTTTATTCATCATAAATCCCTCCATTTTATAAGACACGGCCGAATAATTGGATGATCCAACTACTTTTTCAGCATTCGCCAAATGACTTGATTTTAGCCAAACAAAAAAAGCCTGAAGAAACTGTCTTTAAACAGTATCTCCCAGGCTTTTATCCTTCCGTGTCACAAAATCAATTTGTGGTTTTCTCTCGGACCAGACTAGCAAGCGCTACGGAACCCTAGAAAACTTTTATTCGATTATTACTCTTAGTATAGCAAACTATTCAATGATTTTCCACTGGTACATAGCCAACCTTTTCTACCATTGCCTGCCCTTCCTCAGAAAGAATCCAATCAATCAGTTTCTGTACATTTTGATTTTCCGTTCCTGCTGTGATGGCATAAAATTCAGACACTAAAGGATATGTACCATTTTGAATATTTTCTTTTGTTGGTGCTACTCCGTCAATGGATAGTAATTTGATCTTTTTGTTACCAACCATCTCTGTAGAATAATATCTAAACGTAAAGCCCAAGGCATTTTTATAATTTCGATATTGCGACACTTCACGAATGATTCCACCCATTCCTGATGCAACATCTTCAGTGGGTGCCTCCATGATTGGCGTATTGCCCATCAGCTTTTCTAGTGTCGTTTGGCTTCCACTATCTGCTGGGCGTTGGAAAGCACGAATGGCCTCATCCTCCCCACCCACTTCACGCCAATTAGTTATTTCTCCAGCATATATTTTTTTGACCTGCTCAAGTGTTAAATTATCGATTTTATTTTTACGATGCACAAAAAAGACAAATGCCTCTCTACCAATTGGCGTCATATCAAATGTAAGTCCTTCCTTTTCTGCCTGCCATTCTTGTGAGGTGGACGGGGCTGCCACAAAGATCAAATCAACATCTCCAGCTATTAAATTTTGATAGGCCTCTGGTGTACGACTTACTTGAACTCTACTATTATATGGAGGATATTCCCCTTTGGGATAAGTTGCCTCCACAAAAGCCGCATATAAAGGGTACATGGCTGTTGCACCATCTAGTCGTGGTAATGACTCTGTCAATTGTAAGGAAGCTTTATTTTTCACTATTTCATTGCCAGGAACAAATGGCTGATAGACTGTTACATCAATTTCCGCATCAACAGTGGGAATACTCATTTTATAATAATGTTGAATCGGTTTAATGGCTGCAATCAACAGGGCGATTCCCATGACACCAAATAGCAAGCCCCTTCGTTTTTTTGTGTTGGTCCATTTAAACATACTACAAACAATCCAGACAAATAAACAAACGGGTATAGTAAAGACCAAATTAATTAAATGCAGCCCACCACTCAATGTGATCATGAATGCCACTATTAATGTCACAAAGGACAAACCAATTAATATAGATACTATTTGTAGTAATCTAAGCATACAAAGACCTCCCTAGTGTAATTTTACACTCCTTACACCAATGGTACCCGAAAGATAAAGCATTCACAACTATATATTCTGAAAATTATGGTAAAATTAATTTTGTCTGGATTTAATGAATGCTTTTTGTATGAAGGTGGTATATCAACTATAGAAAAGGGATCTTTTCGAAAATCTCAAAAAATCTCGACAACCTATGCTAGGGCATAATTGATACAAGTAGGAGGGTGTACATATGGCAATTGAAAAAGTACGTCGCCATTTAGCACAATGGCATGTAGAACACAAAATACAAGAATTAGAAGAAAGCTCCGCAACAGTTGAGTTAGCAGCACAGGCGCTTGGCTGTGAGCCAGAGCGCATAGCAAAATCTTTATCTTTTCTTGTAAATGATGGAGCGATCTTAATTGTGGCTGCTGGTGACGCAAAAATCGATAATGCAAAATATAAATCCGTATTTGGTACGAAGGCAAAGATGTTATCCAAAGATGATGTGGAGACGATGATCGGCCATGATGTCGGAGGTGTATGCCCTTTTGGTGTGAATGAGGGCGTAGCCATTTATTTAGATGAATCTTTAAAACGTTTTACTACAGTATTTCCAGCGTGTGGTAGTAGTAATTCAGCCATTGAGGTAACCATTTCAGAACTTGAAACATATGCTCCCTATAAAGAATGGATTGATGTCTGTAAAGGCTGGAATGAATAAGGACCAAACGATTGGCGATACTTTTAAAAGTCTCGCCAATTCATGTTGTTGAAAAAAGATAATATCGCTAGGAGAAATAATACCTTTTGGCAAGGTAAGGGTTGATTTCCGTTCCGCCAGCGTCCTTTCCAGGGGGCGTCCAATGAGCCGCTTCTCTCACTTACGTTCGCTCTAGGGTCTCATCAGTGACGCTAAATCCCCTAGGTGTGACGCTGGCTCCTCTCCAATCAACCATTCTGCAAAGTGTCTTTACTTTTTTAATAGTAGCATAGTAATAAAATCGCCCATTATCTGTATTCATAGAGGGGATAAGCTCTTATTTTCAATGTGGAGAAGTGATGAGTGACAAGAAGTGAACACCTTCACTTTATTTGAAAACCTTTGCTAAAAAGATAACACTTCTGTAGGTTGGAGTGGAAGGCTACTTGACTCCCGTGGGATAGCGAGTCAGGCAAAACGCTAAACGGAGCGGAGCGAAGGAAGCGGTTCGGCGCTCGCCCACAGGAAAGCAAGTAGCCTGCAACGGCAATCCATTTTCACCTTCTAAAAAAATTTTATGGGTGGTTTTGTTTTTCAGCACTATAGATTTGTTACTCCTTGTAACCAACGGCTAACCAATGTGAATCCCATTCTGTAATTTGATTGCCTACCCGACAGCTTAAACCACATGCACAATTATCAGCAACAAATGAGCCAATTAGCCACTTCTTAGCACGATATCCTTCTTTTAACTGCACTTTTCTGCTAGGCATCTCCACATACTGTTGGTAAATAAACAAATTATCATCATAGTGTTTGGATGTGGAAGCATTTACTCTCCGCCCACTTCCTGCGTAAATTTCTACTGTATTTCCCTCACGAGAATAAACAGGCTTCTTGACATAGGGTACATCATCGCGAATAAATGGTTCTGCTGTAAGGTATGTAGGAAGCATATATTGCAAAATAGCTGCTCGTTCCTCGGAAGTAAAGAGCAATGGATCATTTCTCCGCTCCCATATTAACCATAATAAGATTTTCGATTGTAATACATAGGCAGCAGGTGGATTAATAATTGCTAGCTGTCGTTTTTTGACAAGCTCTAAAAGATGCAAGCCAATGCGATCACCATCTGCTGCCACATCATCTATTAAAAACTCTACAGGGTGTGCGGGTCTAAATAAAATATCAATTTTCTCCATTGTAGGTGTATAAAGACCTTGTGCTACCTCAGACGTGTCATTAGAAAAGATAATAAGCTCTTGTATGGGCACATACTCAATGTCAAAAGGAATACAGGACTTGATAAACTGTACCTGGCAATACTCTTCGTAATCCTCTTCCGCTGTTTTTCCTGTGATGACAATCTTCGGCTTTTCGACATTATGTAAATATTGGATGGCAGCAAAAAGAGCGCCCGACAATGCTTTTTGTAAGGCTGTTACATCATTGGGATTTTTATAGCCAAAATGCTGACATAGTGCATCATTCAGCTTGAAGGTTTCTTGTACAAGAAAAGGGGTTTCTCCATTTAACTCTAAACATTTAATGTAGCCCTCCTCTGTACAAATAAAATCAAATCGTGCCAGAATTGATTGCTGCTGTAAATAATCTAATTGAATATATGGGATCATTTCCGGTCGAATACCTAAGGCTAAGAGCTGATCGACCGATAAATGTTTAAATTGTTTCCCGACTTTTAAAAAGATGCGCCAAAGCATTTGTGTTGCATAATGAAGTTGATCAATTTGTTGCTTTGGCAATTCTAAAACATCATATAATGCGTACTCTAAATCCTCAAAGTCAGGAAAGAAGTCAGGGAATTTTGAGTAAAATGCTTGTCGTTGCTGTGTGTGATTCATCATGTTCTTCACTCCCTATCCTAACCTTACGAGGAGGACGAGCCGCCACGAGATGCCCCACCAGAACCAAAGCCCGATTTTCCTGTGCTTGAGGAAGAGCTATTGGAGTAGGAATTGGAACTCTTAGATGAACTATCCGTCGAATAGGTGCGTTGTCCACTCGAATAAGAATTTGATCCACTTGAAGTTGAGCTACCTGAAGTTGAACTAGCCTTATTTTGCGTACTGTTTGTTATACCATTTGTATGTTTACTTTCATCCTTAGCGCTTGATGACGATCGTGGCACTGCTGAGCCGCCACCATTGCTTTGCTCATCTCGATCTGTACCATTTTTTAAATTGCGACTTTTATATATCGCACTTCCTATCATGGCTCCAGCCGTTGCATACATCAAACCATTAAAGAAATGCTGGGCATAGTAAGGTGAATTTTCATCGATACATTCAAAGGAACCATCATCACCTTCTTGCCATTCATCACAGGCATCAGCCATTTCACTATTGTAAACACTTTCTATTTCATCACTTGTATTTGCTTGATTTTGATCTTCAGTGATCTGATTAGAAGTAGTTAAAGGGTATTCTTCTGCTGTTTGAGTTTCACTATTTCCACATGCTGCAAGCTGTACAGCCATCAAAGATGCCGTTGTCACAGCCATATATTTTTTTATTTGCTTAGCCATATTATAAACGCTCCTTTATTTCTGGTACCTAGTTTACGATTATCTCCTATTTTAGGTTTCATTTTTTACAAAAACATACAATTTATTTTAGCAGAAAAAATCCCAAACAGTAGGATTGTTTGGGATTTACAGTATTTTATGATTGTTTGGACACGACTTTTTTTCCATAAGTCATATATCGCCATAATTTTTCAAATGGTCCTATTGTAAAGAACTTAAACCAAATCACGCTAAAAATTATTTGAATGATAAACGTAATACTAGCTATCACTACAATATCTGATGGTGAAACTACTTCTAGCCCCATTAATGAAATAATGGCTGTTCCAATAAAGCTTTGCGCTAAATAATTTGTAAAGGCCATTTGCCCCACACGTCCAATTGGCTGAAGTAGCTTCGCTATTGTTTTATGTTCTAATAGAATAAACAAACAACTTAGATAAAAATAGGTTGTTGGAACAACCCCTAAGCCAATGATAGATTGAAGCTGTTCGTCATCTGCTTGTGTGGCAAACCAAATCCATAATGAGCATCCAATAAAGAACGGGAAAGTACTATAAAGCAACCATTTTATTTTTTGACTATGCGCTCCAATGTGCCCAATCCAATCAGCTTTTGCTACTAAAAATCCACTTAAAAACATAATAAAGATGGCTACGGCATCATTGCCAAAAAAGCCAAATATAGCTGACGAAACTGCATTAGACGGCACATACATTTGTCCTAATAATGCCAGAATATGCAGTGTGATAATCGTAAACAACCATTTAGAAATGGTTGAAACCTTCGCAGAGTAAAATGGTAGCAATAAAAAACCAATCACTGCGTAAATGGCTAGGATAGAGCCCCAAAAAATAAAAATATGAATAATACCTATAACCAATAGAGCCAATAAGCGTCTTGCAAAGCGCATTCTCGGTCTATCTCCCCGCGCTTCTGCACGTGTAGCAAAAATATAAAAACCAACCCCAAATAGGAATGAAAAGATAGAGAAAAATTTCTTTTCTATAAAAATATTAATAAGTGAATCAATAACCCCATTGATTCCGCTCATATCAGGCATTGGTGCACCCTCCATCAAGAGCTGATAGGCACCTACATTAATAAATAAAATACCAAATAACGCTAATCCTCGAATAATATCTAAGGCAATGATTCGTTCTTTTTGTGTAACGGATGGATTCATGTTGAAAAACTCCTTATCTTTTATGCTATAGCTAGCATAACTCCCCATCCTTACAAGTAATTATTTTTAAGCTTACAGGAACCTTACAAATCAAAAAGAATAGTCTTATAGTTTTTTATCCTCTTCTACGATGAAATATTACATATTTTATAGTAAAAACATCGAAAAGAGAGGTTTAGGAGATGAATAGAAATCGCAAGCTCGGTTTTTGTTATCCCGGCTACCGATACTGTGGTCCTGGCTGCTCAGGACCAGCTACGCCTACAAATGCAGTGGATGCTTGCTGTAAACTGCATGATGAATGCTATGAACGCCACGGTAGCACAAAGTACTGTGATGAATTGTTTCAACAATGCCTCCGTCCACATATGAACGCTCCAAATAAAATGGCTAGAGACGCTAGACTATTCTATCGAGTTTTTGAATTACGCAATCGTTTCTTTTAAAAGCAGATAAAGCTCACGATGTTTTTAATAACCGCGTGGGCTACTTTTTGTATAGATAGCATATTTTTGTGGTGTCGTAAAACCAAGCTTTGTGCCTAGGTGAATGGATCCTGTATTCGAAATGTCACAATCCCAACAAGGCTTTAGCTGGTTGACAAGACAATGATCTATAAATGTTTCTGCAATGCTACTTGCTAATCCTTGTCCTCTAAAATTCGAATCTGTCATAATATCAATTTCTGCATACTCATTTGATTTAAATATAGAGACCGCTTCACTAATGATTTGTTCTTTATGTACGAAACAAAAGCCAAAGCCATTTTTGAGGAAATTAGAGATAGAATCCCAATATTCCTCATAATATGTCTGATCAAATTCCAGTGAATTTTTAATCAAGGGTTCAGTAATAAATTTGACTTCGTAATCACTTTCCCCATGCTTCTCTCTATGATTATAAATATTTTCATCAAATGTAAATGTATAGCGTTCTAGCTTTCTCAGTTGATTATTTAACAATTGTTCGATTTTAGTATTCCACTGTTCTGAATAAGAAAATAAGGTAAACCGTTTCTGTTGTTCTATAGCCTGTTGAAAACAATAGGCAAGATGATAATCAATCGAAGTCTTATTTTCATTGCCATATACATAGTATATCCCTGATTTCGTGTGAAATAATAATGTTTGAAAAGCAGCTGTATCAGAATAGACAGCTCCTTCTATCATTCGATCTAGTATACTATACACAAATGTCGGGGCTCTTGAAATAAATTGTTTAATGATAGGATATTGCTCTTCCGAGACTTTTATCATGCTATTTCCTCCAGTATTTTGCAGTATGTATCATTTCTATTATAATAAACTTATATCCATTTGAAGGGACTGAATTATGCGCAGATAGCAATATTTTTCATCCAACATCATCATAATTTTGGAGGTAAAAGTATTGATTGAAAATATCGACACGGAAAGATTGCGGTTACAAAAAATGGAGAAAGCTGATGCTAAAAGTTTATTAACCATTTGGTCTGATCCTGATGTAACCAAGTATATGAACATTACTCAGTTTACACAAGAAGAGCAAGCCTTGGAAATGGTTGAACTTCTAGAACAATTAGCTAAGCAACACAAGGCAATCCGCTTCTCTATTTTTGAAAAGGCATCCAATCATATCATTGGGTCATGTGGCTTTAATATGCTTGATTATGACAATGCTCTAACAGAGATTGGCTATGATTTGGGCAAGGAATATTGGGGAAAAGGCTATGCAACAGAAGCTATAACTGCTTTAATTGATTATGCCTTTAAGCACTTAAAAATGGAAACCATTGTGGCAGAAGTTGACGCTGCCAATATCAATTCAATCAAGGTTTTAAAAAAATTGAATTTCATTTACCAAGAGAAGCACAATACTGATGATACTCTACAACTTTACACTTTAACAAAATCGTAAGAAGAAAAGGCTAAGCATGGTAGAATTCAACCAATACTTAGCCTTTTTGATTAATGATACATTCCGTTATTAATTTTCCCTGTCAGCTTTTCTATTTTTACTTCAAATAGTTCAATTTTCGGCATAATCGGATAGCCTTCTCTTTCAAATGTCCATTCAGGATTGCCATACTTCTCCAGTAACGCATCAAAGAACCATTCTTTTTTCGTTTCCTCTTCAATTCTTTCGATATGTCCAAACAAAACAACACTTTGATAAACTAGTGCGGATTGACAGGCATATTTTTTGCCTGGATGTAAATCACCCATATCGCAAACTTCTATACAAATTTTAGGATTTTGTTTGATATTTGACCAAAAGTGACTTTCTCGAAGATTACCAATATGCAAGTATAGTTTGTCCTCCCCTTCATATACATAGACAAACGGAATAACATAAGGAAAACCTTCCTCATCAACTGTTGCAACATGCGCAACTTTTCCCAACTTTAAGTATTGCTGTGCATCCTCTTGTGAAATTTCAACACGTTTGTTTTGAATCGTACCTCTCATCATTTCTTAACCCCCTCATGAAATTATGTAACGATTAATAAACACCGCTAAACCGTTCATTTTAAACATATATATATTTTACATCTTTAATAAAACTAAAAAAAGGGTAAATTTTTTTAATAGAATAATAAAAGCCAAGGATGCACTAGTATAGCATCCTTGGCTTTTTTGTTATTTAATTGGAATCCAAATTTCTGAATACGCATCAGGGCTATAAGCATCCTCTTCAGGATAAACCTCCAACTCTGCTGTTCCTGCTGGTTCATATGGGTTGGATGGGAACCACTCTGAATAAATTTGTTTCCACGTATTTTGCATTGCATCAGGCATAGGTCCATGTACTTCAAAGATAACCCATTTGGATGCAGGTACTTCCATTGTTAAGAGATCTTCCCCTACTTCTCCTACATGATCAGTAGCAATCCAATAATCAATGAAGCCCTTTTGTCCCTGTTCAGTATTTGGTACACAAACACCTAATACACCATTGACCGTGCCATTATTTAATTGGTATAGCTGGTGATCAAAGCCACTTTGGTTTACCTCTTGCCAAAATAGAGGTATTTCCGTTGTATTCTCCCCATTTTGACAGTTGTATGTTCTTTTTACACCCACAATTTGAAACTTGTCTTTTTCAATAATTTTATATTTCATTGGTTCTGCTCCCTTCAAGCTTACCTGTATGACCAGGCGATTATATGATTGTAATGGTCCTTGCTTCTTTCTTGCTTCACTAGGCGTAACATGGTGCTGTTTTCGAAACGCTTTAGTAAAGGCTTCAGGAGTTTCATAGCCGTATTTGTAGGCGAGATCGATTATTTTTTGTTCAGTACCCAGCAATTCTTGTGCAGCTAATGTTAATCTTCTTCGCCGCAGATAATCTGCAATAGACATATCTGTCAAAATGGCAAATGTTCGCTGAAAGTGAAAGACAGAAGAATTAACCTCCTGCGCAATCTGTTCAATCGTAATATCCTCTAATAAATGCTCCTCCATATAATTAATGGCCTTTTGTATCGACTCAATCCAACTCATTGCTTTCACTCCTTGATTCCATCTTAAAATAGATACTGCTATATAACCTGTCTTTTTATGCTAACTTTGGACAGGTTTTAAGGGAAGTATTTTTTATGATCTACTCCCCTTGCTTAATTTCCTCCTTTATCTACACTTTTTTCTCTATCTCCTCAAAATTTCATTGTACTCGAAATCAAAATATATTGAAAAATAACAATAATGTATTTATAATAACGGACAAGACCTTTATTGTCCTTAAATAAAAATAAAGCGTCCTAAAAAGGAGGAAGAATTGAATGAGTGAGTTACATACGCAATTGAGTGTTGGCAAACGAAATTTTATCTTTTCATTATTATTTCTAGCATGGTTAGTCGATTCATTAACATTGTTCGGTATGAATGTGGCCATTATCCCCATTAGCAAAGAATTACATTTAACACAGACACAAAGCGGGTTGGTCATCAGTAGCTTTTGGCTAAGCAGTGCACTGATGACATTGCTAGCAGGATGGGCCTCTGATAAGTTTGGCTCACGGAAAATAATTGTTATTGCTGTTTTCATGATTTCCCTCTTCTCCCTACTGACTGGGATGATTGGCTCTTTTATGGCAATCTTAGCTATTCGTTTTATTCTTGGTCTTGGTGATGGTGGTTTACCGACAGGCAGTGGCGTTGCCATTACGGAGATTTTCAAAAAAGATGTTCGTGCACGGGCTAAATCGATGCTTCTAGCTGCTCAATTAATTGGTGGTGTTCTTGCTTTGTATTTGGCTGGTTTAATTGCTGATACTTGGGGCTGGCGCACAATGTTTTACATTATTGGTGGTGTTGGTCTAATTGTCACTCTTTTATTGTTTAAGTTTTACAATCCCCCAAAGCTTATTAAACAACAGGTGGCAGAAACTTCAAATGGTCGTCCAATGAAAGAACTCTATAAAAGTTCATTTTTATGGATGCTTGTCGTGATGTACTTTTGCTCAAGTACAGTCCATTGGGGTTTCTCGTCATGGCTTCCCTCCTATTTGGAACAAACGCGGAATTTAAATTTACGAGAAGTCGGATCACTTGCTATGATTCCACAGGCTTGTGGATTAATCGCAGCTATTATCACAGGATTTTTAATTGATAAAGGACTTGCTGGAAAAGAAAAAATAATTGTATTGATTGGTGCCATTGTTTCAGGCCTATGCCTTTATATGATGTTTAATGCATCGAGTATTCAGTTAGCGATTTCCTTTCAGAGTATCTTCTCTATAGGGGATTCAGCCATTTCAATGGCAATTTTGGCCATTCCACTTAAGTATGTTTCTCAAAAAATTATAGGCTCTTTTTTAGGCATGATGTATTTCGCTAGTGGTATGGCTGGCTTTATTGCCCCAACAGCTATGGGTGCTCTTATTGATGGTTTTGGAGGCTCATTCCAAGCAGCCTTCTTCTTCCTAATCGGTGCCTTAGTCATCGTGGTAATCTGTGCGGTATTCTATAGAATTCCATCAAAGAATAGTAGTTTAATTGATCATGCATAAAAAGAAAGGTAAGGGTGAGTTTATTTGACCAAACATAGTAGACTATCACAAATTATTGAAGAAAAACGAGAAAAATTAATTGAAGTGAGTAATCAAATCTGGCAATATGCTGAAACAGGATTTGAAGAATTTAAATCTGCTGAACTATTAAGCAAAGCACTAGAGGATGAAGGTTTTGAAGTGGAGAAAGGTGTTGCCCAAATTGAAACCGCCTTCATAGGAACGTCTGGTCATGGCAATCCTGTTATCGCATTTCTAGGAGA
The DNA here is from genome assembly GCF_003367505.1 of Lysinibacillus capsici. Lineage (GTDB taxonomy): Bacteria > Bacillota > Bacilli > Bacillales_A > Planococcaceae > Lysinibacillus > Lysinibacillus capsici. The sequence goes on from NZ_PXXX01000010.1 coordinate 309,936, forward strand.
ATTTGATGCGCTTACTGGTTTAAGTCAACATGGCGGTATAGCGCAGCCAAATCCACAAGAAGCAGGAGGTAACGGTCATGGGTGTGGACATAATTTATTAGGTACAGGTTCACTTGGTGCTGCTATTGCATTACGTGATTACATGCAAGAGAACAATATCGAAGGAACGGTCCGTTATTACGGTTGTCCTGGGGAAGAAATCGGTGGCGGTAAGACCTTTATGGCAAGAGAGGGTGTTTTTGATGATGTTGATATTGCTTTGACTTGGCATCCAGGAACAACGAATAATATTATGTCGGTTGCCACACTCGCTTGTTACGAAGTGTACTTTAAATTCAAAGGTAAAAGCGCCCATGCAGCTGCTAGCCCTCACTTAGGGAGAAGTGCTCTTGATGCTGTGGAGTTGATGAATATAGGAGTAAATTATTTACGAGAGCATATCATTCCTGAAGCAAGAGTCCATTATGCCATTACAAATACAGGTGGTTTTTCTCCAAATGTTGTACAAGCAGAGGCAGAAGTTTTGTATTTTGTAAGAGCTCCAAGAGTTTCTCAAACGGAGGATATCTACCAACGTATTTGTGAAATTGCAAGAGGTGCTGCTCTGATGACTGGTACTGAGGTAGAAATAGATCTAGCTTCAGCTCTTTCTAATGTGCTTCCAAATACAACATTAGAACAGGTTATGTATGAAAATTTCATTAAATTAGGTACACCTTCTTATTCAGATGAGGAAATACAATTTGCTAGTGCTATTCGTAAAACACTATCGGAAGAGGAAAAAAAGGCGGATGTGCAAAGAAATCGTCAATTAGCTGGAAAAGATATTGCGGATATTATTGATCCATTTAAGCCTGATGAATTTATGGCTGGATCTACTGATGTAGGTGATGTTAGCTGGCTTGTCCCAACTGCACAATGCATGACCGCATGTGAACCACTTGGAACCCCTCTTCATACATGGCAAATCGTAGCAACAGGGACAACTTCCTTAGCACATAAAGGCATGCTTCATGCAGGGAAAGTTATGGCTTCTACAGCACTGGATGTCCTTCTACAACCAGAATTAATTGAACAAGCGAAGGCAGAATTAATTGAACGTCGAGCTGGTGAGGTATACACTTCCCCTCTGCCATCAGATGTAAAGCACTACAAAATTCGCTCATAGCATAACAAGAGAGTCCATATATCTATGGACTCTCCTTAGAATGGAGAAATTTTATAAACCTTACGTGGACGTCCGCGTGTATGGGGTTTCTCCTCTGCAACGACTTCAGCAAATCCTTTTTCCTCAAGGGTTGTTAATATTCTGCGCGCACTTCGAGCTGGTATCTGCATATATTTTGCTAGCTCATTAGCATTCAGCTCATCACTTGCTAATTTTTTCAATGAGGACTTTAACTTATTTAATGTCATCACACTTAAGGTGGTTTTCTGACTTAAAGCCTCTAATTCTTCTGAGGTATAGGAGTATGTAAGTTGTTCAGGCTTTCCAAGCGGTCCTGCAATTTTTTTATCATCAAAACAAACCATCCATGAACCCTTATCGCATTCCTTTGCATGCAATAAGGCATTTCCAGCGTTTATTTCTGCGTCATATACCGTTTGACCAATCCCAATTCCACAAGTCATGGCCTCTTGATCTAGCGGTGTGAAATCTTCTATATCAGGCATTTGGTTAAAATTCTTCGTTATATCCTCCATTAAGCCTCTCGTAGTGAAAATCACATAACGCCCAAATCTTGTAGATTTAATGGAACCATGGATGCTTTTTGTGTACGTCAGCAAATGCTCCATTATCTTAAGTTCCATTCTAAACAGCTCATCTGTTGAGAAGTTATTTTTTGCGATTCCTAAAAATGGATCAATTTCGATTATTTGTACAGCAATTTGAGTCGCCTTATAGCGTAGCATTTCATATGTTCGTAGCATATTCGTAATAACAGCCTCTACAGCCATCGAGGATGGGAACAATCGATAGGTTGGAACACCTAGCAATTGTAGTTCATGATGAATAGGATGACCAGTAATTGCAGCCTTTGTTTGGCCACTTTCCCAAAGCTTAAAATGATAGTGCACAAGCTCTTTTAATGAAATTGTCTCCGATTCCACAAATTTAGGCTTTACTTCAATCCCTGCCTCCACCAAGGCCTGCTCCCATGCATCACTATTACCAGCATCGTAGCTAATTTCATTCACGTCGATTTTGTGTTCGTACAATACCTTTAACACGGTTTTATATAAGGATGATCCTTTATACACAACATAAAAAACTGGTGTCTTTAGTTGGTTCCAACTTTGCACAATATTATAGGTGATGGGCCCTGTACACAGCCACATATCCATTTCTTCCATCAATAAAGGTGTCACTTTTTCATCTAAATCCTCTTGTGCTAGACATTCTATCGAGGTAAATATAAACTCTGGCCAATTTTTCAAGACAGCTTCGACAAATTCAATCGAGTCTGAAGGGCCAAGAAGACCTAACCGTATTTTCAACCAAACCCCTCCTTTGTTCGATGAACATGATAATTTTATTATAGCAAAAGTATATAAAATACATATAAATTTCCGACAACTATCGATTTTCATTTACCCACTGTAAATATAAGAGAGGAGGTATTTTTTGTAAAATACCAAGGTGCTCCGGATAAAAAATAGGTCTTTCCATCAAGTGGTAAAATGGCAGTAGAAAACTTTGAGGCACTATGGATGTTCATTACTTTGAAACTGAACTGGTTAGGGAGAAAAATGATGATCCATGATCCAGATGAATTAATTTATGACAATCTAAGGAGGAAGAAACCCGATTACCATTAACCTTCCCCAACAATCGAGTTTATCTTTTATTAAAAAAAGTCACGTCTCATCGACATGACCCCTCTTGTTAAATAGTGTAATTGTTTTGCTGATAAATAATTAAAGCAGAATGGATGACCGTCTGCTCTCCAATAAAGAGCGTATTGTATTTGATATCAAGTATGAAAAAGCCTTTTAAATCTACTAAAGCACGGTTAATATCAAGTTCAAATTGCACAATATCATTGTTTTGAATTGTCACAACTTGAGTTATCTGTGTCATCGTTCACACTCCTTTAATCTTATGATAGAGCAAAAAGAAGTACATGTCACATAAAAAAGTTGGAGCTAAAAAAGCCCCAACACCTTTAGTACATCGTTAAATATTCCTCACGCTCCCAGTTATGGACACGTGTGCGATATTTATTCCATTCAATTTCTTTGGCAGCTGTAAATTTATCATAAATATGGTCACCCAATGCATCACGAACAATGGTATCCATCTCTAATTCAATTAGCGCAAATTCTAATGAGGATGGTAAACTATCAATCCCGTTCAACTCCCGATCTGCTGCTGTCATTTTATAAATATTACGGTCTACCGCGGCTGGTGGTGTTAAATCTTTTCGTATACCATCCAGCCCAGATGCTAGAATAACAGCCATTGCTAAATAAGGGTTTGCTGCTGGATCAACTGAGCGCAATTCAATTCGTGTAGATAAGCCACGTGCTGCTGGAATGCGAATTAATGGTGAGCGGTTTTGAGCAGACCACGCTACATAGCAAGGGGCTTCATAGCCAGGTACTAATCGTTTATAGGAATTGACAAGTGGATTCGTGATAGCTGTAAAACCATGCACATGCTTCATAATTCCTGCCATAAAGCTACGTGCGGTTGCGCTTAATTGCAAGTCTGCATGTTCATCATAGAAGGCATTTTTATCACCTTCAAATAAGGAGAGATTAAAATGCATTCCTGAGCCATTGACCCCAAATAGTGGCTTTGGCATAAATGTTGCGTGGAGACCATGCTGTGCAGCAATGGTTTTTACCACCAGTTTAAATGTTTGGATATTGTCACATGCCTCAATAGCACTCGCATACTTAAAGTCGATTTCATGCTGGCCTGGTGCTACTTCATGATGAGACGCTTCAATTTCAAAGCCCATCCCCTCTAGCTCTAAAACAATATCACGACGACAGTTCTCTCCCAAATCAGTTGGCGCTAAATCAAAATAGCCTCCACTATCATTTAATTCCAGTGTCGGATGCCCTTTTTCATCCAACTTGAATAGGAAAAATTCAGGCTCTGGCCCTAAATTAAACGACGTAAAGCCCAGCTCCTCCATTTCCTTCAATACTCGTTTTAAATTGGAGCGTGGATCTCCTTCAAACGGTGTACCATCTGGTCTTGCAATATCACATATAAAGCGAGCTACTTTCCCCTTTTCAGCAGTCCAAGGAAAAATCACAAAGGTATTGATATCTGGCTTTAAATACATATCTGATTCTTCAATACGCACAAAACCTTCGATTGAAGAGCCGTCAAACATAACTTTATTATCTAGCGCTTTTTCTAATTGACTGACAGGAACTTCCACATTTTTGATTGTCCCTAAGATATCTGTAAATTGTAGGCGAATAAATTTCACATTTTCTTCCTTCACTCGGCGTATAATATCTTCTTTGGTATAATGTTTCATTCTTCACCACTCCAATGTAATTTTAATTAACACGTTTTTTATAACTGCTCTAAAAATACATTAAATTTGAAGAATAAGCAATATGTATGTAAGGTTTTATGACATGCTTTTTATCGAATATATTAATCCTTATTTTAGATTAATTTTTCTTACCACATTTCCATCTCAAATAGCGATCTTTCATCTTTAAAAAAGGGCAAAATTACTACTTTCTACAAAAGGCCTTTAGTCTTACAAAAATTCTTCGTCACTCTAAAAATGAACAGTCTAGTATCATGACTAGAGACGAAGTATTCACTACTTCCCCATGCATTAATTGTAGATATATCAAGAACATCGTTAAAAAGATAACCCGTGAACCCTATCCAAGAACCAAGATGTCAAAAATCCTATTGATTAAGTTTTACTTTATATCACAAAAGCCTTGTATAATGCGATATTTATTGGTAAATTTATAGCAAATTAGAATTTTAATTTATTCATATTATCAGTAAATACGGAGTATATAATTATGGTTAGAAATCATTATGTTGGCTTCCAGGAAATATTTAGTTATAGATACATAAGGCGGTGAATTAAGTAGGCATGTCAGTATTAATTATTGGCAGCGTAAGTAATGATGTGCTACGTCTGCAAAAGTATTTTCATCGTATCAGCATCCCCAATATTTATTGCTTTTCAACAACGGAAGCAGCAATGAACTATTTAGTAGATTCAGCTTTGAAAGATGAGCTGGAATTAATCGTACTTGACACGAAAATGACACTCAGCAATTGCGAGGAAATTTGTCAGCACATTCATGTACTTAAAAATTGGATAGATGTCCCTATCCTTCTATCTACTACCTACGAAAAAAACATAACAATCGATAGGGTTTTTGAAGCAGGCATTTTCGACTTTATTTTAAAGCCGTTTGATTTTACTCATTTTAAGACTCGAATTCAAGTAGCCTTAAAATATCAGAGGGAAGCCAAGCTTCGAAAGCAGCAAGAAAGTATGATTCAAAAAGATTTATTTGTTGCAAAAAAATTCCAAAAGAACGCACTATCTCCTCCATTAAATCTTGAGCAAATACAGGTTGATGGTCTTTACGTAACATCCAATACACTAGGAGGTGACATGTACTGCTGGTTTAAGATTAATGACCATTTAACCGCCATTCTTCTGTACGATGCAATGGGGCATGGCATAGCTGCATCACTCGTTACTATGTCCATCAGATCATTATTAAAAGGAATGATTACTAAGTTAATTGATCCAGTAGCCGTAATCCAAGAACTTAACCGCCAAATTTACGAGCTATTTTCTGATGAGGATATGGACCGTTTTTTAATGACAGCAATCTACATACTTCTAGATACAAAAAACGGCACTTTGCACTATGTGAATGCGGCTCACCCTTCTGGTTTTTTATTTGGAAAATTTGGAGAAACAGTCTTCCTCCCAGCGAATACGCCTATCCTCGGACTATTCCCTACTATTCAAATAAATAAAAAAACAATACCTTTATCAGGCTGGCATCGTATTATTCTTTATACGGATGGATTATTAACATTGAACGAGCAAAACTCAATTGATATGGACTTTTTCTACGCCTATGCTTCACAGGATAACAGCTATGCACTACAAAAGTTTTCTCAAAAGTACAATTTATTTGATAATGATTACAGCGATGACATCACAGTCGTTTCAATAACAATTACATTAAAGGGTAGGTGATTGAAGATGGAATTCACACTCAATGTAAATCCTGATACACAAGCTATAGCCTTTATTGATCAAGTAATGGAGAATTATACAGAGATATATAATCTACCTTATAAACGAGAGTTAAGATTTGTTGTTCATGAACTAGTCATCAATGCCGTAGAGGCTATGGGAAAAATTAATACACCCGCTCAAAAGAAGATTCAAATACAAGTAACTCAATCAAACGAAGAGATAAAAATAACAGTCACTGACGAAGCAAAAGGCATTGACGAAAAGGACTGGGACAAAGTTCTTCAATTCGATTTAGACAAATTTGATTATGCTGATCGTGGACGCGGTTTATTTTTTGTCAAAAATATGGTCGACCATATTTGGTTCGAAAATATTTCTGAAACAAAATTTTTAGTTGGTATTTCCAAAAAGATTCATCTATAAAGTAAACGTAAAATTGGGGGCGTTTTAATGAAGTTATCTATACGAAAGAAAATGAATCTGCTTATATTTGGTTGTATTATTTTACTTACTTCCCTTTTAGCAGGAGTCAATTTTTTTGTTGCCAAGAACAATCTATTAGAAAGTGCTGATACAAAGCTTTTATCAGATATACAGTTGAGCTATGAATATTTAGACGCTAAATATCCTGGTGAATGGTCCATTAAAAACAACCAACTCTATAAGGGCGATATCAATATGGTAGAAAACTTTGAGGTAGCTGATAAAGTTGGAGAACTCACAAACGGGAATGCTGTATCCATCTTTCAAAACGATACGCGTATAAGTACCAATATAGTGGATAATGGTGAACGCGCTTTAAATACAAAGGTTTCTGACGAGGTTGCTACTGTTGTACTAGGAGAAAAAAAGCGCTTTATCGGTTCTGCCAATGTCTTAGGAAGTTTGCATCAAGCAGCCTATGATCCGATTGTAAATAGTCAAGGCGAGGTTATCGGTGTATGGGCAACCGCTGTCCCTACCGCTCCTTATATAAGCATTGCCACAAAATCAGCACTGGAGAATGTAGCGATTTCCTTAGTGATCGCCATTGTAATGATCGGAGGAATTAGTTGGTTCTTACAAAAGCAAATTGTTAATCCTATTAACATTCTAAGTACCAATGCCAAGGAACTAGCAGAACTAAATTTAAATGTTAAACTGTTAAACCCTAAAGGCAAAGATGAAATCGCTGAATTAGCACGCGCATTTAGTAGTATGAAAAATCATTTAACAGAGACGATAAAAATTGTGGCTGGTAGTGCACATCAAATTGCAAAGTCATCACACACTTTGGCAGAATCATCACATCAAACAAGTGAAGCATCTAATCAGATCGCACTAACAATGAATGAAATCGCCGTTGGTACTACCACTCAATCTGATCAGGCTGAACGAATAGTTTCAATGATGCAAAAAACGCTTGAGGAAGTATCAAAGAGCTTACAAAAGGCTGAAATCACTTTAAATAGCGCTATCGAATCCACTCATATCGCACGTAAAGGAGAAGAAGCCATCAATGAAGCGATTATGCATCTAAGTGATGTTACGAAAACAGTGTCTTATGCAACAGATTCTATCCAAAAATTAGGCAAGCGCTCTGAAGAAATTGGTGGTATTATTACCGTTATCACTGGCATCGCAGAACAAACGAATCTGTTAGCACTCAATGCGGCCATCGAGGCAGCACGAGCAGGTGATCAAGGGAAAGGTTTTGCTGTCGTTGCATCAGAGGTTCGTCAATTAGCTGAACAGTCAAGTTTAGCAGCTGGACAAATTACTAATCTTATTAATGATATCCAAGCGGAAACATCTGTGACCGTACGAACAATGGAAAGTAATTTACTAGCTGTCGAGGAGCAAGTAACGATCATCAATAAAGGCGGAAGTGCCTTAAAAGAAATCGTGGAGAAAGTTGTCGAAACTGAAGAAGGTGTCGAACAAATGAAAGTGGCATTTACACATGTTAACGACAACTCCCTAGATGTGCAACAAGCCATTCAAGATATTTCTCGCATCATCGAGGACGCTGCAGCAGCTACAGAAGAGATTGCCGCAACCTCAGAAGAGCAATATGCGACTGTTGCCGAAATTACACAAAGCTCAGATGAGTTATCATCAATTGCTGATAAATTACAAAATGAAGTGAATAAATTTAAGTTTGAATAAATCCCCAAACAAGAAAAGAAAAATGGAGGCGCTATAGGATGAATCAGAAGAAAATTGCAATGAATATTGACACAAAGGCTGATTATATTGTGATTGCGTTTACAGGCGATTTAGAATACGGGATGATTGAAGAAATAAAGTCAGAGCTGCAAACACTTAGCTTAGACACAAAACACGGATACATTATCGATATGCAAAGGGTAACAAATATTGATAGTACTGGATTCGGGATGATCGTTAATTTTGCTAAGAAGGTGTCTGTAAAAGATAAGAAAATCGCCATTATTGTCGTCGATGATTTCATTCGCAACTTATTCGCTATTTCACAGGTTGATAAAGTATTCCCTATTGCCGAAAGTGAAGAACAAGCAAGGAAGATTATTAAAGAAGATTGGCTAGGTGAGCTATCACTTAACGATTATTAATCTTTATAATTATAATGAAAAGGTGTATTCCTATTAGACGGAATACACCTTTTTATGTTGTTAAAAAAGAAGATGTTAACGGTAGAAATAGTAACTTTGCAAGGTGAGAGATTGATTTCCGTTCCGCCAGCGTCCTTTCCAGGGGGGGCGTCCGATGAGCCGCTAAATCCCATAGGAGTGACGCTATCAACCATTCTACAAAGTGTCTTTACCTCATAGTAGCATAGCGATCAAATCTACCCATTATTTGTATTCTTAGAGGGGATAGGCTCTTATTTTCAATGTGGAGAAGTGATGAGTGACAACACCTCTTCATAAAGGGTAATGAACTCCTTTACTTTATTTGAAAACCTTTGCTAAAAAGATTGAGATTTTTTGGGTTGGTGCGGAAGGCTTCTTGACTCCCGTGGATTAACGAGACAGGTGAGCCCCTACACGGAGGAAGCTGCTGGCACTCGCCCACAGGAAAGCAAGTAGCCTTGCAATAGAAATCCACTTCTACCTTTCTATTGACTGTTATGTTTTTAACACTAAGAGAAGGTATTTTTCCTATGGCGGAATATACCTTTTCTTTAATACTGCAGTAGCATATTAACAAACACAACTAGAATGATAATCGGTACAACAACTAGCATTAACATACGATATGTCGAATAATAGCCTTGTCCCATTTGACTACCCGTTAGCAATTCTCTCTTCACAAATTCTTTATCCACTACATAGGCAATAAAAATAGCAATGAATAAATTCCCTAGCGGAAGCATGATATTCGACACTAAAAAATCGGTTGCATCAAAGATACTTTTCTCAAAAATCATTATATCCGATAAAACACTCGAAGAAAGCGCTGCTGGAATAGCTGCAATAAATACGACTATACCAAGTAAAAGTGTCCACATTGGACGGGATTTCTGACTATGCTCCATAAATGCCGCGACGATAATCTCATATAAACTAAATGATGACGTTAATGTAGCAAATAAAAATAGCAATAAAAACATGGCTAAAAACACTTCACCAAATGGCATTTGACTAAATGCTGTTGGTAGCACCATAAATAGCAAACCTGGACCCGCTGCAGGCTCTAAATCAAAGGCGAACACAACAGGGAAAATCGCTAAACCTGCTAAAAATGAAACAAGCACGGTTAACAGCACTACAGAACCCGCTGAATTCGGAAGACTGACATCTTTTTTTAGATAAGAGCTATATGTAACTAGACAAGAAAAACCTACTGCTAACCCAAAGAATGATTGCCCTAAGGCTTCTAATAATGCCTTACCCGTAATATTCGAGAAATCAGGCCATAAGAAGAATTTTACCCCTTCCATTGCCCCATCTAATGTAACTGCACGCACAACAAGGACAATGAACATTATGAAAAGTAACGGCATCATCCATTTATTGGCCTTTTCAATCCCATTTTGTACACCTAATGAAATCACAAGTACGTTGGCTAATGTAAACAACACTAGACCAACTAGCGTAATCCAAGGCGTGCCTATAATTTTTCCAAATAATTCAGCTGGATCTACTGCTGGATCAATTACCGCGCCAGCTACACCTAGCCCGCTATAAATAAAGATCCAACCTCCAACAACGCTATAAAAAGTTAATAATAAAAAACAGCCTAGCACGCCCATTCGACCAATCCAGGCCCATCCTGGCTTAGTTGGAGCAATTTTTTTATACGCTGTTACAGCCTCGGATTGTGTACCACGTCCTAAAACATACTCGGACAATAACATCGGTAGTCCTATTAACAAGGTAAATAACACAAAGATAAGGAAAAATGCTCCTCCACCACTTTGTCCTGTTACATAGGGAAGTTTCCAAATTGCCCCTAGTCCGATCGCCGCACCAGCTGACGCTAAAATAAAACCTAATTTACTAGACCATTGTCCTTTTTTTCCACTCATCTCTTCAAACTCCTCAAACATTCTAAACTCTTCTCTATTTTACATGAAAATATAGCTTTCGACTAGATTATAATTATAAAGTACTAGTTAGCTATTTTACTCCATTACTTTTTTCTATATTTATCCGTTAGTTTTGCCTTTCTTTCCTTCACACCTTTCCCTATCCATCATTCCTTCCAACAAAAAACCTCAGGTATGTTCACCCGAGGTTAGTAAAAATTATTTTGTTATATAGATAGAACGCTGGCGGTCGATCCACTTGCGCATAGTTGTAAATAAAAATGCCATAATAGCCGTTAATAAAATACCTTTCACAATGTTAAATGGTAAAATCCCAGCGATAATCATTTTATAAAGTGAGTCACCTACAACAGGTTCCATTCCTAAGAAGTATGTGTACATCGGTAAAAATACTGCGTAGTTTAAAATACTCATCCCTACTGCCATTACGACTGTTCCTGTCGCCAAACCTCCAACAAGACCAGCAATTGTTTTAAAGCGATTAAAAATAAGGCTTACAGGCAAAATAAATAAAATACCTGTTGCAAAGTTGGCAATATGACCTACTGGCACGCCTGTTGGCGTTCCAGAGAAAATCCAATCCAATACATTTTTAAATAATTCTACTAAAATACCAGCTACAGGCCCCATTGTGATGGCTGCTATTAATGCAGGCATATCACTAAAGTCGACTTCCAAGAATGCTGGGAATGGTGGAATTGGGAAATTAAAAAGCATTAATAAAAACGAAATACTGCTCAGCATGCCAATCGTAATAAACGATTGAAGTTTAACATTTTTCTTCATAGAAAACTCTCTCCTCTTTGCTGATTCAATCTCGCAAGAAGAAAGGTGACGATCTTTCAATTGTTAGCACGAAAAAACCCTTATGCATAAAGAGCACAAGGGAGAAAGGCATGACGAATAAGCGTCAATTTAAACTATTTTTGAGCACTGTTTAAAAAGCCATACAAAAAAGCGCTCGGCCATAGTTTATTTCATAACAATGAATGACGATCGTACCTCCATCTTCTCCCATCCAGACTTTAACTGTCGGCCTCGGAATCACACCAAGTCAGCCATGCAAATAAATTTGCACAGGTCGCGGGCTGAAGAGCGAAGCATAAACCATTCGAGTTAATGGAAACATTAACGGTTCACCACTCTATTACCGCCGGTCGGGATTTTCACCCTGCCCCGAAGATGAATCATATTATTTTATACTACAACCTTACTATAATTAATTATTAAGAAAAAGTAAATAGTTCTGCTTAAAAAATTCCGATTAGATTTGTAAGTATTGTAAAAATGGAGCATTCCATGTTACAGGAATGCTCCATTTTTGATTTTGACTAAGGCATATATTGTTTATTTGGCCCCACAGGCTTGGGCAAATACGTTTTTAAATCGAATCCTTCCCAGCTTTCTTGGACCACATTATCCAAGCGTAATTGTTGGTCAAAGCTAGCAGCAGTTAACATCATAGCTTCAATCAATTGGGTAGCGCGAATTGGCTCCATCGATGCTAAATCTAAGGGAATATCGAATGTTACGACTACACCTTCTGCTTCCTCTTTCACGGTATATGTTACATTTTCAGGAACCACTGTTACATAAACATCATCATTTTTGTTTTTCATTAGTGTAAGTGCTTCTGTAACATTAGCAAATGTTTGACGGAAATCTGGTGACAGGTATTCTGCCCCACTACCATCTTGGTATAAATAATAATTAAAATGCTTGGCGTTTGTTAATGACATGGCTTGACTTGGCTCACCCTCCTGAGAAAACTCATAAGGTGTGCCATCTTCATTTTGAATCTCAACTTCCGTATATTCAGAATCCGAGAAGGTATCCTCTAAAGTCCCTTTGTACTCATTAACGGTAGCTGATGCAACATCATAGTCATTGTCCTTTGGTAATACGTGGACAAGCTTGTCTTCCTTCTCCTTCAGTTCACCTTTAAAAGGATGATAATCCGTAAACCCTTTGGCTTCTTCATCTATTTGAGGAGCATATTTTTCATACATCTGTAGGGTAGAAGGCTTTTCTGTTCCAAAATCAGTTGCTACACGCTCATTTGGTATCACATATGTCATTGGAACACTTTCTGCATCGCGTCCTGCCAAACCAATACGGAAAATGACAGCATCTTTCACATCTTCCTCATAGACAGACGACCGTAAAGATAACATACGCTCATGCTCCGATACAATACTGGATTGAAGTGCCTCATCCTGGGTAGCTGCCTCTTTAGCAGAACGATCTTCCTGTAACGTAGAGTAATTAGCCGTTTCTGGCGTACTAGCTAGATCTTTTTGGCTAGCGTCATTATTATTCATGAACATGAAGCCAACGAGTACCGTTATCGCGAAAACTGCTGCTACACTCGTAAAAATCGGCATTTTTCGGAACTTAAATCGTGATGGTCGTTCATCTTGTATTAAAGATTTACTTTCTTGTTGTGCTTCTTCATTCTCTATAGGTTGTTGTATCGCTTCTTGTAGGTGACTATTATCCTGCAAGCGAGCATCTGCCATTAACCGATTTAATATTTCTTCTTTTGAACGGCGGTCAGAAAGCTTAGGGGCATTGTTCAAGACATGTTCAAGCTGTTCATCATCAAATGGCTTATGCGTCATTGCCGTTTCGCCTCCTGTTCTCTAATCGGCTGTAGCTGTTGCCTTAAAAATTTAATGGCTCGATGCTGGGTCGTTTTTACCTTAGCTTCTGTCCAATCTAGTATTTGCGCTGTTTCTGCAATCGATAAATCTTGAAAATAGCGCATAATAATGACCATTTTTTGGTCGCCTGTACAGTTTTCAAGTGCTGATTCCACCTGCATAAATTCATCACTGGCCTGTAGCATATCTTCCGGTGATGGCGTGGTTGAATGGAGCTGTTCCGTTTCCCAGTCAAAGAAATCATGTGAATGCTTTTGACGTACAGCTTGCTTTCTAAAATGATCAATTGCTACATTTTTAGCAATAGCAAATAGCCAAGTTTTCTCACTACTATTGCCTGCAAATTGATCGTATGAGCGCAACACTCGTACATAAACTTCATGTGCTAAATCTTCGGCAAGTGTACGGTTTTTTACTAAATATATTAAAAACTGAAACACGTCTTGGTGATATGCATCGTATAGTCGATGGAACACGGAGTCATTCAAAGCACTCCACCCCCGTTCTATAATATTTGTCGTCTTACATTCATAGAAGTTACAGCCAATTAATAGCAATACTTGTTATTAATCGAACGGTAAATAAAACGTGAAGGTCGTACCCTCTTTCAACACACTGTCTACCATAATATTACCTGAGTGTGCCTTCACAATATTTCTAGCAATGGCTAAGCCGAGACCAGTTCCACCCTTGGAACGAGTACGTGCCTTATCTGCTTTATAAAAACGTTCAAAGACATAGGGTAAGTCCTCTTGAGGGATGCCATGTCCTGTATCTTGAACAGATATTTTAGCAAATGTCGGCTCCTGCTCTACTTTTACAGTCACAGACCCTTCATCTGTATGTCTCAGGGCATTGTCAACTAAATTTGTAAGCACTTGTTCAATGCGATCCTCATCTATATTAATCATGGCCTCGTCATTAAATTCACTCTCAAACAGCAGACGAACGTGCTTTTCTTTTGCTACCTGTGCAAATTTTTGTGTAATACGTTCAAAAGTAGAATTAATTGGTAATTCATCTTTATAAAGCGTCATATGCCCTGATTCCATACGTGCCAAATCTAATAAATCTGTCACAAGGCGACCCATTCGCTTCGATTCATCATAAATAATTTTGGTAATCTCATTTCGCTCTTCCTGATCCTGAATAAAATCGTCATCCATTAATGCTTCTGAGTAACCTTGAAGCATGGCAATCGGTGTCCGAAGCTCATGAGAGACATTCGCAATAAAATCCGATCTTAGTTTTTCTAAGCGATGCTGTTCAGTCATATCACGAATAACAGCGACAGCACCACGTATCATTTCCCCACTATAAAGAGGACTAATGGTAAATGTATAATAGCTGCCATCCATTTCAATTTCCTCTTCTAGTTTATCCTCAAACATCAGCACATGATCAAGCATATGATACAGCTCTGGCGGAATAGGTTTTGCACTTTGTGAGCCTTTGTTGACAAACCACTTTTGCATCAGACGTTCGGCTGGTGGATTACTTAATAATATTGTACGATCCCGATTAAACGTAATCACTGCATCTGTCATAGATGTCAAAATATTAGAAAGCTGTTCGTTTTCTTGATTGATAACCTCTAAATTATGCTTTAATTGACGGCCCATTTGGTTGAAGGCAACGGCAAGCTGACCAATTTCGTCATTTTGGGTAGTAGGCATTTTCGCTTCAAAATTCCCTTTTGCAATTTCAAAAGCTAATTCACGCATTTTTCTTAATGGCGAAGTTATACGTGAAGAAAGGAAGAATGCGAAGAATGTCGTCAACACAAATGCTATGAAGGCTGCTAAAAAGACAATTTTCGTAGTTTCCTTAGACGTTTTATGTAGCGCATCTGGGCTTTGGTAGATGAAGACAGCTCCATGTACTGCATTTTCAACATTTAGGGGAAAACCAAGTACGACATAAGATTCCATTTTTTCTTGATCAGTTGAAGAAGGCATCATCATTTCTTTAATAATCGGCTCATCTGATTGAAACACTTCATGAAAAGATTTATTGGCTAATATAGTATCTTGTATTTCTTTTTTGTTGACACCCTCTTGCATCGCAAAGGACACTTCAACATGACTGATAGCGATCAATGCATTGGTTCCTGTAGGTAAAATATCTTTTAATAATTCAGAGGTAGATTCGGCTGTTTCATTGTCATCTACTATACTTGCTACCGTTGCTGCTGTTTGTCGCAATGAAATTTCTGCTTGCTGCATATGGTAATTTTGAAGAAATTCAAGCATTAATACCGTGAAAACAAATAATACAAATGAAACGAGAAGCAATATGGTTACCCATAGCTTCCCGACAACACTATTCCATATTCTATTCATTGACAACCTCAAATTTGTATCCAACGCCCCAAACCGTCACAATCATTTTAGCAGCGTTTTCAGAAACTCGGTTGAGCTTTTCACGTAAACGTTTTACATGTGTGTCTACTGTGCGTAAATCACCAAAGAAGTCATAATGCCATACCTCTTTTAGTAGTTGTTCACGGTCAAATACTTTGTCTGGCGATTTCGCTAAAAAGTACAGCAATTCATACTCTTTCGGTGTTAAATTAACCTCAATGCCTTCTGCAGTCACACGATGTGCATCATGGTCAATCATTAAGTGTTGGAACACCACTAAATCTTTTGAAGAAGATGCATTAGTCGTTGGTGAGAAAGCCTGTGAACGACGTAAAATAGCCTTCACACGTAACACAACCTCACGAGGACTAAATGGTTTTACGATATAGTCATCTGCACCAAGCTCAAAGCCTTGTACACGGTTCGCTTCTTCGCCTTTGGCAGTTAATAAAATAATTGGTGTTGCTGCGCGCTCTCGAATTTCTGCACACACTTCTAGCCCATCTTTTTCAGGCATCATAATATCAAGTAAAATACAGTGATACTCTTTTTCTAAAGATTTCTCGATCGCTTGTTCTCCATTTTCGGCCTCGTCAACAAGGTATCCTTCTCGCTCAAGATACATTTTTAATAAGCGGCGAATACGATCCTCGTCATCTACTACTAATACTGAAATATTTTCTGACACTTTCACGATCCCTCTCTTCCATCTTTCTCTAACTTCTATTGTACATGGTGTGACACATATTGAAAAGAAAAGAAAGCCTCTTCGCTACAGCGAAAAGGCTTGTTGCTTCACAGGTTACGCGTAGGAGTGTAAACCTGCAAGAATTAAGTTAACAGCAATTAGGTTGAATAAAATAATCCCAAAACCAATTAGTGCTAACCAAGCAGATTTTCGACCTTCCCAGCCTTTTGATAGACGTAAATGCAGGAATGCTGCATAGAATAACCATGTAATAAGAGCCCATACTTCTTTTGGATCCCAACCCCAGAAACGACTCCAAGCAATTTGTGCCCAAATCATCGCAAAGATTAAAGCACCAAGGGAGAATACAGGGAAACCAATCAGCACTGAACGATAACCAATTTCATCAAGTAATTGTAAATTGACACGTTTAACAAGTGGTTGGAAAATGGCACTAATTCGACGGCGAGCAATTAAACGAATTAATAAATACAACACAGATCCTACCAATAATGACCAAACAACGGTTGTTAATTTTTTAGCATTAATTAACGCTGGCATTTCTACTAATGGCGACATGCCATGTTCTTCTATCACTTCATATTCATTCATACCGAATACTGGAGGTAAATTGTAAATAATTTTACGAGTAGTACCTTCTTTATCCACATAATTATAGCTAGACTCATAATCCATAGCACTAAATGTAGATGTTACCGCGACAAATCCAACAACTACTACAAGACAGTACATGACGGCTTCTAACCAAAAACGTTGTTTAGAGGGCTTCGTTAAATCTACTACTTTTAACAAGTAAATAAGTCCTGCCACAGCACTAATGGCTAAAATAGATTGCCCTAATGCTGCTGTAATAACGTGAATTGTTAACCAATGACTTTGTAATGAAGGCACTAATGGACTTACTTCTTTCGGGAACATTGCTGCATAAGCAATAATCAAAAGCGCAACAGGCAGTGCCACTAATCCAAGTGCAGTCAAACGATAAATAAAATAAATTAAGATAAACGCGCCGACAATGAACATACCAAAGGCAGTTGTAAATTCGAACATATTACTTACTGGCGCATGTCCTGTATAAATCCAACGCGTAATAAAATAGCCAAGCTGTGATAGGAAACCAATAATAGTAACCACAATGGCAAGCTTGCCCCATTTGCCAGTATTTTTACCAGTAGCATTACCTTGCTTAATTGAACCACCAAATAATAATGTCGCAACTAGATAAGCAATAAACGCAACAAATAGTAAGTTTCCACTTAAGTCAATCAAACTCATAAGGTGTTGTCACCTTCCTTTTCTTTAATGCCACCAGTAGTGGACTCTTCGCCAGCCTCATCTTTCTCTAACTGATCTTTATACGGAGGCAATGCAGCAAATGTTGTAACAGCATCTAAATCCTTTTTCATGCTGAACATATTTTTGTTGACATGGGCAGCCATTAACACACGGCCGTCTGGTTCCACTTGAAGCCATAAACGACGATGATTCCAGTAAGAGCCAATGGCAACACCGATCATAAAGATGACCCCACCAACAAACAGAATAGGGATGGTACTATCTTTTCGCACCGTAATACCTGACATATCACGCATCTCTGCACTAGCAAATTTCATTCTGTATTTATTTTCACCCAGTGGTTCTAAAGGAGGCTGCATAATTTCAACAAAGCTTACTTCTCCTTCAGGAGTTTCTGGTGTAGTCATTTTAAATAAAAATGCAGGATTATTTGGAATAGACGTTTTAGTCTGAGGTTCTCCATTTTCAAATCCATCAAAATCAGGTGTATAGACAAGAATTTGAACGGATGAACCATTCCCTAAATCATATTCTTTTTTAGGATTTGTTAAATCAATCTCTACCTTACCTAATGATTTCTCTGTCGTCTTATTAATTAATTCAAAGTTCATCTGTTTTAATTCATTTAGACGATAATCCATCTGGTAAAGAGCAAAGCCATCTTCTTTCAAAGGATGGTTTACACGAATAGAATAGTCTTTTACTTTTTCTAGATTTTCCGTATCCCCAGGTAATGCGTCTTCAGGTTGCTTGTAAAGTGTAATATCGGTCTGGAAGTTTTTAGCCACTACATTCACACCCTGTTTAACTTGCTCACCTTGAGGTGTATTATCATGTGTTTCTAAAATAAAGTCACGGTTTTCAATGAAATAGCCTTCCATTCCAGTGATAGCTCGTGTTTCACCTTCACGCACCCATATCGATTCATCAACATAGAAGCCTGGAACTAGACGTAGCATGACCCCACCTAAAAAAATGATGAGACCTACATGGTTTATGTACGGACCGTAACGAGAAAAGCGTCCTTTTTCAGCTAAGAGAGCGCTACCATCTCGACGAACAGAATACTTCATCTCAGTCATTTTTTGAGCCACTTTATCAAGCGTTTCCTCCGCACTCGCTGACACTTGTCCTTCTGCAACAATGCGCTGACGCTTCATAAAGCTTTCATGTCTTTTAACACGTTGATTCTTTAATGATTTATAAAGTGGAATGCCTCGGTCAAGACTTGCCACTATAATTGATACTGCTAGCATACCAACTAAAATCTGGAACCACCATGAGCTATATAAATCCGAAAGCCCCAACGTATAATAGATTTTACCGAATGTACCATATACGTCTGCGTAATAAGCCCCCTTCTCCATATCAGAAGCTTTTACGTAAAACTCTTGCGGTAGTAATGTTCCGACTGAAGCAGCAATTAATGTGATAATAATTAAGGATATACCAACTTTAACACTTGAGAAGAAATTCCATATTTTATCAACAAATGATTTGTTATATGTTTTGGAGCGAATGGCCATACCATCATAGCGCATATCAACAACTTTATTTTGTTTTTCTTCTTCGGTTAAAGGACGACCACATTTTTCACAAAGCTTCGTGCCGTATGGATTACTATGACCACAAGCACAAATGATTTTTTCCATCGTCATTACTCCTTATTTGGCTTCACTAATTCCATGTACGAAGCAATATCTTTCTCCGTCATTTCACCTGTAATAATTTTGGCCACTTTGCCTTCTGGATCAATTAACACTGTTGCAGGTAATTGTCCTACATTATAAGCAGTCATAACACTTTTTGTTTTGTCGATAACTACTGGAAATGACAACCCATATCGATCGACAAAATTCTGTACTTCAAAATCTGTTTGAGCAATATTGACAGCTAATGTTTGTACACCGTGATCTTTAAATTCTTGATACTGATTGTCCATTGCGGGCATTTCCTTCTCACAAGGCTTACACCAAGTTCCCCAGAAATTTAAAAATACCCCTTGCCCTTTATAATCCGACAATTTATGTTTTTCACCGTTTAAATCTACTAACGTGAAGTCAGGTGCCTCAGAGCCTACTGCTACTAACTCTACTTTTTCCTTTGTTGCTGTTCCATATACTGTGTACCCGATTGCCAACGCTAACACAGCTAAAATGACAGTTCGCAGTACAAGACGTTTTTTCTTTTTCTCCAAGTTAATAAACCCCCTATCAATTACGGCTTGCGTTGCTTTTACATATTGAAGAAACAAATAGAACTTTTTCACTCTCTATACGTCTATAAATATGTAAAAGCTTCTTTCACATTGACGTCAACAATACCGGATTAAATGTGTTACAGCATTTTTGAACAAACTGCTACTAGGTGTACTATTCTCACCTATTATAGCAAAATGATACAAAAACACTTAGCTATTAATTATGAATGATTTATGAACGATTTCACCACAAAGAAAGTGTAAACATCCAAATACCTCTATTGGTATCCACACTTTCTTCTGGCAAAATTGCATTAATCAAGCTTTCCTGTTTCTGCTAACACACGTAGTTGCTTTACTTCATGCTTTGATAATTCACGGTATTCTCCTGGAGCAAGACCAAATAAATCTAAAAAAGCAAAGCGTTCGCGTTTTAATTTAACAACAGGTGTTCCAATCGCTTCAAACATACGACGAACTTGGCGATTGCGCCCTTCATGAATCGTAATTTCACAAATAGCTTTGCCCGCTTTTTCATCGAAAGATGTCATACTTACCTTAGCAGGTGCTGTCTTTCCATCCTCTAATTTGATCCCTCGTTGAAGCTTTTTAAGCCCTTCAATTGTTGGCACTCCTTTGACACGAGCGATATATGTTTTGTCAATTTTAAATTTCGGATGTGTCAACATATAGGAAAATTCTCCATCATTTGTCAATAGCAATAATCCAGATGTATCATAATCAAGACGACCAACTGGGAAAATACGTTGCGGAATATGATGAAATAAATCTGTGACAGTTTTGCGTCCTTTATCATCTGTAACTGCAGAAATTGTTCCACGTGGTTTGTAAAGTAAGAAATATACCTTATCTTCTTTTTCTAGTTTTACACCTTCTACTTCAATTGTATCGGAATTAGATACCTTTGTTCCTAACTCACGAACCACTACACCATTTACTTTAACTTTACCTTCTAAAATCAATTGCTCTGCCTTGCGCCTTGACGCAACACCTGCATAGGCAATGACCTTTTGTAATCTTTCCATTTTTTCACCTCTAGTTTTCTTTCACATTGACACGTTCGTCATCATTCGATTTCGATCCAATGAATAGGGTTATTTTTCCCGCTAATCTGTGAAAATTATGTCATACTTTTAGACATTATTAAAGAAAAACAAATTTCACATTTTTTAATTGAGTATTCCGACTAATTTCTCGTTCGTTAATTTCTTAACATTTGAACCGAGATTTTGTTTTGTTTACTAGCAGTATACTCATTTGATAATCATGCGAATCGATTGTAAAATGTTTATTTTGACACAAAAAAAGCTACCATTCGGCAGCTTTTATCTGTATACATTTTCAATTGTTAGGCCACGTTGCTTTAACTCATTGGCTATATAGTTTTTAGCCAGTACCATGTTGCCTGCCAAAGGTTCCTCCATTGTGGAACCATCTTGAAATGTAAAAACCAGATGATCAGGCTTTGTCACACCACTTTTTTCTAGATTAACCTGCTCAACTTTCACTATTTCTTCCCACTCGACAAAATTTACTTTTAAACTAAAAAATGGATTCATATGAATACCTCTTGAATCTATCCATTTATAAGTATTAAAGCTTAATGCGATGAAACCTAAGGCAATTAATAAGGAAGTAGATACTAGACCACGTTTTATATTCTTTCTTTTTTTCGTTTTAGGTATGATCAAATAATTGATTAGTAGTACGAGGGCCATGACAAATAAAGAGACCATAAAGATAATATAAGCATTAAAATAAGGTGCAAAATAATAAAATTCATTAGGTCGATATAGTATCTCTTGAATTGGATATAGAAGAATGACAGGCACAATTAAACTTGATAAGAATAAGATAATGATTAGCCCAAATTGAATTTGCCTACCATTACTTTCCATTGAAGCTTCCCTCAATTTCCTCACCCCTTTTTTCGAAAATTAAGAATTTTAAATTCATTATCATTTTACCAAATTTAACATCAATTGATCAAATAATGTAAAAAATCAGCAAATCGTTTTTAACGATCCGCTGATTCAACTTTTACTGGCGTTGCATAAATCCGTTCTTCTCCTATAAAGATAGACAAGACTGCTTCTTGGCGTTTCCTTGAAACATGTAATACTTGCCTCACCTGTTCTTTTTCCTCTTTATTTAACTGTAGTCGAACGGGCTCTTGTAAACGAATAGCCAACTTTTTATTGACATTGTATTTACCCTTTTTCACTACTGTTTCAAGACTATAATCTTGCCATACTTTATTGGATAAACCTCGATGTACATTCCAATCATCTGATTCATTTAATGTGACGACAATGCAGATTTGTCCGTCCTTTTGAAAGGCCGTTGCAAGTGTTCGTCCAGCAACCTTAGTAAAGCCCGTTTTTCCAGCGAAAGCAGTACCAGTGGCTGACTTTAAGGAACTAACAGGCTGTTCTGTCTCATCATCTATATCTGCTGCCATTCCTGAACCTTCTCTTAATAGACGGTGTTTATTTTCCCATAACATTCCGTTTACTGTATTTGCCCGATAAAGTACAGTTGAAGCAATTTTCTCAAATGTTTTATTTTGCAACGCAAGTCTTAACATCTCAGCAGTATCTCTTGCAGACGATAAATGCTCATCATGATGAAGACCAGAAGGATTCATAAAGACGGTATTGGTAAGACCTGCAATAACAGCTCTTTCATTCATTAATTTGACAAAACCCTCTACAGACCCTCCTACATGTTCGGCTAAGGCTGTTGCAGCATCATTGCCGGAACGTAGCATTAAGCCATACAATAACGTTTCAACTGTCACCGTTTCACCAGCCTGTAGGTAAATAGAGCTCCCCTCAGCCATAGCAGCCTTAGGGGATATAACGACTTCATCCTGCAAGTCACTATTTTCAATTGCCACAAGTGCTGTCCAAATTTTTGTGAGGCTAGCAATAGGTAATCGTTCATCGCTATTGGATCCAATTAAAAGTCGACCTGTATCGCCATCCAAGACAGCATAGCCGCTTCCTCCTCTTGCAAAGCTAGTCTGAGGAAGCATTACCATTAACACAATGATCATAAACAGTGTTAAACGAAATAACCGAAGCAACGAGCCACTCCTTATTCAATGTGATAGGAAATTATAGATTTAAATTTATGTTGAAGGCTACGCATTATACCTAACCATTATTTTGCTCCGCTAAAAGTCTCTTGGAACTTCGTCATAAATAAATCTGT
The DNA here is from genome assembly GCF_003367505.1 of Lysinibacillus capsici. Classification (GTDB taxonomy): domain Bacteria; phylum Bacillota; class Bacilli; order Bacillales_A; family Planococcaceae; genus Lysinibacillus; species Lysinibacillus capsici. The sequence continues at coordinate 333,141 of NZ_PXXX01000010.1, forward strand.
TTCTTGTTCTGTATCAGCAAGGTCCTCTTCAGGTAGAGGAGGCATTTCTTCTATACTATTTAAGCCAAAATAATGTAAAAATTCTTTTGTTGTTCCATATAAGATGGCACGTCCAGTCCCTTCTGACCGTCCTACCTCTTTAATTAATCCTCGTGAAACTAATGTTTGGATTGGTCGTTCACACTTCACACCGCGCAAATCTTCTATTGCTACACGTGTAATGGGCTGTTTGTATGCAACGATCGCTAACACTTCAAGGGAGGCTTGAGATAAGGATTGTGCGGTTGGATTTTCTACTAATCTTTGAATCGTATCGGCAAAATCAGATTTTGTAATGAGCTGATAAACGCCTGCAATTTCTTTCACCGTAATTCCTCTTGTTAAATCTTCTTCATAGGTTTCTCTCAATGTATTCATTGTTTGCAGAATCAGCTCTTCCTGCTCTCCTAAGAGTTGTGAAAGTTGTTTAATCGTTAAGCCATCATCTCCCACAACAAATAATAAGGCTTCAATTCTACTCTGTAACATCAATGTTTTCGTCATCTTCCCATTCCTCCTTCTGTAAGGTAACCGTTAATTCTTCAAAGTTACCATCTTGCTCTACGATGACGACCTGACGTTTCATCAGTTCAAGAAGAGATACAAACGTCAGAATAAGTGTTGGCTTATCTTCATAGGGAAAAAGCTCGAAAAATGATGCACGTCCACCTGTTAATCGTAAAGAATCCACAACAGAGCGCATTTGATCTTTTACTGATCGCTCCTGCCTTGCTACAGTAGTTTTTAATGGTTTTTTTAATTTTTTGCGACGCATTAATTTCTGAAATGCTCCAAGCATATCATAGATATTCACATTCAAATCAAATAAAGCCATCTGTTCTTCTGAGGCTAATCCTGTTAAATCAGCAGGTGGCCTCGTAAATACCTGTGCTCGGTCTGTTTCAAGCTCCTGCAAATTACTAGCTGCTTCCTTGTATTTTTTATATTCGATTAAGCGTTGCACGAGTTCTTCACGAGGGTCAGGGCCGTCCACTTCTAATTCTGCGTCCTCCATCTCTCCTTCGTGAATTGGCAATAACATGCGGCTTTTAATTGCCAGTAACGTTGCTGCCATTACTAAATATTCACTTGCTTCATTTAACTCTAGTACTTGCATTGCATGAATATGGTCGATATATTGTTGTGTGATTTCAGCCATTGGGATATCATAGATATCAATTTCCAATCTGTGAATTAAATGCAATAATAAATCAAGAGGCCCTGAAAAGGCTTCTAATTTTACTTCATAAGACATTATTTTACCACCCTGAGATTCTATGTTCTTTTAGTATAGTGGAAAGGAGTCCAAAATGCATCCACAGCATCATACTTTATTTATAGATTACTGTGCCTATTTTAATGGCAATCAAGATTTTTTTGAATGCCATGAAGTGCTAGAGGAATATTGGAAGGAAATTGCACCTGGTGATAAAATGCATCCGCTTGTCGGCTATGTGCAGCTGGCAACAGGTTTCTATCATTGGCGACGTGGTAATAATACTGGTGCTAAACGAATTTTAGAAAAAGCACTTCATAACTTTCAAGTAAATGAAGGGCATGTTTTTTTCCAAGAAATTGATTATCTTGAACTCCTAACACAAATAACAAAAGCTATCACTTCGATTGAAATGGGCAAGTCCTTTCAAACTTTCCAGCTTCCTCTCTCACCTCACTTGCTGGATTTAGCCCTAGCACGTATAAAGCTTTTGCCATCAGATAGCTCAAATTATCTTCTTCATAAACATATGCTTCGAGATCGCTCACATATTCTTGCAGAGCGACAAGAAAGCAAACAAAGAAAAAGCAGACGTTGTTAATCGTCTGCTTTTTCATCGATACAATGAATACATTTTTGAACAAAACTACGTGTTTCATCTGTAGCACGCACACTTTCATATTGGCCAAGTTCCGCCACTTCTTGAAGCATCTCCGTTGCTACTCCCTCTCCCCTATAGGAAGGGATCACCGACACGTGCTGGATTGTGGCTATATTATGCTCGTCAACAACAAGCCCTACAATGCCAACATATTCATCATTCTTTTTCCATAAGTATAAAACCCAATTATCGTCATTTTCATAGGAGTGGATGGTTTCTGTAAGCTTTTTTACGTCTTTTTCGTTAGGCATAAATGAAAGTAGCCCCATTGCTATTTTCTCTAAAGCTTTTTTATATCGAATTAACATATTTGTCTATTCCCTCTTTTTCTAGCTGTACATAATCTTTGACTATCCTACACGATTTGTACTTTTACCGCAAGCCAATTTCTGTCTTACGAACCAGGTCCGAGAATACCTTTCGACGCCAACACCCAATAGACTACGCCCCATAATAAAATAAATGTTGTAATGGACGCTAGTAATACCCACTTATTTTTCCTCAAATTTACTCACCCTTTTTTAAAGTTAGCGGGAGATCGTTTTGCACAATATCTTCATAACTTTCGCGGCGAATAGCTAGTTGATGCTGTCCATCCTCTACAAATACAACTGCAGGTCTTGGCACACGATTATAGTTACTAGCCATCGAATAACCATACGCACCTGTACAGAAGATGGCTAACACATCACCTGAAGCAGCATCTTGTAGTTTAGCATCAATAATTAATTTATCGCCGGATTCACATAATTTACCAGCAACTGTATAGAGCTCATCTTTCGGCTCGTTCGCCTTACTTGCGATGACTGCCTCATACTTAGCGTCGTATAATGCGGGACGGATATTATCGCTCATACCTCCATCGACAGCAATATATTTTCGCACATCTGGCACAGTTTTTTGTGAACCGATTGTATAAAGAGATGTTCCTGCATCACCTACAAGTGATCGACCTGGTTCAATCCAAATTTCCGGCATCTTCAGTCCAAGAACAGTTGCTTTATTTTTGACAACTGTAATCATATCCTCTACATATACTTGTGGTTCAAGCGGTGCATCTTCTTCAGTATAACGAATACCAAAGCCCCCACCTAAGTTTAACACAGTACATGTAAATCCGTGAGTCTTGTTCCAATCAGAAATTTTGTCAATCAATTTTTCTCCAGCCAATCCAAAACCGGCAGTGTCAAAAATTTGTGAGCCAATATGGCAATGTAAACCAAGTAGCTCTAGGAATTCATGGTTAAATGTTTGTTGGAATGCTTCATCCGCTTGACCATTGTTTAAGTCAAAGCCGAATTTTGAATCTGCTTGACCTGTCGTGATGAAATCATGCGTATGTGCTTCAACACCTGGTGTAACACGTAATAATATACGCATTTTTTGCTGACGGCGCTCCGAAATATCTTTTAAAAGCTGTATTTCATAGAAATTATCTACAACAATACATCCAATCTTGGAGTCAAAAGCTAGCTCTAATTCAGCAATGCTTTTATTGTTACCATGAAAATGAATGCGCTCTGCAGGGAAACCTGCCTTTAAGGCAGTAAATAATTCGCCACCAGATACAACATCCAATGATAAATTTTCTTCTGCTGCTAATTGATACACCGCTACACATGCAAATGCTTTTGAAGCATAAGCTACTTCTGCTTTTACGCCTAGTTTTTTAAACGTATCGATAAAGCTGCGCGCACGCTTACGAATAAGTGCAGTATCATACACGAAAAGTGGTGTACCATACTCTTTTGCTAGCTCTATTGTGTCTACCTGTCCAATTGTTAAATGACCATCTTCAGAAATCGCTTGTGTTCCATATAAATGCATGTGCATCTCTCCCTTTTCACATCGTTCCATCTTGTTATTTTTACGGTTTGAAAGTGGAAGGGTTCTTTACTATATTAGAACCATTCCATCAAAAAACTATTTCCTTCACATATAAAAAAACAAATGTATAGTACTTGCTTTTTCTTGAATGAAAATAATTTTTGCAAAAATCACAAAATACTATATGTGAACTTTATCACATGAAAAAAACGAGTGCAACGGCTCCTATGATCTTTTTCGCTGTTTGGAAGCGACTACATAAGGTCTGAGTGCATCTGCTGTCATTGGGAAGCGAATAATGACGCGAAGCATTGCTGTTGGAAAGAATGGAACAAGCGGCCATAAATAAGGTGCCTGCATTGGTCGCAATGAACATAAATACGTAAACAATAAAAATAAACCAATAAATAACCCATTGACACCCCAGAGACCCGTCATCAGAAGTAGCAGTAACCTAAAAATTTTAATGGAGATACTAAGCTCATAGGATGGAATAATGAAAATAAGAATGGCTGCCACCGCTGTATAGAGAACCACCTCTGAAGAGAATAATCCAACATCAATCGCAATTTGACCAATGATTACCCCCGCAACCAATCCCATCGCAGTGGACAATGGTGACGGAGTATGAATGGCGGCCATCCTCAAAAATTCTATTCCAATATCCGCAATCAAAATTTGTAGTAATAAAGGTACATGCGATTTCTCCTCCGTACCTAAAAAGGAGAGGGCATCTGGAAGTAGGGATTCATTCGTTGCAAATACATACCACAATGGCAATAAAAGTAAACCCATTACAGAGCCAAAATATCGCATAAAACGTACAAACGTCCCTACTGTGGGTGCCTGACGATATTCCTCTGCATGCTGCAATAAATGAAACACTGTAACAGGTACTAAAATAACGGATGGAGAAGTATCGACTAATATAGCTATATGCCCTTCAAGTAGATGAGCTGCAGCAATATCAGGTCTCTCCGTATAACGTACAAATGGAACTGGGTGGAACTTTTGTTTAAAGAGCCATTCTTCTAATGATTTATCGGCCATCGTCAAGCCATCATGATTTATTTGTCCAAGACGCTGTCGTAAACTTTCGAGCATATCTTCATTGGCAACATCCTTCATAAACGCGATCGCCACGTCGGTTTGACCGATTTTGGATATTTTATGTAGCTCGAAACGTAGATTACTATTACGAATTCGCCTACGTATTAAGGCTGTGTTTTGAGAAATCCCTTCTGTAAAGCCATCCCTTGATCCACGGATAACTTTTTCATTATCTGGCTCTTCTGGAGAGCGTCCTGGATAGTTTCTAAGCTCTGCAACATAGCAATAGCCACTTTTAGTAATAAAGGTGACTTGTCCACTTAAAATGGCTAGTAAATAGGCTTTACGCTCTGTTTCTTCTGAACGTCCATGGAAATTAAAGTAAGACTCAAAATATTCCTTCTCATCCTCTACATCAATTTCAATGTCCTCATCTGGAAGCATGCTAGACAGCAACTGTGTTAAAGCTTCTCCATCTACAAGCCCACTAATATATGCACAAAGGACCGGCAAATCTTTGACAAATAAGTGTTTAATACCAACGTCAAACGATTCGCCGTCACCAAATTGTTCTATAAGAAAATCTTCGGCTTCTTCTAAGCTGTTAAATAATTTATTTGTCATGCTGTCACCATTTTCTTAGATGTCTTTTTTTATTACTTCCTGCTCCACTGTTGCACTAGTTGCCATCCAACTTTTCAGCTGGGCAAGGATTTTTTTCTCTAATCGGGAAACCTGTACCTGCGATATACCTAATCTATTTGCAATTTCAGTTTGCGTGCAATCTGAAAAATAGCGAAGATATATGATAGACTGCTCTCTTGGCTCAAGTCTCGTTAGTACTTCTTTTAATGGGATGTAATCAAATGGTTGCTCCGATTTTTCATCCTTCATTTGATCCATTAGTGTAATGGAATCACCCTCACTCTCATACAATTGCTCATGAAGAGAGGCAGGGTCTCTCAATGCATCGGATGCTGTAACAATTTCCTCTGTTGTCACACCAAGCACCTGAGCAAGCTCTTGAATGGTTGGTGGATGTTCGTTCTTTTTAATAAATTCATCTGTAGCATGACGGATTTTAAAATTGAGCTCACGAATAGAGCGGCTCACCTTCACCATGCCATCATCCCTTAAAAAGCGCTGAATTTCTCCAATGATCATCGGTACTGCATAGGTTGAAAATTTCACATCATAGGTTAAATCAAATTTATCCACAGATTTCATGAGCCCTATGCAGCCAATCTGGAATAAATCCTCAAGCTCAACACCTCTCGTTGTAAAACGTTGAACAATGGACCACACAAGTCTCGTATTGCCTTCTACCATTCGTTTACGAGCCTCATGATCGCCCTGCTGTGCGCGTGCAATTAAATCACGCATTTCCTCCTGAGACAATAGCTTATCGGACGACTGTTCTAACGGCTTCACGGGTTTAACCTCACATTACCGCTGTGCGAACTGTGTAAAATTTCTTCGTGAATGTTACAGTTGTTCCTTCTTGCCATTTTGATATAACTGTTAGCTGATCTGAAAAGCTATCCATAATCGTGAAGCCCATACCCGAACGCTCCATCATACTTTTTGTTGTAAATAATGGCTCCATCGCTCGACTAACGTCTTCAATTCCTATCCCTTTATCCATGACAGATACTGTCACAATATCATCCTCACGTTTAGCATGAACTGTCACAACACCCTTACCATCTTCTTCATAGCCATGAATAATAGCATTGGAAACTGCTTCTGAGACAACTGTTTTAAATTCTGATAGCTCATCAATAGTTGGATCTAATTGAGCAATAAAGCCTGTAACAGCTACACGCGCTAAAGCTTCATTTTCACTAATTGCCAAAAAAGTTAATGTCATTTCGTTATCCATTTACAATCCCCCTTACGCGATCAATCGCTTGTTCCTCTGTTGCATCCATCATCCACGGTCCTAAACCTGAAAATTGAAATACTTTTCGCATTGTTGGCGATGGATTCAATAATATAGTTCGCCCAGCAACTGCCTCTAACTCACGCATACGACCAAGCACTAATCCAACTCCCGAACTATCCATGAAAGATAGTCCTTCCAAGTTCCAAATGATGGTCGTCACAGTGCCTTGAAAAATTGCTGCAGAAATTTTCGCTCGAATTTGTTCAACGGCATGATGATCGAGCTCCCCAAACAAACGTATAACGACTGTCTCTCTTGTGACCATTTCTAATTGATAATGCATGAACATCGCCTCCTCCTCGTGCAATTCCACATTCAATAGGTTGAATCCTTGTGGCTGACAGAACTAGTGCAAAGTCTTCCGAAATAGTGTCTAATCGACATACTTATAGCTTTTTAGGTTATGTGCAGTATGGGATAAATCTACAATTTCTAAACGCTATCGAGCTCTAAATTTTGGCGATTCATCGAACGCACAAAAAAGCGAGAACCCTCATAAGTGAGGGCTCTCGCTAATAATCTTTATGCAATTGTATAAGCTTGCTGAATTTTATTAATTGTCTCTTCGTCAATTGGCTGATTTGAATACAAATAAGCAATCGTATCACCATTATTAACATGATCACCTTTTTTGGCGATTAGCTGAATTCCTGCATCATAATCAAGCTTTGATTCCTTCGTTAAACGTCCAGCGCCTAGACTAACACTTGCTTCTCCAACTAATAAAGCATTAATCGTCTCCACTGTGCCCTCTGAAACCGCTGTCACTGCTACTTTATGAGCTGTGTCATTTTGAACAATATCAGAGACTACTCCTCCTTGCGCCACAATAAACTCCTCGAATTTTGCAGCTGCAGAGCCATCTGCTAGCACTCGCTTAACAGCAGCTGTCGCTTCCGCTTCATTCACACCTGCCGCAATTTGGTACATCAAGGAAGAGATGACAACACATTCATCAACCAAATCTTCATGCGTTTCTTCCATACGTCCACTTAATAGGGCATAAGCCTCCACTACCTCAAGCTTATTACCAATCATTTTCCCTAAAGGATTATCCATATCACTGATGTGTGCGATGACTTTACGGCCAAGTTTTTCTCCAATAGCCGTCATTGTATCTGCTAAACGCTGTGCTTCTTCCTGCGTCTTCATAAACGCACCTGAGCCACATTTTACATCGAGGACTATACCATCGGCACCACTTGCAATTTTTTTACTCATAATCGACGCTGCGATTAATGGAATAGAATCGACAGTACCTGTCACATCACGCAATGCATATAATTTTTTGTCGGCTGGTACTAGATTACCTGTTTGTCCAGCAACGGCAATTTTATGCTGATTGACATTATCAATGAACTCCTGTGATGAAAGCTCTGTTTTAAAGCCCTGAATGGATTCAAGTTTATCAATTGTCCCCCCAGTAATCCCTAAGCCTTTACCACTAAATTTCGCAACAGGAATTCCTAGAGCAGCAATAATTGGCGTAACCACAAGTGTAACCTTGTCACCAACCCCTCCAGTTGAGTGTTTATCAATTTTAAAGCCTTCAATAGATGTTAAATCAATGACATCGCCTGATTCGATCATTGCCTTTGTTAAATAAAATGTCTCATCATCAGACATGCCTAGTAAACGTATCGCCATTAATAAAGAACTTGCTTGATAATCTGGGATAGAGCCTGTCGTATAGCCTTCAACAAAATACTGAATTTCAGCTTGAGAAAGCTCTAATCCTTGTTTTTTCTTTTCAAACAATTGAACCATATTCATACAAAAAACCCCCTTATTTCAAATCATGTAAGAAACTTTTACCGAATGGCGGTGCTTCTACATGAAAGTTTTCTGCAACTGTTGCTGCAATATCTGCAAAGGTTTCACGAAGCGCAAGTTCCGCACCACCTTTAAAACGTGGTGAATAGACAATTAGTGGTACATATTCGCGTGTATGATCTGTCCCTGGGAAGGTTGGATCATTGCCGTGATCTGCTGTAATAATTAATAGATCGTCTTCTGACATTACCTCTAGAATTTCTGGTAGACGTGCATCAAATTCTTGTAATGCCTGTCCATAGCCTAGAGGATCACGTCGATGGCCGAAATTGGCATCAAAGTCGACTAAATTTAAGAAGCTTAGACCACGGAAGTCACGACGTACAACTTCTGCAAATTGATCCATACCATCCATATTATTTTTTGTACGTACAGCATCTGTCACACCTTCACCATTGAAAATATCTGAGATTTTTCCAATTGCAATCACATCTAATCCCGCGTCCTTCAAAACATTCATTGTTGTACGACCAAATGGCTTTAACGCATAATCATGACGATTGGATGTACGAGTAAAGTTTCCAGGCGTACCCACAAATGGTCGTGCGATGACGCGACCTACTAAATATTCAGGCTGTAATGTTAATTCACGAGCAATTTCGCAAATTTTATATAACTCTTCTAGTGGAATGATTTCTTCATGAGCAGCAATTTGTAAAACAGGATCGGCTGATGTATAGACAATAATCGCACCTGTTTCCATATGCTCCTTCCCAAAATCTTCAATTACTTGTGTACCACTTGCTGGCTGATTGCATAGCACTTTCCGACCTGTACGTTTCTCTAGCTCATCAATTAGCTCTGCTGGAAACCCATCTGGATACACTTTAAATGGTTTATCAATATTTAACCCCATGATTTCCCAATGGCCAGTCATCGTATCTTTACCAACTGATGCTTCTTGCATTTTACCGTAGTATGCTTTAGGGTCAGTAGTTGCATGCATTCCATGCAATGGTTCAATATTCGCTAAACCAAATGACTCCATTACTGGCATTGTAAGCCCATTCATTTTTTCAGCGATATGTCCTAGTGTATGTGCGCCAACATCCCCAAATTTAGCAGCGTCTGGCGCTTCACCAATACCTACGGAATCCATGACAACAACATGGATTTTGTTAAAAGGTTTATTCATAATGGTTGCCTCCTAATCTCATGACTCTATTTTACCAAAAAAATGCGAAAAATAAAGGTCAGACATCCGACTGAAACATAATTTTTTCCTATTATCTTTTAAGCACGTGGATGGAATTGCTTATAGACCTCAGATAATCTTGTTTTGCTAATATGTGTATAAATCTGGGTAGTAGAAATATCTGCATGACCAAGCATCTCCTGCACCGCTCGTAAATCGGCTCCATTTTCAACCAAATGAGTGGCAAAGGAATGACGCAATGTATGTGGTGTTAATTCATGTTGGATGCCTGCCTTTAACGCATGCTCCTTCATTAATTTCCAACAACCCTGCCTTGTTAAACGTTTCCCTCTTTGATTAATAAAAAACGCATCTGTTTTGGGGTACTTTCCCTGTAATTGACTACGAGCACCATTTAAATAGGCATTTATTGCCGAAAGTGCGCTTTTGCCGAGTGGAATGATTCGCTCCTTGCCACCCTTCCCAAATACACGTACAAAGCCCATGGTTAAATGAATATCAGCTAAATCCAGTGCAATAAGTTCACTGATGCGCATACCAGACCCATATAGTAACTCCAGCATGGCAAGATCACGTATACCTTGTGGCTTACTTTTATTTGGAGCTGTTAGTAAAGCTTCAATCTCTTGGATAGATAAAATATTAGGCAACTTTTGCTCAATTGTCGGCATCTCCAAATGGACTGTCGGATCAGTTTCTGCGCGCTTTTCTCGTAGTAAAAATTGGTGGAAACTTCGAATCGATGAAATATGACGGGCAATGGTACGACTTGTCTTTCCCTGTGCCCGCAATTGCTCTAAATGGCGTAATATAGTTGTCCGTTCTACCACACTAAAATCAGACATACCTTCTGCTTCCTTTAAAAAATGTACATAGCTTTCTAAATCTCGGCGATAGGATGCTAATGTATTAACAGATAACTGCCTTTCCACCTGAATAAAATGGATATAGTCCTCTACTGCATATTGAAATTCATTCATCACAACGCCCCCTCACTGTCAATTATTCTCTATTTTAGCATGGCCTTAAGAAATGTGCTAAAGGACCCTCCATTCGACATAAACCACCAACCCTAATGGTGTCTATACTTCAATAAAAAAAACAAAAAACTGCCCGATTCAATCTATACCAAAGATCAAAACAGACAGTTTTTCGTTATTTTTCTTCATTCGATTCGTCGTTTTTATCATGACAGCGCCAGCATATGCCGTGGAAAGTTAGTCGGTGATCTTTTATAATAAAGTTCCAACGTTTTTCAACAACGGCTTCCACATCTTCAAGTAAATCTTCTTGAATTTCATCAACAGCACCACATTCGATACAAACAAGATGATGGTGGAAATGGGCAGCTCCCTCTTGGCGTAAATCATAGCGCGATACGCCATCGCCAAAGTTGATTTTGTCGACAATTTTGAGCTCAGTTAATAATTCTAACGTTCTATAAACAGTAGCTAGACCAATCTCAGGTGCTTTTTCTTTTACTAAAAGATAAACATCTTCAGCACTTAGGTGGTCCTCTTCGTGCTCAAGCAAAACAGCAACTGTCGCTTCTCGCTGCGGCGTCAGCTTGTAACTAGCACTATGCAACTGTTTTTTTATACGATCAATTCGGCTCTCCATGTGACGCCCCCCTAAACTCTTTCCATTATACCAAAGGAGTAAATCCTATTACAAGATAGTGAATAGATTTCTAACATGCTTCTACTTTTTTATCTGATCACAATTTTGGTCTATTCAATCCATCATTTTAACACATAAGAAATAACAATAAACTCAGCAACTATTATGATGAAAAATGCGATAAAATTCAACAAAATTGTCCGACCAGATACTTGTTTCCCGATTTTTCGCTTTGACCAAGCGGGTACAAGTAAATTGCATAGGACTAGCAACAATATACAATAGATGAGCTGAAATGGAAACCACCAAATCGTATAAAGCCAAAAAGCTTCAAGTTTTTGTAATAAAAAAACCGAACTAAAGCCAAAAAAAGTGGCACGCATGGCTACAGTCACACGCACTAACACCTTTAAGACGCTATGTGTTGCTAGTAATAATATAAGACCTATGGAAATAGCAACAGGCAGTACTAAACGAAAAATGGATTGCCTGTCCCCATCTGCTAAACGAGGCTCTATAAATAATATAAAGGGTTCCGCTTTCGGTCCACCAATAATATGAAAGAAAATAACGCCACAAACAAAACTTACTGCAATGATGGAAGCGTGATAAAAAATAGACACCGTACGAGACATAAACATGCTCCTTTTCTATCAAGGTTTGTACAGCTTATGCTCGTCCGTCTCTATTATGCTAAAAGATTATTTTCTAAATTTGCAGCTAGCCATAGCACTGCGAATGCTGTTTTAGCATCATATATACGCTGGTCAGCCACCATTACTTGTGCTTCTTCCAACGAAACTTCTAATAGTTCGACAAATTCATCCTCATCTAAATCTGCTTTATTGTCTATTGTATATAATCCCCTCGCCACAAACAAATGAAGAACTTCATCCGCAAAGCCTGGTGATGTTGCAAATGTTTGTAAAAAAGTAAGTTGATGCGCGCCATAACCTGTTTCTTCCTCTAATTCTCGACGTGCTGTCATCACTGGCTCCTCACCTGGCTCTAGCTTTCCAGCTGGAATTTCAATAATAGAACGCTCCAGCGCTTTGCGGTATTGTTCTACTAACACTAGTTTACCCTCGTCCGTAACAGCAATCACCGCTACGGCACCTGGATGCTTAATGATTTCACGTTTTGCAACCTGTCCATTTGGTAAAGTGACATCATCAATTTGTAGTTTTATTATTCTACCGTCATAGATCGGTGTCGTTTTCGTTGTTTTTTCCTCAAACTTTTTCATTGACGATAACCTCGCTTGTTCTTCAGATATGTTCATTGTACCATTACAAGTAGAGAAATCGAAGGAGGTCATTCGTATGAAAAAAAGACAGCTTGGTACAAGTGAATTGTTTATTTCAGAGATTAGTTTAGGAGGCATGTCTCTTTCGACAGATAAAACACAAGCTGCTGCCATTGTCGATATGGCATTAGATGCTGGCATTAACTATATAGATACAGCTGATTTATATGATTATGGTGCAAATGAAGAGATTATTGGCGCAACGTTAGGTAAGCGTCGTCATGATGTCATCCTAGCAACAAAGGTAGGTAATCGGTGGGCAGAAGGGGTAGATGGCTGGCATTGGGATACATCACCATCCTATATAAAAGAAGCTGTCCATGCTAGCTTACGACGTTTAGGAACAGACTACATTGATGTATATCAATTACACGGTGGCACAATCGAAGATGATTGGGACGAGATAATTGACACATTTGAAGGACTGAAAAAAGAAGGGCTCATTCGTGAATATGGTATATCCTCCATTCGTCCTAATGTATTGCAGCGATTTTTACCTGCAAGCTCGGCTAGAAGCGTCATGATGCAATACAGTGCCCTCGATCGCCGCCCTGAAGAATGGTTTAACTTTATTGCGAAACAGGGTGCTTCTGTTGTAACACGTGGCACAGTGGCAAAGGGCTTATTAACAAATAGCTGGCAACAACGTCTACAACATGTTAATGGTTTTAACACCTATACTGCTGAGGAGTTAACAACAACGTTAACAGACTTAGCTTTACACTATAATAACTTGCATGCTTTGGCTATCGCTTTTAATCTAAAAGAGCCGACAATCGCTTCTACGGTCATTGGCGCAAGCTCTCAACAACAACTAGCACAAACGCTTGCTTCCTACGAGAAAATTAATTCAATAACAGATTTCAAGGTAGCTAATGAGCTAACAAAAAATGAGTACTATCAAGAACATCGATGAAAAAATGGCTAATTTTACTCATTTGTCTAGTTGTACTAGTAATCTCCTCTAGTATGACCTATGAGCAACAGAGTATACTACCAGAATTAGAAGATTTGCTCGCCAATAAACCTTTTGAAAAACAACTATCTATTTTAAAAATTCCCTATTGGGGAACCATCGTTTCAGTGGAAGAGCGAGGTTATTTTCCATTTGTAGAGTTTTTAATTCGTAAATTGACACACTTCATGGGATTTGGATGCATCGCACTTGGCCTTTACTTCGCCTGGGGAAAAAGACGTTTTGCAGCAAGTATTGCTATCGGTGGAACGGCTACAATCGCAGTGCTTGATGAGTTTCGTCAAAGCTTTACGCCAGGTCGTACAATGAGTGCTCAAGATGTGCTTGTCGATACAGCTGGAGCCATTGTTTTTGTTAGTCTCGTTGTTGCACTAAGAAAAATACTCAAAAATAAAAGACAAAAGGCTCAATTATAGCCTTTTGTCTTTTATTTTAAAGGTGGAACCGCCAAAAATAGAGGGACTTCGTTTCTTTAAACAAGACAGCCCCTGCTTTTTCCAAAACTCGATGGGAAGCCATATTTTCTTTTTCCGTGTCAGCGATAACGTATTTTGCATTTGGCTGATGGAGTAACCAGTCTTTAAGAGCTATGATTGATTCTGTCATATAGCCCTGCCCCATATAAGGAGGCAAAGTATAATACCCAATCACAACTTCCCCTTGCTCATTTGGCGTACCTTTTAGCATTATGCCACCAACAGCACAATTTTTTTCTTTTAATACAAGTAACCAATTCGTATGCCATAGATAATTTGGCTCATCTTCTAATACTTTGCAAAGTCTAAAATACAGCGCTTGTTTAAGCTCGCAATCTAAACTCCCTACACCTTTACTTAATGACAACTCCGCCGCCATTTGCTCCTCATGCTCTATTAGTAAATTAAGATACTTAGCGTTTAAAGGAATTAACCTTATTCTTTCTGTTTGTAATTCTACCATGTTGGTCTCCTAACATAATTTAATTGATACTAAACTACAATTAGGTATATGTTATTGGCAGCGTCTCCCGTTCGTTTAAATTCAAAGACCTCTCCCTCTATATCGACCACAGCCATATAAATGTTATGCTGTAAATATAAAACAGTGAACCCACCTATGTGAATTCACTGTTCTCTCTTAATATTTAGTACCTTTATCGCCGTATTCGTTTAAAAGTTCTTCAAACGATTTGTTTTTTTCTCGTTGTTTACGTTCAAAAGCTAATTTTGCCTGACGCTCTTCTTCTGCCGCCTGCTCTTTAGCAGTTAAATCTTGCTTCGCTGCTTTCAATTTTGCTAGCACATCGCCACCTAGCTGATCTGCTAATGTAACGGCCTCTTGCTTAGGTAGGCTAGCTGTTACGCTATTGTCAGTATGTTGTTGCTGTTTTCGTTTCTTTCCCATTTCTATTCACCTTCTTATTGACATCAAGGGCGCTTCACAACTGTTGCTACGCCTTGTCCACCACCGATACATAATGTGGCTAAGCCCGTTTTCACATCACGCTTTTCCATCTCATGTAATAGCGTTACCAAAATCCGAGCACCACTAGCACCGATTGGGTGACCAAGAGCAATGGCACCCCCGTTAACATTTAGTTTATCATGATTAAAGCTTAATTCACGATCTACAGCAATTGATTGTGCTGCAAATGCTTCATTTGCTTCAATTAAATCGATATCGTTTAAAGTAATCTTAGCCTTTGTCAGCGCTTTTTGTACTGCTTTTACAGGACCTGTACCCATAATTGCAGGATCTACACCAGCACTAGCATTCGCTGTAATGATCGCCATTGGTTGAATGCCTAGCTCTTGTGCTTTTTCCTTTGACATCACCACTACCGCTGCCGCACCATCATTAATACCAGACGCGTTCGCTGCTGTGACAGAGCCATCCTTTTTAAATGCTGGTCGTAGCTTACCTAATGATTCTGCTGTCACACCTGCTCGTGGAAATTCATCTTTATTGAAAAGCAGTGGCTCTCCCTTGCGCTGTGGAATCTCAACAGCAACGATTTCATTTTCAAACTTGCCCGCTGCAATTGCTTCCTCTGCACGTTGCTGAGAACGAGCTGCAAAAGCATCCTGCTCTTCTCGAGAGATTTGATACATATCACATAAATTTTCAGCTGTAATGCCCATATGATAATCGTTAAAAGCACACCATAGGCCATCTTGTATCATTGTATCTACTACCTTTTGGTCGCCCATTCGGAAGCCTTCTCGTGCATTTTTTAAGACGTATGGAGCCTGGCTCATATTTTCAAATCCACCTGCAACAACAATCTCTGCATCTCCCGCTATAATCGCCTGTGTTGCTAAATGAACAGCCTTTAAACCTGATCCACATACTTTATTAATTGTTAATGCTGATACCTCTTGAGGTAACCCCGCTTTAATTGCCGCTTGACGAGCTGGATTTTGTCCAAGTCCTGCCGATAAAACATTCCCCATAATAACCTCATCGACATGTTCACCTGCTACGCCAGCACGCACTAATGCCTCTTTAATGACAATGCTACCTAACGTTGTCGCTGGTACGTCTTTTAATGTCCCCTGAAATGAGCCAATTGCTGTACGCACCGCACTCACGATTACTACCTCGTTTGTCATAATCATTCTCCCCTTTTCCCCGTTCAAGAATCAACACTGCATGCATATGCTACTAGCAGATATGTATATTTTAACAAATATTTTGACGATTTTCGATAATAGAAATAATCGCAGTTTTGCCAAAGATATTGTAAAATGTTGACGTGTTTTAAACAATCTTAGTTGGGAACATTACAAATAAGAAACAGCATGTGGAGGTGTTTTATGATGAAAAAGAAGATGCTTTTATTCTCTGGTATTACAACAACGCTAGCCGCCGCTGCAACAGGTCTGTTCGGCTTCGCGCTTTCCAATAAATTAATGTATATCCAACAAAAAGACCCTGAATTTATACGGGAACGAGAAACGACCGCAAAGCGCTTTGATGAAGCTTGGTACAATAAAAACTTGAAATGTGAACTGAATATTGATTCTCCAAATGGCTATACAATTCGAGGCATTATGTTTCAGCCATTGCAAACAAATAACACGATCATCATTTGCCACGGTGTTACCGAAAATAAAATAAATTCCGTGAAATATGCTCGCCTTTTTGAAAGACTTGGCTATAATTCTGTTATATTTGACCACCGTCGCCATGGTGAATCTGGAGGCAAGACAACAAGCTATGGCTACTATGAGAAAAACGATCTTGATGCCGTGGTGAAAACAGTAAAAGCCATGATTGGAGAGGATGCTATACTTGGCATTCACGGTGAATCGATGGGTGCTGCAACCATGCTCCTCTATGCAGGAACAGTCGAGGATGGCGCTGATTTTTATATCTCAGATTGCGCGTTCTCGGACTTTTCTATGTTACTCAAACAAATTGCGAAAACTGAATTTAAATATGGCTCCATTATTCCTATTCGTTTTGCTGACTTTTTTGTTCGTCTTAGAGATGGTTACTCATTTAAAAGTGTAACACCTGCCGAAGCCGTCACACATATTGAAAAACCTGTGCTCTTTATCCATAGTATTCCCGATACATTTATTCCAGCTTCCATGTCACTCGATCTCTACAATAAAAAAACCGGTCCAAAAAAATTAAAACTTTTTGATACGGGGGCACATGCACAGTCCTTTAATGAAAATATGGATGAATATGAGGATTTAATTCATGATTTTTTAGACAATTTTATTTATCAAAAAATCAATCAGGATTCTTCTTCTTCCAATGTCATTCCATTCCATTTTTAGGGCAATGAAAAACCTTGCGTCATTTTACTCGCAAGGTTTTTATTTTATTTAATCTTCAAAAATAATATGCCATTCATCACGTTTCGCTAAAAACTCTTTTGCTAATGCTTGGGCCCCTTCTAAACTATGGCTAGCAGCCCAGCCACATTGCACTTCATTGCAGGCAGGCACTGCGGTTGCCTTTGTCACATCTGTAAATGTGTTCTCTAAAATAGCTAATAAATCCTCATAATCATTATGATTGATCAAGGACACATAGAAGCCTGTTTGACAACCCATTGGACTGAAATCAACAATATGATCTGAGTAATTACGGATAATGTCAGCAGATAAATGCTCTAAAGAATGTAATGCAGGCATTTCCATATGCTCCTTATTTGGCTGTTTAAAGCGAATATCGTATTTATATACTTCATCGCCATTTTTGCCAGTTTTCACACCTGCTAAACGAACATAAGGTGCCTTCACTTTTGTATGATCTAGATCAAAACTTTCTACATTTGTTTTTTCTTTTTGCAATATACACAACTCCCTTCCGTATAGTAACTCCATTATACATAGTTTCCCGATAGAGTTGTATGATTTTTAAGAATTATTTAAATACTATTAAAAATAAAAAAACAACTAGTTAAGCTTGAACTAGTTGCTCGGAACATTCCAAATTACTTCTGGAATTTATTCATTTGCGCCATCATTTGACGTACTTGCTTTTCAGACGGCGTACGACCCATTTGCGCCATCATCATACGAATCATTTGCTCATTAATAGGTGGGTTTTCTTTCAAATATTTCATCATAGCTTGACGAGCGAAATAGAAACCAAGTGCTGCGCCCGCTGCTAATGCGATAATTACGATAATAATCCAGCCCCATGTAGGCATACAACCAACCTCCTCCACTACAATATACCGAGAAAAAACTCTCCACGCTCCATTATACACCAAATAATAGCGTGTTACTATATATTGTAGTGAATTTTCCTAGTGCATTGTATACTTCATCGGCTTTAACCACCCACACTCATTATCCTGTTTATTAAAAGCAATAAAACGTTCACTCATTTTAGCAAGCATTTGAAATAAATCTAAATCTAGCATTCGCGAACCTTCACAGTAAACACAAATTTTACGATCTACTAAATAAATAGCCATTTTACCTTTGATTGGATGTTCTAAAAACAAAGCATTACGAGCTCTTTCTAGGTGTGCATATTTGGAATCAAGTTGATGCTCTAACATGGCTGCAATCTCCTCAAAACGAACGGATTCACATATATATGCAAGCTCTTTTAAGGATTTCTCATTGGCATCTTCACAACCTTGCATCATCTCTAATAACTTACGCTCTCTGCCAAAAATAAACGTTAAATGCTCTTCTTTTATCTTATATATAGAATAGGTTCTCACCAGAAATCCTCCTTCGCTCAGTTTCTTTTTCATAAGTATAGCTCATTCAATCTTGTTTATTTGTCAAACGAAGGAGGGATCTCTCTTCTATTTTTGTCGAAAAAATTCTAGTTTCGGGTCTATAAATGACTTTATGGCAAATGGTATTTTCAACCAAAAATAATTAATATTTTTCCAAAAACAAGAAAAAGTCTTATTAAACACAGATAAAAACCTTCTATTTTGGCTGCTTAGATGGATCTCAGCCTCAAGACCTAGTTCAAAATCAATTTCGAGTCCGTTTTAGACAATCTTGTAAATAGGTAACATAAAGGTACAAACGAAAGGAGCTAAAACAAATGAAAAAATTTCTTTTATTAACTGGAGGCGTCATTGCAGCATGTGTTGCACTAGCGTTAATTGGACCACTGGCGGGGTTATTATTCTCTGGATTATTTGTAGCACTGGGCATGCACTTCTACATTGCTAGTAAGTCATCTTTCGGTAAAATTTTCTGGTTTACAGTTGGTCTAATCGGTGTCCTATCAGCAGTGTCTAACATTCCAGCAATGGTAGGTCTTGCTGCAATCGCCATTATCTATGTTATCTATAAAAAATGGAATGGCGAAGATGTAAAAATCCCTACAATTGAAGGAAAAAAAGAAGAAGATCCGTTTACAAACTTTGAAAAAGAATGGTCAAATTTAACAAAATAAAAGGAGCGATTTTAAATGAACTTATTTCAACGTTTTAGATATACAGTAGAGGCAGACTTACACCAATTATTTGATAAGAAGGAACAAAAAAATCCGATTGCGATGTTAAATCAATACATTCGTGAAGCAGAAAAACAAACAGAACAAACAGGCAAATTATTAGAGCGACAAGGGCAATTAAAAGAAAAGCTAGAACAAGAATATAAAGAAAACGCTGATTTACTAGCGAAACGTGAATCTCAATTAGCATTAGCAAAATCTAGCGGAGAGCAAGACTTAATTGATTTCGCTACGGATGAAGTAACAGCTTATTCAGCTCGTAACCTTACATTACAAGCTAGCATTGAAGCAAGTACTCGTGAATACTTCGAGCTCGAGCGTAAATTTGAAACAATGAAGCATAAAATTAAAGATATGAAAGTGCGTCAATTACAGCTGATGGGGAAAGAAAATGTAACTCGTGCCCATCATCAAATGGATGGAATGATTGCCAAAAATAATAAAACAAACTTTGAAGATTTAGAAGCATATATCGATAAATTAGCTTATCAAATCGATAAAGACCATGAGCTTACAACTTTTGAGGCAAGACTGGCAGAATTAGAAAAAAAAGCAGTAGAAGAAAGCTCACCACTGCTAATTGAAAGTAAATAACATGGTATAATGAAAGCAATGCGCCAACATTAAAAGGCGCATTCTTTCACGTTTAAGAATAGAGGGTCCCATTCCCTCTCTTATACTATTAGTAGAAGGAAGGGTGACCCTCATGCAAAATTTCACAACAAATAAGCTCACATTTTGGGTTCTTTGCTTCTTTTTACTCGTCTTTGTGGAGCTAACTATATTTAATAATGGTGGTGCCTTCTGTTTATTGATTGGGGCTGTACTTCTTTATTTAAGTTTTTCCAAAAAAGTTCGATTTTTTAAATGGACAGGAATTTTCTTTATTGCTATTGCTTTGTTCACGATGTGGAGCTTACGTTTATTTATCGTCATCATGCTCTTATATATGCTCTATCAATACTTGCAAAGAGAAAACGAGCCAAAAGTAGTTGGTGCAGAGCTATTTGAAAAGCTTCCTGCAATTAAAAATGACCTAATTGGCACAATGCCAGCGCCTATAGAAGCTTATAAATGGCAAGATGTACAAATTCAGCGCCTTGCAGGAGATATTACCATTGATACAACGCAAACGATTTTACCAGCTGGCACTAGTCTTATTACAATTCGACAAGGTATCGGTAAAGTTCAAATCTATGTTCCTTATGAAATTCCATTCCGTTTACAGTATACGACGTTATTTGGTGAGCTCTCCTGCTTACACGTAGGGCCGCAACGTATAGTAAATGAAAGTATTACTTTCTCAGACGGCAACCCTGAGGATGCTAAACGTGTACTGATTATTCATGTCGCAACCTGGCTTGGAGATTTGGAGGTGCTACGAAAATGATAGCATTTATCTCAAGATTATTTACATTATTTTTTATTTTAATGAGTGCTGTTTTCGGTCTTCTTGTTGCACTATGGGGCAATCCTGATGAAAAAACATGGGAGCCCTTATGGCAGCAGAATTACGATAATATCCCTCTAGGTGGCATCATCATAGTTAGCCTGTTTATACTTAGCTTCCTGTTTGCTAGCTGGATCAGTATGACTGCAAGGGCACGAGAAGCGCAGGCAACACGAATAGTGAAACAACTGATCGAGCCTGATTTTGTTTTTCCTAAAAAACAAGCTCTTCCGAAATCGTTAAAAAAAGCACTTGTCCAAACGAGTGAATTAATTGATACGCAACGTAAAAGTTTACAGCGTTTGTCCAATGAACGGGCTGAGGCCAATGATAAAATTATTCAGGAGCGTATTATTGCTGAACGCCAACGACTAGCTAGAGAACTCCATGATTCTGTGTCACAACAACTATTTGCTGCCTCTATGTTACTATCTGCATTAACTGAAAATGACGAACATGCTACTAGCTTAAAACAGGTGGAGAAAATCGTTCAGCAGGCACAGCTAGAAATGCGTGCATTACTGCTACACTTACGGCCTGTTGCTTTACACAATAAAACATTGGCACAAGGCTTAGAGGAATTGATTATTGAACTTCAGCAAAAAGTTTATTTCCATATAGAATATGAATTAGAAGAAATGGCCTTAACTAAAGCAGAGGAAGATCATTTATTTCGTATTGCACAAGAGGCACTCTCCAATACGCTGCGTCATGCCAAAGCAAGTGAGGTGGAATTACTTCTTGTGGCACGAGACGACTTAGCTATTTTACGAATTCAAGATAATGGTTTAGGCTTTGATGTGGAGGAAGATAAATCCACATCATATGGTTTACAAAATATAGCTGAACGAGCAGTTGAAATTGGCTGCACCTATAAAATTGTATCAGTGCCTGGTGAAGGAACAATTGTAGAGGTTAAAATTCCTTTACAAAAAGAGGAGGTCAATGTCGATGATACAAGTGCTCATAGTGGATGATCATGAAATGGTACGGATTGGTGTGTCAGCCTACCTTTCAGCACAGCCGGATATTACGGTTGTAGGTGAGGCTGAGAACGGTAAAGAGGCTGTGGAACGTGCCCTATCGCTAAGGCCTGATATTATTTTAATGGATAATGTGATGCCTGTTATGACAGGAGCAGAGGCAACAGTGGAAATATTAGCAGCATGGCCTGAGGCCAAAATCATGATGGTGACTAGTTTTTTAGATGATGATAAAGTATATCCTGCCTTAGAGGCTGGCGCGGTAAGCTATATTTTAAAAACATCTAATGCCAAACAAATTGCAGATGCTATTCGAAAAACGATGGGTGGCGAAACGGTATTAGAGCCAGAGGTCACTTCCAAAATGATGCACCGCATGCGCCACGGCAATAGTACGCCACTATACGAACAATTGACTGAACGTGAAATGGAAGTATTATTGCTAATGGCCCAGGGTAAAGCCAATCAGGAAATCGCTGATGAGCTATATATTGCCTTGAAAACGGTAAAAACACATGTTAGTAATATTTTAGCAAAGCTAGAAGTTCAAGACCGTACTCAAGCCGTCGTCTACGCCTTCCAAAACGGACTTGCTAAATAATCCTACATAAAAAAACTGCATGCTGACATGCAGTTTTTCGTGTTTTTAGAGGTATTTTAGGAGATCATTTACATGGTCCGCAATATATGTAGGCTCTTCATTTTTTAATTCTTCTAGCGACCCAAAACCATATGTCACACCGATGGCATCGATTTGATTTTCACGAGCCCCTATCAAATCATATTTTCGATCCCCAATCATAATAAATTGCTCTTTTGGATAGGAATCAAGTTGTTGAAGTACCTCTGCAATAATCTCACCTTTGGCAGAACGTGAACCATCTAAGTGACTTCCTACGACAAGATCGAAATAGGACTCTAGCTGAAAATACTTTATGATTTGTTCCGCAAAGACAGTTGGTTTTGAGGTGGCAATAGTTAGTATATATCCTTGTTGCTTTAAATGAGCTAACAAAGCTGGAATATCTTCATATAGTTTATTTTCAAACATTCCCCTTTCCGTAAATCGTTCTCGGTAATCTCTAATTGCTTGCGTTATTTGTGTATCATTGAATCCATAGATTTCTTGAAAAGATACTTGTAATGGTGGTCCAATGAATGGTTCCAGTTCATCCAAATCATTCACCATGACGCCCGCCTTCTGTAAAGCATGTTGCACTGATTTAGTGATTCCTATTTTGGGATCAGATAATGTTCCATCTAGGTCAAATAACACAACTTTATAGTTCTTCATTCGCTCACCCTTTTTATGGAGTTTTCACATACTGTGTTTGCTGCTAAAAAAAGTACCACAACACTCAGTTGATGTTTAAATCGCTGAGTATTGTGGTATTTGTTGTAAATTATAGTGCTTTCACTTTTGCTACTACGTTTTCAACAGTGAAGCCGTATTTTTCCATTACTAATTCACCCGGAGCAGATGCACCGAACTTATCAATTGCTAGAACATCGCCTTCAAAGCCAGTATATTTATGCCAACCGAATGATGCCCCCATTTCAATTGCAAGACGTTTTGTAACAGCTTTTGGTAGAACAGATTCTTTGTAAGCTGCGTCTTGTTTTTCGAAGCGATCCATAGATGGCATAGAAACAACTGCTACATCTATACCGTCTGCTTTTAATGCTTTTTGTGCTTCGACAGCAAGCGAAACCTCAGAGCCTGTTGCAATTAAAATAGCATCTGCCACTTCTTTTGCAGCTGGAGACACTGTGTAAGCACCCTTTGCTACGCCCTCACGTACTGTTTCAATAGAAGCGTCAAGAACAGGTAAGTTTTGACGAGATAATACAAGAACAGTTGGTGTTTTTTCTGCTGCTACTGCAAGCTCCCACGCAACTGCTGATTCATTTGCATCCGCAGGGCGAATAACAGATAGGTTTGGCATTGCACGTAATGATGCAAGGTGTTCGATTGGTTCATGTGTTGGACCATCTTCCCCTACTGCAATCGAATCATGTGTGAATACATATGTTACAGGAAGACCCATTAATGCAGATAGACGAATTGCAGGACGAACGTAATCAGAGAATACGAAGAATGTACCACCGAATACATTTAAACCACCGTGAAGAGCCATTCCGTTCATAGCAGCACCCATTGCAAATTCACGAACACCGAACCAGATGTTACGTCCAGCATAGTCGTCTGCTGAGAAATCTCCTGTACCCTTCATCGTTGTTTTATTGGAGCCAGCAAGGTCAGCTGAACCACCAAAGAATGAAGGTGTTTTCTTCGCAATAGCATTAATTGCATCGCCTGAAGAAGAACGAGTTGCTACAGATTTACCAGCTTCATATACAGGTAACTCAGAAGCAAAGTCTTCTGGTAATTCACCATTCATCGCTTTCTCGAATTGAGCTGCTAACGCTGGGAATTCTTCTTTGTATGCAGCAAATTTTGCATTCCAAGCTTCCTCTGGTTGTGCGCCTTGTACTTCAGCAGCCGCATTAAATGTATCGTAAACTTCTGCAGGAATTTGGAATGGTTCATGTGCCCACTCATAGGCAGCTTTCGTTAAGACAACTTCATCTGTACCAAGTGGTGCACCGTGAGAATCTGCTTTACCAGATTTATTTGGAGAACCAAAACCAATCACTGTTTTCACTTCAATTAATGTTGGCTTGCCAGTAGATTTTTTGGCTTCTTCAATGGCTGCATTAATAGCATCTACATCTGTACCATCTGCCACTTTTAAATAATTCCAACCATAAGATTCAAAGCGTTTTT
The DNA here is from genome assembly GCF_003367505.1 of Lysinibacillus capsici. GTDB lineage: Bacteria > Bacillota > Bacilli > Bacillales_A > Planococcaceae > Lysinibacillus > Lysinibacillus capsici. The sequence continues at coordinate 357,922 of NZ_PXXX01000010.1, forward strand.
GAACGTTTTCTGAAAATGACTTTTCTAAGTCACCATCTAAAGAAATATCATTAGAATCGTAAAGCACGATTAATTTTTCAAGTTTTAAGTGACCAGCTAATGAAATCGCCTCTGCTGCTACGCCTTCCATTAAGTCACCATCGCCACATAACGCAAATGTGTAGTGGTCAACAATGTCATGACCTGGTTTATTGTAAGTAGCCGCTAAATGGCGCTCAGCCATTGCCATACCAACAGTCATAGCGATTCCTTGCCCAAGAGGACCAGTTGTTGCCTCTACCCCTACTGTATGACCATATTCAGGATGTCCTGGTGTTAATGAATCCCATTGGCGGAAGTTTTGAATTTCTTCCATTGGTAAACCATAGCCTCCAAGGTGAAGTAAGCTGTATAAAAGCATTGAGCCATGACCTGCTGATAGTACAAAACGATCACGGTTAAACCATTTTGGATTTGCTGGATTATGGCGTAATTGTTTTGTCCAAAGCGTATAAGCCATTGGCGCTGCTCCCATTGGTAAACCTGGGTGACCAGAATTTGCTTTTTCAATAGCATCGATTGACAAAGTTCGGATAGCATTAATTGCTAAAAGATCCGCGTGTTGAGTCATTATATTGTGACATCCTTTCTCGTCCTATATATTGTTCTTTTACAGTTTAGTCAACATTGCTTTAGAAAACAATGCTTTTTGTTATACTATTTGCGTTTTCATACATACTTTATTGAATTGTGTCACATTAATTTAGAAATTTATTTTTTTGTGCTTGTTTTACCTTCTCAGGAGTTACATCATTTCCTTCTGCATCGACCACTTTAACGTTTTCAATCGTATCTCGCATCGTTGCTCTAAACGTATCTAAATACTCCTTGCGAAGCGCTGTGCGCTCCTTTGCTTCTTCCTCTGTTAATTGTCCGCTTTTCGCTTTAGCAGATAATTCATTAATTCGGTTAATTTTTTCCTTTGATAACATGGTTACACACCTTTCAGTACCTAGCTTAATGACCTCAGTATGCAAAGTATAGCATGGTTTCCCTTAAAATGCAGTTATACCAACCCTTAAAAACACTTCTTAGCCATTATTTACATGACTTCCAGAAGTTAGAGGTGTATAACTAATAATAAAAGGAAAAATTTGATAGATAATAGGAGGAGCTATCATGAACATCACAACACCTAGACTACTTATTCGAACATTTGAAGCCCAAGATTGGCAGGCTGTTTATAGCTATATGTCCGACAAAACGGTCATGCACTATATGCCAGAGGGTGTGTTGAATGAAGATCAGGTTCAAAATTTCGTAACAGAGAATAGCAACGAGCAAGCAAAACATTTCGCCATTGTTTTACGTGAACAACAGCGAGTCATTGGTCATCTTGTTTTCCACAAATACTTTGGCGACCATACGTATGAAATTGGATGGGTTATGAATCCTGCCTATCATAATCATGGCTATGCTTCTGAAGCTGCTCAGGCCCTATTAGATCACGGCTTTAATAAAATGAAACTTCATCGAATTATTGCCACATGCCAGCCAGAAAATATCGCTTCTTACCGAGTAATGGAAAAAATAGGAATGCGCCAAGAAGGATTTTTCAAAAAATGCATTCCTCATGGAGAGACTTGGTGGGATGAATACTATTACGCTATTTTAGAGGAAGAATGGAACAATCTAAAGGTAAGAGGTGTATGAAATGAAGAAAACTGCGGTGTTATTATACCCACAATTTAGTGAATATGAATTGAGTGTTGCTTTGTCCATATTAATGCAAGGCGGTAAACCCATCATCACACTTGGATCGAATACCAAACCTATCAGAGGAGAATCTGGTTTAAATTGTATAGCTGATTTATCCGTGAATGAGGTAGAGCTTGACGATATTGATAGTCTACTATTACCAGGCTATATGGATATTTCTACATTACAACTTGAAGAGAGCTTACTAGACTTCATTCGTCTTCTATCTGCAAAAGGAGGAATAATTGCAAGTATTTCTAGCTCCCCTTACCTATTAGCAAAAGCAGGGGTCTTAAAGAACAAAAAATATACAGTAGGACTACCTTTAGATGGCATGGAGCAGTTAGGGTGCTTTGAACTTCATAACTATTCAGATGAACTAGTGGTACAAGATGGAAATATCATTACAGCAAGAGGAAGAGGTTTTATTCCTTTCGGTATTTGTTTCGGGCATGCGTTAAAGCTAAATTTTGATGAAAATTGGTATTAAGTGATGATTTAAAACCTAAATGTCCAATTAATCGGGCATTTCATGTTGTTGAAAAAAGATGATGTCATTAGTAGAATGAGAACTTTTAACAAGGCTGTGGGGTGATTTCCGTTCCGCCAGCGTCCTTTCTAGGGTCTCATCTGTGACGCTAAATCCCCTAGGAGTGACGCTGGCTCCACTCCAATCAATCCTTCTGCAAAAGTGTCTTTACTTTTTTCATACTAGCATAGGAATCAAATAGTCTAATATCTGTATTCTTAGGGGGATGGATATAAATGTCTAATACTTTGGACAAAATGGAGGGATAATTCTGAAGAACATCATCAAAATTTTAGGAAGAAAATTAGGCATAACACAAGCGTCACTTGCAAAAGAATGTGGAGTTGTGAGACAGACGATTAATAATATTGAAAATGATAAATATGATCCGACCCTTGAATTAGCTTTTAAGATTGCTAAGGTTCTTAATAGCCGTATTGATGAGGTGTTTATCTATGACTAAATTTCACCCAGATTATATGATTACAATGAAGGATTTTGTGAAAGAACACTCGGCAATTTTAAGAAAACAAACTCAAGAAGTGTCGATACCAGTGACAAATGAGGACCGAAATACCCTCCTAGCCATGCTGCAATATCTGAAAAATAGCCAAAATCAAACGCTAGCAAAAAAATATAAGCTTCGCCCTGGAAGTGGACTCTCTGCTAATCAAATTGGCGTAGATAAACGAATGTTTGCTGTACTCTTTGATGACCAAGAAATGATGCTGATTAACCCTAAAATAATGAGTCATTCCCTTAATATGATTTATCTACCGGAGGGAGAAGGCTGTCTATCTGTAAATCGACCTGTCCCTGGTTTTGTACCGAGATATGAGAGAATTAAAGTCAAAGCTTACGACATCGATGGACATGAAATCATTGTACAGTTACAGGGCTACGGGGCCATCGTTGTACAGCATGAAATCGATCATTTAAATGGCATCATGTTTTATGACCGAATAAATAAAGAGTACCCTTTCCAACTGCCAAATCATGTTATCATCGAAAGCTTTTCTTCCCTTCAGTAGTTTTTTACAAAAAAAAATTAGCAGGAATATTATTTTCCTGCTAATCTTTCTTGGTGCTCTTGGAAACGACGATGTACTGTCGCCTTACTTACCTCAAAGCCTAACCCTCTAAGCGTTATAGAAATTTCTTCAAAGGTAAATCCACGTTTGCGTAGCTTCACAATTTCCTCTACAGGTAGATCTTTTCGCTCCTGCCCCTGCGGATTACCTCGATTCGATAAATTATTTTCTGGACGATAACCGTTTTCTACAGCACGTCGCATACCTCGTCGAATTTTAGCATTATGGATTCTACGTTGATATTCCTCTACAATCGCTAAAATCTCAAGCAGCATCGTATCCATTTCATTTAATTGGACTGGGCCTGCATCACGCATAGAAAAAACATCAGTTGCTGACTTTTGTAATAAATGTAATACAGCCATCCTTGCATTGCCTCGTCCTAAACGAGTTTCATCTTGGACAAAAAGAGCATTAATGTTCTTATCTTTTATAAAATCAAGCATTTCTAGCAAGCCTTCACGTTCTACATCATAGCCACTATGTTGATCTTTAAACACGCCCTTCACCGCATAGCCTTGCTCTTTAGCATAGCGCAGCAACTCTTCCTGCTGGCGCTCTAATGAGGAGCTTTGTGTTTCTTTTTCAGTACTTACGCGACAATAGACAACAGCCGATAGTTGATTATTTATCATTGTTCATTTCTCGCAATTTCGATAGTATTGATGGGACTGGCTTGATCACTCACTACAGGAATAACTAGAGATTTTCCCGCTACAATTTTAATATCTGCTAGTTCATTTTCAGTTTTTACAAGCTTTATCCAATCATCAGTACTCATCTTACCACGATATTGCTCGGCTAACGACCACAAGCTATCCCCATGTTCGATTTGAATTTCTGCGTAACTAACTTTTCCTGGATCAGTAATGTAAAGGTATGCTGCAAATAATAAACAAGCTCCTATTAAGATTGAGATATGTGTGTTTTTCTTAAACCATGTCATAATCATTACCCCTTTTTAAGAATGTTTGTTCGGAATGTATGTTCCCATAATAAAGCGAACAAACGTTTTTGTCAAACACTTTTCGAACCTATGTTTGCATACATGTTCGCATTCTGTTATACTATCAAATAAGAAGAATGATTTTAGAAAAAAGAGGTGAGCACTCATGAAAAAAGTTTCGAAAAGACAAGAGGACATTTTAGCTTTCATTAAGGAAGAGGTACGAGCTAAAGGATATCCGCCATCAGTACGTGAAATTGGTGAAGCAGTTGGACTTGCTTCCAGTTCAACTGTTCATGGACATTTAGCTCGATTAGAACAAAAAGGCTTTATTCGTCGAGATCCAACAAAGCCACGTGCAATTGAAATTTTAGAGCCTGAAGAATCCATTCAAAAACAACAGGTGATCCATGTCCCACTTGTCGGGAAGGTTACAGCTGGTTCTCCAATTACAGCAATTGAAAATATTGAAGAATACTTCCCATTACCCGATACGTATGGCACAAGTGAAGATCAATTGTTCATGCTAGAAATCATGGGGGAATCAATGATTGAAGCTGGGATTTTAGATGGAGATTTAGTCATTGTAAAACAAAAGGCAACAGCTAATAATGGGGATATTGTTGTAGCTATGACAGCTGAGGATGAAGCAACTGTAAAACGTTTCTTTAAAGAGAAAAACCATTTCCGTTTACAGCCTGAAAATTCTTCTATGGAACCAATTATTGTCGATCAAGTTTCTATTTTAGGACAAGTTGTAGGTCTTTATAGACGTGTACATTAACGATTAAAGCAGATTTTGAGGATTATGTTCCTTCTAAGAGCATGTATCCTCTTTTTTACGCAAAAAAAGAATCCACATACGATTGGATTCTTTGTACAATGCCTCTTCTAAGCTTCCTTCTTAAATTTTATGCTCGCTTCAATAAAGGCTGAAAATAGCTTTTGAGCACTCTCATCTCCTGCTATGGCTAGTTCCTCAGGATGCCACTGAACAGCTAAGCAAAATGGCATCTCCTCATGAACTACCGCTTCGATAATACCGTCGTTAGATTTTGCCGCTACTTTTAATTTTTCTGCTAAAACATTCACCGCTTGATGATGAAATGAATTCACTGCTATTTTCTCTTGTTCAACGATAGTCGCTAATAGATTGTCAGCAATAACCTGTACAGTATGGGTAGCTACAGTTCGACCTGATTGCTGCATATGTTGGAGTAACTTGGTACTAAAGTGATCACTATCAATATCCTGATATAAGGTACCACCTAATGCAACATTTAGTATTTGAATTCCTCGACAGATCCCGAAAATAGGCATCTTACGTTGGAATGCGGCTTCAATCAATGCTAACTCAATCGTATCTCGCGCTGGATGAATTTTTCCAAGCTTTAATGAAGGCTCAGCCCCGAATAGAAATGGATGCACATCATGACCACCAGATAATAATAAACCGTCTGTAAGGGCTAAAATCTGGGCTGCCTCTTCTTCTACTCCAATTGGAATAATCAGTGGAATTCCACCTGCTTCAATGATACTTTTGCTGTAAGCAACATTTAATCGAGAGGATAAATCATCCTCTACAAAGGCTGTAATACCAATAATCGGTTTCACTTGCTTCCCTCCACATTCTTGAAAATTGCACAATTACCAAAAGCCTAGATACCAATGAATTAATACATCGCCATAGAAATAAACAATAACTGCGGCCAATGCAATAGATGGCCCAAACGGAATGGGTGTTTTTCTCCCCTGTTTGTTTTTCGATAACATGGTAATCCCGACAATCATACCAATAACTGCAGCTAAAAATAGCGTTAACAGTGTATCAATCGTACCCAGAACGAGACCAATTAAAAAGAATAATTTAATATCGCCTCCACCCATGCCACCGTTTGATAGCACAGCAATGATATATAATATGCCAAAACCAACCACAGCACCCACAAGAGAGTCCCACCACGGTGTTAATGGTGACAGCACTCGTCCAATAGCTAGCAAAGGTAAAAAGAATACTAACACCTTATCTGGAATTAGCATATAGGCTAAATCTGATACAACGATAATAATTAATAAAGAGATAAAAAAGAGTGCTACTATCAATTCTATGCCCCAGCCTAGCTGCCAATAAGCAAAGGCAAATAATACACCTGTCATTAATTCTATGACTGGGTAAACCCAAGAAATTTTATTGCCACAACCCCGACATTTTCCTCCTAACAATACATAAGACAAAACTGGTACTAAATCAAGCGCCGTCAGTCGTCTCTGACATTTTGGACAATGTGAAGGAGGATGTACAATCGACTCCTTCTGTGGTACACGTAAGCCAACTACATTATAAAAAGAGCCAAAGACAAGTCCAAATAAAAAAATAAAGATCGTATAAGCCATTTCCAATTTTATGTCCTCCTAAACCAATAGGCGCCCATACAAATGAAGTATGGTGCGCCTATCAATAAAGTTATTGTTGTTCTTCGTAATAGAACGTCGTCACTTGCACTGTTGCCTTTAACGTAAGATCTGCATCTTTCTCAAGCTGTGCCTGCTCTCCAGGCAATTTAAATTCAATCTTATCGGTTTTCATGATACGCTCTAATTGTTCAACCTCCTGTAAAAAGCTTTCAAGAGAATTAAAATCAAGCGCACCCACCTCTAATATAAAAGTAACAAGCTTTAAATTAGTTGGTAAAGAGTCCTTCGAAAGAGATGCAATCGGTGTAGTAGTCTCCTTGTTCTCCTGATCACCATTGACCTCTGCTTCAGCCTGCTCCAACATATTAAGATCATTCGATTCATCTGAAGGTGTCACAGTGCCGTCCTCACCTTGAACAGTTAAAGACAGTACACGAGTTCCTGTCACCTCTTCAATCTCAGCTAAATCAAGAATAATCTTTTCAACGGCTCTTGTTACAGGTAGCTTTTGTCTTAAGGCTAATATATTGATAGTAGGCTGTCCCTGCTCTTTGTCTAATTGTGCTAGTTGTTCTTTGACACTAGCTAATTCTTGCTGCACCTGCAATACATTACTCTCTTTTTCATTCACTTCATCCAATTTTGGTGAAAGCAAATAATAATACAGCGCAAATAAAATAGCAGCTATCAGCGCCAGTAACAAGATCATAGACGAATTTTTACTACTCGTTAATTTATTCATGAGCGTCGTCCTCCAGCTAAATACATAAAATCGATTGTCGCTGTAATGGACACTGAATATCGCGGTACTTCTTTAAATTTTTGTTGGGGTGTTAACACCCTTTGTTCACCTAGCTCTATTTCAAAGTTTGAGACAGTGTTAATTTGAGCATCTGTAAAATAGCTACTCATTAAAAGTCGCTCCACATATTTCGATATATCTGTCATCGTTTCAAAATCCACTTCAATATTCACCGAGTTCTCTCCGAAAACATAGCTACGTAAATAGGAATGAGTTGGTAATAAAGTTTTTGTTTCATCAATTAACGGTGTTACAGGATAAGAAACGCTTTGAATAAAAGTTACTGACTTTTCCAACGAACCCTGATCGACATTTTGTCGTGCGTCTAGCTCTTGCTGCAATTGATCAAGCTGTGTTGTTAATGCCTGTTCCTCTGCAGTCAATCGTGACAATTCACTATTGGATGTAAAAAATAAAAAAAGTAAATAAGCTACAATAAGTCCCACAATGACAATCACCAAGCTATAAAAAAGCTTGGGAGAGGTTGTTCTTTTTTCAAGTTGTGGTAAGAGGTTTATATCTGGAACCATTAACGAACCTCCTTCAAAGCTAAGCCAAGCAACGTTGAAAATTCTCGCTTAAAGCGCGGAAACGATTTCTCAATTTTTTTCCCATCGACAACCCTTAGTGGTGGTTCTAAATTAGAAGCGAGTAAGTTCCCAATTGATTTCAATAGTGGGTTATCGCCAAGCATGATAATTTCATCCACTGTTTTTTCACCTTTATGTAAAGAAAACTTAAAGAAATTCATCATCCGATCAATCTCCAAAACCTGATCCATTACGACCATTTGATAATTCTCTGATTCGCCATTATAGATAAATTGATAGCTAGACTCATTCTCTTTCTTCCCCTGCCATTGCGTCATATCTACTTCAATAGTTTGATAGCGCAAAAACTCCACTTGGCCATTGGAAAAAATACTGATGGAGAGTTCATTAATCGACCATTCTGCAATTAAATATGTTTTATTAGGCATTAATAAGGACATGTGCTCTAATAAACGTATATTACAAAGCGCACGAATATCGGCAGCTTCGGGTTCTAATGAAACATCTAACAGCATCCCAACCAGTTTCGTAATCTCTTCAGAAGGTGCAGCAAATAAGATAGCCTTGCCGTCCTCGGCATCTGCATCATACACATCAATTAAAGGGTCTTGAAATGGTAAATGAATAGAATGTCCCAATTCCATTTCAGCATATCCTCTTAATTCCTGAGGCTTTACATCTTTAGGGTGCTCAAAGTTTTTTAATAGAACCGTCGTATCAGGGACAAACATACGAACAGCCTGTTTTTTCCCTGTCCATTTCATTACTTGCTCTTTAATTACCTCAAAAAGAGCTACCTCATCGATAATAGTTCCATTTTCAACGATTCCAGCTGCTAAAGGGTATTCATAGCCCTGCCACTGATTAGGCTCTGGTCCTTTCGCCACAATCGCACGTAGCACATAATCCTTCAGTTCAATCGAAACATGCGACTTTCTTTTTCTCTTAAACATGTGAAAAGACCTCCTTATCCTACTCAGTATAAATGATTTTTTCAATTAGTCATCCATTTCCCAGCCAGAAACGCAAATTTTCTTGCGCTTCTGAGTGGGTTGGGAGGACTGATTATTACTCTTCAGGTTTATTTTCTTCTGTAGGCTTTACTTCAGCTTTTGTTAATAATTTATTTAGTTCTTTTTCCGTTATTTGTGTCCCCTTGATTTGGAACTCACTTGTTTTAAGTTCTCCGAATCTATCATAAGTTATTTTCCAATCCTTACCGTCATATTCAGCTGCTGAATCTTTCAAATCAATTCCGTCTACAAATGGTGCTAATGCTTTTGCATCACATTTACCATCTTTACAAGCCCCATCAATATAAGCAATCTTTGCTCCTGAAAGAATATTTGATGCTTCTGCTAAAATTGCACGGTCCTTCGACTTATTAATAATATTACCAATTGCAGGTACAGCGATTGCTGCAATAATTGCTAGAATAACAATTACAGCTAATAGTTCAACTAATGTTAAACCTTTCTCATTTTTCAATAGTTTTTTATTTTTCCACTTTTTTAACATTTTGAAATCCTCCTTAATAGTTTTATATGAAGTGTGTGTACACGCGCTTCTGAACATTATGGCGAAGCTGCACAATCTCGCCCAATACATTTGCCACCGGTTCCCTTGCTGCCTTTACGAATATCGTCTGCAATATGCTGTAAGGTGGCATTATCAAAATTTATATATTTTCCATTGCTGTAATAAATCGCATGCGCATTGAAGTAGTAGGTGCCCTCGATAAATTGGACATTGGCACTCTGACCTTCTTTATCTGCCTCTAATATTTTGCCAGCACTGTCTAAATAACCGCCAGATACTAATTTTTCCACTTCGACGATTTGCCATTGATCAGCGGTTGGATGCTCCATAAAATAAAACTGCGCGGCATGAATAACATTAATGGCATCTGCTTTTAATGCCTTATAACGTGAATTATCAATGACATTACTTATAGCTGGAATTGCAATGGCAGCAACGATAGCTAGAATAACAATGACTGCCAATAACTCGACTAATGTCAAGCCCTTTTCGTTCTTTACCCTAATTTCCATGTCCAGTCTCTCCTTTAATACTTAACCATGAAGATACCTACTTGCCGCTTCCTTTTGTTAGCAAATCTAAGTAGATATTTCCCATTAAGCGGAACAAAAGGGCATCCATATAAATATTGTAAACATTACATATTTTCATATAGTTGGAACATTGGTAAGAATATAGCCGCAACGATGACTCCTACAACTAGAGCCAGTACCACAATCATTAAAGGCTCAATGAGTGACTTCATGGTATCGACGGCACGGTTTACTTCCTCTTCATAAAAATCAGCGATCTTTTCGAGCATGTAATCCAAGGACCCTGTTTTCTCGCCAATTGATGTCATTTGTGTTACAAGCGGTGGAAATAGCCAGCTTTTTTCAAGTGGCTCTGATAATGTGCCACCCTTTTCTAAATTATCGCGCGCTTCCAGTACTACTTTCCCCATTACCGGATTACCACCAACCTTTTCGACAATTGTTAAGGCTTGTAAGATTGGTACGGAGCTGCTAAAGAGTGTTGACAAGGTTCTTGTCATTCTCGCGATAATATCCTTTTGCAAAAGCTGTCCAAAGATTGGCATACGCAGTAAAAATACATTGACGGCATAATGAAACTCTTTATTATTTTTATAGAAATAGTGAAGGCCCACTACTAATACCAATAGCCCTAAAATCACAAGGTACCAAAACTGAATGAGCCAATCACTAATACCCACTACAATGACCGTTATTAACGGCATTTCCAAATTCATTTCTTTAAATGCATCCATAAAGGTTGGCACAATAAACACCATTAAAAACATACCAACCACTAGTGTTAAAATCGATAAAATCGCTGGATAGGTCATGGCAGATTGAATTTTTTTCTTAATGTTGTATTGCTTCTCTAGTGTGCTTGCAAGACGATCTAATGTATCGTCGACGTTCCCTGTAGCCTCACCAGCACGCATCATATTGACAAATAGCAATGGGAACACTTTTGGGTGTTTGCCTGCTGCATCTGAAAATGCCATACCATTTCGAATATCCTCTTCAACCTGCATCAATGCTCGCTTTAGTGGTTTACTCCGTGTTTGCTCACCCAAAATATGGGTCGCTTCAACCACAGGAACGCCAGCACGAATTAATGTCGCATATTGTCGACAATAAATAACAAATTCCTGGTGCTTTACTTTTGTCCCAAAAGCAATATCTTTATGTAAAATGCTATTTGACTCCTGAAGTTCTCGTGCATTAATTCCTTGTGCTCGAAGCTTTTCCATGGCTACCTTTTTATTCGGTGCCTCGATAATGCCCTTTTTAGGTGCTCCTGTTTTGGTCCGACCACTATAACGAAATATCGTCAACTATAATCACCAGCGTTCATATATGGTCTTGCATCCTCTAGTGAAATCTTACCTGTGGTAATTAGGTGTTGCATGGAATATTCCAATGTGTGCATACCCAATGCTTTACTTGTCTGCATCACACTTGGAATTTGGTGAATTTTTTCGTTACGAATTAAATTTGAAATAGCAGGTGCCTGTACTAAAATTTCTGTCGCAGCAATACGCCCTTTTACATCCTTACGTACAAATAAACGCTGAGAAACAATACCTTGTAGTACATTCGCAAGCTGCACACGAATTTGACTCTGCTGATGTGGTGGAAATACATCGATAATACGGTCGATCGTCGTTGGTGCACTACTTGTATGCAGTGTAGCCATAACTAAATGCCCTGTTTCAGCAGCCGTAATAGCCGTTGAAATGGTTTCATAATCTCGCATCTCCCCAACTAAAATAATATCTGGGTCTTGACGTAATGATGCACGTAAACCATTGGCAAAGCTCATTGTATCGACACCAATCTCACGTTGATTGATGACAGACTTCTTATGTGTATGCAAATATTCAATTGGATCCTCTAACGTAATAATATGTTTAGATCTTGTTTCATTGATGTGATCTATCATTGCTGCCAAGGTAGTTGATTTCCCTGAGCCTGTTGGGCCAGTTACTAAAATTAAGCCTTGTGGTTTTTCCGCAAGCTTATATAACACCTGTGGCATATTGAGTGCTTCAATAGAAGGAATTTTAGCCTCAATTAAACGAGCTGCAATCGTCACTTCATTTCGCTGATGGTATGCATTGACACGGAATCGACATTTCCCAGGCAATGAAAAGTTAAAGTCCGTTTCTCCCTTATCCTCAAATTCCTGTTGTTTATGGACAGGAAGAATGACCTTTACCATTGCCTTCAAATCCTCTGTTTCAAGTGGGATTGTGCCATAATGCTCTAGTTGCCCATGGATACGATATACTGGTGGAATACCTTTTGTTAAATGAAGATCAGATGCTTTTTCTTCAAATGCACGTGTTAATAATTCAACGATTGAATATGCTGTCATTTTTTTCACCCCTAGTCTGCACTTGCAACACGTAATATTTCTGAAGTGGTTGTTTGGCCTGCTACAACCTTTTGTAATCCATCCACTAATAGGGTATGGTAGCCTTTTTCTTTCATATAATCGCGGAGGACGCGATCACCAACACGATTTAAAATCATATCCTTTATTTGGCGATCAACAGGGAGGATTTCATGAATCGCCATACGTCCTCTGTAGCCTGTTTGATTGCAGGCAGGACATCCACGCCCTTTTTTACCATGTGTTACACCTTCCACCCCATTCTCTTCAAGTATTTCTAGTTCACGAGAAGTGAATATATATGGTTCAGCACAATCACGACAAACTTTTCGTACAAGACGTTGCGCCATGATTCCTACAAGGGAAGAGGATAATAAAAATGGCTCGATCCCCATGTCATGGAGCCGTGAGATAGATTCGATGGCACTGTTAGTATGCAGTGTACTTAATACTAAATGGCCTGTTAGTGAAGCACGGATAGCAATTTGAGCTGTTTCAAGATCACGAATTTCCCCTACCATTACAATGTCGGGGTCCTGTCGTAAAATTGAGCGTAACCCTACCGCAAATGTTAAGCCGACTTCCTCTTTTACTTGAATCTGATTGATACCATCTAACTGATATTCCACTGGGTCCTCAACCGTAATTATGTTGACGCCTTCTTCATTTAAATGAGAAAGGGCCGCATATAACGTAGAGGACTTACCTGAGCCTGTTGGTCCAGTAATCAGCATCATACCGTTTGGATGGGCTATCATTTTCCTGAAAAGTGCTTCATTACTTGCACTAAAGCCTAATTTATCAATATCATTGGCTGAATTAGTTAAATCTAAAATACGCATAACTACCTTTTCACCATAAACTGTTGGTAGTGTAGCTAAACGGATATCGACAGGTCTAAAATTAACATTGGTTTTAATACGTCCATCCTGCGGAATACGATTTTCTGTAATATTTAAATTCCCCATAATTTTAATACGCGCCAATACGACGTTTTGCATGTGCTTTGGCAAGGATCGCTCAGTACGTAGCACACCATCTACCCGATAGCGGACACGAAGCTCTGTTTCTTGCGGATCAAAATGGATATCACTAGCGCGCTGTGCGACACCATTCGCAATAATTTGATTCACTAAACGAACAATAGGTGAATCCTCATTCTCTATTTCCTCTTGTGTTTCCGTACTTGTGGCAGCCAAATCCAACATTGCCGCATCCATTGATTCCTGTAAATCATAGTATTTTGTTATCGTCCGATATAAATCATCTTTTGCCGCAATACTTGTCTCGATTTGACAGCCTGTCGTCATACGAACTTCCTCAATGGCGAAATAATCCATTGGGTCTTCCATTGCAATAAACAATTTATTTTTTTCTTTGCGAATCGGCATAATATTTGTCCGCTTTGCCAGCTCCGCTGGAATTAGCTGTAATAATTCGGGACTAATTGAAAACTGATTCAGGCTGATATGAGGGATACCAAGCTGGAATTCTAAGACTTCAATAAGCTGCTGCTCTGTTAAGAAATTTTCTTTGATAAGGAAATCTCCAAGCTTCTCATTTTTCATCTTAGTAGTTAATGCGTACTCAAGCTGGTCAGCTGTGATAACACCTGATTCCACCAGTAAATCCCCTAAACGTTTACGCCCTGGCTTCATTGCCATAAACATACCTCCAATCGTTAAGGACTTGTTTGTACAAAATTACCACCCTTATCATAGTAGCCATAGACAATTTCTGGTCCATCTTCTTGCTTTGTTTCCTCTGATTTTGAAGGTTTCACATCAGGCAAACCATTACCATCTAAATCCACTTCTAAATCAGGATCTGTTGCACCCGCCCCTACGTTCTGAGTAGGCGTTGTGATAATAACAGGCTCCTGCGAAGAACGCATAACAATTCGATTTTGAGGTGCATAATAATCTCTACTAATGAATTGTTCTTCTGTTGCTCCATTCTCTACAATGGAACGATATACTTCCACTCTTGAACCCTCTTTACCCTCTTGCTCCACTCTTTCTTGTCCAGTCTTTAACTCCTTCGAATAGCGATAAATAATGCGTGGCTTTACAATTTTATCCTTACTAACACGTACTGTGATGTCCTTGTCTTTCGCGGCTGCAAAAACTTCTATCTTTAATTGATTACCCTCTATAGATGCTTTCAGTTTACCGAGCTGCTCAGACCGATTAATAAATTGTAAGTCTTTTGCTAATGCTGCATTGATATCTGCCTCAATTCCCTGTTGCAAATAGCTTGGATTTATTTCCTGAGAGTGTCTTTCTAAAATTTCGTAATCCGTTTGAAGAATTACACTATATAGCATTGATGCCACAAAATCTAAACCTGCATCATTGACAACCCCAGCCTGTTCACCTAAAAGTGTAAGCAACGAGATGGATTGATTTGGAACTAGATTTACATCATTTAATAACGGAATGATTTTTGCTACTCCTTGACTATTTGCTGGTAGCTCGGCAATCTGAAAGGCAATCCTTTCCCCGGTTTGCATGGAACCTTCATTGATAACGGCTTCGACCTTATGCTCCTTCAAATAGCTGGCTTGTAAGATTAGTTTCTGGAGTGTTTTATCTGTATCCCAAACACCTGCTTCATCTATTTGTTGCGTAATCGCTTCATTGACGGTAACAGGAATGGGAATATGAACTACTTTTTCTTTTTGCCAAAAAGCATACCAAGGCTTTTTTGTCAGTATTTCGTACTGAGCAATAGCTGCTGATGGATCAAAAACAAATTGTTTCGAGTCAATGGTTTTGGCTATACCATCACTAACAATTTTCATTTCGGCACCTTGCCATTCTGAAATTGCATTTTGTAGCGTAGTTGCTAAATCTACTGTTTTCACATCATGGATCTCAATACCCCCAATGGTTGAAGATTTAGGACCTTCTTTAGCAAAAACTGTGTCATTTAGCACAAATGATGGAACAAAAAATCCCACAACTAGAACAATTACCAAAAACAAGCTAATTATTTTTATGTATGTTTTCATCCACATCATCCTTTATTTAACTTAGTGGTTTTTCTATTTATATACAAATGATACTACAACTATGGTATTCTGGCACTACTAAAATGCAACTTTGTTCCGATTTTGACTAGATATTTCACATGAAAATTCAAAAATAATTCAACAATTAGCTATAAAGAACTATATATAACCTTAAATTTCTTTCGATACATATTTAGAATTTGTTATAATAGCCTTAATTAACTATTTTAATTCCTTATCTTTTTAAACTTACATACATATTAAGAAATTTTTATTTTATAATAAATTGAAGCTAACTATATCTTTAGCATTAAAAATAATTATGATATTTAGGAGGTTTTACACACTCTATATGAAATTTATGATTATGAACACCAAATGATGAAAGCTTTGTTAGTGGTCAATCTATTGATAAAGCGTTGCTCCGTGAGGTCCACATGATCATAGGAGTGGACAAAGACACTGTAAAATAAATCAATAAAACAAAATAGAGCTAAATATCGACATACAATATATTTTCGGTTACTCAACATAGACCAAACTATTGATAGATCAATAGTAATATAGGGAGGGAATTGATTTTGATAAAATATCTTAAAAATAATCAAGGCATGACTTTGATTGAAGTTGTTGCCGCCCTTTTAATAATAGGCATTGTGTTAATTTCATTTTTTGGCTTGCTCGTTCAATCAAATAAGACAACGCACAAGTCAAATGATATTATGGATGCTACTTATGCCGCTCAAGTAAAGATGGAGGAGATTTATAATGCATCTGGTGGAGCTGTTACTTATGAAGATTTAGCAGGTGGCTATGAATTAGATGAAGAGAATGCTAAAACGTCCTCATCTTCTCTACCCACTAACCAAGTGTATAAATATCTACCACACAAAGAAGATCGTTTTACCTACTATTTAATATTAGAAACATTTCCTGCAGATACCGCTTATAAAAATGCGGTTTATGTACATCTAGAAGTTATTGAAAATAGTACAAATAGTAAAGCTACAATGGAAAATGTGTATATACTCGGGGGGGCAAAATAAGATGAAATGGCTCTTAAATAGCAAAGGTCTTACATTATTTGAAGTGCTCACAGTGGTTGTTATTCTTGCCGTCGTATCCATGCTGAGTATTAGTATTGTAACATCTGCTACAAAGCAACAACTCGAGCAAAGTACACATAATCGTGAGATTAAGGATTTATCTTTTGCCTTAAAAGTAATTACGAAGGATTTTCGAAAAAGTGATAACCTTATAACAGAATCTGATGATACAACAGACCCTCCGAAAGAATTACACACATTATTGTTAGGTGAGGAAGTTGTATCAACTTATAGATTAGAAAATAATCAAATTATTCGAAATTCAAATGGCAAGGATGAAGTCATTGCATATAAAATATCATCATTTACGATCAGTGGAGGCGCTATTGAAATTATAAGTGAAGATGGTCAAACAGCAGCAACAGATATTACTCAAAGGAGAGGAAAATAATGAGTAAACAAATTAAAAATCAACGAGGTTCAGCACTTGCCCTTGCATTATTTTTAGTTGTGATTATTTCAATCCTTGGTATTTCTTTACTCAGTGTCTCTTCTAACAGTCTAAAACAAGTAGACTACGAGAGAAAAGATCAGGCTGTCTTTTATATTGCTGAGGCGGGGATGAGTTTAGCGAAATTAGAAGTAAAAAAAGAATTATCAGAAATTCAAAGTAGGTCCTATCAGCAAATTACGAAATGGATTGATAGTGAAAATACAAGAAGAAAAAGCACTCGACCTCAGCTTCCTCGTTTAAAAAAGGCGGAGGCGGAGGCGGAATACAGAAGAATTTTAAATAGTGAATTTAAAGCGTTTAAAAATGCCCCTTCTATACTAGAATCACATGCCATTTCGTCAGGAAAAGTGGCATCTATTACATTAGATACTGAATTACCAGCAGATGGGACGCCATTGCTTTATCGAATTAATATTGTATCAAAGGGCAGCATTGAAGGCTCCAAAGAACGAGAAGTAACGCAAGAAATCGAAATTGAACCTCGTCTTCCGTTTTCGGAGGGCGGTGATAGTGGTGATGGCACTGGTGAAAATAATAATGAACAACCACCTGGTAGCTTCCCTGATGGCTATGCTTCAATTGTTTCAGGAAATATCTCCATTACAGAGGGTGGTTCTGTTACAGGAAATGTAAGTTTGCAAAATGGGACTTTTACACTTAAAGGTGGAGCAAAAGTTAATGGAGATATAAGCTTAGAAAATCCAAATAATATAATTGCGGATCACTGGCTTTCGTATACTACCGTTCCGAAGTTGAATATCGATCCGAAAAGTTATCTACCCCCAACATTTTTTCCAGATGATAAGTTTTTAGCTGCAAACAATATATCTTATGCATCTAAACAAACAATAGGAGATCAATGGAACCCGTATGATGTTATTGACAATCAAGGAAACTATAACGCTCCCCATACATGGAGAGACCCAAAATATACGTTAAACCTTTCTACAGGATCTTCAAGTATTAAGTTTAGAAATTTCACTGTGGATACAGGTAATGATTTCACAATTGATGTAGGAGATAAAGAGATTGATATTTATATAGATAATTTAAATATTAAAAACGGGAAAATTTTTATTAAAGGGAACGGGAAGCTAAATATATATGCAAAAAATATAAGTAATTTCATTGGCCCCTTCAACCAAAATGGGAATCCATCTCAATTAAATATTTATCATCAAGGATCATCTACAATAAATCTTAATGCTAACTCAAAAATAGCTGGATCTATTATAAATAAAAGCTCAAACATGGTTTTAACATCAGGAGCAGCTATCTACGGAAATATTATTTCAGGAGGTAGAAGCATAGAAATTAGTGGAGGCATGCAAACTAATGGGCAATATATAATTGCACCGAATGCTACTATTAATTTAAGAGGAGGGGGAAATATTACAGGTATTGTAGTTGCAAATAATATATCCTCAAGCGGAGGTACTAGTATCACTTATGGAGGACCTGCTACCCCTCTACCTCCAGGTGTTGTACCTGAAACAGAAACATCAGATTACCCTACTCCAAATGTAAAAGATAATCTTTTCTGGACTGAGGAAACAAGTATGATTGAAAATTAATGCGACAAAACAGCCATGAGAATTTTCTTATATGGCTGTTTTTCGTCTTACTTAATTTCATAAGGGAAACTATTCTTTCATTAGTAATTGCTTGTACGATAATCATTAAGTGTCTTAGATAGGGAACTTATAGCAAAAAATGTCAAAGCGCTTTTTAAATAACGCTTTGACATTTTTAGTATTACTATTTACTAATATCTATACACACTAACTTCATTCATTTTTCCTCAACAACCTACCCGACAATAGCATTCCAATACCACCAATGGTAATAAATAGAACAGCTCTAATCAGTAAATCAAGGGCAGATAAGTCAAAGAAAATTAGCTTAATAAATGCGATAACTAAAATAATAAAGCCTGTTGTGCGCAATGTTTTTAAATGATGTGTGGAACTAATCCATAGTGATACACTAGCAGTTAAGAATAATGTAATAGTTGTAAGAGCGATACTTAGCTTCCAATCAAGTGCGTTGTTAAATGTAAACTGATGGATCAGTCCCCATATCGAAATCATCGTGAGCACAATCCCCGTACTTACAATGGCGTCCACATATTTCCCCAGACGGTCCTCGTACAATCGATAAATAATTCCTTTTACAAGCACATCAGCGACAATCGCTACAATCACTGCTAAATAAATTAATCTAGTGATAGTGTTTAAGCTTTCCAACATTGACACTCTAGTGCTGATCATCAAGGAGACTAGTAGGAAAAATGCACCAAGTACTGGCGTTAATGCACGTCCTTTGTAAGTTTCCTCTACAAATAAAGAACCAGTAAATAAGACAGCTAGTACGATACACACCATATATGGAATGCCATTTGCGGCTGTAAAGTATACGGCATCTAGCTTGCTAATATAGGCTAAGAAATAGCCAGCTGTGACCACTGCTAAAATATCGATTACATACAAATCCTTCATGACCTTTTCAAAAGGTGAGAGTGTCTCTTTTGGACGTCTTGCATATAAATAAATAATGATGAAATAGATGATTGGCATAAATAAGCTTAAATGATCGATGCTGAAAAATGGACTTGGTTCATGGAAAACAAAGTTTAGTGTAAATGTCATCACAAGGGAAAGTGAAGTAACGACCTTCATCATACTTGCACGTATTCGTAAGCTCATCATCACGCCTGCAAATGCAATCAAAGGATACAATAAATCATCCACTTTATTCGGAATATTCAATAGAAGTATCATATTACAGAAGGTGATAAACACAAGTGTCACAGCACTATCCAGTACCTCCTGCCATTTTTGACGATAGCTATAAAACGCTACAGCGCCAAATAAAGCCATAAAAATGAGGAGTAGCATTTCTCCATTTTCAAGAGAACGAATGATTAAATTCAGCAGTAATAAACTAAATGAGCCTAAAGAAAATTGGAGTCCAATGTGAAGTGGCTTCCATTTGGATTGTGCGTTATACAGTAAACACCATATTGCATAAAAGATTGCTAGAATTACAAGTAAGCCAAGTGCAAAAACTACTTGTTGATCACTATTCATAAATGCTACAACACTCACTGCTAGCACTGAAAAGAATGTGGCGATATAAAGGGCTAGTTTTTGCTTGTGCTGGTAAATAACTAATTGCAATGCAGCAAACAATACGACCACAAATAATAAAATAATGACAGCACTAAAATCCATATATTCTAGTAAGTAAGGTAGTAATAATGATGTAAAGGCAACAAAAACAGTTAGTGCTTCATTTTTCTTCAAATAGCTAATAGCAATACCATAGCCAATATAAAGCAGCGTAATGCCTAGTGCTGGAATAAGACCAATG
Organism: Lysinibacillus capsici; assembly: GCF_003367505.1. Lineage (GTDB taxonomy): Bacteria > Bacillota > Bacilli > Bacillales_A > Planococcaceae > Lysinibacillus > Lysinibacillus capsici. The sequence continues at coordinate 378,381 of NZ_PXXX01000010.1, forward strand.
ATTTCATATAATATGGCACTTGCTGCGGTTGTTAAAATACCGACAATAAATGCCCCACCATATAAAGAAATCGTTATAGCCGATGAGCCTACTTTCCTACGCTCTAGTACATAGGCAATAACCGCCAATCCCAACGATAGTACATAGGCAAGGATGATTTTCACGCCATCCGATAAATAGCCATAGTCACTGACAAGTTTTAGACCCCAAAGTACGCCCATTACTAAAATAACCATGAATACTTTTGGAAGTGCCCACATAACACGTTCCTCCATCGATGGCTGTGGTTGCACTTCTTTTTCCGCTACTTTAGTCGGGATAGGCTTCGACTCCAGTACTGGTTTTGGTTTAATTGGTTCTGATTGCTTGATCATCGACTGTCTGGCATCAAGAGTATTATTTTTTTCAGTGCTTTGCGAACCTTTTAATATTGACAACTCCTGACGTAAATCTGCCATTTCCTCCTCGAGCTTCGCAATTCTGCGCTCCAATTCAAGGGACATTCAATCATCCTCCCCACTTTATCAATTTTCTAACATTATAACATATTTATCCTTATTGTAAAATTACACTTTTTGTTCATTTTATCTCGGTCTCCGATACATTAAGGCACGTTCACTATCACTAGTGCCACGTGTGGTTGGATCGACAATGACCCCCATTAACACAAAAATGGATAAGACTGTATTTAAAATAGATGATATTTGCTCACTCATCACACCTGTAAAATCATAGCCAAAAATTGCAGCCACTTGTTGTGCGAGTAAGAACAACAATGAAAATAGCCCTAGTAGAAATGGAATATGTTGAAGACGAACCTTCCAATTAATTCTCATAAAAGCTCACCTCCCCCCCTCTTGCCACAGTATATGCATAGTGGTTATGTGACACATATGCAAAAATGGAACTCTTGCCAAGTTACTAGGATTTTTTGATAATATTTTGTGATGCAATCTATTTTCAAATATAGAAAGTGAAGGAATTTTTTTCATGAATAACATGTTCATATATTTAGTTTACTTAGAGCCCTCTCAAGAATGAGAAGGTTTTTTTCATGTAAAAATTTTTGTACATTTTTTTACCAAATCATTGACAATGGATGCCATAAGTTATATGGTTAGTTACACAAGTAATTAACCAACTAACAAGTGAGGTGGATTGTGATTCATTCTTTAAATAACGAAAAGCCCATTTTCCAACAAATACGTGAAAGAATAGAAGATGCCATTCTAGATGGACAGCTACAGCCTGAAGATCGCATTCCATCTACAAATGAGTTTGCAAAAGAATACCAGATTAATCCTGCAACTGCTGGGAAAGGCGTGAATGAATTAGTGGATAAGGGCGTCATTTATAAAAAGAGAGGTGTCGGTATGTTTGTACATGCAGACGCCAAAAATATTTTAATTACTGAGCGTAAAGAAAGCTTTTTCCAGCAACATATTGAACCATTGAAAAAGGAAGCAAGACGTCTAGGCATTTCAGATGAAGAGTTACAAAAATTGATACTAGGGGGATCATGAATGAAAATTAATGTGAGCAATGTCACGAAATCCTATAAACATAAAGCAGCTTTGAAAAATATCTCTTTCACCATGGAGGGACCAAAGATTATTGGCCTTTTAGGTCACAATGGAGCTGGTAAAACAACTTTTTTAAATTTATTATCAGGCCTCATCTCTACAACAAGCGGAGAAATTTTAGTTAACGGAGAAAATGTCTTCAATGCCCCTTCCACATTACGTGATATTTGCTTTGTCGCTGAAAGTGGCAACTTTCAAGAAGAAATGACCATTGCCCAAACATTAAAGGCCAATCACTTCTTTTATCCAAAATGGGATGAAGAGCTAGCTCAAGAACTGCTACAAGTATTTGCCCTGAATCCAAAAGATAAAGTGCGTAATCTTTCAAAAGGGATGGTCTCTGCACTTGGAATTATTACAGGCTTTGCGAGTTGTACAGCTATAACTATATTTGATGAACCTTATATCGGTTTAGATGTAGCAGCGCGTAATATGTTTTATGATTTGTTAATTGAGCAGCAAACAGAAAATCCGCGATTATTTATTCTATCTACACATTTAATCGATGAGGCAAGCGAGCTATTTGAGGAAATTTTCATTCTACATGAGGGCGAACTTTTGCTCCAAAAGACCACTGATGAATGGCGAGAGCATATTGTGGCTGTAAAAGGCAATGCCTCAGATGTTGAGAGAGCAATTGGGGATTTACAAGTAATCTATCAACATACATTTATGCAAGAGATGACAGCTATTGTCTTCGCAAATGGTCAATCCATTGAAGATCAGAACATTACGCTTGAATCTGTCTCTCTTCAAGATATGCTCGTCTATTTAAGTAAACAGAAAGTGAGGCCGGGGCGATGAACACGATGAAAGGCAGTTTTTATATCTTATTTCAAAGCTATAAGAAGCAAAATATTATTTTTTGGAGCATTTTATTTTCTATCGTGCTTTTGTCATTTTTCTTAGATGCATTTTTCGGTCAATATGTATCATTTGCTATGACTATTTCAATTCCTGTTTATATTTTTTACAGTATGATGGCAACAAAACTTCTCAATAAAACCTTACCCTATTTTTTAAAGCTAGGATTAAGTCGTCAGCAATATATGTTGTATGTCGGGCTATTTTTTATCAGCTGGAGTCTGGTCGGTGCCTTGATTATTGCCTGTGCTCATCAAATCATTTCTTATGTTTCTACCCTATTCAAAATCAAAGATATTATTATCATCCACCCTATCTTATTTTTTGATATTACCCATTCATTTTTACAAACAGTAGTATTGGATACGGTCTTGCTTTTATTTTGTCTAAGTTCTGGCCTTCTCCTTAACGTTGTTTTTTATCGTTTAGGCATACTAGGAGGCTATAGCTTAATTGGTTTCCTTGCATTAATACCTATATTAATGGTGATCTTTGAATGGTATTCTCCGTTGTATAAACTATTAGCCAATTCATCTATATTAGCGATTTTAGGGAGCATGTTTGTTTTTAGTATTTTCCTCTATCTAGTTATTTCAGCGAGTATGCGAAAGGTTTCTGTAAATCCTGTATAAATAGAATAGGAGGAAGATAATAACATGAACCCAAAAATGTTGATAAAAATAATTGGTTTAGAGTCTCTACTCATATTTTTCTATGTTTTAAATGGTGCCTTTGTTTCTATCAAACAACCTTTAAGCCCTTTTCTACAGTTTGCGCTGTTAATCCCATTTGCATTAGGGCTCTTCATGTATATAGCGGCGAAAAAGAAATGGAGAGTATATTTCTTTTATCCTATTAAAAAGAATCATTTCTTCATCACCTTACCACTTCTTCTTATTTTAGGTATCATCTTAGTAAGCACAAAAGGATTGAATATGACATCTATTAGTGATTTAATTGTCATGTTTATCATGCAAATTTTCATAGTAGCGTTTATTGAGGAGTCTGTATTTAGAGGCATTATGCTACGCATGCTATTAGCAAAAGGGGCTTTTTCTGCTGTCTGGATTTCTAGTATATTGTTTGGCGTCACACATGCGTTACAATTACTAGGTGGCCAATCTGTAGAAGATACGATTCTTCAAATCATCTATGCTCTTTTAGTTGGCCTTGTTCTAGCTTTACTTGTATTGGAAGGTCAATCAATTATCGTAACAATTATTTTCCATGGACTGAATAATTTCTTCAACATTATGGGAAATACGGAAGGCTCCATGTTAAGTGCCTATCTTATCATTTTTGTACTCTTTATCTACATGCTTACGTTATGGAGACGTCTAAAGAAAATCGATCACAATCTGTTTATGAAAAATGCCAAGTCCATTTAAGACTTGGCATTTTAGTTAGAAGAGTAGATGACCAACCAATGCTGCAATTGGAAGAGAAATAAGCGTACGTAGTATAAATAAGACGACTAAATCCAAAAATTTCAATGGAATTTTTGTACCTAAAATAAGTCCACCTACCTCAGACATATAGATCAGCTGTGACACAGAAACAACAGCAATAACAAATCTAGTAACTTCCGATTCAATCCCTGCACCTAAAATAGAGGGTAGAAACATATCGGCAAAGCCTACGACCATTGTTTGCGCTGCTTCAGCCGCTTCAGGCAAGCCAAGGACGGTTAAAATTGGTTCAAACGGTTTTCCTAAAATCGCAAAAATACTTGTAAATTCAGCAAGCATTAAGGCAATTGTCCCAAAAGCCATAACGATAGGGGCCACACCTACCCATAAATCAATTACATTTCTAGAGCCATCTTTGAAAAATTGTCGAGGATCACGATTTGCATGTGCAACAGCAAGTGCATTTTCTAAACCATGTGAAACAGAATTATAGCCCTCTGGTAATTTCTCACGTGAATAATCCACTGGTGTCCCATCTATATATGTATCCTCCTTTTTCGCAAGTGGATAGATTCGAGGCATAATAATGGCTAATACAATTCCACAAAGTACTACTGTCAAATAATAAGGAATAAAATAGCGTGCCAAATGTACAGTATCCAATACAACGATACAGAATGTGATGGACACTACTGAGAAACTTGTGGCAATAATCGCAGCTTCTTTTTTTGTGTAGTTCCCCATCTCATATTGTTTACTGGTCATTAACACACCTATTGTGCCATCACCTACCCATGACGTAAGAGCATCGATTGAAGAACGCCCTGGACTTTTAAACAGTGGCCGCATAATTTTCACCATCATTGTCCCGAAAAATTCAAGTAAACCGAAGTTTGTTAAAAATGGTAAAAGGAAACCTGCAAACAAAAAAATGGTAAATAAAAACGTCACGAGTCCCTCATTTGGATCCATGAGGAGTCCACCCGTATTTTCATTATTGATGGCAGAAGGTCCAAAATTGAAGACCACCATTGAAGCAAAGGCTAAACCGATAATACGAGTAATTGTCCAAAACCAATTAACATAAAACAATGTATCCAACATACTAGGTTCTTTAGCATTTTTACGAGGGATAAATTTCGCTATCAGTGCACCAATTGCAGAGATGGCAAACATTCCAATTGTAAAATAGCTAATGATCGGGGCCACAATCCCCGCTAAAACATTGGCTAATATGGCAATGGGTACTTTCCAGCCCTCTTCCGTTAAAATGGGGGTCATAAATAGAAAGACACCAATTAAAGACGGAATAATGAAGTAAAAATATGTAGCAACAGAATACTTTTTCATTTTTTTATAAAACCTCATCTCTTTTAATCTCAATAATTTATGTATTTTGCATAACAACAATTAAAATAGTGTTTATAAGAAACATTTATTTATCAATTGTTGAACTACTATATAAGCAAAAATATGTTGTTTTCATTCAATATCTCATCCCTCCTTCTGCTATAGAACGATTTTAAAAGCTTTGAAGTATTAAGCATTAAACAGAAAAACACTCAAATTATTCATGTTTTTATAACATAAACGTGATATAAAACTATTGTAAACGCTACAACGCAATTGGTTCAACCTCACAATATTCAGAATATTTATACATTCATAAAATAAAAGCCTAACTTCTTAATTAGAAATTAGACTCCTTTGAATTAGCTAGTAATTCTATGATGCATCAGTGATTTTTTAATTGTTTTATTGGACCTTTCGTAACTTCAGTCAGTTTTGAATTGATAGCAAAGATTTTTGCGTTGATAGTAGTGATTCCAAATTCAGCTAGCCTTTTTGAATGCATTGCTATATATTGTTCAGCTGTGCGTTTCGATTCAAATAGATAGATGCCGCCCGCTTCGTTTGTTTCAGGGCTCTCTGTCCAAATTTTCCACAAAAGTCCTTCCTCTTCATAAATACTTTTTGCTAAGTCAGAAAACGCTTCTGCCATCACATCACCAAATGGTCCATCCAATTTAAAATCTACTTGTAATACGTATGTCATTGGCATTCTCCTCATTATTTAGTAGTAATATAACATTCACCAAGTATTTCCTTCATTTCATATTGATCTGATGAAAGCTCTTTTTTCACATAAGATATAACCTCTGACTTTTCCAAATCATACATGACTTCAATTTCTTTCGAAAATAGAAGCTTTTCTTTTTCAAGCAAGCTTAAAAGAGATGGCTGTTGTTTTGGTTGCAGCTCTTCAAAATTGAGAACCTGTTTTAGTCCTTCCACATAGTTTACAAATGGACGCCCACCAACAATTTTCAACCCTTTATTATCTTCATTCATCATAATAATAGTTGGAAATCCTCTTACGCCTAGATTTCTTGCAAGGTCAAAATCTTCATTTAATAACTGTTGCCCGCTTGTTTGTTCTGATTCGTTTACAATAGCCGCTCCATCAAGCCCCAGTCTATTTACAATGTCAATCATAACGGATGTATCTGCAATATTTTGATTAAATACGAATAGCGCTTCTCTTGCTCTGCGCAAATATTCAAATGCTATAGCATCATGCTGATTTTTTTGAATCACTTTAAAAACTCGAGATGGTGGATAGGATGATTGCACTGGATTGTTCATCATCACTGTTCCATCTATTGGCATGCGATAATATTCTCCAACTTCTCTCCAGTGTCCTACAACGTCGGCAGGTCCAGATATTCCATTAGCAGGGTCTACTGGACCATCACCCCATTTTTCTAGTAATCCTCCCATAATCGTATGAAAGTTAAAATAGTGTCCGTACTGCTCGATAAAACGTCGAAGAACGGGTTCAAGTGCCCAACAATGAGAACATATTGGATCAGTTACATAGTATACTTCAATGGATTTCTTTGGTTGATTAAAATCAATTATCCCCAATTCCTCCTCGCCAGCTACTCCACATACACCTGTCTCTAAATCACAAACCATTGGATGATTCTTCAATTGACTATCCCCTTTTCTTACTTTCATTAAATATAAATATATAACTCTCTTATTTGCCTTACAGTTGTATTTTATTCATAATAAAATCATCAATAAACCAATAATCTATTTGAATTGTTGTTTATACAACACTTTGAAGAATTTGTTTAAAAAGGAGTGTAAGTAATGACCTCATCTAAGACAGATCTTCGTGTTATACGGACTCGTAAATTAATCATGGATTCTTTCATTACACTTTCTAGTAAAAAAGAGTTCAAGGATATAACGGTTAAGGATATTACGACAGAGGCCATGATTAATCGTGCGACTTTTTATTATCACTTTGAAGATATATATGATCTGTTAGAGAAGGTCCTATCAGAAGTATTATTAATTAATTTGAATGATGACTTTCTACAGCATAACGAACTTAATGAAGGAGCTTTCATTATTCTCTTTAAAGCGATAACTAATTTTCAAAAGTCATTGTCTAATCGTTGTCATAGAGGCTATGAAGAGACAATTGCTCGCATTATTAGAGAGCAGCTTGAAATTATCTTTTACAAAATGTTATTGAAACAAAATGTAACGACAGAGAACGAAGCGCTAAAAATGACTGCTGTAATATTAAGCTGGGGAATCTATGGAGCTTCTATAGAATGGAGAACTAGCAATCAGGAGATACAGCCCGAAGAATTTATCAAACCTGCAATTCCTTATTTAATGGCAGGTATTGATGGTCAAAAATAAAAGTGAGTAAACACTTATGAAATGCTATAAGTGTTTACTCACTTTTGGTGGTTTAGAGATTTTGTTGTTATGATTATCTTTTTATTTTTGGACAGGAGATACAATAATCATTTGCTTCATCAGAGGTATGATAATAGAAACAACATGTTTTTCTCAAGCGTACAAGTTGCTCCGATTCCATAATTGTCACTTTAGGACCACAATAGTCCGTCAAAGGATTTTTTCTCTCTCCAAAAATGGAGCCTGGTGCTAGGTTTACAATATAGTGATAATCCTCTTGTATACGAGCCTTTTCTTGCTCACTGGCTCCTTCCCCTATTTTCGTTTCATAGAGCCAATTCACATAAATAGCTGTGTTTTCCCATAAGATTGTTTTTGGAATTTTACTTATTTTCGCTAATGACTGCCAAACCTTCGCTAAATTATTTGCAAAGATTTCTCTAAGAACCTCATCACGCCATTTTTCACGGTCTTCTGTAGGTATTGACACTGTGCGATCGATTAGCCGAATAGTAGGAAGCCAAGGTTTTGAAGATTCCGCTTCTACCCACATATTTTCAATTCTGCAATGTAGTCCTTTATCGTATCTGGACATAGCATAGAAGGCTGAAGCTATCGTTAAAACGCTATAGCGCTTCGCAAACAACGATGCCGTAACTAGGATAGAAGGCGATTGAAAGAAATGGGCAATTTTTTGTAAATAATCTAGAGCTTGTTCATTGTCCAATAAATTTTTGGCATATAAAGAGTATGTAGCATCTACTGCAGGCTCTATCGACAATCGATACTCTCTTAGTAACACGGATGTTTCTTCAGCTGACAGTGATAGGCTCAACAGATCCCTACCTCCTCTAATTCCACTGTTTGAACTGTTCGCCCCTTGCCATGTGGCACACATAAAGGTGTCCCAAAGAGCGGATCTTTAATAATGGTACAATCCATACGAAAAACAGCCTGGACCATCTCTGCTGTCACCACTTCCTCTGGCTTGCCTTGGGCATAAACCTGTTTATTACGTACCGCCACAATATGATGGGCATAGCGACAGGCTAAGTTTAAATCGTGTAATACCATAACGACGGTACGCCCTTCCTTGTCATTTAAATCAAATAGTAAATCTAAAATTTCTACTTGATGAGCCATATCTAAATAAGTTGTAGGTTCATCTAGTAAAATAAGATCTGTTTTTTGCGCTAATGTCATAGCAATCCATACACGTTGCCGCTGACCACCTGATAATGCATCTACTGGACGATCTGCAAATTCAGTCATCTGCGTTACTGCAAGCGCATTGTTTACAATTTTTTCATCCTCCGTAGACCATTGCTTTAACCAACTTTGGTGTGGATAACGACCTTGCTTAATCAATTGCTGAACAGTTAATCCTTCTGGTGCAACAGGGCCCTGCGGTAGAATAGCTAAACGTTTCGCTACCTCTTTCGTTGAAATGGCATCTAGTTTATTCTCATCTAAAAAAATTTCACCCGACTTCGCTTTTTGTAATCGTGCAAATGTCCGAAGTAGTGTAGATTTTCCACAACCATTGGCCCCAACTAGTACTGTAATTTTTCCTTTTGGTATTTGAAGATTCAAATCCTCTAAAATAAGATTTTCTCCATAGCTTACATGTAAATTTTGTGCTTCTAAGACATGTTTCAAATTCCTGTCACCTTCTTCTCCCGCTTTTAACTTTTTTATCATGAAGCTTTATTGATTGCGCGTTCTAAATAATAAATAAATAAAGAATGGTGCGCCAATTGCAGCAGTAAAGACTCCTGTAGGTAAGTCCTTTGGTAAAAAGGCTGTGCGTGCCACCATATCAGCCACAATGACAATGATTCCACCTATAATAGCTGTCACAGGAATTAATCCTGCAAAGGAACGCCCAACAAGCATTCTGCTCATATGAGGAGCCACTAATCCAACAAAGGCAATGCCACCAGCAAAAGCTACTGCAGAACCAGCTAGCATGACACTAATGAGTAGAAAAAGTAAACGATACACTTGTACTTTTACTCCCAGCCCTATCGCTATTTCATCGCCTAATTCCTTCACATTCACCGTTCTTGCTAAAATAAATGTTAGTGGCATTAAAATGACTAGCCACGGTAATAGCAAATAGACATCCTGCATATTGGCCCCATACAAACTACCTGTCAGCCATAAATAGGCTTTCGTTGTAGCGGCTACATTACTGATTACAAGCAGCATCGTCACAACCGCCTTTGCTAAAGCTGAGATACCAATTCCAATTAGTACCATTCGAATTGGTGTGACTCCTTTTCTCCATGATAGTAGGTAAATGATGAAGGAGACAATACCAGCACCTAATATAGCAGCTAACGGTAAAAATTGAATACTGACTGATCCCATAAAGTACACGATAAAAATAATTGCCCCCATCGATGCTCCGCTCGTTATACCAATAATATCAGGCGCAGCAAGAGGATTACGGATAATTCCTTGTAAAATTAAACCAGCAACTCCCAGCGCAGCACCAACTAATAAGGCCATCAACACACGCGGGAGCCTTAATGTATGTAAGACAAAATCGTAATCTCCATTGCCATAGCCTAATAATTCTTTCACCACTGTGACAGGATGGATAAACTCGCTCCCCGCAGATAAACCAAGAACCGTAATGAGGATTAATAATAAGCTTAAAAGTAGTAGAATCCAAGCCGTTCTTTTAGCAATTTGAAAAGATATACGATTAGTTTTCGTTCGAACCGACACATAATTAGGCATTTTTTGCCAACCCCTTTCGTGCAATATAAATGAAGAAAGGAGCTCCGATTAAGGCAGTCATGACACCAATCGGCATTTCCAATGGCATAATCACATATCTTGCCGCAATATCAGCCGACAGTAGCAATATTGCTCCCAATACGGCACTGTAGGGAATAATCCAGCGATAATCTGTGCCAACAAGTTGGATCGCCATATGAGGGACAATCAAGCCAATAAAGCCTATTGAACCTGCAACAGCTACTGAACTGCCTGCCAGTATGATAATAATTATGCCTAGTGTGATTTTCGTGAGCATTGTTCGTTGTCCTAATCCTTTGGCAATATCATCTCCTGATTGTAAAATATTGATTGAACGCCCCATAAATATTGCCACAACTGTCACTCCTAAAATAAACGGTAGGACAGGCACGAGCATTTCAATACTACGCCCCGACACAGAACCCGCTAACCAAAACAGGACACTTTGTAAACCTTGTTCATCGATGACTAAAAGCCCCTGCGTAAACGAGACAAAAAGAGCTGTAATCGCTGCACCAGCTAATACTATTTTTATCGGTGTTAACCCATCTCTTCCTAATGAGCCTAGGAAAAAAACCATCGCCCCCGCTGCACCTGCCCCTAAAAAGGCAATCCACATATAGCTCATTAAAGATTGAACGGAAAAAAGAGTAATAGCACTGACAATAAAAAATATGGCCCCTGCATTAATACCTAAAATATCAGGAGCTGCTAAAGGATTTCTTGTTAATGCTCGCATTAATGCGCCCGCAATGGCAAGGCTTGCGCCAACTACTGTAGCGATCACAGCTCTTGTAAATCTAGATGTTCGAATAATGACATGCTCCTTGTCAGCAGCATCAAAATGAAAAATAGCATCATAGATTGACGAAAAAGGTATGGATGTTTGACCAATAGCTATGCTGAATATAAATGCCAGCAAAAGAATCAAACAGCTGATGAATAAACCTATTTGTTTCATCGGTGTACTGGAAAGAATAATTCTCATGTTATGCCAACTTTCTTGATCCACGATTTAGCTTATGTAGGTTTCAATTATGCTCAAACACTACAATGAGAGGGCTGTTATTCAAGTATTCTCTAACACTTTTAACAGCCCATCCTTCATTCACTATTTTTCTAATTCAAACTTGTCATAAATATCATCTAGCATTAAATTAGCACTAGTAATACCACCTGCTAGATTCCAATTAATTTCATCTACCTGATAAACTTGATTCGCTTTCACTGCGTCAAGCTCTTTCCAAAGTGGATGGTTTGTCCAATCTTCATAAGTTTTTTTCACTGTCTCATCATTTTCCATAAACATATAAATAACATCAGCATTCATTTGTGTGATGCTTTCCTTGTCAGTTAGCTTCACAATTTCTAAAGAATCATCTGTTAAATTTTTAGGACCTTGGAATCCAAGCTCAGATAAAATAGAACCCGCATAACCTGTCACATAAATACGAGCATGGTCTGCTCTGAAGTTGACAACAGAGACATGGAATGGCCATTTATCGCCAAGCTTCTCTTTGATTTTTGCTTGGAAATCAGCTACTCGTGTATCCCAATCGCCAAGTAATTCATTCACCTTATCTTCTTGATTCATTGCTTGACCCATCATTTCAGCTGTTCCTTTGAAATCGAAAACCGTTTCATGAGCAACTGTTGGTGCAATCTGCGATAACTGATCATAAATTTCTTCATGACGTACTTTAGAAGCAATAATTAAATCTGGTTTAAGCTTTGCAATTTCTTCAAGGTTTGGTTGTGTTTCTTGTCCTACAATTGCAACGCCATCAAGCTCATTCTTCATATAATTATAAACAGGCGCTTCTGCCCAAGATTCTACTACCCCAACTGGTTTAATGCCCATAGCAACTGCAACATCTGTTGCGCCTTGATATAGTGTAACGATTTTTGTAGGTGTGCCTTCAATCGTTGTAGTACCCATTGCATGTGTAATCTCACGACTAGAAGATTCTGATTCAGTGTTGCTTTCTTCTGCTTTGTCGTTCTCTTGTGAACTACTGGAGTTCGATGTTTTCTCCCCACACCCAACTAATAATAACGCGAAGGTTAATAGTAGTGTGAAAAGTACAAAAAAGTTCTTTTTTTGCAGTGATAATTTTGGCATACATTTCCTCCTAAGAAATAATCGACAACGATAATCATTATCAATTAAAGAGTATACTGTACGATTGTTTTATTGACAATATCTATTTTTTCAAAAAACATACTTTTTTAATAAAAATTTATTTTACATTATGACGCTAGGAAGAACATTATTTGAAAAACCTATTCATCGTGTTGAAAACCAAGCATTTGGATGGTTGTTAGACTCATTATCTTCACTTTGAAAATATGTGCTATTTTGTTCACTACTGTTAGAAATGAAAGAAGTTTTGCAGCATGATCGAGGGGGAGGAACATCGCCCTTTGGAAAGGACGATGATGGAACGGAAAACGCCTCGCCCCGCGAAATTGCTTTTCCTGCCGTTGACATCATCATTTTCAACAATATGTCATGCTTTCATTTCACTCAAAGACGTAGGCAAATTGATTATAGATTTTCTACTATTTTAGTTACTTGTTAGATTTACCTATGCATTAATAGGCAAATAAATAGACCCTATCGACGTATATCTCATATCTTAATAATGAACTACAACTTATCAAAACAGGAGGTAATAACATGTTTCAACGAAGACGCCATCCGGCAAAAGGTCCACACTGCTGTCCGCCACAAATGATGCCCATGCAATATGATCCACCACAATTTTTACCACCAGAGCAATATGTACGCACAAATTATATCCATACAGTTGTTCCACACGTACAACCTGCACATGTTACAACAGTGAACAAACATATGATTGATCATCAGTATTATTTCCCATGCACAGAATCTGTCGTGAATGAATGCTGTGAAACACATACAATGTGCGGTATGCCACCTAACCCTTGCCATATGCCACACCATCATAAACATATGCGCTAATACTAAAATAACGATGGGGTTGTCATATGACCCCATCGTTCCTAATATGTTCAGAAAAAAACCGAGTACCCTTTATCAGGCACTCGGTATCTTTATGATTAATACATTTTTAAATATTGATCGCGTTCCCATTGATGAACAGTTGTACGGTACATATCGAACTCGATTTCTTTTGCTTCTTTAAAGTTTGCATAAATATGCTCACCTAATGCTTCCTGTGCTACTTGATCTTTAGCAAGTAATGTTAGTGCATCATCAAGTGCTGCAGGTAGGTTTTCAATACCATTTGCTTGACGCTCTTCTTCCGACATCACATAGATGTTGCGGTTAATAGCAGCAGGTGGTGTTAGGCTTTGACGAATACCTTCAAGACCTGCTTCTAAAATAACAGCCATCGCTAAATATGGGTTTGCAGAAGGGTCTACAGAGCGTACTTCAACACGAGTTGAAAGGCCACGTGCAGATGGAATACGAATTAATGGTGAACGGTTTTGTGCAGACCATGCTACATAACATGGTGCTTCATAACCTGGTACTAGACGTTTATAAGAGTTAACTGTTGGGTTTGTTACAGCTGTGAAACCTTGTACGTGTGCAAGAACACCCGCCATGAATTGCATAGCTGTTTCAGAAAGACCTAATTCTGTAGATTCATCATAGAACGCATTTTCTTTGCCTTTAAATAGTGACACGTTAAAGTGCATACCAGAGCCCGCTTCACCAAATAGTGGTTTTGGCATAAATGTAGCGTGTAAGCCATGTTTACGAGCGATTGTTTTAACCACTAATTTGAATGTTTGGATGTTATCACACGCAGTAACAGCATCCGCATATTTAAAGTCGATTTCGTGTTGTCCTGGAGCTACCTCATGGTGTGATGCTTCAATTTCAAAGCCCATTTCTTCTAGCTCTAACACGATATCACGACGGCAATTTTCACCAAGGTCTGTTGGCGCTAAATCGAAATAACCACCATGGTCATTTACTTCTAATGTTGGTTCGCCTTTTGCATCTAATTTGAATAAGAAGAATTCTGGCTCAGGCCCTAAATTGAAGCTTGAGAAGCCCATTTCTTCCATTTTTTTAAGAATTCGTTTTAGGTTGTTACGTGGGTCACCAGCAAACGGTTCGCCTTTCGCAGTGTATACATCACAGATAAAACGTGCTACTTTCCCTTTTTCAGAAGTCCAAGGGAATACTACGAAAGTATCAAGATCAGGATATAAATACATATCAGATTCTTCGATTCGAACGAAACCTTCAATAGATGAGCCATCAAACATCATTTTATTTTCCAGTGCTTTGTCTAATTGACTTACAGGAATCTCAACATTTTTGATAGTGCCAAGAATATCTGTAAATTGTAAACGAATAAAGCTTACGTTTTTTTCTTCGATGAGACGTTTAATGTCCTCTTTTGTGTATTTACCCACAGTTTTCCACACTCCTATAATTTGTCTAGCTTTTATGTTTACCCTACCCTATTTATTAATAGAATCGAGATAAATCCCCTCTTCGGATGGACGATTTTTGCATGCGCTGTGCTTGACGCATTTCTTCGCGCATAATTTGGCGTAATTCTGAATCACTTAAATCTTGCTCATCAGTTGTTGCAACAGGATTTTTCTTTTTAGCAAATATTTTTTTAATCTTCGCCATATTCATACCCTGTTCTAAGTAATCTTTAACCTCAAGCAATGTGTCGACGTCATTTAGTGAAAACATACGTCGATTGCCTTCTGTTCGGTGCGGCTCAATTAAATGGTGTTCTTCATAATAACGAATTTGTCTTGCCGAAAGCTCTGTTAATTGCATCACGATACTCATCGATAATAACGGCATAGTTCGTCTAATTTCACGACTCATTTAAGTCCTCCTCCAATACCCGCTTATCATATAACGAAATTTTTTTACTGTCAACCAACCATGTAAGGTTATCTAACATGGTTGGCACTATTTTTTTCAATTCGATTAAAAATTGTAAAAAACTATTCATATTTAGGCTTTATCTATTGTCTTGTTATGCTTTTTGAATGGCTTGAACCGCACTGCAAATAGCAAATTTAACGTGTTCATATGTTAGTCCCCCCTGGATAAATGCTGTATATGGAGGTCGTATTGGGCCATCCGCTGTTAGCTCAATGCTGGACCCCTGAATAAATGTTCCAGCTGCCATAATGACATCATCTTCATAGCCTGGCATATAGGCTGGTTCAGGAGCATAATGGGCATTTATCGGTGAGTTCGCTTGTATTTCACGACAAAAATCAATCATTTGCTGAGCCGTTTGGAACGATACTGATTGAATTAAATCTGTACGCTTCGCGTGATAGCTCGGAGAAGTGCTCATGCCGATTTCCTCAAGCATTGCAGCTGTAAATATCGCCCCTTTTAGTGCTTGCGATACAACATGTGGTGCTAGGAAAAACCCTTGATAAAAATCACCTAGTGTATTTAATGTGGCCCCCGCTTCTGCTCCAATACCTGGAGATGTCATACGATAGGCACATTTCTCCACTAAATCTGCGCGTCCAGCAATATAGCCACCAATTTTAGCCAAGCCTCCACCTGGATTTTTAATGAGCGATCCTGCCATTAAGTCAGCCCCGACCTCTGTAGGTTCCTGCGCCTCTACAAACTCGCCATAGCAGTTATCTACAAAAATAATAGCTTTCGGAGCTAATTTACGTACCTTTACACACATTTCTGCAATTTCTTCAATTGTAAAGGATGGACGTGTTGCGTAGCCTTTTGAACGCTGAATCGCAATCATTTTGGTTTGTGCTGTAATGGCCTCTTCAACACCTGCCCAATCAATGACCTGATTATCTAGTAAATCCACATGTCGATAACTGATTTTATAATCTTTCAGTGAACCTGTATCTTTATCACCACCATCGACAATGGATTGCAATGTATCATATGGCTGACCCGAAATATAAAGTAGCTCATCACCAGGACGCAAAACACCGAATAGACTAAGCGTGATTGCATGTGTGCCTGAAATAATTTGCGGTCGGACTATGGCTGCCTCTGCACCAAATACTTCCGCATAAACACGCTCTAGATTATCCCGCCCCTCATCATCATAGCCATAGCCGTTTGATGGGTGTAAATGATAATCACTTACTTGATGCTTTCTGAAAGCTGCTAGCACCTTCTGCTGATTGTAGAACGCCATTTCTTCTACCTTGGCATGATAAGGCCGAACTTGCTCCTCTACTTTTGCCGCTAACGATAGCGTTTCTGTTGATAAATTTGATGTAAACGTCATTCTTTCTTCTCCATTTCACAATGTCTCGCATTTCAATCAGTAAGATTTATTGACTATCTAAATTGACTTCAATCACTCTAGAATTCCCTAAACAACTACTGGTATATAAACGCTTTTGACGAATGTTTTTCTTTATTTTAATCACATTTTATCAATTTGTATGTGCACCTGTAAAACTTGCCTATTGTTTCTAAGAGGATTTTACGCTAAGCTAATGTGCGGACTCATTTCAAGATGCGTATTTAATGACCGATTTTGGCTATTAAATTCATAGATTCTGTTACGTAAAAAGTCTTTTAACTTTTAATAAAGTTTATTTATTGATAGAAGGGGTGAAAGGGATGGCTTGGGAGGTTTTTAGTATTATAGGAACAATTGCCTTTGCTATTTCTGGGGCAATTATTGCCATGGAAGAAGAATACGATTTATTCGGTGTATATATACTTGGTATTGTGACTGCTTTTGGTGGAGGAGCTATCCGAAATTTACTCATTGGACTACCTGTCACAACACTTTGGGGACAGGATATGATGTTTCAAATAGCGCTTGCTGCGATTACGATATTCTTTATTTTTCCGCATCATCTGATTCAACATTGGCATCGTTGGGGTAACTTCACAGATGCGATTGGCTTATCAGCATTCGCTATTCAAGGCGCACTCTATGCTGTTAAGCTTGATATGCCAGTAAGCGCAGTTATTGTAGCTGCTGTTTTGACAGGTTCAGGTGGGGGTATTGTACGAGATTTATTAGCTAGAAGAAAACCATTAGTTCTCCGTGATGAAGTTTATGGTGTTTGGGCAGCTCTTGCTGGACTGCTAATCGGATTCGAGGTTTTTACAGGGGACATTTTCCTTTATATTTTATTCGCAGTGATTACAGCTTTACGTATTCTTTCCTATATGATGAAGTGGCGCTTGCCATTACGAAAATTAAATCGTGCATAAATATCATTCAGCCAATGACCAAAAATTAAGTCATTGGCTGTTTTATTGTTTTTATCTTTTTAACAACTGCATTGATTCTTCTAAAGTCACCATGTTTTTCATCATCGAGCAAGCTGCATCTAAAATAGGAAAGGCTAAGGCTGCTCCAGAACCTTCGCCTAAACGCATATTCATGTGCAACATTGGTTCAATGCCTAGTAAGGCAGCGGCAATTTTTGCCCCTGGTTCCTCTGAAGCATGGGAAGGAATGATATAATCGATTACTTTTGGTTCGAGCTTATAAGCAATGAGGGAGGCTATAGTCGAAATAAATCCATCAATGACAACAGGTTTACGATGGGCAGCAGCGCCAAGAATAATACCTGTCATCGCCCCTATCTCTAACCCTCCAACCTTAGCCAGAACATCAATAACATCATTTGGATTAGGCTTATTTAAGGTAATTGCTTTTTCAATAACTGCCGCTTTATAGGCAATGCCTCCTTGGCCTACTCCTGCACCAAACCCCGTTACTTCGATAGGGTTGCATCCCGTCAAAACAGCTAATATCGCAGCACTTGGTGTTGTATTGCCGATGCCCATTTCTCCAGTCCCAAGTACATCAGCACCTTTTATGATTTCCTCAGTGGCCACACGGATTCCTACTTCTATCGATTGAATGGCTTCTTGTTTGGCCATAGCTGGACCTTGTGCCATGTTATCTGTACCATATTTAATTTTATGAATAATGACACCTGCATCAAGTGGAATATCTTCTTTTACACCCACATCTACTGTGACCACCTTTGCATTGGTAATCCCCGCAATCGCACAAACGCCTGTACCCCCCTTAGGAAAATTTAATGTTTGAAAGACCGTAACATCTTGTGGATTCGTGGTTACACCTTCCTCGCAAACACCATGATCTGCAGCACAGACAATCATCACTTTTTTGTCGACCATCGGATATAATTGTCCTGTTATACCAGAGAGCTGTACGGCAAGTGATTCTAGTTTACCCAAGCTACCTGGGGGCTTACAAAGCGCATCAATCCGCTTTCTAGCTTGCTCCATACTTTTCATATCAGCCCCCTGAATGTTTTGAATCGTGTCTTGTAATAATTGCATGATTATTTCTCCTCTCGTTCTCATTAAGACAAAATAAAAAGTCTGTAGTTTATTGTCATGACAAATAAACTACAGACTTTTCCATCATCTATATCTTCTAAAGCATGTAGGCAGGTCTCCTGGCTCAAGTTCAACACCTCATAGTACCTTCCCAGCAATTTGCTAGTGGCATACACTATGAAATTCCCTTATACAGTGGCGGGTCCGCTAAAGCTTTTCACTTTATTCCCTATTCTCCCTAATGGGCACCTATTGCTTTTATGTAATTATGTTAAATCTACTTTACAACTTTTTTAGTGTCAAGAGGAAAAAATTTTTTGAGTGTTAACTTAGTACATACTGCTATTCACAATAAAAGCTTATCAAGAGCTTGTCACAATAAATGAATCCTTCACTTGATTCCTAGTCTTCCATAATTAGTGCTTTTTAGAATTCTCTATGTCTAACACTCGGCTTGTACAAAAATCCATTACTGAATCAATTGCCATAACAAGTAAACTACAGACTTTTCAATCATCTCTACCTTCCATAGCATATGTTCTGCCAATTCACTGAGTAATGTTGAACATAAAAGTTGAAACCTTAATAATCTGTTCAATGTAAACATAAATTATTTCTATGATTAAAATTAGGGTAAGTATCAATAGTAAAACGATGAAAAGTTAGGAGTAGATACGATGAATGCAAAACAATTAAGAAACGCTATTGCTGAAACCTGTGAAACGCACGATAGCCTCTATGCCAAACTCGTAAAACCGATCAATCAGTTGTTAATCAATATCGACGCTTCGATCAGTGAAGAGACAGCAAATAAAATACTAGAAAATTTAAAGTTATTTCATAGTGGTGATAAATACATTACGGAGTGTCATTTCGAGGAGAGTCAAAATTTCTTGAAAGATGGCATTGAGCTTCTCCAAAAAGGGGATTTGGCGAATGGAGCACTACAAATTTATGGAGCTGGTCTAAACTTTGCTAGTTATGCTTCAAAAGTGCAGGGACAAAAAAATGTTAATATCTACAAAAACTTTGAAGAGAATTTTAATTTTATCATGGATGCCTTGAAAAAATAATCATGAAAAAAGAAAGAGTGTATACTCTTTCTTTTTTCATGAT
>NZ_PXXX01000011.1 GCF_003367505.1 Lysinibacillus capsici
AACAGGAAGTACAGGAGCAACAGGTTCACAGGGAATAACAGGGGCGACAGGAGTCCAAGGCGTAACAGGAAGCACAGGAGCGACTGGCGCAAGAGGGACTACAGGTGTTACTGGAACAACAGGTCCAAGTGGTTCAGGTTTGATGGAAGTTTTCCTCTCTACAGATCAATCAGTTGGTAATAATGATTTTCTTGGTACTGGTAATTCGTCAGCTTCATTCGTGAGAAGTTCAATTGTTATTCCTGAAAATGCTACAATTAGAAGCTTAACATTGAATATTCGCGACCATGCTCTCATCGCAGGTCAAACCGCTTCAGCACAAATATTTATCAGCACAAATTGCGGATTTACTAGCGTTGCTACAGGTATCATTGCGAGCGTATCAGGTCCAAATTCATCTACAACACCCAATTGTTGTGCAAAAGTGATTGCAAATTACCCAGTTAATAGTTGTACACTTCTTTCTGTACAAGTAAGTACAACGGGAGGAGCATTTTCAAACGGTGTTTCAGCAACGATACTTTTTAATACAGTTTAATTAAGCGTTTTAACTTTTGAGTTTTGGAGGGGAAGTTAATAAGGGAAAATATGCAATTTATTATTCTGGTTGATTGTTGCCAATAGGACATCCTTTACATCAATGTTATAAGTTGATAGTTGGTCTTTTAACCAACTCTCGGTTAGCGTTGTTTTATTCAACTCATGGTAATCAATTTTTCCCTCTTTAATAAGAACCGTGGGAAGAAAAAAAGGATTAGACTGTACACTTATATCTGCTCGTGTTGGTGTTTGGTAGGGTGTATGCAAAAAACTAGAGATCGATCCGTCTGGTTCCCATAAAGCGAGTGCTACATTTTGAACTTCTTCAATTTTTTCTTTTCTTAACTCTGATAAAAGTAAATCAACAGATATTCTAGCCTTTTGTAAGTTGGCGCTAATAATTTGCCCATTTTTAATCAGGGGAATCGGCGGGGAGTCTATCAAATGACGAAAGGCAACCCATTTTAGGCTCAAAAAAACACCGATGAGGTAGAGCGCAACTAAAACGGCCATGGTAATCATGGAACCCTTCATTCCTAAACCTTCACCAGATAAGGGATGTGCGATAATATTCCCAAGTGTGATAGCCATTGCAAAATCCAGCATTCTTAACTAAGAAATAGAGCGCTGTCCCATAATTTTTGTTGCGAAAAGTAGGAAGAAAAAAGCGACAATGGCTCGGAGAATCCATTGAGTAGCAGTAAGTGATTCTTGACTATGAAAAAATTCCACAGCGACACATCTCCTTTTTTCTTATTGTTTCCTTCCGTTACATGATTATGCGGATCTTCTGGATTGAAACGAAATAGACTTGTAAAAATATGTTCAAAACGATATTGTTAAAATAAAAAAGCTATTATTTAGTAATTTTAAGAAAATCAGGAGAATATCTATGCAAACAAAATTACAAAATATTCTTATCGACATACAAGAGAAGGTTAATTTTTCAGGAACGGTGCTAGTGGAAAATCAGGAGAAGGTTGCCTTAGTCAGCCAAAGTTTTGGCTATGCGAATCGCTCAGAACAAATCGACAATCATGCCAAAACTCGTTTTGGCATTGCCTCTGGCTGTAAAATTTTTACTGCAGTCGCTATTTGTCAGCTTATCGAAAAAGGGAAGATAGCATTTGATACGAAATTATGCGATTGTCTGCCTCAACTATTTAAGCACTTCGATGAGCAAGTAACCATCGCTCATCTGCTAACACATACGTCAGGAATACCCGATTATTTTGATGAGGAAGAAATGGAGAATTTTGAAGCGTTATGGGTTGAAAATCCGATGTACCAGCTTCGAACATTGCGAGATTTTTTACCATTATTTCAGAATCGTCCAATGAAGTATAAAGTTGGTGAGCGATTTCACTATAATAATGCAGGATATATTGTATTAGGGTTAATTGTAGAGAATGCAACTGGTATGGATTTTTCCGCTTACATTCAACAACATCTTTTCGATCGGGTGAATATGACGGAATCAGGCTATTTTTCGTTAGATTCTTTGCCAGCTAATACAGCATTAGGGTACATAGACAACCCAGATGGAACTTGGAAAACAAATATTTATTCTTTACCTGTAAAAGGGGGTTCCGATGGGGGAGCATTCGTAACAGGGAAGGATATGGCAAAGTTCTGGAGTGCACTTATGAATTTCGAACTTTTAAATGAAGAGTTAACGAATCAACTGCTAATGCCTCATGTCGAACTGAATGAAAATGATAGTTATGGCTATGGTGTATGGATTAAGAAGAATAGTGAACAAGCAATATTAAAATACCATGTGATGGGGTATGATCCTGGCGTGTGCTTTCATTCAGCCTATTATCCTGCTTCTTCCATCAAAGTTGTCGTATGTTCCAATAAATCTAAGGGCGCTCTTGATATGATGAAAGGAATAGAGGCTATCCTATAAAAGAATAAGGCTTGTCTGTGAAAAAGATTACAGGCAAGCCTATTGCTAGTTATTAAGTAATGCCACCATGTATATTACAATAATACTCGATCTCAATAATATGAGGTGAGGATACACCATTATATGAATAGTAACCACCGATTGCAATATTGTAAGCACTGCCATGATCTTTAATGGAAGGGTCATACCCCGTTTGCGTCCAGTAGCCTTTACCCTGTTCAATTTTAGAAGACAAGGAATGCATAACCGAAAATAACTGTCTTCCACCAGGAATGTCCATGCTTAGTTGGGTGTCAAATGAACCATCAACACGAATGATTGTTCGATGTGCCCCCATATGTAATTCAACGAATTTTGGTACTTTAACTGGAGAAAAAACTTCCTTATTATCGGCCACGACATAAGAAGTGTCTATTCTGCCTTTTAACATGTCTTCAAAATCTTTTAATTCAAGCCAATAATTTGCTGAAAATGTTGTAATGGGATCTAGCTTAAAGCCTGTACCATATTCTTCATTTAGTTTATTGACAATAGCCGAATATTCTTTATAGTAGTATTCTTTCTGTGGTAGCGTTAAAACTAATGGAACAGGTGCCATGACAGATTCCATTGCTATTATTTGTTTATCTACTGATGTAGATAGTGGTGAGGCTGCTTTGTCATCCTTTTCACAGCCTGTTAGGAAGATGGCTCCTACTACAATGCTTGTCAACAAATATCTTTTCAACACCTTCACCTCCCAAAAATGAATAAAATCTATTATACCATACATAAATATGTATAATTTCGTTTTTTTTGGTAAAATGATAATTTCCTAGTATATTGTAGATAGAACAACGATTAAGCAAGTGTAAGGGGCGGTATAGTGGCAATTTTAAAAGATGATTCGAGTCATCCGAGTTGTGAGGTAGAGCTAGATATTTTAATGGTGAACGAGGAAAGTGTAAAGTTTCGTATTGAATTTCGCTTTGGGCCAGCTTTCCCAGCGATAAATACTGAGATTTATTGTTTAAAAAGAGATTTCCTTCAATTATTAGAAGACATAACACAATTGGAGCCTGCTTATTTAAGTATGCTGGAGCCGCATGATCCTGGCCTATGCATCTATCATATCCCTCATTATGGTGAATATTTTTTTCCTGGATACGGTATCTTTCAAATTCCTGAAGAGGAGAGGGAGGAAGCAGAGCAACGTTATAAATTAGTGTTTGTACTAGATGCTTATGAGAAGAATCATCATGGTGCAAGAGAATGTGGGCCTGCATTATGTATTATTGTGAAGATGGAACAAATCCGAGTCTTCATTACCACTTTGCGAGAACAAGTAAAGAAATTCAAAAGTAAAAGGTGATACAACGGTCATTCATTCTCTTCTACAACGATGCTATAGGATAGGTTGAGACGATCACATACCCAATTTTTAAATAGATGATCAATTTGTTTTTTTATTTCATCGCTAGGTAATTGCTCATTAATCCCTAATTGTTCAAACGAAAATGTTTCCTGAATTTGATCGGTATATTTCGTATTAAAGGTAAACGTAATGAGTTTAGACACGTTGATTTTCCTCCGTTTTCTAGCGTGTACATTTATGAGCCAATTATTAGAAATTGAATGTCGTTGATATTTGTAAATAAATTTTTTATCTTTGGGTAAAAAGAATAGAAAATGCTGTCGGCTGAATCATCATGAATAGAGACAGTGTAAGTAGCATAATTTTCTAGCAATTGTTTTAACGGTTAGATTATTTGTTCATTCGGTGTTTCAGCTTTTGTTCTTTTGCTAGTTCAAGAGTGATTGCTGCCGTCATATTTAGTATATCTAATTGTCAAAAGGTAATGTAACAAGTATGAAATTTATAAAGTATTTTTGTTAAAATTTAGTATAAACTTTTGTGCATGTAGGTGCAATAGTTACCATTAAGGAGCAGTATACTTCTGTTTTCTTCTCTTCTTTTGCTTATAGGTAAGATAAGAAGTTTTTAAGGAGGCATAACTTCCAATTGCTGCATAGCCATAAAACCAGCCCATGAATAGTCCTGCAAGAAGATTATGTCGGTGGCTGATGAAAATAGAAATGAATAAGCCGACAACTAGTGCAATGGTTGGAACCCAAAAAGGCTTTATATGACACATTTTCTTAATGAGTTGGGTAATCATCATAACTACAGGGACTGCAACGACGGCATCCCCAAAATTTGTATGTATGAGTGGAAAGTGTTCCATTCTGTTCACCTCTCATTGACTATTTTGAACTTATTGTGGACATATAGGGAAATTTTATACAGTAGTGTAGTGTGCAACATTGGGGATTTGTAGAGAGAGTGTATAGATAGCTCTGGTAGACTTACACTGTCGGGATGCACAAGCAAACTAACACGCACAAAAAGGACAGGGCAACTAGCCTTGTCCTTTTAACAAAGTGGCATCAAATGGAAATAGGGATTGCAATAGCTAGTTGACAAATGTAAAATTTGATTAATAAATCTACAATAAAAGAGGTATATGATGTTTCCAATTTTACATACTGAACGATTAGTGTTAAGGGAATTGACGAGTTCTGATGGACAAGTTCTTCTTGCGTGCTTTTCGAATCCTGAAGTTTTGCGCCATTATGGACAACAACCTTTAACCAGCTTAGTTCAAGTGCAGCAAATCATTCAAAATTTTGCCAACAATTTTGCCGAAAAACGTGGTATTAAATGGGGCATTGCATTAAAGGATCAAGAAGGAATTATTGGTACAATCGGCTTTCAAGAGTGGTCAATAGAGCATCGAAGAGCGGAAATCAGCTACGCCCTTTTTCCTGAATATTGGGGAAATGGCTATGCTCAGGAAGCTGTTAAACGAGCTATTTCCTATGGTTTTGAAGAAATGGATTTAGTACGTATTGGAGCCATTGTATTTAAAGAAAATGAAGCTTCCAATCTACTATTGCAAAAAATAGGCTTCGAACAAGAAGGATTATTAAAAAAATATATGCATCAACATAATGTGCCCCATGATACTTATATATACTCACTTATAAAATAATAGGGAGACCAGATTCCTATGAGGACATCTGGTCATTTTTTTATTGTTTCTGTAAAAGTTTTTCGACCTGGATTGATTTTGGCTACATCCACATCAATTTTACTAATTGAATCCTCTGATAATGGGATTTTTCCATCTTTCTCAAGCTTTTTCCAAGCCTTGACGTTATCGCGGTAGAGATATTCTGACAATCGATAGATATCCACATCTAATTTTAGACCTTCTTTATAGGTTTCCTGAATTTCCTTTTTCACTTCTTTTACAATAAGCTCTCTCAGCTCCTGTTCGGTTACTTTTCCTTTAAAACCATTGATGGTCGCATTGATTCTCAATTTGACTTCAAATGTAACAGCCTCTTGTTTGACAAGTGGTTCCACATCGACATGTATTTTCTCAATACTGACCGTTAGTTCTTCCTGGTCACTTGTGTTTAATTGAAAGGTAATCTCCCCACGATTTGTATAGTTATGCATCCATTGACTGCCGCGAGCCGCAGTGTCTTGCACGAACCCCTTAAAGCCATCTTTCGATAGGACACCAACCCCTGAAAAATAGGTTTCCTCAACTTGCTCCTCATCTGTTTCCCAATCGTCTTTAATGGACACATAAGGAATTGTTACTTCATAACTTGGCTCATTTAAGCCAATGACAACATCTCTTAAGTCTTTTGGTTCGATAAATGTTTCTTGTTCTGTTGGGTTGATTGGGTTACTTAATTTTGATGAGGATAACGAATTTCTTAAGATTGGTGTGACAAGCAATATGTCTTCAACTGGGTTTTTTGTACAATACACCCAGATTTGATACCTAGTATCACGAAAGCGTATGAATGTATCGATGACAGGAATAATGTGTTCATTTTCCATAGCCTGCTCTGAAAAAATCATATATCGCATATGCCCCCAAAAAATTTCTTGATCCGAGGAGCGATATAATTTGTAAATTGCCTCTTCTATTGTTTTACCAGTGGCACGTCCTACTTCAGCAGGCGCCACCGTTGCGCTAGGTTGTATAGATTTCGCGACATCAGCGAAATTAATCACTTGTAAATAGACAATATACTCGTCGTTTTCGTAGTCTACACCTACTGCATTTATATAGTACATTCTTTGCGGCTCCGTAATATCCCAGCATCCTGCGAGTAATGTCGTCAATCCGATGATCAATAAAAATTTGAAATAAGTTTTCATGGTTTCTCCACTCGAATTGCTCTTCAGTTGTATTTTATAGTGTTAGCTTAGACAAAAGATGGCTTTTTTATAAAGTGCTAGCTGAGGAAATAGTATTTGGAAAATTATATCCAATGAAACAATTTTCAGGTATGATGAGGCAAGGAGGGGAGAACGGTGACTAGTATTTCATATTGGCTAATTAATACATTTACGAATGAGCTATATAAAGGGAATCCTGCAGCAATATGTCTATTAGATGAAGAAGTTTCTGAGGAGACCATGCAAAAAATTGCACAGGAGATACCTGTCCCGACAACAGCCTTTATTGAAAAAAGACAGGTTGAATTTACGCTGAAATGGTTTACGCCAAATAGGCAAATACCCATTTGTGGTCACGGCACCCTTGCTAGTGCCTTTGTCCTTTGGCAACAAGGAATTGTGCCAAAGGAGCACACAATTACATTTCATACAGCAAGTGGTCCTTTACATGCCAAGTGGCAACATGAACGAGTGGAAATCGCCATCAAAACGTATCCAATTGCTGAAATGGAATGTCCTTCAGCATTGGAGGACTGGTTAGGATGTAAGCCCATCTTTGTAGGGAGGACCGAATTGGATTATATCGTGGAAGTAGGCAATGAAGACCTAATTGTACAGTTTGAACCTGACTTTTCTGCGATGAAGCAGTTTCCTGTTCGAGGTATATGTCTAACTAGTCAAGCGAAGGAAGAAGACATCGATATCGTATCTCGCTTTTTTTCTCCAGCACAAGGCATTGATGAGGATCAGGTAAATGGATCAAGTCATGGCGCACTAGGCCCTTATTGGTGTGAGAAATTATCTAAACAACAACTTGTCAGCAAGCAGCTTTCTAAACGTGGAGGTGTAATCTATGTGGCTCCTCATCACAACAAGGTATTGATCGCAGGCGCAGCAGTTACAGCATTGCAAGGAGAATTAAACATCTAGATACGGTTTAGAAGGAGATTTGTATTCAAAGTATACAGTTCGTTTTCTATATTTCGCCTTATTTTGGTAACTGCTAAAAAGTGAGAAAAAAATTCGAAATTTGTTGTAACCTTTTTCAATGTTAAACGACTACTCTATTAGTAGAATACAAAAGAACTAAAGCAAGTAGTAACATTCACTTTTCACAAAATGACCAGGGCTCAATTTTGAGTGCCTGGTTATTTTGTTGCCATAATAAAAAGAGGGCACGCACATATGGCATGCCCTCTTCCATTTTATTCGCTCAGCATAGCTTTTAATGTTCGTTTTTGCCAGCCTAGCTTGAAGTATGCATATTGCATAATGAAGTGGACGCAGAAGGTGATTGGATAGGCTAACCAAACGCCATTTAGTTCTAGTGACGTATGGTGAGATAATAGGAACGCTAATGGTACCTGTACAACCCAAATCGTAATGACTAAGAAGATAGTTGGCCATAATACGACACCAGTGGCACGCATTGTAGCAGAAACAGTTTGTGTGTGTCCGAAAATTAAATAGCTCCAAAAGGCGATATATAAATAATTCTTGGCAATAAGCACAGTCTCATGTGAATCGATAAAGAAAGCCAAAATAGGCTCTGCAAACAGATACATAATGAGTATGATCGCGCCACCTAGAAGATAATTAATGCGCACACCCATTTGACGGATTTTTTTAATCATCTCTGTAGAATTAGCCCCTAACG
The DNA here is from genome assembly GCF_003367505.1 of Lysinibacillus capsici. Lineage (GTDB taxonomy): Bacteria > Bacillota > Bacilli > Bacillales_A > Planococcaceae > Lysinibacillus > Lysinibacillus capsici. Next base: position 8,353 of record NZ_PXXX01000011.1, read on the forward strand.
CCTGTGCTACAAAGACAGATGTTGCAATGGCAATACTCATTGCTGGGACTTGTGCATAGCTAGCTACCTGATTGACAACGCCATAAGCGGCAGTAGCATCCGAACCATAGCCATTCACAAAGCCAATAACGGCAATTTCGGCTACTGAAATGGCAACCATGCTAATACTGGATGGAATGGCTAGCTTTAATAAGGACGATAAAATATCTTTCTTTAATTTAAAATGCTGTAAGATTGTTTTATCAAAACGTAGTAAATGCTTTGTCTTATGCAAATAGGCTAACAACAGAATCATTGTCACCAGGTTTGATAACACAGAAGCATAGGCAGCCCCATTTAAGCCGAACGCAGGCAACCCCAACCATCCGAATACTAAAGGGGGGAGGAAGGCGATATTTAACACAACACTAATTACTAAAAATAGAAAAGGTGTTTTGGAATCGCCGACTCCTCGCATAAAGGTTGTATACACCAAATACCAAAACATAATCGGTAACGTGAAGAAAAGTATTTGGGCATAACTAATACTCATGTCTAAAATATTCGCAGGTGTCTGCATAAAACGTAAAATCCATTCGATGAAAAAGCCACCAAAAATCGCGACAGCGATGGATAAAATAGTTGTAAAGGCGAGTGTTACACCAACAACCTCTTTCATTTTGGCATGATTACCAGCCCCAAATGTTTGCCCGACTAAAATAGAGCTTCCTGAACCAATGCCAATTGCAAAGGCCATTAAAAAGAAGAAAAATGGAAAAAATGCCGAAATGGCTGCTAGGGCATCGACCCCTAAATTGCGTCCGACGATAAACATAGCAAAAACTTGGCCAACAGATTGCAGCACATTCGCTAGCATCACGGGAATTAAGAAATTTAAAAAAGCTTTGCGTAGCTGTTGATCATCCTGTAACATTTGTTCGTTCATCATTAAGTTCCTCTTGAGTTTTAATAACCCATTTCTTTTAAGATTCTTGAAAGTGTGCGTAGGCGTTCACCAATTAGCTCACCATCATTATTAAGTGCTTGCTGAAAAAGCTGAATATCCTCTTTAATCTGTTCATTTTCTGTGCAAACTTCCACTGTCATGGCATCTCCCTGTAAGCCTACACGATTAATTACAGGGTTTTCTTCATCATATAAATGCTCATGACGATAAGCCTCCTTAAAATAAAGTTCCGTTTCACACACTAAAATAGCGAGATCAAGTACGCGGTGTAGGGGAAGTTCTTCTGATTGGCGAGACCACTTGCCACCTGTATGCCGCCAAACCTTCGCAGAAATATCAACCTTTCCTCGATCATTCCATTGTGCCAGACCAAGGGAAAGCCCTTGTGCATCTGTTTGATAAGCCGTGCGCCCATCAATATTGGCATAATTTTCTGCCACGATGACAGGTTTATGTTTTAAATGTGTTGGAATTTTCATGTATCCGTACTCCTTATCATTTCGAATTTAGTAATTTAGTAAATTACTGCTTTAGTAAATTTAACATTAAACGTTTCTATAAGTCAATCCAAAAGAGCAAAGTTTGAACCCTTTCTTTTAAGACCAGCTAAAGATGGGCTTAGAGTAAGGGATTCATTACAATAAACGTTCAAAATCTGCCGTGGTTTTTACAAAATAGTAAGTTATAATTTATAGAAGTATGATTGATTGGAGAGAAATAGGATGGAAACAGCTAAATATCACCGAATGGTTTATACACGTATATGTGAAAATTTACAAAAATGGGATAATAGTGACTTTGTTAGAGAAGACGAGCTCTATTCATTTTTACATACGTTAAAAGGCACCGCTGGATCAATCGGTTTACATGAATTAACGTCGATTGCTCGTGAAAAGCTAGAGCTTTTGAATGAAGATAGTAACAAGCAATGGACCCAATCAGAATGGAAAAAGTTTCTTGCTCCATTTATTGAAAGCGTTCATTTTTATAAAGAAAATGATTCAATGACACAACATATGGAACATCCTACAACCATCATTAAAAATCCAGCAAAACAAGATTTTATTCTGATAATAGATGATGATGTTGTATTTATTTCCTATTTAAAAAATGTTTTAGAGAAAAAGGGCTACTCTGTCATTGCAGCTCATAATGGTAAACGAGGATTAGCGTTAATTTATGAATTGCAACCATCCATCGTATTTCTAGATATCATGCTTCCAGATTCTAATGGCTTTTCTATTTTAGACAATATTAAAAAGACGAAAAAAGAGCTCATGTTTGTGACAGTGATTAGTAGTAATGATTGTAAAGAAAATCGTATTCGCACATTGGAAATGGGTGCTATGGATTTTATGGCAAAGCCCATTGATGAAGAGCTATTAATCGCTTATGTTTCCAATCGCTTAGCCTATAAAAGAGAATTAGAACAGGCTATCGTCATTGACGAATTAACCCAAATTTATAATCGTAAATTTATGGAATCGCAAATGAAGCTTTTCATTAAACACCATCAGCAAAACAAAGAACATTTTTCAATTGCGATTATCGATTTAGATTATTTTAAAAAAGTAAATGATACATATGGTCACCTAGTGGGGGATGAGGTGCTTAAGGGTTTCGCTTCATTGGTGAAGGAGCTAAAAGGAGCTGAAGAAATTGCTTGTCGCTATGGTGGAGAAGAATTTGTAATTTTAATGCCTCGTACAACTAAAAAAGAGGCATTTATTTTTATTGAAAAACTTCGTACCTCCATGGAGAAAAAGACATTTACAGCAAATGGAACTAGCTTCCATGTTACATTTTCGAGTGGAATTGCGGAAGCCACTTCTACTAATTTACATCCTAAAAAGATGCTAGAAGAGGCAGATCAAGCACTTTATACGGCCAAGCAATTAGGGAGAAATCAAACGATCATCTTTGATAACGTAGCTGCTGTGGAGAAAAGAAAGGTGAAAATTAAGATCGTTGTCATTGATGATGTGTATATTATTCGTGATCTGATTACCAATCATTTTAAGCATTTGGAGGAAAATGACGATTATAGGATTGAAACATTATCATTTCCTGATGGCATTAGTTTTCTGGAATCCAATTGGTATGACCCTGCATGCAAATACATTATCTTATTAGATTGGATATTGCCGCAAATGGACGGCATCGAGGTGCTGAGTAAGATAAGAGAGCAGCATGCTTCAAGTAATGTAATCGTCTCCATGCTAACTTCACGTGTGGGGGAAGAATACGTCATGAAGGCTTTCATTAATGGGGCGGATGATTATATTGTGAAGCCGTTTAATGTGGCTGAAGTATCGGAACGTATTGTTCGTTTAATTCATCAAATGTTTCTTTAATGGGAAAGGGAGAAAAAGACAGGATGGCTAGAATTTTAGTAGTAGATGATGAAGAAATATTACGCATGTTAATACGTGAAACATTAGAAGATTTAGAATTTGATATTGATGAGGCAGAGGATGGCGAAGAAGCCCTAAAAAAAATGATGGAAAGCTCCTATGATTTAATGATACTCGACTATATGATGCCGAATTTAACAGGAATTGAGGTGATCGAGCTTCTCCCACAAGAGATTAAAATGTCGATGCCTATTCTCATGCTGACAGCAAAATCACAGGAAAGTGATCGTCAAAAGGTATTTGACTTAGGGGTAGATTACTTTATGTCCAAACCGTTTAGTCCCATTAAGCTAATGAACCTGGTGGAGGACATCTTAAATGATTAAGTCGACACCCTTGCTGAATAAAAGTATACGCAGCCAATTCTTTAAAATGCTGCTTTTTCTAGTTGTTAGCTTTTTAATCATCATTGCTGCCTTTCTTGTCGTAGTTAATGCAAGTCAAAATGCCTTACAGCAGAAGAGAGAGCAAATGTATGAAAAATCAATGCTTGTGGATGAATTGGAAGAAAATTTTAATGGCATATTTTTTCGAGCAAGGGGCTACTATGCCTTTCAAAATGAGCAGGAATTAAAGCTATTGTATGAAAATTTGGAGAAGTTCGAAGTTCTATTACAGCAGTTTTCGCAACTGGATTTAACGGAAGAAGAACGAGGGCTCTATAATGAGCTAGTTGATTTTCATTATAATTATAAAACGGTTACTCTCCCAAAAGGGTTAAGCTTTGCGAAGATGGGGGATTATGAGGCTTTGCGAGAGCTTTCGAATAGTGGCGCAAATGACCTTGTCAATAAATTTATTGCCTATACAAAATCCTATAAGAAAAAAACAGACCACTCCTTAAACCAAATTTTTAGCAAGACAGTGGAGCAGGGGCAATTATTTACTTTTATTTCGCTCATGATTAGCGGTCTCATTTTACTATTTGTTGGGGTCATTTTACGAAGAGTGCTGAATAATATGATTCGACCAATTGAACAATTAACACTTGCGACAAACGCTTTGGCGTCAGGGAAATCTATTGATTTAGGTAATCTTGTACAAAAGGAGGATGAGTTAGGCATTCTAGCGAACTCATTTCTTAAAATGATACTCTCCATTCAGGATAAGGAAGAGGTACTGACTACTCAAAATGAGGAGCTTTTAGCGCAGCAGGACGAGCTTCAAGAAAATCAGCTACAATTACAAAATTCATTAAATTATTTAGAAAAGTATAATCAATTAAATCATGTACTAACCTTTACGTTAAATAAACAGAAACTAATCGATAATCTCCATAATTATTTAAACGACATTTATCAATATGATACGAGTGTGCTGTATTGGATGGAGGGCAATGTTTATGCGACAAAAGGTTTATCACACCAATCTGCTGCAGCCCTAGTTGAAAATTTTGGCATGGATAAACAAGCACGATTAAAGCAGGAAAAATCCTTTGTTATTACACGTCAATTGACAGCAAATGAAAAAGGAATTGCACAAGAGTCTTATTATGCCTATGACTTGTATTCTTCCGTGTTTAATTCTAAACGGGAGCTAGTCGCTATTTTAATGGCGACACGAGAGGGGCATCCCCATAATGATCGGGATATAGATAGTTTAAACGGATTATTAAATCGTGTGTCCATCGCATTTGAACGTATTCTTATGTATGAAGAGGTAGAAAAATCGAGGACGTTAAATCAAACGATTATTGATAATGTCAACGAAGGAATCCAGTTAGTTTCTGCTACAGGCGATACCGTTCTTATCAATAGAGCGCTATGTGGTATTGTCAACCTCCTTAACTTGACAACAGAATCAAGTATCCCTAAAAAGGATTGGCTACAGCATTTTCAAAAATGTAGTGCCCAACCTGATGAATTAATTGAATTTTTAGAGGCATCTATTATGGAGAGCTTTGAGGAGACACGAAAATGCCGCTATTGTATGACGGCTGAACATGAAATCTTTGTCGAGGTGTATGCAACTTGTCTTTTTGATGGACAGGAAAAAGTAGGCACCATTTTTGTGCATCGTGATATTACAAGAGAATATGAAGTAGATCAAATGAAATCGGAATTAGTGAGTACGGTAAGTCATGAACTGCGAACGCCTTTATCGAGCGTACTTGGCTTTACAGAGCTTCTGTTAACGAAAAATATAAAACCCGAACGACAAAATAAATATATCGATACAATTCATAGAGAAGCGGTACGACTAACCAATCTTATAAATGACTTCTTGGATTTACAGCGAATGGAGTCAGGCAAGCAGCAATATAACATGGAGACACTACAATTAAATGAAATAGCCTTTGAAATTGTCAATCGCTTCCGACATGAGCAAAAGCATAATGTCCATCTAATTGATAAAGCAAGAGAGGTCTATGTCAATGCAGATCAAGATAGACTCGTCCAATTATTTATTAATTTAATAGGAAATGCGATTAAATTTTCTCCACAAGGTGGGGATGTGGAGATTTTGTTAGAAAACAAAAATAATAGCATCCAAGTGAGTATAAAAGATGAGGGGATTGGCATATCTAAACAGGATATTGCTCAGTTGTTCCAAAAATTCAAACGAATCGATAATAGTTTAAGACGTAAAATAGGAGGAACTGGACTGGGTCTTTCCATTTGTAGAGAAATCATCTTAAAGCATGAGGGAGAAATATGGATAGAGTCAGAAGAGGGACAAGGTACTACTGTGTACTTTACTTTACCACTCGCAAATAACACTATCACCTTCGATGAAGAGGATGTAATGGAGGATAGCAACGGCTTAAACATTATGCTTGTTGAGGATGACTTAAGCTTAGCTCTATTGTTGTCTGAAGAGCTAAAAAGCAAGGGCTTTACCGTGATTCATCATCATGACCCAAAAAAAGCTTTTGAAGATACACTCAATACGCCTTTACTTGGTATTGTGATTGACATAATGCTGGGCGAAGAAATGAGCGGCTGGGATTTAGTCCGTGCACTAAGGGAAAGAGAGCATACAAAAGAGATACCGATTATTATATCCTCAGCATTAGATGAGGTAAAAGAAATGGTGGACCAATTTCAAATTAAAAAATACTTAACCAAACCATATCCACCTGAAGAAATATCAAAACTGTTTGTGAAATAATAGGATAGCTTGATTCATTGTCCGTAGCATTATATTGTAAGGAAAATGTGAGCAGTAGCTTAAATTCATAAAAACTATAATAGGTGAAGCCAAAGCGTATGTCGAAAGTTGCCCCATTCAACCAGGCATTAACCGAGTCTCTATCAATTCATTTTTGAAGGCGAACAACTTAAAACTAGAAAAATAAGTTTCGTGAATTTTTCTTCAAAAATGTGTAACCTTTGCCAAGCTGGCACGACTACTGTACTAGTAGAATACAAAACACTAAAGCAAACTAGTAGGTTTCACTTTTCACAAAAAGACCAGGGCTCAAATTTTTTGAGAACACCTGGTCTTTTTGCGTGCTGGCAACAAAGTGGAAGTAATGCTAAAATAAGATAAATACTTTAGAATTTTCATGAAATTTAATCAAAATCACGCATAGAAATTTGAAAAAAATGAAATCCCCCATCGTTTTTTCAACTAGGCGTAAAAAGGAGTTCAGACATGCAGGTTCGTCCAATTTAAAAATCTCCCAAGAAAAAATAAAATCTTAATTTTGGGGGATAAAACGTGTTTAAAAACCGATCTTTTTTACTTTTATTGACAGGTCAATCTTTAGCGGATATTGGTGATATTCTCTATATAGTAAGCGTGATTAGTATAATTTATCGTTTCACCAACTCGGCGATTGCTACTTCCTTCGTACCGTTTATTATTACTACTTGTATGTTGATTTCCAGTCTGCTAACACCTCTTATTACGACAAAAGTGTCGTTGAATCAATTGCTAACTATTTCTCAAGGCTTTAAAACCGCTGTCATTTTGGGCCTTGCCTTGTATGTACAATGGGTAGGCGACCAGCCGATGATTGGCTTTGTGTTTTTATTGATTGCGATGGTTGCGTTTTTGGATGGTTGTGCCAATCCTATTCGTCAATCCTTGCTGCCTCATTATGTGGAAGAAAAGGATTTATTGCGAGCAAATAGTATTGCAGAAACGGTTATCCAATCCATTCAGGTGGGTTCTTGGTTTGTTGGCAGTTCCTTGCTGCTTCTCTTTACAACCTCACAGCTTATATGGGGCGTTGTCGTCCTGTTTTTCATGGCAACATTGCTTTTAAAGCTTTTACCAGATGTGGCACGTATGGAACGTCCACAAAAAAAGAAATGGGTGTTATTTATGCAAGGGTGGCAATCCATCCATCAAACACCTGTACTAAAGGTAGCTGCACGAATGGATTTACTGGAATCAATGGCAGGTGCAGTGTGGGTCGCAGCGATTTTACTTGTTTTTGTAGAAGAAGCATTGCAGGCTTCTTCTCAATGGTGGGGTTATCTCAACGGCATTTTTTTTATTGGCATGATTATAGGGAGTATGATTTGTTTAAAATGGACCAAATTTATTGAGCGTAAGAAAGCTATATTCATAAGTGGAGGTGCGCTGTTGTCCGCTATTTTTACATTATTCTTTGCGGTTAGTATCACACCATTGATGGCTTTACTCTGTTCTTTGCTGATTGGCTTATGTGGACAATTAAAAAACATTCCACAGCAAACCATCATTCAAACAAGTGTCTCAAAGGAGAAATTACCAACGGTGTATACATCGTTGAATGTCATTGTGACAGGGGTATTCGGCCTTTCATCTTTAATGATGGGCATGTTGTCAGAATGGTATGGGATACGAGTTGTTTTTTTGCTTTCAGCTAGTATGCTACTTCTCGTAAGTGTGATTGCCTATAAAAATAAAACATCATTCACGTAAGAAAGAGTAGCCCTTACTTTTAGAGTAGGGGCTATTTTTTATAAAAAGTTCATATCCTGTTAGTTGATAGTATGGTAAAATATACAAATATTTGTATATTTTAAAAGGAGAGTTAGTATGAATCGTAAAAAAATAAGTTTCATTATCTCTGCACTTATCATAGCAATCTTTATTGGTGTGGTATTAAAAAATGTTTTTTTCCAAGCATCTCTTACACCATCTATGACTGTTTTGGAGGATGGCACCAAACAAATTAATTATGAAACTGCTTTAACAAAGCTAGATCAATCCTCCACAACGTTTGAAGCATATAAGGGCAAAATAGTAGTAGTGAATTTTTGGGCGTCCTGGTGTGGGCCTTGTCAACAGGAAGCACCTGAACTAGAGGCATTCTATCAACAAAAATCAAAGGATGTCGAGCTGCTAGCCATCAATGCCACAGCCTATGATAGCTATAAGAAGGCGGCAGCATTTAAGGATACTTATGCTTTATCATTTCCTATCTTCCTAGACGAAGAGGGAGTACTACAGAAAACGTTTGAAGTGGTGAATTATCCTAGTACCTTTATCTTTGATAAAGAAGGAAAATTACAGCACAGCGTGAAAGGCGAACTCACTCAACAACAATTAATACAATTGATTGATGATCTCTAAGAACAAAATAAGTCTTATAGACAATATATTTAGAAAAATGAAACTTTTTCTAAAAAGATGCGTAGAAGTAGCTAAAGAAAAAAGGAAGGGGCTCCTTTAATGCCACGGAAACACATGATTATTATCATCATTGCATGGATTGTAGAAATATCGTTGACGTACTGGGTTGCCACAATATTCTCTGTGCGATTTATCGAAGTGATGTTTTTCACGGGCATTGCCTTTACCTTAGGAACGTTTTACTTTTCGAGTAGCGGTGGAGCGATGTCAAGGCTTTATACATCCCAAGTGAGTGCACAAACAGGGATCATTCATGAGCGAGAACGGTTCAAGGTTAAACTTGGGCCCGTATTTATAGCGTCACTGATATTTTTCCTTATTGGATTGGTATTCTTTATTTTACTTGTAACAGGCATTATTCCACCACAAAAGGTGTGAAAGTTATTGGCTTCCACCTGCAAAAAATCAAGATGGCTAGGTGCTCATTTTGATTTTTTTGCGTTGTATAGAATTTGTAGAGTGCGATATTATAAAATAGGCTTCGATAATTGTATTTTTACAATTACAAAGGAATAAAAAGGTAACTATTATACTATAATTACCCTTCGTTATTAGTAATTTGTCATGCAAAATATGTATATCTATGGAGGTATACAAGATGTTAAAGGAGCTATCAAACCGCAGTGCCCCAAAATCGAAACCAACAAAATAGAGAGAAGAGTAGACCTCAAGAACCTGACGTTCAGTATAATGCTATGCTAGAGATTCAAACAATGGAAAGTAGCATAAAAAGATACATAACAGTGCATGGTGATCACTTGAATGCAGCTGAATATCATTCTTTACTGCAAATGATTAAGAGTTTAGAGGAATTGAAAACAGCGATTAAAGAGGTCTCATTAGATTAGGCACATTCTTTTAAATTGGATGATCTGACAATACGGTTTGTCAGATCATCCTAGGAATTAATCCACCGGTAATAAGTAAAAGTGAAGTTTTGACCATTCATTTCAAATGATTCTCCGCTTCTATCCAATTGTTTAAAACCGTTTTTTTCTAATACTTTTTGAGAGGCTATATTGTTTGTTGTTGTTTGTGCCTCAATGATGAGCATGCCTTGCTGGCGCATAAGGTCTAATATTAATTCTAAGGCTGTATGGGCAACCCCTTTCCCACTAAATTCTTGTCCTACTCTATAACCGATATGGCCTAATCGTTGATCCTTATCAATATCGATTACATTGATTCTTCCTATAATTTCTTCAAGTTCATTTTTTATTAGATAGAAATAGGATAGCTGTTGTGCTTGTTCCTCTAAAAGCATGTCATTTTTTCTTATGAAATTTGGTAATTCGTAATAGTCATCCCCTCGACTTGGGACTGTTTTTTCAAAATAGGCCCTATTTTTAACCTCAAATGCATATAAGTTTTCAAAATCACCCTGTGTTAATGTTTCTAATCGAATTTTCATGGCATCTCCAATCAATTTTGGTTTTTCTTTCATTATACCTGTAGTCTAGGGTTAATCTCACCAGTTTTTTGATTGTTCAGATTTTGTAGATGTGTGGATAGACATGAGTACTGGTTTGCTTTTTCAGCCATCCACTAAAAAAGGACCGTCATTAAAAAGACCCACTTCCTGTCGGGTTTAGTGAATTAAATAGTGAGCGGACAAGTAAATTAGTAGAGGCATTGAGATTTTTTAAGAGAGTCCAGTAATTTTCAAAATGTGGAAGCACTTGTTCTACTAGAAAATGAACTTAGGTTGGTTCAAGTCTACCTCTATATACAGTAGGAGCGTTTTGGCAAGCGTATTCAGGTTGTATGGCAACTAAAGTCGGAGACAACTGTCCTCATCCCATCACTGACTAACCAGCCATTAATTGAAAATGCATTAAAGCATGGAATGTTAAAGCGTTCTGACGGGGGAACGATACATATTCGTATTATCAATTTTGATACCCATCTCGAAATCACCGAAGCGGATAATCGTTGGAATGGATGAAGACAATTGGCAAAACTACTGCAGCCTCAAGAACGCTCATCCAGCAGTAATCAATATCCATATAAGATTGCAACACCATTATGGGCAAGGTTTACGTATGACAAGCAAGCTTCACGAAGGAACGGTGTTTCACTTGTGGTAGTAGCAAAAAACATCTACATCATAAGATGCATTGCCTCTCGATGAGTTTTAAGAGGTGGAATGCATCTTTTATTATTTGCAAGTTTGAAAAATAGAAATTTAGAGCACAGCCTGAGGCGTCTTCGTTTTAAAATGTGTGAATAAGTAGCATCCCAAAATCACGATGATTCCCCCAATGCCTTGCAGCCAGCTTAGCTGTTCACCGATAAATAAAAAGGCGAGCAATGCTGTGAAAATAGGATTAAAGTTTAGAAAAATACCAGAGGTTGTGGCACCTAATTGTTGAACGCCAATATTCCAAAATACCATACAAACTACTGTAGAGATGACCCCTGTATAAAGAAGCGAAAGGATGAAGGAGGAGTCGATTTCGGAGAAGGTAAAATCCGTAATTGTGAATGGGACTAGGATGAGTACCCCAAACAAACCTGCATACAATGTCGCCATTAACGGAGAGGTTGTTTGCATAGCCCACTTACTACATACAGAATAAAGTCCCCATACGCAAACGGCTGCCACCATCCATAAATCTCCTGTATTCAATTGGAAGTGCCATAACAGCTGCCAATCTCCTTTCGAAAGGACAAGAAAAACACCAATTAAAGAGAGTACCATCGCCAGAAGTTGCAAGCCATTTATTTTTTCTTTCAGAAAGGCGAAGGAAAAAAGTGCGATGGACATGGTATTCATTGTAGAAATAAGACCAGCATTCGTGGATGTTGTTCGTTCCAACGCTAAAAATTGAAATATATTAAATAAGGCAACACCTGTAATGCCCATCAGGAATAATGGCACAAGAGCGGCTTTAGCAGGAACCAATCTCTTCTCTTTCCACCAAACTAACGGTAGCAGGACGATCACTGCGATCAGCCATCTGACCAACGTTAAGGTCATTGGAGAGGCATGAGCCACTAGCGTCTTAGCCACAACAAAATTGCCTCCCCATAGTAAGCTCGTGACAAGCATTAAGCCCATATAAAATTTAACCACAGTATAGGTACACTCCTTTTGCTTTTATGTATAATAAGAATCATAGCACTATTAGTGATTTATCAGTATAATATTTTGTATAATTGAATAAAATCAAAATAATCGAAAGTTATTTAATGAATATCAAAATAATATTTTGATATTCATTAAAAACTTCCTTGTCTAAAAATAATCAAAAGAGGAGAAAACAATGGAGGATATAAAAAATAAAGGATTAGATAATGTCGATCTGCAAATATTAGCGATTTTGCAGCGAGAGGTTCAGATTAGCAATGCGGAATTAGCTAGACGGGTGAATTTGTCCCCACCAGCAACCCATACAAGGGTGAAACGTCTAGAAAATGAAGGCTATATTGATCAACAAGTCGCAATTTTAAATCAGGAGAAACTAGGGTTTGATTTATTGTGCTATATATTTATGAGCACAAATATTCATCAGGAGAAGGAAATAGAGGAGTTAGAAAACAGCTTGAAAACAATGACCGAAATTATGGAATGTCATTGCTTAACAGGTGCCTATGATTATTTGTTAAAGGTCGTAATTCGAGACCGCCAAGACTTAGATCAATTTATTCGAAAATTAAATAAGCTTGGCGTTTCTAGAATTCAAACGAATTTATCCTTACGAGAAATTAAATATTCTACAGTGTTACCGATCGAAGAAAAACAGCAAGTCTGAGTAAGCTAACTCAGGCTTGCTGTTTTTTACTCATGATAGGTAAGCAGCCGCTCCAAATGAGTAGAGAAGCGCTCGAAAAAGGTAAGCAGCCGCTCTAAATGAGTAGCACTCCGCTCACGAGGGATTATCCCAGCTCCAAATAAAGAGATCACATGTGCAAAAATATACAACCGACAAGTCGCTTATAGTTGACATGCAACCATAGAGTTGCCTATAATCGAGCTATGAATTGGGATAAAGACGCTGTTTTTAAAGCACTAGGGGACTCGACTCGGAGACTTATATTAGATGAACTGGCTGAGTGTGATGAGATGACGTTGTATGAATTGACGGTGCGTCTTCTAATGAAACATGAACTTTCCATTTCGAGGCAGGGGATTGCTAAGCATCTGTCTGTCTTAGAGAGTGCTGGACTCGTCCTATCACAGCGAAAGGGAAAATATCGAGTCATTCTTTTCAATAAGGAACCACTTAAAGATTTACTGAAAGGATGGGTAGAGTAAAGTTTACGTGTGAAGGATGCTTCTTAAACGACTAAAAAGGAGGAAAAGCAATTGAATATTATTGTCAACAGTATCTTTGTACATGATCAGGAAAAGGCACTGGCATTTTATACGGAAAAGCTAGGGTTTGTAAAAAAGGAGGATGTCCCAGTAGGAAAACATAGATGGCTAACGCTTGTGTCGCCTGATGATTTAGAGGGCACTGAGCTATTACTTGAGCCAGATGAGCATCCTGCAGCAAAGGACTATCAAAGGAGGATTTTCGCTGAAGGCATTCCAGCAACAATGTTTGGAGTTGCTGATTTAGAAAAGGAGTATAGCCGTTTATTGGAGAAAGGCGTTGAATTTACACTTAAGCCGACAAAAGCGGGAGAAGTCACAATAGCAGTTTTTAATGATACATGTGGCAACCTTATTCAGATTATACAAAAACAGTGTAGAAAAGCGTGTTTGATAAAAAATATCAAAACACGCTTTTCTCATTACTCAGCCATTACCCAACCTTTATCATCGTTCAAAACGTTTAGATTTTCTTTTGGCTGCGCATTTACGGTCTGTTCTTTGGCTTCTGCTTCCTCGCTGGGCGGAGCTTCTTCCGACGAACAAGCAGATAAAAGGAATAGTAGCGCTATACTTAATGATAGGAATTTCTGCATGAGGCAAACCTCCATCAATCAATCGTTGGTATGAATATTTTGCACATCTTTTTACAGAATATGTTGTGTATAGCTGCCATTAATAATTTTTTTAAGCGACTGTATTACTAATTATTTTGCTAAAGCCATTATTATATGCACTATTAATCAGCTGCTGTATTGACTTCACTGCATGCTCAGAGAAAATATACCAGTTATCGCCATCGAAATCATGGAGTAAATACTCAGGATAGCCTTGTAATAATTCCTCTGGGAAAGGTTGATTTAATGTATAGATATCATATTGTTGAACACTGTTTTGATCATAGCTCATAAAATCAAATTGACCAAGCTTGTAATAAGATCCAGGAGTTTCTAGATTGAGGTGCCAATAATAATCTTTCGGAGCCTCTACTTTGTCGCCTTTCTTTTCTTGGAAAATTTTGAAAAGTGCTTGGTGATAGGCATTGCCCTTGATGTCCTGAATGACACCACCCATTGTCATATGGTATTCATAGCGTAGTACTTTGATTTTTTCATCTTCAATTAGCAATGGTTCAGTCGTAATATTCACTGTGCCATCATTATAATGCACTTGGCTGCCGAATGTTTCAGCAATAAAGCGAATTGGTACATAGGTGCGATTGTTTTTCATGTATGGTTGTACATCCAATTGCTCTTTTTGACCATTTTTAATGACTGTTCGGTTATTAAGATTCAATTTAATGGTTGTTTGATCCATTGAAAGGGTGATTTGTGAATCCTGCCAATGAACTTGCGCACCAAGATTTTCACTGATCACTCGTAATGGCACCATTGTTCGATTGTTTTTTTGCTCGGGTGCTGTATCAGATTTTACCACAACATCGTCGATTTTGATTTGTGTCGTTGCGGCATCAGCAGGTGTTGCTACAAATAATGTAGATGTTAAAAATAGCCCTGTAAAAAATTTTTTCATGGTATATAACCTCCTTATACTTTAACACTTACCACCATCGGAAATTTTACCATAATATTCTTATGTATATAATAAAAACTTTACTATTTTTTCTTTTGGCTGGAAAAGGTTGTGTAATATTGGACTTGTTTTTGCAGTGTGTCATTTAGATTAAAACCATCGTGTTGCTAGATATCAAAGTAAAGAAGTTGAAATACAAATTATACAAAGTCACCACCGCTATTAGCAACTTTTTGACAGCGTATATTCTGTATTTGTTCTCGAATACTAATGCTGAAAGGAGGTTTTTTAAATGAAGTTTTTGACATGGGGCATTGTTGGTGCAGCATTATTTGCTGTGATGAAAGGCTACGGAAAATCGAATCAAGGACAAAAGGATAGCTTTCAACAAACAACCACACCTGTACAATTAGTTGCCAATGCGAATCCGCTGACAGCCAATACACCGAAACAGTAGAACAAAAGCTTATAGATTATAGGGATCTATAAGCTTGCTATAATTTTACATAAATATCCTATCATTGGTATAATAAATTGCGAGAAAAGGGGTGTATAGATGCTTCATTTTACAAACTATCATGACGATGATTTAGAAGAAATTCTGCAATTATTTTACGAAACCGTACATAGTGTAAACGCAAAAGATTATTCACAGGCCCAATTGGAGGCTTGGGCACCGTTAGCCATACAGCCAGTTAAAGTAGCGACTTGGCAAAAGACTTTAAGACATAATAAGACCTATGTCGCACGGAAGCATCATCAAATTGTTGGCTTTGGGGATATGACAATGGAGGGGTATTTAGATCGACTTTATGTCCATAAGGATTTTCAAGGACAGGGGATTGCATCAGCCATCGTAGATTTACTAGAAGCAGACGCAAGAAAACTTGCCCTTACCCATATTTACACGGATGCTAGTCTTACAGCGAGACCATTTTTTGAACGGAAAGGATACCAAATCATGCAAACACAAACAGTCGAGCGACAGGGCATATCGTTAATGAACGTTAGCATGGTTAAATTATTTCCTGATGAAAAGGACGGATGAAAAGGATGAATTGTGTAAAGGGTTTTATCGTATTAATGATGTTATGCTTCATACTTAGTGCCTGTGCACAAACAGAAAAGCCTTCTCATGAGAAACCAGATGTAGAAAATATCACGGTTTCATTCGAACATCCTGAAACAAAGCAACCATTTAAAATTATTCATGCTTATGAGCTTTTTCAAAACTATACGGAAAAGGTAGAAAGTGACCCAGATCGTTCGCCATTGGACATCTATCGAGAAGAGGTTGTTGATCCAGTTTATAGTGCATGTTTTGAGAATGGTGAATATATAAACTTGGCTGAGTTGGTGCTAAACATAACGCCTAAACAAATAAAAGATAATCAATTATTAAGTGAAAATATTGAAAGGGAAGCAACGGAAAGGAGCATTAAAGAAGCTCTTTTCAAAGCTTCTGATTTTCTTCCTACAAAAAATGAAACAACCGTATGTGTTTTTCCTGCTACAGATGTAGGGATTGGCATGGTGGCTATAGGGTCAGGTAAAATAACTGTTCTATACAATAAATATTATAATGATGAATATATAAGATATACAATACCTCATGAATATCATCATAGTGTTTTGACTGAAAACCGCCCAAGAACTGAAGGAACCGTATTGGACCATATGGTGTTTGAAGGAAAAGCAGTTATGTTTGAAAAATTAGTCAATCCCGAAATGGATTTAAGGAAAATTGATTTCAATTCCAAAGACTTTTATTGGTCAAAAATTGTAGGAGATCTCGAAAAGAGGGACTTGAATCGTGCATCTGAAATCAATTTAGGTGGAAATGGTTTACCCTATGAATATGGCTACAGTGAGGGCTATAAAATGGTAAAATCCTATCTGGATTTGCATCCCAATGTATCGATAGAGGAATGGACCGCCTTAAGTCCGAAAGAAATTTTTGACAAAGGCAACTATCTTGAAAACTACCAATAAACAAGTAAGCAACAGACCCAGTATCAAACTCGGTCTGTTGCTTCGTTTAGGCATCGATAAATGGTTAAAATCGCTTGTAAATGCATACCTTCATGAAAGATGGTGCGTAACAGTACTTGTTCAATGGTTTGCATACCCATATCAATAGGAGGGAATTCCTCTGACAATCGATGGCCATACTGTTCCTTTAATTGTTCAGGCTGCTGAGCTAAATACTTCTTTAATTCCTCGAAGGATGGCGTTTCGTCGTCAAAATGCTTTGGCGATGTACCAAAGCCAAACCATTTCTTGAGAGCTTCTAAATCTGTATCCTTTTCCTTTGTTAATGCCTCTATCCATAAATATTGATCGAGATAAACATGACCCATATTCCAGCGAATATTATTATGAAATCCAGCTGGGATGATGTTCGCTTTTTCTTCTGATACATGCTCGAGTAAGTGAAGCAGCTCGCCACGATAATTGGCTAGCTGCTGAAATAGATTTTCTTGACGTTGATTCAAATGTAACCCTCCTTTTTAATATTATTGGCTATTAAAACTCCATTTTCCTGCAAAAAAAGAAGAACACTTTTTGTGTTCTTCTCCAATTTATCTACTTTGTGTCTGTAATGCTAAACGGACACCGAGACCGATATAAACGAAGCCAACTGTCTTTTCGAGCCAGCGTGAGCTACCGCTTGTTTTTGTAAAGATTTTTTCGCCAATGAAGCTTGTAATTACTGCGAGTATGATTGTATATAAAGCACTCATCACGACAAATGTTATACCGAGTGTTAGCAATTGGCTTGTGACAGATTGCTCGTTATGCTGAACAAATTGCGGTAGGAAGGCTAGGAAAAACAGTGCCGTCTTTGGATTGAGGATTTCTGCTAAAAAGCCTTGACGGAATGAAGTACTAGCAGGACTTTGTTCAACAGTCGGTTGCTCAATTTTCTTTGGCTTTGTGAGGAGCATCTGAATGCCTAAGTAAACAAGGTATGCCACGCCAATATATTTCACCACTTCAAAGGCAGTGGCTGATTTCATTAAAATAGCAGAGAGACCTAAAACAGCCGCTAATGTATGAACCAAGTCACCAAGACCGATACCTAAAGCTGTATAAATACCATTCTTTTTTCCGCTTTTTAATGTTTGTGTAATGGTAATAATAACTGCAGGACCTGGAATTAAAAATAATAAAAGAACTATTGCGATAAAAGATAACATGCGAAACCATCCTATTCTAATAAACTAATCATTCTAGGGTGAATGCATGGAATATTATATTCTAGCTATTGTGTGGCTGTCGATAAAGAAATATTGAAAAAATAATGAAAAATAATTCAGAAAACTAATGAATAATACTTATTAAATTTTATTACCTAGTACTAATATTTAGTGTTAGAATAAGATTATAAAAAATACGTTGGAGGAATTCATATGTTAACAAGTCAACAATTACAAGCTATTTTGCCACACCGATATCCATTTCTTTTGGTAGACCGTATTGTGGAGTTAGAAGAGGGCAAGCGCGCAATGGGGTTGAAAAATGTAACGATTAATGAAGAGTTTTTTAAAGGTCATTTTCCACAGTATCCTGTGATGCCAGGTGTGCTAATTGTTGAAGCATTAGCACAGGTTAGTGCAGTGATTATGCTGACAAAGGCTGGGAATGAGGGAAGATTAGGTTTATTGGCAGGAATCGATCATTGTCGCTTTAAAAAGCAAGTAAAGCCTGGTGATCAGCTACATCTAGAAGTGGAGATTACGCGTGTGAAGGGCGCTGTTGGGAAAGGCAGAGGGATTGCAATGGTAGATGGAGAAATAGTTTGCGAGACGGATCTTGTTTTCGCTTTTGGATCTTAGAAAATGGAGGTTCTCGGTTAAATTACACATTTATGCTTTATATCGCCGTTTGTATCATGCAAATAGCGCTATTAGCGAATATTACGATTGCTAAAGGCGCTTGGAATGGGGTGACAATGTGGCTTTGTACTGTAGTTTTTGTTTTCGCAACAGCTATTTTTGGATTAAGTAGAGCGCGGCAAAAAGACACTCAAAAATAAACGACTTTGCTTCAATTCGTACTACACGGCTCTCTTTCCTTCATATAGTAAATAGAGTGAAAGTTTTAATATGAGAGGGTGAGGAGGTTTGAGGGTCGCTTTTATAGAACATAAAGAAGAACAGCTACAGCCAGAGCAAGCGTTGGCGCACGATTTCTGTGATCAATTTGTGCAAAAGATGCATAAAAATATATTGCATAAAAAGCTTGATGAGGATGTGTATCAGTCCTATTTTGTTATCCTTCAGCAACAATATACAAGGCAAGAGCTGCGATTTATTGTCCATCTGTTAAAGGTACAGGCAAGTGAGATAATACGCATGAAGCCCATGTTTATTACCATGAGTGGTGTTATTTTATCCGTGTTTACATTGCTTGCTACAACCATGAATAGCAAACTCATGATCGGCATGTCGCTTGTCCAAATCGTTGCATTAGCCGTCTTGAGTTTTAATGTCGCCATTATATGGATTTCCTTTAAAATTGAAATCGAACATAAGCGGGTGCAGGAAGTGATTGCATTATTAGATTATTACGTAACAATTGTTTCAGAAGGGAGTGACCTTCGTGCAAAAGACAGTTGAACAATTACATTATTGGCTTATAAAAGTACCAGAAGTATTTCGTGTGATGACGGAAGCGGAAATAACACAACGACCTGCTCCAAAAAAATGGTCCAAAAAAGAAGTAATCGGTCATTTATGTGATTCGGCTATTGTCAATCTTGAACGATTTCTTCAAATTCAGAATGAAGCTTCACCCTATGTAGTGACTACATACGACCAAGTACAATGGGTCGCGTTACAGGGCTATCAGGAATTACCAATAGAAGATATTTTAATGTTGTGGACAAGCATCAACAAAAAAATCATGTATGTACTGAACCACCTTGATGAAGAGACATTGGCCCAGCCATGTGTGTTGAATCAACAACAAAGGACATTGGGATGGTTGATAGAGGAGTATATGCAACATCTGGCACATCATATCCACCACCAAATTTTAATGAATGAATGTGAAACATAAGCATTTTTTTAGGAAATCCTCAAATAATAAAGTACGAAAATAATTATTTGGGGACGTGAAAATGTGAAAAAGTTTTTATTGCTTTTACTACCACTTAGTCTAATCACGGTATCGCTTTTTTATGTAAAAGTGAGTTCTTCTGAAAATAAAGGAAGAAAGTATTATGAGGAAGCAGGTCAAATTCTTTGGGAAATTCAGACAGATGAAAAAATCATTGCCTTAACATTTGATGATGGGCCACATCCCAAATATACAGCGGATATCCTTGATGTATTGGAAAAATATAATGCAAAAGCAACCTTTTTTATTGTCGGTCAAAATGCAGAAAAAAATCCTGAGCTGATTACAAGAATGTACGAAGAAGGACATGAATTGGCCAATCATACCTATACACACCCTTTAAGAACAAATGTTACCAATTTAATGAAAGAAATACAGCAAACAGATGAAGTGATTGCAGGGATTACAGGCTATCAGCCAACATTATTTAGACCAGTTGAAGGACAATATACCGATGCGATGATTGATGCAATTTCAAAAAAAGGCTATAAGGTTGTTATGTGGTCTTGGCATTTAGATACGCTTGACTGGAAAAGCCCAGGTGTTCATCGCATCGTGAATACCGTTTTAAAAGGTGTGAAAGCAGGCAATATTGTCCTATTTCATGACGGTGGGGGAAATCGAGCACAAACGGTTCAGGCAATGGAACAAATCATACCGGAGCTTGAAAAACAGGGCTATCAGTTTGTGACGGTTTCTGAATTATTGGAAATCCAAAGGACACATAAGAAAATGGAAAAAAAACAGTAGTGTTGAAGCAGAAACGTCTTCAACACTTTTCTTTATGTAAAGGTTATTTAAACATTTTTTTGATGTGTTTAAGCTCAGCAATTAAATAATCAATTTGTTTCTGCATATTATCTATTTTAACTGTTTGATGCCCATTTCCATTGCCATTATTCGTTTGAGAAGAATCATTGTTCGCGTTTTGGAGCGCTTCTAATGCGAGTCCCGCTGCAATGGTTTGTAAACCATCCCCTAATGTTGAAATGGCTGTGCCAATATAGGATAGCTTAGCCGCATAAATTTCTATGGATTCATTGCCTTGGCTCGGTTTATTATTTCTCCCCATTGTTTTTCCTCCTTACATTTGTCATTACTTGCATCATATGCGACAACAAGTGAAAAGGCGATTCCGATGATCGTTGAATGATTCACTAAAAATGGTAAAATTAGTACAATCAACGGATGGGGGGACTAGCATTGACACACCATGTAGAGCTGATTGAAATGAATAGTGAGCTGTTAGAGGGGAAGGGCAGCTTTTGTTTACGAAGCAAGAAAAAAACAGAGGGCTATCAGAACAAAAACAAATGGCTTAATCAACAATTTGAAAAGGGCTTACATTACATACAAGTACTTGAAAATCAAAAACAAGTAGGTTTTATAGAATATACAGACGCGGAATACTCTTCAAGAGTTGTACATGCAGATGGCTATGTGGTGATTCACTGTTTATGGGTAAGTGCAGTGGGTAAGGGCTATGGTACACAATTACTGAAGAGGTGCTTAAAGGATGCCAAGGAACGTGGGAAAAAGGGAGTGGTGGTCATTACAAATGACCAAACTTCCTGGACGCCAAGCAAGGATTTATTTTTACAGCATCAGTTTCAGCATATGGCAACAGCACTCAATGATTTTGAATTATGGGCCTTTCCATTTCATGAAAGCGTTGAACGGCCATACTTTCCTGATAATTGGCAGGAACGATTAACGAGATTTCCTCATTTAACGATTTTACGTTCCTTTCAATGTCCATATGTAGACGTCGCCACGGAAAATATTCAATTAGCTGCCGAAAAATTAGGATTGCAGCCAGTGCTGGTGGATCTTCAAACGAGAGAAGAGCTGATGGAGAAATCACCGACACCATATGGTATTTTTTCAGTAGTTTATAAAGGACAATTGATTGCCTTTCATCGATTAACCGTGCATTCCGTATATAAAAAACTGCAAAAACTCATGAATAATTTCTGATAGGATGCAACTTTTTTGGACACTGGCACGTTATATTCTTATAGCATTTCTATGATTCTTTGAGTTTTTTGTTGACTGCTACTAGGAAATGAGTAAAATTAAAAGGCAGTACCATAATATGCCTAAACTTAGTAGTATGATGGCTGAATAGGTGCTGGAATGCTAGTTATAATGAAGCATGATCGGACAAGGTCTGTCATGAAATTTTGACAGTCTTTTTCTTTTCGTCTTCTGGATAACCTGTTAAGATGGTAGTAGTGTGACAACAAGTTAGTGTAAATGAGAGTGGTGACAATCAAGATGGATGAACAGAAAAAAGAAAGTACAGAACAGCAGCAGGAGCCGACTCCAGCTGAAATAAAGCCGGCAGGACAATTTATACAACTGAAACCGTTTAAATTTATCATGCTAATGTTCTTTACAATTCTTATTACGGCAGGTTTAACAATATTTGCGTTAACCTTTGGTGATAAGAAAGTAGTAGAAGTGAAAGTTCCGATTGAACGAGAGGAATTTACAAAATTATATGAAGCATTTGATTTACTGAAAAATAACTATTACCAAGATATTGACGATGAAAAAGTGGTCGATGGTGCGATCAATGGTATGTTTGATGCATTAGGCGATCCTTATTCCGATTTCATGGTAAAGGAAGAAGCGGATCAATTTAATTCTGGCTTATCTTCAAGCTTCCAAGGAATTGGTGCAGAAATCCAAGAACGTAATGGTTATATTACAGTTGTGTCACCTATCAAAAATTCTCCTGCTGAAAAGGCAGGCTTATTACCAAAAGATATTATCTTAACAGTTGATGGGAAAAGTATTCAGGGCTTAAGTGCAACAGAGGCAGTTGCACTGATTCGTGGCGAAAAAGGAACACCCGTAAAATTAACGGTAAAACGTGGCGAAAATACGGAACCTATTCAAATGACGATTGTTCGTGATGACATCCCAGTCGAAACCGTTTATGGTGAAATGCTGGATGGCAATATTGCCCATATTCAAGTTACATCATTTAGTGAACAAACTGCCCAAGAGCTTGAAAAAATCCTTACTGAGTATGAAGGCAAAGGAATGAAGGGCATTGTATTAGATTTACGTCAAAATCCTGGTGGCTACCTAAAGGCTGCAGTCGATATCTCTAATTTCTTTGTACCAGAAGGAAAGGCGATTGTGCAGGTACAAGAAAAAGATGCGGAGCCTCAAATTACAAATGCCATTGCAGGTAAAAAATATAACCTACCGATTACAGTACTAGTTGATAGTGGCAGTGCTTCAGCCTCTGAGATTTTGGCAGGAGCATTAAAAGAGTCAGTTGGTGCTAAAGTTGTTGGTGAAACATCATTCGGTAAAGGAACTGTCCAAAATGTTACACCATTAAAAGACGGCTCTAATTTGAAATTTACGACAGGTAAATGGTTAACACCGAAGGGCAACTGGATTAATGAAAAAGGAATTGAGCCTGATGTCAAAGTTGCGTATCCATCCTATGCCTCTTTACCATACTTGAATGCCTCTTTAGAAATGAAGACAGGCCTACAATCTGACTCTGTGAAAGCAGCAGAGGAGATGCTTCAGGTGCTAGGGTATGAGCCTGGTGAAGTAGATGGGATCTTTGATGACAATACCGCACAGGCAGTAGAAAAACTACAAGCAGCGAACAACCTTGAAGAAACAGGCATTCTAACAGGTAATACAACGTATGCTTTAATGGATGCATTACGTGCAAAAATGAAAGCAGATGATCCTCAGTTACTAAAAGCGAAAGAGCTTCTTGTAGGAACAGCCGAAAAAACAGAGGAAACAACAAACTAACAATGTAGCTGTCGCAACAGTTGTCTTTCACGGCATCTGCGACAGCTTTTTTTATGGGAGGAACTAATATGAAAGATGTGTACCTATTTAGTGGCTTTTTAGGGAGTGGCAAAACATCCATGCTGACAGATGTCATTCGCCAGCTAAAAGAAAAGAAATTAAAGCCTGCTGTTATTATGAATGAGCTCGGGAAGCTGCCATTTGACTCGCAGGCAGTGGAAAAGGATATCCCGCTAAAGGAGATGCTAGAGGGCTGTATTTGCTGTTCGGGTGCTGAAAAAACAGAGGCACAAATTCAATCTCTTCTATTAGATAGTGATTTTGATGTGCTCATTATCGAAACAACAGGTGCAGCACATCCTGTAGAAGCTTTGGATGCCGTTTTTTCACCGCTTTTTGCAGATCAGCTCAATGTGAAAGGCATTATCACGGTGGCGGATTCTAAGCTCTGGCTACACCGTGATACATTAACACCACAAGTGCGCTCTTTATTTCTGGAGCAAATTCGCCATGCACATCTATTGTTAGCAAATAAAACAGACTTATTAACAGAGGCAGAGCAAGGTCAGGTCGTCTATGAACTACAGGGCTTGAACCCTCATGCCTTTATATTGCAAACGACAAATGGACGCGTACCACTCAGCTTATTAGAGGGGCTGAAGGCAACAACACAGGTCGATAAAGCAGATATAGTTAAAGCGCCAATAGCCTCAATGCAGCTGGGCTCTCGCTTAGTAGATTTTACAGATCAGGAATTTACACAGGAGCAGTTTGAAGATTGGGTGCGTGCATTACCTGAAACGATTTATCGTATGAAAGGCTATGTACCAATTAAGGGCATCAAAAACCCAATGTTGTTCCAATATGCTTATGGAATGGTGCAATGGCTCCCAGAATATATAAAAATGCCAGCAAAACTTGTTATTATTGGAGAGAATGTTAGTGCTTTACCTATTATTGGGGCGAATTGAAGAATAAAGCAACCAGTGAATTTCTGCACGTGAACAACCTGTGTAGCTTTACACAGGTTGTTTTATTTTTATGTAAATGAAATGTAACGCTCTTGTAACACAATTGTAATATTAGGCTAACATGAGGCTACGACACTAGCCATCTCTAGGGTGATGCAAAGAAAATAATGAAGAAAGGCGATTAAAAAATGAGTGTATAAAACATACATTTTTTATTCATATCAGCTGTTTATTTTCTAAAATATTTAAGAGTTTAGGAGGGGTGTCAACCCTCTTTCAAACGTAAGTATTTCATAGATTGGTGAAACCTGCTAAAAAATAACGCGAAAAAAACGTGATTTTTCGCGCATTTTCTTCTTCGTTGGCGTAGTTAGCAGATGTTGGTAAGATTTTAATGAAAATCATCCCTTACGATTAGTGGCAGAGAAGGAGGAATTGCAAACATGAAAAAAACACTAACTGCAATTTGTGCAACATTTCTTTTAGCAGCTCCAATTCAAATAGCTTCTGCTGCTGCAAATACAACAGAGGGGAATTCCGTACAGCAATCAACAAACTGTAATGTTTATTATTATAAATGGTCAAACAATAATCATAAGTGGACGATTAAACTTCCACAGGCATCTACACCATCTAATGAGACGCCAACAACAAATAATACAACACCAACAAAGCCAAATAATAATCAATCATCACAAAATGAAAAGCCAGCAACACCACCAACTACTTCAACACCATCAACAACAACTTCAGATGTGGACGCATTTGAACAAGAAGTAGTAAAATTAACAAACGCTGAGCGTACAAAAGCTGGTTTATCACCACTTCAAACAGATGCAAAATTAATGGCTGCAGCTCGTGAAAAATCACAAGATATGCAAACAAATAAATATTTCTCACATACGAGCCCAACATTTGGTTCACCATTTGATCGTATGAAAGCTTTAGGTATCGCTTATAAAGCTGCAGGTGAAAACATTGCTCAAGGTCAACGTTCACCACAAGAAGTAGTACAAGCGTGGATGGACTCACCAGGACACCGTGCGAACATTTTAAACGGTAAATTTACACACATCGGTGTAGGTTATGTGAAATCAGGTAACTACTGGACACAACAATTTATCCAAAAATAATCATTTATTAATAGAAAGATGCTCTATAAGTCTATAAAGGCTTATAGAGCATCTTTTTTTATTGAATTAATGGTAAAATTTGATGAGAAAGGGAGGATAGAATTGAAACAATATAGCATAGCAATGGCGATTTTCTCATTAGCCGTGTCGTTTTTAATAGGAAGCTGGCTCATCGCCACTAGTTTAAAAGAGCAGCCAAAGGAATCCGTGCAACACCAGCTATTGTCACAACAAGAGGCAGCTGATTATTTAGGAATCAGTGTAGTGGAAGTGCTAAAATTAACAGAAGTGCCAGACGGATCTAATAGTTACATAAGCGAAATCCCTCATGTAAAGGTAGGGGACAAAGTCTATTATCCAAAGCAAGCCATTGATCGCTGGCTATTGGATATGGAATTAATCGTAGTACCTTAAGAAAAACATATGAACTATTTCTTTGGATAGGGGCATCACTTAATAAAAAAGAGCGCTCCCTCCAGCGAAAAACGGTCGATGAGACTTTTCTTTCTCTTTTATAAATAGTAGTTTTTAAACTGTATTTTGGGGGAATTGATAAATAAGTAGTGGGTAAAAAGTAGGGAGAGGTGAGATGGATGAAAAAGCCGAATCTATTAAAGCAGTTTTTTACAAAAGAAGAAAGACCGCATACGTTTGCGCTGGCAACAGCTCAAGACCATCGTTTATTTTCATATGCCATGTCCTTTGCCAAGTATCACCCCGATATGATGATTGTGTTTTCGGCAGATGGCGAAATTATTTACGTCAATCAAGAAGCACTCTATGAGCTATTACAATATCGACCTAGTCATGCAGAAGATTTCAAGAAAATTCTGACTGATGTAGATTATAAACGATTAAAAAGAGCGTTCAATCGAACATTACGAGGAAAGTCGGTCAAGATTGATATTGGAAAACTACAGCATCAAGGACAAAACCTAAGCCTCGTACTGACGTTTATACCAATCAAAAATGATGACAATCAGGCGGAGGGGCTCTATTTAATCATTGAAGATATGTCCACGTATTCAGCCATGAAGCATCAGTTAATGCTACATGAGAAGCATTTAAATTACGCCCAGCATATTGCGGCAGTTGGGAGCTGGGAGTATTTTATTCAGCATGACAAACTGTTTTGCTCAGATAACTTTTATCATATTTTTGGCTTTGCACGTTCAGATAACGATGGTATTGATCACGTTTTCCAGTTCATTCATCCAGATGATTATGAAAGGACATATGATGCATTTAATCATGCTCGAAAAGGGACTAATTTTGACAGTGACTTCCGAATTTATCACGGTAAAACCAATGAACTGCGTTTTCTACAGGCAGCCGCCGAAGTCATATGGAAGGATGACAAGCCCTTTAAGATGATTGGGGTTGTCAAAGACGAAACGGCTTTCAAACTACTTGAGAAAACACTAAATGATACATTAGCCAACTATCATTCTATCTTTGACAATTTAGATGCAGGGATTTGGATGCGAGATTCCATTCGTGGCAATATGCTGTTCGCCTCTAAAGGGTTGGAAGGAATTCTTGGTATTCCATTAGCTAAGCTTTATGATGACTCAGAAGTATGGATTAATATGATTCATCCTGCACATCGTGAGGAGGTATTAGCGTATACTGATCATCTCGCTTCAGGCAAAAGCTATCAAGTGATTTATCGTATCCTAACGGGGGAGAATCAGACAAAGTGGTTGCTGGAGCAAATTGTGCCGAGACTAGATCAGCAAGGGGAGGTCAACCATATTTTCGGCTTAGTAACTGATATTACAAAGGAGATTGAACGAGAAAAGAAGCTTAATTATTTAGTGTATTATGATGAATTGACAGGTTTACCAAATCGCTTGAGCTTACATGATAAAGTTGATACCTTATGCTTAGCTGGCGAACCCTTCGCACTATTATATATTTCGATTAACCGCTTTCATATCTTAAATAATGCGCTAGGTACGAAAATCGGTGATGAGCTTCTGCGCACGGTGACTAACTACTTTTCAACACTAACAGATGATCACAGTTACATGGCACGTTTAGACAATCAGCATTTTATCATTGTCATTAAAAAATATGTGAGCAAGCAACATATTTACGCGCTGGCTAGCCGTATACTGAAAACCTTTGATACACCTTTTTCGATAAAAGACTATCGCTTGCACCTATCTGCTAGCATTGGTATTGCTTTTTACCCAGAGGAGGGCTTAACGAGAAACATTTTATTAGAAAATGCATATTCAGCTTTATGCTATGCCCAACAGCAGGGAAGGAATCGTTTTCATATTTATGCCTTTACAGAGGATATTACTTCCTATAAACAGTATGTGTTAGACCGAGATATGCGACAAGCCATGTTAAATGAGGAATTCGAATTATATTTCCAACCATTGGTGGAGCCGCAAAAGGGGGTTATCAACGGTGCAGAAGCGTTAATTCGTTGGCATCATAAAGAATGGGGCCTTGTGTCACCTGGTGAATTTATTCCATTAGCGGAAGAAAACCATATGATTCACATCATTACAGATTGGGTGATTAAAAAAGCATGTGCGTTGTTACAGCACTGGAAGCAGCAAGGGCATGTGCTGCGAACAATTAGTATTAAGATATCGCCAATCCGTCTGATGAAAAAGGGCTTTATTCAGTTTGTCCAAGAGCAATTACAGGTAAATTCGATTGACGCTCATTATATACAGTTCGAGATTAGCGAAAGTACCATCTTAAAAAATAGTACAAGTGTGATGACCGTTCTTAAAGAATTACAAGACATCGGTGTCAAAATTGCTATTGGTGATTTTGGAACAGGCTACTCATCCTTAGAATCATTGCGAACATTCCAACCAACGACACTCCATATCTATGAAGCGTTTATCCGTGAAATTCGTCATGACCGTCCGATTGAAAATGGACTCATTTCAGCAACGATTTATTTAGCCAAAATGCTTGGTATTCAGGTTGTGGCAAAAGGAGTTGAAAGTTACGAACAATTTATCTTTTTAAAGCAGCAACAATGTGATTATTTGCAAGGTAGTATTTATACGAAGGCTGTTCCCGCGAAAGCTTTTGAAAAAATGCTGGCACAAGGCATTTTAACACCACAAAAAGCGATTGTTCATAAAAAACCTGTGGTGGAGCGACGCAAATATTATCGTTTTCAATTCCCGGCCTATGTGAAGGGCTTCATGACAATTATCGAAATGAATGAGCAAAAAATTAATATCGGTCATACCCCGATCATCATTGAAAATATTAGCTTAGGCGGCATGAAGATTCGCTCTTCTTTGAAGCTACCCGTTAATCAAACGATGAAATTTAAATTTAGCTTTATTTTAATGAATCAATCATTTAACCTAGAGGGTACTTTTAGATGGACCTTAGAAGAAAAATACCAAATCTATTCTTATGGCGTCGCCTTTAATTTGACGCAGGAGGATGAAGGAAAATTAGCCCCGATCATCAATCGAATGACAGCCTTGCATAATCACCATGAAAAAATAGAGGGAACGCCCTTTATGTATGAGGATATTGAAGCTTATTTTAAAAAATAGCTGATCATGAAGATGCCCAAATGTTCTAGAGGGCATCTTTTTTTCATGGCGTGGAATCACACGAACTAAGCGTTTGAAATACACGAAAAATGCTTATACTCTCCAGTAGAGGAGGCGTTTTATGGATAAAGTGGAGTATATGATCAAAAGCCTACAAAAAGCATTCTACCATTCCTCGGATTTGACCGTCAGACAAATAGATTGGCATGAAGGGGACACGGCTATTTTATGCTTTTACGCTTCTCTTGTTGATGCGAAGGAAGTCCAAAAAATACTGGATACCATTTATGCACGTTTAGATACAGAAAAACCTTTTTGGAGTGAAACCCTACTTACAACACTCGATAATTTTGCGCTACCGCAAGCGATTGAACGGGTTTGCCAAGGTGAAACGCTCGTGATTTTGCCTGATACGGGAAAAATGCTGACGTTAGCGATTACCAATGAAGTTCGTCGTAATCTTGAGGAGCCAAACAATGAACATATTCTGCGAGGCTCCCATGAAGGTCTTGTGGAGCGGGCGGATACCAATTTAACATTGATACGAAAGCGAGTGAATAATCCCGCTCTTGTGGTCAAATCTTTTACAATTGGACAACAAACTAACACTAAAGCTTATTATCTCTATATGGATGGGGTTATACGGCCTGAAACCTTACAAGAGATGGAAAAGCGGATTGCAGACATTAAAATCGACTATTTTTATAGTATTGGCCAGTTAAGTGATGCACTAGAGGATTCCGTGTTATCGCCATTTCCACAATTGTTAAATACAGAGCATCCAGATCGTGTGGTAGCCCACTTAGTGGAGGGTAAAATTGTGGTCATGACCAATATTTCGCCGTCTGCCTTGATTGGCCCTGTGACATTTTTCTCTTTCTATCAAACACCTGATGACTATAATAGTCGGGTAGTGGTTGGCTCTTTTTATAAAATAGTGCGTTTACTGTCGTTTGTAACGGCGGTTTTTTTACCAGCATTTTATATTGCTGTGATTAGCTTTCACTTTGAGGTATTACCCTTAGAATTAAGTAATCAAGTAAAAAATGATGTTAATGATATACCTTATCGACCGTTAATTGAAGCACTGATACTTGAGATTATTATGGAGCTCATTCGAGAATCAAGTATTCGTTTACCACAATCAGTAGGGCAAACGATTGGGATCGTAGGGGGATTAGTGATAGGAGATGCCATTGTAAGTGCGGGACTCGTGTCGAACTTAATGGTCATTGTTGTCGCCTTAACGGCCATTTCAAGCTATGTTGTCCCGTCCGTTGAATTGAATAGCACGATTCGCATGATCCGTTTTCCGTTTATGCTACTTGCCTCATTATTTGGGTTTTTAGGCATTGTGGTAGGAGTTGTCATCCTATTAATTCATTTAATTAGTTTAACGTCATTGAAACAGCCGTATTTTTCACCTATCGTACCATTTCAACCGAAAGCTGTTTATAAAATTTTTTTACGCTGGCCATTTATTAGACCGACAGTCCAAGTTACTTCCTTTCAACCACCGAAGGATGAAAAGGGAAAAAATGAGGATACACCATGAATTTTTCTCTATCAAAGGCACAATTTTTTTTACTACTCTTTATCATTCAGACAGGTGTTGTCTACATTGCCTTTCAAACACCGTTAATCATATACAGTCAACATAGTGCATGGTATGTCTTCTTCCTTGCTAGCATCTTCCATTACGGCTTGCTGTTATTTTTTGAACGCTATTATCAATTTTTCTTTTTAAATGGGTTCTTTCGCTGGGTCTATCTGATCTATTGGTTATTAATAACAGCTGTATTAATTGCCTATATGGGGTATGTTCTGGCCTCATGGGTCTTGCCCCGAACACCTGAATGGATTGTTGTCATGATGATTGTAGGGCTATCTTTGTATGCCAATTTAGTTAGACCAGAAACCATCATCAATATTGGTGTCATGCTAATTCCTATCATTTTCCTCTTTGTCATTTTTTTAATGCTGGCTATTCCAGATTTAACATGGAGTAATCTTTTTCCAGTTGAGTGGAACAATACTAGGCAAATCATGGCGGGCATGATTCATAGCATGTATGCCTTTTTTGGGATTGAAATGTACCTCCTTTATCGTCCATTTCTCAAACAGGATTTACAGGTGAAGGGAAAGCCCTTATTGATTTATCAACTCGTCATTTTTTTCTTTTATTTTATTTCGGTTGTCTTTACACAAATGTTCTTTGCTTTGGAGGAGGTTCAACTAATACCAGAGCCTATTATGTATATTTTAAAATCACAGGAAGTGAATTTTGTAAAACGGCTGGATATTTTTTTCATCTATATTTGGCTTTCTTGGTCCATTGTTACGGTCATGATCTACGGTTTGTCCCTTCGTGTGCTTTATTTGTCAAAAAAACGGAAGCATCCGAAACGAAGTATTGTTTTTTTTCATCTTCTCTTAGCCATCCTGCCGCTATTTGTCATGCAATTTCAGCGCATTGAGTTTATCAAAAATTCTATACACTACGTACTCATTGTGTTTACGATTCTACTACCAATGATGATAATTTGTTGGAATAAATGGAGGGGAAAACGTGTATCGTAAAGGGATTATGCTCCTCTTGTCTATGTTACTTTTAGCTGGCTGTTGGGATGAACGACTTTATAAAAACGCTTCCGTTGTGACGCTCGTTGGGGTGGACGGATATATAGGGGCATACAAGGGATATTATGCCTATCCGAATACAGCAGCTCAGCAAAATGAAGTGATTGAAGCGGACGGCATTTCACCAAGAGATGTACGGAATCAAGCCAATTTAAAAGTAGAACAAACACTTGATTTATCTGAGTTATCGACCATCCTTGTATCGGACCAAACGGTAAGAGAGCCTCTTTATGATATTTTGGATATTTATTTTCGTGATCCCCAAAACCCGATTTCGATAAAAATTGCTGTAACAGAAGGGGATGTCAAGCCGTTTATAGAGCTAACAAAGGATTTAGCAGGGGGGGCAGGAGGCTATTATGAACGTTTTATGGAAAGCACAGAGGAAAATACAATTTTTCCGAAATTAGATTTACAGACGGTTGGCTCCATGCTATTTGAACAGACAATTGATATAGCACTTCCGTATATTCAGTTAAGTGAGGATAAAAAGCATGCTGTTGCGGCAGGTGTCGCTTTGTTCTCAGGTCAAACGTTTACGGGTACAATATTAACACCAAAACAATCTCTCACGATGCTTCTCTTAATGAATCAACCTAGCAAACAAGCGCGGATGAGCTATATGTGGAAGCATGATGGAAAATCGATGCCAATCACGGCTGATGTTATTCATATCAAGCGTCAATGGACGGTGAATGAGGAATTAAAAAGAATAGACATGGATTATCTCATAGAGGTAGAAATTGAGGAATTTGCACATGACCATTTATATAAAGACCCCGTTTTCAAGGAGGTTCAGCAGTTGATTCAAGATCATGTGCAGGCAGAGTTTGAGGAGGTTTTGCGGATTCTTCAAGGTCAGCAATCGGATACGTTGGGGATTGGTCGATATATTCGTGCTTATCACCCCAAAATGTTTCAGAAGGATTGGCATGCTGTCTATGCATCCTTACAGCTAGTGCCGTCTGTTCAAGTGAAAATCATTCGCACAGGTGTTTTACGCTAAAAAAATCGCCTTTCTCAAGTTAGAGAAAAGCGATTTTTTGTTGTTAAACAGTGACTCTTTTTTGAACAACCAATAGACGAATTAAAAGAGTAATTGCGCCCATTGTTAAACCTGCCACAAGGCCAATCCAATAGCCAAATGGGCCGAAATCCGTATGTGTGGCAAGGGTATACCCAACTGGCAAGCCAATTACCCAATAAGATATAATGGCCATGATAAACGTGATCATAACATCTTTATAGCCTCTCAATGCGCCTTGTACTGGTGCTTGTATTGCATCAGATAGCTGGAAAATGGCTGCGTAGACTAAAAATTGTACGGCATACTCAAGTACCATCTGATCTGTCGTATACATATGTGCTACAGGTTCACGTAAAATAAACAAGATGCAAGCTGATATAAAGCTAAATAAAATGGCTGTGCCGACACATAGATAACTATACATACGAGCATCTCGCATGCGACCAGCGCCGATCTCAAAACCTACTAATATTGTGACACCCATAGAAATACTGAGCGGAACCATGTATAACAGAGAAGTGAAATTGATGGCAATCTGATGGGCTGCTATGATTTCTGTGCTAAAATTACTCATCATCATGGTCACAGCAGAAAAAATACTTGTTTCTGCAAATAGGGAAATACCGATCGGAACCCCAATCAATAAAATTTCCTTCCATCGAAGCCATTCAAGCTTAGGCCAATCATGAAACAGACGGAATCGTTCGAACGGTACTCGTTTAGCGATGATCCATACTGTAATCATGAATATTAGCCAGTACGTTATTGCTGTCGCTACACCAGCTCCGACGCCGCCAAGCTCAGGCGCACCAAATTTGCCGAAAATAAAGATATAGTTCAGCACGATATTAATGGGTGTTGTCATTAAGGTAATGATCATCGTGACCCGTGTCTGACCAAGGGCGTCAATAAAGCAACGCATAACAAAAAATAAGAAAAGTGGCAAAAGACCCGCACACATCGCATAGATGTAGCCTTTTGCAATGCTATGTACAGCAGACTCTAAGTTCATCTTACTAAGTATCCAATCAATGCCAAAGAAGAGTCCTGTAAAAATAAGGATCGCCAGCAATATGGCGACATAAATGCCTTGCTGGACTGCCTTTTTTGCATCCATCTCTTTTTTCGCTCCCACAAGCTGTGAGACAATTGGCGTAATAGCTAGGAGTATACCTGAAAGTCCAGTATAAATCGGCATCCAGATAGAGGAACCAATCGAAACACCTGCTAAATCAACCGTCCCGTAACGACTGGACATTAAAATATCAAAAAATGAAATAAGATAAATAGCTACCTGTGTCACTAAAATAGGGACAATCATTTTTAAGAGTAGCACGTATTTTTCCTTAATTGTGGATGTTTGATACATATTTTCTACTTCCTTCATGAACATAATGAACAAGTATAGCATATGTAAAGAGAGAAAAGCTGAAATTTTCATGCTTCATCTATATCTTTTCGTCAGCATATAGTAAAATAGAACACTGTAAACAAAAAGTAGTGCTAACTACAATGGTTTTTAAGGAATAGGAGAATTTGTGTGAAACAACAAACAATCATTTTAACCGGTGGTGGGACAGCTGGCCATGTATCGTTAAATCAGGCGATACTCCCGTCTTTACTAGAACTTGGTTATGATGTCCACTATATTGGCTCAGAGCAAGGTATTGAAAAAGAATTAATTGGCGACGCGTTCCCCGATGTTCCGTTTTATGGCATTGCGAGTGGTAAATTGCGTCGTTATTTCTCCATGAAAAATTTTACAGATCCATTTAAAGTGCTTGCTGGAATGATGCAGGCTTTTCGTATTATTAAAAAAGTGAAGCCACAGGTTGTCTTTTCAAAGGGAGGGTTTGTCTCTGTACCCGTTGTGATGGCAGCGAAATTAGCAGGTGTGCCAGTCGTCATCCATGAATCTGATGTAACACCTGGTCTTGCTAATAAAATAGCCTTACCTTTTGCTTCGCATGTATTCACAATTTTTGAAGAAACTCTGAAGCATTTACCTCAAGAGAAGGCTACTTGCACAGGCTCCATTATTCGTCCTGAGTTATTTGAGGGAGAAAGAGCAAGGGGGCTAGCTTTCTGCGGCTTTTCTACTTTAAAGCCTGTTTTACTTGTTATGGGAGGGAGTTTAGGCTCTGTTGTCTTAAATGAGGCACTACGTAAAAACTTACCAGAGCTCCTCAAGCAATTTCACATCATTCATTTATGTGGGAAGGGGAATTATGATGAAGCACTGGAGGCAATGCCAGGCTACAAGCAATTTGAGTATGTGACAACTGAGTTACCTGATTTATTGCATGCTGCAGACTTTATTGTGTCACGAGCAGGCTCTAACTCCATTTTTGAATTTTTAGCGCTTCACAAGCCGATGCTATTAGTACCTCTCTCAGCGCAAAAAAGCCGTGGAGATCAAATTCTAAATGCCAACTTGTTTAAAAAACAAGGTTACGCAGAAGTGTTACAGGAAGACGAGTTGACAAAGGAATCTTTTATGAAGTCTGTTCATACACTAACAGAGCGTAAAGTGGAAATGGTGGAGACAATGGCAAAAACGCAAAAACCAAAAACACCAGATGAAATGGCGTCATTAATTTTACGGTACAAGAAATAAGTGCTATTTGAAAAAAGAAAAGAAGCTATGAGGTAGGTCGAAATGACAAAACCTTATAGCTTCTCTTTTATATATACACACTACATTGCTTGCTCTTCGCCTTCTTGCATTTGATGTGCAGTTGTTAGGTAGAATAAATCTTTTGGAATTTTAAATAAATTAAATTGTGCCTCACCGCTATTAACCTGCGCTAATAATGTTGGATGACTTTCATTGGCACTCACCACATAGGGAAGCTTTAAAGCAGCACGCTGTGATTTTAAATTTTCAACACGTATACGGAGAAAGACCGTATGAAAATTATAGTCAAAAAATAACTCGTTCAAAAATAACATTTTTGCTTTTTGATTATAACCTTTACCTTGGTAAGGGAGTCCAATCCACGTTCCTAGAAAGCCTGCACCGTCCTCCACATCGTGAATACTAATGGTGCCGATTGGTTGACCCCAATCATCAGTTATGGTCCTCGAGATAGCGAGTCCTCTCGCTTCCTCTTCAATCAGTTGTTTTGTCATAAACCAATATTCATCAGCGGATGTGGCTTTTTGACGGACAAAAGGGAATACAGAAGGGTGTGATAATAGCTCATAAAGCTCTGTACATTCATGCAGGTCTCGATGTTTAAGCATACGAAACGCCTCCTTTACTAGGGTAGTTAAAACAATTCCGTTGAAGCATAAAGAAGAAAACTAAAATTCGTACTGGAATTAAAACCCAAAGAACTAGACGTTATAACTATGATATTCCATAATCTCCCGCTGTCTTACTGATTTCGACCATACCGAAAAAAGGCTAGTTTTTTAAATATAATATAACATATAATCTGCTTGATGCAATCATTTTGCTCGTATAAAAACAAAATTTGAGTTTAATAGTCAGTAAATTCTGATAAATGAAATGTGATTATCCATAATATTGTTGTTTTTTAGCATTAAGTCTAACCTATCAATTTTATCTAATATTAATCATTTATCTGCATCTTTAGTAGTATTGTTGGCTTGTTATAATAGGTAATATATCAAATATTATCCTTAAAAGGATATAATTTTTATGATTCTAGAAAGGTAATTTTTTATTTTTATGTTATAATAGTAGTATTATTTTCAATCTAACAACACATACATACGAACATTTCTATCATGATGGCAATGGCTTTTCTGGAGGTGACAGCATGGAGTATATTTTAAGCGAAGATTTCTTTAACTCATTATTTATTGGCAAGGATTTTGTTTTTCTCGTGAAAAAAGTAGGGGACGATTATCAATATATTCGCTTAAATCAAGCAGCTCAGGATCTGTTATCGAATGAGGCGATTGGCAAAATGATTTCGACCGTTACCTCAAAGCGTAATTTTTTGATCATTCAGAAAAATTACCATGAGGCCATTAGAGAACATAAACAGGTTGACTATGTAGATTATGCATATGTTCAGT
This sequence comes from Lysinibacillus capsici, assembly GCF_003367505.1. GTDB lineage: Bacteria > Bacillota > Bacilli > Bacillales_A > Planococcaceae > Lysinibacillus > Lysinibacillus capsici. The sequence continues at coordinate 45,420 of NZ_PXXX01000011.1, forward strand.
CGGAGGTTCGTAAATATGAAACATCCGTCAGACCGTTGAAATATAAGAACGAAGACTATATTTTAGCCATCACGAAGGAAATACTTTATGACCGCAGTATTGAAGATAAATTTTTATTTATGCGGTCCATGTTTGACCATGCCTTTTTCTCAACAGTCATTTTATCGGCTGAAGGAATGATATACGAAGTGAATTCAAGCTTTATGGAAGATTTTCAATTAGATAATGAAACCGTCAAACAGAAAATGTTTGTGGATTTACCGATTATTCCAAAGGAAGAAGTTGAACAAATAAAAATTTGTTTGCAAAAAGCTGCAAGAGGGGAAAACGTTGGCGAGAAGTTTATTAAATTGCATACATTGGACCAGCAGGAACGCATGTATTTACTGTCACTATCACCAGTGATGCAGGGTGATAATTCCTTTGCCATATTTCTTATCATGCAAGATTTTACACAATTTACTTTACAAAAAGCAGAATTACGCTCGAAGTCTCACGGGCTAGAAGTATTTAAATCTGCACTAAATTCAGCTACAGCCATTGCTGTATTAGATCATAATTGTAACATTACCGAAGTGAGTGAGATGTTTTTACAGGCTTCTGGCTACACGGCGGAGGAGTTAATCGGTCAGCCCTACGCATTGATTGAACCACGATTCCGTGGGCAAGACCTTTTTCAAATAATTGAAGATAAGCTGGACACGATGGGAATGTGGCGTGGAGAACTTTGCTATCGAACGAAATATCATGCCGATTACTGGGTAGAAACTACCATCGTTCCATTAAAAGATGAGTTTGGTCAAATCGAACAAATTTTAACCATTAACTATGATATTACGGATAAGAAAAGAATGTTCACAGAATTAAAAAATATTGAACGTACTTTCAGACTCATCACAGAAAATACAAATGATTTAATTGTGATTACAAATGAGGATGGCATCATTATTTATGCTTCCCCGTCCTATGGTATTTATTTAGGTTATGAAAATGTAGAGCTACAAGGACAGTTTTACAGTGACATTATTGATCGAGAAAGTAAAGGCGAATGGCAAACATTCTTGAATAATTATACAGGGCAAACAGATTCACAGTTTGAGCTTTTACTGAAGGCGAAAGATGGAACACCGATATGGACAGAAGGAAATGTCACGGTTGTGCACGACCCTGAACGTGAAAAAGTTTCTCAAATTATGATGGTGTCTCGTGAAATTACACATCGCAAAGAAAGGGAAAATGATTTGCTGTATTTAGCCTATCACGACGCTTTAACACAGCTACCTAATCGGCGTTTTTTAGAAAAGGAGTTTCCTAAAATCCTAGCAAAAGCAAATGAAAATCAAACCTGTGTGGCGATGCTCTATATAGATGGTGATGATTTTAAAGAAGTAAATGATCGCTTTGGCCATGAGACGGGCGATGCGTTTATTCAGCGATTCGGCAGTTCCTTGAACAAAACAGTTCGAAGCCATGATATGGTTATTCGAATAGGTGGCGATGAATTTATTGTCATCTTAACTGGCTTAACAAGAGATCAGGAAAAAAGACATCATCAAATTATGCATATTATTCGACGGATTCGCGATGAATTAGCAGAAGGCTGGATGATAGAGGACCATCTTTTTACACCAACTGCTTCAATTGGCATTGCCTATTACCCAGACCATGCTCGAACATTGGATGAGCTAATGGATTTAGCTGACCAAGCATTATATAAATCAAAAGAGTCGGGGAAAAACAACCTCTCCATTTCAGATATACACTAAAAAGTCTGTCCACAAGGTTTTCCTTGTGAGACAGACTTTTTATTTGATGTTATGCTATAACAGTATAGGGATAAAAATCCTACATCGTTATTTTGGAATAGAAGGTGATATGATGCCTAAGAAGATATTGTTGGTAGAAGATGAAAAGCATATCGCTCGCTTTGTCGAACTTGAATTACAACACGAAGGCTATGAAGTAAAAACTGCCTTTGATGGTCGAGAAGGATTGGCTTTGGCAACATCGGAAAATTTTGATGTACTTTTACTGGATGTGATGTTACCAAGTATTAATGGGATTGAGATTTGCCGTCGCATCCGAACACAATCACAAGTACCGATCATTTTATTAACGGCACGAGATGCTGTGATGGATCGTGTAGCAGGACTCGATGCAGGGGCTGATGACTATATCGTCAAACCTTTTGCGATTGAAGAGCTGCTGGCTAGGATACGGACGATTTTACGTCGTGTCACGCCAGAGCAGACAAGCAGTGAATCTTTATGCCTACGGGATATTGAAATAGATGTAGCTGCCTATGAAGTTTTCGTTCAGGGGAATAAACTTGATCTAACAAAGACAGAATATGACTTATTGAAACTATTAATTGAGCACAAAAATAGAGTATGTACACGAGAGCATATTTTAACATCCGTTTGGGGCTATGATACGGATATCGAGACCAACGTGGTAGATGTTTATATCAGACATTTACGTACAAAGCTCCCTGGGGCGATGAATGATTATATTGAAACCGTTCGCGGTGTTGGGTATGTGATGCGAGAATGAATAAGTTAAGAAATTATTTACGTCAGCAGTCCCTGCAAAAAAAATGGATGCTGACCTCAAGCAGTGTCATCTTTATTAGCTTTACGATTATTTGTGTAGTCGTCTATGTTTCTCTGCATACATGGTTATTAAATGATGAGGAGAGTAAGGTCAATCGGACAAGTAAGGATATCATCTCTTTTTTAGAGTCCCAAGGTCCTACAATTACCATTCAGCAAATTCAGCAAAATACAGGCTTGCTCAAATCGATTGCTGATCGTGATGAGACGGTCCGAATATTTAATGCTGATGGGGTGGATATTTTACGAATCAATGATACCTCTGCTGCAGCACCACTTAATTCGTTGCAAGAAATTTTTGAGATGACCATTGATAAGCAGGATGTGCTGGTCATCAATGAACCGATTCGGATGGGCTTTTTCCAAGGCTATATTCAGGTGATTCATCCGTTAACTAGTTTTCAATCTCTCATGCATTATCTTTTGACAGCCATGCTGATTGCAGGGTTAGGAGCCTTAGTGTTATCTGGCTCTATTGGCTATTATCTAGCGAACTATTTAATGAAGCCACTACACGAATTGCGTGCATCCATGAAAACTGTGATGGATCAAGGATTTAAGGAGCCTATACAGCTAACCTATACATCACATGACGAAATTGGTGATTTACTGAAGATGTATAATGCCATGATGAATGAGCTGCAAATCTCATTTACCCAGCAGCAGCAATTTGTCGCCGATGCTTCTCATGAGCTGCGTACACCGATTCAAGCAATTGAAGGGCATCTTTCTCTTTTAAAAAGATGGGGCAAACATGATCCTGCCATATTAGAGGAATCCATTGATACCTCCTTAACAGAAATTGCTCGTATGCGCAAAATGATTGAGGAATTATTAGAGCTTGCACGGCGTGAGGAAAAAGATGAAACAAGTGAGGCCAATGCATTAGTGGTCATCGAAGCAGTGATGGATGAGGTAAAGCTTGTTCATCCACAAGCGCGAATATCGCTGTCGAAACATGGTGAAATTGGTCCGTTATTTATCACCGAAAATGCACTAAGTCAAATCGTTCGTAATATAATAGAGAATGCCATTCGTTATTGTGAAAAAATTCCTGAGATACAAATTTCTATTTCTGTTGCTGGAAATTATGCATGTTTAGAAATTACTGATAATGGTATAGGAATAGCACAAGACAATATTCCGTTTATCTTTGATCGTTTTTATCGAGTGGATGAAGCAAGAAATCGCCAAATTGGTGGAACAGGCTTAGGGCTTAGTATTTCGAAGATGTTACTTGAAAAATACAATGCCACAGTAGAAGTCAAGAGTGAGGTTAATATTGGAACCGTTTTCTCGCTGAAAATCCCGCTAAAATATTAAGAAAAATACACGCTTTATTTCATTATTCTATCCTTTGCGAAAAAAATTGCTTAATTTGCTAAAAAGAGTTGTATTTTTTGTGAAGAGTAGTAAGATTGAGATGGAAAAAACGTTCTTTAAAATATGGAAAAGTAGTGAGAAACATTCTTTTAAAGAACGGCTAAATATTATATAATTAATTGCAATTTAATTAATGGAACTGCCGAAAGGCAAAATTTGGAGGTCATTTTTCATGTCGAACAACGTTACAACTGTAAGTTCTCCATGGTCAGCTTTCTCTGGTCCTAACCTAGGATATGTGATGGAGCAATACGACTTATTCTTACAGTCTCCTGAAGAAGTAGAACCGGAGTTAGTTTCTTTATTCCAACAATTTGGTGCACCAGTAGTAGTAGAAGGTGAAGTAGCTGTAGCTAGTCATACAGCAGCGGCTCCTGCTGGCGATTACAAAAAAGTGTTAGCCGCTGTAAAACTAGCAGATGCAATTCGTTCACGCGGTCATTTAGCAGCAGATATCTATCCTCTGAAAAACCGTGAACTACAAACAGCTCAAATTGAAGAAAGCGCGTTCAACTTAAGCGCTGCAGATTTAGCTGAAATTCCTGCAGCAATCTTCTTCAAAGATGTGCCAGCAAACGTGAAAAATGGTAAGGATGCAATCGACTATTTAAAAGCTATTTATACAGATAAAGTAGCATTTGAATATGGTCACGTAGTAGCTACTGAAGAACGTGATTGGATTCAAGCGCAAATCGAATCAGGCTCATTCAAACAAGCATTATCTGCGGATGAGAAGAAAGCCTTATTAGATCGTTTAACTCGCGTTGAAAATTTCGAGAAATTTATTCATAAAACTTTTGTAGGACAAAAGCGTTTCTCAGGTGAGGGCTTAGATACGCAAATCGTTCTATTTGATGAAATTATTAAAACGGCAGAAGCAAAAAATGTGGAAAACGTACGTATTGGTATGGCACACCGTGGTCGCTTAAACGTTTTAACACACATTTTAAATAAACCTTATGACATGATGTTCTCTGATTTTGCACATGTTTCCAATGATTTATTTATGCCAGAGCATGGCCGCCTTGAAATTACAAAAGGTTGGACAGGTGATGTGAAATACCACATGGGTGCTTCTTACAACCGTGAATCCGGTATGAATGTGAAATTGGCTTACAACCCATCTCACTTAGAAGTGGGCAATCCAGTAGTACTTGGTGCTACTCGTGCAACACAAGATGATACATCTAAACCAGGGCAACCTATTTTTGACCGTACAAAGGGCTTAGGCATTCTTGTACACGGTGATGCTGCATTCCCAGGTCAAGGGATTGTAACAGAAGTGTTAAACTTCGCTAAAACAGAAGGCTTTACAACAGGTGGAACAATCCATATTATCGCAAACAATATGATTGGATTCACAACAGAACATTATGATTCTCGTTCTTCTGTGTATTCTTCTGACCCTGCAAAAGGCTATGAAGTACCAGTAATCCATGTCAACGCAGATAGCCCAGAGGCAGTAGTGCAAGTTGGACGTTTTGCGGCAAACTACCGTCAAACATTTGGCAAAGACATTATTGTGGACTTAGTAGGTTACCGTCGCCATGGTCATAATGAAACAGATGACCCAACAGTGACAAACCCAGAAACATACAAATTAGTGTCTAAACATGAAACAGTGCGTGCATTATATGGTGCACAATTAGTGGCAGAAGGTCTTGTAACTGCTGATGATGTAGCTGCACTAGATACAGCTATCTATGCAGAAATGCAAGCAGCCTATGACCACGTCAAAGAAATGGCAGAAAAAGATGATCATCATCATTTAGAAATGCCAGAAGAATTAAAAGTAGAGTTCCCACAAATTGATACAGCAGTAGGTGCGGAACGTTTAGAAAAAATCAATGAAGAGCTTTTAGTGTTTGAAGAAAACTTTGAACCACAGAAAAAGCTTGGTAAAATCTTAGAAAAACGCCGTGATGCTTATGCGTCTGCAAAAGTTGACTGGGGTCATGCTGAAACTTTAGCGTATGCAACGATTATTCAAGATGGCACACCAGTACGCTTTACAGGTCAAGATGCACAACGTGGTACATTCTCTCAACGTCACTTAGTACTGCATGATAAAAACAATGGCAATGTCTTCACACCACTACACCATATTTCTGGTGCGAACGCATCCTTTACAGTACACAACTCTCCACTGACTGAAGCTGGGGTGGTAGGCTTTGAGTATGGTTACAACCTAGAAAATAGCCATGTACTAACAGTATGGGAAGCACAATTCGGTGACTTTGCGAATATGGCACAAGTGATGTTTGATAACTTTATTTCAGGGGCACGCTCAAAATGGGGTCAAAAATCTGGTCTAGTTATCCTTTTACCTCATGGTTATGAAGGTCAAGGTCCAGAGCACTCTTCAAGCCGTATGGAACGCTATTTACAAATGTCAGCTGAAAATAACTGGTTTGTAGCGAACTGTTCAAATGCAGGAAACTACTACCACTTATTACGCCGTCAAGCAGCATTATTAGGTACAGAAGGGGTACGTCCACTTGTAGTCGTATCACCAAAATCATTATTACGTCACCCATTAGCTGCGGCGAATGCTGAGCAATTAGCAAATGGTTCATTCCAAGAAGTGATTGAACAACCAGGCTTAGGGGCTAAACCAGAAGCTGTAGAGCGTATCGTTTTAGGTACAGGTAAAGTGATGATCGACTTAGCAGAGCGCGTGAAAGACGGCGAAGGCTTCGATCACCTACACATTATTCGTGTAGAACAACTTTACCCATTCCCAAAAGAGCAAGTAGCTGGTATCATTGCTAAGTATCCTAATGCAAAAGAGATTGTTTGGGTACAAGAAGAACCTAAAAACCAAGGCTCATGGAATTATGCATTAGAAACATTATATGAACTTTCAGAAGGTAAAAAACTTCGCTATGTAGGCCGTCCTGCAATGAGCTCAACTTCTGAAGGGGATGCAGATTCTCATAAAGCAGCACAAGCAGCTCTTATTGAAGAAGCGGTTGCTGAGCCAGTAAAGGTTAAATAACATATATCAATTTTTGAAACCGGGCTACTTGCCCTTAAGCAGTAGCCCTTCTATGTGCGTCATGCACGTTAATCAAAGGAGGAAATGAAAGTGGCTGAAATTAAAGTCCCTGAATTAGCAGAATCGATTACAGAAGGTAGTATCGCACAGTGGGTAAAAAAAGTGGGCGATCGCGTTGAAAAAGGTGAATTCATCGTTGAACTTGAAACAGATAAAGTAAACGCTGAGATCATTTCTGAAGAAGCAGGTGTATTAACACAAATTTTAGCTGAAGAAGGCGATACTGTACTAGTTGGTCAAGTTATCGCAGTAGTAGAAGCAGGCGAAGGCGCAGCAGCAGCTCCAGCAGCGGCAGCACCAACTGAGGCAGCACCTGCACCAGCAGCGCCACAAGCAGCACCTGCACCAGTTGCAGCAGCTCCAGTAGTAGAAGAAACTTCTGGTGAGCGTGTAGTTGCATCTCCAGCAGCACGTCGTCTTGCACGTGAAAAAGGTATTGACCTTGCAGCGGTATCTCCAGTAGATCCACAAGGACGTGTACGTGTACAAGATGTAGCAGCTCATGGTACAGCACCAGCTGTAGCACCAGCAGCAGCACCTACATCCGTAGCAACTTCAGGTGGCCCAGTAGTATTCACACCAGCAGCTAATTCTGACCGTGTAACAATTGAAAAAATGAGCCGTCGTCGCCAAACAATTGCAAAACGTTTATTAGAAGTTAAACAATCAACAGCAATGTTAACAACATTCAACGAAATTGACATGACAAACATCATGGCACTTCGTAAACGTAAACAAGAAGAGTTTGTAAAAGCAAACGACATCAAACTTGGTTTCATGTCATTCTTCACTAAAGCTGTTGTTGCAGCACTGAAAAAATACCCATACGTAAACGCTCAAATCTCTGGCGATGAAATTCATTTAAATAACTTCTTTGATATCGGTATTGCTGTATCGACTGAAGAAGGTTTAGTCGTACCAGTTGTACGCGATGCAAATAGCAAAAACTTTGCAGAAATCGAAAAAGATATTGCTAACTTAGCGACAAAAGCTCGTGATAAAAAATTAGGCTTAAATGACATGGCTGGTGGATCATTCACAATCACAAATGGTGGTGTATTCGGTTCATTAATGTCAACACCAATTATGAACGGTACGCAAGCTGGTATTTTAGGTATGCACTCAATTGTAAACCGTCCAGTTGCAGTAAATGGTGAAGTTCAAATCCGTCCAATGATGTATGTAGCACTTTCATACGATCACCGTATCATCGATGGTAAAGATTCTGTAGGATTCTTAAAAACAGTTAAAGAATTAATCGAAAATCCTGAAGATTTATTATTAAATTCATAATTCCATTAAACCCTGCGAACAATGTTCAGCAGGGTTTTTTGTATGACGAAAGGTATTGACCGATTCTATGCTTGAAAGAGTACGAATGGTACATCGTTTAGAGGAGCAAAGAAAGAAAAAAACGCAACTTTTCTCATATATAGAACATACTCTATAATAAATATTTGTTGTAATTTTCAGAAATATCAATAAAAGTTCAACGATTTAAAGTGGAAGCAGAACGCACAATATCCTAATATTGTCATTAGTCAGAAAAATGTTAAAATCGTCTTGACGAACATATTAGTTTTATAGTAGTATCTAAATATCAATTAAATAAACAAACCTCACGAATTGTTACCAGTGAGGTAGAGGCGCGGTATTTATTAGTTCATTGTTGAGTAAAAGCAAGCGAAGACGCAATGAAGAAGGAAATATCGCCGAAGTATAAAAGGAGCTCGTACTTTTATACTGGGTCTGCAGTGAATAAGTGCAGGACTGTCCTAGTAAATGGATTTCCAGATTTACTAGGTTGTGCTATCTCGGAAACATGGAAATTATAGTGAGGATTTGGGCAACTGTCATAAAAGGTAAGACCTAAGTTCAATAAACTTAGGTCTTTTTTAGTACAGTTGTCTTATTTTTTTACAGAAAAGGGGAGTTTTTCATGAAAAGAAAATGGTTGTTAGTAATGATCTCTATCATGACGGCAATTGTGCTAGCTGCATGTGGCACAAGTGACAAAAAAGAGGGCGGTTCAAGTGATGCTGGAACTGACAAAGAAGAAGGTGGCGGTGAATTCCGAATTGGAATGGAGGCTGGCTACCCACCGTTCAACTGGACACAGCAAGACGATGCAAATGGCGCAGTGAAAATTGCGGATAATGCAGAGTACGCAGGTGGCTATGATGTACAAATGGCAAAGAAAATCGCTGAAGGTCTAGGCAAAGAGTTAGTCATTGTTAAAATGGAGTGGGACGGTTTAGTTCCAGCGCTACAATCAAACAAAATTGATGCAATTATTGCAGGTATGTCACCAACAGAAGAACGTAAGAAAACAATTGATTTTACAGAAAACTATTATACTTCTGATTTTGTTATGGTTATTAAAAAAGGTAGCAAATATGAAGGCGCAAAATCGATTCAAGACTTCTCAGGTGCTAAAATTACATCACAATTAAATACATCAAACTACACAGTTATCGATCAAATTAAAGGCGTAGAAAAGCAAACAGCAATGGAGAGCTTCCCAGCAATGCGTGTGGCGTTAGAAGCAGGTAAAATTGATGGCTATGTAGCTGAACGTCCAGAGGGCATTTCCGCTTCTGCTGCCAACGATAAATTCACCTATGTAGCATTTGAAGAAGGCTTTGATACAGACCTATCAAATACTTCAATTGCTGTAGGCTTACGTAAAGATGACGCAAATCGTGAAAAAATCAATGAAATCCTAAAAGGCATTTCAGAAGATGATCGTCAAGCGATTATGGAAGAAGCTATTTCTCAACAACCCGCAGCACAATAATGACATGGCACGGACTAGCAATTAGTCCGTGCATGATCATTTCATCATTATCAAAATGAGAACCTCTCTACATAATGATAATGTCCTAGCGTGACAGATCATAGAATGGTAGAAAGAGCTAGGACACAAAAGAAATAAGCGAGCAAGATGACATTGTTAGGAGGAACATCATGAGTCTTGAATGGATACTTTCAATTATTGAAAACAACTGGCAAATGTTTTTACGAGGTGCGTATTATACGTTACTGATTTCGAGTATTAGTACAATTATTGGTGCATTTATCGGATTTTTCATCGGAATTATGCATACGATTCCAGTTCGTAAAAAAGGTGTGAAATTTTATAGCTTAAAGCTCATTAATTTTATGCTAACATGCTATGTTGAATTTTTCCGTGGTACACCAATGATTGTACAAGCTATGGTTGTCTACTACGGATTAGATATCGCATTCGGTATCGATATGCACTTTATTACAGCAGGTATTTTAGTCGTTTCCCTCAATACTGGGGCATATATGGCAGAAATTGTTCGTGGCGGTATTGTATCCATTGATAATGGTCAATACGAGGCAGCATCAGCAATTGGCATGAACCACTTCCAAATTATGCTTCATGTTGTCTTACCACAAGTAGCGCGTAATGTTTTACCAGCGACAGGTAACCAATTAATCATGAATATTAAAGATACAGCCGTATTAAATGTCATTGGAGTAACGGAATTATTCTTCCAAACAAAATCAATTTCGGGTAACAACTTCCGTTATTTCGAATCATTCTTCGTTGCATGTGTTCTTTATTTCATCATGACATTTACCGCATCTCGCATCCTTCTGTATGTTGAAAAACGTCTAGATGGTCCTGATGCCTATCAAAAAGAACAAAAAGAAGCCGTATAGGGGGACGCACAAATGGCAGTCATTAAAATCGAGCATTTAAGTAAATCATTTGGACGTAACCAAGTGTTAAAAGATGTGAATTTCCAAGTGGAAAAAGGGGAGGTAGTTTGTTTAATTGGCTCCTCTGGCTCTGGTAAATCCACATTGCTTCGTTGCATAAATTTATTAGAAACGCCAAGTGGCGGTCAAATTATTTATAAAGGGGAAGACATCCTAGATGAAAAGCACAATATTCAAGAATATCGCACACATTTAGGCATGGTGTTCCAGCAGTTCAATTTATTTAACAACCACAATGTCATAAGTAATTGCACAGTGGGCCAAATCAAAGTGTTAAAACGTTCGAAAAAAGAAGCAGAAGAAACGGCGCTTAAATATTTGAAAATCGTTGGCATGGATCAATATGTGAATGCCAAGCCCCGTCAACTCTCAGGCGGACAAAAGCAGCGTGTGGCCATCGCTCGTGCCTTATCAATGAATCCTGATGTAATGCTATTCGATGAGCCAACATCCGCATTAGACCCAGAAATGGTGGGTGAGGTATTAAAGGTAATGCGTCAGCTAGCAAACGAGGGCAATACGATGCTCATCGTGACACATGAGATGGAATTTGCCAAAGAAGTAGCAGATCGTGTTGTCTTTATGGATAAAGGTGTAATTGTGGAAGAAGGCCCTCCAGCACAAGTATTAGTCAATCCACAACATGAACGTACGAAGGAATTTTTAAAGCGTACATTAAAATAAGCACAAAAAAGTGAGTCCAACCTGTTGGACTCACTTATTTTCTAGAATTCCATTCTGCATAAAGTACAAAGCAGATTGCGAATGCTACAGCAATGATAAAAAACCATTGCGGTACACCACCAAAACTCATCATAACACCTCAAATATTCATTTTTTTTGGATAGAATAGGTATAGTATTTCTTTTTTCTCCACAAAAGACCAAAAATATTATAAAATAAGCAATAGACATTAGCTTTTGCTAGTAAAGAGAGGTAGAGAGAATATGTTACATTTAAAATGGAAAGATGCGCCAACATTACGAACGGTTACTTGCAAACATACAAATGCATCGAAATACTTAGTATCAAACGTATTAACAGTAGGAAAAGAGTATGAAGTGAAAAATGAAACAGAAGAGTTCGTTTTTATCATCGACAACACAGGTAATGTCGGTGGCTACTATAAAGATTATTTTGAATAAAAACAAACAGGGTGGTTCAGAACATTTGCTGAGCCACCCATTTTTTTGTTAATCTCGCTGATAGCTGCTAGCACCCGCCACATCCTGTAGCTGTTGTTTCTCTTGTTCAGTTGCGGTATGCAGGGCAAAGACATCTTTAATTGCTGTTTGCAGCTCTTGCTGTGTTTCTTTAAACTTCGAAACTTGCTGTTCAAACGTGGGACTTGAGAAGCGATCATGAGCCCTTGATAATCGCTCCTCTAAACGTGCATAATGATGATCCATATGCATCGATAGCATCATCGCCAGTTGGTTTTTCCAGAGCGGAATCAAGGTAACGATAGAAAACTCAATTTTTTCAGCTAATGTTTGATTGGCCTGCTGAATCATACGGATTTGAGGAGCTGTTTGCAGAGCGACTTGCTGTGATACTTGTAAATCATAAATACGTTGATCGAGTCTTTCGATTTGAGCAGCAAAGTCATTTAATTGCTGGATCGCAAGTGGCTGTTTGGTAGCTTGGACACTCGTTATTTGTGCAGGTAGCTCTACCTCAATGGCTTGCTGCTTTTTCATTTGTCCTGCGGCAATCGCCGTTGCCAATTCCTCAAAAAATCCTCGATTATGGGCATAAAGCGCCTCTAAGTTTTCAACATCTTTTATCAGCTGAAGCTGTGCACGTTCTAGCTGAACGCCAATGCGTTCCACCTGTATACTAATACGTTCAAATTCTGTGAGTGTTTGCTTCACATTAGGCTCGGTTTTGCCAAAGATTTTTTTGAAAAAGGTTTGCTTTTTTGGTTCCAAAGCAGTTGGATCTACTCGATCTAACGTCTGCATTAAAGAATCCAGCATTTGACCAATTTTAGTGACATCCTTTTGCTTTACTTGAGCAAGCATGCGGTCGGCAAATTGAGACAGAGCTCGCTGTGAATCTTGCCCAAGGGACAGCAATGATTCAAAATCAGTCAAATCGATTTGACTGGCATACAGTAATGCACGACTTTGTGCAAGAGGCGATAGCGTTTCATAAGTCGCCATCGCCTCGTTTTGCGGAGTTGTTTCTAAATAGGATTGGACTAGTGGAGAAAGCCCTGGTATGGTATTTAGTTGAAATGCGTGTTCGTTTGCTGTCATTTATCATCGCCTCGCCAGTCCAATTGTTCTCTACGTCTAAGATTGGAACGATTTGCGAATTCAATCTCCATTTGCAGATGATCGATATCATTTGCAAGCGCATCCTTCAAATCAATTTGAATTGTGTCATTCAAATCAGTTAGGGTTTCACGTGTTTTGGATAAAGTTAATTGAATTTCCTTATCCTTCACTGGCTGCTTGGAAAGCATTGTATATTTATCCGTTAATTCTACAGCAGAAGGTAAGTGTGCATAGAAAAATGGTTCCACATTATAAAATTTACGTGGGTCTGTCTTGACGATTTTGACGATATTTTTGGAGATACGCGTCATTTCAAGTAGTTGTTTAAACGCTGAAACAGAACGTACACGTAAATAGTTTTGACTCAATGTTTGAATATGCTTATTAGCTGTTAATACTTGTGTTTCAATGTGTTTGAATTCTTCTTTTGTGATGCCTGCTATTTGCATGACTTTCTTTTTTTGTCTATGTTTCAGCAACGCTGTACTCGTCGCATAGGAACCCGCAAACAGTAAACCACCAAGGAAGAATCCAGGATTTGCCGCAATTGCTGCGATAGAAACAGTTGTGAGCGAAATAAGAAAGCTGGCACTATGTCTAGAGAAAAACTGTCCGACACTAAGCATTGTTTCATCCTCCTTGCTTTTCAATATGTCTATCTTCTTATACGAAATAATCGACATAAAGTTTCATTGAAAATTAATCCCTTACATAAATTTTACTGCTATTTGTGAACTTTCTCAATGATAATACATAGAATAAGTGAGTTGTTTCGATGAATAAGTCGGTTTTGTTATCCTAAGGAGCCATTCTGGCATCGGAATGAGCGATTTTTTGCATCTCGGTCACTGAATAGAGGAGCGTAATTTGATTCAAGAGCGGCTTCTGCCTCAAAGCGAGCGGTTAAGTGAGATCCATGAGCGGCTCCAACTCGAAAAGGAGCGGTTTATTTTCTAAGAAGAGCATCTTCATCCAAAATGAATGAGTCTTGTATGAAACTTTTTCCAAATGAATTCGTAACTGATACAAAGGGGGATATAGGATGACGAAAATTTTTCTGGTGTCTATTACAAAAAATAGGGATGAACCAGTAAGTGAACAGAAAGTGAAAGAAAAAGTCTTTGAGAAAAAATCAAAATTAAAAGCCTATTTAAACAAAGAAGGCTATATGAAGGAATCTAAAAATCAATATGTGAAAATCACTGATGAATCAATATTAGTTGCTGCCATTCAAAAAATAAAAATCAAAAAATGACGATAGGTCATGTTCTTAAGAGCATGACTTTTTTGATTTCAATAACTAGGAGAGGAGGCATCATTCAAAGAACCCATAGCCCAGTGTCAGCTCTCTAGAAAAACGGCTTCCAATTTGAATCTTTTTCGTCTTTTTCGTTTGGTTTTCTTACAAACGCAATACATCGTTCTTCGCATGCACCAAATATATTAAAATTTTTCTGTGCTTGCCTTAAGGATAGCGTATTAGCTCCACCTCCAAAGTCATAATCATAAAATTGAACGCCGTCATCTTCCCAAAAACAAATTTCACATATCTCGTATGTACCTGGTGGTTTTCCTTTCATTGTCTTATATCCGCAACAAGGACAAGTAAATTTCATTATAATCACTCCCAAATATTTTTCGATAATTTTATCATACTTCCTTTATGACAAAATGCAGTGTTAAGATTAAAAATTGTTGAACCCCTCTCTAAAACAACACTACAAAAAAGCCAGACATTAAACAATGTCTGACTCCATACGTATATAGCCTTTTAAATCATCGTATAATTCTAAAGAAAATGAATTGGAATCGGCTTGGGGACTAACGCCTTTTTGTACAAAAAGGAGAAATTCATTGAGTGCCTTTTCTGAGCCCTCCACTTCCACCTCAATTTGCTCTGCGTCATTCAATCGACAGTATCCTTTTAACCCTAATTCAATAGCTTTTTGCTTGATGAAGAATCGGTAGCCTGTGCCATAGACATCACCAAAAAATTTTATACTTGCTCGTTTGTTCAAGGGAATACCTCCTACTTAATAGAGGAGAGGGGCGAACCTCTCCTTTTATTGCATGACACGTTCTTTTTCTAAATAGGCAATTAAGTTATTAATGTGATAAAGTACATGCTTAGATGCCTCATCGACTTCTTTTAGATGAACATCAGCTTGTTCGATATAACCCGCTTTATGGGCTTCAGCCGCAAGCTTCGCTGATTCATGGACGCGTAAATGATAGCCATCTAATTCATGATAGTCCTGTAAATGACCGAAACGTTCGACTGTACGAGGCGCAGTGTACCATTTGCCAAGTCGACAGTCTCTATGAGAAGAAACATCGCTTGGATCAACGTTTTCTAGGCCAAGGAACATGTTATAAATGCGCCATTTCCATAAAATATGATCCGCCTTCGATAATTGTAGTAGGGCAATAGATGAAAGCTGTACATTATTGTTAGCAATAAGATCATTACGGAAACGGTTAATTTCTTTCCCTAATAAATGAATATCGCTGGATGTATTATGACTATAATCACGAATATCTTCCTGCAAGCTTGAAATTTCAATCATTCTTGCTGAAACTTCATCAATCGCGGCTGCTTGTTCCTGGGAAATGGCAGCCGTATTTGTCACATCTAAATTAATACCCTCAATCGCTTGAACAATGGCATTTAATAATGGTAACGAATCTTTTGCTTCAACGGTTGCTTCTTTAATAATAGCTGTCGTATCGGTAATTGAGTTAGAAACATCATTCGAATAACTCTTTAAATGATGAACATTTGCGGATACTTCACTTAGCGCAGCTACCGTGTTTTCAGCAAGCTTTCGTACTTCCTGTGCAACGACCGCAAAGCCTTTCCCATGTTCACCTGCACGCGCTGCTTCAATGGAGGCATTAAGTGCGAGTAGATTCGTTTGATCGGCGATTTGATTGATTAATGTGACAACCTGCTCAATATCATTTACCCTTTTTTGTAATTCCGAAAATGAGTCAACAATGGATGTAAAGGTCTCTTCTGTTTTAAAAATCTCCGATAGGGCATGCTCAATAGCGTTTTTACCTTTTGTAGCATGGTCAACAGATTCAGTTGTTTTCTCTGATATATGAGAAGACATGCGTGCAACCTCATTGATAGAAGCTGCAATCTGTTCTGTTGCAGCAGTAGAGGATTGAATTTCTTCATTTTGCTTATCTAGGCTAAAAACTAAATCTTTCATGTACATAATTTTGGCATTGACATCCATTAAAGAAGATACTTCTCCTACCACATTTTCAATAATGCGTTCTGTTAACACTTCCACTAATAATTCTTGATCGACATTGACAGCGGATTGGAATGATTTCATATATTGAAATGCTTTATTTGGCTTGATACCAAAATTGTATAAAATATATGTAGTAATATAGAAGGCAAATTGGTTGAAGACAACAATTAATTTACCAGGCTCGTATTGATGCTTGCGGAATAGATTGAAAAATTTGACAGTTTCATCTACATAATGATCATCACGAGTTGCTAAGAAAAACTGTGTTAAGTATTGATTAATATTTTCTTCACTAATGATTAATTGAGAGGTAGGGGATATCTCGCTTAAATAATGATGAAAAATGGCATTCATGGAAGGGGTAATGTCTTTGAGCTTTTGATAGAGTGCCTTTAAGTGCTCCTCATCTTGTGAAGTGAAATGATTGAATGCCAGTGTTTGGTAAAATCGGCCTGTTGCATGTAAATCTGTACCACGTTTGAGTAGTTCTTCTAGCTCTGCTTTAGGTCGAATACTTGAAAACATAAAAATACCTCCAAAAAGTATGTATAATAAGGTAATAATAGCATAATTCAGGTGGTTTTAATAGACATTTCAATTGTGTTTGCTAAAATGAAACTATCTTATGACAGCAAGGAATGGGCAAATATGTATACAATTATTTACATGAAAGCGGACTATGAGCCTTGGTGGAAATTTGAAGGCTGGGAAGCTTATATTCAAACTGAAGATACATTTGACACGAAGGAGCTCTTTGAACGTGCATTACAGCAAAAATTAGCGCATTTTCGTTCCTCTTACGATAATGAGGCAACGAAAGAGGAGCAGTATTGGGCTTTTTGGTCTGAGGATGAAAGCTTTTACTGTGAGGCTTGCGATGATGATGCACAAGTATATCATGGAATAATTGCGTGTAAAATAGAAGAGAAGTAAAAAAATTTTGAAAAAAAGTAAAAAAGATTTTTTCTTTATTTGACAAAATTATGGATGGCAGTTATACTTAACTTAACAATTTAATTGCTTCACCGGAAACATGAATTCACATATTACAAAAAGTGATCGCGTTAGTTCGGTACTCTTTGTAATATGTGAATTTTTTTCAATCGCTGAAGAAATTACATATTGTTCACTTTTATTTTTTGGAGGTTTTCTTAAATGAAACAAGGTACAGTAAAATGGTTTAACTCAGAAAAAGGTTTTGGATTCATCGAAGTTGAAGGTGAAAACGACGTATTCGTACACTTCTCAGCTATCCAAGGCGAAGGTTTCAAAACTCTTGACGAAGGTCAAAAAGTGGAATTCGAAGTTGTAGATGGCAACCGCGGACCACAAGCTGCTAACGTAACTAAACTTTAATTCTCAGTAATTAAAATTACTTTCGTTAAACCCAAGACATCCTATGCAAATAGGATGTCTTTTTTGTATCATTTGCAAGTTTAAGGATTACAAACCCTATTTTAGGTTAAATATATAGTAGTGGCGGATAGCCATGCAAAAGTAAAGGATAGCGCTATAAAAGCAGCGGATAGCCATGTGAAACTGGAGGATAGCTGCACAAAAGTAGCGGATAACCCCATAAAATGGAGGGTAGCCCCGCCAAAATAGCGCATAGCTGTAAAGAAGGAGGCAGATGAATGTGAATAATGAAGAAAAATTGCCTGAAGAACAGGAGCAAAAGGATTTTTATCAGAAACTACGTACAAAATTAGTAGCTTTCCTTGGGTCGAAAAAGGGAAAAAGTAACAAGTTTACTCCGTATTTAATGTTTGTGCCTGATTTATTTCATTTGTTAATTAAAACAGTAACCGATGCGGGTGTAGATAAAAAGAGTCGTGCATTAATTGGGGCATCCATTGCGTATTTTGTATTACCGATGGATTTAATGCCAGAAGGACTGCTAGGCTTTGGTGGCTATTTAGATGATGTTGTACTAGCAACTTTTGTGGTAAATACCATTATTAATAAGTTGGGTCCAGATGTAGTGGAAAAGCATTGGACAGGGGATGACAAGCTTTTACATGTGCTACAAAAGGTTGCAGAAGTGAGTGATGAGGTTGTCAGTAAAATTCCTGTAAAATCGCCAATTGCTCAGTTCGTCAAGCAAGAAAGTAAAGATAAATAATAATATTATGTAAACCTAAGACGCCCTATAAAAATGAACCTGCTTATTACAGGTTCATTTTTTATTGCTCTTCTAATAAATTTCGGAGTTGTTGTACAGGTACAAATAGGCCAACATTTCCAATGGGCTCATATTTCATCGTGGCAAAGATAACCCCAATGACCTCGCCATGTTGATCGATTACAGGGCTACCACTATTGCCCCGATAAACAGGAGCTTTTAGCATCCTAACTGGCTCCTGCCAATCTTCTAATTGAATGGCTTCTAGCAATGTTCCTTCATTAGCGATGCCGGTGAAAGCAAGTGGATTTCCAATAAAATAGACATGTTCATTAACAGTGTAAGGTGGATCTTCTGCAAGAGGTAGATAGGGAAGTTGCTCAGCTTGCACCTGTACAAAGGCTAAATCTACGGCTGGATAGCTCTCGATTAATGTTGCTTCCATCAGTCCCTCATCAGGAAAGACGACTGATAATGTTGTGGCATGTTCGACAACATGGGCGTTGGTGACAATCAGACCATCTGGTGAGATGGCAAAACCAGTGCCTTTACTGGAGCCTGTTGAAATTTCAACGACTGCCTTTTTATAGGTTTGTATATCTTCTTGTGCAGAGAGCCGCGTTGAAACCTTGATAAATTCAAGCGCAGGTATGGAGTAGATTTGAAAAATGAGGGCAAATGTATTGAAAAACAGCACTAGTGCCATACCCCACACGATCCAGCGTACAAGAGGCTTTTGTTTTTTTTGCTTTTTTCCATAAATGCGTTCTTCTCGCGCCTGTGCTAATGCTTTTTGCTGTTCCTCGAGTACAAGTTCAATAAATTCTTCTTCCGTTAATTCATCTTGCTTTGGTGTTGCATTATGTATATCACTCATTGATTGGCCTCCTTTGCTAAAAAACAGACGCCCAAGCAGGACGCCTCTTTTCTTTCAATTATTCTATTTTTTGCAAGGTTGATGTCACAACAAATGGCTCATCTTGCTCTGTTTCCATCGTATCCTCTTTGCGAATTAGACCAATGTCCTTTGCAAAATATTTGGTTGTGGTCATTTGATCTTCAGAGCGACTTAGCTGGATGACATCTTGATAGACCGTTGTACCAGTATCAACAGTAGCGGTCGTTGATTCAATGGTCCAACCTTGAAAGCTTGTCCCGACTTGTAAAGGCTTTTGAAGTACGGTTTCCAGGACAGGATAAGAAGCTGCCTCAGCTGCACTTGGCATGCTTGGATTACTGTCAACAGGTTCTCGATAGACAAGATCAATACTTGTATCCGTTATGCGGTAGATTTTTAATAGTGTCACACCACCATTATCCTCTATTTGTACGATATGCTGTGTATCGAGGTAGGTAGTTTTTAGTGTGAAGCTAGCAAATTCATTTCCTTCCCCTTGAAAAGAAGCAACAGATCCATCAGGTGGAAAATAGGAGAGAAGTGACGTTTGATCTTGTTCCACTGCTTGCTTGTCTTCCACAGATGGTGTTGGAGCTGGCACAGGCTCTTCCTGAACTTCTTCACGACAGCCAGCCAGTAAAAATACTACAGAAAGTACTAGAACAGGGTATCTCATGGGCACACTCCTTCGCTATTTTCTTTCATTATACGTGAACGAGGAGTGTTATACGAATAATATGAGATTATATAAATAATATTATTATGTAAACTATTTAATGAAAACTTGTAACAGCATGGAAAATTATCTATGATAGAAATGAAGTGAAAAAATGGGGGGCAAAGACATGTATAGACATGTAGATGATTTCTTACAAGAATGGTCAAATGCATCAAACGGGACACTACAGGTATTACAGGCTTTAACAGATGACAAGCTTCAACAAAGCATTGTAGAGGGTCACAGTACACTTGGTTGGTTAGGCTGGCATTTAGTTGGAGCAGCAGGATATTTTAGCTATCTAGCAGGGTTAAAAGTACCAATGATTCGTCAAGAAGATCCTGTGCCAACGACTGCGGCTGAGATCGTGACAGCCTATGAAAGCGTAGCAAATGGTATTAAAGAGGAAGTGGCTAAGCTTTCGAATGAAGAGTTACTAGAGGTAGTAACAGGCTTTAAAGCGCCGATGCCAAAAGGGGCTTTATTACGTGTATTAATTGACCATCAAACACATCATCGTGGACAAATGACGGTCCTACTACGTCAAGCAGGTTTACCAGTACCTGGCGTGATGGGACCAACAAAGGAAATGCAATAATTACGCGAGCAGCAGATAAACGATTTATCTGCTGCATTTTTTAGATTGACACTTACCTACTAGTAAGTTAGTATAAAGCCATGACAAATAGAAAAATGCAAATTATAGAATTAACATTGAAGAATATTCAGGAAAAAGGATTCACATCATTTAGTTATGAGCATTTAGCAAAGGAGCTTGGCGTCACGAAAGCCAGTATTCACTATCATTTCGAGAAGAAGGGAGACTTAGGGATTGCTGTTTGCGAAAGAATTCAACAAGGATTAGAGAGAACTTTTACATTGATGAAGGAGTCCACTTTGCCAGCTGAGGAAAAGCCATTTGCCTTTATTATGCAGCGAATAAAATTTCTAGAGCAAGACGGCATTTGCCCTATATCAGCTTTACAGGCGGATTATCAAGAATTACCGCAACCAATGCAAGAAAAGCTTCAGCAGCTTAGTCAAATGGAAATCGATGTCTTTGTTGAGCTATTGAAAGATGCTAAACAACAAGGCGCACTCCAAGCTACTAATGATTTGGAGGCTCTAGCTGTATTACTTATTTCAAGTACGAAAGGGGCATTACAATATAAACGTGTTGTAGGAGAAGCGTTCTTTCAAAAGATGCTGGAGCAATTAAAGGAACTGTTAAAGTAAGACATGATACGAGAAGGAGCGATGTGCATGGTACGAAGAGTCGTTGTTACTGGATATGGTGTTGTTTCCCCGTTAGGTAATTCGGTATCAGCCTTATGGGAGAATATTAAGGCAGGAAAATCAGGGATTCAAAAAATTCAAGGGGAGGCATTCAGCGGCATTAATACGCAAATTGCTGGGACGAGTAAGGATTTCGATGCAACGCTGTATATGGATAAAAAAGAAATCAGTAAATATGATCTATTTGTGCAATATGCTGTTGCCGCTGCCCAGCAAGCTCTGACACAAGCCAATTTAAATATGGAACAGGTAGATAAGGAGCGTTTAGGCGTTTACATCGGCTCTGGCATTGGGGGCATTGAAACGATTTTAGAAAATCATCAAGCGATGCTCAATCAAGGGCCTAGGAAGGTGTCACCATTTATGGTGCCGATGATGATTAGCAATATGGCTGCAGGAATACTAGCAATCAAAACGGGCTTTAAAGGACCAAGCTTTTCACCTGTTTCTGCCTGTGCGACAGGAAACCAGGCGATTGGAGAAGCTTTCTTAGCGATTCGACATGGCTATGCGGATGGCATTTTAGCAGGCGGAGCGGAGGCACCGATCAATCCACTTAGCTTTGCAGGATTCTCCCGCATGAAAGCCATGTCCACTAGGAATGAAGAGCCAACAAAGGCCAGTCGACCATTCGATAGCGAGCGGGATGGCTTTGTCATGTCTGAAGGAGCTGGCATTATATTCCTAGAGGAGTATGAACACGCCAAACAAAGGGGTGCTACGATTCTGGGTGAGATTGTTGGCTATGGTGTGACAACAGATGCTTATCATATTACAGCTCCTGATTTTACGGGTGCTGCCAATGCCATGAAGCTGGCATTAAAAATGGGTGCTATCGATGGGGCAGCTATCGATTATATCAACGCACACGGCACAAGTACTCCAGAGGGAGATAAATCTGAAACAAAGGCTATTAAACACGTTTTTGGTGACCATGCCTATCAACTAAAGGTTAGCTCCACAAAATCGATGACAGGACATCTCTTTGGCGCGGCCGGTGGAATTGAAGCCATTATTACATTGAAAAGTATAATGGATGGCATTATTCCACCAACCATCAATTATGAAACACCAGATCCCGAATGTGATTTAAACTATGTTCCTAATGAGGCGCTTCATCAAGACGTTAACTTTGCGCTATCGAATGGGTTTGGCTTTGGTGGTCATAATGCTGTGCTAGCATTTAAAAAATTTGAGGAATAAGGCATTAGCTACTAGCTAAAAAGAGTGGTATGAATTTAATTGTTCATACCATTTTTTACGTTTGTTTTATCAACTTGAAAAGAGAAGAGGGAACTTAAGCTATTGCAAGTCAATAAGTTTTCCTTATGATAAATAGCTAGAAATTCGTATTATAACTTATAGTTAGAGTATGGTAAATTCAAAGGAAAAGGGGGATAAATGATGCGAATCTTTGATGCACACTTTCATATCATTGACTTTAATTTTCCGATTATCGAAAATCAAGGTTATACGCCACCAAGCTATGTAGTAGAGGGTTATCAAAAGGACACAGTGAGTCTCCAGATAGCGGGGGGCGCCATTGTATCAGAATCTTTTCAAGGATTTGACCAAGCCTATCTTTTAAAAGCATTGAAACAACTTGGTCCCACGTTTTGTGGGGTAACGCAATTACCTAATACGGTCACGGATGATGAAATTATACATTTACATAACAATGGGGTACGGGCATTACGCTTTAATAGTAGACGAGGTGGTTCAGAGGATTTATCACAGCTAGAAACCTTTGCACGACGGGTTTATGATTTGGTGGGCTGGCATAGTGAATTATATATCGATGCGAAGGAAATACCGGAGATAGCCTCGACAATTGAAGCATTACCAGCCATCTCCATCGATCATTTAGGGTTGTCGGAAGAAGGGCTGCCACATTTATTAAAGCTTGTTGATAAGGGAGTACGTGTCAAGGCGACTGGCTTTGGTCGTGTGGAGCTGGATGTGAAGCATGCTTTACAAGCGATTTATAATGCTAATCCAGATGCCCTCATGTTTGGAACAGATTGCCCGTCTACAAGAGCTAAACGACCTTTTAATTATGGGGATGTGGAATTGATTCAACAGCTATTTGATCAACAGGCTGCTGATAAAATCCTCTACAAGAATGCGCTGCAATGGTATTTTCAGCGTTGAATATAAAAAAGAATCCATGTTGGCATGAAAATGGATTCTTTTTTAATTATGACGGTACTAAGCATTTCGATAGTTGGCAAACATTATTTCATTATAATACTGATCTAATTGAGGCATACCCAGCTCTTTTGCGATCATTAGCTCAGCCTCTCGGTCATATGCTACTCTAATAAATTGGATGGCATTGTTTGACTGTGTTCCATCTAGAATGGCATAGGAAGCAGAAGTTAGGTCAAGTGAATTACCAACACTCCCTACATTACAAAGAATTCCTTGTTTATATGTATGTAAAAAAGTTGTATGGATATCGCCATAGAACACAATATCAGGATGTTTCTTGTAATGGCTTGAATTGGTTACTGCCGTATTCTCAAACATAGATAAACGCTTTTCAAGTGGATGATTTGGTAGGATACGTTCAAATTCACTTCTTGGAGACGCATGGAAAAATCTTATGAGCTGTTCATTTAATTCAAGATCAATATGGAAGGGTAATGACCCGAGATATTGATAGTCTTTTGCTGTTAATCGATCTTTAAACCATTGGAGAAAATCATTGTCAGTAGGGGATTGAATAAATACGTCCCAATTGCCTCGTACGACTTGTTCACAATTCTGTTGGATAAGTTCTATACAGGCAGAACCTTGAGGGCCCTTGCCGATTAAATCACCTAAACAAAAAATTCTGTCAATCTTTCTTAAGCGAATGTCTTTTAATACGGCCTCTAATGCCGTTTTATTCCCATGAATATCTGATATAATTGCAATTTTCTTCACGAAGATTACCCCCTCATTAATGCTATACTATATAATTCAATAAAAATCCTTTTAATCCTTTAAAAACCATATAAACACTAAAGACAAAAAAATCCTCTACCCACTATGGGTAGAGGATTTTTGTAAAGCTTAGCTTAAGCCTTGGCTATCTTTCCACTCTAGGAATTCATCATATGTTAACTGCTTATCTAAAATAGAGCCGTCTTCACGGATTTCGATGACACGGTTAGCAATTGTTTGGATGAACTGATGGTCATGTGATGTGAAAATCATTGCGCCTTTGAAACGAATTAAGCCCTCGTTCAATGCTTGAATAGATTCAAGGTCAAGGTGGTTCGTAGGTTCATCTAATAAAATAACATTTGCTGTCGCAAGCATCATTTTCGATAGCATACAACGTACCTTTTCGCCCCCAGAAAGAACAGCAGGGGATTTCTTCACTTCTTCACCAGAGAACAGCATACGTCCTAGGAAACCACGTAGGAAGCTTTCTGTTTCATCGTCTGGAGAATATTGACGTAACCATTCTACTAATGTTTTTTCAGAACCTTCGAAGTACTTGTCATGATCGTTTTCGAAGTAGCTTTGAGATGTCGTTACACCCCATTTAAATGTGCCAGCATCCGCTTCTTTTTCTTCCATTAAAATATCAAGAAGTGCTGTTTTCGCCATTGGGCTACCAAGTAAAACAATTTTATCTTCTTTGTTCATCGAGAAGCGCATGTCCTTGAATAGCGTTTCGCCTTCATGACTTGCTGTTAGACCGTCTACTGTTAGGACATCGTTCCCAATTTCACGGCCGATTTGGAAGTTGATGAATGGATATTTACGGCTTGATGGCTTAATATCATCCAGTTCAATTTTATCCAGCATTTTTTTACGAGATGTTGCTTGCTTCGATTTAGAAGCATTGGCAGAGAAACGTGCGATAAACGCTTGTAATTCTTTAATTTTCTCTTCTTTTTTCGCATTTTGATCTTGTGCCATTTTTTGTGCTAATTGAGAAGATTCATACCAGAAATCATAGTTCCCTACATATAATTGGATTTTAGAGAAGTCCAAATCCGCAATATGTGTACATACTTTATTTAAGAAGTGACGGTCATGGGATACAACAATAACTGTATTCTCAAAGTTAATCAGGAACTCTTCCAGCCACTGAATTGCCTTTAAGTCAAGGTGGTTGGTAGGCTCATCGAGTAATAGTACATCAGGCTGACCAAACAGTGCCTGTGCCAGTAATACTTTAACTTTGTCAGAACCTTCAAGATCGCCCATTAGCATGTAATGAAGATCATCGGAGATACCTAAACCGTTTAATAGTGTAGCCGCTTCTGAATCAGCTTCCCAACCGTTTAGCTCTGCAAATTCACCTTCTAACTCTGCAGCACGCATGCCATCCTCATCTGAGAAATCTTCCTTTGCATAGATAGCGTCTTTTTCTGTTTTCACGTCATATAGGCGTTTATTCCCCATAATAACTGTGTCGAGCACTGTATGCTCATCGTATTCGAAGTGGTTTTGTTTCAGGACAGATAAACGTTCGTCCTTACCCATCGATACATTTCCTTCCTGCGCTTCGATTTCACCAGAAAGGATTTTTAAAAATGTTGATTTACCAGCACCATTTGCCCCAATTAAACCGTAGCAATTGCCTGGTGTGAATTTTATATTTACGTCTTCAAATAGTTTACGATCGCCATAGCGAAGACCTACATTACTAACTTGAATCATGCAAGTTCCTCCTTTTTTTCACAATGGCTCTAGTATAGCATGAAATATGTTCCATAGTCTATAAACATTATTAAATCAAGGTTTGGCGTTCTTTCCACATTTTTTGTTAAACATAAACTGAATAAAGATACAATAAAAAATTTAAATTTGGTGTAACTTTCTTTGAGAGTGAGGCGTCTATATTGTAGTGTGATTAACTATTTTTGAAAAAGAATAGAAAAATGACATCATTTACCACGGGGATTTTAGTTGCTTATTCACAAAGGTTTCGTCTAAAATGATTCTGACTGTTTATATATCAAGTAAATCATCACTGGTGCCCACAAGCCCATCCCCGTTTTGAATGCCAGCTATTCGTGGCTCTTTCATTTATACTAGATAGATGTTGCTAAAGTTAGACTAAAAACATCACAATCCTCATAAATGATTTCATTCATTTATCTTAATGATAATTTCATATAAGAATGCTGTAAGCTAAAGAATTATTCGTTTGTGGTAATGATATGCTATGCCTGCGTTCAACTAGGACATTCAGCCCTTGTGGCGGGAATGATGATTAAATAAACACATCGATGGAAATTTTAACAATTGGAGGTATATTATGGGTAAGGGCTTATTATGGACAGCCACTTGTGTAATAGTAGTTTTAGTTGGGTTTGGTAGCTACTATTTTATTAAAGAAATAACAAACTCTATGGCATACGATAAATTAGTAGATGAGTATAAAAAGCCAGAACCAATTGAACATATAGAGGAAGAATATGATGTTATTGTCATCGGTGGTGAGCCAGAGGGAGTGGCTGCGGCTGTGGCTGCTGCTCGAAATGGTGCGAAAACATTGCTGGTCGAAAAACGACAAGAGTTAGGTGGATTATTTACATATGGTATGCTGAATTTCCTCGACATTCCTCGTGATGGCCATAACAACTCGATTAGTGAGGGAATATTTAAGGAATGGCATGAGCTTGTTAGAGGGAATGACGCTTTTGGCATTGTAGGTGCTAAGGCAGCCTTTAAAAAGCTAATCGATGAAGAGCCCAACTTAACGTTATCCGTGCAAACCGAGGTTGTGAAAGCAAATGTCAAACAACAACAATTAACGTCTGTGGAATTAAAAAATGAGTACGGTACATATGTTGTGACGGGGAAATCATTCATAGATGCTACACAGGATGCTGATTTTGCTGCCTTGTCGGGCGTTCCTTTCTTTGTGGGCGGAGAAGATATTGGCATAAAGGATAAGCGTATGGCTGTGACTTTAATGCTACATTTAAAAAATGTCAATTGGGATGAAGTCAAAAAAGCGGCTAATTCCGGTGTATTTGGCGGTGCTAATTTAAATCATACGGTGATGTGGGGCTTTACAAAGCTACATGATGAATACAAGCCATTACAAGAGGGTACAAGATTACGAGGGTTAAACTTAGCTCGTGTAGATGATGAATATTTCATCAATGCCTTACAGATTTTTGGTATTGATGGCTTGAATGAATCCTCAAAACAAGCGGCGATTGTCGCTGGGAAGAAAGAAACGTTACACATTCTAAAATATTTACAAACAAACTTCCCAGGGTTTGAAAAGGCTGAAATTGTCAGCTATCCAGAAGAACTCTACGTCCGAGAAACGAGACATATTTGGGCAGAGTATCAATTACCAATGGCAGACCTGTGGAAAAATAGTGATCAGTGGGATAGCATTGGCATTGCTTCTTATCCAGTCGATGTGCAAGCGCAAACGCCTCATGATTATGGCTATGTGATCGCTGCACCAAAGCAATATGCTATTCCTTTCCGGTCTTTAGTACCGAAGGATATTGATGGCTTACTGGTTGTCGGACGCTCTGCTGGTTATTCATCACTTGCAGCTGGTAGTGCACGTATTGTTCCAACAGGGATGGTGACAGGTGAAGCGGCTGGGACTGCGGCTGCTCTTGCACAGAAGCACGATGTAACTTTTAGAGACATGAGTAAGGATAAATCATTAATCGCTACATTACGAAAGCAATTAGCTAAACAAGGTGCCTATGTTGATTCATTTTCAATTGAGTATCCATATCAAGGAGAATGGTATGATGAAGCCATTCAAACCCTCATTAATTACGGCCTTGTTGTGGGCGGCTATGATAATGACCTAAAAGTAGACAGTAAGGCGACGAAAATAAAGTTTGCTAAAATGTTAAAAGAGAGCATGCTACGTGCTGGTGGAGAAAGTGCAGCAGGAATGAAGGACCAGCTCGAAATTGTCATCAATAAAGTTTATAATCAAGGCGATGAAGCTATTGAGCGAGATGAGTTAGCTCAATATTTGGCTGACGTCCTCATCGGTGAATCCAATGCGACTAGCTGGGATACATTGGTAGAAAAAGGAATTGTCACGGAGAAAGTAGCGAAGAAAGTCTCTGATAATAAGAAATTAAAATTAAAAGAGATGTATGCGATTATGGCTGATGTGATTCATTATGTAGAAAAAAAACGTTCCTCCTTGTGAGGAGCGTTTTTTGCTGAAACGGCAACGTAAAAAAGGGTTGACGCCAATTAGAAAGTCCTGTAATATATGTCAAAATCATAAAAAATTCGATGAAAAAGAGAGTAATTGATGGAATGACTGGCAAGCGAGTTAGGGATGGTGGGAGCCTAATGCAGGAACCATGAATGAAGCGCACTTTGGAGAAGATTCTCGAACAAATAGTAGAGAATAGCGGGGCGTCACCTCGTTAACAATGGAAAGTGGTCATGTGACATGGCAACTAGAGTGGTACCACGGGATTATGATGCTCTCGTCTCTAATTATAGAGGCGAGGGCTTTTTTATTTGAACAGGAGGAGGAGCAAAATGAATCAACAAATCGCCGACAGTATAGCAGTCACATTAAAGCAGCAAATAATAGGAGAGGACATATTGTCATTATTAGAAAAGCCCAAAAGCTTGGAGCTAGGGGACGTAGCCTTTCCATGCTTTACTCTAGCAAAAGTGTGGAAAAAATCACCACAGAGTATCGCAGCACAGATAGCAAGTCAATTAAATCATGACAGTATCGAGCGTGTGCAAGCTGTTGGTGGCTATGTCAATATTTTTCTTGATCAACAAAAGGTGACGCAACAGGTGTTACGCAAGATTCTGCGCGACAAGCAACAATATGGTACTACGCCAACAAAGATGGGAACGGTCGTCTTGGATTTTTCCTCTCCTAATATCGCCAAGCCTTTCTCGATGGGACATTTACGTTCAACGGTCATCGGTAATGCCTTAGCAAATATTGCAGAAAAAAATGGCTATCAAGCCATTCGTATCAATCATTTAGGGGACTGGGGTACACAATTTGGCAAGCTTATTGTTGCTTATCAGCTTTGGGGTGATAAACAAGCTATTTCAGCGTCACCAATAGAGGAGTTATTAAAGATTTATGTGAAGTTTCATGAAGAGGCCGAGCAAGACCCAACGCTCAATGAACAGGCTCGTGCCGCCTTTAAAGCATTGGAGGACGGTAATGAAGAGGCACAGGCATTATGGCAATGGTTCCGAGATGTGTCATTCATAGAATTTCAAACAATATATGAGCTATTAGGAATTCATTTTGATGCCTTTATAGGTGAAGCCTTTTACAATGACAAAATGCCGTCCGTTGTAACAGAATTAAAAGAAAAAGGCCTCCTTGTGGAATCAGAAGGTGCGTATGTTGTGGAGATGGAGGAGATGCCTCCATGTTTAATAACGAAAACGGATGGAGCCACGCTTTATGCGACGCGTGATTTAGCAGCAGCCCTGTATCGCCAACAGCACTACCAGCCCCAAAAGATGTTCTACGTTGTTGGCAATGAGCAGTCCCTCCACTTTAAACAACTTTTTCAGGTCATCGAAAAAATGGGCTATCCTTGGGCAAAGAATCTGCAACATGTGTCATTTGGCATGATGCTGAAGGATGGCAAAAAAATGTCGACTCGTAAAGGTAAAGTGGTGTTATTAGCTGATGTACTAGCAGAAGCTATAACGACGGCACAGCGTAATATGGAGCAGAAAAACCCTTCTCTACCTAACAAAGAGCAAGTCGCAAAGCAAGTGGGGGTTGGAGCGGTAATTTTTAATGATTTAAAATCCCATCGTCTCAACGATATTGAATTTTCAATCGAGCAAATGATGAATTTTGAAGGCGAAACAGGGCCATATGTACAGTATACATATGCACGTATTTGCTCTATTTTAGATAAAAAGAAAGCTCCGACTCAAGATATGCTATTCAAATCTTTAGGAGAGCAGGCTTGGCCGATTATTTTATTACTAGAACAGTTTCCTAAAACGGTAGCTATGGCTTTTGAGCAGGCTGATCCGTCCCAAATAGCGAAATATGCCTTACAACTGGCACGTTTATTTAATAAATATTATGCACAGTACAAAATATTAGTAGAAGATGAACAGCAAGCATCCCGTCTTGCATTATGTCAGAGTGTTGCTATTGTTTTAAAAGAGTCATTAGCCTTATTAGGTATTGAATCACCTGAAAATATGTAAGAAGCCTTAGCCATGTAAAGGGTAAACTGTCCAATCATTGACCAACCATCGAAAACATGATAAAAGGATAGAGGAATCCATGCAAGCTTTTCATAAATGAAGGCTGCGTAATAACAGAGGGGATCAAACAATTGGCTAAAAAACATTGGACATTATCACTCACCTTCGTGGTCATTAGTATATTTTTTGTCGCTCTTAATATGAGGCCAGCTGTCACGGGAATAGGACCGCTTTTTAATGTCCTCATGACATCCTTACAAGTCTCGAATACAAGCATGAGCTTTCTCACAGCTATCCCCGTTTTTTGTATGGGATTATTCGCACCTTTGGCTGTCCCGCTTCAGCGAAAAATGGGCACGAAATCAGCTATCACCCTTTTAGTGGCCATCCTTGTCGTCGCGAATGGGCTACGCTTTTTCCAAGCAAGCTATCTCTTGCTCATCGTGACAAGCTTTGCGGCAGGCTTAGCGATTGCAATGATTGGTCCTATCCTAAATGCTTATATTAAGAAAAAGTTTCCAGAACGCTTTACGACAATAGTCGGTATCTATTCATTCGGTATAGGCGTAGGGGCAACTTTAAGTGCAGCCTTAACCGTGACTTTTTATCAGAGTTTTAGTAATAGCTGGACAATCGCCCTTGGTATGTGGTCAATCCTTGCTATAGTTGCTCTCGTTATCTGGCTAGCGGCAATTCCATCCGAACACAACGAGCAGCTCCAACAAGTAACTACGTCAGAAGAAGTCCGTAATCCGTGGACATCTAGACGTGCCTGGGTAATTTTACTGTACTTTGGTTTACAAACATCACTCTTTTTCTCAATCATGTCATGGCTTACACCGCTATTGCAGGATAAAGGCCTGTCATTAGAGGCATCCAGTGCTATGCTAACAATTATGTCTATTGTACAAATGATAGGGAATATGGCGGTACCAATTCTCATGGAAAAATGGCCAAGTCGAATGGCCTGGCTACTAGTGTTTAGCTTTGTCGGCGTGATTGGATTTATGCTACTATGGCTGACAGCGGGTATTTACCTATGGCTGGCTGTTTTATTAATTGGCATTGTGCTAAGCGGGCTATTTCCAATCGGACTATTGCTGCCTCTTGATGAAGCCAAAAATGATCAGGAGGCCACTAGTTGGTCATCTATGGTGCTGGCAGGTGGCTTTATGGTAAGTGCCATTATCCCCATTCTAATAGGCATTTGCTATGACCTAACGGGCAACCATACATGGACGTATCTGATCTTTGTATTATTAATGCTCGGCATTCTAGTAACGACAGGACTATTAAGAAAAAAATGATTGTAAGAGACATGTGTGAGGTTGCACATGTCTTTTTATGTGAAAATTATTTTGAGGGTATAATATCCTTCCATCCTCACAGCAAATTTTGTCTTCCATCAATATTAATGGGTAGAAAGAAATGACTTTAGGGAAGTTGCTGCATTTTTCTAATATTAATTTTCCAATAATAATATTATGTAAACTTGAAACATTACTAGTCCTTGATTATGATAGAGAAGAGAGAATGTAGAATAGAAAGTTTTGGTGAAGGTATGTATAAAAAAGTGCTCATTTTAGGAGCGGCAGCTTTTCTGGTAGCAGGCTGTGACAGTCAAATAGGGACAGGATGGTTTCAAAATAAAAAGGCAGAGGTGGAAACAGAGGGAGCTGTGACGAAGCAACAGGAAAAAATTGTCCCAGAGGTCAAAGTGATTGGAGAGTATGGTGTTGGAGCAGGCATTATTATCAGGCAGCAGGATGATCAACTGTATATTTTAACGAATGGCGCACTAGTGGCTTCCAAACCAACTGCCCTCGTTCAATTTGGTCAGGACAAGCTGGTAGCAGCGACTATTCATGTCATGTCAACAGCCTATAATATGGCCCTGCTACGAGTAACCTATAAAGCGGATGTGCAAGTGCCTAATTTATATGAAGGTGAGCTAAATCAACTGGCTGTTTATGTGAATGGCTTACCCCATACAATTCAAAAATACCAAGATAAAGTAGCGGCTTATTATATAAAAGCGGAACAATCGATACCACTAGGAAGCCCTGTCATGGAGGCTGAAAACGGAGCCATTGTCGGGTTATATGTTAATCGACAACAGCAAGGAGCATCGCAGCCATACATATTGCCTATAAAGGAATTCCAAGCATCCATCGATGAATGGATTGAGGAGGGCATGACAGCCAGTGTACGACTTTCCCAATCGAAAAACTTATACCCCTATATTGAACAAGGGGATAAAGAAGCTGTACAGCAAGCAATCGAACAATATGGAGAAAATATATTTGCGTATAATACCGATGAAATTATGCTATTTTTAGATATGTTTCACAAGTATTTAAAGGGGGCTGTGACAACCCAGGATGCAAGTGTTTTGAAACCGATTGTCGGGACAGAGGCTATACAGGAAACCTTGGCTAGTATGGTTGCCTATTATGCTTCCAAGCAAGCCAAAATTCATTTCTCAGACACGGATATTCAGGCAATTCGTGTAGAGGGACAGCGTCTTATCGTACAGGCTAAAACGGAATATATCCTGACGAATGCTGCTGGACAAGAGGCACTTGCCTACTCCAACATGTTGTATGAGTTAGAAAAAAATGAACAGGGCGAGTACAAGCTACTTGGTCTCACAAACAAGGAGTGAATTTTGCATGGAGCAAGCTAGACAAATGCTACAGCATCATTTTGGCTATGATACCTTTCGCCAAGGACAAGCCCAGATTATTGAACAAACATTACGAGGGCAGTCAAGTCTTTGTGTCATGCCAACAGGTGGAGGGAAATCTATTTGCTATCAAATTCCAGCGCTAATGCTTGAGGGGTTAACCATCGTGATTTCGCCACTGATTTCACTGATGCAAGATCAGGTGGAGGCTTTACGTACAGCAAATATTCCAGCAGCCTATATTAATAGTACGCTGACGGCACAGGAAGTGGATGAAACCATGCAGCTTGCTAGTGCGGGTTATTTAAAGCTCCTCTATATTGCACCTGAACGACTGGAAAGTACTACGTTTCTTCAAGCATTGTCGTATTTATCTGTCCCATTACTTGCGATTGACGAGGCTCATTGTATATCGCAATGGGGGCATGATTTTAGACCAAGCTATCGTTCGATCCACAAGCTTTTTACGCTATGGCCCCAAAAACCCACTGTTTTAGCGCTGACAGCTACTGCAACGCCAACGGTTTGTGATGATATTCGTCAATTGTTAGCGATTGATGAGCAGGCAACGGTCATGACAGGCTTTTCACGTGAGAATTTGGCACTTTCGGTGTTAATTGGTGAAAATAAAGAACGCTATGTAAAAAATTATGTACAACAAAATAAACAGGAAGTGGGCATCATTTATGCAGCTACTCGAAAAGCTGTGGATGCCATTTATGATGTGCTGAGTCGCTCTGGTGAAGACGTTGCGAAATATCATGCAGGTTTATCAGAGAATTTAAGAATGGCTGAGCAGGAGCGGTTTTTAAAAGATGAGGCACGTATCATGGTGGCAACGAATGCTTTTGGTATGGGTATTGATAAAAGTAATGTGCGCTTTGTGTTGCATTATCAAATGCCTCGTAATATGGAGAGCTATTACCAGGAAGCGGGCCGTGCTGGCCGAGATGGCCTGCCAAGTGCTTGTATTTTATTGTATGCTTCAGGGGACGTTCAAACACAGCGTTTTCTTATCGAACAGTCACAGGATGAGGCTCGTATTACACAGGAGCTAGCTAAACTACAAACAATGGTCGATTATTGCCATACTGAGGGCTGCCTACAGAATGCGATTTTAGCGTATTTTGGAGAAGTTGAGGAGGAGCCATGTGGGCGTTGTAGTAACTGTATTGACGGGCGAGCAGTGACAGATGTGACAGAGGATGCGCAAAAGGTGCTGGCCTGTGTTGTGCGTATGGGACAAAAATTCGGGAAGACCATGGTGGCACAGGTGCTAATTGGCTCTAAAAATCAAAAGATCGCTGAATTTGGCTTTGCCCGTTTATCGACCTATGGCATTTTAAAAGGACAATACACCTCAAAGGATGTCTCCAACTTTATCGAATTTTTAATTGCAGAGGGCTTGCTGGCCGTGAAGCACGGTACATTCCCTACAATTTATGTATCTGCTGAAGGCAAGGAAGTGCTGCTTGGCAATCGACAGGTCATGCGTAAGGAAGCTGTCACAGTGAAGAAGCTGGTGGATAATGATCCATTATTTGAACACTTACGGGTATTACGCAAAGAGATTGCCGACGAAGAAAAGGTCCCACCATTTGTTGTATTTTCTGATAAAACGTTACGTGAATTATGTGATAAGAGACCAACTGTACTGGAGGATTTACGACAGGTGAGTGGTATAGGCGAAGTAAAATATGAGAAGTATGGTCAACGCTTCTTTGACGCACTACAATCGTTTTTAGAAGCCTCTGTTTAATAAATTTGTTGCTATTGTATAAAAGAGAGGTGTCCCACAAGCTGGAGACACCTCTTTTATATTATTTTTCCCAATGCTTTGCAATGAACGTATCACGCCCAGAAACGGCACGGTCTTGCTGATAGTGTGCTGTCTCTTTTTTATAATAATCCTGGTGATAATCCTCTGCTGGATAAAAGCGTTCAGCATCGCGAATTTTGGTTACAATAGGTTTATCAAAGCGTCCGCTATTGGCAAGCTTTTCTTTCGATGCCTCTGCGATTTGCTTTTGCTCATCTGTATAGGTAAAGATTGCTGTAGTATAGGATTCACCACGGTCATGGAACTGTCCATACGCATCCGTCGGGTCAATTTGCATCCAATAAATATCAAGGAGCTGCTCATAACTAAAAATAGCAGGGTCGAATTCGATTTCGACTACTTCTAAATGACCTGACGTTCCTTTTTTGACATCTTCATAGGTTGGGTTTTCTAAGTGGCCACCCATATAGCCTGAAGTGACTTTATGTATACCGTCCCACTCGACAAATGGCTTGACCATACACCAAAAACAGCCGCCAGCAAATGTCGCTTTTTCTATCATTTGAATCATCCTTTCTTTTGTGAAAATATTATAGCATTGTTTTACGCCAAACTGTGCAAATGGGTGTAAAATAACGTTTAGATAGAAAAACATGGAATAGATCCTTTTTATAATGAAACTTTCTAGCTAATCAATCGTTACATTAACTATATCAAAATAGAGGAGTTAGTTGTTATGGAAGAGCAAGATTATACGAGACGCTCCCAACGTCCTAAAAAGCGTCGATTACGTAAAGGGAGAGCATTTTTTACACTATTACTATTGTGTATCATTGTGATTGTCGGCTATTCGGTCATGCAATATCGCAGCGGGCTTGAGCTAGCCAACGACACCAAAGTTGCACAGGAAGATTTTACGGGTGATAGCATCAAAGGGGATATCGAAAACTATTTGATTTTAGGGGTCGATACACGTGGAGAGGAAAAATCACGGACTGATACAATGATGGTATTATCCTGGAATAAAGCAAACAACGACATTAAACTCGTATCCTTTATGCGCGATATTTACGCGGATATTCCAGGCTATCAATCCTATAAGCTTAATACAGCTTACTACCTAGACGGTGTTCAGCTATTAAAGGATACATTGACAAATATGTTTGGCCTACCGATTCATCACTATGCACTAATTGATTTTAAAAACTTTGAATCCTTAGTGGATATTTTAGCGCCAAATGGTGTGGAAATGGATGTTGAAAAGGACATGTCTGAAAATATTGGGGTAGAGTTAAAGCAAGGTGTTCATCGTTTAAATGGACAGGAGTTACTAGGTTATGCGCGTTTCCGTCATGATGCAGAAGGAGATTTTGGGCGTGTTGCACGTCAGCAAAAAGTGATTGAGGCATTAAAAACAGAGTTATTAACGCCTACGAATATGTTGCATTTACCAAAATTTGTTGGTGCGGCACAGGGCTATATCACAACAGATTATTCATCTACTGAGGAAATGCAGCAAGTACTTAAATTGCTATCAAAGGGCAAGGTAAACATTGAGAAAGCAACCATCCCTATCGAGGGTAGCTATCAATTCCAAAACTTTAGCCATGCGGGCGATTCTATTGTCATCGATGTGGAGCAAAACAAAGCCTTTTTAAGTAATTTTTTAGGTATTTCACTAGAGTGATGTTTCGCAAAAACCAGCATTATCCTGTAATATAAAGGGAGAGCATTTGGATTGGGGTGGATATATGGAAAAAGAGAGACCAAAAGAGCGTTCAAGCCTGTTAGCAACCAAGTTTATTCGTTTTTTAGGTGGTAGAAACCTATTATTTACACTGGTAATTTTATTACTGGTGGCATGTGTTATTTTTATGTTTAATCAAGTTTCCTTTATCTTTACCCCGCTACAAGTTTTATTTGAAGTAGTCATTTTACCAGGGGTACTAGCCGTCATTGGTTACTATTTATTACGCCCACTGCTGGCGATTCTAGTACGATGGCGCATTCCAAGAATATGGGGTATTTTAATCCTCTATATTGCGGTCATTGGTGTCATTACGTTACTTGTTGTGCTAGTCTATCCGTTTTTACGCGATCAGTTCACGAATTTAGCACAGGAATTCCCAGAGTACTTCATGGCATTTACACAAAACATTGTAGAATTCCTAAATCATTCACGTTTTAATGAGTACTTAGATAAAATTAGTTTTAATTTTGATGAAGTTTTGAATAACTTCACAACGGATATGGTAAAAACAGTGAAGGATATGGCGACCAATGTAGCACAGGGTGTGGCATCTGGTATTACCGGCTTCCTTTCAACGTTAACAGGTATTGTGCTATCACTTGTAACGGTGCCATTCATCCTGTTTTATTTACTAAAAGAGGGCGAAAAATTACCGAAATTTATGCTGAAAGTGTGCCCACCACGTATGCGTAAAGAGGTAACTGACATTTTCCATGACATGGACAAGCAAATTAGTTCGTACATACAGGGACAGATTTTAGTATCCATGTGTATTGGGGCAATGGTAACGATTGGCTTCTTAATTATTGGCATGAAGTATGCTTTATTGCTCGGCTTCCTTGCCATGATTACAAGTGTGGTGCCCTATTTAGGACCCGTTATTGCGATCACACCAGCAGTAATTATCGCTCTTGTTACATCACCATTGATGCTCATTAAGCTGGCAATTGTATGGACAATTGTTCAGTTAATCGAAGGAAAGTTCATTTCACCGCAAATTATGGGTAAATCACTCAGTATTCACCCGATTACGATTATCTTTGTACTATTAACGGCAGGCTCGTTATTTGGTGTCCCAGGCGTTATTTTAGGGATTCCGGGCTATGCAATCTTTAAGGTACTTGTCACGCATTTATTCAAGCTCTTTAAGCAGCGCTATAATCGCTACGAAGATGACGTTCATCAAAAATATGATATCTAATAAACGACCAGCTACTGCTAGCAACGCAGTAGCTGGTTTTTGCTGTAGAAAACGGCATTATGCTATTCTAGTAGTAGAGTCAAAGCAAGGGGGAAAAGGAAATGGCATACATACCGATTAATTTTCAAGAGAAACTGGCTAAATTTCAAGAGCATTGGTCTCCAAAGGTCATTGCTGAAATGAATGATTATCAATTCAAACTCGTCAAAGTTCAGGGGGATTTTGTTTGGCATAAGCATGAGGATACGGATGAGGTATTTATCGTCCTTGAGGGGCAATTAATCATCGAATTCCGAGATGGCCAGGTAAGCTTGCGTGCAGGAGAGATGTTTGTTGTCCCACGCAATGTGGAACATAAACCCTTTGCAGCTTCGGAGTGTAAAATTCTCCTTGTAGAGCCAATGGGTGTCGTGAATACAGGTGAGGAGCAATCAGAGCTTACCGCTGAAAATGATGTGTGGATTTAACCATCATAGAAAAACCCTTCCAACAAAATGTTAGAAGGGTTTTTACATTGACTAATTATTGCTTTGCTAATAATTGTACTTTTGCTAAGCGATCCACGGCTTCTTGCAGAAGTTCCTTTGGTTGAACTAATGCTAAACGTAAATAGCCTTGTCCTGCTGTACCAAATACGGTTCCTGGAACTGTGACAACGCCTACTTGTTCAATCAATTGAAAGGCTAATTCTGTGCAATCGATAGCATAGGGATATTTAGCCCATACGAACATTCCACCATCAGAGGGTGCGGCTTCCCAGCCTAAAGCTTGTAAGCCATTCATCAGCGTTTTATGGCGCTCTGAGAAAGTGGCACGTAAGCTTTCCGTAATTTCCTCTGCGTTATCCAGTGCTACGACAGCCGCATCCTGAATAGGCTCGAAAATACCGAAATCTAAATTTGATTTTAATTGCTTAATAACAGCGATCATTTCTGCATTTCCTGCGATATAGGCAATACGCGTTCCAGCAAGGCTAAAGCTTTTAGAGAGGGAGTTAATCTCCATACCGACCTCTTTTGCTCCTGGTGCAGCTAGGAAGCTAATAGGGCCATCTCCCGTAAAATAGAACTCTGAATAGGCAGCATCATGGAGGACGATGATATTATACTTTTTAGCAAAGGCGATGACTTTTTCAAAGTATGCTAATGACGGCATCGCTGGTACAGGATTTCCTGGTAAGTTTAAAATCAATAACTTTGCTTTCTGTGCAATTTCTTCTGGTACAGCGTCTAAATCAGGTAAATAATCGTTGTCGGCTGTTTGAGGCATGTAATAAGGTGTTGCGCCAGCTAAGTGAATCCCTGCGTCATACGCTACATAAGCTGGGTTTGTGGATAAGACGATGTCTCCTGGATCACAAAAGGCAATTGGTAAATGCACTAAGCCTTCTTGCGAACCAATTGTTTGAATAATTTCTGTCGCGGGATCTAGATCCACATTACTACGACGCTTATAGTAGCGACTCACCGCGTCATAAAAACGCTGTGTGCCAGTCAGTGTATAGCCATAAGACTCGGCTAAACCTGCACGATAGGAAAGATGCTCACGTATTTTGGCATGTGGAGGAAGATCAGGGCTGCCTAAGCTTAAGTCAATTAAGGTCATACCCTTTGCTTGCTGCTCTCGAGCAAAATTTTTCAAATCTCCGAAAATTGCTGGTGTAAATAATGACATTTTTTTAGATGGTACGATTTTCAAAACTAGTACACTCCTTGTAGTTGTATAACAGAATAGTAGTTCACATTTTATCATACTGAAGCGCAGAAAGGGACAGATATTCTGAAAAAAGAAAATATTTATATAATGGAGAGGATGTGTGCATAGACTAGCGAAAAAAGATTTTCTGCCATTGGGAGATGCTACTATAAATTCCTTCAAAGAGGAAAGTGTATTATACTGAGTATAAAGCTTTTCAGGTGGGGTGAGTCTTATGAGAACAGAGCAAGAAATGTATGATTTAATCCTAGCCACTGCACAACAGGACACTAGAATTCGTGCTGTTTACCTAAATGGCTCAAGAGCAAATCCGAATGTACCAAGGGATATGTTTCAGGATTTTGATGTTGTGTATGTCGTAACAGATATAGCCTCTTTCTTACAAGATGATAAATGGATTCAAGTATTTGGTGAGCAGCTGATGGTGCAGGAGCCTGATCGATTGGATAAGGGGCTTGGCTTGGACAAAGACTTTTCTTATAGCTATACATATTTAATGTTATTAAAGGATGGGCATCGCATTGACCTTCGCTTATTATCGACACAAGCTATGCTGGATGAATATGGACAAGACAAGCTGACAGTCCCTTTACTCGATAAGGATCAGCTTTTGCCATCTATCTCTCCATCTTCAGATTGTGGCTATCATATTAGTCCACCGACTGTGGGGCAATTTGCCAGCTGTACCAATGATTTTTGGTGGTGCTTACAAAATATAGCCAAGGGCATTTGGCGAGACGAACTCCCATATGCCAAGCAAATGTTTGAGGAAACGACAAGGCAGTCCTTACATCAAATGCTTAATTGGTGGATTGGTCAGCATCATCATTTTCAGATATCTACAGGCAAAATGGGAAAGTATTTAAAAAACTATGTGCCAGCTAATTATTGGGCATTGTACGTAAAAACCTATGCCGACGCTGATTATGCTAACATGTGGAATGCCCTGTTTGCGGCATGTACACTCTTTCGAAGCATCGCAAAGGAGGTTGCCCATCACTTCCAGTTCTCGTACCCTCACGAGGATGATGCTCGTATGTCAGCCTATTTGAAGCATGTACGTACATTACCACCAGATGCGAAAACGATTTTGTAAGGGGGAAGAGGGCATTGAAGGTTTATTCATTAAGTGGACCAAGCGGCACAGGCAAAAGTACAAGTGCGCTGGCCTTTGCCCATAAATTAGGGGTGGAGGCCATTGTTGATGATGGATTACTCATTGTGAATGGCGTCAGAGTGGCAGGTCTTTCTGCTAAATTCGAAAAGAATACAATTACTGCTGTACGACGTGCCATTTTTACAGATCCAGCTCATCGTGAGGCTGTCCAAAAGGCGCTAGCTCATCATCAGGTACAATCTATTTTACTGATAGGTACATCGACTAAAATGACGAATAGTATTGCCAAGCAGCTAGAGCTGGGTCCGATTGAACACTATTATAATGTAGAAGATGTCCGTTCATTGAAAGAAATTCAAAAAGCACGCTTTATCCGTCAAACACAGGGCAAGCATGTTATGCCGATTCCATATAGACAAGTGGAGCAAAATTTCTTTAAACGATTGGTGCAAAAGGGCATGGAGATTTTTTCTTCGAAACGAGAAAAAATCGGGGAAACGACGATTGTACGTCCTGATTTTCAGCGGGAATATATAGAAATCAGCAAGCATGTTTATGTACAGCTACTGACATACTGCTGTAGCCAACAGGCAATTGTACAAAAGGTCGAGCAAGCACAATTTGTGCTAGGGGATCAGGTTCAAGCTATCCTCACTATTCAAGTAAAGCTGCCGATCGATTATCCATTAGCAGCGCGTTTAGTGGAATTACAACAAGCTGTGCAACAAGATTTTTATCTACATTTTGGCTATGAATTAGATGCTATTCATGTACATGTAAAAACGGCTTTGCAAAAGAAAAAAGCGTAAAAAACAGGTACTCCGCTCGCACGTTGGCGTTAAGAGTACCTGTTTTTTATTTAGGCTGGCGAGTGAACTGTGGCTGGCGTTTTTCCACAAAGGCACTACAACCCTCTGCGAAATCACTGCCTACAAATGGTGAAGAGCCTTGCCATAAGGTCGGCGCACTATCGAGACATTCTTGAACAGATTGCTTCACGGCAAGTAAGGATTCAGGCGACATTCCTGCAACCAGCTTACCCATTCGAATCATGTATTTATTTAAATCTTTTTCAGCTACTAGGTAGTTAAGCATTCCAAGCTTGAAGGCTTCCTCTGCTTTAAACATTCGTCCTGTAAAGACTAAATCCTTGGTTGTGGCAGGGCCAACAAGCTGAACTAAACGCTGTGCAAATTTGTTATTTAAGGTGATTCCTAATTTACCGACAGGAATGCCGAGCTTGGCCTTTTCAGAGCCAATGCGGATATCGCAGGCTAAGGCTAATTCCAAGCCAGCGCCCATCGCAGGCCCATTGATGACGCCAATCGTTGGAATCGGGAGGCGCTCAATGGTAGAAATGGTTTTTTCCATATGTACAAAGGCTTCTTCAGCTTGTTCAAGAGAAATGGCATTGAACTCTTTAATATCGGAGCCCGCTGTAAAGTTTTGGCCAGAGCCTCGTAAAATTAGTACTTTATTTTTCGGATTATCTAATACTTGTAGGGCAATTTTGGCTAATTGATCCCACATGTTTGCGGTTAATGCATTTTTTGCTTGTGGTCGATGAATCGTAATAATCGCTAGTCCAGCTGTTTCTTGATAAATAATTTTCGCATCTTCTGCTTCCAGTCGAGTCGTTTTTACTTGCATATCGGAAAGCCTCCTACATGTTAGTGTCTATCTTTATTATATAACACAATTAACCATAAACACGAAATGATACGAATTTTCACATAAAATTGCATTGTTATACAAGAATGTAGGGAATAGTAAGCATTTATTGTACTACAACAGGGGAGCGGAATTTACTATTGTAAGAAAGCAAAAATTATGAGAAACTACTTTAGGAACATATGTTTCTTCATTACGTAAAGGGCATTTGAATGGTAGAAGCGGGTTCCTGTTATAGAAATACAGATTATCCGACATTACAATATGATAAAATGCAGTTGAACCTACGCACCCAAAATATAGTAAAATATAAATAACTCACGCAAAGTAGACAAGGAGGGACGATTTGATTACACTCAGAGATGCATGGAATAGCTACTATTTATTGCTACAATCTTTGAAAAAAAGTGCTGCTACAAAAAAACAATACAATATGGACGGACAGCAATTTTTAACTTTCGCCCATAAGCAAAACTACTTGTATGTAGATCATCAATTGAAAAATTTATTACAGCTCTACTGTGACTATTTAAAGGAAACCTACAGTAATATCAATACTTTTAACCATAAAATAGCGACATTACGAGGCTTTATTGACTTTATTTTTTTACGAGAATGGATGGAGCCTTTTGATTATCAGCATCTTTTACAGCCGAAAAAAAGACAAAAAGAAGCACTGCAAGCACTGACAAATAAGCAGATCATGCAAATTGCAAACGTATGGCCCACTTATTTTCAATATGCTAAGACAAAGGAACATGCATGGCTGGCAAGACGCAATGGCTGTATCGTTCAAGTGTTGATGGAAACAGGTTGTAAGCCTGCCGAGCTCGTTCGCATGAAATGGACACACTTTAATGAAGAAAAAGCGACTCTTTTTATAGCCAACCGAAATGGAC
Source organism: Lysinibacillus capsici (assembly GCF_003367505.1). Taxonomy (GTDB): domain Bacteria; phylum Bacillota; class Bacilli; order Bacillales_A; family Planococcaceae; genus Lysinibacillus; species Lysinibacillus capsici. The sequence goes on from NZ_PXXX01000011.1 coordinate 88,796, forward strand.
GTCGAGAAATAAAGTGTTCACCGATCCTCATGGACATGCTTGCACAGTATAAAAAAGAGACGACCAATTTACATGAGCAAGAGGTAGGGGAATGGGTTTGGGTAAGCGAGGCAAGTTTAGCGAAGCCGATTACTACGAAAACAGTTGAACGCATTTTTCAAACGATGTCACAAGATATAGGGAAGAATGTAAGAGCCACTGACTTGCGTTATACTGTGATGCAACGGGCGTTTCAACAGGCAAAAACGCTGGAGCACATTCAACAAGAAATGGGCTATGTACGGAAATGGGTGCTAACAGAAAGACAGCAGCGCCTAGAATAAAAGCGTGCAGTAATCGCGATTTATCACCATTACTGCACGCCTTTTATAAATGATTCAATGCTTTGACATTTACTTTGACTGTTAAATCATGCTTGCCTCCTGTATATACCCCTTCCACAGGGCTAATGTCACTATAATCGCGTCCAATACATAAAATAATATGGTTTTCTAATACTTCCACATTATTTGTGGGATCAAGACCGATCCAGCCAATACCTGGAATCATGACTTCTACCCAGGCATGTGTAGCGATATCTCCGATGAGGGCTGAGTTTTCATCGACATATAGATAGCCACTGACATAGCGAGCTGGTATTCCTTTCGCCCGTAAAACAGCAAGCATGACATGGGTGAAATCCTGACAAACACCCCGTTTTAATGCAAATGCCTCACTTGCTATTGTAGTTACATTGGTCGCTGTCGGGTCATACTCAAAGCTAGAATATAAATACTGCATTAAATTAAGCGAAAAGAGCACAGGATTTTCAGCATGACCGATCGCATGATAAACTTCCTCTAGCTGCTGCTCTGTCATAAATGTAAAATGTGTTGCTTTTAAATACGGTAAATAATGCTCATAGAATAGCTGTGAGTGAAAGATGGTCTGCATTTCTGGCGAATATTGAATACGATGAATAAATGGTGCACGCTGAATACTTACAATTGAAGATGTATGAATTTCTAGTATTTGATGTTGCTCTGGTATATAAAAGGAACCAACAGTATTGCCCCAAATATCCGTATGCTCACGGGTTAGGGAGGATGGCGTTATGGCAATTCGATAAGATAATAATCGCTGACGCTCATCGCTACGCGGCTTTAAACGAATAGTATTCAAGCTTTGATCGACTTCAGACTCATATTGAAAAATATTTGTATGCTGAATTTCAAATTTCATCGTGTCCGCTTCCTTCTGCTTACTGACTTGCCTGTTGAAAGGGAGCTGTGGTGAATTCCTTTCAAGGTTGTACGCTGGGTTCATATAAATGATAGATTGTCGAAAAGGCATCACTAAAAGCCATACATTGAGACAATCTTTCCTCCATCATTTTTAGGGTTTCCTCAATAGTCATTTGCCAAAAATCGATATGATGGATTGCAAGAACCAGGCTACTAATATCCGACTGAAGCGTTAAAAATCGTGGGGATAAAGAATCATGTTCAATAGCCGTTATGGCTTCTTCTATTTTCTTTACACAGAACATCACAGAACATGGGAAATGCGCATCTTGGACTAAATACCGAATGACCGTTAGTAAATTGGTCTGGCGATGCTTCCGCATGAAAGATTCTCTAGCTGCGGAAAGATCCAATAAAAAGGTACCATCATCCTCTAACAGTGACGTACCTGTTCGCTGCTGTTGTTCTACGATTATCACGATCATCCGAATGGTTTTTTCTGCTCGTTCAAGCCATTTGCCGACCTGCATAAAATAGAAGGGAAGATCGCGATCCATCGAGCCCTCAATTAACCCTGTCTCCATCCATAAAGTCTTTCGTACATCCTGTAAAAAATCTTGAAGGGCAATGAGTGGAATCGGTCGTTCTCTTTTTAGTATGGACTGTTGCTTTGTTAAATAAAAGGAATTTTGAATTTCCCAAAGTTCCGTTGGCATACTATCACGTGTAACTCGTGCATTTTCCCGAATAGCACGCAATGTGGCATGAAGGGCATTGCCGTTTTTCTCAGAAAACAGAAGATAATCAATCAAAGGGTTAACACGAATCGTTGTGTAATTTGCTAAATACTCCTCCTTAGAGGCACAAATATTTAAAACAGCCTCCCAATGATCAATATAATCATGTTCTTGCCCAGATTGCTCCAACATATTCAACAGCTGTACCTGTAATATATGTGCATTTGTCTGTGTACGTTCACTATAACGTGCCATCCAGTACAACGCGTCGGCTACTCGACTTAGCATGCTGCAATTCCTCCTTTAAAATCCACGTATCCTTTGCACCGCCCCCTTGAGAGGAATTCACCACAAGAGACCCTTCTTGTAGTGCCACTCTGGATAAACCACCAGGCAACACATAGCATTCCTCACCTTTCATGACATAGACACGTAAATCAACATGGCAAGGATAAAATCGCCCATTCTGGAAGGCAGGTGCTCTGGACAATTTAATCGTTGGTTGGGCAATGTATTGATAGGGCTGTTCAACAATTTTTTGCTTAAATAAAGCAATCTCTTCCTTACTCGCATGTGGACCAATTAACATGTCATAGCCGCCAGAGGCTCCTACATTTTTAATAACGAGCTCGTGTATATGCTCTAGCACCCATTCACGCTGACTGTCATCTCCTAGATGATAGGTTTTCACATTCGGTAGAATAGGTTCTTCCTGTAAATAATAGCGAATCATCTCAGGCACATAGGCATACATTGCTTTATCATCTGCCACTCCATTCCCAACAGCATTCAGGATGGATACATGACCTGCTTGATAAGCAGCCATTAAATGTGGAACACCTAATAAAGAATCCTCACGAAAGACAGTAGGATCTAGAAAGTCATCATCAATCCGCCGATAAATAATATCGATTTGCTGTAGGCCATAAATGGTTTTCATATAGACCTTCAAATCCTGTACAACTAAATCACGGCCCTCGACGAGCTGGATGTTTAAATGCTGGGCTAAAAAAACATGATCGTAATAAGCAGAATTGTACATGCCTGCTGTCAGAAGTACAGCTTTAGGCTCTCTTTCTGCTTGCATGGAAGGTGGACGATGGGCAAGAAGTGCTTTTTTCATATAAGCCATTTGTTTATCAAGAGGTCGAATCGTATGCTTGGAGAAAAATTCAGGGTATACTTCCTTCATCACATCCCGATTTTCAAAGACATAGGAAATGCCGGAAGGGTTGCGTAAATTATCTTCGAGTACATGATAATCACCTTTTTCATCCCGAATTAAATCAATCCCTGCTAAAAATATATGATTCGCAATTGGTACTTGAAGTCCTCTCATGGTTGGTTTGAAATAAGGATTATTTTCAACAAGCTGCCTCGGAATAAGACCGTCCTGAAAGATCTTTTGCTGTCCATAAACATCCTGTAAAAATTTGTTGAGTGCCTCCACGCGCTGCTTGACACCTGCTTCAATCATGGCCCATTTGGTTTGAGGAATAATGATTGGGACACAATCAAAAGGCATGGTACGTTCTGTTCCATCTTGTGCACCATATATCGTAAAAGTAATCCCTTGTCTGAGAAAGCTCGCCTGCGCTTGTCGGTATTTTTCTTCAAGTTGCTCCCGCGAAAAAAAGGTTAGCTTATGATGAAAAGATCGATAATGAGGCTTTGGCTTATTGCCATCAAACATTTCATCGAAAAACAGACTAGAATCATATAAATTCATCATATGGATCGCCTCCGAATTCAAGTAGTAGTGAAAACATGTTACACTGTGAATAAATACATAAAAGGAGCTAACAACCATGACCATCATTAATTTAATGCAAGCGTATGAATTAGATAAACTATCCAAATTAAATTTATCAGACGAGGAAATTTTACGAGCTTTGCGTTCGGGGGATGTATCAGCTTGGCAAGAACAAGTGCCAAACTATGAATTTAGCGAGACAATGGCTCTATATCAGGAAGGGGAACAACAGTTCTTAAATGCATACCATGGCCATTATCGAATCAAGTATGTAACATTACCAGGCATCCAACGTTTATTGCAGCTACGCTTTCAATTAGAAGAAGGGAAGGATTACCAACTATTAGAAACGGGTATCCAGCATTTAACGTGTGATGAGGAAACAGTCACAAGACTTCAGCAAATGTTATCGACAAACTGGTCACTAACAAAACAAGAGGATGGGAATTATTCAGTTTTTGTAAAATAATCCCATGCGCGTTGTGAGACGAATCGACATGGACAGTTACCCATCTATTGTTTTTTCGAAGCGTCTCACACAGCAAATAAAGTCTACTAGATTTTAATATTCATTTACCGAGAACTTTATGCCTAAAATCCTATAACTGTCACAAAATAGTTGTAACAAAAATCCTCTTTTTAAAAAGGGTTTTTTTTATTACCTTCGAACAGAACATTTGTTCTAACGTACGAAAAAGGGCATTTTTTTTAATAAAGTTCCCAAATTTATATTTGGGAACGTTTTTTCATGGTAAAATAGAGCAAATAGAGGTGATGAGCATGCAAAAAACAAAACAACCAAAATTTATGAAGGATTTTCTTGTCTATTTAACAACCATCAAAGGAAAGTCTCAGCGCACAAGAAAAGAATATGAATATGATCTGACCTTATTTTTCCGCTTCCACAAAGCTGTCCAGGAGGATTTGGATATAGAGAATTTATCCACCATTGATATTGGCACTATTACAATAGAAGAAATACGCGAAATGACATTAGAGGATCTTTATTTATTCATGGAATATTGCGAAGTACAGCGAGGTAATTCTGCTGCTGCCCGAGCACGAAAAGTGGCCACATTAAAATCCTTTTTTAAATATTTAAAAGGCAAACGTCGACTTATCGAGGAAAATCCTGCAGATGAATTAGAGACACCAAAGATAGGCAGAAAAAGACCCATTTATATGAACCTACAAGAAGCTACACAATTTATAGATGGGATTAAAAGCAATCAGGCATCCCCGAGAAATTATTGCATGATGATGTTTTTCTTAAATTTAGGAATACGTGTCACCGAGCTATGTCAGCTTAATAAGACATCCATTCAAGGACGTTATTTAACGGTAATTGGGAAGGGCAACAAAGAGCGCACCGTCTATTTAAATGATAGCTGTATGCAGGCACTTGCTGACTATGAAAACAGTGGGAAGACACCCTATAAAGGCGAAGGCGAGGAGCCACTTTTTGTGTCACAAAAGGGAACACGCTTCACAAGACAAACCGTTGCCAAAATTGTTAAACGTATTAATCAGCAGTCAGGTCTTCAAAAAGAACGACTTACACCACACAAGCTACGCCATACATCCGCAACGATGATGTATAAAACAGGGGCAGATATCCGTAGTTTGCAGCACATTTTAGGGCATTCTAGCGTCGCAACCACGCAAATTTATACACATATTGAAGATGAGCAGCTACAGCATGTGTTAGAGAATAATCCATTTAATATTGTTCGGGAAAGATGATTTTCCCCTCTCCATATCGAATATATAGTAGAAGACCTAATGAAAGGGGAGCCAAGGATGTCAAACGTCAAAGAACATCTCGATACCACAAGAACACAATTGCTTCAGGAAATTCACTTATTGGACGATACAACCTTTAATAAGAAACCAGATGCACAAAGCTGGAGTGTGGCACAAATCTGTCATCATCTCGTATTAGTAGAGGAAGCAACAAAGAAAGCCATTACATGGGGATTAAAGGCAGAGGAACAGTCAACACCCGCTCGAAAAAATGTTCAGCTCATCTTAGATCGAACAAGAAAGTTCCAAGCACCGCCTATAGTAGAGCCAGCAGAAGAGCCTTTCACTGTTCAAGCGATGCTGGATTTACTAGCTACAACAAGAAAGAACCTCCTCGCCTTTTTGCAAACAATCGAGGAACCTGAAGCATTAACTAAGCGCGCTGTGAAGCACCCAGCCTTAGGAGAATTACCACTCGACCAATGGATTGAAATGGTCTATATGCACGAGCAGCGTCATATCAAGCAATTACAAGAAATCGTTAGAGAATAACATATATGAAAGGAATTTGGCACAGGAGACGAGCTAAATTCCTTTTATTGTTATTCAATTTTTCTGTTATAATCTCTTGACGTGCTACATAATCTGTTATATATTAAATAAAAATAATAACAACTGTTATAAAACAGATTTAGTTAGAGGAGGAAATTTAAATGTCAAAGTATCGTGATGGTTATGAATTTTATTGTGAAATGTGTGAGCGCTATGGATTGGAGCCAATTTCTTTCCGTTACTATGTATTACAATTATCACAGCAACAACTTTCGGCTTACAATATGCAAGCAAAACAATTAGGAATTTAAAAGGAGTGATTATGACGGAAGCCGCCGTGAATATTTTATGAAAAGCCCAGCCATACTAAATAAAATGGTCTGGGCTTTCGTGATTTCAGCAAGAAATTTCAGATAATTCATTGACAAGTATAGTAGACTGTTATATATTTTTAAACAAATAATATTTCTGTTATATAACAAAAAACCAGACGTAAAATAGGGAATGTGAAAGGAAGTTATGAGGATGACAGATTATCGAGAAGGTTATGAATTTTATCGTCAAGTATGTGAGGAGCATGGGCTAGAGCCTATTAATTTTCACTATTACATTTCAAGTTTATCCCAAGAGCAATTAGATGCCTACAACATGCAGGCGAAATCGATAGGGGGTTCAATAGAATATGAGGTCTCTTAACATTTAAAATGCCTTACTTCCTATGTGGGACAGTAAGGCATTTTACTTTAACAAAAATTTTACAAGACATTCAAACATATTATATAAAACTTTTATATTTTGTATTAAAAAGATAAATAGCCTAAACAAACTATTTAATATAGTTCAAAAGTATTGAATAACAATATATTTAGACAATTACAAGGAGGTTATATCCACTAATTTTTGTCTATTTTATTAAAAACTATCAAATGCAGCTTTGAATGTTTTTGAGATTTGGGTTGAATTAACTGCTTTTCTAAGACTATAATATAATTACATAAAAAAGGGCGATATACCACAACTTTATACCTCGCTGTAAGATAAAGCAAAAGTACCAAACCCTTCATATTTTAATGAATGGAGAATGAAAATGATGAATATCACGCCTAGTAGTGTTAATCAAATGAACTACAGTCTAAAAGAATTACAAGATATCTTTTCCGCCATGAATAGTTCCATCATTGTAGCGATTACAGATCGTACCGGAAAAATTACTTTTGTTAATGATCATTTTTGTAAAATTTCGAAGTATACGCGTGAAGAATTAGTTGGTCAAGATCACCGTTTACTAAATTCAGGCTTTCATCCCAAATCTTTCTTTAGAGAGATGTGGAAAACAATCGGTAATGGCGATATGTGGAATGGCGAGGTGTGCAATCGTGCAAAGGATGGCAGTTTATATTGGGTGAAAACAACGATTTTTCCGTTCCTAGATGAACGAGGAAAGCCTTATCAATATATTGCCATTCGCGTAGATATTACAGCGCAAAAGGACATTAAAAAAATTACTCATATTGCCTATCACGATGAACTAACAGGGCTACCAAATCGTCGCAAATTAGAACAGCGTTTAGAAAATGAATTTCATCAATCTCGACGTACAGGAGAGAAGTTTGCGTTATTTTTCATTGATGTAAATCGTTTCAAACACATTAACGACGGACTTGGTCATATTATTGGTGATATGTTTTTAGTGGAAATGTCCAATCGTCTGCGCAATATTGATCATACTTCGAATTCTTTTTATCGCCACAATAGCGATGAATTTGTCATGATTCTAAATGATGTCAATCGCATTGATGAAATGGCTAAGGAAATTATTGGCGTCTTCAATGAAAGCTTTATTGTCGATACCTATGAATTTTATGCGAGTATTAGTATCGGCATCAGTGTATTCCCAGATCATGCAAACTCTGTGGAAGAATTATTGAAAAATGCGGATATTGCTATGTATGCTGCAAAATCTACACGAGGTAATCAATATCGACTATATCGTGATAATATGGACGAGGCCAATGATAAATGGCTTTTGCTGGAAACGAAATTACATCAAGCATTAAAGCAAGATCGTCTAGAATTACATTATCAGCCTAAGATCGACTTAAAAACGGATTCTGTTATTGGTATGGAGGCATTGCTACGCTGGTATGATCCTGAATTAGGTCATATTCCGCCAGATCGTTTTATTCCATTTGCAGAGGATTGTGGATTGATTAATGATATTGGTGTATGGGTTTTACGTAAAGCCTGTGCTCAAGCTCGTCAGTGGAATGAATCACATGATTTATCATTGCGGGTAGCTGTAAATATTTCACCAATTCATATTAGTACGGGTGGCTTTGTAGATATGGTGCGTAGTGTCATTGCAGAAACAGGCATTGACCCTAATTTATTAGAAATTGAAATTACCGAGATGAGTATGCTTGATTATACGGAAGATTTAATTGATACTATCAAGCAATTACGAGAACTAGGTATAACTATTTCATTAGATGATTTTGGGACAGGCTATTCATCGTTAAATTATTTAAAAAAATTCCCAGTGGATGTACTTAAAATTGATCGTGCCTTTGTCCGTGATATCGTACCTGAGAAGTCTGGAATCGCTATGATTTCAGCCATGATTTCATTAGCACATGCCTTAAATCTCCAAGTAGTAGCTGAAGGTGTAGAGGAGGAAGCTGAATTAAATGTTCTGCGTGAGCATGGATGTGAGTATGTGCAGGGCTATTATTTTAGTAAGCCTTTATCTGTAGAAGATTTTACGAATCTCATTGTTAATACTGTCACAAATAAATCCAGTTATTAATTGCTATTCCTGAATGATTTTGCTAAAGTGGGATAAAGTAAAACTGTTAACATGATAAACCATTTGATGATGTGGCCAAGTAAGTAAGAATTGTGAAACAGAAAATATAGCACCTGCTGAGAGCTATATCACCGCTTCTTGACTGAACACCTACCACGGAGATGTTATGCAAACATAACCGAGTCGTTTTCGTTACCAAACGTGAGAGGGCTTTATAATCTACGTAAAGCTAAATCAAGGTGGTACCACGTCATTCCAGCACAAAGACGTCCTTATTCAGAGGACAGCTTTGTGCTTTTTTTCTTGCTTCAGCTAAATCTTTATACGGGTTGAACAAGTATTCATTTAACAAAATTGGAGGAGAAAACATGTCAAAACAACTAGAAGATTTTTCGAAATGGTATATCGAGACCATCCAAAAAGCCGATTTAATGGATTATACACCTGTTCGAGGCTGTATCGCCTTTAAGCCAGACGGCTATGAAATTTGGGAGCATATTCAGGAGGAAATGGATCGTCGCTTTAAAGAGACAGGACATCGTAATGCCTATTTCCCAATGCTTATCCCTGAATCCTTCTTTCAAAAGGAAAAGGATCATATCGAAGGTTTCTCACCTGAGCTTCCTTGGGTAACCGAGGCAGCAGGGGAACAATTAGAAGAACGGCTAGCCCTTCGTCCAACATCTGAGACGATGATTGGTCATCTTTACTCTAATTGGATTAAAAGCTACCGTGACCTACCAGTGCTAATCAACCAATGGGCAAATGTCTTCCGTTGGGAAAAGAAAACACTGCCTTTTATCCGGACATCAGAATTTTTATGGCAAGAAGGGCATACAGCGCACGTGGATGAAGCAGATGCTCGGCAGGAAACAATGCAAATGCTAGACATTTATAAAGAAGTAGTAGAACAGGTGCTAGCAATTCCTGTCTATGATGGACAAAAAACACCTTCTGAACGTTTCGCAGGTGCTGTCGATACGTACTCTATTGAGGCAATGATGAAAAATGGCAAGGCTGTGCAAGCAGGAACATCGCATTATTTAGGAACAAAATTTGCTGAAGCCTTTAATATCAAGTATTTAAATAAAGCGAACCAGCACGAATACGTACACACAACATCTTGGGGTACATCTACACGCTTAATTGGTTCAGTTATTATGGTGCATGGTGATGAGCAGGGACTTGTTTTACCTCCACGCATCGCACCAACGCAAGTCGTTTTAATTCCAGTAGGACCATGGAAAAAGAACCCTCAAATCATGGAGCATTTAGATGAGATTTTTGCAGCCTTAAAAGCGAAGGGTATTCGAGTACGTTTGGATGATTCAGACCAATCGCCAGGCTATAAGTTCAATGAATGGGAGCTAAAAGGCGTGCCTGTGCGTGTTGAATTAGGGCCACGTGACCTAGAAAACAAGCAAGCTTTACTGAAAGCGCGTGATGAAGAAGAAAAACGAACTGTTGATTTAGCTACAATCATCACAGCTATTGAAGAAGAATTAACAACCATGCAAACGCGCTTATTAGAAAAAGCTCGTCAATTCCGTGAAGCAAATGCTCACACAACAATTGACACACTTCCACAATTACAACAGCACATTGACACAGCAAAAGACAATGGCACAATCCCAGGCTGGGTGCTTGCTGGCTGGTGTGGCGAGGATGCATGTGAGGAAAAAGTGAAGGAAGAAACAAAATACACATCTCGCAATATTCCATTTAATCCACCAACAACGAAAACCACATGTATTGGCTGTGGAAACGAAGCAAAACATACAGTTTGGTTTGCACAAGCTTATTAAATAAACAAAGCATGAACAGAACGCCCGAACAATTATGAAGCACACTAGGTTGTTTTATAATTTAGTTCGGGTTTTTGATGCTCTGCTAAAAAGACTTTATTTCTATTTAGATAGTCAAAATTCTCACTCTTGTTTCTCCATGGCTCCTCCAGATAACCTCCAAATAGGCATTGATCCAACGAGCTGTCTTAATCACTCATAATGGTGTTCCACCTTAGCATCTATCGCCAAGTTCTCATCATGATTGTGATAAAATGAAGGGACGTTCTGAAAAATCCTAAAGAAATGGGGATATGAATGACAGTATTACAAGAAGTATTTGATCACTACCTAAATATCAAGTTTAATCGGGGATTACCAGCTCTTCAAATGAAGGACTTCGAATATGTTTTATTAGAAGATACTAGCGCAGAGCTCTTTTTTATTGATCACGAACAGGGGACATTTTTGGAATGGGCAGAGGCATTTCAACCACAAAATCCACATTATGTTCAAAAGCCAGACTGGCAGCCTATGCTTACATCTTGTTTCAAGCAGCTAGATGTTTATGATGAGCAAGTTTGCTATTATTTGCTCTACACAATAAATGCAACGACTAGAATAATTCCACGGAACCCGTATAACAAAATGAATGATTTTATGAAAAACTATTGCTTCTTTCAACTTGCTCAATTAGAGCATGTTACGATACTCAGCAAAGAGCAGAAACAACAGTTAAAGGACTTTTTATTCTTTTTCTATCTGTATAGCCATCCAGTGAACGAGGAAACGCTTTATGCTTTTTCGTTCAAAGAAGGAACATTAATTCATGCTAAAACGAATATCAATATGGAGCAATATTTTTCTCATTATCATGATTATATTTGTCAGCATAAGCATGACAGAGCATTGTTAACACCACATGAGATAAATGCTTGCAAGAAGCTGACAATCGAACTTTTGAGAAGCATCGAAGGAAAATCAAAAAGACTCGTTATGCCTTTTGAAGATGGCATAGAGTACCTACATCTAATTAATAATGTAGATGATTTTTTACATATGTTTAATCAAAATAATAAGGCATTCTATCAATTGCTTCATAGCTTTTTATTCGATCATCAATCGAATCCTTATCGTGAGCATTGCTTTAGTATGCTATTACAGAATTATGTCACTTATATTTTGACTTTTCACTTTGATGACCTTATTCAGTTAATAGCGTATTTCCATGACTTACCATCAATAGGTAGGATGATTATCAATAAAATTTTTGTCGATACCATCTTTATGCAAAAAATATTGAAAGAGGCCAATATTAACCTTAATAATTATCCAACGATCATAGAGTTTTTTGACGAGGATGCTAGAAGCATATATCTTGATGAACAGTAAAAGGAGACAAGGAAATGACCAACACAACTGGCTGGAAACAGAATGCACAAAATCGCACATTTATTGCTTCATTTAGTGGTGGCAAGGATAGTGTTTTAGCTTTATATAAAGCATCACAGGTGGGCCAAGCAATGGGTCTCATAGTGATGCTAGAGGAAGAAGGGAAACGTTCAAGGTCCCACGGGATGCCACCTGCGCTTATCCAGGCACAAGCTGACTCTATTGGGCTGCCAGTCTATACTGCTGCAGCAAGCTGGGCGGATTATGAAGAAGTATTTGTAGGTTTATTAGTAAATGCAAAGCAACAGGGAGCTGAAGTATTAGTAACAGGAGACTTAGATATGCCTGCACATGGCTGCTGGCACGATAAAGTCACTAAAAAGGTAGGTTTAAAGCTAGGCATGCCATTGTGGGAGATGAACCATCGTGAGGCTGTCGATGAATTTATTCACTTAGGATTTATTACAATGATTGTCACGGTCAACCTATCCTTGGGCATGACGGAGGAAGATTTAGGGCGAGTGCTTACCCCTGAATATGTAAAGGAGCTTGAAGCCCGTAGCATTGACCCATGCGGAGAAGGCGGCGAATTCCATACGACCGTCATTGATGGCCCTCTATTCAAGCAGTCAATTGCGGTGCGTAAAGGTTCCGTTATAAGAGATGGAGACTACGCCTTTTTACCCTTAGAGCTAGCATAAATTCACATCAGAAAACCTTTATTGGGATGCGCAATTCATGTCAATAAGGGTTTTTCTTTTAAGGCGTATTGTTATTCTGTTACATGAATCCATAACAACTGAAGTTAACAAATGAATAATTACTCGAAAGTACATAGGCTCCTCCTCTGTACTTTTTTGTATTTTAGCTAGTTTTCCTTGTAGGTATAGAACTCCTACCACTTTGACCAAAATAGTATTTGACTGGACACTATTTGGTGTCATATAATTAAGACACCAATCAGTGTCCTATTAGAAAGGGTGGTGGTTTTGAATAACAATCATCAAGAGCGTGACGTTTATGTAGCCATTGCTGACCCAACAAGACGAAAGTTGATCCGTTTATTGGCAGAGGTAGATGAGTTACCGCTTCACGAATTAACCGCTCAATTTGATATGGGGCGTACTGCTGTCTCGAAACATTTAGCCATTCTAAAAGATGCAGGCCTTGTTCTTGCACGCAAGGAAGGTAGAGAGACGAGATATCGATTGAATGCAGCTCCATTGAAAGAAATACAAGATTGGGTATCGTTTTATGAAGGTTTTTGGAAAGAAAGAATCGCGAAATTACATCTATTATTGGAGGAAAAAAAATGAAACCAGATGTATCATTAGATTTTAAATTTACAAGTTCCATCGAACAAGTATGGCATGCTTTAACAGACTCAGATACACTAGCAAAATGGATCTGGAACAATGACTTCCAACCAATCGTAGGACATAAATTCCAATTCCGTGCTGAACCAAATGAATGGTGGGACGGTATTGTAGACTGTGAGGTACTGGAAGTGGAAGAGCCTCACAAATTATCTTATACTTGGACAAGTGCTGGCGAAACAACAACAGTTACATGGACATTAACACAGGTAGCAGATGGTACGACTCAGCTTCATCTTGATCAAGGTGGCTTCAGCGAAGAAACAAAGGCACGTCAAGGTGCAATCGAGGGAGCAAAATATGCTTGGACAAATATGAGTGCACAGCTTGAAAAAGTATTAGCGTAGAATAAATTAAATAACAGCAAGAAGAGCGCAATTCCGTAGCAAGAATTGTGTTCTTTCATGTTCAGTCCCATCTTTTAATTTTCTTAAATGGAAGGATAACTAAATGAAAATTAATGAACTAATTGCCAATAATATTAACCGTCTAGATGTCGTTTTATCCGACGATCAATCTTTAGCCATAGCAGGTTTATCTGGCTCAGGGAAGACGACATTTTGTCAAACGATTGGAGAAGAATCCAAAAAACGTCTTGTTTCTTTATTGCCAAAGGCTGAATATCAATATTTGTTTCCAAACATTATGGAAACGAACTTCAGTGCCATCAAAATGGAGGACATGCCCCTTGTACTTTTTCTAGGAAAATCCTCAATCTCTAGCAATCCACGTTCCACAATTGGTACACATACAGGTGTTTTTAAAGAAATTCGTAATCGACTGGCAGATGAGTTTCAGCTATCGCCAGAGATGTTTTCCTTTAACAATGCGTTAGGTTGGTGTCCTGCATGTAAGGGGCGAGGCACGACAAAAAATGTAGAATGTAAAAAATGTTTGGGTAAGCGCTATAGTCCAGAAGTGGAGCAGTATAAAATCACTTTATGGAATGAACTCTATAGTATTTCTGATATTCATCATTTAAGTATAGAAGCCATCTATTCCTTATCAAAAGAATTAAATATCAGTGAAGAAAAACAGCATATTCTGCATAATATTATGCAAATGAATATTGGCTACTTAACCTTAAATCGTATTATGGGGACTTTATCAGGTGGAGAATTAACAAGGCTGTACTTAGCAGAATTCATGGCAACAAGCGAAAACACCGTGATTATTGTTGATGAAATTTCTGTGGGTCTGGACCATAACACCTTACTAAAAATTTTAGAGCAAATACAACAGCTAGGCGCTAAAAACCAAATTTGGTTGATTGATCATTCTGATACTGTGTTAGACACGGCAGACGAGCATCTATTCTTTGGACCAGGTAGTGGAAAATACGGAGGAAAAATCGTTGAAGAATCTCCACGACCAAAGCCTATTTATTGGGAACGAAATCCAGCAGCACCAACATCCTATTATCAATTCGGAGATTTATATTGCCGTAATATCCAAATGGATGCAATAGACATTCCACAAAATCGACTTGTTACCTTTACAGGAGAGTCTGGTTGTGGGAAATCAACGCTTGTTAATGAGTGTATTGCTAAAGATTTTATCAAACGCTATCCCAAGGATAAACTTGTGATGGTTGGGCAAGATCGTAACCAATCCATTACGAGTCGTTCCACTGTCGCGACATTCCTTGATATTAAAAAGAAACTAACAAAATATAGTGAGGACATTGATGATATTTTCCAACGCTCGATTGAAGATATAATCGATGAACTACCTAATGAGGATATCGCACATAAACGCTTAAGCTTATTGATTAAGCTTGGACTAGGCTACTTAACGCTTGAGAGAAAAACGCAATCTCTATCGACTGGTGAATTCCAATGTGTGCATCTAGTCTCAGAGTTATTTGCCAACGCTCGTAATCCCCATACATTATTTATTTTTGATGAGCCTTCTAAAGGGCTATCTCAGAACATTTTAAACCAATTCATCGATAGTGTCAGGGACATCCTAGAGGATGAATCTATCTCCATCATCATGATTGAGCATAATGCCTATATGCTGGAAAGCTCTGATTTTGTTGTTGACTTCGGTAAAAGACAGCAGGAGCCTGTAACACATCTAAATGTAGTTAGCCATGAAGATTATTTTAATCAGGATAATCATTCAATGGGTTCAACTCCATTACAAATCACATCTACACTCGCATTAAGGCAGGGCATTCAATACTTAGAAGACAACCATATTAGCTATTTCAAAAATGCGGAAAATATATATAAGGGTGGCATCTTAAAAAGCTTATCTTCCATGGCTCGTCTGATTTACGGTGAATATGAATCGAACAAAATTGCCCCAGTTGTTGCCATTGATTTGGAAAGACATTTATATAGCCAATATAGCTTCCTGTATGAAATAGGTGGTCTAATCAATCATATTGTGGCTGCTCATCCAACAAATAAGGATACGAGAAGCTTCGATTTTTATAGCCAAGAAAATCATTGCCCTAGCTGCTCTGGTCGATTGGAAATTGAAAAATTCGATTTTGATCTTGTGGTACAAGACAAAAACGTGCCATTTTGGGACGGCCTACTACATCCCGATATAATGGAGGTTTTAAAATACTATCAACATTCTAAATTAGAATTTCTCTTTGAGCAGATTAAAATAGAGCTGGGTCAGGACATTAGTAAAAGCTATCATGATATGACTGAGGAAGAAAAGCATACATTTTTATATGGTTATTGGGACAAGTCCTTTTATGATAAGGCAACAAAATCCTCGAAAAAGTGGGAGGGCTTTAATTTTATCATTGGTCGTTATATCGTGATTTCAAAATCCATTATTAAAGAGCAAATGAAGGAAACAAGAGAAATGGTACCATGCCCAATTTGTCATGGGACTGTGCTCAACCACCAAAAGAAATTACGATTTGGGGACACAGATATTCGTGACGTAATTCGCCAGCCGCTTGATGAAGTCATCAACATTGTAGGCAACTTACCACAATTAGAAAAAATCAAAGCCATCGTGGGCGGAGACATGTCACTGCTACAGGATGTTTCCTTATTGCCAAGGGAAACACAGGTATCCCTAAAAATGCTGGAATTAGAGCTAGCAAGCTTTGTCGGCTATGAAATCGTACTACAAAACGCTTTTCCTTTTTGGGCCAAAATCAAAGATAATCTAGAGCGCATCAGCCATAAAAATCAAGTGACCATCTGTGATTTTGCCAATATACAGGAGACAAGAGAAACCATCATCGATCAATATTTTACGAATGGTAAATATAAAAAACTAACATATGTATATGAAGCATTTGGCTACAAGAAAATCGTAACCCAAATCAATAAAGTCAAAGCCAGTCATTCCTGTCCATTCTGTAAAGGGAAAAAGGTGCTCTCTGAAGATGGACTGCATGATGGAGTCCATAAATTAACCGTGCCCTGTGTAAGCTGTGGCGCAAGTGGCATTAATGAGGAGGGACGCCAGCAAATCGTTGATGGCATTGATGTGGAAACATGGCTAACTGGTACTGTAAGCGATGTTGTTACAGAGGGCTCCCATCTTGAAGCCGTTGCCAATATTCCTATTTTTAATCGTATACGCGAATTGAATAAGCAGGAAATGATGGCAGTCTATCAGTTCCTCCAATCAAATCACTAAATCATCAAACCCATGTGCTTCGGCATATGGGTTTCTTTCGTTGGACTAGAATTACTCACTCATTTTTCCACAAAAATTCATAATTCGTGTCATCTTTGATTACTATAAAGATAACAGTAATGGTAGTAAAAGGGAGGACATGGTTTGGTAAAAAAAGTGCTGTTATTCGGGGATATTGGCATTGATGATACGGTGGCATTGATCTATGCACGGCTTAATCAAGAAATAGAAATTGTGGGACTCGTTGCAGATTATGGCAATGTATCGCGAGAGGATGCGGTATCCAATATTTATTATGTCATGAAATTGTTCGACTTCCCTCAAGGAATTCCTGTGATTTTAGGAGCAGAAGTACCCTTAACAGGAGAGCAGCCGACCTATTACCCAGAAATTCATGGTGAACGAGGACTTGGACCCATCATTCCAAATGATAATCACGAATTAAAAATTGAGAACTTTTTTGAAATCGTCAACATTATTGAAAAGTATAAGCATGATGAGCTAATTATTGTCAATATTGGGCGATTAACCTCACTAGCCACGATGTTTATCCTTTATAAAGAGCTTATGAAAAATATCAAGGAAT
This sequence comes from Lysinibacillus capsici, assembly GCF_003367505.1. Lineage (GTDB taxonomy): Bacteria > Bacillota > Bacilli > Bacillales_A > Planococcaceae > Lysinibacillus > Lysinibacillus capsici. The sequence goes on from NZ_PXXX01000011.1 coordinate 106,369, forward strand.
TTTATATTATGGGTGGAGCATTTTGGGTGCCAGGTAATGTAACGACAGTGGCTGAAGCGAATTTCCATGGTGATCCCTTTGCCGTTAATATTGTGCTTACCTATGCAACGAATGTGACAATCATCCCTTTAAATGCGACACAAAAGGCCATTGTCACACCTGGGATGGTGGACTATATTGACTCCTTTGGCAAAACAAAAATTCTAAAGCCCTTAATGGAATACTATACACGTTTTTATAAAGAACGGGACCCCTCACTTCTAGGAAGTCCCGTGCATGATGCGTTAACACTAATGGCAGTTATTTATCCTGACATGTTTATTTATGAGTCCTATCCTGTAACCGTTGTCGACAAGTTAGAAGGACCTGCAAGGGGGCAAAGTATTGCCGAGACAAGACCTTATGAAAATAATAATGGCGAAAAAAAGCATCGTATTGCCTTTGATATTCATTATGAACATTTTTTCCAAAACTTTTTATCGGTTATGACAGGGCAACCATTTCACTAGTTATTCAAAAACACCATCTCTTAAAATTGTAAAATCAACATGGACATTTACCTTCATGTCTTTATATATTTTTTGCCATTTATCCTTTGTTAGCTTAGAATGTCTTACTTCGCTTCGATATTTCTCACCAAAGCCAAAGATATCAGACTCAACTTCCTGACTATGAGCAATCACTCTACGTATTTCCTTTGACAATTTTTTCTCGATTGCTTTTTCCAGTGCCGCCACACTTTTTGGGTCCCCTTGATTGATATCAGGGTACACCTCTAATACTCTCGATTTGATTTTGATGTTCAGGTCAAATGTTGGCGTATCCGCATCAACTAACATCATTTCTCGTTTCGACTGGATTGCATCAAAAGCTACCGTTATTTTATTGGCAGGCTTTTGAAGAATTTCGGAAGGTACATCTTCGTTTTCCAGAACGGTTTCATATAAACCTACTTTAAAGGTATCTCTGACAATCTTTACGTAAAAGCTATCTTTTGCTGGAAGGGTACTGACCATTTTGCTGCCTTTAAAAAGTGCTATCCCACTTAATTCCACCAGCTCGTCATCTCTTTTAATAATAGGCATGGCAAATTCTTTTCCAGATGAATAATAATCATGGGCAATTTGATGAAGTGTAGAGGAAATCATATATTCCTGCTTGACATTTTGTTCAATCAACCTAAAAATATGCTGCCCAATATCCTCAATATTTTGATATTCGTATTTCAGTAATGTTTCTGTTTCACCTTCCACAATAGCCATAAAGATTCCATTGCTGACACTAGCATTTTCTAGGTTTGTATCAATATAATAGCGAAGGTCTTTTTTTGCCAATTCCTCTCCAAATAGGATGACTCTCATTTGACCAACCATGATTTTTTTCGAAAGCTTACGATTGGCTTCCATCCGATTTCCTTTACTCGTATCGTTTTCTGTAGACAGAACTTCCACATTGCTTTGAAATTCGGGGTTTACTTCACGAATAACAGCTGTTGTCTTTATTTTATCCTCTGTTCCTACATCATAGCCGACTAAAGTAGTTAATCCAACTTTATCCAAAATATTGGTTTGTGCACATCCATATAAAAAAACAAAGGATAGAAGAATCATCCATCTTCCTCTAAGTTTATTCATTCTTTTTCACCTTCTTTGATGCGAAGTTCTTCTTTAGTCGTGCTATTGGCCAAAGTAAAATAGGGTAGACAAAGATTACGTAAAATGCAATCTGTCCAAACACCGTGTTAATTGTATTAATCTGTGTCCGTGTTTGAACCAATAATGTTCCAATTAAAACGATGAATGAAAAGAGCCAAACAAATGTCTTTTCACTTATCGGGAATAAACGAATTGCTCCGCGGTACGCAGCCCATAAGTATAGACATAGATTCGGTAAAATGATTAGCATCCAAAAACAAACCGCTACAAATTCAAAGCGTTCCATAAAGGGGAAGCTAATAAAACTAAATAATGTCAAGGTTGCCCATATCGTTTTCAATAGCTTGCCCTCACTATAATAAGCAATGGACACCAGCATCACGGCTAAATAGATGATGGTTGTAACTAATAGTCCTAAATGGACAGGTTTTCTGATTTTTTTCTTGTCTTTTACAAAGGGGTAAATCACGTTTAGAATTTCAAAGCCGATAATCGTAAAGGTCATTGATTGTGCCCCTTTTAAAATGGAGCGAATATCATTTTCTAAAATAGGGAGAAGACTATCTACTGTAGCGTATTCCATCGGAAATACTAGCATTGGGAAAATCCATAAGGAGAGAATGATACTAAAAAAAGACACGCCTACAATGACACGAAGCCCTCCCGTAAAGGCATAAATAATAATAATTAATAAAGTTGCGGACAGGAACCAGGTCTCGATGCTAGGAAAAATCCATGCTTGTATAACTTCAATATAATTTCGTAAAACAGAAAAGAACGCTACGGAGCAATAGATGACATAAATTGCATTTAAAAAATTGCCAATCCATTTGCCAAAAATATCAATTTGAATTCCGTAAAGATCATCAGAGCCGTAAATTTCTAACGTTTTAATCATACAAAACGTAACAAGATGTGTGGCAATCCCAGCCAGTAGAACAGAAATCCATGCATCCTGTCTAGCATCCTGATAGATAATGCGTTGAAATCCCTGTATACCAACCCCAATTTGAGCACCGTGTACCACAAAAAAAAGCAAATAAGCATTAATCATATCTTTAGGGCTAAGTTGTATAGGTTTTGCCATTTATTTCACCTTCAGTTCAACTTTTATCAGGTTTCACTGGCTCTGGCACAAATTTATGTTCATCCTTTGGTCTTGTCAAAGCAGGTCTTTTTGATGTTAATGGGACAGGCATTCTAATAATACTATCCCGCATTTCCTTCAACCTCGGTGGATAGAAGGGAGACATATACGGAGCACCCAAGCTTGACTGACGTAACAAATGAATCAGAATAAAACAAAAAGCCAACATGATACCATAAAAACCCCAAAATCCTGCAAGTATAATAATAGGGAAGCGAATAAGACGAATCACATTGCCCATCATATAACTTGGCGACGTAAAAGAGGCTAGAGCACTTAACGCAATGATAATCAGCAATATATTACTGGTAATCCCTGCCTGTACAGCTGCTGTTCCAATAACGATACCACCAACGATACCGATTGTTTGTCCAATTTTAGTTGGTAATCTGGCTCCTGCTTCTCTCAGTAGTTCAATAATAAATTCCAGCAGCAAAGCCTCAAATATGGGCGGGAAAGGAACTAAAGCCCTTGATTCACTTAATGGTACGAGAAAGGCTTGTGGAATCACTTCATAATGAAAGGTAAGAGCTGCCACATAAAATGGTGTTAAATAAACAGATAAAAAGAAGGCAGCCAGTCGTAATAAACGAAGAAAAGTAGCAATTTGCCATCTTAAATTTTGATCTTCTTGACTTTGAAAAAACTCAGTAAATCCTTGAGGGGAAACGATAGCCATTGAACTACCATCTACGAGAACCCCAATTTTCCCATCTAAAATGCCATCACAAAATCTGTCAGGTCTTTCTGTCAATAGCATTTGTGGAAAGACAGATAGTGAATTATCATCAATCATTTCAGCTAATACGGCACTATCGATAAGCTCATCGATATAAAGATCTTTGATTCGTTGACGCATTGTTTGAACCATTTGATCATTGGCAATGCCACGCATATATAGAAGAGAAACAGAGGTACTTGTCCGTGTACCAATTTTTACTTTTTCATTACAAAGATTAGGACTCACTATGTAGCGACGAATCAAGGAAATATTGGTAGATAGACTCTCATTAAATCCAACCTGTGTACCAATTACCTGCGATTCATTCTCAGGCGCTGACAATGCTCTAGACTCTCTGCTAGCGATATTGGCTAAAATAGTCTGCGGGAAGCCACCTATGTGAATCACAACATGACCATTGACCATCAATTCTACGGTTTCCCTTAGTAGACTGGATTGACTGACTTCTGCAATAGAAAGGGCCATTTCAATTGCCTCGGGTGTATCGTGAGGCTTGCTCTGTAAATTAGCAATAATATCATTATTTAAAGTCTGATCATCGATCAAATTATCGATGTAAATAAGGGTGACGTTTGGTGGAAGATATTTAACGATTAAATCTGCCGGATTATTAGTAGCATTTTTAATCGATTGAATAAAATGATCTGTGGCATGTGCAACTCTCACAAGATTTTCTTTAGGCGCCTCTTGAACTGGTTGTTGTTGTTGTTTGTTGAAAGGTAGTTTAAATTTCATAGTAAATGGTAGGCTCCCTTCATTGCTAACTTCGTTTATAGAATAGGCTTTAAAGGGGCATTCTATACTTATTTCAGTTATTTTCATCATGTAGACATATCTAACAAATAACGGTAATATAATAGTAATCTTAAAAACAGAAGGGAGATTAGCTTTTTTATGCTAAAACTAATTATCGCAAATTAAATTCAATGAATTTAATAAAGGGGTTATTCTATAATTTTTTTAAAAATTATAGGGTCTATTTAGTAATGCCCTTTTGCGATAAAAGAGAAGCATAATGATGTCTAATCCACAGTTATATTTTATATAACAAAGGACTCTATGAGCTTGTTCTCATAGGGTCTTTTTCTGTTTTTAGGAGGTGATGATGCCCACAAAAATTAGCGATTGAAACATAAAATAGGAGGGAATAGACGTGGAAAAATATGAATTAGTTAGTGATTATCGTCACAATGAAAAATTAAAGGCAAGTTTTAATGAATTAGCAATGAAAACATTTGGTTTGGATTTTCGAGGCTGGTATAACAAAGGCTATTGGAATGACCAATATATTCCTTACTCATTTGTACAAGCAGGAAAAGTAATTGCGAATGCTTCTATTTATAAGATGTCGATTCGCGTAAATGATGAGCGATTAAAGGGAATTCAGATTGGTACAGTGATGACGGATGAACATTATCGTCATCAAGGCTTGGCAAAGCAGTTGATGCTGCATCTCATGAAAGAGTACGAAGATGCCTGTGATTTCATGTATCTCTTTGCCAATGAAACAGTACTAGATTTTTATCCGAAGTTTGGCTTTACGCGAATCCATGAAAGTGAATACAGCTTAGATCTTACCACAAGACCTATTCAACCAAAGCAGACCAGCGTCCAACAGCTGACAATTGAGCAGAATCTAGCACTTCTTGAAGAGTATGCAAAAAATCGTTATATCCATTCTAGTATGATTGCTGTTGAGGAAAATGAAAGTTTATTAATGTTTTATTTTACGTTAGTTTTCCCTCATGCTATTTACTATTTAGAAGAATTTGACACAATAGTATTAATGGAGGAGGAGGAAGGGGTATTAAATATTTATGATATCATCTCTTTACAGGCAACCAATGCAGAGACTGTATTAGCAAGCATTATTAAGGATACAACAAAAAAAGTAGTATTCTATTTTACACCTGACTTTACAATCGAAGGCTTGACAGCCACCATCACCACAAATGATGACGATGCCTTATTTATTCTCTCGAAAAAGCCCTTCTTTCAAGGGCACTTTATGTTTCCTTTAACATCCCATTGCTAGGTTGGTTTTCCGAAGGCTGTCTCGGAGCGTTGTGAATTAAAGAATGAGCGCGCTTTTGGATAAAATATGTGCGACTTCTGTCACCTTGTCCTTTACCAAAACAGACTTTTTTAATTGACACTATAAATATTGGGCAATTCTCTATAGAATGGTATATATAAAGTAATTTTACTAGGAGGAAATAATGTATACAGTTGGAGTCATTGGCCCTAATTCATCTGTAGAGCGCATCATTCAATTAGGCAAAGAATACGAAATGACTATGAATTTCGTAGCATTTCCCTATCATGATTTTCATGAAACCGTAAATATCGTAAAGGATAATCATCACGCTGTTGATGCATGGTTTTTTTCTGGCCAAATTTCGTATATGGTTGCGAAAAATACGTTACAATCAGGTGAAAACTTAGTTTATATTCAACATACTGAATCCGGCATTTATAAATGTCTATTGCATATGGGCTTTTATCAGGGAGAATTTTTGAACAAGGTAAGCATTGATGAAATCACGACTTCACACTTGGAGCAAGCCGTCAAACAGCTAGATTTTGCGCCTAAAGAAATCTATGTGAAAACCTTTGATGTAAATACCAGTACAAAAGAATTAATGGATTTTCATATCGACTTATGGAATCAACAAAAAACAGCAGGTGCTTTGACTTGCTTTGAAGCTGTTTATCGCGGGCTGAAAGAGGCAGGTGTCCCTGCTTATCACATTTCCACTACAGATATGGAAATCCGCCAAACATTACGAATACTGGAAGAAAAACTCAGAGCCTTCTATTTTAAGGATACACAGATCGGTGTGCAAATTATCGAAATCGAACATTTTGATAAAATCTCTGAAAAAGCGAAGAGCTCCTATCATTTACAGTATTTAGAATTAAAATTGAAGGAAACGTTATTGCGATTTTGTGAGCAACTAGATGGCTCCTTGTTAGAAAAAGGAAATGGCCGCTATATCATTTTTAGTTCGAGAGGAGCCATTGAACGAAAAATCAAGGATTTACAGGATACCATCTATCAGCTATCACATGAATCCCATACAACAGTCACTGTCGGAATTGGCTATGGGGTAACTGTTCACTCTGCGGAAATCAATGCGCAGCGAGCCATCCAGCTCTCCAAGGAGAAATCGGAGCAACCAATCGTGATTGTCCAAGAAAATGGAACGATTACTGAATCGGCTGGTGAAGAAGATGAAGTGAGTTTTTCATACCGTATTAATGATGACATTTTATTAGAGAAATTAAAAAAAGCAAAAATTAGTTTAAAAAATTACAGTAAATTATACACACTTATTAAAAAAATGAATTGGCAGGAATTCACCATTAAAGATTTAGCAGCACATCTCTATTGGGATGAAAGTAATGCTAGACGCATTTTAGCTAGTTTATGTGAGGTTGATCTCGTCGAATACACAGGGAAAGACGCACAAATATCCAGAGGACGACCAAGTAAAATTTATCGTTTGAAATAACCATCTAAGTGAGATGGTTATTTTTTTTGTAAAAAAGTGTTGAAAAATTCAAACGATTAAAATAAAATCATTTTAAGGTAAACACCTTTTAATAACCTTTAATTAATGGTGCATGAAAAATGTGTGCAATGTTTCATCATCTAGAAAGGAGCACAATCTATATTAGTCACCTACACTACATTGCACTGCAGAGTAAAATATGTAAATTTTTTCTGTCAAAACGTCATTTTATTGAAGCATCCAAATTAAAAGGGTCATACCAATATTCTCTTTTCAGAGAGGGGAACATTCATGAGTCAAGAACAATATTTGAAAAAGAAAATGGGGTTTTGGTCACTTACAACATTATCTCTAGGGGGAATAATAGGATCTAGTTGGCTCTTTGGACCATGGGTAGCTGCTAAATTAGCAGGCCCGGCAGCCATACTTTCTTGGATTATTGGTGCGTTTGTTATCACACTCATAGCGCTTGTTTATGCTGAATTAGGAAGAGTAAAACCTGAAACAGGAGGCCTAGCAAGATATCCGCTTTATTCTCACGGAAAAATGCTTGCTACCGTTACTAGTTATTCAATCTGGTTTGGCTATTGTGCTACAGCTCCCGTAGAATCATCCGGTGTTATTCAATATGCCAATCAGTTTTGGCCAGGGTTATATGATGTAGCAAAAGAACAACTAACAACATCAGGTATTCTTGCAGCGATGGTTTTAATGATATTCTTTGTTGTTTTCAATTATTTTGGGGTGAAATTATTCGCAGTCACGAACAATATCATTACAACAATTAAGTTTATAGTCCCTGTACTAACAATCATTGCATTTTTTATGACAGGCTTTCATCCAGAGAATTTTTCAAGCCAAGGATTTGCACCAAGTGGCTATAGCGCTGGTTTAAGTGCCATTTTAACAACCGGAATATTTTTTGCTTATACTGGGTTTGGCAACGTCATCATGATGAGTGGGGAAGTCGTCAACCCTAGAAGAAATATTCCACTTGCCCTCATTACATCATTAGGTGTTGCGGCAGTATTATATGTGTTACTTCAAATTACATTTATCGGCGCAGTTCCAACAGAAATGTTAGCGAATGGTTGGAGTGGCATTAAATTTGATTCACCATTTGCTAATTTAGCAATGATGGCTAATATGGTTTGGCTATCTTGGATTATTACAGCTGATGCGATGGTTTCGCCAACAGGTTCAGCTCTTACTTATACAGCTGGTACGTCAAGACATGTATTTGGTATGGCGAAAAGTGGATTCCTACCATCTTATTTTGGAACAATTAATAAAAAATTCGGTGTTCCAACACGTGCACTTGCACTCAATTTCCTAGTAGGATTATTATTTTTATTCCCACTGAAAAGCTGGACAGCTATCGTTGCGATTGTAGGAGCTATCGGTATTTTTAAATATGCTTCAGCATGTGTAACGGTTATGGTTTTCCGTAGAGTAGGTCTGACAAAAAATAATGGGCTACCTGGTATGCAATTCATTGCACCAATGGCATTCGTTTTTGCCACACTGCTTATTTATTGGACAAATTGGAGTAAGGTACAGCTAGCCATTACTGGATTAATAATAGGTATTGTTTGTTATTTAGTAATTTTCTTTATTCAAAAACACCAATCAGTTGAATTTTTTGGTGGTATCTACATTATTATTTATATTTTAATGCTTGTATTGATGTCTTTCTTAGGGAATTTCGGTGGGAAAGGTATCATTCCTGACCCTTATATGTCCGTAATTGTCGCTATATTTGGCTTAGCCTTTTACTATTTTGCTGTTTACAATGGTGTCTGGTATATGCGTAAAAGAGGAAATATTGAGGAATTACAGGAAAGCATTTCTGAAATATCATAACGTTTAATAGATTGATTGAAGGAGAATGAATGATGAAGCTTTGGGGCGGTCGCTTTAGAAAAGAAGAAAACAAATTAATGGAAGATTTCAATAGTTCATTAAAGGTGGATCAAAGACTTTACAAAGAAGATATTAAAGGCAGTATTGCCCATGTCCATATGCTAGTACAATGCAATTTATTGACTGAGAGGGAAGGACAAGATATTGAGAATGCACTTCTTTCCATTTTAGAGGATATTGATAATGGCACATTACAAATTGAAGGAAATTATGAAGATATTCATAGTTTCGTAGAGTCGAATTTGACTCAACGGATCGGTGACACAGGGAAAAAACTTCATACAGCGAGAAGTCGTAATGACCAAGTAGCAACAGATATTAGACTTTATGCAAAAAACAAGGCGTTTGAGGTGATTGCCTCAATTGAAGCGTTACAACAGAGCTTAGAACAAAAAGCAAAAGACAATAACGTTATGATGCCAGGATACACACATCTTCAACGTGCGCAGGTTGTAACGTTTCAACATCATTTGATGGCTTATTATCATATGTTAAACCGCGATAAAAAAAGAATTGTGAAAGCGATAGAAATTATGAACGAAAGCCCGCTTGGATGTGGAGCATTAGCAGGAACTACTCATGCGATTAACCGTGAGATGACAGCTAATGAGCTAGGCTTCTCTAAGCCTGTAGATAATTTCTTAGATGGCGTAAGTGATCGCGACTATTTATTAGAGCTAATGTCAGATTTTTCAATCATTATGATGCATTTAAGTAGATTAAGTGAAGAGCTCATTTTGTGGAGTAGTCAAGAGTTTAGATTTATTACGATTGATGATGCCTATTCTACTGGCAGCAGTATTATGCCACAGAAGAAAAACCCTGATGCCGCTGAGCTGATACGAGGCAAAACAGGACGTGTATATGGTTCACTGACTTCACTCTTAACAACAATGAAGGGCTTACCACTTGCTTACAATAAAGATATGCAAGAAGATAAGGAGCCATTTTTCGATGCATTGGACACCGTATTATCTTGTCTACAAATTATGTCAAAAATGATTGCTACGATGAAGGTGAACAGTGAAAACATGAAAAAAGCAGTCAAAGGAGGTTTTCTGAATGCAACAGAGGTCGCTGATTATTTAGTGAGCAAAGGCGTTGCGTTCAGAGATGCACACAGCATCGTGGGTTCTATCGTTATTTATTGTGAAGATCATGACAAAGCCATTGAAGATTTAACAATGGATGAATTGAAAGAATTAAGTTCGTTCATCGATGACGATATCTATGACTATATTGACTATCAAAATATTTTAAATAAGGGGATTAAAGTAGGTTTATTATTATAATGAAGCAGGGAAAACGACTTTGTTGAAATGCATGACGGGCTTCTAGGGTGGAAAAAAGGCAAGGCATTCATTGAGGATGTGCCACTTAAGCAACGGAAACGAATCGGTTATGTCCCACAAGATCATAAAAGGTAGCAGAAATTGAAGACAAACACATTGTTCAATTATAAAAATGTGTTTGTCTTTTTATCTATTTTTCTATTTTTAAATTAAAATTCAAAAAATCTACAGTCTGAGGTTGAGAAATTAAATTGTTCACACCATATCTTCTACATTTAAATATTTTGTTTCACAGTAATAGCCTTTGCCGCCAACATAAACTTTTTCTATTTCATTCTTGCTATTGGTTGCTAATTTCACTAATATTTCGGAAGGAGAGTGTAAAGAATAACCTTGTTCAAATACATAGACTTCTTTTTGCAAGTGGTGCTGTTCATAAAGGTAGCAAGCTAATGCACCGTTAGAAGTTCCAGTCGCTGCTTCTTCATTGATGTCGTATAGTGGAGCAAAATTTCTACATATTATTCGATTGTCATTAAACGTATACAGATGCGTCCCGACAACATGATAATACTCGCTGATTTCTTTTATTTTTTCAAAATTAGGTTGCAGTGCATGTAATTGTGTTTCGCTTGTTATCGGAATTAAAATATCTTTTAAGCCCGTGGAAACAATTTGAATTGGGTATTTATTATCTATATCTTTAATGTCAAAACAGTCGATAAAGTCGTTTGGAGAAATAATATTATAGAATATCGGTTTGTTTTGTTCCATGAAAATGATGTCATCTTTTATGGTAATAGTAAGAACACCGCTGTTTGTTTCAATCGTATAGCGATCCTTGAAAAGTTTATTTAAATGCATCAGTATCGTGAAAGCGCCAATTGTGGCATGTCCACATAAATCTACTTCTTCCTTAGGTGTAAAATACTCAAATTTATAATCAGCCATTTCCGATGCTGATATAAATGCGGTTTCCGCATAGCCCAATTCTTTGGCTATTGCCATTTTTTGAGTAGTGGTCAATGTATCCTCATTAAATACCACTCCTGCTTTATTCCCGCCTTGATGATCCTTGCTAAATGCACTTGCAACATAAACGGATATTTTCATAAAACATCTTCCTTCCTCATTTATAGTGAATTGTAGCATAAAAAGAACTACTTAAAAATGTTGTTGGATAAATCTGCTATAAAGCAAGAGACAAACTATTTTAGCAACTTAAATCTCCAAAAGTAGATTGTCTACTGTCTGAAAAACGGTTTAAAGACGCCTTACTTCATCTACTAGGAAGAACGCGAATAGTAGCTGATTCCGTCTTTGTTTTAACCTTTAACGTCAGCCCCATAATAACGATGATTATAAATAATAAGGTGAAAAGGGCAACGTCAAATGTATTCGTCATATCCTTGATGACACCAACAAGCATTGGAATGATGCCGCTAATGATATAGCCACCGAATTGAATCATCGCTGTCCATTCACTTGCCTCTTTTGGTGTAGTCGTAGCATCTAAAGGTAAAATCATTGCTAATGGGAACAAACCACCAGCACCGATCCCAGTTAACGTCGCACAGAAAATAGGCGAGATGCCGCCCATAATTAACATCAAAATTCCAATAAAGGAGCTTGAAGCACAAAGTAGCATCCAAGGCTTTCTCTTGAAACTATTATTTATTAAGATTGGGATGATAAAGCTACAAATCATTTGCATGACAGAAAAAATAGTGACCGTTGTTGCGGCGTAAGCGTCACTATATCCCATATCCTGTACTTTTGGAGCGAGCCATGTCGCGAGGGAATAATAAACGCCAGATTGTAAACCGAACATGACCATAAGGAGCCAAACATATCGGTTTCCCCAAGGTAGTCGACTTTTTTGACCTGTAGATTTCTCTAATGACTCTTGAGAATGCTTGGATTTTTTGATAATTGGAATCCAAACAATAATACCCATAAAAGCAAATACCGACCATATTGCTAAAGCTGCGTTCCATGATTGATGAAAAGCATGCATAGCAGGCACAACTAAACCAGCACTTAATGACGCTCCAATTCCCATACCCGCAGAATATACACCGATCATCGTAGAAGAATATTTAGGAAATTCCTTTTTGATATAGCCTGAAATCAGTGGACCTGTAATAGCAATACCTATCCCACTAAGAATAGCTGTTACTAATAAAAATAAAGGAAAAGTTGCCACTAACCGTAAAGCTGTTGATACACCAATTAATAAAACGGATAGCCCAATCGTCCATTCGATACCCCATCGTTCACTTAGCTTGCCAGCCAAAGGTGCAAAAATCCCCATACAAAATACGGGAAGTGCTGTTAATAAACTTACAACAACACTTGTCATCTGCAAATCCATTTGAATATTTTTCAATACCGGCGAGATAGATGTGATCGAAGCTCGTAAATTCATAGATAGTATAAACAAAGAAAAAACGCTCCAAATAATCGGAAAGTTTTTTGATTTCGCCATCACTGAAAACACCTCTTTTAGTTATTATTTGATATACTATAGTTAACTTTTAAATTAAAAAAATAAACTATAATTAATCGACTTGTATACTATAATATACTATTTATACAAAGTCAATGGGAGGGGTGCGCAGAATGCAGGAGGAAAATATCGACTTATCTGGACAAGTTGGAGGAAATTTACGGGAAATTAGAAAAAGCAAAAGGATGAGTTTAGAGGAGCTGGCGAATGTCAGCAATGTTAGTAAATTGACGTTAGGGAAAATTGAACGAGGGGAAACGAATCCGACTGTCAATATTCTTTGGAAAATTTGTAGAGGGCTTAATATTCCGCTTGTCGCTTTACTATCTTTTGAAGAAAATATAGAGGTTCATCGTTTTGGCTCAGACTACCAATTCGCAGGTCATAATAACGACTGGTTTGTCGATCCATTATTCAAAGCAAATGGAACTGAGTGGTTTAGAGGTCGTCTTGAACCGAATAGTGAATACAGCGAGTGTCACCTAGCAGGCTCCGAGGAAATTGTGCTTGTATTAAATGGGCAATTGGAGCTAAAGGTCGGAGAGAAAACCCATCAGCTAAACCAATGGGATGTCATTAAATTCAAGGGTGAAGAACTTCACACGTATATCAATCACTCGGATGAAAAAGTACATTTAATGCTGTCATTAACATATACAACCCCATGATTGTTCAACAATAATCAAGCAGAAGTTGATCCTATTTTGGGGAGGAAAAAATAATTCTGATTATCGATTTCATCATTGTTTATTATTTTCATGAATATCAATAAAAGCTTGTAAAGGATGTGCTACACGCCAATCATTTAAACGAGGAAATCGTTAAAATTGGCGTTATAAAAATAAACATTGATAAAGGCAATCCTATATTTATCCCATTCAACCAATCTCACAATGATTACTTGATATCACAATGAATGAAAGCGTGGACTCTTACTTTGATGGTGAAAATTTCAAAGAATTGTTGTTTATCCTCATTGTCTTTTGACTATATATCATGCGTTTCCATACAAAAATCGTCCTTACTAAGTTAAGTAAGGACGATTTTTTTCTATTTAGATATAACCCCAAATCATACATAATAATGTTCCGAAAATGGTCACGAGCGCAATAATTAAGCCATAATAAATATTGGTATAGATGGCTGGTTTATCATTTGTTTCACCAGCATGCATAAAGACAACTAACTGCAAGCCTGCCTGAATAAATGCTGTGACTAATAAAATAGTCATGGTAATTGGAAAAGATAGATTGAAAAAATATACACATGCCGCAATGATCGTAAGGATTATGGACACACCAAACCCCATGACTTGTTTCATCGGGAATAAATCACTCATGTTACACCATTCCTTTCAAGTAAATGAAGCTGAAAATAAAAATCCAGACCACATCTAAAAAGTGCCAGTATAAAGAGAAGATAAACGATTTATTGGCTGTTTCTGGTGTTAAACCACGTTGGATGAGCTGATAGACGATGAACATTCCCCAAAATACCCCAAAGGTAACGTGTGCACCATGTGTTCCTAATGTTGTTAAAAGGGCAGCCGTAAAGGCACTCGTCTGTAAGCTCGCACCAACATGAATATAGTGCATAAACTCGTAAACTTCAAAACCAATAAATACGACACCGAGTACTAATGTCAAAACATAAAACCATATCATTGCTTTCGTATAGCCCTTACGCATAGCATGTATACCTAAGCCAATGGTAAAGCTACTTGTTAAAAGAATAAACGTTTCAAATAAAACAGGTGTAATTTCAAAAATCTCCGCTCCTGTTGGACCATTCCCAGTACGGTCTACTAAAACAAAATAACCTGCGAATAATGTGCCGAAAAGCATAATTTCAGCACCAATAAACACCCAGAAGCCTAATATATTCAATTGATTTTGCTGAGTACTATATTCTAAAGGAAGTGATTGATCGATTTTCATAATTGACTACCTCGCAATTTCGATTCCGTTGCTTTCACTTTTTCGACAGGTACATAGTGTCCTGGATCTTTTTCCAATGAACGGTGAGCCATGCAGATAAAAATACCAATGGTTGTGAGAATTGTTGGTATCCACATACCAAAAACAAAGGAGAAGCCCCATGCAAAGAAAATACAGCCTAATATAAAAGGTACACCGCTATTATTCGGCATATGAATCTTTTCATATGGCTCTGGGAACAGTTCATGCTGATGATATTTTGCATCCCATAACGCTTCTGTTGAAATTACGTGTGGAACCTTGGCAAAATTATAATAAGGCACAGGGCTTGGTGTAGCCCACTCTAATGTGCGAGCGTCCCATGGATCCGACCCAACATTCCTTGGTGAATAACGAATACTGTAAATAACATTGTAAACAATTAAGATAAAACCAATTGTTAAGCCAATTGCACCGATAAATGAAATCATATTCCACAGCCCAAAACCAGTAGAGGCAGAATAAGTGTACATACGGCGTGCTTGTCCATCTAAGCCAGAGACAAACATTGGCATAAAGGCTAGCAGCGTACTGACGGCAATAATCCAAGCCGTCCACTTGCCGATTTTTTCATTCAACATAAAGCCAAACATTTTTGGCCAATAGTAATGTAAGCCAGCTAGCATAGCAAAGACAACACCAGGAATAATCACCATATGGAAGTGGGCAACCAAGAACATTGTGTTATGGTATTGATAGTCAGCGGCTGACATGCCAAGCATTACACCCGTTACGCCACCTATTGTAAAGGTAGGAATAAATAACATGGAGTAAAGCATTGGCGTTGTAAAAACAATTTTTCCTTTCCAAAGGGTGAATAACCAGTTAAAAATTTTAACCCCAGTTGGGACGGCAATGGCCATCGTTGTAATCGAGAAAATACTATTTGTTAAAGCACCTTGTCCCATCGTAAAGAAATGATGTGTCCATACTAAAAACGAAAGGAAGGAAATGATTACCATGGAGCCGACCATTGATTTATAGCCATAGAGATTGCGTCCTGAAAAAGTAGAAATAATCTCACTGTAGATCCCAAACGCAGGTAAAATCAGGATATAAACCTCAGGATGCCCCCAGACCCAGAAAAAGTTTGCCCACAGCATATCCATACCACCATCGGATGTTGTGAAAAAATTAGTAGCAAATAGACGGTCAAAAGTTCCCATCGTTAAAGCTACCGTTAAAACTGGAAAAGCAAAAACGATAATCACGTTTGCTACTAATGAAGACCACGTAAACATCGGCATTTTCATAAGTGTCATGCCTGGTGCTCTCATTTTAAGTATCGTCACAATCATATTAATACCAGTAATTAATGTGCCAAGACCTGAAATCTGTAAGGCAAATAAATAATAGTTTGTTCCTACAGATTGGCTAAATTCATTATTTGCTAGAGGGAAATAATTCGTCCAGCCAGCATCAGGGGAGCCACCTATAACAAAGGATATATTTAGTAGCATGGCCCCCATGAAAAATAGCCAAAAGCTTAATGCATTCAATCGCGGGAAAGCAACGTCTCTTGCACCGATTTGTAAGGGCACAATATAATTCATAAAGGCCATAATAAAAGGCATGGCCATAAAAATAATCATGACTGTTCCATGTGTTGTGAAGATTTCATTATAATGCTGCGCATCAAGTAATGTATTGTCAGGTACAGCCATTTGGGCGCGCATCATAATCGCATCTGCTCCACCACGGAAAAGCATCAGAAGGGCAGAAATTAGATACATAATACCAATACGTTTATGATCAACCGTTGTTAACCATTCACGCCAAAGGTAGCCCCATTTTTTAAAGTAGGTTAAGCCAACTATAATTGCTATCACCGTCAGTCCAATCGCAACCATCGATGCATAGATAGCTGGACTTGGATGGGGTATAGCAAATCGTTCGAAGTACTCCATATGACTATGTCTCCTTTTAATTAATGATCGTTTTGTTGAGAAGCATGATCTTTAATGTGTGATGTACCATGCTGATGTCCACCATTCTCACCCTCAGGGGCTGGCAGGAATGTTAAATGTGTACCAGTGTAGGTTGATTGGCCAACGTGTCCTGGTTCTAGCAACGTATTAAATTTTTCTTCTGTTAATGGTTCAGCTGTTGCTTTTACTTCCTTCACCCAATCATCAAACTCATCCTGAGTCACTGCTGTTACGTTAAACGTATTTTCAGCGAACCCTTTACCATTAAAGTTTGCATTTCTCCCCATATACTCCCCAGGTAGATCCGCAGCCAGATGCAATGTATTCACCATATCGGCCATTGCATATTTTTGACCACCCAGTTGAGGAATCCAGAAACTTGTAATTGGTCCGTAAGAATAAAGTTTAAATTCGATAGGACGCTCTGCAGGAATATACAAATAATTCACCGTTTCAATATCTTCCTCTGGATAGCTAAAATGCCATTTCCAGTTCGATGTTGAAGCATAAATGATTAACGGCTCTTCCTGTTTGTATTTCTCTGGTGTAGATTCCACCTTATAGTTACTTTCAACAGAAATAAAGGATAGGTACGCTACAATTAAAACGGGTATACCTACACAAATGATTTCCACCTTTGTACTCCCTTTAATGTGGGGAGGCTTATAGTCAGGGCTTTGCTTAGATGCACGAAATTTCACTAACATATAAGCTAACAACACAAAAACAATGAGTACGATAAAGGACATAATCCCTATCGAAAGCATAATATCTTTGGCTTGCACTTGAGCTTGAGGTCCTTTTGGATCTAATACTAACAATGGGTCACAGCCTGTTAGCATAGTGACAATAGTGGAAAGACCAATTAATCTGAGCCAACTTTTTTTCATAAACAAACCCCTTTAACTGTTTCATTGAAGTGCTATAGGCTACTACGGGTTTGTATGGAATTCGATTCACAATTGATTTTTATAATAGGGGGACTTCTTTTGAAAGACAAGGCGTTTTCCAAGATAACACAGAATGTTCTCAAACGAGAAAAATAATTTCAGTATAATTTTATAGAGGGAAATGCGCATCAAATAAGGGCTTTTATCAAAAAAAATGGATTGAAATTGAAAGTGGATGGTGAAATTAATAAGGAAATGGATGGTTAGTTTCAAATATTGTTATAGTATGATTGTCTTTTTAGCTTATTTACTAGAGCTAAGAAAGGATAAGGCATAACTGAGGTGAGTAAACATGGATTGGAAACCTGATCGAACAGTAAAAAAAGCGATTTATAAGCAGCTCGCAGAATACATTGAAAAGGGGATTGCAGATGGGACATTCCCACCCGATAAACCCTTACCATCTGAGCGCTATTTAGCAAACGCTTTGAGTGTAAACAGAAGCACGGTAGTTAATGCATACGATGAATTGGAAGCAATGGGGCTGATTGAACGAAATCGTGGAAGTGGCACAACCATTAGCAAAGACATCTGGGGCATTACGAGGAAACGAATTCCTAGCTGGAATCGCTATATTGAGGCAGGTTCCTTTTTACCGAACCTTCCTGTTACCCAAAAAATTAGAAAAGAGGCTATTGAACATAAATTAATTAATCTAGCTACTGGCGAATTATCCGAGGATCTTTTTCCCAAAAGCGCCTTGAGAGAAATTACCGCAACGCGTTCATTTATCGGTAGCCTTGGGTATGACCATCCTTTAGGGAGTGACATATTACGGACAACTCTTTCACGGCATATTAAAAAAAGCAGAGGAATTGAGACAAAGCCTTCCTCCATACTGATTACTTCAGGAGCACAGCAAGCCCTACATTTGATTGTCCAATGCCTGTTAAAGCCTGGAGATGCAGTCGCCATAGAAGATCCTTCTTACAACTTTAATCTGCCTATATTTAAAACAGCAGGCTTACAAATCCATTATCTTCCTGTCAATAAGGATGGCATTAACCCCGATGATTTGCAAGTATTATATAAAAAACATCGAATTAAAATGATTTTTCTAAATCCTGATTTTCATAATCCTACGGGATCTTCCTTAGATTTAAAGAAAAGAGAAGCTATTCTAGACATATCCTCTAAACTAGGTATACCAGTAGTAGAAGATGACCCCTATAGCCTAACAGCTTTTTCGGGGGATAAAATGCCTACGCTTAAATCGCTCGATAAGAACGGGAATGTTTTATATATTAGCTCTTTGTCCAAAATTGTAGCCTCAGGCTTACGAATCGGATGGATTGTTGGTCCTACATCTGTAATCGAACGACTATCCGATGCCAAGCAACAAATTGACTTTGGGCATTCTAGTTTCACGCAATGGATTGCCAATGATTTTTTAGAATCCCCTAATTTTAATTTGCATATTAAGCACTTAGTGAAGGAATTAGAAACACGACGAGATACCATTGTACAGAGCCTCGATATGTATTTAAAGGACGAAGTGACGTTTTCCATTCCTCAAGGTGGGATACATTTATGGTGTCATGTTCTCAAGGAATATAACGAGACGCAATTACTTGAGGAATCCATTAAGCGAGGCGTCATTTATGTTCCTGGATCTACGATGGGCTCCAAAAAGGGTTTTGTACGCTTCACTTATGCGAGGGAGGATGTTCATTCAATCAATGAGGGGATTAAAAGGTTTGCACAAGCTCTAAATAGCTTCTAGTAATTTTGTAAATTATAGCCAAGTGGATGGCTGAGAAAGTGCTTAAGTGGATGGTTTAAATTCGCTAGAAAGTATTTAAGATAGAGTCATGGATAACAACTATCCATCAAGGCTAACTACTATCATGGCAGTGTGGATTGATTCACAATTATTCACACAAGTAATGAAATTTTTTATGATCTGGAAGGTGATAGGACAAACCTATTAGTAGCAAGAGAAAGATATCAGTGAAGAGGTAGTTCACTTGATTCGCTATAAAAATAGGCAAACACTTTAATCAAGAGATTTAAAAAATTCACAACAAGTATCGTTGGTTTTCTCAGTTTTACCTGTTCAAACAGTCTCAATCGTTAGCTTTAGGCTGCTGATGAGAAAACATCAAGGCAGTCACACCTTATTATATTTTAATTCCCACAAAGGTATAGTGGGGAAATAGGCACCCCTTCTATACGGACACTTAAATCTTAGTTAAAAAAACACCATCCAGCCACTTAGTCTCGATATTCAATCGATGCTAGGTGGCTGCTTTTTTTCATTAAAAGTAGTTGAGTAGTGCAAGAAGACAATTTGGTGGAGCTATCATTAGTGTTTTGCATAATCGCCGCTACACTTACAAGAAGCCGCCACTACATTATGAATTAACACTAGGGTAGGATTATTTAAAAAATAACGACAACAAAAAAAGTCGCATTCCTGTAGTTCAGGGATCGACTTTTTGGGAAAAAATTTATGAGAAATACATTGAAATATGTATAGTCTTGTGATAAATTTATAGAGATAGACACTGTATAATTATTATACCGCGCATTATCCCTATTTTAATTATACAATACAATCTATTGTGTCGTCAACAATTTTAATTTTAATTTTTTTGAGGGGTGGTTGCGATGAAATCAGCAGGGGCAAAACAGCAGATTGGGGGAACAAACACACGAAGAAGCTCCATTGTTTGAGACAATCAAATGGCTTCCTAAACATGTGAATGAAATTGAAAAAGATAAAGAAAGTAGGACTGATACTATATGTCAGAGAAAACCATTTCAGTTGAGACAAAAGCGCCTTATGGCATGATTGCCATTTTATTTATCGGGGCCTTTGTTGCTATTTTAAATGAGACCTTACTCAACATTGCACTACCAGCCATTATGGACGAATTCGATGTGAAAGCCACTGCAGTACAATGGCTTTCAACAGGCTATATGCTAATTAACGGTATTTTAATTCCTGCCAGTGCATTCTTCATTCAACGATTTACAGATAAAAAATTATTTATTACAGCGATGGCTCTGTTTACATTAGGTACATTTCTAGCTAGTATTGCACCTGCATTTGGTGTGTTATTAGCAGCACGTATGATCCAAGCTGCAGGCTCAGCAATCATGATGCCTTTATTAATGAATGTGATGCTAACTGCATTTCCAGTTGAAAAGCGAGGAGCTGCAATGGGGATGTTCGGTCTTGTCATGATTACAGCTCCAGCGATCGGGCCGACGCTTTCTGGTTGGATAATCGAGCATTATAGCTGGAGAATGTTATTTGATCTTGTGCTACCAATTGCCATTTTAACTTTAATTTTTGCAGCCTTTAAATTAAAGGATGTGACACCACAACGTGCCATTAAGCTCGATGTGATTTCTCTTATTCTATCAAGCATTGGATTTGGCGGCTTGCTTTATGGCTTTAGTTCCGCAGGTGAAAAAGGATGGGATCATATCCTTGTATATGGAACAATTATTATTGGGACAATTGCTTTAATTACGTTTACCCTTCGTCAGCTACGAATGGATGAGCCCATTCTTGAGTTTCGGATTTTCAAATATCCAATGTTTGCCTTATCCTCAGCCATCTCCATCGTTATTTCGGTGGCGATGTTCTCGGCTATGATTTTAATGCCTATTTACGTACAAACCATTCGTGGTATTTCCCCAATGGATTCAGGTCTACTCATGCTGCCTGGTGCCATAGTGATGGGAATTATGTCTCCGATTACAGGGAAGCTCTTTGATAAATACGGGGCAAGAAGCTTGGCTGTATTTGGCTTGATCATTACCATTGTTACGACATATTACTTCAGTAAAATTAGCATGGATACAGCTTATTCTACATTGGTGCTGCTGTATACATTACGTATGTTTGGGATGTCTATGGTAATGATGCCCGTGATGACAAATGGTTTAAATCAGCTACCAGCACACAATAATCCACACGGTACAGCTATGAACAACACATTACAACAGGTTTCTGGTGCGATTGGTTCTGCGGTGCTGATTACGATTATGAACAATAAAACAACTGCCAAGGCAGAGGAATTAGCTACAGGTGCGATGAACAATATGAGTGCCAATGCAGCACAGGCTACGACACAGTCTGCCAGCGAAGTAAAACAGCAAATCTTAAACGAAGCCATGCTACATGGCATCAATTATACGTTCTTCCTTTCCACATTGATTGCGGCCATCGCACTCATACTTGCCTTCTTTATAAAGCGAGTTAAGCCTAACTATGATAATCACACAGGTGGGGAAGTTGCTGGAAAACAGGTAGAGGAATAATACTAGATGGGTGTTGCTTCAGTTTAGCAACGCCCGTTTTTTCTTAAGAAATTTTATATAGAGGTGGGGAAACCTAGTAAGAATAAAAAAAGGCATTCCATCCATAGATGAAATACCTTTTCTAGTAGTTATTGAGCTAATCGTTGAATAAAGGCTTCTAATTGGACCAATGTGACATTGTCGTTCACTCCGAATGTGCCGTCACCTTTACCTACGGTTACTTTATTCGAAGCAAGGATCCCTACATAATGATTTGCCCAATGTGAGCCTGGAACATCAATAAATTGTTCAGCTGTTCCTTGCTGTGTTAAATGAAATGCTTCCACTAAGACTTTAGATAGTTGTCCACGTGTCATTGGAGAACCAGGATTGAACTTTCCATTATCATCACCCGTAAAAACGCCAATTTTTTTAAGTGCCTCTGCAGCACCTGCATATTTAGACGAAGGCTTAATATCTGGGAAACTTGAATTCGTATTACTCGTATCTAAATGTAATTTATTAGCTAATCGAAGAGCTACCTCTCCACGCGATGCATATATGCTAAAGTCAATTTCCGCATCTTTTACTTCTCCATAATCAGAGAAGTTGGCAATACGTTTTGCTCCTACATAACGTGAACCCCAATAGTATGGGTCATTCACTGTATCTACCTTAACCCCAGAACTTGTAGTAGCTGAGATAAAATTATTGTCACCTATGTATATACCAACGTGTGAAACACCGCTTCCAGATGTATTAAAAAATACGAGATCACCCGTTTTTAAATTGTCTTTTGCGATCGAAGTACCTTGTTGGTATTGAGCTTTAGATGTACGCTCTAATGAAATGCCTAGCTTAGAAAAAACTAACTGTGTATATGCTGAGCAATCCACACCTGTCTTAATATCCGTTCCTCCATATTTATAAGGAGCTCCTATATATGCTTTGGCTGTATTTGTTATATCTGCTATTGTTGCCGCTTTCGCATCATGAATACCCATACCTGTAAAGAACATAAACGATGCGAAAATGGGTAGTAACCATTTTTTCTTCAAATCAATCTTACTCCTCTCAAAAAGCTTTCGCCTTTGAACTAAAGTAAGAATAGCATGAAATAGGGCAGAGTTATTTTTCAATAATATTACCAATTACCCCTAATCACCAAAATTGAAACCTTAATTTTAATTGTGTAAAACTTTTGCAATAATAATGGGCAATTTTACTAAAAATATATGAAATTAATGGATTTATAGGGACATAAGTGTTAATTTAAACGTTTTATCCAATTGAAAAATCGTTATTGTAATAGTGGCTTTCCAGCATAACGGTTATTTAAACATTATTATTTATGTGTGATACTACGTTATGACACTAAGGATAGTGGTAGAAAATTCTGCTTTTATGTAGCTCCCGTAACTGCAAAGTCGTTTACTGTTAGATAGGAAAAGTTAGCCTTAATTTATGTTTTTGAGCAATGGATACGTTAAACTATATAAAATAAGTAGGTTCAACATGAAGAAATACAGCTGCGAGCTAATGAAATAATAAGGAAACATAAATCGAATGAATACTAAAGGAGAAGGAGGTATTCCATTGCAGCAAATTTTTAATGAATTAATAAAACAGGACATCAAGCCATTTCTAATCAAGCTAGGCTTTAAAAAGAAAGGATTGAATTTCTATCGAACAACTGAAAACCTTATCTATCTGATCAATTTCCAAAAATCCTCTGGTAATACAGCCGACACTATGATGTTTTATGTGAACTGTGGGATATATGCGGCAGAGCTAGCACGGCTACAATCAAGAGAAATGGTGACAGCACCCAAAGAAGCAGAATGTCACTTCCGAGCAAGGATTAACTCCATTGTCGAAGATGCACCTGATCGATTTTCCATCACAGCCACTACAAATTTGGACGAAATAACAAAATTATTGCTGCTG
Source organism: Lysinibacillus capsici (assembly GCF_003367505.1). Lineage (GTDB taxonomy): Bacteria > Bacillota > Bacilli > Bacillales_A > Planococcaceae > Lysinibacillus > Lysinibacillus capsici. Next base: position 130,207 of record NZ_PXXX01000011.1, read on the forward strand.
GGGTTAGAGGAGGTTCATAATTTCTATGAAACGATGACTTCTGCAAGATCCATTGTTGATTATTATATAGCAGGGCCATTTTTGCACTTGGGCGAAGAAAGTTTTCATTTGTTATTACAAGCCAATGATGTAACAACAGCAAAGCTCTATTATAATGCATTGCAGAAGAAGCATGGAACCGAACAGAGGTGGTCCATTTTTCAAAATAAATACCAAGCCATTTTCAATCAATACGGTGTGGAATTTGGGGAAAATTAGTCATCAAAACCAGAGCTCATTCTTGAACGAGAATCTGGTTTTATATTTTAGGAGTTGTTCAGTATATTATCTAGTATTCTTCCAGTTATCGGCATAAAAAAATGGAGGATATAGCCACCTAAGCAAACTGTTAATAATGTACCGACACCGATGGGGCCATTAAAAATGATAGCTAACATTAAAAATAAAATATAAATAAGGGTTCTTGAGAAGAAAACCGTTTTTCTTGTTAATTCTTTGATGATCAAAGTAAGTCGATCTACAGGAATTGGTGCAAAATTTGTATGTAAATAAGTTGCCGTTCCTAACCCAACTACAACTAATCCAGTGGTAAAACAGACAGCTTGGCTAAACCAAAGATCTGGGGACACTATATCATGTAATAAAAATAACCACATATCAATCCCTATGCCAGTGATCAATGCAGTAACCAACCCTAAAATTTCAGGTCTTTTTCTAGCTAATAGGGAATTACTACCTATTAATAGGAGAGCTAAGATGATTTCCCAACTACCTACAGTTAGCCCCACATTTTTAGATAATCCTACTAGAAGCGCATCAAAAGGTGATGTGCCGAGTTTAGATTGAATCGTGAGCGAAATACCTAGCGTTAAAATTAAAATGCCCACTACATAAAAGACATATTTCAACTAAAAGACCTCCCCCTACTATTTTTATTGCAAATACAACAAAATTGCGTTAAATTGACTATATACTCTTTTTATTGCATTTGCAATATAAAATCCAGAAAGAGTTTACATCAAAGGAGTGGAATCAATGTCTGTTAAATTAGAGAAGTGTGAGCACGCAGATTTAAAACAGCTTCAAGCAATAAGTATTGAAACATTTAATGATACATTTAAAGACCAGAACTCCCCTGAAAATATGAAGGCTTATTTAGAGCGTGCCTTTCATAAGCAACAGCTAGAGAAGGAATTGGCCAATTTGGATTCAGCATTCTATTTTATCTATTATGAGGAAGAAATAGCTGGTTATTTAAAAGTAAATATCAACGAAGCACAATCCGAACTAATGGGGGATGAGTCATTAGAGGTGGAGAGAATTTATGTTCGACATCAATATCAAGGAAAAGGGCTTGGCAAATACCTTATGAATAAAGCAATAGAGGAGGCTGTGGCTCAAAACAAAAAAAGCATTTGGCTAGGGGTTTGGGAGAAAAATGACAGTGCCATCGGTTTCTATCAGAAAATAGGCTTTGTCCAAACAGGCGCCCATTCATTTTATATGGGTGATGAAGAACAAATTGATCTTATCATGACGAAAACACTTGCCTAAATTTTATGGCAGAAACGTTGATTCACAACATTTCTGCCTGCTATTTTAATGGCTTCTATTTTTCTTCATCGCCTCAGCTAAAGCATCAGCATGTGGATTTTCCTCTTTATAAAGTTCCTTTATTATGTTGGCGTAATCACTAGCATTTCGATTTTGACTTAATTTATAGGCTGCCTGCACTTCTTCAACCTTTATTTTAAACCCTTTTATTCCTTTCATTTCTTGCTGCAAAAGCTCAGGAGATAGTTTATCCCACAACACAGGATTTTCACGGAATGACTCATATTTTTCAAGTAAGCTAGTCAAATCTTGTTCTAAAGCTATTCCTTCAATCAGACTTGCCTTTCCATATACATGGACAGCTTGATAATTCCAGGTTGGCACATTTTCATGCTCATACCAAGAGGAAGAGATATAGGCATGTGGACCATTAAATATCACGAGAATGTCTTGTACTTCCTCAAAGGTCTTCCATAAAGGGTTACCATAGGCTAAGTGACCTGTCAGATAATAGTCATCCTCGATTTTTTTCAGCAACACAGGTATATGGGCTGCAAAAGGCTTACCTTTTCGAATTGAAACGATTGTTGCAAAGGAATTATGTTGAATAAATTCTTTGATTTCTTCTAAATCCGATACTTTGTAATACTTAGGAACATACATGGAAACCTCTCCTTATACATAAAATCATCGTGAGTTTTTCGAATAAACAAATAATTATGTAGGCACGTCTTTACATTTTCTACTCAACAATGTAGATTTTATTATAATCAATCACTGGCACCTCATAAAAGTGCCAACAACGCTATTTCTAAAGGAGCCAAGAATCATGCTCGAAATGACACCAAACCTGAATAATGAGGAACCACTTTACCTTCAATTATATAACTATATAAAAGCAGAAATTCAAAACGGAAAGATAAGGGCTCAAAGCAAATTGCCGTCTCAGCGTAGTCTAGCTAAACATTTACAGATTAGTCGCAACACTGTAGATGCAGCTTATCAGCAGCTCCTTGCAGAGGGCTATGTGATAAGTAAAGAGCGAGATGGAATATATGTGGTTGATCTTGAAAAAGGTTATTTTCAAGGAGGCCCTCATCATTTTGAACCACAATTAGCGACTCAGCAGAAACAAGAACGACCAGCAATTAAGTACGATTTTAATTATGGAGATATTAATTTAAAAGATTTTCCGTTTAAAATATGGCGTAAATTATCAATGCAGAGCCTTGATGAAGAACAGGCTCACCTCCTTTTATATGGAGATCCACAGGGAGAGCTGGAATTAAGAAATTATATGGCAAGCTACCTTTATGAATCAAGAGGGGTGCAATGCAGTGCAGAGCAAATCGTTATAGGGGCAGGCTTGCAGTTTCTTCTTGGTATCGTATGTAACCTAATTGGACGGAATGAGCTTTTTGCTATGGAAGATCCAGGTTATTATCGCGTTCGTTACTTGTTTAAAGATAATGGTATAAAGGTGAAACCAATCCCACTTGACGAGCATGGTATTCATATCGATCCGTTAAGAAACAATAACATCAAGGCTGTGTATGTCACACCCTCCCATCAATTTCCCCTTGGAACAGTTATGCCTATCTCAAGAAGATTAGCATTACTAGAGTGGGCTAAGGAAGAAGATGCTTATATCATCGAGGATGATTATGATGGGGAATTTAGATATGCTGGAAAACCGATTCCTGCACTACAGGGATTAGATTCAAGTGATCGCGTCATCTATATGGGCACCTTTTCAAAATCTTTGATTCCAGCCATTAAGCTAAGCTATATGATATTACCTAGAAAATTAATGGATTTATTTCATCAAAACAATTACTATGTTCAAACTGTGTCTAGACTCCATCAGCATACGTTACAGCTATTTATAGAGAGTGGGCATTGGGAGAGACATTTGAATAAAACACGAAATAGTTATAAGCGAAGATATGAGGCATTACTAAAGTCCATTCAACAAACGTTCGGGGAAAATGGGAAAATTTATGGAGCAAGCAGTGGCTTACATATTTTACTTGAACCAAATAATAAGATGACTGAAGAGGAATTGATTGATACAGCAAAAATGGCTGGTGTTAAGGTCTACCCAACATCTATTTTTTATGCAAATCCCTTGGTTGTTCAGCCTGCAAAGGTATTACTTGGATTTGCTAATCTAGCGGAAGATGAGATTGACACAGGCATTAAGCTATTAAACAATGCTTGGTTTAAAAGTTCTACTATGACGTGAATCTCTTTCAAAGTTCTATTTCCACATTTCTTGTATATACATAATAGAGATAAGTGGGAGGGGATTTTTATGCAATTTTACTATGGCCATCAAATGCCATTACGTGTATTAGATGAAGCTGAATTTTGGAAACATCAAGAAGAGGAGCATACAGTAGTAATAAGAGAGCTTGTGAAAGATTTGGAGCAGCAATATGTCGATGCGTTAAAGGAATGGGAAAAAGCTTTCGCTCAAACACATCAGCAAGTTGTAAGATATATAGAAACCGTCAATCGTTCCCAGGGACAAGTTTCCCCAGCTCTGTTTCAGGATATTTTACAGCTTACTTCCTTCTGTTTGCAACAGAGTGATCAATTTATCCAGTTTTGCCGAACGCTTATGCAAGAAAGTCAACCGATAAGCGCAAATCCTACAGCTAAAGTTGTATTAAATCATATCATTGTAGAATCCGAATATTTTATCGGAATTGCCCAAACCATTTTATATCAACAGAAATACTAGGTCTAGCGTCTGGAAAATGGAGTTTGGAGAAAAAGCACTTGCCACGCTCCATTTTTAGGACGTTTTCACCATCACAATATTAACTATTCGGAATTTTCTCTTTATATTTAAAGGAAAGGAGACTTAAAGAATAATTTTTAAGTGTATCTGTGTGAACAAAGTCATTTAGAATACTTTCAATTGAATGACAATGTTGATTGATTAAATTAATTTCTTCTATATAATTTGAATCAATCAATACTTCTTTTAATGTTTTAAACACTACTTTCTGCTCGTTAAATAAATAAACCAGTTCAAACCTAGTGTTCAATATTAAAGTGGTAATCTCAGGGAAAATAATTCGATCCTTTAGTACTTCAAGAATGGAATTCACGGATTTTACTCCATCAATAGTTTGTAAAGATGAAAAAACACCATTTAATAACTCTTCAAAATCAACCTTCATCAAAATCCTCCATCAATCAAAATCCTTTCTGATAATAACATTTTTTTAGAAAAATTTTAATGATTAATATTTTCCTTCAATAATGTGGAAAGTCTATTTAGACAATAGTAATTTATTGAAAGCAATTCACTTCACATGTTTCCAGAGGCTAATAAAAATTTTTAATCCGCTCACAATCATTTTTTTAAAATAACAACAAACAAAACATCAAGAAAGGTATTATTATTGTTTGTTTAGATTTTGTTCAAACACAGTATGCTACTATCTCAAAAGGGGTTGATTGTAAAAACAGTGAGCAATATGATGTAAAGATACATCATAAATGATCGATCTTTGGGGGCACGAAAATGAAAAAAAATATCATAATTATTGTAAGTATAATCATGCTTTTTGTGATTGTTTTTTTTATTGGTAATTGGCATTATTTCTCCACTAATCAGCCAAAAATTATACATAAAGGTGTAGGAAAATTAGAGGAAGAGCAATTATTAAAGCTTGTAAAGCTAGAAGGAGAATGGGCCTTTTATCCAAATGTATTAATTTCTTTGGGGGAAAATTTTGATAGCTATCAACATAAAAAACTGAATTTAAATGTACCCTTTAATTGGCAAGCATATGTAGAGCCAAATGAAGAGGGGCTTTCGGTGGGAACCTATCACGTCAACATAGAGGTACCATCAGATGGAGTTTACGGCCTATATATTCGAACGATTCGTCAAGCTAGTCGTGTATTCATTAATGGCGTTGAGGTGGGGGCTAAAGGAAATCCAAGTACTGTTTTAAGCGCATATGCATCTGAAAATGATGATAAATATACCGTTTTTTCTCCTAGTGTCAATAAAAGACTAGACGTTGTCATCCATGTTGCAAATTACAATTATCCTCAGGCTGGAATTGTTTATCCTATTGAATTTGGTACAATGAAGGCTATTCAAAAGCATTATCACTGGAAAGTTTTTTTAGATATAGTAGTGAGTATAGGTCATATTATAGTTGGTGCGATCTATGTCTTTACATTTTTACAGAATCGCAAGCGTAAGGAAGAGTTATTCTTTGGTCTTTTTACTATTTCATTAGGATTTTATATGTCGTTTATCAATCAAAAAGTGTTTTTTCTGTTATTTACTGATCTATCGACGGTCAATCAAATACGTCTGCAATTAGGAATCATTCCACTCGCATTGCTTGCTTTAACATTTTTTATAAATGCGATGTATCCACAATTATTAGAAAGAAAAATTTTATACACGCTTGCCATATTACTTGGTATCGTGTTTGTTATGTACGGTATCTATAATCCCTTTACAAAAAATGAAAGGGCCTCCTCAGAATTTGAAATGATTATGAGAAAAATAATCTATATCAGTGTCACGGCTCCAGTTATTTTCTATAATATATGGTTGCTTATAAAGGTCATGCTAAAACGTTTAGAGGCTGTGCGTTATGTGCTAATAGTTATTACAGCGATTAGTTGTTATTCTATTTTACTCATTTGTAACTTTTTATTTGGGATGCCTTTTGACTATACAGAATTCATGTTATTTTTACTAATATTATTTGGCTTTGCCTCATTATTAAATTATCGTGCCAATCAAGCTGTTTTAAAAATAGCAGCATTGTCAGAGGAATTGCTTGAACATAATCAAATGAAGAATGAATTTCTTCTGAAAACTTCGCATGAACTCCGTGCCCCCCTAAACGGAATATTAAATATATCCAGATCCTTAATGGAAGGTGCTCAAGGACCATTAAAACGATCTCAACAGGAACAAGTTATTCTAATTCACAGCGTTACACAGCGCATAGGTCATTTAGTAGAAGATTTATTGTTTTCTTCTAATCAAATGACAGGAGAAGTAAGGATTAGTCTACGCAGTGTATCTCTATCTGTTATACATGAGGTAGTAGCCGAAATTCGTAGTCTTATGCCCAAAAATAGTCAAGTAAGGGTAACAGCAGAGATAAACTTAGATTTGCCAAAGATCTACACGGATGAATTACGCTTTAAACAAATTTTATATAACTTGCTGCATAATGCAATTAAATTCACACAAAATGGAACAATCATAGTCACTGCGCATGTTGAACAGGAGCAGATGGTCATCCAAGTAAGTGATACAGGCTGTGGAATTCCGACACAAGAATTAGATCGTATTTTTAACGCCTTTTATCAAGGAAACAATCATCATAATAAAGAAGGGCTAGGTTTGGGACTAAGTATCACTAAAAATATTGTTGAAAAATTAAATGGTAACATTTATGTGACAAGCACTGTAGGGGAAGGGACAACATTTACATTTACAATGCCCCTCTCAACACTAGAAAACGTAAGTAATGAACAAGCTACCATTACATCACATACAGATACAGAAATACAGCTTCGACTGCCCCTTATTTATAAAGGAAGCGATAAAAAAATACTGGTGGTAGATGACAACCATGTCAATATAAAAACTTTAACGGAAGCACTAAGTTTAAAGGGATATACAGTGATCGCCTTAGATAACGGCTTTGATGCGATCGATTATATTAAAACCAATCATGTAGATTGTATGTTAATCGACCTAATGATGAATGGCATGTCAGGTTATGAGTTATGTAAACGTGTACGTAAACAATATGATATGCTGGAACTACCAATAATTATCTTAACTACAGTTATGAAGCAATCTGACTTACTGCAAACGTTAAAAGTAGGGGCGAATGATTATCTACAAAAGCCGATTTCTACCGATGAACTTTTTATTCGTATTGAATCTTTATTGGCTGTTCGACAATCATCAATCGATGCAATCGAAGTAGAAATGAACTATTTATATTCACAGGTCACACCACATTTTGTATATAACACACTTAATACGATTATTGGTTTAAGTTATACAGATATGGAAAACACACGTGAAGCTCTTTATTGTTTAGCCACTTATTTCCGTGCAAAACTGAATGTTCATTATCGAAATAGCATTGTCCCCATCGATGAGGAGATGGAGCTTGTAAAAGCCTATTTATCAATTGAAAAAATGCGCTTTGGAGATCGTTTACGTATTAAATATGATATTGACGAATCGATACAATTAGGAATCCCTGCATTGTCCATTCAACCTTTAATTGAAAACGCAGTGTTCCATGGGATCTCTAAGAAAGTAGAGGGAGGGACAATAGAATTAAGCCTACAGAGAGAGGGACAATTTGTAAGAATTAAAATCTATGATAATGGTGTAGGAATTTCAGAAGAAAAATTGCACCAATTGCTAAATGAAGAAAGTACAAGAATTGGCTTTATGAATCCATTAAAGAAATTTAAATTAATAAAAAATGCTAGTTTACGAATTTACAGCGAAGAAGGAAAGGGAACAACAATTGTCATTTTATTACCAGAGGGTGGTGTCACATGAATATAATGATCGTTGATGATGAAAAATTGGCCATTGATGTTTTATCTATTATGGTTAAACAACTTGCCCAATTTCAGATTAACATTAAGGGAACATTTACAAATCCAACTGAGGCCCTCCAGTTTCTTGAAAAAGAAATAATTGATGTAGTGTTTTTAGATATTGAAATGATTGACACACACGGTATGCAACTTGCAAAGCAGCTCCTACACAAGCAACCATCCTTACAAATCATTTTTGTTACAGCTCATACACAATTTGCCGTGGAGGCTTTTGAAGTAGAAGCAACAGATTATTTATTAAAGCCTGTGCATGAAAAACGACTGATTATTGCGTTAACAAAAGTACAGAAAAAAATGGTCGTGACGGTGGCGCCGAGGGATGAGAAGAAAAACTCATTATATGCGCATACATTAGGCAGCTTTTATCTACTGGATGTTCAACATAATGTGATTAAGTGGCGAACAAGAAAAGTACGTGAACTATTTTTATATTTACTATTTCACCAAAAACGGCCTATGTTAAATGCAGTTCTTTTAGAGGAATTGTGGCCAGATTTGAACTTTGAAAAGGCAGCTAGTAATTTACATACAACTATTTATCATTTAAGAAAGATATTAAAGGACAATGGTATTCAAGATCCCATACTCTTGGTCAATAATCACTATAAATTAAATGCGGAAATTCAAACTGATTATGATGAGCTGAATCAACTATTGGAGCAGGATCAACATGATGAGAAATCCATTCAGCAGTTATTGAATTGCTATGAGGGTGATTTTTTAATAGATGAGGAGTATTTATGGGTTAATCAAATCAGGCTCCGCTTAAAGCAATCTGTATTACATGTGCTTGAACAGTATATTGCACGTACAGACGTTGCCCACACTTTATTAAAGTATAATTGCCTACAAAAGCTTTTAGAGCTAGACGAATACAATGAACAGTATATGTTTCAATTGTTAGAATTCTTAATTCAACAAAATAGGAAACAAGAATGTATAAAATTCTTTGAATCTATAGAGGCAAAATTAGCTGAAATTGATCTCCCTGTGCCAGAAAAATTTTATAGAAAATACAACGAGTTCTTACTCAACGTTTAGAAACGATTTCGGAAAAGTAATTTCTGTTTTAATAGTAGGTAATAATTTTATAAAAAGGAGATGCTTTCGGCATGCAAAAGATTGAAATAATTGAGCTTCACCATATTGAGCAAGATTTGGAGAAGCTTACTGAATTATTGATTATGGTCGTAGATGAAGGAGCATCCGTAGGTTTTTTACCTCCACTCACACAAGAACAAGCGATAAAATATTGGCAATCTGTCTTAGCGTCAGATGTCTTACTGTTCATTGCGAAAATAAATAATGAAATTGCAGGTAGTATTCAATTGCATTTAACTAGCAAACCAAATGGCATTCATCGTGCTGAAATTTGCAAGTTAATGACACATCCCAACTTTAGACGCAACGGTATTGGACGAGCGCTGATGCAACAAGCAGAGGAACGAGCAAAACAAGAAAACCGCTCCTTGCTAGTTTTAGATACGAGAGAAGGGGATCCTTCTAATAAATTATATAAATCATTAGATTATCAAGAAGTAGGGAAAATTCCGCAATATACTATTTCACCAGATGGAGAATTAGAAGCAACCGTAATTTACTATAAATTAATTTAATCTAGGATATCGAATACTGAAAACGTGTAGAAAGGGAGCTAGTATATGAACGAAGCGCAATTATTTATGCAAATGAAAATGTGGCGTAATTGGACTGTTGAATTTCTACGTACGATCCCTGAGAATATTGCTGATCAGATACCCGCTGGACATCATAACAATATTCGTTTTGAATGCTGGTCATCTATTAGTTGGTTGGGATCATTCCGTTTTTCCAGCTGTTACACAAGAAAGGCATTTGCCCCTATCCTATCATGTAATGTTTCCTAGTGGCAGTAAACCAGATAACTGGACTGAGCAACCGCCAACAATGGATTAAATAATTATGCTCCTAGAGGAACAACCAATTCTTATTGAACAAGTTTGTGCAGGACATCTACATGAACCGCTTAAAGAACCTTTTTTAGGTATGAAAACATTAGGTGATATGGTTGTCTTTCATATGAACCATGAAAATTTTCACATGGGAATTATAAAAAGTATGATGCAAACGCTCTTAAAGAATGAAGCCTAACTGATGGAATCAGTTGGCTTCATTTTTCTATATATACCACGGTAACAGATCCTCCATTTTCCTACCTGGCTTACTTGTTTTATCTGTTACGATCCATGTGCCGTCTTTCTTTTGCAGCTGATAGCTTACATTTGTACCATCCGCCCTTTTAAAGAGCATATAACCTATATTACCCTTGATAAAAGTGACAGGGTCTATGACATTTTTGTAGGGAATCTTTCGCTCAGGAAATAAAATATGGGTCACTATTTCCTCTGCAATCATAGCAAGGGATTTCATATCATTATGATATTGCAATTGATCGTATCGGTAGGAAGTATACGATGCTAAGTCTAGCTTAAAACTCTGCTGTATATCTAACAGTGTTGCCCTATAGAATGCGTTTATTGCTTTTTCTACATCATCTGCCTCATGTATATAGCGAAGTGTGCTGACACCAGTTGGACTGACTTCAAACGTAATGATTTCCTTACTGTAGGGTGGGGAATGTGCATGCTCAAAGGTCGTAACTTCCACGCTAACTTTAAAGCTAAACTGACTTTCTTTGACAATTTTTAAAATTTTCACATCATACAAGTCATACTGCTTAGGATAGCCATAGTAATGATCAATTTCCTTTTCAATAAATGGATTAAGGATTGTAATGAATGTGTCCCTGATTAGTTGATCATCAGCTTGTTCACTTTGCGCATAAATCTTACATGGCAGAATGAACATAGTGAAGATAGCCATTAAAACATAAGCAAATTTTTTCATGGAATAGTGACCTTTCTGCAGGATGATACTTTATAGAGTGCACCAATCACAGCAAATTATCGAGTATTTTTTAAGAAAGGGAGTTGAACAATGGAAAAAATAATAATGCCCTTTTTATGTATGCTTTTGTTATTTCCAACAGCTACTTCGGGATCAGAACCTGAAGGCTTAAAATGTCCAAATCCAGATGTATTGATGAAAACAACGGAGAAAGACAAAGACGAGCTTAGTCAAGCATTAGCTGACATCATTCCAAAAGTATATGGCTCAAGCCCTGATTATCAGGAGTGGCAAATTGAGGTGATAAAGCCCATGCCCATATTAACTGGCATGGAGGAGAATTACTATAAAATGGCAAGTGAACTTCTGTGGAGAAAATGTGGCTAATCACTCCTGGTTTGTTCGATTAAGGTTTCCAAGATTACTGCCAGCGCAAAGTGCATCACTAGGTGAGCTATATATCGTAAAAGAGACAAATTCTAAATGGATCCATTGGTTTCAATATCATTAAAAAGGAAGAATCCATAAATGGATTCTTCTCTTTACGACATAGCTATCGTTTTCGTTGCTACAGTTTGTTGAAATGCCTGATCATGCTCAACAATCACCATTGTGAGATGAGAGCTTTTTATGAGCTCTTCAATCTGCATGCGTGAATAGATATCAATAAAATTGAGTGGTTCATCCCAAATATATAAATGAGCCTTCTCACACAAGCTTTTAGCAATCAGCAGCTTTTTCTTTTGCCCACCAGAATAATGAGAGATATCCTTCTCAAATTGAATACGCTCAAAATCCATCTTGCGCAGGATTGATTTAAATAACGTCTCATCAATACCATGCTCTTCAATAAATTCCGATAGCAATCCCTTTAAATGGGATGTATCCTGCTGAACATAGGAAATGACTAGACCTGAAGCTAACTTTATCGAGCCTGTATGTTGGATGGGATTACCTAGAATAAGTTTTAACATACTACTTTTTCCGCTTCCATTTTTGCCATCTAAAACAACTCGATCCCCTTGTGCCACTTTGAAGCTAATAGGCTTATTCACGATATGGTCATCGTACCGAATCGATACATCCGTGACAACAACCATTTCTTTTGATGGATATGCCAATGGCTCTACTTTCAATGACTCGGTTTTTTCAACATTTTTTAGCAGTTTTGATTTTTCCTCAATAGCTCTTTGTTGTCTGGATTCCAGGTTCTTCGCTCGTTTCATCATCTTGGCTGCTTTATGTCCAACAAAGCCTTTGTCCAGTTTGGAACCTGAATTGGTTGTGCCGTTTTTGGAGGCTTCCACTTGATTAGACCAACCTGACGAACGCTTTGAGGATTGTTTTAATCGGTCGATATCTTTTTGCAGTCGTTGATTGGTTACTTCTTCGTGTTCCTGCTGACGATCAAAATTTAACTTCCAAGAAGAATAATTTCCACTTTGAACGTCAATATTGGCTCTATTAATCGATAGGATATGGTCAACACAGCCATCTAAAAAGCTTCTGTCATGTGAAATTAAAATAAATCCTTTTTTCCTGCGAAGATAATCGGAAACCGTCTTTCGTGCATCCGTGTCTAGGTGATTGGTTGGTTCATCAATTAATAAAAATTGACCCTCTGTCAAAAACAACGCAGCAAGTAACACCTTTGTTTGTTCACCATTGGATAATGTTTTAAAAGGACGATACATGACCTCCGCATCTACATGTAGGTAAGCTATTTCACGTAGACATTCCCAATCTTCTGCCTGAGGACAAATTTCTTCAAATATTTCATGGGTATATTTATTTGGATCAGAAACTGGATAGGGGAAATAAGTGAAGTCTACAGAAGAGATGATTTTTCCGCTATACTCATAATTTCCTAATAACAACTGAAAGAATGTTGTTTTACCTCGTCCGTTTCTACCGATAAATCCAAGTTTCCAATCCGTATCGATTTGAAAGTTGACATTCTCAAAAATATTGTCAAAGCTGCTTGGATAAGAAAAAGTTAGGTTTTGTACTTGTATCATGGACATGATAATTCCTCCTTTGTATTGCAACAGTTTACTTTTCATACAAAGTCGGTCTATCCATCTATGGTTGATTTCTCCGTATAAGCAGATGGATATTAACGACTTATACGGAGTGTTACATGCGTTACAATAGTTTCTGAATCGCTCATATTTTTTCCTCTCCTTTATGGGTAAATGAAAGGTACAAAATCAACTATGAAAGCAAGAAAAAATCCCTCCAATTGTGCATTGGAAGGATTAGTCTTTCTCTGAATTAATGCGATTTGCCATTTGTGTCATGACAAATAAAATGCAAACTGATAGTTAAAAATGGATAGACTAACCCTATATTTTGTGTTTGAAATCATTCAATTCAAATAAAAATATAGTTTAGTTCTTCATTGTCCATTCATCAGTCCTCTCATAATTGTCTTTTTATAGTAACAAATTTTTTTACAGAATACAATGTAACCTTATTTTCATTTAGTACTATACAATAATTCCTATAATATTTATAGAAATAATTTATATAATAGTTGAAAAATAATTTCTACTATTCTGAAATATGTGCTATAGTAGGAGCATAATTGAATATTGTGTAAGACTTGGTGCCAAATGAAAGTTTGGCTTAAAAGGGAAGTCGGTGCAAATCCGACGCTGTCCCGCAACTGTAATTCGGAGCAAATCACAAATGCCACTGGGGAAACTGGGAAGGCTGTGAGGCGTGTTGATGGAAAGCCAGGAGACCTGCCAATTTCTAGTACACACCAAATACCTACGTGGAAATAGGTGGTGAAAAGTGACCAAATAGGCACTGTGCGATAACGTTTATGCGAAAGTAGATACTTTTTCGTATTGTTTTAGCATTATTAATTTTAACATGCAGCCATTTTCCTAATAGGAGAATGGCTTTTTATTTTTTCTAAAAAAGGAGCTTAAAAACATGAACTATACAAGTACATTGATCGGTTATCCCTATATAGGGGAGGAACGCGAATGGAAAAAAGCACTAGAAGCATTTTGGCGCAATGAACTTTCTGAGGAGGACTTTGAGGAAAAATTAAAGAAAATCCGTTTATCAAGAATAAACAAGCAGCTGCAACTTGGAATCGATATGGTGACAGTTGGCGACTTTACGTTTTACGATAGAATGTTAGATACAGCTTTGATGTTTGGTTTAGTTCCAAAGCGCTTTAACTGGCAAGGTGGTAAAGTCGATTTTCATACCTACTTCAGTGTAGCAAGAGGAGACAAAACAGCCGTAGCTAGTGAAATGACAAAATGGTTTAATACAAATTATCACTACATTGTTCCAGAGTATGAGGGACAAGCCTTACAACTAACAGAAAATAAAGTGTTAGCCGACTTTTTAGAGGCGAAGGAAACTTTCGGTATCATTGCGAAGCCGACACTAATTGGTCCCTATACATTTTATAAGTTAACGAAAGGCTACAACAAATTAACACAGGTTGAGTACTTATTAGCTTTATTACCACTCTATACGCAGGTATTAAAAGAATTAGTGGATGCAGGTGCCACTTGGATTCAGCTAGAAGAGCCATCCCTCGTCTTAACACTTGATCCAGCAGAGATAAAGCTGGTGAAAGAAATGTATGACCAGTTAGCCACTGCCGTTCCTGAGGCTAAAATAATGCTACAGACTTATTTCGAAGCTTTAAGTGCCTATGAAGCATTAAGTACATTGCCTGTTCAAGGATTCGGTTTGGACTTTGTTCATGGCTATAAAGGAAATATGGCGTCACTTCGTCAATTTGGTTTCCCGCAGGATAAAGTATTAGGAATAGGGGTAGTGAATGGCCGTGATATTTGGCGTTCAAACCTGGCGGAGGTCAATGCGACGATTCAAGCCATTGAACAGCTAAGTCATGCTGCTGAACTATGGATTCAACCATCAAGTAACCTACAGCACGTTCCAATCACAACCTCTCTTGAAAATGAACTTGACCCTGTTTTAAAGCAGTCTCTGGCCTTCGCAGATGAGAAAATCGTAGAAATCACGGGGCTGACTAAATATAGACGAGATAAAGATGGTTCCTTACAACATAATTTTTCAGAAAGTATGAAGGCGATTGAGGCTCTAAAAAATCATCCAATCCGCCAAAATAAGTTAATTCATCAAGCCGTTCAAACTGTGACAAAGCAAGATTTTGAACGACACAGTAATTTTACGAAGCGACAAACGATCCAACAACAAGCCTTAGGATTACCGCTGTTTCCAACAACTACAATCGGTAGCTTCCCGCAATCAGATGAAGTGAAAAGAAATCGTAATACGTGGCGAAAGAAACAATTATCGAATGAAGCCTATGAAACATTTTTAGAAGACGAAACAAAGCGCTGGATCTCCATACAAGAGGAATTAGATATCGATGTACTTGTTCATGGTGAATTTGAGCGTACAGATATGGTCGAATATTTCGGTGAAAAGCTGACTGGCTTTGCCTTTACAGAGAAAGCGTGGGTTGTTTCATATGGATCACGCTGTGTGAAGCCTCCGATCATTTATGGAGATGTTGCATGGGCTTCACCAATTACCGTAAAAGAATCCGCCTATGCCCAAAGCCTAACGAAGCGATTTGTAAAAGGCATGCTGACAGGGCCAGTAACAATATTAAATTGGTCCTTTGTGCGAGATGATTTGTCCCGTAAAGATGTCGCTTATCAAATTGCATTAGCACTCCGTAAAGAGGTGGAAGCACTAGAAAACGCAGGTATATCAATTATTCAAGTGGACGAGCCAGCGTTAAGAGAAGGTTTACCGCTTAGAAAGGAGGAATGGGGGGCTTACTTAGAGTGGGCTGTCAATTCCTTTAAGCTTGCGACATCTAGTGTCAAAGATGAAACACAAATCCATACACATATGTGTTACTGTGAGTTTAATGATTTCATCGAACCAATTAGCGCACTAGATGCAGATGTGATTTCCATAGAAACATCACGAAGTCATGGGGAACTTATTACCTCACTACAAGTACAGCCCTATAAAAAAGGAATTGGCTTAGGCGTCTATGATATTCATAGCCCTCGTGTACCAAGCGAGGATGAAATGCTCGCTATTATGAAAGATAGTCTACAGGTGCTGGACCGTTATCAATTCTGGGTGAATCCAGATTGTGGCTTAAAAACGAGAAAAGAAGATGAAACAGTTGCAGCTTTAGCGAATATGGTTGCTGCTACTAAAACGTTGCGTCAAGCTGTACAGCAATCTACATCAAGTTAACGAAATGATTTTTAATCTACTACATCTACTCTCCAATAACGAAGACTAGGGTAAATCCCTAGTCTTTTTATCTTACGTCGATATATATATATTATCTTCAGAAAGTAAAATTGACGTGAACATGCGAGCATGTTATGTTTATTACTAATTTCATAGCAATCATTACAAGTTTGAGTGAAATCGTCTTTCATTCAATTAAAAGGAAAATGGGTGAAAATCCCATGCTGTCCCGCAGCTGTAAATGAGGAGTTTTGTTTCAAATACCACTGAGTGAGTACTTGGGAAGGTGAAACAAAATGATGATTCATGAGCCAGAATGCCTGCTTGTAAGAAGATTCATTGATGATCTACGAAAGATAGGGAGATGGATGGAGACTTGCTCATCGTGGGTTTTTCTGTCCTTATTCTTTTTTAGAATAAGGTTTTTTTATGCCTTCTCTTCTTCAACAAGTAGATGTATTTGTACTACGAATAGAGATAGGAGACAGAAAATGAGATTGACAAAGTATTTACTTCCTTTCCTGCTTGTCCTGACGTTCAGTTTACTTGCTGGCTGTACAGGCACGGATGAAGAAAAGGAAAAGACCTCAGCAAACCAAACAGATGAAAAAATAATAACGATTGGCTGGCCATTAGATGTCGGTCCATTGAATCCTCATACATATTTACCGAATCAAATGACTGCCCAAGCAATGGTTTATGAATCCTTGGTGGAATACAATGATGATGGTACTGTTACGCCTAAGCTCGCCGAAAGCTGGGACATCTCTGAGGATAAAACTTCGTATACTTTCCATCTAAGAAAAGACGTGAAATATTCAGACGGCACTGCATTTAATGCAGATAATGTCATTCGTAACTTTGACGCCGTTTTAGCGAATCGAGACATGCATTCTTGGATGGGCATGGTTAACCACATGAAAGAGGTTGTAAAAGTAGATGATTTTACAATTCGTCTGCAATTGGATGAGCCTTATTATCCAGTCTTAAACGAACTTGCCTTCGTCAGACCTTTCCGTTTTTTAGGGGATAACGGATTCCCAAAGGATGATATGACGCAAGATTCTATCAAAGCACCGATTGGAACAGGCCCTTGGGTATTAACTGAATACAAAAAGGACGAATATGCATTATTTAGTCGCAATGAAAACTATTGGGGAGAAAAACCACTAGTTGAACAAATAAAAGTAAAAATTATTCCTGACTCAGAATCTATTTCATTAGCATTTGAAAACGAAGAATTAGATTTAATTTATGGGCGTGGCATTATTAGTTTAGATAACTATACGTATTTAAAAGACAGTGGCAAATACAAAACTGCTACCTCTGAGCCTTTATCTACGAAAGCACTGCTATTCAATACACAATCTGGTCCATTATCTGAGCTAAAGGTACGTCAAGCCATTCAATATGCTATTAATAAGGAACAAATGGTCGACAGTATTACACATGGTACGGAAAAAGTAGCGAACACATTGTTCTGGGATGCGATTCCTTATGCCAATATAGATTTAGCACCTATTGTATACAATCCAGAAAAAGCCCAACAATTGCTAGATGAGGCAGGGTGGTTATTACCTAAGGGTGAAAAAATTCGTTCAAAAAACGGACAGCTGTTGTCTTTAGATTTGATTTACATTGCATCCGATGCAATTCAAAAACCAATGGCAGAATTAATGCAAGGTGAACTCGCAAAAATTGGCGTTCAGTTGAATTTAGAAGGGGCAGATGTAATGGTCGGTCTTCAAAAATTGATGGATGACCAGGTGGATATTAATTTCTGGCGTACCAATGGACCACCTACAGATCCACATAGCTTTGCAAATGAATCAGCTACACCAAATGCTAGTGGTGTGTACGAGGCGAAATTAGGCCTAGCAAACGCCAAAGAAATCGATACGAAAATTCACCAATTATTAGTAGGAACAGATGAACAGGAACGCGTGCAGCTTTACACGAATATTTTAACGATGTTTCATGACCAGGCACTCTTTTACCCTATTTCTTACGAAACAAATAATGTGATTTATCAACCATCTCTAAAGGATTTTGCACCACGTGCATCTGAATATGATATACCTTATGCACAAATGGCTAAAGAAAAATAAAAGTGGAGGAGAGAGTGTGTCTAGCAGAGACAGCTCTCTCTTTATCATAGGATTGAGTAGGAAGTGACAGCATGTATGAATCAACATGGATCTTTTGTTTAAAAAGAATTTTAACATTGCCCTTTGTCTTATTAGGCGTTTCCATCCTAACCTTTGTATTTATTCGTTTTGTTCCTGTAGAGCCTGCTGAAGTCATACTACGTTTGGCAAGGGTTGCGCCAACAGAGGAAGCCATTCAGGCATTACGTGAGGAACTGGGAACGGACAAGTCGTTTTTTCTTCAATATTTGCTATGGGGAAAGGGCATAATCCAGCTAGATTTTGGAACATCTTTTGTTAGTAAATTACCTGTGGCACATGAACTATTCGTGAAATTACCCGCAACCATTGAATTAGCTATTGCTGCGTTTATCCTCATTTTAGGGCTAAGTATTCCATTCGGAGTAATAAGCGCATTGTATAAGCACACCATCATCGATAAAATCATACGATTCTTTAGCATATTGAGTGTGTCGATTCCAGCCTTTTGGTTAGGTTTCCTATTACTCTATTTATTTAGCTTAAAATTAGGACTCTTTCCGACAAACGGGAAGGGCACACCTGCTCATTTAGTTTTACCCGCCTTCGCACTGGCGTTACCAACAATTGGATTATTCGTTCAGCTTATCCGTTCAACCATCCTAGAAGAATTACAGCAGCAATATGTTCAATATGCACGGCTAAGAGGATTAAAAAGCTCCGTGATTCTTATCCGTCATGTTTTGCGAAATGCTGCTATTCCCTTGACTTCCTTGCTAGGCATGACCCTTGGTAATCTTTTAGGTGGAGCCGTGATTGTGGAGCAGGTTTTTAGCTGGCCTGGACTCGGCAGGTACTTAATAGAATCCATTATGAACAGGGATTATCCAGTTGTACAATGCTATGTGTTAATTATTGCGGTTATCTATGTGCTTGCCAATTTATGTACAGATATATTGCATCGTTTATTGGACCCTCATCTAATGATGAAGGGTAGGAGAGATTAAAAATGAAATTTGTACGAACAAAAAGTGGCAACTTAACAGGATTAATCAGTCTATTCCTCCTTGTCATTACTGGCTTATTAGGACTGTTTGCGCCAATTTTAATGCCACACGACCCTTTTGCTGTCGATATTGCTAAGAAATTTTCAGTCCCGTCTTGGGACTATCCATTAGGTACAGATCATTTAGGAAGGTGTATCTTGTCACGCCTTCTTTTAGGTATTCGTTATTCTTTAGGTTCAGCGCTCATCATTCAGCTAGTCGCTATTGTTTTAGCTATCCTACTGGGTGCTTTTGTAGCGTTGAAAAGAGGATTAATTGATTTTCTTTTTATTCGATTATGTGATATTTTATTAGCCTTTCCGACACTCGTACTTGCATTTGGACTGTTAGGTATATTAGGTCCTAGCTTAAAAAATGTTTTAATAGCGCTCATTTTCACACAGCTTATTTATTATGCAAGAATGATCCGAGGTTTGTTTATTGGCATCAATGAGAAAGACTTTGTTCAAGCTGCTAGGATAACGGGCACTACAGGTATCCAATTAATTAGACGCCATTATATACCCAATCTATTGCCATCTATTGTCACGATTGTCGCATTAGATATCGGGAAGGTGATTTTAGAAATTGCAGGCTTTTCGTTTATCGGACTTGGGGTGCAGGCACCGATCCCAGAATGGGGCATGATGATCAATGAAGGAAAGCAATACATGAGACAGCATCCTGAATTAATGCTTTATCCAGGACTTGCCATCATCCTTGTTGTGTTATTGTTTAATCAATTAGCAAATCGTTTAAAAAGGCTTGACTAGGAAAGGGGAAGTTATGGAGAAAGTTTTAGAAGTGATAGACCTCACAGTCAAAATAGGGGAGAAAAATATATTAACCTCTATCAACCTGACAGCTTATAAAGGGCGAGTCCTAGGAATTATCGGGGAAAGTGGCAGTGGCAAGTCCATGCTTTGCCATGCCATCATGCAAACATTACCGTCCTTTGCCCATGTCAGCCAAGGGGACGTACTCTATCTGCAAGAAAATTTATTAAACGTTTCAGCTACTAAATGGAGAGCTTATCGTGGCAGACATCTTTCGATGATTTTGCAAAACCCATCCTCTGCATTTGATCATATTCAAACGATTGAAAGTCATTTTCGAGAAACATTAAAAGCACACTTTAAGCTTACAAAAAAAGAAATGAGACAGATCGCCCTTGATGCTTTGAAAAAAGTTCATTTACCTCAGCCAGAGCAGCTCTTGTCCTACTATCCTTTCCAGTTAAGTGGAGGCATGCTACAGCGAGTGATGATTGCTCTGTCAATGGCGATACAGGCCTCCCTCTACATCGCAGACGAGCCTACGACTGCTCTGGATACCATCAATCAGAAACAAGTATTAACACTATTTAATCAAATTCGCTCAGAAACAGATGCTACCATACTCCTTGTCACGCATGATTTAGGTGTCATTGCTGAGCTTGCGGACGATGTGGCTGTGATGTATCAAGGAGAAATCGTTGAGCAAGCAAATGTTTTTGATTTTTTTGATGCGCCTCAGCATCCCTATACCAAGAAACTTTTACAAGCGAGAATGCTATGAGGTGATAAAATGACGCTACTAGAAGTAAAAAATATTGAGAAATACTATGCGCAAAGACCATTTCTATTCAAACGAGGACAGGAAGCCCCTGTATTAGAGAATGTGACATTTTCACTTCAGGAAGGAGAATGTCTTGGCATCGTCGGTCAAAGTGGTTCTGGAAAAAGCACATTAGGGCGCATTATTTTAGGGATTGAACGACCAACAAACGGAGAGCTGATCTTTCAAGGTGTCAATTTATACGAAGCACCCAGCAAAGAGAAAAAAATGATACGAAGAAATTTACAGGCTGTTTTTCAAAATAGTTATCATTCATTTAATCCAAAACAGACGATTTTCGAAATACTCGAAGAACCGTTTTTGAATTTCGAGCATTTTAGCAAAGCAGAGCGACAACAGAAAGTAAGGGAATTACTAGACTGTGTAGAGTTAGAGTGGGCAATGGCTCAAAACTATCCCTCACAGCTAAGTGGGGGACAGCAGCAACGAGTCAACATTGCTAGAGCTCTTGCATTAAAGCCGAAACTGATTGTTTTAGATGAGGCCATTAGTAGTCTTGATATGATTTTGCAAAAGACGATTATAGAGCTACTGCAAAGACTTCAAAAAGAGCTACAGCTTGCTTATCTATTCATTTCACATGATTTACAGGCCACACGTTTTATGTCAGATCGCATCCTTGTGATGCAGCATGGTCAGCTCGTGGAGGAGATAGGCAAGGATGGGACATATCAGCACCCCGCTTCACAAGCGTTATACAATGCAATTTTGCCATCACACCCGCGGGAAAGAAAAAAGAAGGATAGACCCAATTAAACAGAAACGCCATTTTGAGAAATTAAAAATGGCGTTTTCTTAATTTTTAAAGCAATATAGAAAAACAAAAATAAATAAAATTAATCAAGATATTAATTTTATTTATTTTTTAATTAAAATTATTAATTTTATTATTTACATCTTTAATTTCTTTATTATATAATCAGCTTAACTTAAAGGAAGGAGTTCACTATGGCTTATCAAGTAATCACAAATTGTCCTGTCTGCAGTAAAACATTAAAAATTACGAAGTTACAGTGTTCTCATTGTCACACGACCATTGAAAATGAGTTTGAATTGTCGAAGCTAGCATCCTTATCACAGGATCAGCTTCATTTTGTGGAAGTATTTTTAACCTGCCGAGGAAATATTAAAGAGGTTGAAAAGGAACTGGGGGTTTCGTATCCAACAGTTCGAGGCAAGCTAAATGATATTATTTCATCCCTTGGCTATGCTCAAAAGAAGAAAAATGAAGTAGATGAGAAAAAAATTGTAAGCATGCTTGAAAATGGCGAAATCACAACAGATGAAGCCATAAAGCTCTTAAAAGACGAATAGGGAGGAACGACCATGAAAGAGGAAATTACAAAAGTGTTAACGATGATTCAAGAGGGCAAAATTGATGCGGATAAAGGATCAGAGCTGATTCAAGTGCTACAACAGAAAGAAGAATCAGAGAATAAATTTGTGGAAAAAACAAAGTATTTAGATAAAACGTTAAAGGTCCGTGTTGTATCCACCGAAAATGATAATGTCACGGTAAATTTACCAATTAAACTTGTCAAAGCCGTATTGATGGCAGGACACAGCATCGCTGCAAGTATTCCGCAATCGGAAAAATACGTAAAAGATATCGACATCAATCTTCTTCTTGAAGCAATTGAAAATGAACTAGATGGACAAATTGTAGATATAAAATCAGCAAACGGGGATTCCGTTGCAGTCTTCATTGAGTAGAGGCGACGAATGATGCATGTAAAAGTGAAAGCAAAAGACGTTCGCTTTACCGTCCCTGTTCCCTATACTGTGCTAACAATTGTCCTCTCCATTTTAACTTCTAAATGGATACAGCAACAAGCCAATAAGTGGACAAAGGCATACTTCGATAAAAAGAAAATAGACTTTACCTTTCCCCTCATCGACAAAGAAATGCTAAAGCCGATTATCAAGGAACTACAAAATTATAAAGGACTTGTGCTAGTCGATGTCAAAGCTCAGGACGGGACTGAGGTTAAGGTTAGACTATAATCCCAATGATAGAATGGTAAGAGCATGTTATGATAAAAGCATGCTCTTTATTAATGTAATGAGCATCATTTGAAATGGGTAAGAGATGATCATTATTTCAGGACTTACGATAGAGACAACTATTTTTCAATGGTACATAAAATAGAAGATTTCTTTAAACTCAAATTAGAATTCTAGATCCATTTTAATAGAAAATCACGTACATCGTTAAAAATAGATTTTTGATTTGGGTATAAGTGATTAGTGGTAATCTATTTGGAACTACATAATTAAAAATACTGAATAATCCAAAAATAAAGAAGTTTAGAATCTTGATTTACTTTTCATTTGAAGGATGGTACACTTAAAACTATTGAACAACAACTATATATTGTGTTCGTTTTACAAAGGTACTACTACATGTAGTTTAAAAGGGAAGTTCGGTACAATTCCGACGCTGTCCCCGCAACTGTGAAGCTGACGATGATTGCAACCACTGTGCATTTGCATGGGAAGGGAATCAGAGAATGAAGCAAAGCCAGGAGACCTGCCTTTATAAAACAAATTTATCATTTCTTCGGGGATTAAGAGATGGGAACGTCAGTATTTTTGGTATGTTAACGTTTCCATTTAGCCTATCTCTTTAGAGGAGATAGGCTTTTTTATTTTATGAAAAGAGGGATTTCTATGAAACTTTATACGAAAACAATTTGTCCAAAATGCCTATGGGTAAAATCTGAACTACAACGTGCAGGACTTGAAGCTGAAATTGTTAACATCGATCACGATGAACAAGCAAAGCAAACGATTATTGACGCAGGTTTTTTAAGTGTGCCTGTTTTAGAGATGAATGAAACTTTCATAGGAGATGTTCAGGAAATTGTTTCTCAAATTGAGTTGATTGCCCTATGATTGTTTACGCGAGTCGTACAGGTAATGTCCGAAATGTTGTATCCAAATTAAAGGCAGAATGTATCGAGCTCTCGGAAGAATTGCGATTGAACAAGCCATATCTCTTAATTACCTACACAGATGGTTTAGGTGACATTCCAGCAAAGGTACAACGTTTCTTAGAAAAAAACAGGGATTTTTGTAAAGGAGTAGTTGCCAGTGGTAATAGTAACTTCGGTCATCATGTATTTGGCGCTGCTGGTGAGAAAATCGCTGCTACCTATCATGTACCCTTAGTAAGGAAATTAGATTTACGAGGTAATCAAACGGATTACGAAGCAATACAAACGTTTTATGAAACGAGGGTAATGAGATGAAAACCTATTTAAAGCTTAATAATGACGTACTGAATCGTTATAGTACAACTGGATTACTTGAGTTAGAAAAGGACCGCGAAGCTACGCGCCGCTACTTTTTAGAGTATGTTAACGTACGTTTGCGTTATTTTATAGATATTGAGGAAAAAATACGCTATTTAGTTGATGAGGGCTACTATGAGAAAGCATTTATCGACATGTACGAAATGGAATTTATTAAGAAGCTGTACAAGAAAGCCTATGATTATAATTTCCGCTTTCCATCCTTTATGAGCGCAAGCAAATTTTACGATAGCTATGCTATGAAAAGTCGTGATGGGGAAGAGATCTTAGAAAAGTATGAGGATCGTATTGTCATTATTGCTTTGTATTTAGCTCAAGGCAACACGGCTCTAGCAGAACGCTCTGTCGAAGCAATGATGGAAGCCTATCAGCCTGCAACACCAACTGCTTTAAATAGTGGTAAGAAAGCACGTGGTGAATTAGTCAGCTGCTTTAAATTATCAATGGATGACTCCATGAATAGTATTGCTGAAAATATTGGCTATTGTTTAGAGCTATCACGCCTTGGTGGTGGAGTTGGGGTCAACTTAACAGATTTACGTCCATTAGGTGATCCAATTAAAGAGATATTAAATCGTGCAAGTGGTGTCATCCCAGTAGCGAAACTGTTAGAAAATTCTTTCAGTTATTCTAATCAGTTAGGGCAACGAAATGGCTCAGGTGTTGTCTATCTAAATATTTTCCATGCAGACATAGAAAATTTCATTTCATCAAAAAAACCAAATGCTGATGATAAAATTCGCCTCGCTACCCTTTCAACAGGGATTATTATACCTAGTATTTTCTTCGAACTGATGAAACGTGATAAGGATATTGTGTTGTTTAGCCCATACGATATTTTTAAAGAATATGGCAAACGTATGTCTGAAATTTCTATTTCAGACATGTACTACGAGCTACTTGATAACCCTAAAATTCGTAAAATTAAACGTTTAAATGCACGCAAGCTTTACACAGAGGTGAAAAAAGCACAATTTGAATCAGGCTATCCGTTTGAAATCTTTGATGATAATGTCAATAAGGTACATCCTTTAAAAAATATTGGACGTGTCAAAATGTCCAATTTATGTACAGAAATCTTACAAGTACAAGAGACAAGTATCATTACGGACCAGGATCAACCAAATGACTATGGATTAGATGTATCGTGTAACTTAGGTTCCATCGATATCCATGCAGCAAGTAAAGTCAATGATTTCGGCGCATTAGTCGATACAGCCATGCACCTATTAACAAATGTATCGCAAATGACACACATTAAGAATGTTCCGTCTGTTGCAAAAGCCAATCAATTAATGCATTCTGTAGGGCTTGGCTGTATGAACCTCCATGGGCATCTCGTGACAGAAGGCATCCTGTACGGCTCAAAAGATTCCATTGATTTCATGGATCACTTTATGGAAGCGATGAACTATTATTCTCTGAAATCTTCGATGGAAATGGCGAAAGAAAAAGCTGCAACCTTCTACCGATTTGAGGACAGTGATTATGCATCAGGTAGCTATTTTGACCAATATATCAATAAAACTGAAGAAGAACTATCGCCTGCTGTGTTGAAGGCGCTTGGCAATATTCCAATCATCACAAACAAGATGTGGGAAACGTTAAAGCAGGATGTAATGCAGTACGGTCTATTCCATTCCTATCGTTTGGCTATTGCCCCAACTGGTAGTATTTCATATATTCGTAGCTGTACGGCTTCAATCGCACCATGTACAGAGCGCGTAGAGGTTCGTGATTACGCCGATAGTAGAA
Organism: Lysinibacillus capsici; assembly: GCF_003367505.1. Lineage (GTDB taxonomy): Bacteria > Bacillota > Bacilli > Bacillales_A > Planococcaceae > Lysinibacillus > Lysinibacillus capsici. The sequence continues at coordinate 156,394 of NZ_PXXX01000011.1, forward strand.
CCATTTATCCAATGCCTCATTTAACAAATGACAATAGTCATTTATATGTGGAGGCGTATGATGTAAATCCGTATGATTTAATTGATTTATATGCAGCTTCTCAAAAGCACGTTGACCAAGGTATTTCCATGACGCTTTATGTAACGGACAATTGGACAACCGAACAATTGGCTAAAGTATACATTTATGCGTGGATAAAGGGCATTAAGTCTGTTTACTATGTTCGTCAACGATTACAAAGCTTAGAGGAGTGTGTAGCATGTCAAATATAATTTATGAGGCAGTCAATTGGAATAAGGCAACAAGTGAGCTTGCCCAAATATTTTGGGACCAGCAATGGAAGCAAATTTGGTTTCCAGAAGAAATTGCGGTCAGTAAAGATATTAAACAATGGAAAAGCTTTGAGCATCAGGACACATATAAAAAAGTATTTGCAGGATTAACCTTACTGGATACTGTACAAACAAATATCGGGATGAATCGTGTTGCTGCTTATACAGACGATTTACAGGAAAAGGCTGTCCTAACCGTTTTTGATGCATTCGAGGCGATACATGCCAAGTCCTATTCTTATATTTTCACAACGCTTTGTACAAACGAAGAAATCGACGAGCTATTTGAATGGGTCAAGAAAAATGAATTTCTACAGTATAAAGCCAATAAAATAGCAGACATTTATAATAGTATTGAAGAAGGCAATCCAGAGAGCTTATGGAAAGCGATGTTTTCATCCGTTATGCTTGAATCTTTCCTGTTTTATTCTGGCTTTTTCTATCCACTATACTTAGGAGGACAAGGCTTCCTACGAAACAGTGCCGAGATTATTTCACTCATCTTGCGCGATGAATCTATCCATGGGGTAGCAGTTGGATTTTTTGCTCAAAATTTATTCAAGCAATTTTCAAAGGAAAAGCAAGAAGAGCTACATTTATGGGGCTATGAGCTATTATTAGATTTATATCAAAATGAAATGAAGTATACAGATGATATTTATGCGGAAACAGGATTATCACCTGAAGTTCGAGCATATGTACGTTATAATGCTAATAAAGCTTTAATGAATGTCGGCTTTGAAGCCATGTTCCCAGAAGAGGAAGTCAATCCAATTGTGATGAATGGTATTCGTAATGAAGGTTCCACATATGATTTCTTTTCACAAAAGGGTGCTACCTATGCCAAGGCAAAAGTTGCGCCGATCACAGATGACACATTCAATTTTAATCGTTAAGGATGAAGAACAATGAATCTAGAAGTAAAAATTAAAAAAGTTCACGCTGATGCCATGCTACCGATACAAGCCAACCCTGGTGATGCAGGCATGGACCTCTATTCCATAGAAGCAGTAGAAATCCCAGCAGGCGTAGCCAAACTCATTAAGACAGGTATTCAGATTGAGTTACCTAAGGGAACGGAAGCCCAAATTCGACCAAGAAGTGGACTAGCATTAAAGCATAGTGTAACCGTACTGAATAGCCCAGGCACTATAGATGAAGGCTATAGAGGCGAAATCGGTGTTATTTTAATCAACCATGGTCAAGAACCATTTATCGTAGAAAAATCAATGCGCATTGCTCAAATGGTTATACAATTTGTTCCTTCTATTCAATTAGTGGAAGTAGATGAATTATCTCAAACGGTCCGTGGAGAATCTGGATTTGGTGCAAGTGGTACGAAATAGCGTACCTATATATAAACCGCATAAAGTTTACTTAAAAATCCTGCGAAAATGCAGGATTTTTTTGTTACCGTTGCTAATAGCAGGAGGAAATAATAGGGTACATATGGAATGAAGTAATGATAGCGAATTAAAGGAGCTAATAATCATGAAAAAAATATGTTCAGGTATTTTCCTTATGTTGATTGTCATTCTTACATCGATCACAACTGCTACAGCAGCTAGTAGTCAACTAAAAGTGGACGGTATGACAGTACAAACGGATGTGAAGCCCGAAATAAAAAACAATCGAACAATGGTACCTTTACGCGTGATTAGTGAAAATTTAGGGGCTAAGGTGCATTGGTCGGAAGGGCAAGTGATACTGACCCAAAGTGAGATGAAAGTCAGTTTAAAGTTAAACAGTAGTAAAGCCACCGTAAATGGAAAAACGGTATTATTGGATGCAAAGCCATACTTAAAGAATGGACGCACCATTGTACCATTACGTTTTCTAGCAGAAACCTTTGGCTGTAAAGTTCATTACGATCATTTAACGATCTCAATCGATACAGAGCCATTGATGATTAAGGGTGTGGAAGTGAAAGCATTACTTCATGAATACCACATGACAATGGGGGGAGTAGTCGAGCAAATCAATGGCAATGCCTATATGGAAGAAATGCACCGTATATTTACTAAAAATATGGGCAAGAAGATAAAACAGCCTAACGACTACACCTGGTCTGTCCATAGCACCGTAATTGGGGGCTATTATAAAATGGGCCAATATGATTTCTTGAACAAGGAAGGTAGTAGCATAGCACGTTATGATCTCTATTCGTTGGTGCAATCTTCAGATAAACCTTTGACTGGACAGCCAGACGTGTTGATTTATGATGCCACTGTTGACAAATGGTATGAGTTTAACAAAACAGCCAGTGACTCTATTTATTCGTTAATGGAAACTGCCACGAGAAATGGCTTTGTGACAGTTATTAGTAATACAGTTCCTTGATTATATAATCCATTAAAAACGCAGTAGAAGAGCACATCTATAAATAAGATGTGCTCTTCTTATTTTTAGTGAGGATAAAAAATGCTAATCATTTTTATTTAGAAAAGTACTAGGCATGACTACAAGAACTACTGTTCCACGAGCACAAAGCGTATCCTGCGCGTAAACTTCAGTTTCTACTTTCCATTTTTTCGGGTGAATTTCCTCAACAGTGCCAATTGCCTTTAATGGAACATGTTGGGGTGTTGGCTTTAGGAAATCTACATTAAGGTTAGCCGTTACAAATCGAGGTGGCTCCGCTCCATCACCAATTTCATGTCCATTTTTACGATGCAAGGCAAGCGCTGCTGACCCTGTTCCATGGCAATCAATTAATGAAGCAATTAAACCACCATAGATAAATCCTGGAATACCCATATATTTTGATTCAGGTGTATAGATTGTAATCGTCTTATCACCATGCCACCCCGTGCGAAGATGATGACCATCATCATTCAAACGGCCACACCCATAACACCAAGCGATATCATCTGGATAAATATCTTGAATTGCTTTTTCTACTTTTAATTCTTCCATTCTTCTCTCCCCAATACTCTAGTATTATTTGTTTCTAATCGAACGTTAATCATTTAAGTATAATTAATCATTTCCATTCCATCAATAAAAATCTAAATATTCCATCTATTTAAACTATGTAAAAAAGCACTACCATAAAGTTGGACAAGTTTTATTAATGACAGATGGGGAGGGCTGGTATCAGGAAGAAGGAAAAGCTGCATAGCTTGTAAAACGCTGGCATGGTCAACAAAAGAAAGATGGTATACTAAGATCGTTACATTTTTCTTTTACCGTGCTGAAGAAGGAATTAAAGGAGTCAAAAGGTATGTCATTAGAAAATATAATCGATTGTATTTGCAAGGAAGCAACTAATAAAGACAGTAAAAAATTAGAAGAATTACTAGAGCAATTGTATGATTATGAAAGTGCTAAAATACTTGATATTTACCCTTATCAGATAAAAAGTAATGAAAAATATAGTCAAGTAGAAGTATTCTTCGATAAATTAGAGATGGTCGATTTCCAACAAAAAACGCAGGATTATCATTCGTACCAGAAAAGCCTTGAAAAATTCGAGAGATTTTTTGAATTGATGTGGTTAAAATCATCTGAATTTTATGCATTTTATTATTTACCAGATCCTTTATATAAGGATCAATTGTATTATAAAGTCTACGAGAATGAGTGGGGTAAAATTATACCTAAAGATCTTACAGAAGGAACTTTTGTAAACATTGATGAATACACAATGTTAAATTCACTAATAAAATTAGCTGTTTCGGACCATCTCCATTTACATTTTATTTCACCTGAGGAGAATATTGTATTTAGTGGGAATGGCTTAGCCTTTTTAATTTTCAGCCAACATAATCTTGAGTTATTAGAAAAGATCGCTAATACGGAGGGGCTCTATATCCGTTGAAAAAGTGAGAGAACATTCCCAGCAACATGAAGCTAGATAATATGAAACATACCCTAAAAAAATAGCAACAATCTATGTTTCTTACAGATCGTTGCTACAATTATTTAAAAATCATTTATTCTGCTCTCGATAATTAATGGCCTCTTTAAATTCATCGGTAGCTAGGATATTGTAGAACATATTTTTACTGTTTACGTTTGCTATTGTCCCAGTGATTGTATTATCAATCCATAGATAGTATTCATCATCGTTTAGTTTGATCTTATACTGCGGAGCAATTTCGTTATCGACCTCACCGAATTCTCTAGCTTTTTTAAATGTTTTTTCTATAATTTTAATATCTTTCGCATCGGAGATTTGTTGTAAAGTATCGGGTTGCACTTCATCGAAATTAATTAATTCTTGAATTTCTATCACCTCCGATGCTTCTTTCTGATCGTTACAAGCAACTAACGCTAAGGAACAAATCATTAACAACAAAAATGTTCTTATTTTCACCTTGTCTTCACCCCTTTTTGTTCAATCTAGTATATTCCCTTATGAACATTTCTTCAAACTGCAAAACCCTCGAAGTATTTACATATTCTAACAGTCTAAAAAAGGTTTAACCATAGCATAAAAACTTATTTGAGAGCTTTCCCCTTGAATGGAATTTATAGTATGCTGATTAAAAGGGAGGAGAGGGATTTTATGGTTAAACAATTGATTGTTGGGGATACAACACAGGAATTGGCTTCTACTCGTCGCATGCTGGAACGCTTGCCCGACGAGCATATGACATGGAGGCCACATGAGAAATCAATGACACTAGGAGGTCTGGCCACGCACCTAATCAATCTGCTAAACTGGCAAATGGCTATTTTACAGTACTTAGACTTTGATCTTTCCACCGTTCCGTTACGACGAGAGGCATTAGAAAAGCGAGCTGACATTCTGGATGAGTTCGATACAAACGTAAGAAAACTGGAAATGATGCTTACTGAATGTGATGAGAAAACGCTTGGAGAGGAATGGACACTACGTCATGGTGACCATATTATTCGCCAAGAGCCTCGAGCAATTGCGTTCCGCACCTTCGGATTAAGCCACATGGTCCATCATCGGGCGCAACTTGGGGTATACTTGCGACTTCTCGATATTCCAGTACCAGGCATCTACGGCCCCTCTGCAGACGAAGAAGCCTAGTAAACTACTTCCATGAATCGCTATTTAGAAAGGTATGAGGTGTTCGATTGACTAAGATAATGACGAAAACAGAACGATTAATTATTCGATTAATGGAAGAGGGAGATTACTCTTCTTGGCTTACGCAATATGAAAATCGTTTACCTTCCCAGCATAAATACGATGAAGGTAAATTAGATATGAGCATCTGTACGAAAGAATGGTTTATTGATTTAGTTACTAAGCATCATCAGATGGCTGAGGATGATAAGGTGTATGTATTTGGAGTATTTAGAAAAACAGATAATACGCATATTGGTTTTGTAGACTTTTCCACAATTATGAGGGAAGAATTTCAATGGGCTAGGTTCGGGTATACCATTCATAACCATTTTTGGAGAAAAGGTTATGGTAAAGAGGCTGTAAAGGCAGCGATTGATCTAGCATTTGAAAAATTAAATTATCATCGAATAGAAGCTCATATAAACCTCGACAATACGGCATCTATAAAATTAGCAGAAAATGTTGGGATGCTTTATGAATGCACGAGGAAAGGATTCATATACGAGGACAACAAGTGGACTGATCAGCTGGTTTATTTTATAAATGCAGAAGACATTTAAAAGGGAGGAGCTGTATGTACGACATGGAGAACTCTTTAGAAGTGCAAAAGAAAGAGGATATAAAAATTTCAATAGTCATACCAGCCCATAATGAAGAAAAATACATTGGAAAATGCTTAGAATCTATTTTAAAGGCTTCCAAATCCTTTGAAAATCAAGTAGAGATTATTGTTGTTTTAAATCGCTGTACAGATAGAACAGAGGAAATTGCAAAATCGTATAATTGTATCCTACTAAAAAATAGCGATAAGAACCTTTCGAAGATTAGGAACGCTGGCGTTGATATAGCAAGAGGGGAAATCATCGTCACAATTGATGCCGATACACAGATGAACGAACATGTGTTATCGAAGGCAGTAGAGAACTTAAGCACAGGTAAGTACATTGGCGGGGGCGTTACAGGAAAGTTTGAAAGAATGTCCTTAGGAATTTTTGTTTCAGCTTTGTTATTAATCGGACCAATATTTTTAAAATATGGTGCAATTTCTGTAGGCATCTTTTGGTGCTACAAAAAAGATTTTCAAGCAATTAATGGATTTAATGAAAATATGCTCATGGCAGAAGATGCCGATTTTGCTAAACGATTAAAAGATTGGGGAAAAAAGAACGGAAAAAAATACGGAACAATTCAAAATGGAATGATCACTTCAAGCAGAAAATTTGATAAGCATGGAGACTGGGTTTTACTTAAACGTCCTAAAATGATCCTAGCATACCTTAAAGGTACAGATCAGAAACATGCGAATGAAGCATATTATGAAAATGAAGATAGATAAAAAGAAACCGTAACGTTAATCGAACAAGGATTAACGTTTTTTTGTTATCACACTAGCTGGAAAAAAGAAAAGAATTGAATAATTTTTTATAATAAAATATTCTTTATTACATCAATATTGATGATTCATTTTAGCGAAAGGATGGGGATTGATATAGCTGACGTCAATGTGTCAAACCCTAACAATCAGAATGATGAATAACTTTGAAGATTTAATAGAAAAAGAGTATTCCAATATAGCAGGCATCGCTATTAGAAAAGATAATCATTTAATTTACGAAAAATATTTTGATGGGTACACCCCAGATGATGCTTTGCATATAGCATCTGTCACTAAAAGTATCATCTCCATTCTTATTGGAATGGCAATTGATAAAGGATATATGAAAAATATAGAACAGCATGTGTTAGATTTTTTTCCAAATTATATAGTGAAACGTGGCGAAAAAACCATTCAAAACATCACCATCGCAAATTTGTTGTCAATGACTGCACCCTATAAATACAAGTCAGAGCCTTATACAAAAGTATATTCAAGTGATGACTGGGTAAAAGCTGCATTGGATTTGCTAGGAGGCAAAGGTAGTATTGGGGTGTTTAACTATTCTACCGTTGGCACACATATTTTATCAGGTGTTCTTACAACTGCCACTGGTCAATCTGTTCTTGATTTCGCTACAGAAAACTTGTTTAAACCTCTTGCAATCAAAGCTCCCACAAATACAACTATACAAAATAAAGAAGACTATTTCGCTTTTCTGAAGGATAAATATGTAACTGGCTGGATAGTAGATCCTAAGGAAGTAAATACCGCTGGTTGGGGACTTACGTTAACAACCCGAGATATGGCCAAAATAGGTCAGCTCTATTTAAATGGGGGTGTATGGAACGGTCGCCAAATTCTTTCTTCTCAATGGATAGAGGACAGCACTAAAGTACAAAGTCGATCAGGAAAGCTGACCTATGGTTATTTGTGGTGGATACTTGATGATTGCTATGCAGCTTTGGGGGATGGTGGAAATGTAATATTCATAAATCCTCAAAAGAAGATGGTCATTTCGATTGCTTCGCGCTTTATGCCACGTGCCAAGGATCGTGTTGAATTGATTAGAAAACATATGATGCCATTGTTTGAATAACAGCTAGGCATAATAAACAATTATGTTAAATACACTCCATTTTGATCATCATCAATCAAAATGGAGTTTTTATATTGAATGAAGGATATTAATGAATCAATTTTGTCAATCATCCTTAATGGGCATAAAAGCATCTACTTTATTGACTACAAAATAACATTACAAGCCATCCAAAACAGTTTTGGGGATTCGTTCAATTTTGTTCAACATGACATTTTTAAAATCAATTAAAGTTTCGCATTTTTAATCAAAATTTTTTTAAACTAACAAAAATACTTGCAACACCCATTGTAGTACTGTATAGTACTAATTATGACAAAGGTAAAATTAATGAATCAAAAACGTGTAATTGAAGTAGCTGCAACATTATTTTTAGAAAAAGGGTTCGCTTATACAAGCATGGATGAATTAGTTCGTGTAAGCAAAGTTTCAAAGTCTAATGTGTATTATCACTTCTCTAATAAGGAAGAATTGTTGGAAGGGGTCGTTGATTATTGGATTGAAATGTATCAATCTGCAATAGATGACTTACTATCTCAAAACCATTTATTAGTTGAAGATCGTATCAAACTATTTTTAAAGCAAATAACACAAGGAGTTCAGACGAGAGAATATAAGGGGAGCTGTCCATTTATTACCCTTTATATTCAAAGTCCTACAAATGCCACAAAAGTAAAAGAAAAAATAGGTCTTTTTTTTAAAGGCTTACAAACGAAAGTTTCTTTATTCCTTAAACAAGGGGTAGAGAATGGTGAATTTAGAAAGACAATAAATATTGACGAGGTTGCATCTCTTTTTATTACAAATCTTGAAGGAGCGCTATTTATTTCAGAAACACTGGAGGATGCAACTGTAATCATGAAAACAGCAGATCATTTGTTTAACTTGCTTCGGTAAAAGAAGCATTTTTTTTACATCAAATTAGTACTAAACAGTACTACTAGGAGGATTTTTATGAGAACAGTATTTTTAACGGGTGGAACAGGTTTTATTGGAAAGCAATTAGTGAATGAATTAGTCAAAGAGGATGTGAACATTCTTCTTTTAGTGAGGTCGAAAAGTAAAGCAACACATATTTTTCAGGAAAGAGGCATCTTAAAAGAGGAAAATATGCACTTTATTGAAGGTGATTTAACGAAAATAGACTTAGGTCTAAGTGCTGAAGATAAGGAGTTGGTATTGAAAACGGATGTGATTATTCACGCAGGAGGCTCCATGGATATTCAAGCGACAAACAAAGAGGCAACTTCTGTATTTTTGAATGGCGCCAAACATATTAGTGAATTCGCTAAAAGTATTCATCAATTGAAGGGCTTACAGCAATTTATCCATGTTGTAGGTTACATGAGTCCCTTTGATGATAATAATAGCAAGGTTGCGATAGATGTATTTAAAGAAGGAAACAAATTTTTAAAAATAAAAAATCCATATGAGAAAACAAAATTTTTAGCTGATCTTTATATCCGTCAACAGGCATCAGCAGTAGGTTATCCGCTGTCTGTCATTAATCCGCCAACTGTGGTTGGTAGTAGTAAAACAGGGAGTACAGAGCAGATAGCAGGATTAGGTTTGCTTGTGACAAGTATGCGAAGAGGGCTCATGCCAGTGATTCCTGGAGATAAGGGATATAGGTTGCCACTGATTTCAAACGATGAGTTTGCGAAGTTTATTGTGCAGGTTTTCAAATTGGAGCAGCCGGCTATTCAAACATATACACTTGTTGATGACAAAGTGAACGATCCGAACATTGCTGAATTATTAAGTGTTATGTCGGAAAGTATGAATATGAGGGCACCAAAAATCTCTGTTCCAATGCCGCTTATGAAAACAATAATGAAAAGTGGAGTAAGTAAAATAACAAACATTCCTTCTGATGGACTGAATTTTATCACAAAACGAACATTTTCAAATGGTTCGGTGAAAAACATGAGGGGGGGAGATTGGTTTAAGAAGATGAGTGTCATGAACTTTTTCCCTGCCGTAGTAGCTGATCTGGATTATCGATTGATGTATCAAAATGGTGAACATCATCATTTATTTGAGCGAACATTATGCGATAACAATACCCTTTACCAATTACACGGAGAAGGAAAACCGTTTATTTTATTACATGGTTTATTGAGTGATGGGGAGGATTTATTTCCTTTAGCGCATGAGCTTCATGAAAAAACGGGTCAACCTGTATGGATCTTGGATCTTCCAGGTTTGGGACGTTCTCCTTTTAAACGCGAGAAAAATCTTTTAAATATCTATTTGAATGTAGTAAAAAAATTATTGGAGAAAGCTACTAACGGCGCCCATCTAATTGGCCATTCATTTGGTGCGTATATTCTTTTGGAAGCATTAGTACAAAAGTACATAGATAAGAAGTATACAATTACTTTACTTCAGCCACCTATTACTAAAATAAATGCTAAATCGATATATGTTCCTCAATTTATGAACAAATGGACATTGAAATTGGCAACTACTAATTTGATAGAGCGATATTTATTAAGTAATGGTTTATTTGAAAGTATAGAGAGCATCCCTGAACATTATATTGAAAAACTAAGTAAAAGTTTTACTTCTCCTAGAATTTTAAATACTACGGTTCAGCTTAATAGTTTACTATCGAAAAACGTTCAAGGTGATTTCAATGAAGTAACAAAGTATAATCTTCACATTATTTGGGGGGATTCTGACAGAGGCTATTCTGCTCCTTCACATCTGGGTAAGGTTGATTTTGTTCCATATGGTCATCATTTTCCTCTTAGCCATCCGAGTGAAACGGCTAATTTGGTCATAAAAAACAGTAATGAATTTGCAAAAGAAGCTGAGATCTTGCTTCGGTAAAACTACTATTTAGTGTCCTTTCTACAGGTAGCAGTGAAAATTACTGATATATTACAGCCGAAAAAGTATACACCTAACCAGTTGTCAAAATTTATTTGACGACTGGTTATTTAGTATTATTCTTCAGAATTAAGGAATCAAGAAGAACGAATTTAATAAAAGGAAACTTGATGCAGTATATTGTTTTATTTAAAGAAAATTCTTTTTTAGAGTATGGGGAAGACGAAAGGGACTACGAAATTATTCATATTCCAACAGAGACATTAAAAGAATTATTTGAAGATAATTCCAGATCTAATTGCATTTTTTAATAGATATCGAGGTGATTGAGGATTAATATCTTTTTCAATGAGCATTCGTAAATAATCGCCTATGTTCATATGTCCTATTATTGGATATGGCAGCTGAAAACAACTTTTTTATTATATGAAATGGGGAAACTATTTTTTAAAGTAATACTATCTTAGGCACCAATGTATTAAGTTTTTTTAACATATATTAAACTTTCATTCAACAATCGGGCCAGATTGTAGAGTAACTTCAGGGCATAACTTCTAACTAATAAATATATTATGCACGTTATTCGTTAGAAGTTATAATACTCAATTTAATAGTAGGTTGTTCCATAAGCTCATCGAATCGGTACGAGTCATGCAATAAGATTAATTGGACTGGTTTGATATTGCCTCAAAATAGTCTAGAACTACCTTGCGGAATTCCAATGAAGCTTGCGTCATGTATCGACTTTTATGCCATAATAAAGCGATATCACGTACAAGTTCATGATCCTCAACTTGCAAATATTTAATCTTTTCCCATGATATTTTTGCTGTGCTTGGTATGAAGGCAAGTCCAATTTCAGCTTCTACAAGAGTGATCAAACGTGTAGGTTCATCGCCCTCATACACATATTTAAGGTCAATTCCAGCCGATTTGCATACAGCGTCTACTAAATCACGAGTGCCGTATCCTCTTTTCACACCTACAAAGCTTTCATCCTTAAGTTCTGTTAAACATACGCTACTTCGGTCTGCCAGCCGATGCCCATTAGGAACTGCAACAAGAATGGGATCAACAAAGACAACTTGACATTCGATGTCTTGCCCTTGAAAAGGAGAGGACGACAAGCAAAAATCGACTTCGCCTCGATGTAAAAGCGTGACCATTTCCAGTGTGGTCAGCATTTGCACATGAAATTGGATATTAGGACGTTTTTTACGAAACTCTCGCATTATCTGGGGCAAAGTGCTTGCTGTGGTTACCGCAAGCTTAAGTGTACCAGATTCTGCTCTGGACAAATCGCTAATCTCCTGCTTCCCCTGTTCCAACTCAAACAAAGCCCTTTCCGCGCGACGAATGAATTTGTTGCCAAATTCATTTAATCGCAGTTTCCTGCCTGTGCGATCAAATAAAGGTACCCCTAAATCTTCTTCCAGACGCTGAATCGTTTTGCTTAGCGACGATTGCGTAACGTGGAGACTTCGGGCAGCTTCGGTTACATGCTCTAATCGAGCTACCTCAAGAAAATATTGTAGTTGAAGAAGTTCCATTTCTTTTTCTCTCCAATCATTCCTTTTGGTCAATGATATCATAACTTTAAATGCGTTGGAATGAATGTAAAATTTCAAGTAAGATATCAATGTAACAAATATAAAGGGGGGGTAAAATATGAATTCTCGTAGCAGGTGGTTAATGATATCCGTTGGACTAGGAATATTATTAAACCCTTTAAATTCATCAATGATTTCTGTTGCTATTGCTAGGTTGCAACATGTGTATAGCATTGATTTTACTACTGTTTCCTGGATTGTGTTTTCATTTTATATCGCTAGTGCTATCGCCCAACCTGTAATGGGGAAGGCTAGTGATTTATTCGGTCGGAGAAAGATATTTCTAGCTGGTCTTCTAGTATCCTTAGTTTCTTCTATTCTGGCTCCATTTTCTCCAAATTTCGGATGGCTTATAGTGTCCAGAATTGTACAATCAATCGGAACTAGTATGCTGATTGCAGTTGGAACAGCTATCGTACGCATTCATATTACAGAAAAGCAAGCAGATGCTTTAGCAGGTTTATCGATTTTCCTATCCGGTGCGGCAGCTATAGGACCTTTTGCAGGAGGAGTACTTATTCAATGGTGGGACTGGCCAGCGATCTTCATCGTCAATATCCCGTTTGTTGTGGCGAGCTTTATATTAGCTTGGAAAATGATTCCTAATGATGGATCGGCAGCAATTGTTTCACGTGACATGTCGTTTCAAAAATTACTGGGTGTGATTGATGTGCCAGGAATTCTGCTCTTTGCGGTGGGTCTGATTGCACTTCTAGTTGGCTTGCTGTCAGCGAAATCATCTGGGCATTTCTCTCTATGGAATGTCATTTTTGTGCTAATCGGGCTCGTTGCGTTGGGAATATTCGTACAACATGAGCTAAAAACAATGTCGCCATTTATTCCTTTACGCACCTTCGCCAAATATCCAGGGATGACTTGGGTCAATATACAATACTTGCTAGTTAACTTACTTTATTATTCACTCTTTTTTGGGATTCCATCATACCTGCAAATGGTGCGTCATGTCAGTGAATTTCAGACAGGGATTCTTATGTTAACCTTGGGCTTGAGCTCGATTGTAGCTTCGCCAATAGCAGGGAAATGGGTCGGTAAATCGGGACCAAGACCTGCATTGATTGTATCCTCATTACTGATGGTAGTGGGGGCAGTGTGGATTGTGACATGGACGCAAAGTTCACCAGTCATCAGTGTGTGCCTGGCGTTAGCCGCATTCGGTTTTAGCAACGGGCTAAACGCTGTTAGTATGCAGGCAGCTTTGTTTAAAAGCTCTCCAAAAGAAATTGCTGGTGTAGCATATGGCCTATTTAATACATCGAGATACTTGGGAACAATTTTATCTTCACTGTTGACAGGTATCATTATGGGAGGTGCGTTCAACTTGACAGGATTCCGATTGCTGGGAGTTTTCCTAACGGTCATTGCATTGGTCTTAGTATTTATAAGTCTGCGCCTCAGATATTCTGAGCAATTGGATGAACCGAATACAAGCAATTAAAACAAAAAATAAAAATAGGAGTTGAATGTTATGACAACTGTTAGTATCAAGGAATGGTCCTCATGAGATCAAGCTTGGAAGGAAATGCAAAAGGATAAACAACCCCAAGATGAGAAAGTCATCCAGAAGTTGAATGCGAGAGCGCAAACTTTCGCCGCGAATACCCTTAGAAATGCAGGTCAAAAACGGATGGAGCAAGTTATTCAATGGAATGAGGATTACAACAAAAGAATTGGTTCATATTACATTTTAAATTCATTTTGTCTCACTATTATTAGTATACTTTTTAATGAAACATAACTTCCTATAATTTATATTATGTAAACTAAAATTATTTTGCGTGGAGGAGGGCCTTGATTCATCAACTACCCATACTATCTGTACTTGTATATGAACAAGAACTTTTAGACATTTTATTTTTATGGACAGATGAAAACTAATAAAGATTAAATTACTCTGTGTAAATGGTCACTTAAAGCAAATTAATAAGACACAAAAGTGTTGGTTTAGAATAAAGTTTGATTAAAAGTTTGTTGCAATCGTTGATTTTATAATAGAAGAAACCCACGCATTTTGAAAAAAGTTTGATCAATATGCGTGGGTTTTATTTAAATACGAAGTTATTTTTATCAAACTATATTACAAATAATCGAACTTTATTATAAATGCTCAATCTTTTTTACCAACTACAATTCTTTTTTCTTCCATCATTCATTAGGATATTAATTTATTTAGGAAACATTTTTTATCTCTTTACAAACAAATTCACATGTCCAATAACCTAAAAATGAAATTAAACTTCTGTATATTGTCCAATCTTTCTGAATTTCTCATAGCGATCTTCAATTAATTGTTCGCCATTTAGAGAATTCAATGCTTTTAGTGTGACGCTTATACATTCTTTTATATAAGATGCTTGCTTCACAACATTGCGGTGTGCTCCACCCGTTATTTCAGGGATTATTCCATCAATAACGTCAAGCTCTTTTAAGTCAGGTGCTGTTATCCGCATTGCTTCTGCAGCTTGCTTCCCTAGGCTACCATCTCGCCATAAGATCGATGCAGCCCCTTCAGGCGAGATAACCGAATACGTTGAGTTCTCTAACATAAAGACGCGATTAGCTACCCCTAATGCAATGGCACCACCACTTCCGCCTTCCCCTATAACAATACTAATAACTGGTACTGTTAGAATCGCCATTTCAGAGAGAGTTCTAGCAATGGCTTCACTTTGGCCGCGTTCCTCGGCTGCCTTACCCGGATAGGCTCCTTTTGTATCAATAAAACAAATGATTGGGCGCTTAAATTTCTCAGCTTGCTTCATTAAGCGTAATGCCTTACGATATCCTTCAGGGTGTGGCATACCAAAATTTCGTCGAATATTTTCTTTAGTTGATTTTCCGCGCTGATGTCCAACAATTGTTACGGGCTGTTCTTCAAAGAGAGCAATTCCTCCTAGAATAGCTGCATCATCACCAAATGTACGATCTCCATGTAACTCAATAAAGTTTTCACACATCGCTTCTATATATTGTAAAGTTGTTGGTCGTTCTGGATGTCTAGCAACCTGTACACGATCCCATGGCTTCATATTGGCATAAATAGATTGTTCTAGCTGTGTTAGACGTGTTTCAAGCTTTTCGATTTCGCCTGTCATGTCTACATTTGCCTCTGTAGCAATCGTTTTTAATTCATCAATTTTTTCTCGTAATTGTACGACTGGTTCTTCAAAAGCTAAATTTTTAGACATATTGCACACCGCCTTTTGTATGCATTTTTACAAGTATTGCTACTTGGTTTCGTAAATCCTTCCGATGGAAAATTGCATCAAGCTGACCATGCGCTAGTAAAAACTCTGACTTTTGGAAATCATTTGGTAATTTCTCTCTTAATGTTTCTTCGATTACACGGCGACCAGCAAAGCCAATTAATGCTTGCGGTTCTGCAATATTAATATCTCCAACAGAGGCAAAGCTTGCTGAAACGCCACCGTATGTAGGGTGCGTCATGATCGAAATAAATAATAGTCCTTCTTCACTATGACGTTTTAATGCCACACTCGTTTTTACCATTTGCATTAATGATAGAATACCTTCTTGCATGCGCGCTCCACCACTAGCAGTAAAAATAATAACCGGTACACGTAATTCAATAGCTTTTTCAACGGCACGTGTGATTTTTTCTCCTACAACGGAGCCCATTGAGCCCATACGGAAATGAGAATCCATAATGGCTACAACAATTTCTTCTCCATCAAGAGTACCTAACCCAGTCAGTACAGCTTCGCTTAATTCCGTTTGTTGTTTAGCCACTGAAATTTTTTCTACATAATCAGGGAAATTAAGTGGATTACTTGTTTGTAAATGATCATCCATTGAAACAAATGAACCTTCATCTAAGAGATATGCTACGCGCTCCTGTGCAGTCATTTTGAAATGATGGTCGCATTTTGTACACACTTTATGATTTTTTTCTAATTCCTTTGTTAACTGAATGTGACGGCATTCTGGACATTTTGTCATAAGTCCTTCTGGAAATCCCATTTCCTGTCTGTCCTCTTTCTTTTTACTAAATAAGCTACGTACTACCATGTTCTACTCCCCCTTTGTTGTCTAAATGCCTTGTTCAGCATTCATCCACTGTTGGTAAGCTTTTAATGCTTCTTTTTCATAGCCAAGCTGTATCGATTTCAACATAGTTTGAATGATTAATTTTTCTTCTTCTGTTGAGTTTCGATTTAAACGGTCACTGGCATAAACTGCTAACTGAAACCAAACTTTTAGTGAAAGACGATTTCCTGACGTGATGATTATTTCTCGTTAAACATCCCGACAATAAATCGTACTTTCTATCTCTAGCTTTACAAAAAAACTGCCCCACACTGGTAGTGTTCGCAGAGTCTCTGTACAACTTATAACGCGAATGGCTTCCTTATCATGAATTTGTCGCGTTAATTCGCATCCTTTTTGATTTTTCATCTTCTAATATAAACATCGACAATATTTCTACGAGCTGATGCTTTTGTAGAAGCTAGAAACGTCCTTCCCCATGTCTCGTTTCAATAAGACCTAATAACTCTAAACTTCGCAATGCCTCTCTCACAGAGGATCGCCCGACACCTAGACGTTCTGAAAGGACTCTTTCGGAAGGTGACTTTTCACCAGCCTGTATTTTTTCTATTTTAATAAGTTGTCGTAATTGTTGGACGATATCTAAAAACACTTTCTTTTGTTCGGTTTTTTTATCCATACGATCAACTCCTCGGTCAATCTATTCGCCTTGGAATAATTATTGCTGTCGCTTTCCTTTCGCGCAGATAAACAATGCATCCAAAGGCTTCATCTTCATTCAGTAGGTGTTTGGATACCTACTAAAAAGAAACAAAATCCACCACCTTCAGATGATGGCGTCTCTTACTGAATGAATTCAAAAGTGGTCTGGCCACTTTTGAAGTTGGCTTTATCTTACAAAATAATTATTTGAAAGTAAAGAAAAAACTGCATAAAAATTTATGCAGTTTCTTTAATTCCCTTCAATTTCATATTCTTTTCGTCGTTTGTGCATATTTTATTTTCACTTGAGGTCTACCAAAGCGCTTTTCAAGCGTTCTCTCAATGTAAAGCAATTCATCTTCTAGTAAAAGCTCCTGAACAAGAGGAAAAACTTGCGGGAATAAGGTTACAGAAACCGTTCCTTGCTGCTTTGTTGTTTATTAAAAATGAGTAATGATTAAATTCTAAAAAAGAGTTTTTGAAACAAGAAACTGCCCTTAGAAAATTTGGAACTTTAAAGGACAGTTCTGATTTTTAAGTATTCTATTTAGATTTTTAATATCAATCAACAATTTTTAATTTTTAACTCCTCTATCCATCCATTTAAACAGCTATTATTTTCTTCTATTTGCACTCTTACCCAATTATTTTTTTCTTTCTATTACCTCAACTATTGTATTTTTAGGAATTTTTGTTTCTTGAATAGTCTAGATTGTCGGCTTTTCCCAAATCTTATATAACTTCCATTACGTAATATCCCTAAATCATAAGGTAAATAATCTGATTTAGATTTACGATAATTTTTGTATTTCTTGAACTGTTGAATGTTCAGTTATACTAGATTGAATCTTATTAATTGTCTCAATACTATAAGTGGTTAAAAAAATCGAAAAAACCATTAACAAAACTTCATCTCCAATTACTGAAATAGTCTCCTTAGTAAAATCAGTTATTTCTTCAATATAAACAATACCTAATATTCCCTGAATACCAAGGCAGTTGAGTTTAGAAATTACTTTTTAATTCATTAAAGTCGATGGTGCTTCATAACTTTTTTATTTAGGTAGAAAGAACATCTGATAAAAATAAGTGCGAGTATTACGAATATTCCACCAATCCAGCTTAAATTTTCTATATTAGTATATTGAATAATGATTCCTCCTAATGCAGAGCCCAGCATCATTCCCACATTCATTAAGGCGGTATTAAAACTGAGTACTGTTTCAGAGGATTGTGGTTTTAATGAAATCAGATAAAACTGCTTTGCTGGTGTCATTGTCCAAGTTGCTACTCCCCAAAAAGCTAGTGTGACAAATACACCCACTGCCCTATACTGTGTAAATGCTAGTACAAATAAAGAGATGATATGAACACATAAACTTAATGTTATTGTTCGATTAGGTCCCCATCTATCTACCGCATATCCTCCAAAGCGTGAGCCAATAAAAGCAAATGTGCCTAAAACAAATAATGCGATACTTGTCATTTCTATAGAAAAACCAGCAGTATGACTTAATAATGGAGCAATGTAGGCAAACACCATCGTATAACCTAAAATCCAAAAAATCGTTGTCATTAAACCAGTTAGGACTCGTTTATCATTCATTATTTGTAGCTGTTGTGTAAATGGCAACGGTTGGTTTCCTTTTATAGCTGGTAATAATTTATAAAGACCTATCATTAAAAAAACTGTACCAAGCACAATGATCAAGAAAATATAGTGCCAATCAAAATGTCCAGCTAAAAATGTTCCAATAGGCACTCCAAGTACTAATGAAACAGTGAAACCTGTAATGACTGTTGCCATTGCACTACCTCTTTTTTCTGGAACTGCAATTTGAGCGGCATAATTGGTGGCAACAACAATATACAGCCCTCCACTCATTGCCATAATGACTCGGGATAACATAAGAATGACGAAATTATAACTGAAAAATGCAACTAGATTTCCTAGAATAAATATAGAGATGGCACTTAAAAGCACTTTTTTACGGTCAAATTTAGACGTTAGCATGACCAATACCAATGCTCCAATAGCATAAGATAAAGAATAAATCGTAATCAACTGGCCAGCTATTGAAATTGAAACATTTAATTCAAAAGAAATCAGTTCTAAAATTCCAGAAACAACAAACTCTGCTGTTCCTGTTACAAAAGCTCCTAAAGCTAAAAGTATGATGATTAGTTGATTTATATTATTTTTCAATTTGTACATCTCCTTATATTTGAACTGCTGTTTTTATTTTAAGTTCCATGTTAACATAAGTAAAATTGATGTTTTTGATAAGGGAGATGAGTAATTACTCATGACTATCGTGCGCTACGAAATCATTGCAAAAGTAGTCGAGCTAGGAAGCTTTACAGAAACTGCTGAAACATTAAATATGACTCAATCTGCCGTGAGCCATGCAGTTGCGAGTTTAGAATCTGAATGGGGAGTTTCTTTATTAATTCGTGATCGAAAAAAAGGAATAACACTTACAGAAATGGGACAAAAAATTCTGCCGCATATCAGAGAAATATTGAAAAGAGTGGAAGTCATTAATCAAGAAATTGCACTTATGACAAGCTTGGAAACAGGTATTATTCGTATCGGCACTTTTGCAAGTGCTTCTTCCTGCCTATTGCCTAAATTACTTGCAAAATTCCGGAAAAAGCATCCTAAAATAGAATTTAAATTTTATGAAGGAACCTATGAGGAAATTACGGAATGGTTGGATTCAGGCATTATTGACATTGGATTTGTAGTAAAAGGAAAATCAAGCCCAAATTTCGATTTGGTTCCTTTGATTAAAGACAAGATGGTAGTCGCTTATCACTCTGCTCATCATTTCCGCTCTAAAGAAATTGTAGAAATGAATGATTTAATGGATGAATCCTTTATTATGCCAACAGGGATGTACCAATCACATGTTGAGGAATTATTTGCAGAAGCGCAAATTAAACCATCTATTCTTTTTGAAGTACACGACTGTACAACCATCGCTAATATGGTACAGGAAGGACTTGGCGTTACGATAGGTCCAGAATTATACTTAAAGACACAGCAAAACATAAAAATCAGCAAACTAAATATTGAAAACAGCCGTGAAGTAGCACTTGCCTGTCATTCTATTGCAAATGCTTCTCCTGCAGTTAAGGAATTTCTCCATGTGGCAAAACATGTTTTTAAGTGAACATTTGGAGCGATTACGTTTCAAAATAGAACTTCCTTTATTCATGTAACTCATGATAAAAGGAAAGAAAAAGGAATTTTTATGTATAGGCCTTTTAGATTTATTAAAAACACCTAACAAGTGTAGTGGAACGTCCCCAAGTGCCGTTTTGGAGCCTTTCGTTAAAAAATGTTTTTCAATAATTGGGCCCTTTTCATGAAGAAAGACGCTTTCCTTTTTTCAGAAAAGCGCCCGATTGTTCAATAAGACATACTTTATTCAGTATAGGAAAAAATACAATAAATTTTGATAAAGGTATAAGAGGAGGATTAAAGAAAAATAAAAAATGTTAATCACTTTTGTACTCACACTTGTTTTTATTACTTCTTTTCAATCAGCAGCTGATTCATCTTCCGAACTAACTCAAGACTCTGAAGAACTTAGATGACAGGGTAAAGGTTGTTTCATCTGTTGCGACGATTGAGTTGTTTGCTGTTGTAATTGGTTCATCTGTTGTAAAGGCTGAGTCATTTGCTGCATTGGTTGTGCCATTTGTTGTAGAGGTTGCATCATTTGTTGTGTGTTCTGTAAATTTAATTTGTTCGATATATTTTTTGTGAATTGCTGAAGATTTCCACTTTGCAACCTCTTGTTATTACCCAAGATAGCAGCTCCAATTACACCCCATGTAAGAAATTTCATTATTAAAAACCCTTTTTCCGTCCCCCCTAGTTCATAGCGATTACCATTCAAGCCAGTTTTCTATGTTTGTTCATTACATATCTTCGAAGAATACTCTTTAATTTAACCCGTTATAAAAAGCACATGTTGTTCCCTCTTTGCTGTGGTTTAAATAGGTTTAATTTGGTTGTTTCTCTCGATATGAATTCTTTACCCGTTCAATTTGATCAAGGTGGTCGCGAACATGTTGTACGCGAAATTCAAGTAATTGCTTAAATGTGAATCGTTCCTGATCTATGTACATCCCCACTCGCCTGCTTTGTTCACTCGTTAGATTGTCCAAAATAGGCTGCATACTAGTACGTAACAATTTGAAAAGATGCAAATACTGTTCACGGTCCAATAAGTCATAACTCAAGGTATTCGCCCATGCATCTTGGTCAAATGAGACCAGTATTGGCTCATCCTCTGCCAATACTTTTTTTAGCCTAGGTGTGGCTGAGATCTCGGAATCCGTTACATGTATGAGAATTTGATGAATGCTCCATTTGTTTGGTGCGGGTTTGTATCGAAGCTCCTCCTCTGTTAATCCTTCGATGGCATCCCAAATCATTGTGTATCCTAAGCTGTACTCCTTTATTAAATCCTCCAATTCAGTATCTCCTTTCTCAAGTAACGCTTTTTAAAATTTTAATAAATATATATTCTTTTTTATTGGGTAAGAATCCTTGAATTTTACGAAAATTTATTAAACTAACCTGCTCCGTTAGTAAAAAGCGACTGTTCTATTGAACAATCGAACACTTTAACGGAATACCTAAAATATGTCTAAGATCGCTTATAGCTAGTTGAACTATCGCTACCGTTAGTTTAACTAGACGAGCACAACCCATTATTGAGCTTTGGCATATAAGTACTTCCACCTGCTACCATTACTTTTGTTTCAACATCATAAATTGCATAATTACCTCTAAATTCTTTTTCAGTGTCTTTAAAGGAATAAAAGAAATAAACTTGCCTATCGGGGCTAATAGTACTTAATATCAATATCAGGATAGGTACGAAGAATATTTCCATCGAAAGTTATATAATTTAAACTTTCTACCTAATTAAACAATAATTTCTTTCTTACATTTACAGATGCATCAGGTATTTCTTTAAAAAGAACAGTATCCAAATACCTTTGCTGTTGCTTTGGCTTCAGCTTATATCTTTGATTAACCTCCTGATGAATAGGATATTTTAGGTCTCTTAATGCCTGGTAAAATTCATCTACAGTTTCATTAATAACTTTTTCCTTATTTGCGGGATGTAATTATTCATTTTTATCTGAAGGTGTAGTTTGTGAAAAAACAGGACTTACTAATAACATAGAAAAACTGAACAAAATATAAACACAATCAAACTAATTATGAATGGATTTTTCATTTAGATTACCCCTTTTTAGAAGTAACCCCTAGATGTTCTTTAGCTATCCTGCTCTGTTAGTTTAAGTGAGAAACTTCACAATTTTATTCTATGATTTCAATAATAATATCCAATTTTATTGAAAACGTTCATCAACAATCTGGCCCGCTTGTTGAACAAAAAACTCCCGCATATCAACACAGGATTTTTAATCGAACTTTGTTTTAAATGATCAATCTTTTTTATAAAACTACAATGGCTACCCATGAATTTACTTTATTCTAATTTTGAATCTTGCACACGTAACTTTATTTCGAAGTTACATTCTTCTTTCCATTAAAACTGTATCATGCCATATCCCATCTAATTGAGCAATTTTTTCTCTTGTACCAACAATTCGAAAGCCCATCTTTTTATGTAATTGGATACTTGATGAATTGATCGCAAAGATGGATGATTGGAGTGTCCAAAACCCCTCCTTTTCACTCTCTTCAATTAGTACTTTAAATAGCTTAGAGGCAATACCTTTCCCTTTACTTTCACTCGATATATAAACACTAACTTCTCCAACTCCAGAATAGACGGAGCGTGTAGAGACGGGTGAAATGCCAATCCAACCAACCACTCTATTGTGTTCTTCTGCAACAAAACGCAAGGTCGCATGGTGTCTTTCATCCCATACCTGTTCACTTGGCACTATTGTTTCAAAAGTTGCCATTCCTGTTTCGATTCCCTCTTTATAAATCTTTAATACCTCTTGTAAATCCTTCTTTTCCATTTTACGAATAATAAGTGTGTCCATCCCATTTCCCCCTTGGTATTTTAAAAGGACTGCTAGCTTGCGCTAACAGTCAAATTTTTAACAACATGTATTGGATTGATTAACAAGATTAATACTACATACGCCTGTTTCTGGTAATTCTAATTCCACACGTTTCGACGCTTCTTCATCTCCTGATAAATAAGCTGTTATAGAACGAACCTGTTCGTAGCCTGTGGCCATTAAGAATGTAGGTGCGCGTCCATAACTTTTTGCACCGACAATGTAGAAGTTCTTTTCTGGTTGTCGTAGTGTTTCTTCTCCATGCGCCCTTACTGTGCCACAACTATGCTCATTAGGATCAATTAAGGGCGCTAATGCTTGCACACTTTCTGTTGCTGAATCAATAGATAAACGCAGTTCATTGTTCATGGTAAAGTCAGGTCGATTTCCTGCATTAACAATAAGTTCATCGAATCCTGTAAGTACTTTTTGTCCTCCATTAATAGTACCTATAATATGAATATTCTCTTCTTTTTTCACTTGTGAAATATAGAAAGGTGTTACTACCTCAATCTTTCCTGTATCTACTAACTCATGGATGCGAATACCCAGTGCGCCACGTGCTGCCAACGCATCTTTTTCCTCCCCGCCATAGGCCTCTTCTACAGATTTTTTACGCATAAGCCACACAAGCTTTGTTGCAGGATTATCTTTTTGTAATTCAGCCAAAGCTAATAAGGTATTGATCGCTGAATGACCACCACCAATGACAGCAACCTTCTTATTTGCATATCTCTTAGGGTTCGTATTTATATCTGGAATACCATACTCAATGTGATCTGCTATTGCTTTTTCATTTTTTAGCCAAACACCTGTAGAATTTGCTGGGTTTGGATTCCCCCATGTTCCTGTTGCATCAATAACTGCTTTCGCCTCAATAATATCGATATCATCCTCTTTTTCAACATATATATTAAAGGACTGATTGAATCGATTTTTTGATTTCATTTTATCATTAAATTGTCTTGATATACCTACTACTTTTGAGTTCAATCGGATACTTGGTTTTATTTGTGTTAACTCTGCCAAAGGTTTTAAATAAAGATCTATTAATTCATGCCCCGTAGGTATTGTTTCTAAGTTAGGTTCTATCCAATCAGAGCCCTCTAATAATGATTTAGCAGCTTTATTGATGTTATAACGCCATGGAGAAAATAATGTGACATGACCCCAAGTACGAATATTGTGTGCTATTTCATTGCCAGCTTCAAGTAAAATAAATGACTGGTTCTGCTCTACTAGATGAGCAGCAGTAGCTAACCCTATAGGACCTGCACCAATTATGACAATCGGTAAATTCTTATTTGGGATATTAACACTCTCCTGTACTTCAATATCCTTAGTTGTAGTACAACAAGATTGATTTTGGTTGATTACTTTTAGTGTTTTCATATAAATTTCTCCTCTTTTCTCTATATAAGCATTTTCTTATATAAAATATATTTTTTTACGTCTAGCAGTTAGCTAGACGTAATTTATTTAAGCTTTTGTAATAGTTATGAACACACTTCAATTTCACACATGATTTTATCAATTTCTTTTATAGCTTTTTCAAATTGCAACCATGTAGAAGGGCCGTAACGCTCCATATCTCCTTTAAAGAAGAAATCAAAAGCAAATTCTTTAGCCTGTATCAATGTGTATTCTCTACTATTTATAATTAACTTTAAATAAGCGATAAAATAATCTTTTGTTAATACGCTAGCATGATTTACTGTCATTATTGTATCCTCCATTCACAGATAGAATAATTGCTAAGACAGACAGTATATTTAGAATTACTCTTTAGCAAGATGTCGGAGAGTATCCAACTAATACTAAACCTAGTTCACCATTCTCTTCTTCTGCATGGATCGTAACATCTGTTAATTGCGGTGCAATATCAGGATGAATTGCGATTTCGATACCTTCAATTGTTTGAATCGCATCTTCTGCTGCTGGTGCTTCTAAGCCTACACCTAAATTAACCCCACAGCAGCCTGTAATACCAAAGAAACGAAGTGTTTTAACCTCGGAATCAGCTAATACCTGTTCTAAATAATTTTTACCTTCTGGACTCATTTTCATTTGATTTTCTCTCCTTTTAATTCATGTAAGCCTTGTGCTCCAACCAGTGGCGTTTTTACCCATGGAATGGCCACAAATTGATTATTGCTGATGGATCTAACTTCTTTTAGCCATTTCGATTCTGCTTGTTGTTTTTGAATTAATGTTGGACTTGTTGTATAGATAGATGAAAATGCCTGATTAACAACCCACCAATCAACAGATAATCCAGCACGATGTAAATCTTCTTGTAAGCGCGAAGCTTCATAGACAGGTGTTGCTTCAGGGAGAGTTACAATGGCGACACTCGTATAAGAGGCATCACGCAACCTTGGTAACAGGTTTGAAACAGCTGGAGGAATATCCCCTTGTGAACGGCTTATTTCACGATGATAAGCTTCTGTTGCATCTAATAACAGCAGCGTATGCCCTGTTGGTGCAGTATCAATAATAATGACTTCATCTTGATGATTTTCTACAACGTTAGCAAATGCTCGGAATACAGCTATTTCCTCTGTACAAGGAGAAGCCAAATCTTCTTTCACAAATGCTAAACCTTCCTCATTCATCGTTTCACTTGCCTTTGCAAGCACTTCTGCTTCATAGTTTGCCACTTCTGCTTTTGGATCGATACGACTGATTGTTAAATTTTTAACGTTGTCATCACCGAATGTCCAATTGAGATGTGCGGCAGGATCTGTTGTAGTTAAATGTACATGAGTACCTTCTTCCGCTAATCGTAATGCAATATAAGAAGCCACCGTTGTTTTTCCAACCCCACCTTTACCCATCGTAAAAATGAGTTTCGGCTTACGCTCTAAATAATCTGCAATCATTTCTTCTATCTCAGGAATCTTAGTTACTTCATTTGATTCATCTTCATGTATAACTTCTTGGTCAGTCATCCATGCTTGCATACGCTCAATACTTGATAAAGAGTACGGTACAAAAGGTAAGTAGAATTGCTCAAATTGATTTAGTTCTTCAGGAATTCTTGCTATTGCATCAGCTTGACGTGCAATGAAAGCCTCTTCGATATCATCAGTAGAATTGGCATTGCTCATATATCCATTAATTAGTAGGGTCTGATTTTGAATACCTATTTCAAACAATTCGCGAGAAGCACGTGCTGCTTCCTTTAAAGGATTTTCTTCTGGGCGTGTCACTAACATTAACGTTGTTTGATTAGCATTCTTTAAACGTTCAACTGCTTCTTTATAGATTTCACGTTGTGGCTCTAGCCCTTTTAAAGGACCTAAACATGAGGTACCAGTCGTGTTATCATCTAGAAACGTAGACCATGCAGAAGGCAGTTGTAATAATCGTAACGTATGCCCTGTTGGCGCTGTATCAAACACGACAGTGTCAAAATTCCCTATGACTGAAGTATCAGTCAATAATGTTGCAAATTCATTAAAAGCAGCAATTTCTACTGTGCAAGCACCAGAGAGTTGCTCTTCCATATTTTGTAATACCACTTCAGGTAGCTTTCCACGATACGGACCAACCATTTGTTCTTTGTAATGCTGTGCCGCCTGTTCAGGATTCAAATTTATCGCAAATAAATTATCTATGCCTTCAATTTTTGTTGGACTATTAGAAAACGTTTGGCCAAAAATATCTTGTAAGTTGGATGCGGGGTCTGTACTAATTAAAAGTACCTTTTTCCCTTCATTTGCAATGGCTATTGATAGGCTACAAGCAACCGATGTTTTCCCAACGCCCCCTTTCCCCGTGAAAAACAGGAATGGGGTGTCAGGGAAATGACTTCTTGTAAAACGTTCCATCTTAGGCTTCTCCTTTTAGTGACAAGCGTACTTTTGGCTTTTGTAGTAATTCGTCTTCTGAAAGTCCTGACCACTGTGAAAATTGTTCATTTGTAGGATAGATCCCTTTGCAAAGTAATTCTCCATCCACAAACGTTGCAGGCAAGGCATCCATTCCTTCTGACATTAATAGTTGATTAATTGCTTCATTTTCTACAAAAGCATTTGGCTCGTTTGTAAGATTAAATCTCTCAGCTTCTATGTTTGTTTTCTTTAAATTATTCATAATAAATGACATACGCAATAATTCTGGGTCTATAGAGGGTCCACATAAGCCTGTAGAACAGCACATTGCTGGCTCATAGATATGAATTTTTTTCAATTTATTTCAGCTCCTCAGCTACAAATTGTTCAATGCGTTTACCAATTGCATCACGAACATTTTGGAATACAGCCCACTTCTCTTCATCAGTACCTGTCGCTTTCGCAGGATCTTCAAATCCCCAATGCTCCCGACGAACGTGAGAAGGTGTCATCGGGCATTTATCTGCTGCATCCCCACATAACGTGACAACTAACGTTGCACTGTTTAATGTCTCAGTATCAATTACATCGGATGTATGATTTGAAATATCAACCCCTACCTCGGCCATCGCTTTTATAGCATTCGGGTTTACACCATGTGCTTCAATACCCGCACTTTTAACTGTCCAATTGGTAGGTAGTAATTTCTTTGCCCATCCTTCAGCCATCTGACTTCGACATGAGTTTCCTGTACATAAGAAATAAAGTATATTTGTCATAGTAATTGCTCCTTATAATTTAATGGTTTTAAAGTATTTTTTCTGCCAACGTAGGGCAACCCATACAAGTCCTATGAGAACAGGTACTTCTACAAGTGGACCAATAACAGCAGCAAATGCCACGCCACTATGCAGGCCAAACACACCCACTGCAACCGCAATCGCTAGCTCAAAATTGTTACTTGCAGCTGTAAAAGAAAGAGCTGCTGTGACAGGATAAGATGCCCCAACTTTACGGGAAGAGAAGAATGACACAGCAAACATAATCACAAAGTAAATAAATAATGGAATAGCAATTCGCACTACATCAAGTGGCAGTTCTACTAATTGCTCACCCTTTAAAGCAAACATCATCACAATCGTGAACAACAGTGCAATTAGAGTCAGTGGTGAAATCTTCGGTAAGAACTTTTCCTCATACCAATGTTTCCCTTTTGTTTTAATCCCTATCCAACGTGTGAGGAACCCTGCAGCAAACGGGATACCTAAGTATATAAGTACGCTCTTAGTAATCTCCCACATAGAAATGGATACATGGAAATTCTCTAAACCAAACCAACCAGGTAATACATTTAAGAAAAAGTAAGCAAAAATTGAATAAGTCACGATTTGAAAGATGGAGTTAAACGCAACTAAACCAGCTACATATTCACGGTCTCCACGTGCTAAATCGTTCCATACAATGACCATTGCAATACAACGAGCTAAACCAATCATAATCAGTCCAGCCATATACTCTGGATAATCGTGCAGGAAAATGATGGCTAAAAAGAACATTAAGAACGGTCCGAGTAACCAGTTTTGAAAAAGAGAAAGTAAAAGCACTTTCCAATCCTTAAACACACGCCACATCTCTTCATACTTTACTTTCGCTAATGGTGGGTACATCATGACAATTAACCCGATAGCAATCGGTATGGATGTTGTGCCAATAGACATGGCCTCTAATGCTTCTCCAATATTAGGCATTGTCAAACTTAATAAAACACCTATTCCCATAGCAACAAATATCCATAAGGTAAGGTAACGATCTAGAAAAGATAGCTGCTTGGTTAAAGAATCATTACTCAATTATATTTCCCCCTACATGGCAACAATCTGTGCCACAGTTGCAACCCTTTAAAGGCTGAATTTGTTCTAAGATGCCCTTCATCAATGGCGTTTGATCCTCCACTAAACGGTAATGTTTCCAAGTCCCTACTTTTCGTTCCGTAATAATGCCTGCCTCCTTTAATTTTCGTAAATGTTGACTAACAGCTGGTTGCGATATTCCGAGAACATCTACAAAATCACATACACATACCTCCCCATTCTTCATGCATGCAAGTAATTTAATGCGGTTTAAATCTGCAGCTGCTTTTAGTTGTTTTTCAATTAGTGTATTTTCCATTTATCTGCACTCCTTATATAATTATTTGCTTATATATTATTTTAAATAAAATCACCTCGTTAAAGAAAGGTGAATTAATTCGTATATAACTATATTCTTATATTATGATTTAATGTTTTGAATTGCAACAGATTTTTACCCAATTTGAGCTAAGTGCTGCTCTTAACGGGAGTTTCCATTAACAATTGGAGAGTCCCTTTTTTAATTCGCTAAAGAGAGAAATAATAGAAATTCATATAGATTAGAACAAAGAGAGTAGACTATCCACTTAATTGCTAAAATAATATGTTAAGCGCAAGCCATACGTATCTTTTAAATCAGCATCAGTTGCCAGGATAATTTGTTTCATTGAATTTGAGATCTCCAGAATCGATACGCCAGGTTGAACAATTGAAATTCCAAATTAAGTTTAAAACCAATATTATTAAGTTATGATAATACGCTTATTTTCCAACTGCTCTTAGAATAATTGCTGCATCTTTTTAATTATGAAAATTAAAAAGTAAACATTAAAAGTTAAGACAAACATAAAATTTTCAAAAATAATTTAAAAATGGTAAATCCCCATTAATATCCCTTATAATCATATTTAAAGGGGGAAAATTCTAAATGAAAAAAATAGTTTCATATATTTTATTTGCACTCATTTTAATTTCTACAAATACGGTTAGTGCACAAAGTGTCGTTACTATCACTGGTGGGAAAATGATTGAAAATCGTACGTTAGTCCCATTACGTTCAATCTTTGAAGAATTAGGAGCAACTGTAATATGGAATCAAAATACAAAAACCATTTCTGCAACTAAAGATACAACTAACATTTCATTAAAACTAGGAACGAAAACAGCTATAATAAACGGACAAGCAGTTTCTATCGATGTTCCTGCTCAAATTAGAAATGGCACAACTTTAGT
The DNA here is from genome assembly GCF_003367505.1 of Lysinibacillus capsici. GTDB lineage: Bacteria > Bacillota > Bacilli > Bacillales_A > Planococcaceae > Lysinibacillus > Lysinibacillus capsici. The sequence continues at coordinate 186,405 of NZ_PXXX01000011.1, forward strand.
ACCTTTAAGATTTATTAGTGAAGCTCTAGGTGCTAACGTTAAATGGGATAATAAAACTTTAACCGCTACAATCGAGCAAAATGATAAGACTATCTCAGTAAAGGTAGAAATCCCCAAACAAGAGGGAAATAGGAATTTTTTGAACATTACGGACGCAGAGATTAAAGAAGCAATTCAAGAAGGGAATAAAGGTGTATATCACCTCCACGATATAAGAAAAAAATATATAGTTCCTGTAGCATCAGATGGATTTGGACTAAAGTATTATCAACCTATTGTTAATATTAATACTCCATATTTAACTGTTCTATCTGTAGCTGCATTAAAAACTAATAAAAATGAAACTTTGTCTTTTTCAGAAGCTAAAAAATGGGTTGATATATATAAGCAATCAAAAAGTATTGATTTTACAATTGAGACATATGGTAATTCAATTGATGTAATATTTAACCCAATAAATATTGTTTTAAAACAAGGAGATAACTATATTTATCCATCAAGCACTATATCTTTGGGTGTTCAAAGAACAACAAGTTGGCCAAATGATCCATCATATAATGAGAATCATACCTCCTTTTTTCCAACTAATAAAATAGATACTAATGAAAATGCAACCCTTATCTTAAAAATGCCAGATAATACATTAATAACGTATAATGTTGTTTTTTCGAATTACAAATAGCATTAAAATTTTTGCAACGAAGGAAGGTGTAGCTCCTAAGGCTACATCTTTTTTATTGAATTAGTTTGGATAATATGACCATATTTTAGATATTATATTTCCGTATTTTATACGAAGTATCATTTCTTTGAATCTCTCTTATTCACAAAAAATCCGATATTGTAAGCTTCTCTACTAGTATCCATCCTGTATTAAATACCTTTTTTTGAAAACTACTCTATGAGAAAAATTGAGACATATCATTATTCACTAAACAATATTTCAATTCGTATCAGAACACCAGAGTGTTAATTTTTTGTAATTAACTTTGAAAGTTTTGAGCACCTTTTCACAGGAATACATATGTGTTCTTAAGGTATATTAAATTCTAATATTATAAATAGATTTATAATATTAGTTTTTTAAACTATTCACATTTGAATGGTGCCGATATTTATAAAATTATGAAATCACTTGGACATGAGAAGTTTGAAACTACCATTATTTATATGGAAAAGGTTCTGGAGATGGATCAAAATGCTATTCATGAGTGGGATACTGAAAGTTTCGGCGGTTACATCTAATATAAAAGATATTGATAAGTAATGTAGCAACTACAATTACTCCCCTATCACATTGTTATAGACACATGCTGGCAATCAGCATTTCAGAAGCTGCAGTGTAACCTTTGGAATCGAAAGTTTTGGTCGAGTTTAATGATTCATTACATGGGTACTACTTGGTTTTTCTGAAGGGGCATTTAATTAATAATTATCTATTTTGGAAAATAGTGTTAAACATCCAATTTATTATCCGATAATTATAATGTGTTACAAATAATGTAAAAGGAGAAGTTGTATATGAAGAAATATTTACTAACTGTAGGAATTTTAGCAAGCGGTTTGCTGGGGCTAAATACAGCTGAGGCTTCAGAGATAGAAAAAGATCAGATTGCTGTAGATCCATTAATTGAAGATTTAAAAACAAAACATCCTGATTGGACTGTTACATTAGTTACTTCAGATGAGGCTGCTAAAATTAAAGAGGAATTAAAAAACAGTCAAAATAGTCCCGTTCTAAGAGGTCCAGCACCACCTTTAACATCTGTTTATATTGACAAAGTAGTATCTCAAGTTGGAACAAGCAATCAAGTAACTGAGGATATTGGCATGCAGCAAACTTCTCATGCAGTTTCAGGAACTGTTACTGTAGCAGTTATGGAAGTTGGCTATGGAAGTGAAAATCAATGGTTAGATGATGAGCGTATTACATATCAAAATCGTGATTATAAACTTAATGAAGCTGCTATAGATTTTAATAATGACAAAATTATAGATGCGTTCTATCATACAGTAACTTTTAATTCAGACTTAAAAATTTCAAGTGGGGCTTCTGCTTTATATAAGTTTAGATCAACTTCACAAAATTCCCCTTGGAATACCATTGAAAGAACGATAAATATTCCACATTTATAATGTAGGAATACTATGAAGAGAGGTGTATTTAAAGATGGTTTCTATGGAAGATATGAGTATAAGGTTAACTATCCTTCAAGGAGCTTACGGATATAAAGGTTTTACTGAACAAACGGGCGAGAATATGTATAAAACTGATTTGAAAGCTTTTCAAGAAACTATAGAAAATGCAAAAGAACCGATTGATACTAGTAAAGTTTCAAAGTTATCTTCTGATCAAATTAAAGTGCTACAAGGTGCTCCAAGTGGTAGTTGGTTGATTCCTTTACTAAACAAAATGGGACAATTAGGGATGATGGATTTGCGTGATGGACTAGTTAACCCTAAAATATTCCAATATACCTCGACAATGAGTGCTTATAAAAGATCCATTTAAGCTAAGTAATATAAAAGGCATTAACGAAAAGGATTTCTCCTTTCTTGTTAATGCCTTTTAGGCAAAGACACTATTTTAGTTTTCCGAGAAAGCGCTCGATTTTTGAAAATCGTTATTGGATTAGAAACCCTACACTTATTTTTATTAGGCTTTAGGCTTCAATATTTACGTCGGTAAGAGCAGTTTTTGATATTACTGGAATAAACATTGCGACATATTGTGGTATAGAAAGTTTAAGTGGTCAAGAATATTTAGCTATTATTTCCAATTCACAAGAAAATACAACCGTTCTTTTAGTTGGAGAAGATAATGGAGATGTCTGTGAAAATAAACAGGAAAATGAAAAAGCATGTTTTAATATATGATTAATCAAAACATGCTCATTATATATTTTAGGGAATCAAAGCGTTTAATGGCGGAATAAACCAGGAAATCTCTCAGCCAATTCCTATGGATGGGGACAACCCCTTAATCCTTTAACTGATAGAAAACCTGTTTAATTTTGCCTCTGTGCCAAGTATAGCAGTATTAAGCGCATTCCCTAGGCTATCTTGTCCCCTTCTGAAATAGAGACTGCGTAAAAAATTCTTGCTGTTCACACGAGCAATCACCTGACTGCGATGTCTCGGCAAATTGCAGCATTGCGCTAAGCAGCTAATCCAATCAGCAATTTCTTGATGTGGAAGTAATTCTTTGTGAATCATCGTATCCACGATATTGACTAATCGCTCATCATCCTCATCACTAAAAATATGTATTCCATTATGTAGCTTGCCAGAAATAGCGACAAGAACCTCACGCAGCATTGCAACGCTGCTCTCCTCGCACTGCACCAACTCAACAAAAACATCTGCACCGTGAGACGCGCTGTGAGCCCAGCCTCCTACTGAAAGGTAACCCCGCAGATCTTTTTCTTCTTTGTAATAACGTAACATTACTTGCATTAATTGCTCAATTTCTTCTTGATTTAAAAATGGATTCTTTCTGTGGTGTTGTATAATCAAAGCGATAGGCAAGGCAGAAAACGTCCTTGTAAAAACTGATTGATCATCCTCGCTGCCAATATTATAGAACAAATGGTTCTCATCAGTCAGAATAGTTAAGAGACTACGCAACTCCTCTTCACTGAACCTATTCTCTTCCTTAATCCACATATAAAACATCGGATAAATCAAATTATCCCGCAATTCTGGCTGAGGGTCGCCAATATATTGGAGTAACAAAGGTAAGAAATCTTGATGCTGCTCACCTTCGCCTAACTGATACTCATTCTCCTCAATTCTTTGTAAATCTTCCATAAGTTTTAACCTTATATCGCTCACTTTCCCATCCCCTTTAACATGAATAAAATCTCTTCTATTACAATATCAGGCTCATCATGGTGTATATAATGTCCACTACGATTAGCAATCCGGAACTTACTTGACGTTGACAGCCGTTGGAATTCTGCTTGTAGACTTTGTTCAATTTTTAATATTTCTAGAGAGGGCCATCCATCTTCATAATTATCGGGTAAACCTCTTGTAATAATTGAGAGAGGGATGTCACTTTCTTTTGAATAATCAGCAATTTGCTTATAACTCTGTATTTTATCAATTTTCTCACTATTCAACATAGGATTCTCGAAATATTCCCTATTTCCTGCAAGTAGATTTTCTGGTAGAACCTTTTCATAGGCAAGTTCTTTGTATTCCGGTGCAGCGTCAACCAAAACCATACCACAGATGTCCTGCGGATAAAGACTGGTATACAATCTGGCGACCAAACCACCAAAGGAATGGCCTACTAATATATAAGGCTTTCCACGTCAAGCACTTGCACCAATTCGAAGAGCTCCTCAACAAGATCACAGCAAGTTCGCGAGACAGCTACGTCCTGACTCCTGCCAATACTTGCCCTGTCATAGGACAAGGTAGATGTTTCATCCGATATTCGGTCTTGTACTTTTTTCCATGTTTCATGGCTATCGCCTAACCCTGCAATAAAGATTACGCTGGGTGTATTTTTACGATATTTATTGAACAGTATACGCCTATCATAAACATTGATTAACTTTTTATGTTGTATCGTCACTTTTAATCACCTAATTAAATTATAAGCTTTACATTATTCTTTCTACAATATAAATAAAGGACCTTTTATGTAACGCAGTAAAAATTTGCTAAAGTCCTCTGTTAGTTCAAGTGAGAAACTTCACCTTCTTACTCAATTTCCAACAATATCTAATTTATCGAAAACACTTCTCAACAATCTGGTCCTTTAGATAAAGAGAGACGCATTCCTTACTAAAGAAATGCGCCCAATTATGGAATATAGTTATTGCTACTTTCAATAGTAATCTAGATGTTTGAAATCCATTAATTTGCGACATTCAGACGATTCGAGACAGGTAACTATCCGAATTAACAAATCTCGATGCGTCTGACATCACAATTCTCATTTTTTGTAAGTTCATAATGAATAAAAAATGGCGTAACTCCATCAATAATAATATATACTTCTTCCCTAGAGTATTGATCGTATAATTTTAAGGGCTTTATCGACAATTATTCACCTCCAAACCTATATAGCTTCAATGTTCCGCCGAATTATATTTCTTGTTTATTTTTTTATCGTTTGTGCTGTTACAGCTGCTTCAATTTCTCTGATTGCCCAATGTGTTGAAGGTACGTCTTTAAACGAAGACGTTGTAATTCGATCTAGAGCTGGTCGCTCGAATAATTGGTTGAGCACTTTCACTGCCTGTGCACGTGTTAATGTATCGTTCGGATTAAACGTAGATGCACTTGTTCCGCCCATAATTCCTAAAGCACTTACCTTTTCAATTGCGCTGACTGCCCAATGATTTAGTGAAACATCTGTAAATGTTTTACCGTTATTTGATGCCTGACAGAAAAATTTTGTGGAGTCTTGTGTACATACAGTTTCAATCCAATGTGCCGCTACAACTGCCATTTGTGCTCTTGTAATCGTCCCATTTGGATTAAATGTTGTATCCGTTATACCGTTAAATAAACCAATTTCTTTCACTAATTCAATCGCATCTTTAGAAGGATGATTCTTTGTATCTTTAAAAGTTGCACTTGCCGTTGGTATGTCACCATTCGTTAAAAAACGTGCTAACATTGTTGCCATTTGTGCACGTGTAACCGAAGCATTTGGTTTAAATGTGCCATCTGGGAAACCTTGAATATATGGTGCTATTTGCTCTACTTCTTCCTCAGCTTCTTGAACTTCTGAAGTATATACTAAGCTATATGTTGAGAAGTGATCAACTTCAAACTGGAAACCTTTCACCCCAGGTACAAACTCCACTATACGCCCATGTTTTACTTCCGTTGTTTCGTCACTATGCTCAACATAGATAAGTAGTGAGGCAATTTGATTTTCTGTTAACTCAGACGAAATCGGTAACGTAATCATTACTGGGCGATTTTGTAGATTCGTTTCGATTCTTACGGGTGTACCTAGTAATGAAATTATCGCTCTATCTGGCATTGCTTTCTGGATTTGTTCATTGTTTAGGGCATTCGTATGAATCATATCCTGTTGTGGTCCCTTGACAGGAGCTAGATGGAAGTACACATCCTCTGTCACGCCATCGAATGATTTAAAAGGAATCCTCATTTGTGCTAACTCTGTTTGTATGAAAAGATCCGTATTTTGATTGTATAAAAACAATCCTGCGTTTCTAAAAAGATTCAAATAAGCCTTTGCAGTTGCTGTTTCTGCTGGGTACACGAGACGAATTGTTCGTGCATCTTGATTAGTCATTTGTTGTACTAGCATTTGGACATGATTCAATGATACGTCTGCTCGATACTTCACGATACCTTGTTCAACAGTACGAATAATGTCTATTGCACCTGAAGGCTTTGGTTCCACTGGATTTACAGGCTGTGGTACCGATGGCGGAACTGGTGTAGGCTTTTTCACCGTAATTGTTGCTGTGTCGGATGAGCTACCATAGGTTGCCGTTACCGTCACGGTCCCTGGAGCAACCGCTGTTAGTTTGTTGTTTTGTATTGTGGCAATGGATGAATCGCTAACAGTAAATGTTGTATTTCCTGTTTGGTCTTTACTTATCCCATTGGACAGATTTTCTACTAACCGGAAGTTTTGCGTATCCCCTACTGTTAATTGACCTGTTTTTGGTGATAGAACAATGCCTGTTGTTGTGACAGGTGGTGTATTCACCGTAATCGTTGCTGTGTCGGTTAAACTACCATAGGTTGCCGTTACCGTCACGGTCCCTGGAGCAACCGCTGTTAGTTTGTTGTTTTGTATCGTGGCAATGGATGAATCGCTAACAGTAAATGTTGTATTTACCGTTTGATCTTGATTGCTCCCATCGGACAGGTTTTCTACCAACTGGAAGTCTTGTGTATCCCCTACTGTTAATTGACCAGTTTTTGGTGATAGAACAACGCCTGTTGTTGTGACAGGTGGTGTATTCACCGTAATCGTTGCTGTGTCGGTTAAACTACCATAGGTTGCCGTTACCGTCACGGTCCCTGGAGCAACCGCTGTTAGTTTGTTGTTTTGTATCGTGGCAATAGATGAATCGCTAACAGTAAATGTTGTATTTACTGTTTGATCTTGATTGCTCCCATCCGACAGGTTTTCTACCAACTGGAAGAATTGTGTATCCCCTACTGTTAATTGACCTGTTTTTGGTGATAGAACAATGCCTGTTGTTGTGACAGGTGGTGTATTCACCGTAATAGTAGCAACCGTTTCGTTGCCAGCAATATCGCGTGCATATACGGAATATATATCATTCTTGGTTACTTCGAACTCTAGTGCATCAACAATGTTCGCTCCTCCACCTGAAGCGAAGAAAGCCGTTTGTTGCTCTCCCTCTGCCCATCGAAGAGCAGTCAATGCATTGCCTTGAGCTGTTCCTTCCGTTTCAACTTCAATCTTGACTATTACCGTATTATTTGTGGGTAGTACAGGGAACGACGTTAATGTCAATTTTGGTGTTTGCTTAAACAAATTAGAGACCGTTATTGTAGATAGCCTAAAATTCCCTGCAGTATCCTCTACATAAACTGTATATACTCCATTTCTAGCAGCAAAAAATTGATTAGTGAAGGGGGTTCCTTCCCCTGTTTGAAAGTAGGATGAATTTTTCAATCCTTCAGCCCAAAGTTGCTTACTAATTGCTACATTGTCCACCGCTATAGCATTTATTTCAATATCCTTATTAGTAGGAGCAGTAGTGCTTTCTGTGAGCGAAACATCTGGTACTATACGATCGATATTGGACACAATTACTGATAGTAGTGTTTCGTTCCCAGCATTATCTCTAGCATAGATCGTGTACTGTCCATTTTCGTTTGCTGTAAAGCTATTCGTAAATTCCGTACCACCTGTTGTGAAGTAACTCTTAGATTGAGTGCCTTCTGCCCATTTAAGTAACTTCACTCCACTAATCGTATCAGTTGCATTAATCTGTACTGTTACATTTTGATTAGTTGCTTCATTTGGCGTCAGTGTATACAAAAGGTTTGGGTTGGTGTTGTCGTATATAACTGATGAGCCATCTGTTGTGGTCGTAATTTCAGTGCTTGGAGCTCCTTTATCTGAGAATACAACAGCAGAAACTGATAAATTTCCTTGGTCAACAGCATCAGTTAGCTCAAGAGAAGCGGACCAGTCAGTACCATTTCCTACAGGTGTTAGCTCTACTCCAGCAATCTTCAAAACAGGGGCAGCAATAGCAAGATTTGTTTGTACGGTAATCGTTACCTTATCTCCCTTTTTGGCATACACAGCATGTCCACCATTAGATGAAATTTTTAGCGACTTAACTATTGGAGTAGTACGATTAACAGTATAATTAGTAAAGGCATGATTAATTGTCTTTGTCCAACCATCGCTAAAGTCAACAAGTGTAGCCCACATTGAATTTGTTGGAATGTTTAAGGCATTAGTTGTGGTTTGTATATCGATTCCATTAACTGAATACTGAAAGGCTGTATTTCCAATTGCGTATTGATTTGTGCCTTCAATTTGAAAAGAATTTATCGTTGCCCAAGTAGCAGTTGCAGGAATGCTCATTGCATTGTTCGTTTGAGCAATTTTACCGAAATTGCTATAAGTAAACTCTTCATTCCAACTATTACGGTTCCAACCAGCATCGAAAAAGTTCGAGGGTGTAACCCAGTCAGCATTAGTAGGCGGTGTAGAACTTTGCTGTACTACACCATTAAGGCTAAAAGTGTATTCTGTTACTGTACCTGTGTAAGTATTATTGGTGATTGTCTGGTAACTCCCCATAACTTGTCCCTCTATGGTAGCTGCGGCACTAACCTGAGTTGGGTTTGTAAACGTTACAAACGATCCTATCATTGGCATAAGCAATATTACTATTGCCAAAGTGGAGAAAACCCCTCTTTTTTTCATTTGAACTTTCCTTTCATTGATAATATGTAAAACTTTAAATTATTATTTCATATGTAGAAACATGAATTATATCTACATACCCCCTCTTAAATGTACTATAAATAAAGATAGACTGATACTAACAAATAGATTTTTAAAAATGAAATTCCACCATCAACATTTTACAAGAAAGGGAAAGAACAAATTGCTATGCATTTCATTGTCATTAGCTACTTCATTTGTATTAGTAAATAAATGATAAACAAACCCTCTTGTGTTTTGTTTGCTCTAAAAGGTGATTAGTCTCATCAAGTTTTAAAGCATGAATTCCCTTTTTTTTCTTTTGCTATTTTTCACTCTTTTTCGGGAGCATACTTAGCCATTCGTTTGACGCAATTAAATTATTAAAGCACATTTGCTCAACATTTTGATTAACGATATCTTCGGTGCATGGATTGGTGGAATGCTTGTTGTATGGTGAAGTCCTAAATTTTCTGATTTCTGATTCGTGCAATCATTGCGGAAAGCTCCGTAAGCTAAATAGATCTTTTATTTTACATCTATATGGTTAAGTGAACCAAGATGTAAACAATTATAAATGGTGACTGTTTTTAATAAAGGCGGCCTTCCACAAACTAATCTGTGGAGGACCGCTTTTAATTTGTTCTTATTTACTTAACAATTCTCGTCTCGTGAATTCAGAAGAACAGAACGCTATTCAACAATAGAGTCCAATTGTTGAATATTGTTATCTAACTAAAGCACTCTAAAGTTTAAGTGAAACTGTTCACAACTTACAATCAGTGTTTAAGGATCTCGGATAATGCCTGTTCCTCACCATCTAACATCGAAGTAACGATTGTCATAAAATCTTCAGCTCCAATTTCAAAATGACCTCGACGGAATGGTAACCCCCAATTGCGATTTCCACGCGTAAAAGTGAGCTGGTTTAACAACAGTGCAATCTTAACTTCTCGACAAGGAATATAACGCATATCTCTGCGAAATGGCACAAACGACTCCGACACTTGATGTTTGTAAGCACCGTTATCCGTAACCTGACCAATAGCAGTAAATGCTTGAACTGGCTTCCCTTTGGACATGTCTGTGCGAGGGGAATAGTATATCAGCCAATCACCTGGAGACATTTTACGCAAAGGTGCTGCCTTACCGTGACATAACTGTGCAAAACCACCTTCTATGGCTAAATTCACATGAGAAGCGGATACAACGCCAATCCAATATCTGCTTTTCTGACTTGTTATATTCGACATGATGCATCCCCCTACTCTTCAAATGCTGAACTTTTCAAACGATCCAGTTGTAAAAAATGATGTCTGTAATGCATTTCAATCAACATAAACCATTCCTGCGCGTTTAAAGCACCGAACGCCGGATGAAGTATCTTGTTACTTACAGGCACTTGAAGTAGAACTGATTCCGTATTCCTCATCCGTTCCACTACACTGTGAAGTCCTTCTACCAAATGCTCCATGCTCTCTGGTGGTTGCGGAGTATAGTTTGGCGAAGCAGGGACCTTAATACGAACAGCAGGAAATTGTTCTAGTTTAAAAACAATCTTACCCTGCTCAGTTTTTTCCTTCGCTGGGTTCAATGTCGATTCGCTACCAGCTAAACATTGCTCGACATTATGTAGATGCATGAAAGCTGATTGAATTAAATGTACATACATCTGTCCAATGGACCAATCTTCTTCGTTCAGCTTTCTATGCATTTTATCCATATTGAGTTTTGTCAGTTCTGCCAAATATCTTTCTACTGTAAGTTCAAATGACTTCAATACTTCCTTTGTACTTTTCATCCTTCAAGCAGCTCCTCTTCATCTTGGTATAGTCACAGTATAAAAGAACACTACTGACAGGTGTATGTCAGTAGTGTTCTAGAATTTTTTTCGCTACTTCCCGAATCTTGAAGCGTAAAGACTTCGGCTCAATCACCTCGATATCTCCGCCCCAGCCAAGTAAATGCTGTAATAGTTCCTCTGGATACCGAACACGAAATTGAAAGATTACATCCTCCTTCCGCTCCTCAATAGATTCAATATAAAAATTAACTGCCTCAATGATTTTGTCGGCAATTTCGGGGTTTGCCCTCATTATTATTCTTTCATCTCGATTGTCAGGTGGCCGATAGCTACTTAGGTCAAAATCATTTGGTAGAAGAAATTGATCTTCCAACACAGAAAGCTCGGACATCCGGGACAAGCGGAAATGGCGCATTTCTTGCCTCATATCACAGTATGCTAGTAAAACCCAATTTTCATGGACAAGTGTTAATCCATATGGAGAGACCACACGTTTATTTTTCCGATTCCCATCTGTTCCTGGCATTTTTTTAATATACATAAAACTGATTTTGCACTGTTTCAAAATTGCATCGCGAACTTGATTAAGATACGTTTTTACCCGCTCTTCAGTTGACTGCTCACCTATATGAAGCAGTCGCATTGTTTCCCGAACAAGCCTTGACTCGTTACGAACTGACTCCGACAAAGTAGCCTCGATTTTGCGTTTAGCGGACCTTGCATTAATACCATAATCTGTATCCAACCTTTGCTCGATAAAATCAGCTCCCATGAGCAGGGAGACGGCCTCTTCTGCTGTGAACCTAACCGGGGGTAGAAAATATCCTTCCATTAAGGAATAACCCTGACCAGGGGCGCCTAAAATGGGAACCCCAGCCTCACTTAGTGCTTGAATATCCCTATATATCGTACGTACACTTGTCTCAAATTGAGAAGCTAAATCTTCTGCTCTCAATGTTTTGCTTCGCTGTAATTCAAGCGTGATCGCAAGCTGCCTCTCCGTTTTATTCATTTTTTTCCTCCACAATTTCAGCATTCTATTACAGTACTTGCCCAATAATTGAATAACAGCAAGCAATATTGAAGCTGTATTCCTAAAAATGAGCTGCCTATGCAACTCCGTGTTCTTCAAGCAAAGCACCCGTTTTAGCTTAAATATTTTCTTTCATATGTTTGGGGTTAATCAGATTTAATAACCTCCCATAACGCCGTTTTATTGCTATCCTATTTCAAAAGTGTTACTGCCTCTTCAAAACATGCTCTTTGGATAATGATATATCTTTTGTAGGGAACTTTAACACCAAATAAAAATTCTTTTAATACATAAACGTCTTGTCTCCAAAGGAAATTCCCAACTCCACCTTCTACTGGTAGTGAAGAAATAGAAGCTAATTCAATATATGGATAATCTCTTGTAAAGCCAACCTCTTCAAATGCTTCTCGTTTAGTAGGAGTCTCACCCTCTTCTCCAGCACCAGCTAATCCCTGCCAATATCCATAATCACTTCTATTAAAAATTGCATATTCAACCCGTGAAAGTAAACACCGAGTGCGCCATGTGCTGGCCAAAGCATCTTTTTCTTCGACCTATAGGCTTTTTCTACAGACTTCTTACGCATTCCACACTAGCTTTGTTGCAGAATTCTCTACCTGTAATTCCGCAAGTGCTAGCAATAACAGAATGGCCACCACCCAAAACTGTAATTTTCTTTCGTATGCGTATTTATAGTTGGGATACCATACTTTATGATCTGCTAATACTTATTCATTTTGTAATTATATCCCTGTAGAAATTACTGGATTTGGATTCCCCCCATGTATCGTAGCATCCATAACTGCTCTCTCTTCAATAATTAGGAAAGCTTTGTAAAAGATGTTTACAAACAACTTAAATTTAGATATACTTACAAAGTAAACAAAAAATTCTTAAGGAGGTCGAATAAAATGATCGTTATCGTTAAATTGATGTCATTGGTAGCTACAACTTCATTAAAAATGAAAATCACACATTCGACCGCATCGGAATGGATCGCTTAAGGTTTTTTTGTAAATAAGCATACCCATACCGCAGGGAGAAGTGTGCCCCTGCGGTATTTTTGTGCCTTTTTTCGCCGTAGAGGAGTCTCTCTACGGTTTTTTTCATTTTTCATGACATTTTAAGGAGGTGATAATAAATGATATTAAACTTTTTTGCGCTCACGATAACTATTACAAAACGTAAGGTCTCTCTTGAGAAAGCACTTCATGATGAATATGTGAAAAAAATCTTTGAAGAGAACCGAAAAAAAATTGACGATTATATTCGTATTCGTCAATTTTAATCTTGTTAATTAAAAAACATGAAAGGTGGTAATTGAAATGTATTATATGATCAAAAGACGTCATGCAGTTTTATGGCTGGAGAAAGACACAACCACCAGATGAAGTAATATAAAGTGATAATTTAGCTAATTTTATAATCTCAGTTGAGCTAACCCGTTCTAATCTAGGACGGGTTGCTTACTCCAATCGCAATGTTAATTAAGTTAAAAAGAAACTTATAAACTAACTATTCCAGACTACACCGTGATAACCCTTCTTGCTTAGAAATTCATTAAATCCTTATTACTTTAACCTTCCCAGTTAGTTAAGTACATTACTTTTCCAACTAACCTAATTTTCAACATAATTCCTTTAAAAACGTTATTCAATTAAATAGCCCTTAAACTGAAAAATGAGCTTTCCTTTTTCCAGGAAAGAGTCCGATTGTTGAAGATCGTTGTTATTAAATTAAAGCACACGTTAGTTTAAGAAGAACAAAAGGTTAACGCATCGTCTAAGATTAATTTTGAAAGTTTATGGTCATTAATTACAAATGGTATTTCAGAGGGTTCTACCCAAATTCGAGCAAATGATTCATGTTCTCGGAGAAAAGGTAAGCATTCGGTAACATCCATTCTAAAAAATGCCTGATAAGCAATCAATGGATATTTTCCACTTGAATCATAAGACAGATTTTCTTTATGGCTTACTTCAATTGAACCTATGTATTTAATTGTTCCCTTTACATACCCCTCTTCATATGTTTCGCGTAGTATAGCTTCTTCTACGTTCTCCCCAATCTCTACGTGTCCACCTGGATAATTAAACCCTCGATTTTTTATTTGTGATAATAACACTTTCCCATCTCTAAAGCACACTGCATGAACACTCGTCACTATTAAAGATTCTGTTAATTTCATTCGAGGCATCCAAGTTAGCTTCACATTATTTCCACCCCAGTCTACAAAAATCGTCTGCATATATCTATCCCATCTCCTGTTAAATGCAATTTATCACCTAATATTAACTTTCTACACTGTTTCAAAAATCCCTCTTATTCAACAAACCGGAAATAGATTTTAAAACGTGGTAAATATACGTTTTTTATGTTGCATCAATTGTAGAATATATTACGAGTAACCAATCTTATGCCAATAGAATATATTTGGAATTTGCATATTGGTCCGTTTAAACGAATGAGGCTTCTGACTCTTATTCGAGTTCTCGTCATCTAGTAAATTTAAAAGTCTTATCAGCAAAGCCTCCCTCATGGTAATAGATTTCTTGATTGTTTTACAACTTGTATTCCACAATCTGGCCCTTTAATGCAAACAAGCGCTGATCCTTATTACAGAATGCACCCTTTTGTTGAAGATCGTTTTTCTTATTGAACTAACGTATCTGTTCGTTAAATGTAACTCTTCACATTTTACTTAATATTATAAAGGTGAATAGAAAGATACGTTATAATTTAGTTTAGTAGTTGTAAAAGTATGTTATTTATATTATTCTCTTATAATTTTTCAAAAAGGAGTGTTTATGAAAAAGATTATTGTTGTTGTATTAATGATATTTATATTATTCTTAGGATCCACAACACAAAGTTATGCACTGTCAGATTCGAAATCTGCGGCAATACAAGCGTTGCTAGATGATGCCTCTCGAATATCAGGTGTTCCAGGAATTTCAATCTCAATAATTGTCGATGATGAAGTGTTCTACTTTTCTTCAGGGTATGCTGACCGTGAAAAGGGGTTGACTGCAAGTGAAAATACACTCTATGAGTTAGCTTCTGTCAGTAAAGCTTTTACTGGTATGGGTATTATGCTGTTGGAAGAGCAAGGGCTGCTCTCAATGACGGACCCTGTGCAAAAATATTTACCTTGGTTTACGTTAAAGTATCAAGGAAAACCTGTTGATACGCAAAGCCTTACACTAAATAACTTTCTTCACCATACCAGTGGTCTAACAAATATTAGGCATACTCAAAATATTCCACAAGGCAATACACCGGATATGTTGCAAAAGACTGTGGAAATGCTCGTAGATGCTGAATTGGCGTTCCCTCCTGGTGAACAGTATAACTATGGAACCGTTAATTATGACGTATTGGGTTTGGTTATTGAGATTGTGTCGCAACAAAGCTATGAAGACTTTATGAAGGAACAAGTATTTCAGCCGTTAGGTCTTCACCAGACGTATGTTTATAAAGAAGATGCTCAAGCCACTGGACAGTTGGCACAAGGCTACCGTTCTTCCTTTTTTATGACAACTCCATTTAAAGCTCCGGATTATGCTGGGAACAAACCCGCAGGCTACATCATTTCTAATACAAAAGATATGGCACGTTGGATGGGCATACAGATGGGTATTGTGCAGGACATACCCGAAATATTTCACACGGTTATCGAAAAATCACATAGGGGTGATATGTCTGTCTCGGCTGTCAACGATATGTATTATGCGGCAGGCTGGTCGGTAAACGCCGACCAAACAATTATCGAACATACTGGGGGCAATCCAAATTTCCGAACCGAAGTAGCCATACTGCTAAATGACAGAACAGCCGTCTGCTTGCTGAGCAACGGCGCAAATACCAATATAAACTTGGTACTAAAAGTTAAAGATATATTAGACGGCAATCTAACTCAGTCATATGAAATAAGTGGCACACAGCTTTTGGATATCATTTTATCGTCTATCACTATTATTCTTTGCCTATTGGCTGTTCTGCTATTTTTCTTAGGATTACGAAAAAGGAAAACGAATAAGAGGCAGCCAATGACAAAAAAGAGGATAATCATAACAGTTATTTTCCTGATGGCTACGATTGTCCTTGGTATACTGTGCTATGCTATCGATTGGTCAACGATACTTATTTGGCAAACATATAGTATTCTTACAGCGTTGATTTCGTCAGCATTATTAACAGCCAGCATTACATGGTTTGTATACACTCACCGATAAAATACCTCGCTCCCAAGATAATCATAATGTTAAGTAATAAAATATAAAATTATCGGTATGCTTAATAAACCTGCTACTGCAGCAGAAATTGAAACTGCAACTGCAACATTTAAGTCTGCTACTGTAAGCATTGGGAATGGAAATACGGTCCTTTTACAAAGAAGTAGTATGGTACATGTTTTACAAAATCACCACCCACTTTATTGGACAGGATCAACTGGAAAAACTCTTTTTAATCCTAATATCAGAAACTAATTTATCTAAGAATAACATTGAATGGACCTTAGAAAAAATTATAAATAAACGAAATAACTTAGTGGTTATTTCTTCAAAAAATAGTATGAAAAGTCGGTTAAAAGGAGTTTGTGAAGAAAATGAATTCATTAATGAAGTAGTTGTAAGTGCACATGATTATCTTACTCTAAGAGAAAAAGATACTCGAACTCAGAATCTAAATGAAATGGTTGAAAAATACCCTCAGCTTAAGCAATTATTTAAAGAATAAAAATATGGCAGAAGCTTGAAGATGTACAATAAGCTACTATTAGTTTTCAGACTAATGGTAGCTTATTTAATTGTTAAGTTACAAAAAGGTCGTATCCTAGAAGTCTTTAAAGCAACAGAAAGCATTTAAATGGCTCGAAATGGCTTTATCTGGTGTTTTAAGTCGTTTAAAATCCACTCTTGAATGACATCTAAAAAACCTCCAAATATATGGAGGTTTTTAAACTATTTTATTTTACTTCAACTTGACCCATCATCCCATTTTCTTCATGTTCAAGGACATGGCAATGGAACATGTAAATGCCCTTATTATTGAACTTCACTGCTAATTTAACTGTTTGACCAGCTTCAACTGAAACAGTATCCTTCCACCCTTTTAAATTTAAAGGAGGTTCTTTCCCATCAATCGACACGATTTTAAATTGAGTGCCATGTATGTGGAAAGGATGTGTCATGCCACCCATCATATCAGGTTTATTATAAATTTCCCAAATTTCAGTATCTCCCTGTTTTTGAGTGAAATCAATGCGATTCATATCAAACTGTGAACCATTGATTGAAACCATTGTGCCCATACCAAAAAGTTCAAGTTTCTTTGTAACTGGTAAGGTTTTTTCCTCTTCCGTAACACCAAAATCATTTAATTTTTGTGCAATGTTACTTGTACTTGCAGCTTTTTGTTCAATTTTAAATGGTAAAAGGGTAATTCCTTCTTCATTTATTAATGCTATATCAGTTTTGTCATCCATCTTTGAAAAATCCACTATTACCTCTGCTCGCTCACCTGGTGTTAAGGTAATTTCTTTCATATCAGTTGGTTGATTTAAGAAACCTCCATCAGTAGCAATTTGTTGGAATGTAGCTCCATTATTCAATTTAAACGTATAATTACGAGCATTAGAACCGTTTAATAATCGAAGTCTTATTTTTTCTTTACCGACAGTAAGTTTAGGATTCACAGTACCATTAATTAACAAAGTATCTCCTATTGTACCATCCTCATTAAGGACTGCTTGATAATTTAATTGCTTTTCTTCAGTAAATTGTCTATCTTGGAATACTAACGGAAAATCATTCACACCATACTCATTCGGTAAATTGATTTTTTGCGAATTTTCATCATCAATATAAATTAAGCCAGCTAAACCTTTATATACTTGCTCTGCTGTAGCACCTTCTGGATGTGGATGGAACCACAGCGTAGATGCTCCTTGATTAACTGTAAAATTCACATCTTCTGTTACACCTGGCTCTAAGACTTGATGTGGACCGCCATCACCATTTCCGGGAATTTCTAATCCATGCCAGTGAAATGTTGTTGGTTCAGATAAAGCATTTTTAGTTCTAAACGTTACCGTTTGATCTTTATGAATACGAATGACTGGCCCTAAAAAAGAACCATTATATCCATATGTCTCTGTTTTAGTTCCCTTAAGGATTTCTGTCGTTCCTTGTTGAGCAGTAATATCAACAATTCCATTTTTAGGTTCAATAATAGGTGGAAGCGCAAGCTCATTTTCCCCAGTTGAATTATTTAATGCTAATGGATTGTTATGACTCGCATGACCATTTTCCATGCTATTATCTTTATTATCCATACCCTCCATGTTTTTCATTTCTTCATCACTCATATTGGAATGGTCCATACCAGACATAGTAGAATGGTCCATATTTGAATTATTATTAGATTCCGAATTACCCGCACTACATCCCCCCATTATAATAGCGCCTACCAATAATGAAGCAATCAAAAGTTTAGATTTCATTATGTTTCCTCCTTTTATTCTTTACATAGGCACTATAACAAAGAAGTATGGAGAAATTATGGATTTGTAATTAAATAAGACAAGTATTAACCACTCTATCTAAGAAAACTTTGATATGACTTTTTTTACTTCTTAACTTTCCAAATCAAAATGATAATTGACATTAATAAGATACTTATTACAATTTTTCCTATTAAATTTACTTGCATAAAACCATATACGGCTCCTGCTTCAAAGATTAAGGCTGGTATTTTTCCAATCGTACTAGCAAGCGCAAATGTGCCTAATGACACCTTAGAAAATGCACTAGTAAAAGTCACAAGACCTGATGACATAAAAGGTAAAATCCTTAAACTGACAATTATCCAAAATGCATCAGACCCTTCCAACTCCTTTAATTTTAAAAGTTTAGGGTGTAATACGAACGGTCTTTTCCATTTATTGATTCCTTTTCTATATAAAATAAAGCTAATAACTGCACCAAGTGATTCACCGATAATAGAAATCAACAAACCGTTGAATACGCCAAAAAACACAAGGTTAGTAGCTGTAACAAAAACACTTGGTAGTATACCTATAATACTAACCAAAGTATTTATCATTAAACTAACCAAAATTGCAAATAATCCAGATTGTTCAAGTAATTGAAGTAATTTTTCTTCCATGATTAAACGCTATCTTTTTTAACCTATTACTTGCATATAATGAACTATTGTTAATAAACAACAACTGCCTGTTCGCCTAATGCTTCATAGCTATTAAAAAATGCTCCCTTATCCAATGTTATCAATCCCTTACGTGGATCCATTACTTCCACAGTCGTATTTCCCACAGATAATAGTACCATTGTATGTAAATTTTGATACATTTGATGGTACTCACCTGCTTCTTCCATAATCCATCCCCCTTTAACCTTTGGTGGTGAGAGGTCCAATGTTACCCATATAATAACTGGTATTCCCTGTCTAATATAATTTGTTATTTCTTTTATTGTACTTCCACTACTATTTTTTGCATGTAAATCTAACTTTCTCTCGGTGATAAAATTATTAGCTGCTTTGACAATTGGTTCTGCAAAAACATATGTACCCGTTTCTAGATTGCTTGGCTCGCCGCCATATGCTTGATTAGGATTTGGCCCATACTTTTTTTTCATTTTGTATTCAAACGATTGTTTAGGTAAATAATTTTGATCCATTTCTAATTTAGATGTTTCTGCACCATAGTAATTAAGTACTGCTGTAAGAGTAGTTATTTCACACCCATTTGGTAATTCAGGATTTTGTAGAATTACAGGAACTCCAAATCCTTTATTATGATTTACTGCATATGTTTGCACTAATATGGATTGTGTAGATGACGTATACGTAAATTTTTTCTCTGTTAAATACATTCCTGTTGTAAAATTGTTTGGATTCCCTACTTTTACTGTATAGGTTTCATTCGGTTGCAAATTATTAAATTGAGCCTCACCTTTATTCAAACTAATTGTTGAATCTATTTCTTTCCCTTCTTCATTAAGTAACACCACATATAGATCATTAAGTGGATCTCCACTAAAAAATTCAACGGTTAACACTGTTATGGTATTCAAGTTTGTATTTTTATTTGTACAACCCTCTAAAATAACTGCTAATAATCCTAAAGTGAAAATAATTCCCCACTTTCTAATGCCCCATACCTCCTCCCGTTATTATTACATGATTCAAAATGAATATAACGAATAATTATGGAGAAATTATGGATTAAAATTAAAATGGATTTTTAGAATTTCTTCATAAAAAAAAGATGTTCCATTTGTCAAAATTGACTTGACTCGTCGAACATCTCTGAGTATTTAATTTTTACGGAGTAGATCATCACTTTCCGTTAGCCATTTATGAATTGTTATTTTTACACCAGAAGTAGAAGTGTAGTTAACCATATACACAGTTGTTTCTTCTGCGGAATTGATTCCTCTTCCATCTCCTTCATTTTGTCTTCGCTGCACATGCAATGTAACAATTTTTGAATTACCCAAAATTGACTTTAGTGATATTAAGAATCATTTTTTAGTCTGGTAGAATTAGTTCCATATAATTCTTTATATCTTGTTCTTTCATTTCTCCAGTGATTATTTTTTCTATTTTCCCCTCAGAATTAATAAGAATAGTCGTTGGTAATGGATTGATATTATATGCTTCCATTACACTTTTATTTTTATCTATTAAAACCGGAAAAGTTAGACCTTTTCGGTCAATATAATTTTGAACCACGAAGTCGGATTCTGCTATATTTATAGCTAATACCTGTATACCCTTTTCTTTATAATCATTATAATATCTATCTATAATTGGAAATTCTCTTTCGCAAGGTTTGCACCAAGTACCCCAAAAGTTTAAAAAGACACCTTGTCCTTTGTATTCTTCCAAATTATGTTTCTCACCATGCATATCAACTAGAGTAAAATTTGGAGCATCGTCCCCTATTTTTAATACTTCATTTTTATCTTGCGTTAAAGTTGTATAGACTGTGAAGAATATTGCCCCAAATAATATAATTAATATAATTGAACGCATAAGAAATCTTCTCTTTTTTTTATCCATAATGAAGTTAGGCTCCTTCCTCTCTTATATATGTAAAACTAGAAACCAGTAAACCCTCCAAAAATCGGTGTTAAAAACGCAATAATTTTAGTCATCATATCAAAGTATAATAAAACCCCCATCACAATCATTATTGCACCACCTATTTTCATAAACAGTCCATTTTTTCTTTGAAGAAACTTCATTTTTCCGATAAATAAAGACATTATTAGGAAAGGTATAGAAAAACCTAGCACATAAAATAGCATGTACAACATACCCTTCCCGGGATCAGACACGCCTAAAGCTATTACTCCTGCAAGAATTGGTCCAGTACAAGGTGTCCATCCAGCTGCAAAACCCATACCAATAAGTACCGAACCAAAATATCCTTTGGGCCTTTTTTTAAAATGAATCTTTTTTTCAGATTGTAAAATATCGATTTTAAAAAAACCTAGAATAACTAATCCAAAAAAGACCATGATAATTGCTCCAATTTGTCTTAGGAACTCTTTATACTGAATAAAAATCTGTCCGATAAAAGAAGTTGAAAAACCTAATGCCATAAAAATAATAGAAAAACCAAGTAAAAAAAGCAGGGTATGTATCAGAGATTTTCGCCTCAAAATCCCTTTTTCTTCTTTTAGTTCATTAAAGGATATTCCTGTTACATAAGATAGAAAAGCTGGATACAATGGTAATGAACAAGGTGATAAAAATGATAATAATCCAGCACCAAATGCAAGAAGTAAATTTAAATGCTCTAACAAATACGCTCACTCAACCTTTCTATAGTCCATTTGAAAATAAAGTATAGACTATAAATATGGAGAATATATGCATATGCAGCGTGATATAAGAATTAGAATTTTTTTGATAGCTTTCTAATTTTTCATTAATCTAAATAGGGATTAAAAATAAAAAATGAGCCGTGTTTCAACTTTAGAAACACAGCTCATTTATTATGCTAATTCTAAACATTGGAAAAATCTTTAATTATATTCCTAGTCTAAGGATTAAAGCATAATCTAACAAGAATATTAGACACGAATCATACATATATTGATTTTAGTATTTCATTAAAACTAAAATCTATTATTCTATTCATGATGGAATTATATTAAATTTTCTATAAAGATAGGATGATGACAATTATTGAAAAGTCGGTTCTTGCTATGGTTATTTTACGTGTATTGTCTGGGAGTATTGAAGTAAGTGCTGGATTGTTGATGCTAAAGTTAAATAATCTAGAAAAAGCATTTTATATTAATACAATGCTTGCTTTGGTTGGTCCAACAGTTTTAATCGTAACGACAGCAATTGCATTATTTGGACTAGCAGATAAAATACCTGTGACAAGAATCGTTTGCTTATTTACGGGTATAACACTTATTATTATTAGCTCACATATTAAATAAATATAAAATATTATTAAAATTCAGCAAAAGCATACAAGTGTCAGAATATGAGTTTGACGAAAAAATAATCTTCACAACCTTTTGGATCCAAGTTATCTTCTGTATCTTTATAGCATGGTTCCATTCATAATCTTTGTTAAACTCTTTTATGAATCACCTAACATGTTCATTAAATTACTGTAGCGTGTGACGACGCTGCTTTTTTTTATGTATAATTAGCCTTTATTTGCACAAATTTATATTGAGTGTATCGCACGCACTTATACGGTGGTGGCGTTGGTTGACCGTCACGACCTCCCTCAATAAGGGTTACATTATCTCAGTAACCCTTTTATAATTTCTATTCAGATCAGGTAGTTTTCTACTTTGGACTAACCTTAATTAAACCTTTACGACCACTAACCCTATTGGTAAAGATGTTCCTCTATCTTTGATTTTTTCTGTACTAGCTCATTCATATAGTTAAGGAACACCTATTTCCTCATAATTTTAAATCTCCTGCATCCTTCCCTATAT
This sequence comes from Lysinibacillus capsici, assembly GCF_003367505.1. Lineage (GTDB taxonomy): Bacteria > Bacillota > Bacilli > Bacillales_A > Planococcaceae > Lysinibacillus > Lysinibacillus capsici. Next base: position 209,168 of record NZ_PXXX01000011.1, read on the forward strand.
ATTATGGAATCTGCTTTTATTTATATATATCTTTAATCTACATGGTTTGCACAGCACGCAACATCAGAATGAACATCTTCTAAAACCGTATCAAACATTTCAAGAAGTTCGCGAATACGCTCATTTCTCAAACTATAGTAGCAATATTTTCCTTCATTACGACCAACAATAATGCCACACCCTTTTAAACAGGCTAAGTGTTGAGAGATATTAGACTGATTCCCCTTTAATTCCTCGACGATTTGAGATACTGTCTTCTCTTTCTCTTTGATACACTCTAAAATTTGAAGTCTTACCTTGTTTGAAAATCCATGAATTAGTTTAATTTTTAAGTCAATATTTTTTTCTGTCACAAAATCTCCTCCAATTCATATTAGACTTAGCTAATATGTTTTGATATGATCATATTCGATATCACTAATATGTGTGTCAAACATACTAGCACTACCTAATATGTCTGTCAAAAATTTTAAAAAAATATGGGTCTCTCTTCAGCTAATAAACGTAGGCATCCTCAAGTTAGATTTTTTACTGTCTGAAAAGGAATATTAGATTAAATTTGGGACAGGTTTCACAACTGGCTGGATACTTGTAATAATGGCTTTAGGGCTAACAAACCCTGATAAAGGCTTATTATACATACTTATTAATGTACTTGGTTTTTCAATTTCCTTTCTTAAGCTGTCTCAAATTACGTTTCTTCCAAAAAGAAGCCATTTATGATTATTGATTTTAATGGGATTTTATTATATTTTGACATGATGACAAAGATTATTGCGTGGGTCACTCCTATTTTCGGAGGGGACACAGGATTTTAGAAGTTCATACGCTCTGTAGAAAGGCTGGATGTAGCATTGAATAATACGTGGAACAAAATTATCTATAAAATTGGCTCTTCCTTTTACGATAAATTTTTTAATACAGGTACTTTTTTAAAGACTAGAAAGAGGATTTTTCAAGAAGTGCCTTTTCAGCGTAAACAAAAAATCCTCTATGTAGGTATTGGTACTGGGGCTGATTTAGAATTAATCAACTATGTTGATTATGATATAACTGCCATTGATTATTCTCCTGATATGCTAGCGAAAGCTCAACATAAATTCGAGCACTCTTCTATCAATTTTTTAGAAATGGATGCTCAAAAAATGTCTTTTGCAGATGAATCATTTGACTATATTGTAGCTAGTTTAATACTTTCTGTGGTTCCTAATGAAAATAAATGCTTTGAAGAGATGATAAGAGTTTTAAAGAAGGATGGTAGAATTCTTATCTTTGATAAATTTGCTCCTAAAAATCAAAAACTAACGCTAACAAAAAAATTGGTAAGGCCATTTATAAGTATGTTAGGAACAGATATTGGTAGAAGTTTTGAGGAGTTGTTTAAACAAAATGATCAAAGGCTCAGAATTATAAGAGATGAATCTGTTATGTTAAAGGGTATGTATAGATATATTGAAGTTCTTAAACTCTCTTAGCTAAGGGCATAGCTGAACTAGCAGTTAACGTTTTGGAGAAACTCATCAAGAAGCTCAAGCATCTTATCAAGAGTTTAAAAAACAACAATTAGCCAACTTGAATTGGCTGATTGTTGTCTTAGTAATTGAACAACCCTATAAATGTTAAATACCATGTACTATCGATTTAAGTCTCCCGTGATAAATTGTTACTCTATTTGTTTTTTCATGAGTTGTTTTGAAAAGTTAAAAAATCGAATTTCGCTAACAAATGTAGAACCTAATAAAAATACCCCTCCGATAATTTGCACTAGGGTCATTTGTTCTTGCAATATCATTGCAGAAATCAATATTGCTACAAAAGGATCGACATAACTTAGCATCGCAATACTCTGCCCTTTCAATTTTTCCATTCCCGAGAAAAATAACCAAAATCCAATCCCTGTATTAACGATACCTAAAATTAAAATAAAAGGAATAGATGCGCTTGATAATCCAAAAATCCCAAAGCCTTCTGTCAAAAAAACATACGGCAGCAGTAATAATGCAGTTGTTCCAAGTTGAATAATGGTCATCTCTAGCTTGTCCATCTCTTTAATAAATTTGTTTAAAAGTAACAATGCCGCATAAAACGCAGCTGCCATCAATCCAAAGGTAAGTCCAAGGAAATCATCTGATTCCGTTGCACTCACCCCTTCTCCTACAATCATTATCATACCGATAATTGCTATGACAATGCATATTATTTTCTTTATGGATAATTGTTCCCTAAGTACAACAGGTGAAAGAATCATTACAAATACTGGTGCAAAGTAATATCCTAGTGTGGCATTGGCAAGTGATGTGTGGTCGTAGGATTGATAGAGAAAAATCCAGTTTCCTCCCAATGCAACGCCTGAGAGAAACAAAAATAAAGCATTCGATTTCACTAAATTCCAGGATATTTTTTTCTTCATTATGGAGAAGATGAAGAATAAAAATAAGCATCCTAGTAAACTACTTAGTAAAGCTCTTTCACTCGCCGCTAAATCAATGTAACGTACAACTAAACCGATTGTGCCAAAAATAATCATTGATACGATAAATTGAAATTTAGATTTCATGGTCTACTCCCCTAACCTACCGCAATTTAATAGGAACTATTAGGTGCTTTTTCCGTCCTTTCCTTCCACTCCCTTTCAACTTGCTTTTGTAATGGGAATAGCATAGCATACTTATATGTATTACAAAATTGAATGTTTGTCATGCTACACATAACTAAATAGCATGCAAGGGGGATAGCGCAATGAATATCCAAAAATATATGGCCTTTGTCAAAGCAGTAGAATATGGGAGCTTTACAAGTGCTGCCGATGCATTAAACTATACACAGTCTGGTATCAGCCGTATGATCAACGATTTAGAATCAGAATGGGGAATTTCCCTTTTTGAACGAGGTCGTGCTGGAATCAGTTTAACATCCGATGGCTTAAAGTTACTGCCCCAATTACAACGTATATGTAATGAGCATGAAATGTTAATGATGCAGATCGAAGACTTACATGATATCCAATCAGGAATCATCCGAATTGGTACATTTTCTAGTGTAGCAACACATTGGCTACCTTATATGATCAAATTCTTTAAGCAGGATTATCCAGGGATTGATTTCGAGTTACTCTTAGGAGATTACACCGAAATCGAAAGCTGGATTATCGAAGGTAGGGTCGACTTTGGATTTTTGCGACTACCAACAAAAGCTAAAATGGAAACAATCTTTGTAGAGCAAGACCGTTTGTTGGTAGTCATTCATCAGGATCATCCTCTTGCTGATTGCGATAAATTTCCTATAAGTGAACTATTGACCAGTCCATTCATGCTTTTAGAAAAAGGCGCAAAAGCTGAAATCTCCGAAATTTTTGAGAAACATAATATCTCGCCGCACATTTCTTTTACAACATGGGACGACTATGCCATTATGTCAATGGTGGAAAACGGGTTGGGAATCAGTATATTACCTGAACTGATTTTAGAACGCATTCCGTACCAAATTATCGCGAAAGAGCTTGAGATCCCTGCTTTTCGAACTATTGGGATTGCGATGAGAGAGCAACAATCGCTGTCACTTGCAGCAAAGAGATTTATAGAATATTTATCCTATAGAAAGAGAAAAAAAGAAGTTTAGCTATTATTTTGCACACTATAAAAAGCGTATTCGAAAAAATCTCGAATACGCTGCATTAATCTTCCACCGCTTCTAAATAGCCTTGCTGTAAACATGTATCCGTCATAAACTGCTTTATCCCTGCATCAAATGACAATTTGATCGTGCTACTTGTGACCTCCAAAATTTTTCCCTCTCCAAACATCACATGCTTCACCTTTGAGCCAACGATTAACGCTGACTCCGTTGTAATTGTCTGATCATTACGGTATTGCTTCAATGCTTTCCTCGGACTTTTCGACGCTTTCTTTGGTAATTCCTGAGGTGAAACGATTTGCTTTAACGCCTTCATAAATATTGATGGCACCACACTTGCTTTAAAGCGCTTGCTGTACGAAATTAATTCCAAATGGCGAATTGCACGTGTGATACCGACATAAAAGAGTCTTGTTTCTTCCTCTATTGCTTCTTCCGTCTCAGTAGGTAAAATCCCATCAATTAAGTCAATCAAATACACACGATCAAATTCCAAGCCCTTTGAACTGTGTAAGGTTGTTAATGTAATGGCATTCATTTCATTTTTCAGATGAGATGTACGTGCTAAATTTTCAAGGTTCTTCAAACGACCCGCAAATTCAGTCATCGTCGACGTATGGCGAGCAATTAGTCCAAGTACATCCACAATATCTAGTAAATTTTCATAATTAAAACCGAGGTCCTCGCTCATTTTCTTTAAGGCACGCTCATAACCAAAGTCATAACGGATATGCTCTAGCATGGCTGTTGGTGTTGTTTGATCAAATTGAATGCTATCATACGTTTTGCGAATTCGCTTAATATATTCAGGCTGATAATCCTTTAATTCCACATGCTCTAGTAATAGTGAGAATACACAGCCATCCTCCGGTACTTTCTGCAGTGCCTTTAATTGTGTTGGTGTAATATAAGCATTCATTTTTCTGTAAACTTTTTCAAATATCGAGATATTTTTTGTATTGTACGCTAGACGCATGAAGTTCATTATATCCTCCACAACCCAATGCGTAAAAAAGCGAATGGTGGAATCTTTCATATAGAAAGGCAAGCCCGCTCTGTCTAACGCGTCCATAAGAGGAATGGCTGACGTATTATTTCGATATAAAACAGCCGTTGAGCCACGCTTAGACAAGCTTTTTAACTGATTCACTACATATTTGGCCTGTAAGCTGTAATTCTCTAGGATTTTAAACGAGATTGGCTCTGCTGCAGGATTTTGCGTAAACATTTGTTTGTTATATCGTTTTTTATTTCGCTGAATGAAAAGATTGGCTGGCTCTACAATCGAGGCAGATGAACGATAATTTTGTGTCATTAGTAAAACACGTGCCTCTGGATAAATCTTTTGGAAATTCAACAAATAATCTGGCTCTGCACCGCGCCAGCTATAAATGGCCTGATCCTCATCGGCAACGACGCATAAATTTTGATGGACAGCGACAAGCTTCTCGATGATCGCATGTTGAACAGGCGATGTATCCTGACTTTCATCCGTTAAATAAAAATCGTATCGACGCTGATATTGCGCCAACACCTCTCGATTTTTCGTAAAAATATCATTCGCCATTAACAGCATATCGTCAAAATCAATGAGCAATCGGTCACTAGCTGTGCGCTTATATTCCTCATAATGCTGTAAAATCTCGACTTTTCTTGGCACCTTTACTTCTGCAATTGCCCATTCCTGTTCTGGCAGCATTTTATTTTTGATGAACGTTATGTACGTCAGTAGCTCGTCTAACTGATCTTCCGTAATTTTGGAGCCATTTAATTGTTCAAAAATCTCACGAAGCACTCGTTTTTTTGACATTACACCAGGCCCGTCCGCTTCTTCGATAATCCCGTACGAAATGCCCTGACGTTCAAGTGTCTGCCGGACAACTTGAAATGCTAAACTATGAATCGTCGAAAAATCAACTGGTGGCAAATGCGGAAAAAACTTTGCAAAACGTGCCTTCATATCATTTGCTGATGCCTTACTAAACGTAACAGCCTTTATGCGAGCAGGCTTGACACCAAGCGCCTCGATCATATAGCCAATACGCATAATAATCGTCGTCGTTTTTCCTGAACCAGGAGATGCCAATAGTAGCAGCGGTCCATTCGTTTGCAATACGGCCTGCTTTTGCACATCATTTAGATAAACGCCAAGTGAACGCTCCTTTTCTTCAAAAAATGCTTTTTGCGCTCCATTCATATCAATTACTCCGTTCTAAAAAAATCTATTTTCTATTATACCAGATGATACTGATTAACTTCTTAAGAGCATTAAAAGCAACTAAGCTCGACTACTACTCATTCGAGTGATCTTAGCTGTTAAGGAAATTGTTTGCCTCTTCATCATTTTTAGATCTTATCAAAAACAAAAAAGCGTATATACAAAATGTACAACGCTTTTTAGTAGCTCGTTAGTGAAATTTTTTATTTGGCTATCCATTCATATTGAATATCAGCTAAATTTTCTTCATTTTCATGTCCTCTCCCTATGATTTTAAATCCATGTTTTTCATAAAATCGTTGGGCATTTTCATTAACCTCAAATGTGTATAAAGTTAATCGCCCTTTTGATTGTGCTTTTACTTTATCTAGTAATGTATGACCTATGCCCATCCCTTGATAGTCAATATGAATATATAGTTGGCTTATTTCTTCTTCGTTATAGGCAATCATGCCAACTACTTTTTCATCCATTAACGCTAAATCGATGTGAAACTGCTCAGCTAATAGATGATTTAAGAAATATACATGACTTTCAAAGGTATGAATTTCTTTTTGACCAATCGCCTGTTCCTTACTATCTCGCCACATAGCAACTGTTTGTTCAGCGTATTGGTGGGTATATTGCGTAATAATTATTTTGTGTTGGTTCACTACGATGCCTCCTTAAGCATAATGTAAAAAATAGATCTTATGAAAAATACTTGGTTGGATTCCTAAATCCTGATTGCATACGACTTTAGCAATGCAATATACTTTAAATCAAATATTTTACATTCAAGACTAAACCTATGTAGTTTGTATTTCCTCACATCTTCTGGAAAAATATAAGACATTCCTGTATGCTTCAATTTTTAATCGACTACAATAATTATTTTCTCGTCTTGTCAATGTCGTAATTCAAACAGCGTGATAGCCCTTTTATAAACCACCTGCTATCATTATCAATTACTTCCTACCCTAGTTTGAACCGTAGAATTAAATTTGGATAATTTTCATTCATACTATACTCCTTAATAAAGTAAAGCACATTACTTGAAGAATTAAATGTAAGTTCTACGGATAAAAAAACATCTTCCACTCACACTAATGGTGGAGGTGAGATGAAAATGGGAAATAATAAACATAAAAATAATAAAACGCAAGACAACAAAAAACAGCAGAATCAAAATCAAAATGCTAACAATGAGCGTAAAAACAGAGAAGAGTTTGCTGAAGAAGTAGATTTCAGTCAAATTCAAAATGAAAACAAACGTTAATCATACTATCATGTGAAGAAACCCTAATACTCACTTCAGTAAAGATGGGTATTGGGGCTATTTTTATAATCCATCTATTACAGCATTTTACGGCTCAAACCCAGCCTGACTTATATAAACATGATTTTCTGGAAAGATTTCAATAAATCGGTTGTATACTTTTTTTATTACATCTGGTCCATACCATTCTTCTAAACCAAGTTGGTCATATTTTTTCTCAATCTCAAGTTTTCTTGTGCGTTTTCCACCACTGCCATCTCCCATGAAGTAGTCATCTATACATATCCGATCGACGAGTTGCTTCAATTTCAAAGGAAAATATTCTCCACTTGGTAAAATGGGAGCGATAGCAACTTGGGTCGGTATGTCCGCAGCTGCTAATTTTTCCAATGTCTTAAAACGCGCTTGGATTGGAGGTGCCATTGGCGTAAAATGTTTACGTATCGTTTCCGAATCTGTCTCAATTGTCATACTTACCCGCACTTTTTCTTTAAATTGTCGCAGCAAATCAATATCTCGACTGACAAGTGGACTTCTCGTCTGTACAAATAAGAAATCAGGGGGATCCTCTAGCATAACCTCTAGTAAAGATCGCGTCACTTTTTCCTTATGCTCTATTGGCTGATACGGGTCTGTACTTGAGGACATAAAAATGGTTACAGGCCCTTTGGCTTTAGCACGATGAAGCTCCTTTTTTAATACATTCGCCGCACCGTTTTTAACATCGACCCAACTACCCCATTCTCCTTCTCGAAAAAGAGATACAGGCATTTGACGTACATAGCAATAAGAACATCCAAATGAACAGCCTGTATAAGGATTGAGCGAATGCGTATAGCCAGAAAGAAAGCCAGTTCCTTTATTCAAAATGGTTTTTGGATGCTTATAGAATAATTCGCTTTTCATACGAAACCTCCATTCCATGTAAAGCAAGTATTACGCATTGCTAGATGAACCTCGCTTTTCAAGTTCCAAGAGCAATTTCTTCATTGCTAATCCGCCCCGATAGCCTGTTAAAGAGCCATTCTTTCCTGTTACACGATGGCACGGTACAGTAAGTAACACTGGATTAGCCCCAATAGCCGCTCCAACAGCACGAACAGCTGCTGGTTTATTGATAGCATGGGCAATGTCTGAATAGGATTTCGTCTGCCCATAAGGAATTTCACAAAGTGCTTGCCAGACTGCTAGCTGAAATGGCGTACCTACGTACTCAAATGGGATAGTAAAGGTTTGCCTCTTTCCTGCTAGATACTGAATGATTTCATTGACATAGGGTTCAAGCTTTTCCTCATCTTCAACAAAAGGACTTCCTGGAAAGCGTTTCTTCGCCCATTCAAACATTTCCTCGATTGGTTTGTTCTGTGAACCAACAAACACAAGGCCCTTGGAGGTAGCAGCAATATAAAAATGCCAATCCTCAAACTTGAGTAAAGACCAAAAAAGGGTTGGTTTATTTTTTATTTCCATCATTCATTTCCTCCATTTTTCTCATTTGACGAAATTGCGCTGGGGTCTGACCTGTTTTCTTTTTAAATAAAGTAATAAAATAAGGCGCATTCGCCATACCCACACATAGGGCAATATCGCCTATTGCTTTATTCGTCTCAATCAAATACTTTTTAGCCGCGTGTACGCGAACTTGTTGTATATACTCAATGGGCGTCAAGCCTTTTATCTTTTTAAATGTTCGATGCATATGATAGGGACTCCCATGACAAATCATTGCTAATGATTCGAGCGTTAATTTTTCAGCGAAATTTTGATCAATGTATGCTGTGATAATATCAACCCACTCGCTATCAGGCAAATTTTCATTAGTAGGCTTGCAACGTTTACAAGGGCGAAAATTTGCGTGAAGTGCTTGTTCTGCTGTTGCAAAAATACATACATTCTCTTTTTTCGGAACGCGAGACTTACAGGATGGTTTACAGAATATCCCCGTTGACTTGACAGCATAAAAAAATTGATTGTTGTACGCTGTATCATTCGTGATAATGGCTTGCCATTTTTCATCTGTCATCATTTCTACATTATTTAAAATATCATTTTCATCATTCATAGGATCCAGCATTTATCTCACCTCTCCTTACAATATACTCCCTAAAAATTCACAATGTACAATTCTAGATATGGAATAGCAAGATATTGAAGTTTTTTTATTTAGAATCGTGAAAAATGATGCCAAGACCGTATCGTTCTCCAGCAGTAATCGTACTTACTCCATGACGAACCGTATGTTTATAATATCCCCTTTTCCCTAGAACAGGTCTATGGTTTGTAGGAAAGATGAGCGCACTGCCTTGATCTAACGTAATGACATGTCCCCTACTCTGAGCACGTGGAATTTGTTCCACTAGGAGGGATTCTCCACCAAAAAAGTCTTGTTCGCGTTGATTTAATACAAATACTACTTGAAACGGGAAAAACACATCGCCATATAAATCTTGATGCAAACAATTAAAGCCACCTGTTTCATACTTTAAGAGTAACGGTGTCGGTCTAGTTTGTTCAAATTCTTCACAAGTGTTCAAAAAATCTTGAAGCTGAGCTGGAAAATGTACTGTTTTCTTTAAATAACCTAACCATCGATTAGCTGTTTTGGCCAATTCTTGATAAAAGGACTCTCTTAAACTTTGGATAATTTCAGGCAATGGATAGGAAAAATATTTGTATTCCCCCTCCCCAAAGCGATACCTGGTCATATTAATGGTCGTTCTATATGGCTCTTCTGTACTATACAACCCTATTAAGAATTCACATTCCTCTTTTGTTAAAATTACTGGAAGCTTTGCAAATCCTTGCTTATCTAGTTCATGTTGAATGGAATCCCACTCCAAGCTGCCAACACGTGTTTGAATATCTTGGACCATTTTTATTCCCTCCTTAGCCTTCTTAATAACTAACACTATAACCTCATCAATAGAAAAAAATAAGGCGTTTAGAATGGAATAGCAAGATAACAAAATGAGTAAAGCTACTTTTATGATAAAGTAAACTAACAAACTGTGTAGTTGAAAAGGAGAATGAAAAAGTGATATGGCATGACGTTGACGATGTGATGATCATTACCTTACCAGCAAATTTTGATATGAATGCAAATCTAGGCTATTTAACAAGAGAAAAAAATGAATGCCTGTATGAAATAGAGAACAATATCATCACAAAAGTGATAGCCATTGGAGAAATGCAGTCTTTAGTACAGATAAGCGTAATCGATAATCAACAAATGGTTGTTCAATTCCTAAATGGTTCTAGGCCTATTGAAAAGAGGGAGCGGGAAAAAATTGCAACATATATAATTGAATGGTTTGATCTTGATAACGATTTAACGCCATTTTATGAAATGGCAAATACAGATCCATTACTTAAAATACCTGCCCAAAAATTCTATGGATTACGAGTTATCGGCATTCCCGATTTATTTGAAGCGTTATGCTGGGGCGTTTTAGGGCAACAAATCAACCTTGCCTTTGCCTACTCTTTAAAGAGACAATTTGTAGAAAGCTTTGGCGATTCTATCGAATGGAATGGTAAAAAGTATTGGGTATTCCCTCCATACGAACGAATTGCACAGTTAGAACCTACTGACCTAGCAGCTATTAAAATGACGGTTAAAAAAAGTGAATATATCATTGGCATTGCAAGATTAATGGCATGCGGAGAATTATCGAAGGAACAATTAATGAAAATGAATTTTAAAGAGGCAGAAAAAAGCTTAATCAAAATACGAGGAATCGGACCTTGGACAGCCAATTACGTGCTAATGCGCTGCCTACGGTTTCAGACAGCTTTTCCAATCGATGATGTAGGTCTGATTAATTCAATAAAAACATTACGTAATATGAACCAAAAGCCTACGAAAGAGGAAATTTTAGCGCTCTCGATACCATGGAAAAACTGGGAATCCTACGCTACCTTCTATTTATGGCGTGTTCTTTACTAAATATCATCACCTTGATTTGAGCATGTTTTGAAAAAATGAACCAAAACATGCTCTTACGTAGGTATGTTTTATGCTTCTACAAAAGCACAATGATGATGAACAATCGCAATGGACACAGAATTCTTATAGCTGTAATTCTTTAATACAATCCATGGTTGTTTTTATAAACTCTTTGACAGCGGGAAGGGGTTGCTTCTTTGAGCGAGTAATAATGCTTATTTCTCGGAAAGGTTCGGGTAAGAGAGGTTTTACAATGGTACCTGCTAAATTATAGGGTAAAGCTAGTTCTGGTATGATTGTAATGCCTAATCCTTCACGTACCATTGCAATGATTGTTTGATTTTCTTCCACATTAAACTCTATGTTTGGGGATACCTCTTGTTCCTGTAAAAACTTCTTAACACTCACTTCACATCCTAGCTGAGGCATAATAAAAGCCTCCCCTTGAAGTTCTTCCGCCTTTACTTGTTCATTGATGGCAAGATGATGATGAATCGGTACGATTGCTACTAATCTATCTCTTACTATGGTGGTAGCCTCCAAATGATCCATAGGGTTACTTAAAGATGTAAAACCTATATCCACTTTCCCCTCTTCTACCCAACGTGTAATTTGGTCATAGCTCCCCTCATAAAAGTTTATTTCAATTCCCTTAAACTCTCCTTTAAACTGTGATATGATCGTTGGCAACACTTTGGAGGCAAAACTTGAAAAGCTGCCAATATTTATTTTTCCGTTTTGTATTCCTAAAATAGAAGCGGCTTCTTGTTTAATGCTTTCTGCTTCGGATAAGATATTTCTCATATTGTTGATGATACGTTCTCCACTATCTGTTAACGAGATGCCATTTCTTCCTCTATTCAAAAGTTTAATACCGAGTTCTGACTCTAATGAAGCGATATTATGGCTTATGCCCGATTGTGTCATCGCCAATATTTCTCCTGCTTTTGTGAAATTCCCAATATCGACTACTTTGACGAATATTTCTATTTGCAAAAGGTTCACAAGCTAACCTCCGTATAAGATTTAACTTTCCATTCGACTTCCTCATGTTGATAATCAAAAACATGAATTTTACTTATCAATTCTATCATACTACAATAATCGTAGAATGAAGGAGGAGATAGCAATGAAGAAAATGGTAGAGTTTTTTTATGTGGATGCATTCACAACAGAAACGTTTGGAGGAAATCCAGCTGGCGTCATACCTCATGCAGAAAATTTAACAGATGAGGAAATGCTAAACATAGCCAATGAATTAAACCTTTCGGAAACGGCCTTTCTTTTACCATCAACAAATGACAATGCAGATTATCAAATAAAATATTTTACTCCTACAAAAGAAGTTGACTTTTGCGGTCACGCTACGTTAGGTACAGCATGGTTAATGGCTAATAAGTACAATTGGATTGATAAGGACGAGAAAATAATCTTTGAATCAAACATTGGACTAATTCCTGTAAAATGGATTACGGAAAACAATCACTTAAAGAGCGTGTCCATGACTCAAGTACGTCCCCATGTAAAAAGTATAGACATTAGCCCTGAAGTCGTTGCGGACCTTGTGGGTTTAGAGGAAACGGACATTGATGATCGATACCCGATAAAAATAGCGAACACAGGTGTCCCACATCTTATGGTTCCCGTTAAAACACGTCAAGCAATTGATCAAGCAGAACCTAAATTAAATGAGCTTAAAAAGATGAACAATCATTTTAACATATCAACCACTCACCTCTTTACCTTTGACACCAATGGGGAATTTGATATTTATACAAGAGATTTTTGCCCAAATATAGGGATTGATGAAGATCCAGTTACAGGGGCAGCAAACGGTGCATTAGGTGGTTATTTATATCTAGAAAATATACTAGCTCCACAAGAAAAACATCAATTAGTAATTGGGCAAGGACATACGATTAATAGACCTGGGACTCTTTATGTCACGATCACTCCTGATGGGGAGAATGCTGTTATTGAAGTAGCAGGAGCAGCAGTTGTTTCAATAGAAGGAAAAATACTTTTATAATACTTTTTTTCTGAATTTTCTGTGTTAATTATCATCATAAAATAAACTTCTCTAAATTCTTCACTTAAATTTAGAGAAGTTTTATTTATGGCAAATAAAGTGGTTAGTTTAATGCATTTAAATGCGTTTTTAAGTATTGCAAAAATGGTTGCTCCATGAGATCGGTTTTTCGAGAGCAAATAAATAAACTTTGCTGAATAGCTGCCTGCTCAACATACACTTGAGCAAGTTTCCCGTTTGCTATACTTTCATCTACACTATAGGACGGAGCTAAAGTCATGCCGTACCCCGCTTCCACTACTTTTATGGATTCGTGTAAGCCCTGCATTTGAAGCCCTAATTTAGGTAATGGCGCATTAAATGTGTAAAAAATGGACTCCAATAAATCGAGTGTCGAGCTACCATGTTCCCGATAAATAAAGTCCTCGTTCGATAATTCATAGATGGAGACAGTTTGATTTGATAGAGGATGTGAAGGATGGACTATAAACCAAAACGGGATATCCAACACCTTTTCAAATTGTAAATCTTCATGACCAAATTTACTTTGAACGACAAAGCCAAAATCTACTTCATAATTCAGAACTTGCTCCTCCACAGATTGAACATTGCCTAACGATACAAAAAATTCAATTTGAGGATGCGCAAGCTTGTATTTAGCGATGATAGGCGGAAGTATATAATTAATAGGGATGTAAGAGGACGCAATATGTATTTTGTCTTCCTTTGCTAAAAACTTACCAAGCTTCTCATCGATTTGTGCTTCTAAGTAAAATAAACGCATGCCTTGCTCGTATAAAAACTTCCCCTCTGGCGTTAATTGAATTCCACGCCCTTTACCTTCAATCAATTTTGCCCCTATTTCATTCTCTAATTTTCGAATTTGTATGGTAACAGCAGGTTGACTTAGTAGCATACTATTCGCCGCTGCAGTAATTCCCCCAAGCTTGGCTACATTCGTAAAGATCCTCAATGCATGTAAATTCATTCCATTCCAACCTTTCTATCCATAAATAATATTTATGAATAAGCAATAATTATATATTTGTTTTATGTATAGTTTACCAGTAATTTAAGTATAGAGGTGATTGAATGGAAATTTTACTACATGAATGGTTAACAGTAAAAGGAGTTATTTTATTTACAATTGGTTTACTCGCAGCCATAATAGGCGTTCTTTTTGGTGCAGCAGGCTTTATTTTGATGCCTTCATTGTTGCTCGTAGGCATTCCAATTCATACAACCGTTGCCATTAATAAATTTGCGACAGGCTTATCAGCCCTATCAAATGTTGTTTCATTTGTCATAAAAGGACATTTATCTGTAAAAAAGTATTTTTCTTTCATGTTTGTTGCTAGTATAGGTGGAGTATTTGGGGCATTATTCGCAATCCTCTTATCGGAACAAATCATGAATGTCGTCGCTTGTATAAGCTTAATTTTTGCATTTCTGATTGTCCTTTGCAGTAATAAATGGATTGTCAAAGATGTAAAAGAAACAGAGGAACAACCCTTGAACAAGCTTATTCCATTTGCAATTTCCATATATGACGGTGGTTTTGGACCAGGCTCAGCTCTAATGAATATAACCTATTTCTTGAAAAAACAATACCATTATTTAAAAGCAGTCGAGTTAACAAGAATGCTCTCGTTATCAAGCTGTACAGGTGCTTTTCTCTTTTATTACTTTACTGGCATTTTTAATTGGGGAATTGCTATCCCTGTTTCACTTGGCTCTATTGCTGGCTCTTTCTTTGGTTTAAAGATCGTTCCGTATATCCAAACAAAATGGATTCAAATTATTTTACCAATCATTTTTTTGTTCTTAATTGTTCAAGTAGTGTCGGATTTAATAAAATAAACGAAACAAGTCCTACCTTTTTTGCCCCCAAATTTAAGGACATCTAAGGTGGAGCTTGTTTAGAATCCGAAATTTACGACTGTTAGTATAATAGAGGAACACAATAATAATTTGCCTATTTTTTATTTATCTACCGCCACTCACATGTATAATTTCTCCAAGGATGTAATTTGAGGCATCAGAAGAAAGGAAGGCAATTACTTCTGCTATCTCTTTAGGCGCTGCAGCTCGTTTAATTGGTACAGCGGAAGCCATCCGTTCTAGCCGATTGTCGCCAGGAGCAAATTTATCGTGAAAGGGTGTCTCTACCATTCCAGGCGCTACCCCGTTCACGATAATTCCATATTCAATTAATTCTCTGGACATACCAATCGTCATTGTATTGATAGCTCCCTTAGCAGATGCATAATGAATACTTTCCCCTGCCCCACCAATACGTGCAGCTGCAGAAGAGACATTAATAATTTTTCCGCATTTCTTCGGAATCATATGTCTTAATACAGCTTGAGAGCATAAGAGCACACTATTGACATTTAGCTTGAACGTTTCTTCCCATAGCTCTTCACTCATCTCCATAAAAGTACTTTGACGGATGCCGCCTCCAGCGTTATTCACTAAAACATCAATCGTGCCGAATGTAGAAATAGCCTGCTCAATCATTGCGTTCACTTCTTCTTTATTCACAATATTAGCTTGAATAGCAATGGCGTCTCCACCTTGTTCTTGAATTCGTTGGACAGCTTCGTTGGCACCTTCCACATTTGTATGATAATTGATAATTACTTTAGCCCCGTGTTTTGCCACTAGCTCAGCCGTGGCAAATCCAATCCCAGAGCTTGCACCTGTGATAAGAATAACCTTTCCTGACAAGTTATGCATAGCGTCCCCCCCTAACGTTTTTAATAGTAATTCGTTCATAAACAACTAATGCTCACGCACCACGATAGTTAA
The DNA here is from genome assembly GCF_003367505.1 of Lysinibacillus capsici. Lineage (GTDB taxonomy): Bacteria > Bacillota > Bacilli > Bacillales_A > Planococcaceae > Lysinibacillus > Lysinibacillus capsici. The sequence continues at coordinate 225,063 of NZ_PXXX01000011.1, forward strand.
TTATATGGTTCTACTACTAGTATATTTTTTAATGATCGTAACTAAAATCGCCAGAATAAATACAATCAAACTATTAATGAGTAAGTAATAGGCAATGTTCAATCCATAGAATAACGCAAAGGGATCACGAATAATAATTAGTGCTAATACACTTCCTAGTCCACCAAACACACCTGCCAGTAGTAAAATGATAAAAGCAGCATTATATAGATTTTTCTTTTTTTTGTAGAATACAAACCCAATCACATTTGCAACAACAATTAAAAAGCCTATCAGTATGAAGAAAAAACCTTCCATTCAACTCCCTCTTTTCAAAACGATTTTGTCATGGGATAACTATTTCTTCCCCCTTGAATTAAAGTGGTCCACCCTCAAAACCAATAGGCCAACCATTTTCTTTAAATTTCACTTTATACTGAAACTCAAAGTGACCCTCATAAATAAAAGCTAAACTAAAGCCTGAAAAGATATAACTATCGAAGTTAGCCATATTTCCAAAGCTTATTGTGGATAAATAATAACTGTTTATTTCTTGATTAGGAAAAAACTTATGTAAATACGCCAATGCGCGGCTTATATGTAAATGGAGTTCATCGAAAATTCTTTCTGCTAGTTCGATTATTCTCACCTCAGGATTTTCATTATTTCCTTGGATAATAATCTCTACATCCTCCCATTCCCCAATATTCATGCTGTATAACCACTGTTCCTGAATAAGATACTTTTCTTTATTGTATACAGGGGGATTGACTAGGTTTAATTCTTTGATGTCATCTTTAGTCAACGGTTTTGCAAGAATAAGCTTATTCTGCAAAATGTCTTTTATATTAGAGACCGTATATTTTGATTTGTTTAATTCTAAAGAGTCCATTTTCCACCTCCGTTTAAAGTAAGTTTACTTAAATTATACCATCATCGCTCTACAACCATTGTAAGTTCAAAAAGAAAAAAGAGCTAGCTATGTAACTAATTCTAGAAAAGATAACCGCTTCGAATCTAAACATATCGTTACCCCTGTTTTGACTAAATCAAGTGTCACTTTAATCTATCATCTATCAAGTTGTTCAGAAAAGAAGCCCCCAACCCTTGCAGTCAAAATAGCAAAACAGCTATTCAAAAAGGTTCGTCTTTTTGAACAGCTGCTGCATTTTATTGCAATGGAATGTTTACTTCAATATTTTCACCAATCGGATTAGGGTAATAGTTTAAATATAGCTTAGCTTTTCCATTATATTCTTCAAATTGTGATGTCTCCACTACATACTGCTCGTCTCGAGAAATAGTCAAACTTTTGAATTCTAATGGCGTGCCATCTTCTTTTATGGCGTCAGAGAGCATTAATAATTTGCCTTCATTATTTTTTTTCATCTTAACCGCTACACTTTGCTGCACTATTGAAATGTCCCCCTTAAAATAAGTAGGCTTCGTGAGTATCTCTTTTGTGCCAAAATCAACTTCGATAAAATCCTCACCCTTTGGCACAGCTTGAACGGCGCCAATCATAACCGTCAATGACGCTGGATCATCGAAATAATTACTTTGCAAATAGAGCGTAAATTTGCCATCGCGAATATTCCCGTCTGTTGAAATGTCATTTCTAATACTTTCTCTACGTTCACCGCTTTCTGTCATGATGGCAACATCATCTAGCGCTAATAGTTGCATTGTATTATCTTTGGCTACCTCAATATCGAGTGCCACTTTTAATGGCGAACGACGAATTTGTGTAATCGTAAATTTCTGCCCATTGACATCGATCGTACGATTTGCAGTAAAAATTTTCTCCTTTGCGATGTCGTTTTTCAGTGAAAACGGTAAAGATATTACAATGTTACCTTTCTCTTCATCCTGAAAGTGAAAGACTGCTTTAAAATCCTTGGAAGTATAGGCGATAGGCTTTAAAAAACTATATTTCACAGATGAAGAGATGTATGTTTGATTGCTAGCATTCATGGTAAACGTACAGCCGCATTCAATCTCCTCAGCTCCTTGAAACAATTGAACTTTCTCTAAGTTTAATTTTGAAATATCAAATGAGGCATCAGCGTCATAGAACAGGACAAATCCTAAATTGTCGGCAATCACGCCCTGCAATGTAAGTGCTAGACCTTTTCTAGATTGCGTCACATTGATTTCTTCATAGTATTCATGGTCTACAATATCTTTTATTCCTTTATCTATTGCAATCGCTGTTACAATTGCTTGAAAGCCGGGTATTTTGGCAACTTGGCTAGCAATCGTTGGCGAGACGCGAATTGAAAAGAGAAGGCTTAGGCAAAGCATGGAGATGCATGCAACCGAAACAATGCGCTTCTTTCTTCTTTTTTCTTGTTGAACCTTTCGCAACATGTTCATGCGAACTTGTTGCAGTTTCTCCTTTGGAACGTCAATTAATGGTTTACTCATAGCCAGTCCTCCTTTTCTCTAGCAAAGCTTCTAAGCTTCTTTAAAATGTGATGAAGCTTCGATTTCACAGTACCCTCAGGAATTTGATTGAGCTCAGCAATTTCTTTATTTTTCAATTGCTGGAAATACTTCATATAGACGAGTTGCTGCTCTGACAAAGATAAATGTTCCAATAATCTCTCCATATCTGAGTAGATGACCCATTCAGATAAGTGGTGTTCCTCAATCTGAACAGTCGGCGGACGTTTTCGTAAATGGTCTTTACAGCAATTGATTAAGACGCGCACAAGCCATGTTCTGGCATATTCGTGCTGTTGAACGGTATGCATTTTTTTGAGTGCCTTGTAAACAAGCTCCTGCATCACGTCCATAGCATCTTGCTCATTTTTCATATATGTAAAGGCCATGCGATATAAAATATCCTCATCCATTTCAATCAGTGAAAGTATCGCTTCTTGATCTCCACGTATAGCACGCTGCTCTAATTCAAATTTCATCCTTTTTCGCCTCCTTCTCTCATTAGACTCAACATTGTTGCATTTCGTTCAAAATTTTTGAAACTTTTTAGGGAACTGTCATTCATCTCCCCATTAATAGTAAGAAGCGATTGCTCTAATTGAACAATCGCCTCTTCCCCTTACCTGTATGTATTGGTAAAAATTAAACACCATAATGAATCATCCATTTATCTTGTTTTATTGCTTCAGCTATTTTTTTGATTAATTCTTCAAGTTCTGCAGATTGGTACTCGACATTGGCTTCACTCACCATATTTAAAAATTGTTTATGAGAGCTTGGTGGTATCAAGGTTATCCCCCAATAGGCGAGACTTTTAAATGGCCTATTTGTGTTGTGTGCAAAAGTTTCGAGGTGATGTATTTTTTTGCCAAAATCCTTAGAAAGCAGTTCATCAAAGAGGTCACCATCTACACCGATGCAATTGTATTTTTCAGGTTCATAAGCAGCATACTCCTTGTCTTTTTCTATACAAGCAATGATTCCAAACTCATGAATGTATGGCATAGTATCGCAACCCCCAATTCCCTTATTGCCCAGCTAATGATTATGTTTCTTGCAAGAGAATCTTTGCAAGACGAAAAATGCCTTCCTCAATGGCTTGCTCATCAATTTTAGCAAAGCCTAGTACCCATCCTTTTCGAGTATTTTCTAAGCAATACTTGCTCAGTGGATAAACACGTATCCCATTTTCGAGTGCGAGGTTCGTCATTGCTTCTTCATCAAACGATTCTTCCGCCTCAAGAAGCATATGCAAACCCGTTTCAATGCCACTTAGCTTGAAACGTTCGGCTAGTCCTGTCACCATGATTGCCTTTGTCATCGCTTCATGTCTACGTCGATAGACATTTCTGGTTCTCCTCATATGACGCATAAAATGACCGTGCTCAATAAAATGAGCAAGCGTTAATTGCTCCATAATGGGAAGATGCCGATAGGTTAATTGTTGTACTTGCGCAAGCTGGCGAATAGCATCTTTGGGGCCGATAACAGCCGATATTCGTATGCCAGGAGCAACCATTTTAGAAAAACTCATCATATATAATGTGTTGTGAGGTTGTTGGCTAAACAAGGTAGGAAGCGGGCCACCTCGATACCTGAACTCACCATCATAATCATCTTCTACAATCCAGAATTGATTTTTCGCGGATTTTTGCAGCAATTGTTGTTTGCGTGGCTCAGACATTATGACACCAACCGCACATTGGTGAGAAGGTGTAACAAAAATAAGCTTGGTTTGTGGATCAATCTGCTCTACTTGTACGCCATACTCATCCACGGGTACAGCAACAACATTCATACGCCGATATTTCATGGTCATCCAGGCTGCAGGAAAGCCTGGATCTTCCACAGAAACCGTTTCTCCTTCCTTAAGAAGGGCTTGGGCAATCAGATCGATACTATGCTGTGCGCCAGAGGTTAAGATGATTTGGTCAATCTCTACATGTACACCTCTTTCAAATGTCAGGTAACGTTGAATCTGTTCACGGAGCGGTGTGAAACCGTAGGCATCGCCATAGCCCCAATTGGTCAGATCTGTTTCTGCTGAAGCCTGTAAAAACGATTGTCGCCAAGTTTTTCGGAAATGCTCGTCCAAATACGGCTCATGGGGACAAAAATCGATTGCGACGTTTCCATTTTCTTTGCCTCTAAACCAACTGTTTAATTCATCAACTGCCACGTTTAATAAAGGTAATGTTGGCGTAGATGGTCCTTGAGGAATCACCTCTTCTGCCAAGTTGGTTTTAAATCCCCATTCACTTACTCTTGTTCCTCCACGCCAATTTGTCACAGTATATCCTCGACTAAATAATTCCTCATAAACAATTTGTATGGTTGAGCGTGAAACACCTACTAATAAGGCGAGTTCTCGGGATGGAGGAAGTAACTCCCCTGGTGGCCATTTGCCTGTTGTAATATGATGAATAGCTTGGTCAAGTAACTGTTGCCATATAGGATTTTTATCGTCTCGGTTAACTTGTAACATTCAATTCACTTCCAGTTAGAATAGAGATTGTTAAAATATGAGAAAATTAATAATTTTGTACAGTCAATAATTATTATACTATCAAATCGATCATTTTATAGATATAGGATGTTTGTAGTCCACTTTGCATCATCTAATTACACGACATCCTTTTAAAGGCTACATCCGCAGCATGAATCGTTCTATCAATATCATGTATGGAATGAGCAGTCGAGATAAATATGCTTTCATATTGAGAAGGAGGTAGAAGTATACCCTGTTTAAGCATTTCTTTATAAAAACGGCGAAACATCTCAGCATCTATTTTTTGAGCATCATCAAAATTTTGTAAGGGATGATCGATGAATGCGTAGCCAATCATTGTCCCAGCTTTCGTTGTTTTAAGTGGAATATGATTGTTATGAGCTACTTTTGATAAGCCTTGAATAAGCCGCTCTGCTAACGCTTCGATATACGTATAACTGTTATGATTTAATTTATTGATTGTGGTATACCCTGCTACCATAGCGATTGGATTACCCGATAAGGTTCCAGCCTGATAAATACTACCTTCAGGTGCAATGTGATTCATGATTTCTTTTTTTCCACCATATGCCCCAACAGGCATCCCTCCACCAATGATCTTTCCTAAACATGTTAAGTCTGGTTTTATGTTATAAAGCCCTTGAGCAGAGTGGTAATCTATACGAAAACCAGTCATGACCTCATCGAGTATAAATAGTCCACCATACTTTGTAGTGAAAGAACGTATTGCTTGAAGAAATTCAGGGTTAGCTGGTATTCCCGCCATATTGCCTGCAAACGGTTCTACGATGACTGCTGCTATTTGTGAGCCATATTTATCAAAGATCTTTTTCAGGACTTCGATATTATTATAAGGTATGGAGATTGTATGCTTAGTGATCTCTATAGGTACACCCAGACTATCAGGAAGGCTGAAGGTAGCAATTCCTGAGCCTGCCTTTACTAATAGATGATCACTGTGCCCATGATAGTTTCCATCAAATTTCACAATCATGTCTTTGCCAGTAAAGCCTCTAGCTAGTCTAATGGCGCTCATTGTCGCTTCTGTACCCGAATTAACCATTCGAATCTTCTCTATGGAAGGTATGCGAGTAGCTATTAATGTTGCCAGCTTATTTTCTTGTAAAGTTGGCAAGCCAAAACTTGTCCCCCTCTTGATGGCTTCAAGAAGTGCATCTGAAACTTCCTTATCTGCATGTCCATGAATTAATGGCCCCCAAGATAGAACATAATCTATATAGCGATTGCCATCAATATCATATATGTTTGAGCCTTTCCCGTGACTCATAAAAATTGGCTCCATCCCAACTGATTGAAATGCTCTCACTGGGCTATTTACCCCACCAGGCATAAGTTTTTTTGCTATTTCGAAGGCTTCTATTGATTTTGTCGTATCGATGTTAAAAACCACCTTTCGTAGTGATATTATCTTTGTCTGATTTGTTGTCCCTCATTTATACTTTGCTGTTTTCTGAGCAATGGAACATTCATTAATAAATGTGCGCCCAAACCAGCTACAAGCCCCCAAAATGCCCCGCCAACTCCAAGTAAAGTAACATTTGCGGCTGTTGCCAAAAAAGTAATGAGTGCTGTTTCGCGTCCAATAGGATTTGTTAAAGCATTGGCAAGGCTACTACCAATTGTGCCTAGCAACGCTAATCCCGCTAATGTTGCAATGAACGTAGCTGGGAGAATTAAAAACAATGCAGCCAATGTTACCCCAAAAATTCCGACAATTATATAAAAAATGCCACAAACAATACCTGCAATATAACGTTTTCTTGAATCCTCATGAGCGTCCTTCCCCGTACAGATAGCTGCTGTAATTGCTGCTATGTTAAAAGCATGCGATCCAAAGGGTGCTGTCAGGAGTGATCCCAATCCTGTTACAATCAAAATCGGATTGGCACTCGTTTTAAATCCATCATTTCGCAACACTAACATGCCTGGCATGTACTGTCCTGTTAAGGTAATAATAAAAAGCGGCAAAGCGACACCCAATAATGCATGTAGAGAAAACGTTGGCGTAACAAATACAGGAGACGCGAAGGCTAACTCGATATGGCTGAAATCTACCTGCCCCATACTTATTAAATAAATCAAGCCAATGACTAGAATACCGACAATTGCATAGCGAGATGTAAACCTTCTTAGTACGATATACGTAGTAAACAGGACGATGACAAGTAAAGGTTCCACTTTCGCACCACCAAAGGCTGAAATACCAAATTGTAATAAAATACCTGCCAGTAGACCTGACGCAATACCTGGAGGAATAAGTTGGACAAAACGTTCGAACATGCCTGATAAACCTAACAAAACAAATGCTATTGCAGAAATAATATAAGCTCCAATGGCTTCAGCATATGGGGTAACAGCTAAAGCTGAAACAAGAAACGCCACGCCTGGTGTTGACCAAGCTGTAATAATGGGTTCACGATATCGGTAACTTAGCCAGATACCCGTTACCCCCACACCAATGGAAATCGACCATATCCATGATGCAGTCATTTCTGGACTTAGACCGGCAACCTTGGCAGCCTGAAACACCAAGATAAAAGTGCCCCCATAGTTAACTAAGACAGATATAAAAGCAGCGATGGTGGGCGACAGGAAATCCCGTACATTCAGTGAAACGTATGTTGAGTTCATACACTTTCCTACCTTTCTACAAATTATTTAATCTCTTCTTCATACTAGAAATTCATCACGTATTCTCGTCCTTTAAGGACTGTTCCCTTGTGGAATGTCAATTTCCTATTGTCATTAGCCCTCTTTATGCAATGATTCCAAGTAACGCTTTACTTGCCGCTATTTGATAAAATGTCAATCTACCTGAACTAAACAGTAGCACTTCCCCTCCTTGCTAATAAATGAACGGTCTTAGCATAACGTAATACGGATTGATAAAAAACATCCAAAACTACGAATTTTAGCAGTCCATAAAATTAGGTACAATAAAAAAATACTATCCTTATATTGTAGTTTTAAAAAAGAATTGAACGTTTAAAACAAAGATTGATTATTCATTTTAAAGTTTGATTAAAAGTCCTGTGTTGCTATGTAGGATTCTTTTGTTCAACAAACGGGCCAGATGTGGAACTAGGAAAAGCGTCTTTTTACAAATAAAAAAGATTGAGTTGAACGTATTCTTTTGTAATAATTGGTATTAATCAATAAGTTAATTAATGAAATAAGATTCAATAGAAAAATATAGGAGTGTGTCCATGGATAAAAATGAATTAATATCACTATTTCACAAAGAACTTCGACAAGAGGCTCAAGTAAAAGGTTACATAAGAGAGGAAACGGAGCATGTTGTGCGTCACATTTCACAATTTGGTGAAAAAGGGTTCATAATCTCATCTAATGTAAACGAAGGTGATGTAAGAGAAATTATTAAGAACGAGTTAAACTATTTTAGTAACATTGAGCAGGATTTTGAGTGGAAGGTGTATAGCTACGACAAGCCTGATAATTTGAAAGATATTCTTAAACAAGAAGATTTCACAATAGATGATCCTGAAGCAGTAATGGTCATGAAGTTAGATAATCAGCACCCCTTGCTTAATAATGACCAACACTTCAATTTAAAGGAAATAACAGATGAACAAGGCATTCAAGACATTATTGTACTAGAAGATGCCATCTGGAATGTATCGCATGCTGAGCTGGGGAAAAGACTTTGGAGAGATAAACAGAATAATCCTGAATCCCTATACATTTATGGAATTTATGAAGATGGTCAGCTGGTAAGTGCTGCTTGGATGTACTTGGAAAAAAACTCCTCCTTTGCTAGCTTATGGGGAGGTTCAACGCTACCGTTGTTCCGAGGAAAAGGTTACTATACAGCACTTTTAGCTACTCGTGCAAAAAAGGCATATGAAAATGGGCATCCTTTCCTTACTGTTGACGCCAGTCCAATGAGTGAACCTATCCTAGAAAAGTGTGGTTTTCTATGTCTTGCATACTCTTATGGCTGCCAGTCACCTTCTACCAAGTAGAAGAGCATCTTATTATAAAACTAGCAAATAGAAGTTCATGTGTTATTTCGTTTAAGGGCGCTTTTCTGTAATAAGTTAAGCGTCTTTATTCATGAAAAGGCTATATTATTGAATAACTTTCTGGTTTACCAAACGTCGCTTTGGAGACGTTTCTTGAAAAGATTAATGTTATAATCTGTATGAAACTAACAAAAAACAGGAGATTGAGGTTATGCAATATAAGGTTTGGAATGGTGCATCAGCAATTATTATTAAAGGTAATAGTGTCATTAATGATTCGTACAAAAAATTCAAATAGTTGGAGCATTCCTTCAGAGGGAGTAGAAGTTGGCGAAACCGCAGAGGAAGCTTGAATACGTGAAATTGCAGAAGAAACTGGTTATGAAGCTAAGATAGTTAAAGAATTACATACAAAAAAACAATTATCAAAGAATATAAAGTAACAACGCAATACTTTTTATGTAAAATTACTGGTGGTGAAATTCAATATCAAGATCCTGATGAAGAAATTGAGGAAATTTCGTGGAAGAATAGTAATGAAATTTCAAGATTAATTCATACTTATCCAGAAGACCAAGAAGTTATTGAACAATTATTATCTAAGTTCTCTTAAAAAAATCTTCAACAAACGGGCGCAATTTTGGAACAACATAGCTGAAGAATGTTCAAACTTTTTTATAAAAATCTCATACTTATCTAAAGAGAGTAACTCCATTTTGATCAATCTTTTTCAAAATGGAGTTTTTGATGTTGCTATTAGATAAGGATTAAGGGATATTTTTTAATCCATCTTTATTCTAGTTTACTGTGATTTGATTTACCAATTTCTAGAACCAATACTATGTATGTGGGATTTTCTCAATATTGAACATCTCCCCTAAGGCAATTGGATTTTCTTTCCCGGTAATATGTTGAGGATCAATACGGTAAACTTGAACAGGCCCTCCGAAAACGGCTGATCGATATTTATCCACGTGTTGCTGGGATAAGGGGCGATTATAGTAACCAGGTACATATTTATTTATCATTTCTTGCAACATGTGTGTCGCTTCATTCAAATCCAAAATAGGCTGAGCCTTGCCAAAAACCATGACACTCATATAAGCCGTGTCCGTTTTTGCAGGTACTGGATTTGTAATGGTTCCATATTCATCGCAAACCGTAAAGCAAACCTCTGGATTCTCTTCCATCACTTGATTTCGTCTCCCGCCAGTGGCTCCATGGAAATAAAGCACTCCATTTGTCCACACAAAATTAAGGGGGACAACATACGGCAAATGACCATCAACCATACCCAAATGCCCAATGCGAGCTTGCTGCAAAAATGCATCAATTTTGTTCTTGTCCAACACTTCTCTGACTTTATAACGTACCTTATCCATTGTTATCACTCCTACTTGTAGTATGATGTGATTTTATCAACCTTTGGATTGAATAAAAACGTCCATAACTACAGCAATTAAGCAATCCATTTTCCAACTTGAAACAAAGACAAAACCACCGTTCAACAAAGAATGCTCAAACGATGGTTCTATTTTTAGGAGATAGGTAATTATAAGCTTATTGGCTGACTAACTTTGCTATATTTGCCTTCAAAGAACGCAAGTGGTGAACCATCGCTCATCTCAATATCGGTTACTTCTCCAATAAAGAGTGTATGGTCTCCTGCAATTTGTTTGCTATGAACATTACATACAATATTTGCTAATGCATTTTTTAATACCGGTAGCCCATTTACCCAGTCAAATTCAACTTCACGTTCTTCTTTAATTTGTCCTGCAAAATGCATGGATAGCTCTTTTTGTTCCTCTGATAATATATTCACAGCAAATTTGCCTGAAGTATTAATCTTATCTAGCATTCTAGCTTTTTCGCCAATGGATATTAAGACTAATTTCGGGTCAAGCGAAACGGACATAAATGCGTTTGCTGTCATACCGTGTGCTTCCCCTTCAATCACAGTCGTAATTACTGTTACCCCTGTAGCAAATTTACCCATTGCATTTCTAAAAGTTCTATCATCCATCATGTTATTTCCTCCTTAAAATTCCTGATTTTATTATTTGAATATTCCGATATAAAAAGCTATTTAATAACCAATTCCTTTTGAGGCAATGATTGCTCCACTAAGCTCTCTTCTATTACTGGCGCTTTGCGTAAAAATGTAGCAGAGATAAAGGAAGCCACTGACAGAATCACAATGAAAATAGCGAGTGGAATCCAGGAGTTATTGTAAGTGCTAAGTAAAACTGTCGCAATCATAGGAGCAGTTCCTCCAAACAACGCCGACCCTGCTTGATAACCAAGTGTTATTCCTGTATAACCGACATTTGTACTAAACATTTCTGTAAACATGGTGCCAATTATACTGGCAATAGCTGACCATAGAATGCCTAAACCGATAATAGAAGCGGCATAAGCCCAAAACGTTGATGCTGTTGATAATAAATAATAGTAAGGGAAAGAGAATAACGCAATTCCTGCCGCTCCCATCATGAATAGGCGTTTACGTCCCAGTACGTCAGATATTTTCCCCATGACTGGAATACACAATGTCGTCACAATAGTTGCAACAGTAATAATATTCAGTGCTGTAGTCCTTGAGAAACCAATGTTATCTGTCGCATAGGAGATAAAAAATGTTGTGAAAACATAGAATGGACCCACTTCCACACATTTTGCCCCTAAGGAAATTAATACAGCTTTCCAATGATAACGTAATGTCTCAAAAAGGGGTACTTTTACAACATTGCCTTTTTGCTTTTCTTCACTAAATGCCGATGTCTCCTCGATGCCACGGCGAATCCAGAATCCCGTAATCACTAGAACGGCACTTAATAGAAAAGGAAGTCTCCATCCCCATGAAAGAAATTGCTCCTCTGGAAGCAAACTGACGATTGAAATAGCCGTTGTGCCAAGTAGCATACCTAGAGGAATTCCCATTGCAGGAAAACTTCCAAAGAATCCTCGTTTTTCTTTTGGTGCATTTTCAACTGCTAGGAGAACAGCTCCTCCCCATTCCCCACCAACAGCTATACCTTGGAGGAGTCTCAAGAATACTAGTAGAATAGGCGCGAAAATGCCGATTGAACTATATGTTGGTAGCAAGCCTATACATACGGTTGAAATCCCCATTAATAAAAGTGAAACAACAAGGGTGTTTTTCCTTCCAAATTTATCGCCCATATGACTAAAAATGAGCCCCCCAAGAGGTCGAATGAAAAACGTTACACCAAACGAAGCATAAGCGAGTAACAAACTTACATATGGATCATGGCTTGGGAAAAATAATTTATTGAAGACAAGTGCTGCCACGGTACCATAAAGAAAGAAATCGTAAAATTCAATTGTACTGCCAACTAAACTAGCGAATAATACTTTTCGGGAACTTGCAGTTGATTTTTCTTTTCCCATTCATCACATTCCCCCAACAATTTGTTTTTTAAATACAGATTTGTGGATAAACTTTAATTCCAAATAGGGATTGTATCCATATAAGCGACTCTGTTAAAAAATTTCACCGTTATTTCCTTTTGGTGTACCTCTTTCAATCTTTCTAATTTATTACTAAGCAGTTCAAATCTGATTTCGTGAGAGCTATTATGGTTTAAAAAACCTTGAATGGTTTTACAGTCATCAGTAATCTCTACTTTGTATAAACCTTGTTTTGGCAAAACATATTTACCCTGAATTTGAAAAGCCATACTATTCAATCGCGGTTGTCTATCCAAATCTTTCGGATAATTTATAAATCCTTTTACTTCATAATGTTTGCCCAAGTAGTATGGAACTAGGTGAACATCCCCTTCACTTATTAACTCTCTAATGAATGTTGAACTTATTTTGTTATCATTCGTGACCCTTTTGGAGATCACTGTCACTTTAAAGGGATTGTATCTACTAGCCTTGCGCAAATAATTTACATTGCCTTGCGCTTTATAGCCAAAGTTAAAGTCAAAGCCCACAACAATGTGTGTAGCATGGAGCTTGATGATATATTGGTTAATAAATTCACTTGCAGGAAGTGAAGCGAAAAGCGATGTGAATTTCATGACAAAAACTTTATCAACACCGATTTGAGACATTTCTTCAAGCTTAGAAGACAAAGGGGTTAAATATTTTCTATCTGTTTCACCTTTGATAATCTCACTAGGGTGAGGATCAAAAGTCATGACTGATAATTTACAGTTATTTTTATGAGCAATTTTCTTTGCTTGCTGCAGTAAAAATTGATGGCCTATATGAACACCATCGAAAAAGCCTAACGCCATTACATGGGGTTCTTGTATGTCAAAATGCTCCTTCATTGGATGTGTTAAATGGATAATTTCCACTACGCTTCACCTTCCTTACAAGTTAGCTAATCTTTAATGTATACTGTACTGTGTATACATTGATGAACAATAAAAATGTAGAAGTTTATATGCATCAGAGGCAATTTTAGATGAGATTCTTGACCCCATCTAAAAAATTAGCTTCTCTAATATTGAATCGCTTATTTATTGGCGTAATAGCGAACTTCGAAAATTTTACAGCCATTTGGGGACTGCCATGGTCCATGCTCCATTCCAGGAGGACGACATGCAACCATTCCTGCTGTAAATTCCTCGTTTAAACGTAAATCAATTAACGATCCTTCGATAATGTATAATTCTTCCCAGAAATCATGAATTTGCACACCGTCTGGAGATGTATCTGTCCCTGCTCCTAGTTCTAGAATACGTGTTGCTACTTCAGTACCTGGAATCTGTGCAATAATTCGTTGGGAGGAACCCTCTACAGTTTTTGATGGGACAGCCTCAAACGTCTTGAAGTCAACAAACTCATGCTCTTGCTTTTCCTGATCAGCATAATAACGAACTTCAAAAATTGTGCAGCCATTTGGGGACTGCCATGGCCCATGCTCCATTCCAGGAGGACGACATGCAACCATTCCTGCTGTAAATTCCTCGTTTAAACGTAAATCAATTAACGATCCTTCGATAATGTATAATTCTTCCCAGAAATCATGAATTTGTACACCGTCTGGAGATGTATCTGTCCCTGCTCCTAGTTCTAGAATACGTGTTGCTACTTCAGTACCTGGAATCTGTGCAATAATTCTTTGGGAGGAACCCTCTACAGTTTTTGATGGGACAGCCTCAAATGTTTTGTAATCAACAAATTCATGTTCTGGTTTAATAACCACTTCTATTTCTGAATTCCCCATTTCATACTACCTCCGCATCTGTTAAAATATGAACCTTATAATCTAGTTGAATTTTTCGGTCTGTTAAAGCATCATACAATTCTGCTGAAAAACCATCACCGTAAATAAATTCTCCAGTTACGATTGGTAGAGTCCCACAAAAAACCATCAAATCCTCACTGTAATATCCACGCTCTGTAATAATTTTTATTAGCTCTTTTGGATGCAAAAACTCTCCAAGTGTTCCAGTTTGGTATTCTTTTTTTTCACCATTCACAATCATCCAACTTCGCATTTCAATGTCATCCCAGCGGCTCTCTATGTCATCTAGCAACCAAAATTGAGTGGAAATCGGCTTACTGCAAACCTGTTTGGATTTTTGAATGGACAATTTTTCAAGCTCCCGATCTGTGTGATCACTACCCAGTCCTACGTACCATTTCCCTTTCACGTTCATAATAACGACTTCTGCTTCTCCACTACTACTTTCCTGAACTACTGAAATGGATGGACTTGTTGTAAGAAGATTAGTAGAAACATCGTAAATCATTGGCACTTGAGGTGGGGCTGGAACACCAATCTCTCTTAATTCATCAATATGTTTTTTTACAGATGCTTGATCTTTACCTGTATAGCCAGCAATAAGTAAGCGTTTAGGTGTAGCCTCCATTTTCTTTCCAGAAACGATAATATTCATTAAATCAATTCCTCCTGTCTATCTAAAACTCGATGCTTTAAATTAGGGAAGGCATCACGAATAGTAGCAATTTGGGAAGGATCAATTTCTGTTTTTACAATGGTTTCCTGATCGCCTCCACTTGCCATAACAATTCCCCAAGGATCAACCACTTGACTGTGACCACCTAACTGGATGCCATGTGTATTACCTACACAATTACTTGAAATTAAGAAACATTGGTTTTCTAATGCGCGCGCTGTATTAAATATTTTCCAATGCTCTAATCTAGCATGTGGCCAAGCAGATGTCACAAGAAGTAATTCTGCTCCTAAATCAACTTCTGCGCGGTACAATTCAGGGAAACGTAAATCATAGCAAGTTGATAATCCTACCTTCCCAAAGTCCGTATCTACTACAGTCGTTTCGATTCCTCTTGTTAAAATTTTTCCCTCTTGCGAACCATAACGGAATAAATGTATTTTTCTATAGGTTCCAATGAGTGTACCCTCGGGAGAAAATAGAACACTTGTGTTATAGTACTTTCCATTGTTTCTTTCTATGAAACTGCCTGCAAATAGATAGGATTGGATTTCTTTTGCCTTTGAAGAAAATCGCTGTACAAAATCACCGTTTATTTCTTCTGATTCATCAACATAACGATCAAATGCAAAGTACCCTGTCGCCCATGTTTCGGGTAGTACAATTAAATCTTGTCCCTTTAATTGATCAATCATTGCTTCGACACGATCGATACGAGCATTTTTCGATTCCTGATCTTTAATCTCTAACTGTATTGATGCAATTTTCATTTTTTCAACATCCTTTTATCTATTTTTCCTAAACCAGCTCCTCCACTTGCGTAGGAAGGGAATAACTTTCTAAAAATGTTTCAACCATTTTTACTGGCTCTTCATATCCATAATTTCTAAATGAATAGCCTTTCGTAACGAATGGTGCACCATTATAGAACAATTCATATTGTTGATGTCTACCACCAAACTCTGAGCCAATGATATCCCACACTAACTTAAATAATTTGATTCTCTCTTCAGCTCCAACTCCTGTGGAACGAATATATTGATAGATATCATCTTTCGTCTCAGGATTAATCATTTCTTTATAGGAAGAAGGTAATTGTAAAACACCTCCACCACAAAGCTCCCTTAAAATCCGAATAGTAGACGCATAAATAATATCCTGTTGACCAACTACACCATACAGGAAACGTGGATCTGGTCGAGCAACCCCATTTTTATCAATCGTGCAGTTATATTCGGATGCTAATAGGTTACCTTCAACAGAAGCTGCAATGGATGCCAACTCACCTAGCTTTTCTTGAACAGAAGGAATTTTATCAATGCCATTCATAGCTGTTACTTTACGTGCTGCACCAATTAAGAATTTCAATTTATTACTAAATCTTATTTGAGCTTGATTATTGCCTAATACGTGAGCTGGTGTTTCATGGAACTGAGCTCTTACAATATCAATGTTTTTATACACAAAAATATCTGACCATGGAATAAATACATCATCAAAAACCACTAACGAATCACTTTCATCAAAACGAGAAGACAACGGATAATCAAATGTACTCGGTGATTTTTCCGCATAGCTAGGTCTTGCATAGAATTTTAATCCTTTCGCGTGAATCGGTAAGACAAAGGATAATGCATAGTCTTCATCCCCAGGACGGAGTGGCGTAAGACAGCTTACAAATAAGTAGTCGGATACTGCTGAAGCTGTACCAAGCATTTGAGAACCTCTCACAATAATACCGTCCTCTACCTCTTCATAAACGCCTACAGGAAGGTATTTATCTTCTAGTTCATGAGCCGCTTTACTTCGATCAATTTGAGGAGGAATGATTACGTACGTTACATATAAATCATTATCTCGTACATGTTTATAGAAATTTAAAACATTTTCTCCATAGCCTTTTCCTCCACGTTCGAATACTTCAGGTGCACTAGCAAATGAAGCTAAAAAACTAGCAACATGATCAGGGCTTCTTCCAACAAAACCACAAGTGGCCTCAGACCATTTTGAAATGGCCAATCTTCGTTCTTTCAGTTCTTCACGACTCTTGGGAATCATATAAATTTTGTTTGCTAGCGTTCCATCTTCTGTTTGATAAATCATATTGTTTGATTCATCTAACGCTAAATCATATAAACCTGCAATTGTATTTGTAATACCTTTAAAAGCAGGATGTGTTGCTACATCTTTGACTCTTTCCCCATTTATGTAGATCACACGATCGTCTTTCAATGCTTGTAAGTACTCTTGACTTGTTCTCACCATATTTAATTCCTCCCCATGTGTTGTTTAAATAGAAGCTATAAGAGACAATCTTTCAGAAATTAATGAACCCAATCAAGTATTCTGTATACTGTATTGTGTATACATAAATCTCTGAAATAATTCAAAAAATTACAATAATTAAGTACGGACGAAGACGCAAGCGCTTACAACGAACAAATAAGTAAACCTCTCACGTTTTAAAATTTATCTTCATTGAAGTACACCCTACACGATAGTAGTAACTTCCTTAACACCTCCCTTCAAAGCATTCATGACTATTAGCTATTATCAATAACCATTAATGTTTCTTTTGTTTTTTCTAAATGATTTAAAATCATTTTTGAAGCTAAATCAGGATTTTTTTCCTCAATAGCTTGAATAATTTGTTGATGCTCAACTAAAACACTTTTCATTCTTCCAGGCTGCCTAATTGCTCTTAAGCCCATTAGCTGTGTTAGATTGTGCAAATTGGTCAAAATTTGTTCCATTATCGTGAATTTAGCCAACTTTGTAAGCGACAAATGAAATTCATGGTCTAACCCAATAAATCGAATAGCATCATCATTTTGGAGCGCTTCATCTTGTTGCTTCAAAATTAGCTTGAGTGACTTTAGCTGCTCAGGAGATGTTATGATTTCAATTAGCTTCTTTACTGCCTCCACTTCAATAGCACTTCTTAATAAGAACACTTCTTTTTGCTCATCTTCCGTCAGTTTTTTTACAGTCATTCCTTTTCTGGGAATAGAGACAAGTAAACCTTCCTTTATCAAGTCTTGAAGAGCTGCTCTTACTGGCGTTCTTGAAGTATTTAATTTCTCTGCTAATTGAACCTCTGTAAATATCTCATCACTCGTTATACCACCGTATAAAATCGCTTTTTTAATTTCTTTATACACTTTGTCTTGCGTTGTTTTTTCCTTCTCAATCGGCTTTAATTTTGCCCCTTCCATAATAATCCATCCTTTTTATTAAGTCTTTACCATACGAAATTAAAAATTTGAATTTATATGAATGGTTTAAACTCTTTATGTTTTATGTATACATAATACAAAACACTTTTATTATAAGTCAACATTATTTTTTGTTTTTTCTGAAATTTCAACTCTGCTATAAACAGTCAGCCCTTTTCCAATCTCATCTATCCTGCAAAACAAGAACTGTGAAAACTGAAAAGGGCTGTTTGAATTAAAGAATTTCAGGGAACATAAAGACTATTTCATTTTTACGATAATCTTCCCCTTTGCTCTACCTGACTCCGCATATTCCATCGCCTTTTGAGCATCTTCAAATGAAAAAGTTCTATCAATGACTGGTTTGATTTTACCAGATTCAATTAAATTGGCGATTATGCGTAATTGATCGCCACTTGGTTTCATAAATAAGAAGGAATATTGAGCATGATATTTCTTTTCAAGTGAGGTCAGTTTATGACTTGCTGCTGAAAATAATAATGTTTTGAAAAATCCTGAACCATATTCTTTGGCGAAACGTGCATTCGGCGTGCCTGATACGGAGACAATTTTTCCACCATCCTTGATAATCTCGAAAGATTTTTCTAAGGTCTTTCCTCCAAGCGTATCAAAGACTGCATCATAATTTTTCAGTATAGCTTCAAAGTTTTCTTTCTTATAATTAATCACTTTATCTGCACCCAAAGATGTAACTAAGTTTGCACCAGCTTCGCTAGCCGTTGTTGCCACTGAGGCGCCCATTACTTTTGCTAGTTGTATAGCAAAGGTACCTACACCACCAGAGCCAGCATGAATTAAAATCTTTTGACCTTTTTGTAATTGCATGATGTCATGTAAAGCTTGGTATGACGTTAAGCCAACCAGTGGGATTGATGCAGCTTCCTCAAAGCTCAAATTTTTAGGCTTTAGGGCTATGTCATCTTCATGAATCGAGATATATTCCGCAAAAGTACCAATTTTACTCTTCCTTGGACGTGCATAAATTTCATCTCCTACTTTAAAGCGCGTCACTTTTTCGCCAACCTTTACGACGACCCCTGAAAAATCATTTCCAAGGATCAGTGGCATTTTATAGTGGATTAACAGCTTTACTTTCCCATCACGGATTTTAAAATCAATCGGATTAATACTTGCTGCATGGATTTCAGCAAGTACCTCATATTCATTTATTTCAGGTGTAGGCACTTCTTTCATGCGCATTGGGACTTTGCCATATTGATCTATCACCATTGCTTTCATCGTTCATTCCTCCAGATAACCTATTATATTGTCAATAAAATTTCGTTAACAACGTCTCAATATCCAAAACAAGATTTTTTAACGAACCTAGTTTTGTCCGTATATCTATATAGTAAAAGTTTTTTGTACCTTCTTTGCGCATTAAAATAACACCAGCATCTCTCAAAATTTTAAGATGATGTGACACAGCTGGTCGAGAAAGATGTGTTTGTTCTGTGATTTCACCTACACGCAATCCCGTTTGACAATCTGTGCTCATTAATACCATTAAAATAGCTTGTCTGGTTTCATCACCAATTGCTAATAGTACCTTTTGAGAATTTATAAAGTCGTCCTTAATCAAGTTAAGCTGGTCCTGTTTATTCATTAAAATCCCTCCTCTTACTAATCTGTTGAATAGTTTAAGTTAATGAACCATTGCTGCATATAACGATATAATATTGCCGTATTCGCTGCAATATTGGGAAAGTAAATCGAGACGAATGATTTTTAAAGGCGTACACCTTACTTTCCCCTCTTTCCATAAAAAAACACAGAAGTCACATGGACTTCTGTGTTATTTGCTCTCCTTAATAAGAGCCTTCATATCTCCAACGATTGTTTCAACTGGTACGTTTGTCGCGCCATCATAGTCTTTTACAACTGTGCCGTCTGCGTTTACTAAATAATAGCTCGACATATGTATGACTTGGTCTGAGTTAGGATCGTTTTTAACTAATGAATTAAATGATTTACGTGCAAATTGTTCAATGAATTTTTGTTGATAGCCAGTTAGTAGCTGCCATTTGCTTTCATCTACAACATTATACGTATTTAAGTAATTTGTTAAAACCTCAGGCTTATCCACTTCTGGATCGACGCTAAATGCCACAATTTGATAATCTTCAAGGCCTTCATCCTGTAGTGCTTGTTGAACTTCTGTCATATTAAATGTCATGGGTGGACAGATTGTCGTACAGTTTGTAAAAATAAACATGGCTAGCCAAGGCTTACCTTTAAGATCATCTAGGGTCACTTGTTCATTTTTTTGATTTGTTACTGTGAAATCTTGAACCTCGAGATTTAATGTTGGTTCAAACTTGTAACTACCGCAAGCAGCTAGAATGCTACTAAATGCTAGAACTAAAACTAGCAATATACTTTTCTTTGTCATTAGTGGTGCCCACTTCCCTTCATTTCATCACCTTATTTTATTCATTATAGAAGCTAAACACAAGATAATGGACTTACACCCAGATGGCTATTTGTATAACATGTGAACATTAACTGATTCTGGAATTCCACCTCACTAATTCTTCCAAATGACACATCCTTTTTAAAAATTTTTTCATAGCTTTTTTTTATCATTTTCGTTATTTCCCAAAATCTCAGATAATTGTTATATAACAAATAATTTCTACTTAACAAGCTCCCATGGAATTTAATAGCAGAATAATAAAATACAGAAAATTCTCTTTTATGTTTGTATTTTCTCCTACATTCATTTTTATCAACAACAAACTATTTTAATAATATTATTTCACCAGAAAACCGCACGCTCTTTTAAACAGAATTTTTCTAATAAATCCTTATTATTTCTATGTTATTTCCACAAAACAGAAGTGACTAAAAATTATAAAAACTCAAAATTTAGTATTGCATTATAGGATTCTCCCCCATAAAATAAGTGAATATAACGACGAACGAAAAAGAAATATGTCGTTTAAAACAGAAATATATAACTTTAGGGGGAATAATAATGGCGAATGTTTCAAGCAAAAAACAGGCCCAATCAATTGATTATCATGCAATTGAAGCAATGGAATCGTTTAATAGCTTTGTAAAAAAGAAAAATACCTTTCTTTTCTCGATTACAGCAGTGTTTTTAATTCTTTATATCCTGCTTCCGATTCTTGCTTTCCAGCCTGTACTACAACAAAAATTCTTCGGAAATATTACGGGTGTATGGGTTTATTCTGCAGGATTATTTATCATGACCATTGTGCTTTGTACAGTATATGTAAAAAAAGCTGCTTCATTCGATAAAGCTGCAGCTGCTGTTCTTGCAGAGTACCAGGCGAAAGGTGGAAAATAAATGAATATCGTATCTATAGGTTTCTTTTTAGCTATTGTTGGCTTAACACTTGTTGTTACCTATATTGCAGCAAAGCGTACATCTTCTGCGGCTGATTTTTACACTGCTGGTGGTGGTTTAAAGGGGTGGCAAAACGGCTTTGCGATTGCTGGTGACTATTTATCTGCGGCAGCCTTTCTTGGGGTGTCTGGTGCAATTGCCTTAACTGGCTTTGATGGTTTCTTCTTTTCTGTAGGCTATGTAGTAGCGAATTTAGTGCTGCTTTATGTTATTGCTGAGCCAATGCGAAACTTAGGCCGCTACACGTTAGCAGATATGTTAACGGCTCGTTTTAATGAAAAGCGAATTCGTGGTGTGGCAGCGTCTGGGACCATTATTATAGTAATTCTTTATATGATTGCACAGCTAGTTGGTGCTGGTGCATTAATTAAGCTATTATTCGGTATTGAGTATTGGATTGCTGTTTTAATTGTCGGTGTTATGATGACAACTTATGTATTGTTTGGTGGTATGACAGCGACTTCTTGGGTGCAAATCATTAAAGCAAGTCTATTATTATTCGGGACAGGTTTATTAGCGGTTTTAGTATTAATGAAATTTGACTTCTCTCTTATGAAGATGTTCGACACAATTGCAGTAGATCATGGCGAAAAGTTCCTTGTACCTGGAATTAAGTATACAAGCACAATCGACTCCGTTTCGATGATGATGGCTTTAGTTTTAGGAACATCTGGTTTACCACATATTTTAATGCGTTTCTTTACTGTAAAGGATGCAAAAACAGCACGTTCCTCTATTTCTTGGACAACTTGGATTACAGCTATTTTCTTTTCATTAACAATTTTCTTAGGGTTCGGTGCATTAAACTTTGTAGGTTTAGATCAAATTCTTGCTGAGAGTAAGGCTGGTAATACAGCTGCTCCGCTTCTTGCGCATTACTTAGGTGGAGATGTATTGATGGCATTTATCGGCGCAGTGGCATTTGCGACTATTTTAGCCGTTGTTTCTGGTTTAGTACTAACAGGAGCTTCAGCCATTTCTCATGATATTTATGGAGAAATCATTAAGGGTGGTAATTTAACAGAGAAGCAACAGGTAGTAGCAGCTCGTACAGGCTCTATCTCAATTGCGATCGTGTCTATAATTCTCGCTCTGTTTGCACAAAGCTTAAACGTTTCATTCCTAGTATCATTCGCCTTTTGTATCGGTGCGTCAGCAAACCTACCTGTAATCCTTTATACAATCTATTGGAAGAAATTTAATTCTACAGGTGCTGTAACTGCGATGGTAACGGGGTTAGTATCATGTTTAATTTTAGGAGCAATGGGACCAAATGTGTGGAGCCCTGTTGAAGGTGCGGCTATCTTTGTTGGACAACCACTTGTGCCACTTGCTGTTCCAGCGATTATTACGATTCCATTAGGCTTTATTGCTGGATACTTAGGTACTGTTCTTTCATCTAACAAAGTGCCACAGGAAGAAGCAGAACGTATTTATAAAGAAATTCGTGTGAAAGCAAATACAGGCGTGTCTGTCTCTGATATTTCACATTAATATTTATACACCTCCTGCATAATGAATCTCAATTCAAAAAATGCAAAAAAATAGGCAAAAAATTCGATTTTTGGTCGAGTTTTTCGCCTTTTTTGTTATTCAATATCTACCAATTTATTTATCGAACAATATTATTTCACTTCCAAAAAACAGAAAAAATCCAATTTTCACTAGGTAAATAGTGTTTATTTTTAATTGAAAAAACAAGATTTTTTTGTAAATTTACCCTTCATTTTTTGTTAAGAATCTAGATTTCTCTTCACTTCATTTATTTATCTGAATTTTCTAAAACCCTTTATATTCTTGGCTTTGCGCCATTTTTTCTCTCTTAGGAGTATTTTCTGAAAAATTTTTTTTACATAATTTTTCTGAAATGTATTGCAATTTTGTGAACTGTTACATAAAATGAAAATGTGAATTCACTAAACTAGCAAAATCAAGTCTTGAGGTAGAAAAAATATACACAAAATGGGGAATGTTAATGGCGAACAATCAAGCAAAAAAAGGTATCGTGATTGACTATGATTCAATTGCAAATCAAGAATCATTTAAGTCTCTTGTACGAAGAAAGAACTCTTTTCTTTGGTCAATGACTGCCATATTTTTATCGGCATACATGTTGTTACCAATTCTGACATCGTACACGACAATTCTACACCAAAAGGCATTTGGGGAAATTACTTGGGTGTGGATCTATGCAGCAGGTCTTTTCATCATGACATGGGGGTTATGTCATTTATATGTAGCAAAAGCAAACAGCTTCGATAGAGAAGCAAAAGCGATTATCGCTGAATACGAGAACGGAGGTGGCCGCCGATGAGTAACGGAATGAGTCTTACAGCCATATTCTTCTTCGTAGCCATTGTTGGTTTAACATTAGTTATTACATGGTGGGCATCCAAACGTACATCTTCAGCAAGTGATTTCTATACTGCTGGTGGTGGCTTAACAGGCTGGCAAAATGGACTAGCTATCGCTGGTGACTACTTATCAGCAGCATCCTTCTTGGGTATCGCTGGTGCTGTAGCATTATTTGGATTTGATGGATTCTTCTTCTCTATTGGTTATTTAGTAGCTTACTTAGTGGTATTATATATCGTTGCTGAGCCATTACGTAACCTTGGGAAATTTACATTAGCTGACATGATTACAGCGCGTTTTGATAACGCCAAAGTCCGTGGAACAGCTGCTTTAAGCACTATTACAATTGTTTTATTCTACATGATTGCACAACTAGTTGGTGCAGGAGCACTTATTCAATTACTTTTAGGAATCGACTATTGGATCGCCGTATTAATCGTAGGATTCATGATGACTACTTACGTACTATTCGGTGGTATGACAGCAACATCTTGGGTACAAATTATTAAAGCTTGTCTTTTAATGTTGGGTACAGTTATTATTTCGTTCTTAGTATTAAAAGAGTTCGGCTTCAGTATCTCTACAATGTTTAAAGAAATGACAACGGTTACTGACAGTGGAGCTGCTTATTTAAACCCAGGTCTTAAATATACAAATGGACTTGATACAATCTCTATGTTAATTGCGTTAGTATTAGGTACTGCGGGTCTTCCACATATCTTAATGCGTTTCTTCACAGTAAAAGACGCGAAAACAGCTCGTTCATCTGTTATTTGGGCTACTTGGATCGTAGGTATCTTCTACGTTCTAACAATTTTCTTAGGCTTCGGTGCAGCAGCATTCGTTGGGAAAGAAGATATTATCGCAGCAAACGCTGCTGGTAACATGGCTGCCCCACTTCTTGCAGAAGCACTTGGTGGCGACATTCTATTCTCATTCGTTTGTGCAGTAGCATTCGCAACAATTTTAGCGGTAGTAGCAGGTCTTGTACTTTCTGGTGCATCTGCCCTATCTCATGATATTTATGGACAAATTATCAAAAAGGGTAAAATTACAGAAAAAGAGCAAGTTCTTGCAGCTCGTATCGGTTCGATTACAATCGCTGTTATTTCTATCCTATTAGCACTTGGTGCACAAACATTAAACGTTGCATTCTTAGTATCTTTAGCATTCTGTATCGCAGGATCTGCTAACCTTCCAGTTATCATCTACACAATTTATTGGAAACGCTTTAATACAGCGGGTGCTGTTACTGCGATGTTAACAGGTTTAATCTCTGCGTTAGTATTAGTTGCTATGTCTCCAAACGTTTGGAATCCAGTTGAAGGTAAGGCAATTTTCGTTGGTGATCCTTTAATTATGTTAACGAACCCAGCCTTAATCTCTGTACCACTTGGTTTCCTTGGTGGTTTCATCGGCACATTACTTTCTAAAGAAACAGATGATGCGAAGTATCGTGAAGTTGACGTTAAAGCAAACACAGGTATTTCTGTACAGGACGTATCTCACTAATACACTCGACAGCCTCGTAAGTATCTTGCTTACGAGGTTTTACTTTTTCTTCCCTATTCGCTACTATAGAATTAAAAATGAATTGGAGGCGATGCTCATGTCACAATCTAAAGCTAAAAAGAAGCGGATGCACATTAAACGCACAGTTGGTAAAGATGTTGAAAAAAATCGACAATCTATCTCTTTTAGTACACATGAACGTCTAACGAAAACAAAAAACGAAAAATTAGAGCATGATTATACGAAATATAAAAAGCAGTATAAGGACGAATAACTCGTACCCTATACTGCTTTTTCTTATTAAAGCCGATAAAATGTTTTCGTGTTTTGCGTAATAATTTTGGCCACTTCCTGTGTTGATAGCCCTTTGATGGAGGCAATCACCTCAATCGTTGAGTGCATCATCCAGGGAGATGTACGCTTCTTCGTAAACGGTCCCTCAAACGGCCAAGGACCATCCGTTTCTACCATCATTAGTTCAATGGGATAAGCATGAATTAGCTGTTGAATTTCCTCTTCGTACAAGCAATCTGGCGTAATAGAAATAAAATAACCTCGCTCTATCATGCGCTTCACAATAGCTTCATCCCCTTTAAACCAATGAAAATGGGCTTCGTGAAGCTGATGCTTTTCCAGCAAATCACACACAATATGGGCGTCCTCATATACTGCGTGTAACACAATTGGCTTGTCCAGCTCCTTCGCCAATACAACAAAACGCTCTAATAGTGCCACATAGGGACGTTCATCAATCGCTTGCTCTTGTTTTAAATAATAAGGTAGACCCACCTCACCAATAGCAACCATATCATCCTGATGCGAATGAATCCAATCAAATAAAGCTGTCTCATCATTTGGACTTAGTAAAGGCTGTTCAGGATGAAAGCCAAATGCAGCCTTTACTTGCTGATAGCTATTCGATAAACGCAACGTTCTTTCACAAGAGGAAAGTTGCATACTAACCGCGATTACAGCTTTCACTTCTTCTAATAAGGAAGGAATTTCCTCATCGGTGTACTGATCCAAATGAATATGCGCATCAATCAACATACATATCACCCTTTTCCTCCTGTAAATACATAAATAATTGTTGCTTTAATGCTGTGAATGCTGCAGAATGTCGAATTTCCTCTTTCCGAGGTCTCTCAAACGGCACGATGATTTCCTTTTTAACGGTAGCTGGACGTTTGGTTAAAACAAGTATGCGATCTGCTAAAAAGAGAGCTTCCTCAATACTATGTGTAACAAATAGAATGGATTTGCGGTACTCCTCCCAGATAGATAAAAGCCATGCTTGCATTTCCAGTCGAGTAAATTCATCCAACGCAGAAAATGGTTCGTCCAAGCATAAAATCGGCTTATCACTGACCATTGCTCGAATAAAGGACACACGCTGCTGCATGCCTCCAGACAGTTCGTTCGGGTAGGCATGGATAAAAGAGGCAAGACCAACCTTTTCTAACCATTCCTTGGCACGTTCAACATTTGGTTTATGTTGTAATTCCTCTACAAGCGTGACATTTTCTACTATTGTACGCCAGGGTAATAGACATGGCTGCTGTGGCATATAGCCAATCGTTCCTTTTTTTTGTTGGATATCCTCTCCATTTAATAAAATGGCTCCTTGATCAATTGGCGAAACACCACCAATTAATTGAAAAAGTGTACTTTTACCACTGCCTGAAGGACCAACGATGGCCACAAACTCTCCATCCTTGACGTCAAAAGAAAGTTGATCAAGGACTTTGAGCGCATCGAAGGATTTAGCGATGTTTTGAATGCTGAGCATGATAGCCTCTTCCCTTCACCATGAATTTTTCAATTAAACGAATACCACTAAACAATAGTAAGCTCAAGAGAACAATCGCAAAAATTGCCACAAATACGCGATCCGTACGGAAGGAGGATTGGGCTAGGGTCATGTAAACACCAATACCCCTTTTTGCACCAAGCCACTCCGCAATCACAGCCCCCATCACACTATATGTAGCCGCAATTTTAATGCCTGAAAAAATAGCAGGATAGGCATAAGGCCATTCCAGCTTCCAAAAGGTTTGTGCCCTTGTAGCACCAATCATGGCAAAATAATGCTTTAATTCTGGAACTGTTTGTCTAAATCCATCCATCGCTGCAATGACTATCGGGAAAAAGCACACAAGACAAATAATGATAAGCTTCGGTAATAAGCCAAAGCCAAACCAAATAATAAGGAGCGGTGCCAAGACAAGAATAGGAACATTCTGCGACATGATAAGAATTGGATAAAACAGTTCTCGAATAAATGTAAATCGATGCAACACTATTGCCACCGTTAGCCCACAAGCGATGCCAATGGCCAAACCTAGTAGAGCTAATTGTACTGTAGCGAATGCATGTGGTAGAAAGGTTTGATACGACTGGATGGCTTCTGACAAAATACTACTTGGTGTGGGAACTAACCAATGAGGAACTTCAGCAAACCGCACGATTAGTTCCCATATGAACAAGAGGAAGGCGATAAAAATTATCGTCCTTCCCTTCTGTAATGCACGTTTCATTACTGATATTTCTCCGTTAATGTATCCATCGTAATACCCGTTGGCTGATATAAAATTTTCACTTGTGTAATGACATTAATGGCACCAAGTTCAATCATCTTCTCATTCATTTTTTCAATGATTTGGAGCAATGTTGAAAGCTCACCCTCCATCGTTGTTTCCAATGGATGTACCTCATATTTCACACCAGAAGCATCGATCACCGCAATTGCTGCATCGACATATGGTATAACATCTTCATATTTCTCTGTCTTCGGAATGATTTGTACACTGATTAATGAATTTGCCATCTTATTTGGCCTCCTTTTTAGGTAAGAAATCATTAGTAAAGGCTTTTTTCGCATCAAATTCGCCCTCTAGTACTTGATTGCTTGACATCCATTTCGCGTAATTTTCCCACACAGAAAGCTTTTGCTCTCCCCATTGCTTGGCATCATCCTGATATTTATCAGCCAGCCATTCCTGACTTTTATGCACTAACGCTTTATCTAAATCAGGAGCTGCTTCGATTAAAATATCAGCCGCTTCACTTGGGTTTTCAATTGCGTATTCATAGCCCTTCGATGCAGCTGCCACAAAGGCTTTGACTACATCCGGGTTGTCCTGTATCATTTTTTCATTTGTAGCTAAAACTGGCGTATAATAATCCAATTGATCACTATAATCTGTAAGATATAGCATATTAATCTTTTCCCCACGCAGCTCAGCCTCAATCCCAGTCCATGCATAATAAATCCAAGCAAAATCTATATCTTTTTCCATCATTGTAAAGAAATCTAAATCCCCTGCATTGACGATATCTAGCTTATTAATATCTGCCTTTTCTTTTTGCATGAGTGATTGTAAAACGGCTTGCTCTAATGGCGCGCCCCAACCACCATAGGTTTTACCTTCAAAATCCTTTGGCGATGTAATGCCCTTCGAAGCAATAGAAGCAAAGCCAGATGTATTATGCTGTATAATTGCTGCGATGGAGACCAGCGGCACATCCTGTACTCGTGCCTGTGTTATGCCTTCCTGATAGCTCACGCCAAAATCCGCCTTTCCAGAAGCAACAAGCTGATCTGCGCCCGCCTCACCAGGCATAATAATATCAACATCTAAACCCTGTTCCTCAAAATAACCGAGTTTTTTGGCAACATATAGTCCTGTATGATTTGTATTCGGCGTCCAATCCAGTACCACAGACACCTTTTTCAGCTTGTCTGCAGCCTGCTTGTCATCCTTGTCACTACAGCCTACTAATGTCAATAGTGCTGCCAATAAAATAAAAAACCATTTTTTCATGCGAAAGCCTCCCAGTTTGTAATATGAAAGTGTTCATGAATGAATGTTGTCACCAGAAGAAAGCGTATACAATGTTGGCAAGCTGTTGCTTGAAAACATAAAAAAACGCCTAGGATTCCTCCCAGACGTATTGCAATCAATCTTCAAAACTTTGCTTTTTGAATAGATGTTCCCTACGCTGGTACGAGCCAAATCAGGTTCAAAGGGTCAGCGTCTACCGGACACAATCTCAGCTAGCAATTACTAGCCCCCCTACATTCTTTCGCTATGAACTTTTCGATGATTATTATACCCATAGTTTCACTTAAATGACAAGGTGCTATTTTTGAATAGAGCTTAAAGCCCAGCGCTCCTAAGAGGCTGGGCATGCTTTTAGCTTGGTTTCTGTTCTTTTTTGGCTGTTACAACATGAGAAATTGCTCCATCTGTTGCAATATCCACTTTAAATGAACCATTGGAATGGCGATCCGCACGAGACAATGCTTGTACGTCAATCATCTCTTGAACACCTTTTTCAGTTTCAATCACAACCTGCTCCTCGTCTGTTGCTTGAACAACTGCCACAATTCGGTGAGGGTTTGCTTTTAACTCTGTTAATACTTTTAGTCCACGTTTTGCACGACTTGCTACTTCAACTTCAGCGACATTCATTTTCTTCACGGCCCCACGCTGTGTCACAATCACTACATAGTGGGTAACATCAGGCTGTAACACATTGACTCCAACTAAGGCTTCTCCATCTTTTAGTGTGATCCCTTTCACACCACCTGTTTTCACACCTGTCACAGGTAGTTCCTCCATTGGGAAACGAATCGCATAGGCTGTATCTGTTGTGAGCATCAGCTCCAAGTCATCAGTCACAAATGATGCATAGATCATCGCATCACCAGCCTTGACATTCATCGTTTTAATTGGCTTTGAATAACGCGTTACCGCATAGTCTGCGAGTGGTGAGCGCTTAATTTGGCCATCTTTTGTGGCTGTGAAGACATACGTATTTGGCTGGTCAAATGTTTCGAAACCATAAACCGCAATAATCGATTCATCTTCCCCTGTTGGTACAATACTTGAAATATGCTGGCCGAGATCCTTCCAGCGTATATCAGGCAGCTCATGAACAGGCTGATAAATATAATTGCCTCGATTTGTGAAAAGCAGTAGATGGTGCTGAGTATTTAAATTTGCTTCATACAATAAATAATCCGAATCCTTCATGGCAAAATCTTGCCCGTTTGAAGCGGCATGAGAACGTATGGATGTACGTTTAATATAACCATCCTTCGTTACTGTTACGACAACCTCTTCACTTGGCACAAGGACATCCAATGTAATTTTGATTTCTTCAATTTCTTGCTCAATCTTCGAGCGACGAGGTTCTGTAAAGCGTTTCTTAATATCTAGTAACTCTTGTTTAATAACACGCACTAGCTTTGCTTCACTTTGTAGAATCCCCTCTAGCTTCGCAATTAGCTTATTTAACTCGTCCTGTTCCTGACGTAGCTCTGTAATATCCGTATTCGTTAAACGATATAATTGCAGGCTTACAATGGCCTCTGCCTGTACCTCTGTAAAATCAAACTTTGCTTGTAAATTAAGCTTCGCATCCTTCTTATCATTTGAAGAACGAATCGTCGCAATGACTTCATCTAAAATGGAAAGAGCTTTAATTAATCCATCTACAATATGAGAACGATCCTTTGCCTTTTGTAAATCATAAATGGAACGGTTTGTTACCACTTCTTTTTGATGGGCAATATACGCATCTAGCAATAATGGCAATGTCATCATCGTTGGACGACGATTATGAATGGCAATCATATTAAAATTATAAGCTACCTGTAAATCAGTTGTTTTAAACAAGTACTGTAAAATTCCTTGTCCTGGTACATCCTTTTTCAGCTCAATTACGACACGTAAGCCTGTACGGTCTGATTCATCACGAATTTCCGCAATGCCTTCTAGTCGTTTATCTACACGTTGCTCATCAATTTTTTTCACAAGATTCGCTTTATTTACATCATATGGTAACTCAGTGATAACAATTTGCTCTTTACCACCCTTGATTGGTTCAACAACTGCTTGTGCACGGACGATGATTTTACCACGACCTGTTTCATACGCCTTTTTAATGCCATCAACACCTTGAATGATTCCACCCGTTGGGAAATCAGGTCCTTTAATCACCGTCATCAATTCATCTACAGTAACATTAGGCTTGTCTAAGCGCATCAACACAGCATCCAGTACTTCATCTAAGGCATGTGGCGGAATATCTGTCGCATAACCAGCGGAAATTCCTGTAGAGCCATTGACTAAAAGGTTAGGAAAACGTGCTGGTAATACAGTTGGCTCCATATCCTGATCATCAAAGTTTGGCACAAATTCGACCGTTTTCTTGCCAATATCTCGTAGCATTTCAGCGGCAATAGCTGATAGTCTCGCCTCTGTATAACGCATTGCAGCTGGAGGATCGCCATCTACCGAGCCATTGTTCCCGTGCATCTCAATGAGCATATGACGTGCCTTCCAGTCCTGACTCATCCGTACCATCGCTTCATACACAGAGCTATCGCCGTGCGGATGATAATTACCAATTACATTACCCACAGTTTTTGCGGATTTACGGAACGGCTTATCATGTGTGTTGCCTTCCGTAAACATCGCATATAAAATACGGCGCTGTACTGGTTTAAGACCGTCACGTGCATCAGGCAACGCGCGGTCTTGAATAATATATTTACTATAGCGACCAAAACGGTCACCCATTACTTCTTCTAACGGTAAATCTTGAAACTTTTCTGTACTACTCATGCTTGGTCCTCCTCTTGTTGGATGAATTCATTCTCTAAAATGTTAGAATCATCCTCCATACCGAAGTCTACATTGGCTTCGATCCATTTACGACGTGGTTCCACCTTATCACCCATTAACGTCGTGACACGTCTCTCCGCTCGTGCACCATCCTCGATTGTGACACGAATCAATGTCCGTGTTTCAGGGTTCATCGTTGTGTCCCACAGTTGGTCTGCATTCATCTCACCAAGACCTTTATAGCGCTGTAATATGTAACCCTTTCCAACCTTCTTGATGGCCTTTTGTAAATCACTTTCTGTCCAAGCATATTCAATGACTTCTTTTTTCCCTGTACCTCTTGAGACTTTATAAAGCGGCGGTAGTGCGATATAGACTTTCCCAGACTCAATGAGCGGACGCATATAACGATAGAAGAATGTTAATAGCAAGACTTGAATATGTGCCCCATCCGTATCCGCATCGGTCATGATGACTACTTTATTGTAGGCAGAATCCTCCACCGCAAAATCCGTACCAACACCTGCCCCAATCGCATGGATAATCGTTGAAATTTCTTCGTTTTTCATAATATCCTGTAGCTTGGCTTTTTCTGTGTTGATTACTTTCCCGCGCAATGGCAGAATCGCTTGGAATGTACGGTCACGACCTTGTTTAGCAGAGCCACCCGCAGAATCACCCTCGACTAAATACAGCTCATTTTTTGCCGCATTACGTGACTGAGCTGGCGTTAATTTTCCAGATAAAATCGTACTACCCTTTTTGTTTTTCTTGCCATTTCGTGCATCCTCACGCGCTTTACGAGCTGCTTCACGCACTTGCTGCGCTCGAATCGCTTTACGAACAAGAGAAGCTGATAACTCTGCATTTTCCTCTAGCACATACAAAATTTGCTCAGACACTACACTATCTACTGCAGAACGAGCTTCACTTGTCCCAAGCTTGCCCTTTGTTTGTCCTTCAAATTGCAGTAAATGCTCAGGGATACGAACAGACACGATCGCTGCTAAGCCCTCACGAATATCTGTCCCCTCAAGGTTTTTATCTTTGTCCTTTAATAGGCCAATTTTTCTTGCATATTCATTAAAGACACGTGTCAATGCTGCCTTTGCACCCGTTTCATGTGTACCACCATCACGTGTACGGACATTATTAACGAATGATAAAATCGTTTCTGAATAACCATCGTTATACTGGAAAGCGAACTCTACTTCGATTTCATCCTGTACGCCTTCTACATATTTTACTGGATGAAGGACATCTTTTTCCTCATTCAAATACGCAACGAAAGCCTCAATGCCATTCTCATAAAAGAACACATCGCTCTTGCCTTCCTCGCGCTCATCAATTAATTCAATTTTTAAGCCCTTTAATAAAAAGGCTGATTCACGTAATCGTTCCGCTAACGTATCATAATTGAATTTT
Source organism: Lysinibacillus capsici (assembly GCF_003367505.1). Taxonomy (GTDB): domain Bacteria; phylum Bacillota; class Bacilli; order Bacillales_A; family Planococcaceae; genus Lysinibacillus; species Lysinibacillus capsici. The sequence continues at coordinate 258,442 of NZ_PXXX01000011.1, forward strand.
GTGACAGAGAAGATCGTTTCATCTGGTAGGAAATGAACAAGCGTTCCTGTCTGCTTGGTCTGCCCAATATTTTCAAGTGTTGTGACAGGCTGTCCACCATGCTCAAAGCGTTGACGATACTTTTTACCATCGCGATGGATTGTCACCTCTAAAAATGTTGAGAGCGCATTCACAACGGAAGAACCAACACCATGTAAACCTCCACTTGTTTTATAGCCACCTTGACCAAATTTACCACCAGCGTGTAGCACTGTAAAAATAATTTCTGGTGTCGGTTTGCCCATTTTATGCATACCGGTTGGCATCCCACGTCCAAAGTCGCGCACACTCATACTTTGATCTTTATGAATTGTGACAATAATATGAGATCCAAAGCCAGCCAGTGCTTCATCCACCGCATTATCTACGATTTCATACACAAGGTGATGAAGTCCACGGCCATCCGTAGAACCGATATACATGCCAGGTCGTTTGCGTACCGCTTCTAATCCTTCTAATACTTGTATAGCGTCATCATTATAGACGCTAGGTGACTGTTTATTCGTCAAAAAAATTCCCCTCCAAAAAACAAACACATGTTCTATTTATGTTCTCATCCTAATAATAATAGCATTTCCTGTCAATAGCTAGCGACAGGTCCAATAAAATTTTAAAATTTGCTGACAGTTTTGATCTTTTTTATTAATAGTAAACATCTTCAACAGTTGCTTAAAATTGGTATTTGAGCAAGACAGACTGCTTCTAGCTTCCATCATCATTTGACGCATTGAAGCCTACTTAGTTGCAAAATAAAGTTGTGATGCTTGCAAATAAAAGCACACTAACTCGTGCCTTGCGATTAAACAGGATAAAGTTAGACTTCTATTCTACCAAAGGAATGAGCGATTGACAAAATTGCCATTTTGCCTATATTTTTATAAAGGTTTTAGTGCTTCCTACAAATTTATGTCTAAAAGCCTAGTCCTCGCTAATAGATTCTCTTTTGTATTGATTCAAGACTTCGGATGAAATCTCCTTCATAACATTGTAGATTAGCAAGAAAAAGTGTAAAATACTTGTTACAAACTATTAGTACCAAGTGATGGACTATGAATGAAAGGAGTCCAACTATGATCAATGGACTTATTATTTTATGTGCTTATCTAATCGGCTCTATACCTTCTGGATTATGGATAGGCAAAATTTTTTATAATACCGATATTCGTGAACACGGGAGCGGTAATCTTGGTGCGACCAATACTTTTAGAACATTAGGGAAAAAGGCTGGTATTATTGTTACGGTGATGGATGTCTTAAAAGGAACAGCCGCTGTCTTACTCGTGACACTTCCTGTTTTCTCTGATACTACACTCCACTCTTTATTACTGGGTCTTGTCGCTGTTATCGGTCATATGTTCCCGATCTTCGCCAACTTTCGTGGTGGGAAAGCTGTGGCAACGTCAGCTGGTGTATTATTAGGCTATTCTTGGCCACTCTTTGTCCTACTATTTATTACCTTTATTGTGACATTAAAAATCACAAAAATCGTCAGCTTAACATCAATGATAGCCGCTTTAGTAGCGCTTATCTATGCAATCGTTTATTATTTTATTACAGGTGACTTTGCATTAGGCATCTTGGTAGCCTTTTTATTTACCTTTATTATTTATCGTCACCGTGCCAATATTGCTCGTATTAAAAACGGCACCGAACCAAAGGTAAAATGGCTGTAGGAAGAGAGGAGCATTTGAAATGAATATTGCATTGACAGATGAAGCCCTACAATGGTTCAAACATGAAATGGAAGTTGAACCTGGTGATACAATTCGTTTTTATGCACGTTATGGTGGCTCAAGTCCGTTTCACGAAGGCTTTTCATTAGGCATGACACGTGAGGAACCTATTGCCATAGGTGTGCAAACAGAAATTGATGGTGTTATCTATTACATTGATGAGAAAGATCTTTGGTTCTTTAACGATCACAATTTACATGTTGATGTTGATACAAGTAATGATGAATTACAATACGACTATCGTACATAAAGCAGTTTGTCCTTTCCATACATGAAAGGACAGACTGTTTTTTTATTTATTACAAAACAAGACACACAAAAGTTGCAAGGAATGTGATATTGCCACAAATAACTAGATTTTTCATATCGCTTTCGTTTATCTCTCAAAAAAATTGTCCATTCTAAAGATAATGAACGACCATTTGAGGAGGAAAACACATGTCCATGTCTAACAATCACGAGACCTCCCCATCCCATACAACGAACGATTTATTGTATACTTCCCTATCTAAAAATATAAAAATCATTCAACAGTCACTAGGGCATAGTAATGATATTATCATACGTGAAATTGCGATTGGAGAAACTGATCCTCATAGCCTCGCCATTATTTCCATTGATGGCTTATCGGATAAAACGACTATTTCTGATTCTGTTATCGATAAACTGATGGCAAATATTGAAGAAGAACAAGATATTGAAATAACAACCATTAATCAATATGTTCGGAATTCCTATTTAACGGTAGGCGATGTGACGAATATTGAGCATTTCACAACACTCTACAATGCCATTCTCAATGGTGAAACGGTTATTTTATTAGATGGCTTTGCCGAAGGGATTGTGACAAGTACTAGAAGTGCCAAGGATCGAGCTGTCACAGAGCCATCGACGGAATCCGTAATTCGCGGACCGAGGGAATCCTTTACGGAAACCTTGCGAACGAATACAGCGCTCATTCGTCGCAAAATAAAAAGTCCGAATCTCTGGATAAAATCACGCGTTATCGGAGATGTGACACAAACAGATGTAGTAGTGATGTATATAAATGGCATCGCCAGTGACAAAATCGTCGCAGAGGTATTGGCTCGATTAGATCGTATTAATATTGATGGCATTCTGGAAAGTGGCTATATTGAGGATTTTATTCAAGACTCAAAAAACTCTATGTTTCCAACCGTCTACAACTCTGAACGTCCTGATGTCATCGCAGGTGAATTATTAGATGGCAAAGTGGCGATTCTAGTTGATGGCACACCTTTCGTCTTAGTCGTTCCAGCGCTATTTACATCCTTTTTACAATCAGCAGAAGATTATTATCAGCATTGGATGATTAGCTCACTTGTACGTATCTTGCGTTTCTTTGGTATCAGTCTAGCATTAGTAGCACCATCCTTGTATGTGGCGATTACTACCTTTCATCAGGAAATGCTACCGACACCCATGTTAATTAGCATTGCTTCACAAAGGGAAGGCGTACCCTTTCCTGCAGTAGTAGAAGCGCTTATTATGGAGGTTGCCTTTGAGGTCTTAAGGGAAGCTGGACTTCGTATGCCTCGAACAATCGGTCCTGCGGTATCCATTGTAGGTACTTTAGTTATTGGACAGGCAGCAGTTGATGCAGGCGTCGTATCCGCTGTAATGGTAATTATTGTAGCCTTAACAGCGATTTGTAGCTTTCTATTCCCTGCCTATGGCTTATCGAATACGATTCGTGTACTACGTTTCCCATTAATGATTTTAGCTGCTATGTTTGGTTTATTCGGTGTAATGTTTGGCATTATGCTAATTACTCTTCATCTATGTAGCATTCGTTCATTTGGTGTACCTTATTTAAGCCCATTCGCACCGTTGGTATTACAGGATCAGAAGGATGCATTTGTGCTGTTCCCGCGTAGAAAATTACTTACACGACCTCGTTTGGTCAATCAAAAAAATATTGTTAGAGGACATAACTATATCAATGTAAAAGGCAGGAAATAACTTCAGGATAAATGAGGAATAGAATATGGCAAAATTAAACTGGATTTGCTTACTATGTATCCTCACTTTACTGTTAAGTGGTTGCTGGAGTAAGCGAGAATTAAATGAATTAGCCATTGTGGTAGCACTAGGCATTGACAAAATAGATGAGGAATATGAAATTACAGTTCAAATTGTCGATCCTAGTGAAGTCTCAGTGCGACAAGCTTCCACTCAACGCTCACCTGTCGTTAGCTATCATTCGAGAGGCGAAACCATCTTTGAGGCCATTCGCAAAATGACGACTATTGCAGCACGAAAACCTTATTTTGCCCACCTTCAAGTGGTTGTATTAGGGGAAGATCTCGCGAAAGAAGGCATTAGTGATGCACTTGATTTAATTGTAAGGGACCATGAATTTCGTAAGGATTTCGACGTCATTATGTCTCACGAAGCAACAGCGAAGGAAGTATTAAATGTACTAACACCCATCGAAAAAGTTCCTGCTAATAAAATCTTGAATTCCCTTGATGTCTCTGAAAAGGCTTGGGGCTCCACAATAGCTGTTAATATTGATGAATTAGTCAATACGTTAACCAATAAGCATAAAGGGGCGTTAATTTCTGCTATTGAAGTTCATGGCGATAAGAAATTAGGTGTAGATCAAACAAATGTGCAACGTGTTAAAACACCTGTGCTATTACGTTATACAGGTTTAGCAGTATTTAAAGGGGATAAATATATAGGGCTACTGACTGAAAGCGAAAGCAAAAGTATTAGTTTTCTTAATGACAAAATTCAAAGTACGATAGAAATCATCGCCTGTCCTAATAAAGGGACCTTGTCTACTGAAATCACCCAATCCACTACAAAGGTGAAAGGGTCATTTAAAAACGGGAAACCGAAAATCGATGTCCATATTAATGTAGAGCAGAATGTTGGAGAGGTCGAATGTGATATCGATCTTACCAAAAATAAATCGATTGATTACGTTAATAAAAAAACAGCCCAGGGTATTGATGACCGCATTGAAAAAACAGTAGAGAAAATTCAACAGCAATATGAAGTCGATGTTTTTGGATTTGGGGATGCCCTACATCGGGCAGATCCAAAGCAGTGGAAAAAAATTAAGGATGACTGGACTTCCATTTTTCCAGATTTAGCAGTGGCTGTTCATGTAAAGGTAACAACCCAAGGTTCAGGTACGATGCAAAATTCATTATTAAACAAGCCAAAGGAGGAGTAATGAGATGGTACTAGCAGTAGCTATCTTGATTATTGCAATCATTGTTGCTCTTGTTTTTATTCCAAAGCTAAAAAAGCAACAGGATAGAAAAGCCATTATTGTATTCTCCTTTTTGCTATTTATTGGAACGGCTTTAAATATGGGGATTGCCCTTAAAATCCATATTCCTAGCCCATTAGATTTGATTACCTTTATCTTCACACCGATTAGGGATTACATTGTGTCATTCACAAAATAGAAAGATGGACTGAGAAACGGAGGGTAGCTTGATGGAAAAAGAGATAATTAGTTCAAGACAGTTTACAATCGTTACCTTTCTCTATTCTATCGGTACAGCGATTTTAATTATCCCTTCGAGTATTACTGGTGCCGCTAAGCAAGATGCTTGGATAGCGGCAAGCATTGGTGTTCTGCTCAGTTTACTGGTTCTAAAATTATTTTTAACACTGGCCAATCAAACACCGTCCCTAAACTTTATCGAGGCCAATGAAAAAATTCTTGGGCGTTTTTTCGGGAAAATCACAGCGATTTGTTTCCTGATTATGACCTTTCTTTCGGCTGGAGAATTACTTTATTTTATCGGTATTTTCATGAAAACGGAAGTTATGCCAGAGACACCGACATTAGCATTTGCCCTACTGTTCAGTATCCTTATTATGTATGCCGCTTATTTAGGGATTGAGACCTTTGCCCGTTCGGCAGAAATCCTCTTCCCATTGTTTATCTTTATTTTTATTTTTTTCGTCATTAGTATTACCCCTCAAATTACATTTGAGAATATTCAGCCTCTACTAGAAGCGACCAAAGCATCTATGTTTTATAGTATTGCACGCTTTATGAGTATCTTTTCCTTTCCATTAATTGTATTATTGATGCTCTATCCTACTGGCGTCAATGTACAGCCGTCTGCACAGAAAGGGCTATATATTGGGGCAATCCTTGGCGGAATCGTCTTAGTTACGTTGATTGTCCTATCAATTCTTGTATTAGGTCCTGAAAACACTGCATCAAGGACATTTCCTAGCTATGCCTTAGCGCAAAGAATATCTATAGGGAATTTTTTACAGCGCATTGAAATCATTATGGCATTTATGTGGATTACGTCTATATATATTCGTACATTTATGTATTTCTATACGACCGTTGTTGGCCTTGCACAAATTTTGAAGATTAAGGATCATCGTCCGCTTATTATACCGATGGGTATAATTGTCATTGGACTTTCTCAAATTGTTCATCCAGATATTGTGCATTCTACTAATTATAATAATGAAATTTGGCCAATCTTTTCCTTTATTTTCACCATTTTATTACCCATACTTTTGTTGATTGTGGTAGTTATTCGCAATCGTAAATCCAAGGCTCAAAAAAACGAAACACCTCAGCAGGAAACAGAAGATGACAATCAAAAAGTCTAATTTCTTCTAAGCTAGAAAAGAAATTAGACTTTTTATTAATTAAATATGATATTCGATTTCATCTACAAAATCCCATTCATATGGTGTTTCTTGGTAAACATAGTAGTTCAACCAGTTAGAGAATAATAGATGCGTATGGGCACGCCATGTATTCATCGGCACTTGTGTCGGATCGTCATTCGGGAAGTAGTTTACAGGAACGGCGATATCTATGCCCTTCGCCACATCGCGACTATATTCATCGGCTAGCGTTGTCGCATCATACTCTAGATGCCCCGTAATCATAATATTTTTATTATCTTTTGATTGTACAATAAATACCCCAGCATCCTCTGAATAGGATAATAATCGTAGATCTGGATGATTGCGAACCTCGTCAATCGAAACAGATGTATAGCGTGAATGAGGTGCAGTAAATAAATCACTAAAGCCACGTACCAAATCTACAGTTAAATCTGTAATCACATGGGAATAGACGCCTGAGCATTTAGCAGAAAGCTCAACCTTCCCAATGCCATAATGATGATACAATGCAGCCTGTGCCCCCCAACATATATGTAGCACGGATGTCACATTCTTTTTAGACCAATCCATAATTTCTGAAATTTCCTGCCAATAGTTGACCTCTTCAAAAGCCATTTTTTCTACTGGCGCACCAGTTATAATCATACCATCATAGCGTCGGTGTCGAATCTGATTGAACGTTGTGTAGAAAAGCTGCAAATGGGATTTACTCACATTTTTAGACTCGTGTGTGGCTGTATTCAAAAAGGTAATATTGACTTGTAATGGTGTATTCCCCAATAAACGTAATAATTGGAGCTCTGTTTTTTCTTTTTCAGGCATTAAATTTAATATTAATATATTTAATGGACGGATTTGCTGTGTTTTCGCACGATCTTCTTCCATGACGAAGATTTTTTCCTCACGTAAATGTTCTCCAGCTGGTAAATTTTTCGGAATATTAATTGGCATCTTGCTTTCCCCTCTCTATAATCACTCTCTTTTAGCAAATCTTGCTTGCGTAGGATGCAACGAAATTAAAAAATCCTCCTCATTCCATACGAGATAGAATGAGAAGGATTTTTTTCACGTCCACTCTTATCTCTCAAAGGAAAAAATCCTTTGCTGGAATTAGCACCTTTCTAACAATTGTTAGAGGTTGCTGAAGCGTCATCGGGCCAAATCCCTCAGCTTCTCTTGATAAGATTATTTAATTATCTTGAATTGTAACACGAACTAGTTAGAATATCAATAATTCATAGAATATTTTGTGATTCATGTGCATGTTCCTTGCTCATTTGATGTACACTAAGCTTGCTATATGTGGTGTTTTTGCATTTAAAATTTATGGTAAACATGCCGTAATTATGTTACCATATACTTTTAGTAAGAGAGAGGAACGTGAATAGTTTGATTAAAATTGAATTTCCAAAACCAGATCTAGTAATCCGTCAACGTGAACAAGATTTAAAACCAGGTGATGTGCCGATCACACCTTACTTTGGTTTTATTGACTTCCATAAAATCACACGAGATAAAGGCGGCATTTTCTTATTCTATAATGACAAGAATGAGCTATTGTTTGTTGGGAAAGCACGTAAAATTCGTCAACGTATTAAAAAACATTTCGAGGATAATGTATCTCCGATGAAAAACCATCGTGATGAAGTGTTCAAAATTGAAGTCTATGAAGTAGAAGATCCAATGGAACGTGAAATTTACGAAACATATGCGATTAATACTTTCCGCTCTAAATATAACGTAGACAAAGTCTTTTATTAGACATCACGTAAAGAAACCGAAATCTCATTTCTAAAGGGATTTCGGTTTCTTTTATCACATAATGGTCATACGATCAATTGGCGTACTCTGACCGTTAATTCGCAAATCAATGGTATCCAGCTCAGGATTCTTGACGGTGATTTGAAAAACATAGGGCTGAGCCTCTTTCCTTTGCTCGCTGCCTTCTTCTAACTGGATAATAAGCCTATTTTCCTCAGCTGTAATACTTGCCAATACATTCCCTTTTGAATAATAAACAAGGTAATATGGAGCATCCTTTTCATGCAATAGTTGTATTCTGTCATTAGAAACGATATTTTTCTGGACATTATCTGGGACAACCGTTAGCTCATGAATCGTTGGTGGATCGGTAGGTGGTGTAGCATTACAGGCTCCTAGCATTAGTAGGCTCATTAAACCTAGCAACACGAGTTTTTTCAAGTAACTCCCCTTCCTTATACGACTATTCTAAGAAAAAAGCTTTACGTTCCTTAGCAATCCAGTCTTCTAACTCCTGATCATCACGTTTTACTAACCGATTGATGAGCACATCATGCCATATATAATCCTCTAACAAATAAATATGAACCGGATCATTGGTGATAAAGGCCGTCTCTTGGGTAGATGGAGAATGACCATAAATCATTTCCTGACCATCTATCGATAAGATAAACCAATGCGGTGTAGACGCTTTTTTTGTATAATGTGTGGCTCTATGCTGGTCAATTGAGGCGAGATGCTCTCCTACATACAACGTAATGCCATGAACAGGAACATGCAGCGCCACCTCTTGCAAATCTTCACGTAAGGCATCATACATATCTTCCCACATCGACAGCATCACTTTTTTCTTCGCCTTCTTTAGAAGTGACTGACAATAGTTGATAATGGATTCCTTGCCCTTCAGCATGACCACTTTAGGCTCAGCTTCCTGTACTTTTTCCTCTAATTTCTCTAATTTCCCGCTTATAGACGTAAAATTCGACTCCCAGCGCTGTTGCATTTGCTGTAAGAACACAGACACAGGCATTGCCGAATAGGTCGTTTGTTCTGCGGTCTCTTCTTTTAACACGATGCCCTTTTCTACAAGGATATTTAAAATATCATACACTCTTGCACGTGGTATGCCAGAATTTTTACTAACCTGATAAGCACTGACATGACTTTGCTGAACAAGTGCCGTATAGGCCTTCGCTTCATATTCTGTAAAACCCATTTCTTTCAGCTGGGTGATTAATTCCTCCATGTAATCCCTCCATTATCTTTATTATAGGCTACCAATGTGAAGATTTGCCAATGAAAAAATGGGGTTTACAGCGCAAATAAAATTAGTTACTATTTCAGTAGTAACTAATTATAAAGAGGTGTCATATGTTGTTTGAAATCGATGTACATATTCTCATACTATTAATTTCTTTTGGATTTCTGGCGGCTTTTGTTGACTCAGTAGTGGGAGGGGGCGGTTTAATTTCACTACCAGCCTTACTATTTGTTGGGCTCAATCCAGCTGCTGCGGTTGCCACGAACAAACTAGCAGGAGCTATGGGCTCGCTCACTTCCTCTATTTCTTTCTATCGTTCTGGCCAGCTGGACATTCGCTCTGTCCTCAAATATTTTCCATCAGCATTTATCGGATCATTATGTGGTGCTTGGACTGTGCATCTGATTAATCCAGCATTACTAAAGCCATTAATGCTTGTTATGCTGGCGGCTGTTGGGGTATATACGATCTTTAAAAAGGATTGGGGTGCCGTCTCTACCGTAAAAAATCTATCTAAAAAACATTTATTTTTATTTATGCTGCTATTATTTGCTATTGGTTTTTATGATGGATTTCTTGGTCCTGGGACAGGGTCGTTTTTAATCTTTAGCTTCTTACTGGTAGGCTTTGATTTTTTAAAGGCGGCTGGTAATGCGAAGTTTTTAAATTTGGCGAGTAATGTGGCTGGTGTTTGTATGTTTGCTTACTTAGGTCAAATTCATTATGTTTATGGTCTAGTCATGGGCATTGCGCAAATTGGTGGGGCTATGCTTGGCTCACGGATGGCAATCAAGAAAGGAAGTGGCTTTGTCCGCACGCTATTTATTGTCGTTACAATGACATTACTTGCGAAAAATGCCTATGATTTTATGATGCATTAAAATAAACGCCACAGAATTTGAAATCTGTGGCGTTTTGGCGTTAAATCATAAGCTTTTCGTTTTTAAATTTATGACTAGTGGACAAACTGACAATCACAAAAATAAAGAAGGATGCGACAATTGGTATCGTGACTGTATGCATACCCAAGACAGAAGGATAAAACCGATCAATCATAATATACAACAACATGCCTGAAATCATTGACGCAATCGCTCCGTATTTATTCGCTTTTTTCCAATACAATCCTAAAACGACTGTCCAAATAAAGACAGCCTCTAGTCCACCGAAGGCAAATAAGTTCAACCACACTAATAAATCAGGTGGATTGAGTGCAAAGATGACAACGGCTAGGCCAATGACTGTTGTTACAATAAAGCTTGCACGCTTTATCTCTGCATCACTAGCTTTCGGCTTCATATAATTTAAATAGATGTCTTTGACAACTGTAGAGCTGACAAGCATTAGTAAAGCATTAACCGTAGACATTGTCGCAGCCATTGGTGCAGCTAAAACGATTCCTGCTAAAAATGGCGGTAATACCTTCAATGTCAGGAGCGGCATGACTTTATCACCAATCTCAATGCCCGGTAAGACAGGTCGGGCTAACACCCCAATTAAATGCATGCCAAACATGATTGTCCCTATGGCAATCGTGCCAATAAGAATCGCTTGATGCATACTTTTGGAATCCTTATAGCTCATCGCACGAACCGCAATTTGCGGAAGTCCTACAACCCCTACACCAATGAGAATCCAAAATGTTGAGACATACAGAGGCGTTAAATCTCCTTGTGCGCCAAATGGTGACACAAAGTCAGGATTTTCAGCGACCAGTGAGGCCATTATATTGTCGATGCCTCCACCTGCCACAATGGTGCCGATTAATAAAATAATTGTACCAATCACCATAATTGAACCTTGGACCGTATCTGTAAGTGCAACCGCACGGAAGCCTCCGATAATCACATATACTAACACGGAAATCGCAAAAATAAACAGTGCTGCTGTGTAGCTTAAGCCAGTTAATGACTCAATTAAGCGTGCACCCCCAACCCATTGAGCCATCATAGCCGAAAATAAGAAAACAATGATGCTAATGGCTGATAAAATAACAATGACATGGCTTTTGTAGCGTTCACGTAAAAAGTCGATTAACGTAATGGCCTGGTAACGACGAGCAATAATGGCGAATTTTTTCCCTAAAATCATGAGTACAAAATAACCTGCTGGTAGCTGAGCCATTGCCAGTAATACCCACCCAAGTCCTTTTGTATAGGCTACACCCGGTCCTCCGATAAAACTACTCGCACTGCCATATGTAGCAATCATCGTCATTGCAAGGATAAAACCACCCATTTCACGACCACCTAGGAAATACTCCTGCAGGAATGAATTAGAGGAGCGGACATGCTTATTGGCCCAAATACCGATTCCAAAAATAATAATTAAAAATAATAGCAATGGAAATACAACTTGCCAATGCATTAGCGATCCACCTCCTCATCATCGAATGGTACCTCTTTGAAAAAGAGTTTCATCACAATCCAGATAAGAAGGATCATAAAGCCTGTCCCAGCGATACAGCTATAGAAAAACCAGGCAGGAAAACCAAATACATACGTATAATTTCTTGGATCTCCTGAACCTAATCCATAGGCAAAGCCAAACCAAATCGCAAAGTTGACAAGGACGAGTCCAATTCCGATAAGCGCCTCTCGATGCGCTATTTTAAAGCGTTGATCTTTCACATGTAATCCCCCTAACCTACTCTATTTTACTGATATGTCGCTCTGATGGGAAGAGATGTGAGTAAATAAGGATAAGTTATATGGAAATGATTTTGTTATACTAAGTAAAAGGTAAGGAGAAGAAAGTTGCTTGATCCTGACGTTTTTCACACAAACCTAACTATCCCTCACAATTATGTAGACATCTACAACAAACTGATAATGGAGATAAGTAAAAACCTTCGTCCATCTAGTTAGACGAAGGTTAGTTAGTTTATAATGGTCGCTTTTCCCAAGGTTGTAGCGTCCCGACGATATGGATAGGTTGATCCTGTTGAATAGCAGCAACGACACCTTGCGATATTTCCTCATGCGTAAGCCATCTCGCATGACCTTCTTCCATCATAAAACCTAGCTGGATTTGCCTGTATTGCGAACGAGCAGGGAGCTTCAATTTCTCTTGGACTTCACTTAAATTCGCCTTACTCCCCAACACATGAAACAGTTTCCATTCCCCATTATTCTCTATTGAAATTACATTGGAGATGTTCTCTAATGTAGTGTCCGCATAGGAATGAATCCAAGCAACGACCAATTCAATGGGCCCGTTATGCTCGAGCGTTTCTTCTAGCTTCTCTTTTAATAAGGCTATATTACAATAATCAACTAAAATCGGCGTTAGAAGGGCAGGTTTGGTTGTTCTATTTCGCAAATCTTCCATTCGATGGGCACTACGTCCAATTACTGAGACATGGTAGCCATCATTCACTAACCAAAGGGATGTGTCAGCCAACATCCCTGTTCCACCAATAACTAATGCGTGGGCCATTTATGTGTCCCTCTCTTATTTCGGATTTAGAAAGACGTGCGTTTCTTCCTTCTCATCATACTTAACAGATAGATGAGTCAACAAGCCTATACAATGCCTTTTTATCGATTTTACCAACGCTTGTTTTCGGTAGTTCGTCTAAGAAAATCATTTGTTTTGGAATCTTATAACGTCCTAATTGTTGATGACATAGCTCATTAAGATCATCTAATAGAGAGGCTACTTGGTGGGGACAAACAATAAAAGCTGTCACGATCTCACCCCAATAGTCATCACCTACACCAATCACGGCCACCTCCCGCACATCTGGATGCCGTAGTAGACATTGTTCTACTTCCTGAGGATAGATATTTTCACCACCTGAAATTATCATTTCTTTTCTACGCCCAACAATATAAAAATCGCCTTCCGCATCCATCATCGCTAAATCCCCTGTTTTCAACCAGCCATCTTGCAGGATATTGGCAGTTTCTTGCTTGTTATTCCAGTAAAAGCGAAACATATGCTTCCCTCTTACCAATAGCTCTCCTACTTCTCCAGGTGCACAACTTTTTCCTGTATGACTGATGATTTTAGCTTCATTGAATTGCATGCTTTTCCCGACAGCCCCCTTTTTTGCATAGGCACGCTCTCGGTCAATATAAAAATTATTGGGTCCTGCTTCTGTTAAACCATATCCCTCTTTAAAAAATAATCCCTTATTATAAAAAGCATCGTAAATAGGATGAGGGCACGGGGCACCTCCAGATAAAAATACCTTCATGGAAGGAAATTGATTTTCCTGAAAATACTTCGTAGCAATCATTGCTTGATACATTGTTGGCACAAAAAGAGAAATTGTCGTTTGATATTGGTTCGTTGCTTGTAGTGCCTCTTCTGCATCAAATTTATCGCCAATAATGACGGTTCCTCCCGCCATCAGTAAGGGAATGCATAAAGCATTTAAGCCACCAGTATGAAACATCGGCATATAATTTAATGTCCGATCTTGAGCATGTAAACCCCAGCTAATAATAGTATTCATGGCATTCCAATTGACCGACTGAAAGGATAACACTACTCCCTTTGGCTGACCCGTCGTGCCTCCTGTATAAATCATTAACCATGGATCATCCACATCCACGTCTTGCCTACTTGGTTGTATCTCCTTCTCATGCTGGCTAACATGAAGTGAAAACATTTTTTCTAAAACTAAGGGACAATGACTATCCTCTTCGTATAATAGGATAGCAGGAGTCGCATCCTCCAAAATTTGTGTTAGCTCCTCCTTGCTTAAGCGCCAATTTAAAGGTACATAAATGAGCCCACGTAGCCCACAGGCAAATAAAACAGCAAACAATTGGATATGATTTTTCGCAAAAACAGCGACTCTACTTCCCTTTTGTAGCTGCTGCCGTTCGAAAAATTGACTCCATTTGCCGATTTCCTCAGATAATTGCTGGTAGGTCCATTGTTCCTTTGATGTTAAATTAATTAATGCGATGTGGTGAGGTGTTAAAGCTGCACGTTTTAAAATCCATTCTTGCTCAACAAACATCTTGACTACCCCCTATCACATCATAATTGCGCCATCCACATGCAGAGTATGCCCATGAACATAGGAGGCCTCATCAGATGCTAAAAATAAATAGGCATTGGCAATATCACGTGGTGTCCCTAGGCGTTGTAGGGGGACGATTGATCGCATTTGAGCCAAAATATTTTCAGGCATTTTTTTGACCATATCTGTTTCTGTAAAGCCAGGTGCCACTGCATTAACATTAATCCCCTTACGCCCTAACTCCTTCGCCCATGTTTTTGTCATACCTACAATCGCTGCTTTTGTCGCTGCATAATTAGTTTGACCAACATTGCCATATACTCCACTAACTGAGGATGTATTTATAATTTTGCCTCCACCTGCTGCCACCATATAGGGAATGACCTCCTGTGTACAATGGAAGACACCTGTCAAATTGACATCTAGTACCTGCTGAAATTGATCCTCCGTCATTTTTGTCAGCATCGCGTCTCTTGTAATCCCCGCATTATTCACTAAAATATCAATCCGTCCTGCCTGTTCGATCACTGCCGTCACCAGCTGATTAACGCTCTCTCTACTTGCGACATCTACTTGTATAAATACAGCATTTTCGCCTAGTTGTTGTGCTGCTAGAATGCCTGCTTTATCGTCATAATCGGCGATAAATACCCATGCCCCCTCCTCGATAAAACGCTCAGCAGCCGCATAGCCAATACCATTTGCAGCGCCTGTAATGATAGCCACTTTATTGTTCAAACGCATACTGTCTTCCTCCAATTTCTAAAAAGGCTTCAATTTCAGCTGTCAATTGTGCTAAATCATCGACCAAAGGCGAATGTCCACAATTTTTTAGGCTTACAAACTGTGCTGTTTTGCCTAAATCATGTAATATCTCTGCATTCATTTCCTCTGTAATCACCAAATCACGATCCCCTCGGAGCACTAAAATTGGGATATGAAGCAACATGGCCTCCCGAGAGCCTTTTGCCACCTCATTGTCAACAGCGCTTATATTAAATGTATTGAGTGCATGATATACTTCTGCTAAATTGCGCTGTGTAAGCATATCCTCTACATATTCTTGATATTTCCCCTCGTTTGGTCGATGATGCGTATAAATTAATGCATTCCATATAGACTGTAAGCCTTCCGCATTTTTTTCATCGTAGAAGCCTTGAATAAGCTTTGTTTTGGATGTATCCACCAATACCTCCTCATAATGATAGGCTCGCTTAAAGGAGGCTGGATTGCCTGTTCCTAAATCCGTGTAAAATGGATAACCACGTGTAGAAGCAGACGCAAGTAAAATTAGTCGTTGACAGTGTCCTGGATAATTTGCTACAAACTGCATACAGACAGCTCCACCTGTTGACCAGCCAATCATATCAAAGCTTTGCAGTTGCAGTGCATCCACAAATAGTTTGACATCATCACTAAAATCTTTAATAGCAGTGATTGGCTTAAGATAGGATGATTCACCAAAACCACGTAAATCTATCGCGTAAATGGTGTATTTCTCGTCTAAAGCATCCATCAGAATATCCCAATGCTTAGAAGATGTCATATTGCCATGTACCAACACTAAAGGATGACCTCCACCTGATCGCTTGCGATAGGCCATTGTTTCTCCATTTGCTAGTTGAATCGTTTTTACCATGCCATTTCCCCCTTATCCCCAACGTATTGTGATAGCTCCCCATACATAGCCAATGCCAGCACTAACAAGCGTCACAATATCGCCTGCTTGAATTTGCTTTTGCTCCTGTGCTAGCTGTAGGGACAATATTTGATCGATCTGACCTATATGTCCATAGTCTTGCAAATAAATAGACTGCTCCTGCTGTAAGCCAAGCTCTGTTAAAATATAATCATGTGCAGATCTTTTCATGTGCAACATCGCTAAATAATTTAGCTGATCGTCACTGTATCCACTTTTCGCTAAAGAACTGCGAATGACCTTCAAAAAATTGCTTAAAGATTTTTGTTCTAGCCGCTCCTTCATCCCAATGGGGTCCAAAACGTCAAGCTTATATAAATTTTCGGTTAAATGGGTTGGGGTTAATGGATTTTTCGTTCCCCCGACAGGCACGACTACATCCTCTGAGAAAGAACCATCCGTTATAATATCTGCCTCTAGTAGCAAATTTTTTTCATAGTTTTTTTGTAATAACATGGCCCCTCCACCAGCCGCTAAATTGTACATAAAGCGCGTTCGTGGATTGCTGTAATCGATAAAATCAACATTGCGATAACCACCTGCTAACAGAATGGTTCGTATCGTGTCATCTGAGGCCATTAGGCTTTTCGCCACTTTCAGCGCCATGATTGTAGTGCCGCAGCGTAATTGCACATCAAATGCCCATGCATTCACAGCACCAAGCTCCTCCTGCATTTTAATGGAGGCTGTCCAGAGTGGATATTCCTTATGTTCCTCCCCCATATAGATGACAACATCAATATCCTTAGGGTCTATATTCGCTTTTTGAATCGCCTCCTGTGCTGCCCATATACCCATTTGCACGGTATGATCAGACTTATCAGGAATTGGCTTTTCATGAATGCCCATTTTTTGACGGATAATGGCCTCAGGAATATTGGAAAGAGCCGCAATTTCCTGCGACGCCATCTTCTGTTGAGGTAGATAAATACCTGTACTAACAATACCAACTGTCATTCAAATCGCTCCTTTTCCTGAGGCAAGGGACCTGTCGTTTTTCGTTGCTTTAGCCTTCCTCGCCACTTCCCAAAGAGCAATCTTAATGAGCCAATAATACCTTTTGGGAAGAAGATAACGGCTAAAATATAGAGAATCCCGAAGAAGATAATCCAACGTTCGAAAATAGGATAATCTCGTGCAAGCCCCGACAGTGCATGTTGCGCATATTCAATGACCGCCGAGCCTAATAACGGCCCCACTAAAGTACCAACCCCACCGATAATCGTCATTAACAATGCATCCAGCGTAATATCCATGGCCATCACACTCGTGTTAACGAAGCGCAATGACACTGCATATAAGGAGCCAGCAAAACTTGCTACAATGCCTGCCACAACTGAGGCAATGACTTTATAATGCAACGTATTAAAGCCTAATGATTTGGTCCGCTGTTCATTTTCACGAACGGCAATTAAAATACGGCCTGTTGGTGAATTAACAAAGCGGTAGAGCGCCAAAAAGATGACAACCAAGCTTGCTAGCACAAAGAAATAGAAGGTCATTCGATCTCTAAATAGATCAGGTGCTCTGAATGTAAAGCCATCATTGCCATACGTAACAGAGCGCCACTTTTCAGCTAAGACTAAAAATAACCCCGAAAAGGCTAGCGTCAGCATCGCAAAAAAATGACTTTTTAAGCGTAAGGTTAATAAACCTACTAAAAAGCTAATGAAGCCTGCTAGTATCATACCAATCACGATGGACAGTACAAAGATCAAGAGTGTGTGATCCATCTGCTTAAGCATGACTGCTGTTGTGTAGGCACCTATGCCGAAGAACATGGCGTGCCCAAAGGAGACGATGCCTGTATAGCCTAGTAAAATATCATAGCTCATTGCCAATATCCCAAAAATAAAGATTTGTGTGAGTAAAATAAGTAGTGTCCTTGAATCATTGACAAAAGGAAGGATAATAAAAATGACAAGTAACAGGAAAAAAGCGAAAGCGCGTAAAGATATTTTGTTGTTCATGATGTCCGCTCCTTTCGCATCGCAAACAGCCCCTGAGGACGGAAAATTAAAACGATGGCCATTAAAATCATATTGACCGCCAGTGACAGCACAGGGACATAATAAGCCATAAAGCTACCTGCTAGCCCTACTAAAATCGCTGCAAGCAAGGAGCCGGAAAAACTACCCATACCGCCAATTACCACAACAATAAAGCCTAAAATGGCATACTCCATGCCCATTTCCGCATAAATCACACCTGAATAGGGAGCCATCAACATCCCACTAAGTGCCGCCAGAGCAGCGCCCACCATAAAGACGTATAAAAATACACGCTTAATATGAATACCGAGAGCCTGCGCCATTTCCTTATCCTGCACCCCAGCCCGAACGATCAAGCCAATCTTCGTACGCTTCAGCATGTATTGGAAAATACCAAAAATCACAAACCCTATGACAATAATAAATAAACGATATTTAATGATGATCACATCACCAATTTCCCAGCTACCTGCTAAATAACTTGGTGTTTTTACTGCCACCCCATTTGGTCCAAAGACCACCTTAATAAGCTCCTGCAACACGAGCATCAGCCCTAAGGTAATTAAAATTTGCTGAATATGATTGCCGTAAACAGGCGTAATAATGAATTTCTCTGTCAGCAGTCCAAGCAACGCTCCGGTCACAATCGCGCCTATAATCCCAACGATAAAACTTTCTGTCAACATATAGGTAAAGATGCCCGCATAGGCCCCCCAAACAAAGAGCCCACCATGCGCAAAATTCAATACATCCATTAAACCGAAAATTAATGTCAAACCAGCTGCTAGCAGAAAAATTAACATCCCAGTGGCCAAGCCATTAATGATTAAATTGACCAATAGCTCCAATGATAGTCACCCCCCTCTATCCAATGCCAAGATACTTGCGTTTTAGCTCTTCATCATCAATCAAATCCTGCATATTGCCCGAATTTACTGTTCTACCATCATCGATTAATGTATAGGTATCACCAATTCGACTAGCCATTATAAAGTTTTGCTCCACTAGAACAATGGACGTTTTCTTTTTCATTTCCACAATCGCTTCCATCACTTTTTCCACAACTATCGGAGCAAGTCCCTTGGAAGGCTCATCTATCAATATTAATTGGCTATCATTGATAAAGGCTCTTGCCATGGACAGCATTTGCTTTTGACCACCCGATAAATGCCCACCAGCCTTTTTCCAAAACTTCTTTAAGTCAGGAAACAGCTCTAGCACATATTGCTGTCTCTCTAATGTGGCTGTATCCTCCTTGCGCATCGCTACCTTCATGTTTTCCTCTACCGTTAAATCTGCAAAAATCCCTTGATTTTCAGGTACATAGCCGATTCCTAATTTCGCCACCTTATAGGTAGGACTTTTTTTAATCGATTGGGAGCGAAAGGCAATGTCACCCTTTGTTGCAGGCGTTAAACCCATTATTGTTTTCAGGGTGGTCGTTTTCCCTGCGCCATTGCGTCCGAGCAGTACTGTAACCTGCCCCTCCTTCGCTTCAAAATTAACGCCCTGCAAAATATGATATTGACCAATATGCGTGTGTACCTCATTTAATGTCAGTAAGGTGGTCATCGTACAGCCCTCCTAAATATGCATGTTGCACAGTATCATTATTCATAATTTCTTCTGGTGAGCCATCTGCTAATAGCTGACCATTGAACAACACCATAATAGAATCCGATAAATCCAAAATCATATCCATTTTGTGTTCAATGAGCAAAATGGTTTTATCCCCCTGCTGTTTTATGCTTCGAATAATTTCTAAAATCGTAGGTACTTCCTCTAATGACATCCCTGCAGTTGGTTCATCGAGCAGTAGAATTTCTGTATCTAACGCGAGTAGCATGGCAATCTCAAGCTTTCTTTTCTCTCCATGGGATAGCATTGTTGTCAGGGCATCTCGTTTATTGTCGAGTAACACAAGTGCCAATAACTCCTCCGCTTTGTCCGTAATCGCCTGATAGCTTTTGTAATGGCGGAATAGCTGATAACGAATTCTCTCCTTGGATTGGACGGCTAAACGAACATTTTCGAGAACCGTTAAGTTTGGAAAAACATTGGTAATCTGAAAAGATCGTCCCAATCCCATTCGAGTTCTTTCAATGGCCGACTTTTGTGCAAGTGATTGCCCTTTAAAATAAACATCACCCGCAGTTGGCTTTAGCTCACCACTAATCAAATTAAAGAAGGTTGTTTTCCCAGCACCATTCGGCCCAATAATGGACTTTAAATGCTTCTCAGGCATTTGAAAATTAACGCCATCTACAGCCGTATGTCCCCCAAAACGAATTGTTAAATTATCTGTATATAATATAGGCTCCATTCTCTACTCCCTTCCTTCTCACATTTATGTAGAGAGACAGCTATGCTGCCTCTCAATTCTTTAATTCATAACGGGCGGTGCTGTCTCTTCAGGACTAAGCTCCCGAATAAGTACTGGTACTGGATAATCCACACCATCTTGTTGCTCTAAGCGAATCGAATACATGGATTGTAGAGCCTGGTGATCCTCTTCACGGAATGTCATTGTCCCTTTTGGTGTTTCAAAGGACATACCTTCCATAACGTCGATTAATTTGTTGGCGTCTGCATCCCCATCCGATTGTTTCAATGCCTCCACAATAGCAATCGCCGCAGACATGCCGCCAGGCGTAAATAAGTCGGGCACTTCATTGAAACGTTTTTGATGTTCATCTACTAACCATTCATTGACATCATTTTGAGGAAGTGTATGATAATACACCGAGAAGCCTTCCATCCCAACCAATGGATTCATAAATTGAAGCGCAATAATATCCGGCGCACCCGTCGAAATTTTAATGCCCTTTTCTTGAATTTTAAGATCTGCAATTTGATTCCATGGTGAATTTGCTCCTGCCCAAACCACAAACAAATAGTCTGGCTTCGCATCAATCACTTTTTGCAAATTGGAAGTAAAATCTGTTGCAGCAGGATCTGCATACTCCTCTAGTACAATTTCAGCCCCTAATTTCTCCGCTGCCGTTTTAAAGGCATTCACACCATCCCAGCCAAACGAATAATCTGGCGCAAATGTAGCAATCTTCACACCTTTGCCTGCAATAGCCGCTGCCGCTGCATAGGCATCCTGTGATGAATTACGACCTGTTCGGAAAATATACTCATTGAACTCTGAACCTGTAATACTGTCAGCCACCGCAGGCTCTACCACCATAATTTTTTCATACTCCTCGGCAAGCGGTAGAACAGCGAGCGTATCTCCCGAGCTTGAAGAGCCGACTAAAAAATCAACCTGATCATCTTCTAAAAGCTTTGTCGCTTTTTGTACAGCCACCTCTGGCTTTGTTTCGGTATCCTCATATACAATTTCTATTTTCTTACCATTGACCTCCATCGTGCCGCCTGTTGCATACTCAATTCCTAAATCAAATCCTCGCTGCGTCTGCTTCCCATATGACTCAAGCGCCCCAGTTAACGATGCAAGTACACCAATCTTAATTGTGCCGCCTTCCGCAGTAACCGCCTTCGTCTCCCCATCAGAAGAATCCGCTTCCGTTGCACCCTCTTTCGTATCCCCATTACAAGCCACCAACACCACAGCCAACATCACTAAAAGAAACCAATACCACTGCTTCCTCATCCCATATCCCCCTTCAAAATAAGCTCCCTAGAAAGCGCTTTCTTGCTATGACAACACTATATAAAAGTCCAGTTACAAATTAGTTACAAGCTAGCTGGCTCAAATATAAGCCACCTAGCTCTGTCCCGAAAATGGAGCGAAGCAGAATGGCAACTAAACAACATTTCTTAAAACAAAAAGCAAGAATGTTTAGAAATCAACATTCTTGCTTTTTAGAGTCCACATCTATTTTTCTTATAATTTTTTTCTCATTCCCTACTGCATTTAATTGCAGTGATACATCGGATTCTTATTGCTCTTTTCCTTCTGCATAGCTTTATACCCCTAAATAAGATGACTTTTAATCGTACGCTTCATGATAACCATTCTTGTTTCAACATACTATACAATAATGAATCTCGCCAAACGCCATCTTTCATTAACATGTTTTCACGTAATATTCCTTCCTTTGACATTCCTATTTTCTCTAATACTTTGGATGATCCAATATTTCGAGGGTCGCATGTTGCATAAATACGATGGAGCTTTAATGTTTCAAAGCCGAAAGTCATCATCAATTTAGCACTCTGCGTTGCTATTCCCTTACCCCAATAATCAGGGTTCACGATATAGCCAATTTCCCCGACTTCATTTACAAAATCCCTGATCATCATTTCTACCGCACCTATTAATGTTTCTTGATGAATAATAGCAAAAACATATCGTTCCCTTGGTGTTTGTGTTGCTTCTTCGAGAGCATCCTGAATGAATTCTTTTGTATCCTCTTCTGAATTCGGTCCCCATGTTTGATACCTACAAACAACCTCCTGAGAGGCATATTTATGCACATCAACCCAGTCTTGCTGTCTGAATTCTCTTAAAAATAATTTATCATTTGCAAGTATCACTTTAATCCATCGCTCCCTCTACACGATTCAACCATTCACTCATCAGCTCGGTAAACAATTCAGGTTGCTCGATCTGCAAATTGTGGCCTGCTCTATCTAAAATGGCAAAGCTTGCTCTGGGAAACTTCTCTAGAAGTGATAACGCGTCCTTATAGCCAACCACAGAATCTTGTTTACCAAGCAAAAAGAGACTTGGCTTATCAAAGGACTTTTCGTCAACGGCAAAGGAAAATCCGTAGCTTTGCTGAATTTTTTCTAAAAATGCCTGATCTGCTAGATTACACCCTGCCAACACCTCTGTTGAATAACGCTCCCAATTATAGGCATCTAAGACAACTTGATTAGCCATAAAATCATCTTGCTCCTGCTGACTTAATGTTGATAAAAAAGCGGTGTCTGCTTGTACAATACAATGCGGTGGCACCGTACGTTGTTCTTTTTCAGGAATGATGAGAGGGCAAATAAAGGCAGTACCTAAAAGTTGATCCACTGATTTCCTCATAATACCGCGCGCTAAATAGCCACCATAAGATTCACCAACCAACAAGTACGATTCTTGTGGAATGATTGTGTGTATCAATTCGATAATCGCTTCTAGCATTTCATCCGAGTTTTGAATTGATGAATAGTCTGTTGTTTTTCCCATTCCCGGAAGATCCAGATAAATACGTTTCCACCCTTCACGTTCTTTAAAAACAGGCTCCATACAGCCCTTCATCAAACGATGATCAGGAGAAAAACCATGTAGCATGATGATAGGTATCCCTGTTCCAATTATTTCGTAGTAAATTTTCGCTTTATTTGTCTGACAAAATGGCATTGTTGTTCCTCCATATAGGTTACATTTTTATAGTATTGTCTACCCCACTGTTGGAGCGGATTGACATAGTTTATGAGTGAGTTCCTCATAGAATGAGCGCTTTGACTAGGAGGGGGCACCGCCTCTGTTGGAGTGTTTTCACATTACTTAGGAGCGGCTCTACTCTCTGTTGGAGCGGGTTTCCACATATGAATGAGCATTCCCACAATCAATGGAGCACTTCCAAACACTTGAGCAAGCCCATCCAATACAAAATCACTTCACCTAGCCTTAATAACAACACCAATTACCCCATTATCAAGTCATAGACCGTCATGGTGGATTCCATCGGGGTTGTGTTTAGCTCCTGTTGTAATTGCTGGACACATTTTTCATACCATTTTAAGGCAAGAGAACGATTATGGAGCTGGTAGTGGCTGTACATGAGCAGGCGATACGCTTCTTCCCAGAGTGCATCCTCGCGTAGCATCTTTTCTGCGAAAAAAATGGCTTTTTTATATTGCTGTTGCCTTGTTGCATTTTGTGCTAGTCGTTCCAAGACTTCGATATATAAAAATTGTAGCTTTTCACGGTCCTGCGTTAGCCTGTCGATTTGCTTTTTTTCCGCATAGAGCGCATCCGTATAGCTCGCTTCCGCTAATAAGAGCCACTCATTGGACAGCTGTGGATCAAATTCGTCGATTCCTAAGCTGTAATAATAGTGAAAACGTTCAACATCAATTTGGAGAAAAGCAATATTTTGTAACTGATACATATTATTTTTCCGCTGAATGAAAAAGCTCTCTTGTCTTGCATGTCGTTGCGGCTCCAACACTTTAAGTAACGTATTTAACACCACCTTAAAATCACGATCCAAGGACTCGACACTACGATCTGGCCATAATGCCTGTGCTATTTCTTCCTTTGGTGTAAAGCGATGGCGATGGCAATAGAGATATACGAATAATTCCTTTGATTTATCACGTTGCCATTCTTTGTCTTCTAGCTTTCGTTGTGAACGAATTAAATTTAAACTCCCGAAAAGATTCATCTGTATTTCATCATGCGGATAACTAATACTATCCTCGACCTGAAAATAATTTTGCAATGCTAATATAGCTGGATGCTTCATCTGGCATTTTTGACTAAATTGCAATAGCTCGTAAAAAACCATTCGATTGCTCGGACCAAGTATCGTTGGCCTTTGTAAGAAGTATTCATAGCCATTTGAGACACATAGTTGTGCAAACTGTTGAAAATACTGTTGAAACGGCTTCTTATTACACTCTTTCAGGGCAATCATTGATTGATAAAATAAGACATGCATCAAGCCATTGCGATCACCGCACTCCTGAAATAGTTGCTGTGTCTTCTTTAATAATTGCTTCGCTCTCTCTATTTCTTGCTCAGAAAGTATTATTTTTACTTCTGCTAAAAGAATAAGCGCTGTCATCCAAGCATCTTGAACTTGCTCCGTTTCCTGTAAGCCCAGTGCTAAGTATTTCTTAGCCGCCACCATATCTCCTAACAAATGTTTGACAATGGCTAACCCCATATATGGCTCCGCCTTCACACGAGAAATATTAATGGCATTCATGAGGGTCAACGCTTTTTCATAGGCTTGACATGCCCCATAATGATCTGGGAAATCCATTAACAGCAGGGCATGAGCCTTTCTGATATAGCCAACCGCCTCTATGAAAATAGACTTTTCTTTTATTCCTCTTCGAATGCCATGCTGGGCAGCATACCAGGCTTCTTTGCCTTGACCTAACAGTGCATAAACGAAAGCTGCTAGCAGTTCACTTTCTCGATGGGTTGCAACAAGCTGAGGCGGTAATTCAAGTCGCTGCGCTAATAACTCCTTGGCCTCCCGTAGTTGTCCTGTTCGTAGTAAAACACGTACATCAACATTTGCTCGCTGTATGACATCCTCTGGCAATGCGACGTCCTCCATAAAGAGCTGTGCACCCTTGGCCTTCCCTAGATTCACTAAATTTTCAGCGTATTGCCGTTGAAGTTCTAGTAATTCCTCTTTGCGCAATGGTGTATGTTTCGCTAGCTCTAATGCTTTCTCGAGATATGGCTCTGCTAAAGCAGGTTGAATGGTGTCTAAGTAAATATGGGCTATCCCAGCTTGTGACTTTGTCATAAATAGGTGATCCCGCTGCTGCTGTGCGAGGATTGCACATTTTTCATAGGATTGTTTCGCTTTTTCATAATAAGCTCGGTAGCGATGACATTCACCCTCAAAATAATTTAATTTATAAAATTTATCTTTTTCCTGTACAGTGAATCGATTGATTTTTTCGAGCAACCATTCAAATTGACCAGCCCGTACGATTGATTCTGCATGAAGCTGTAGGAGCTCTCCGCAGAAATGATGATCATTCGTTTTAAAGGCATGATACAGGACAGCTTGAATATTTTGATGTTCTACATAATACAATGCTGCTTGTTTATGAAGGTCCGCATGTTGTGTTGGATACTGTCGCCATTTCATTTCTAAAAATCGACTAAACAATGCATGAAAACGATAGAAGCCATCTGTTGTCACAGGTTGGATAAATAAATGACGCTGAGTTAATGCATTCAGCATTTGCGCAATCTCAGCGCCATAAAACGCTTTCAATAGCTCCGCAGAAAAGGTAGGAAAAATCGCTAATTTTAAGATCGTCTCCTGCTCAGTAGCAGTCATCCTACTATAAACTTCCTCTGATAAATATGTGAATAGCTCATTTGTGGGAATCGTCAGCCAATGATCTAGCGAAGCATGATGCCATTGCTCTGCCAATAAGGAAATGCTAATGGCCCAGCCTTCAGTGATCTCTAATACTTTTTTCATTTCAGCCTCGGATAAATGTACATCTACATATTCTTCAAAAAACACTGCAATCTCCTCAGTTGAAAATGCCAGTTCGTCCTCTTTTATAACGAGCCATCTTTTTTGTAGCTTTAATTTCCTCATAATATCCCAATTGGGTAGTGTTCTAGAAGCCAAAATAAAATGAATGCTGGGTGGAGCAAATTCAATGATTTTTTCCATGAAATAATTAATAGGAAAAACATGATCTACTAGGTGAAAGTCGTCAATCACGATGAGAAGAGGCTCGTCTAGATCGCAGAGGCAATTGACAAAAAGCTTATACCATCGATTGAGCTCATCCATTTTTGGAAAGCGCGATAATTGGTTCCACCCATCAAATGTATGACCAAAATTCGGTACGACGCGCTGTATACTAAAAAAGAAGTGCCTCAAAAAGGGTAATAAATTATCATCTTCATCAGAAATACTATACCAAGAAAACGTACTTGATTCGGTTGCAAGAAATTGAGTTAGAATGGTTGTTTTACCGTACCCTGCACCACTATGCAAGAAAGTACAAGTATGATGATGACTTTTCTTTAGCGTTCGCATTAGTGTTGCTCTATTAATACAATGCGTGGATGGATTGGGGGCCATACATTTTGATTGAATAATAATATCTGCTGTCATATAAACATAACCTCCATATTTTGTAAGGTTACAAAAATTTCTACAAAAATTCAGATTATTAAATTATTGACAGTTTACCATATTTTTTATGTATTTTTATAGATTTTATCCCCATTTTTTGCTTGAGGGATGGAAGTAGAATTTAGTTGGTATTTTCTTCCCAATTTTAGTATCCTGTTATATTACTAAAATTTAGAAGGAAAGTGGCTAAATGAACCGCCTTTAAATATAGAGATTATACGAGTTCCGATTATAATGGAACTGCTTTACCGAGCGAAGGAATTTGAGTGAAGTATGGATATGTGGTTATTGCAATTCCAAAAGACTTAGTACCATTTATGAAAGAAAATTTAACAGTGGCAACTAGCAAGGCTATTCTTGCTATAAAGGAAGCATTACTTCATTTTCCCACACAATACGCCTCCATTTTTATTGATCAAGCAGTCTTAGAATTTGGCATTAGACATGTAGATGTATCGTTTCATTGGCAACCTACTTTAGCAAAAAATTAGGCTTAAAAAAATTCCCGATTATCAACTCAATGATAATCGGGATCATTAGCTACGTTTATAGTAATTCTTTACGTAATTCAGCAGCTGATTTTGGCGAAAGTAGGCTGAATGGGATATCAAATACTGTTTTCGCCCCTTTATCACCCGCTTGACTTAAACGGTGTGCTGCACGTGCATAAGCCACTAATACGCTAGATGTAAAGTTTGGATTACTGTCCAGTTTTAATGAGAATTCGAGAATTTGTTTATCGTTTGCACCACTGTCACCACTGCGAATGACAAAACCACCATGTGGCATACCAGTATGATTTGCTTTAAATTCATCTTCAGAAATGAAGTTCACTGTTGTGTCATATTCATCGAAATAGTTAGGCATTGTGACAATTTCTTGTTCAACCTTTGTTGCATCTGCACCTTCTTCTAATACAACCCAACATTCACGTGCATGTTTTTCACGTGTTGTTAGTTCAGGGTTTTCACCGTTACGAACTCGTTCTACCGCTTCTTTTATCGGTAATGTGTATTGAACAGCATTTTTTACGCCTTCAATACGACGAACAGCATCTGAATGTCCTTGACTTAGGCCATCGCCCCAGAATGTATATGTTGTACCAACTGGTAATACTGATTCTCCAAGTAGACGATTTAAAGAGAATAGACCTGGATCCCAACCAACTGAGATAACAGATACTTTACCAGATTTTTGTGCCGCTGCATCTACAGCATCGAAAAATTCAGGAATTTTCGCATGTGTATCGAAGCTATCAATTGTATTAAACCATTGTGCAAAATGTGGACCTTGCTCTGGTAAATCTGTTGCAGAACCACCACATAAAATCATAACATCAATGTCGTTTTGGAATTTTTCAGCGTCATCTACTAAATATACGCTTGCATTGCTTGCTACGTTTACTGTTGAAGGATCACGTCGTGTGAATACTGCTACTAATTCCATATCTGGATTTTGTGAAATGGCATACTCCACACCACGTCCTAAATTTCCATATCCTACAATACCTACTCGAATTGCACTCATTAAAAATTCCTCCTAACGATTTCGCGACTTTGTGAAAACTTTCACGTTAAATCTAATTACAATAATACTTCGTGTTAGAAAAATTCACAATAGTTTGAGTATGAGTTTTTTAAAAAGAATTTATATCAGTTTTCTATGGTTTTTATCCCATAATGGTATGAATACGGTTACAAATCACTAAATTTTCCATGAACCTTAAAGTTATTGTAAAAGGCTTGTAAATAACGGCTATTTTCCCACTTAGTCTTGTACAATAACTGTAACGACAAAAGGGGGCATGTTGAATGAAAAGTACTGGTTACTCATCAAGCACAGCATTGGCACAAGGAGAACTACTTGCATTCCATATGACACAAAACTCAATGAACAAGCATAGTGAATCGATACAAAGTGGCAGTAAGCAACAAGGAGATTTTCCAACAAATAATCATTTATGTATCGGCGTTTTACCTTTTGACGTTTTAGAAAACATCCCTGACCTCTCCATCCAAAAAAACAAGGTAAATGAAGTGGACTTTTACCATAGTGGTAAGGATATCGCTCGCTGGTTAATTAAAAAAAGTGAATACAACAAAAATGGATTTGACTTCATTTAAAGAAGTCAAATCCTTTTTAATTTATAACTTATAAAATTGAATTAATTCCCTCAGCTGATCTGCACTAATAGGCAACCTTTATGGAATGGTTGTTATCATAGTACTTCCTGTGCCAGTTGTGCGAGACGATTTTTATCAATAATTTGGTAGCCTGTCTTACGCTTTTCCAATATCCTTTCATCACAAAACTGTGCCAAGACATATAGTAAATGGCGATAAGAGACCCCTAAATATTCGCAGATTTCCGTATGTTTTTCCTTGTAGACACCTTGGTCGGCTGATAATTGGATAAAGGCTGCTAAGCGATTTTCCAGCGGATAGGCCTGATTTTGTGTATATTTAGATGTCATTTTTGTCGCTTTTTCCCCTAAAAATACACAAAGTCTACGTAAAAACAAAGCATCCGCAAGTAACTTCTCCTTACATGACTGTGTAATCGAATAGCAAATTGTTTTGGTGACGGTTTGTATCCCCTTTGTATACCTAGCCTCATTTAACAATTCAATTTCCCCCATAAAAAGAGGAGCCTCTAGGTATTCAATAAGTGAAACCTTCCCATTTTTATGTGTCATATAGAGCTTCGCCTTTCCTTCTATCATGTAATACACGGTGTCTGGAAAGGAGCCTTCCTGGAAGATCCACTCCCCCTTGTCAAACTGGCGGACTTCTAAATAGGGATTGATATCAAATGAGAAAAAATCATCAATCGGATATTTTTCAAGATAATGGGTACGGGCTTCAGCTGTTAAAATATGCATTTTTTACTCTCTCCTATAAAAAATATGAGATATCTCACATTATTGTAGCGATGAACATGCTATTATTCAACATAGTTAATGGAGGTACGGAAATTATATGAACAATCAACGATGGCTTTCTCAGAATTTCTTTACATTTTTTATCACTTGGGGCATTTTCTTACCCTACTGGACAGGTTGGCTGGTGGATGCGAAACATCTAACCGTCTCGCAGGCAAGTGTCGTGATGGGCTGTGGGCTCCTAGCTCGTGCCACATCCAATCTCTTCTTCTTCCCAACACTTGCAAAATACGTACACAATAAACGACTCATTACAATTTTAGCAATAGGCTCGTTGCTAACTGCCTTGCTCTATATTCCAAGCACAGGCTTTACAGCATTATTAATCGTGACCATTTTATTTAGTGTTTTTTACCCAGCGCTATTACCTGCTGTGGAAAGCAGTGCCGCTACGCTTGTGCAGTATGGCAATATTCATTATGGTAAAAGCCGTTCCTATGGTTCATTTGGCTTTGTCATCGCTGTTTTAATTATTAGTATGCTGACCGGCGTTTTTGGAAAGAACATCATCTTCTGGAGCATGATTATAGGGTTGGTGGGCATGTTACTTATGCAACAATTAGCAACACCAAAGGAATTACTCGTAGTACCAACAAAAGAACAGCGTGCAAAATCATTGTCGATGAAAACACTATGGACTATCAAAGGCTTCCCGATTGTTTTATTCATCGTGATCTTGCTACAGGGTGCACATGCCTCCTATTATAGCTACGGTTATATTTATTTAGAAGATTTACAGGTTGATCCATTCTATATGGGTATGATTATTAATATCGCTGTTATTTGCGAAATTCTTTACTTTATGAAGGCTGATACGTTATTGACGAAATGGCGCTCATCATCCTTATTACTCTTAGCAGCGAGCGGCTCTTCCCTACGTTGGTTACTTATCTTTTTGTTCCCAAATGTCTGGGTATTTATCGCTTCTCAAACCTTGCACGCATTATCCTTTGCATTAGCCCATTTTGCCTTTATTCGCTACTTAACAAAAGCGCTACCAAAGGAACAAATCCCCAATGCACAAGGTTTATACTCTGCATTAGCTATGGGCTTAAGTACCGCCATCCTTACATTTTTAGGTGGCTATTTATACGAAATATCACCAGGTCTGTCCTTCGCAGCCATGCTCATTTGTACAATACCAGCCATCGCTATTTTGCTAATGACACGCAAAAAATATCAATATTAAACTAAAAGCAGGTGAGAACTTCCTCACCTGCTTTCTTTATTTCGGATAATAGGAAAAACCAGGATATTTTACAACCGGCCATTTTTCTTTTCTGAGAGCCTCAAGCAGCTCAGGACCGACCTGTAAATTACTTTGCACCAATTCTGTCGGCGTTAACGCCATCCATTGATTTAAGGACACATCCTGGAATCGATCACTTTTAAACATTTCTAAAAACCATAATGGCTCTGTTCCAGTATTTTCAATATAATGCCCCGTCGCAAATGGAACATAGCCAACATCTCCCGCCCGATAATCAAATGTTCGAGCCGTTCCATTTCCTGTGAAAACTGTCATACGGCCTTTTCCTTGCAGATAATATTGCCATTCATCGTTGTTAGGATGCCAATGCAACTCCCGCATCGCCCCTGGCTCAATTTCCACCAGTGCAGCCGCGATATTTTTAGAAATTGGGAAATTAGTCGAATCGACAATGCGCACACTGCCTCCAGGTGTTTTTAATGGAGGCTGTGCCAACAGACGATGTTTAAAGGTTTGCGGAACCTCACCATATGGAGATTGCACTTTCTGAGAATCAATTGGCCCCGGAACCCGATCCTGATAAATATATAGCTGTTCACTCGGGATGTGATCGAAAGCATGAATAGGAACCCCAAAATTCGCTGATAACACTTCTTTTGGCGTATGAGCAAACCAATCTGAAATTGACAGTGTGTTCAGATCGGAGAAATGCCCATCATCAAATACTAATAAGAATTCACAGCCATCCTCAAGTCCTTGAATGGAATGAGGAATGCCAGGTGGAAAATACCATAAATCACCGGGTCCCACATCCGCTATAAAGTTACAACCATTCTGATCGACAGCTGTAATGCGAGCATGGCCAAGCAGCATATAAGACCACTCTGCCTGTTGATGCCAGTGCAGCTCACGTACGCCTCCTGGTGTCAAACTCATGTTCACACCCGCCAAAGTCGTAGCAATCGGTAATTCACGAACCGTAATTTCCCGTGACCACCCACCTTGATTTAAGGTCATATGCGTGTCTGAAAACGAGAATCGTAAATTAGGAATCAAACCCGCATCAGTCGTTGGTGGCACTAGCATATCAGGATTTTCTAAATCCCTCATAATATCCCGTGGCCCCTTATCCACCCCTCCAGCCCCATCACCTCGAATAGGCTGAGGCACCTGAAAATAACCCGGTGGCAAATTTTCCAATCGTTCACCTCTTTATGTTTGTAATCAAAATAAAATACTTCTATTCTTCTAAAATGTATGGATACACAGCTTGGATTATTCTCTTTCTTTTCTGGCAGTGGGTTGGCTACTAAGCATAGATACTTTATTGAGAGAGGAGCTTGCTACATTGATCACTTTTCCCTAATTTTGGAGCGGGTTCTTCAGTTGTTTGATCACTTCTCATCTACTTTGGAGAGGGTTCCTTACTTGTTTGATCGTTTCTCAACCACTTTAGAGCGGGTTTCTCACTTCTTTGATCACTTTTAGAGCAACCTTCTCTCGTTTCCCTAACTTCAGGACAAGCCCTTATTTACTCTTTCGTCCAATAGCCTCCACCGCACATTCATGTAGGATTTGTAAGCCTTCCTGTAATTCTTCATAGGTTGCATAGGCGTAGGATAGACGAATATGATGATGATCTTGTGGATCATAGATATAGCCGGGATTGATTAATACTTGCCGCTGCAACAGCTTCATAAAGAAGTCTTTATCTACAAGCGGCTCATGAAACTTGAGCCAAATATAAAAGCCTCCCCTTGGTTTGCTCCAATTCGCCACATCTGTAAACTTCTCCTTTAAAAGCTGTTCCGTAAAATCGGCTCGCTCCTGTAATTGTTGACGTAATCCTGCGAGATGCTTTTCATATTTTCCTGATTGCAGCCAATGTAGGACAATTTCCTGAGAAATGGCACTTGAGCCATAGTCTGTTTGCATTTTTATATCGGCTAATCGCTCAATCACAGTGGTTGGACCGATGAGCCAGCCAATGCGTAACCCTGGGCTTAAGGTTTTAGAGACGCTGCCAATATAAAGAACTTGTCCGCTATTATCCATGGCCTTAAGCGGCGGTGATGCCTCTTCAAAAAGCAATTCATGATAAACATCATCTTCTACAATTGGAATCCGTGATGCCTGACAAGCTTCATATAGCTGTTCTTTTTCTCTTGTTGTCCATACATGACCTGTTGGATTATGTAAAGTAGGAATGGCATAAAACACGGCTTGTTTCTTTCGTTTCCTTTGCGCTAATGTTTGAGCAAGCTGTACATCACGTTCAATGCTAATCATTTGCATGCCAACTGACTGAAAAGGGTGAACAGAATTTAAATAGGAGGTTGGCTCCTGAAACACAATAGACCCTTGCTCTAATAAGCCAACAGCAATTAATTGTAGTGCCTGAAGAGCACCTGAAACAATACAGACGTTTTGAGGTTCAGCGGGAATGCCTCTTTTTTGAACATATTTACAAATAGCTTTACGAAGCTGATCATTACCTTGTGGCGAAGAGTAGCCTAATGCTTTGGGTTGGAAGGATAGCTCTCGCAGTGAAGCTTCTATTTCCTCGGTAGGCAACAAACTGGGTGCTAGCTCTCCCGTTCCTAAACGAATTACATCCTCGCGCTGTTCGTATTCGTTAATTAATTGGATGGTGTGGTAGTTTGGCTTGTGGATGCTTGTTTCGATATAAGTTTGCCAATTCGGCTGTGTTTGTTGGATTAATGCATGCCAGGAATTGTGCGTAACATAAACACCAGAGCCTATCTTTGCTTCAAGAATGCCCATTGCTTTTAATTCCTCCAAAGCCTGCTGAACTGTGCTTCGATTCACATCGAACTGCATGGCCAGCTGTCTTTGGGTAGGTAGTTTTGTCCCTGCTGCCCAGTCTCCTCGCTCCACATTGGCTGTTATCCACTGTACAATCTGCTGCTGTAATGTATTATCACTTCTTCTATTCGGCTGCCAGCTCATGTTCCTTCTCCTTCCATGCAATAAAATTGGGTGGATAAAAAACCATCCAATTGGTCGTTTTCTTTTAGTTATACCATATCTAAAATAAGTAAAGAAAGGAGGAATGGTCATTGGAAGCTTTTCTTCATGGGATCATTTTAGCATTTGGACTCATTTTGCCATTAGGCGTACAAAATGTTTTTGTTTTTTCACAAGGTGCTACACAACCAAGTTTATTACGTGCTTTGCCAGCAGGTGTGACTGCTGCGATCTGTGATACACTGCTTATTCTACTTGCGGTATTCGGTCTGTCATTAATTGTTCTACAGTTTGAATGGTTGCGTATCACTTTAATGACTATTGGTATCATCTTTTTACTTTACATGGGCTATAGCATTTGGCGTTCAAATCCAGCAAACACTGAAAATAGCGAAGCATTGCCTATAAAAAAACAAATTCTCTTCGCACTCTCTGTGTCACTTCTAAATCCACATGCTATTTTAGATACAATCGGTGTTATTGGTACAAGCGCATTAAAATATAGTGGAACCGAGCAAATAATGTTCACTGTTGCTTGTGTGTTCATTTCCTGGCTATGGTTTTTCGGTCTCACATTGACTGGCGCCTCGTTCAAAAAACTAGACGGCTCTGGAAAATTGATGCGACTATTTAATAAATGCTCCGCCGTCTTTATTTGGGCCACAGCATGTTATCTGGCAAGTGGCTTATTTTAACGTACATAGAAAAAGCTCAGGAGGTAACCCTGAGCTTTTCTTTTATAGAGAAACAAATAAAGTGAGCTTTTCATTAAACAATGACGTCTCAATGGATTTTGCATGAGGCCATTGCTCACCATAATGAATAGCTTTAACTAATACATTTTCTTGTAATAAAGCTTCGTGCTGCTGAATCATGAAAAGTACCCCTGCACTACCATTAAAGGCAATCGATACATATTGCGCCACTGGTAGCTGCCATTTTTTTCGTGCATCTTGTATAGTACGAATCAATTCTCGTATTTGCCCTTCTTGTAGTAAGCTCTCTGTAAGTTGAACATTCATCAAGACACGGCAAGTGCTATCCTCCGCTAAAATATAATGGTCCTTGACGATTGATTCAGCTATTACATGTTCTCTTAATAATGTTAGCTGTTGACCGTCCATCATGAGATCCACAGTTTCATGATGTTGTAGCCTTTGTTTCTCTTCCTCTGTTAATGACAACACATACTCTTTTACTTGATGAACCTTTGGACCAAATGCCGCTCCTGCTGTTTTAAAATTCAATTTATAATGCACGCTTTCATAGGCTGAAAAATCATGTGTCCATCTACAAGCTTTGATGTTTAACTCGTCCTGAATGAGTTCGCTATAGGCTTGGTAATCCGACAGTTCACCTTTTAGGGCAACAATGAGTTCACTTAAAGGCTGCTTGACCTTTATTCCCTGACTATTGCGAATGCTACGTCCAAGTTCGACAACTGTTAAGACCGTTGCCATTTCTTGTTCAAGTTTCACATCCACTAGTTGATCGTCGAATATTGGATATTCCTCAAGATGAACACTTTTTCCACATAGTTGACGGTAGATATCCTCTGCTATAAATGGTGTAAACGGTGCTATTAATTGACAAATGGATGTCAGTGCCTCGTAAAGTGTGCTAAATGCACCTCGTTTATCTGCTGTCATTCCATTTGCCCAAAATCTAGCACGTGAACGACGTATATACCAATTGCTTAACTCTTCCACCAATTGACCAATTTCCCTTGTAGCCTGTGTAAATTGATAATCATCCATAGAGGTTGTGACAAGCTGGATAGTGTGATGTAAGCGGGACAATATCCAATGATCTAGCTGTGAACGTGTACCTGTATTTGTAGCATCATACGTAAAGTTATCGATCTGGGCATACATGTCATAAAATTTAAACGTATTGTCGAGTGTATCCACCAGCTTAGATTTCGCATCTAAGACAATTTTCTTCGAAAAACGCTTTGGATTCCATGGTGAGCTATCAACTAAAAATGCCCAACGTAGAGCATCTGCTCCATACTCCTGGATTAACTCAACAGGCTCTAATGCATTGCCTTTACTTTTGGACATCTTCTGTCCATGCTCATCGAGTACATGCCCTAACGATAGCACATTTTTATAAGGTGGTTTTCCTGTAAACAAGGTTGATACTGCTAATAAGCTATAGAAAAATCCTCGCGTTTGATCGATGCCCTCAATGACCACATCTGCTGGAAACTGATGATGAAAGTTCGCTACGTCTTCAAAAGGATAATGCTGTTGGGCAAATGGCATCGAGCCACTGTCAAACCAAACATCGATAACTTCAGGCGTACGTTTCATGTCGCCCTGGCAGACAGGACAGGTACAGACAATGGCATCTATAAATGGCTTATGGAGCTCTAATTGTTCTTTGACAGCTCCTTTGGCTAATTGTTGTAGCACTGCAACACTGTTAGGTGCCTCCTCATGATTGCAATCCTGACAGATCCACACATTGAGTGGTGTCCCCCAATAACGATTACGACTAATATTCCAATCCACTAAGTTTTCTAGGAAGTTGCCAAATCGTCCATCCTTAATATGGCTAGGGTACCATGTCACCTGCTGATTATTTTGTAAAAGCTGCTCTTTTAATGCCGACATTTTGATAAACCAGCTATCTGTTGCATAGTACAATAATGGTGAATCACAGCGCCAGCAATGCGGATAGCTGTGCTCATATTTTTCTTTAGCAAATAAAAGCTCTTTTGCTGCAAGCAGTTTAATGATATCGACATCACAATCTTTCACAAATCGTCCAACAAGCTCAGGTACCGCTTCTGTATAACAGCCTTTTAGATCAACTACATTGACAAAGGACAAGCCATGTTGCTGCACCGTTTTATAATCGTCCTCTCCATAAGCAGGTGCTATGTGTACAATTCCTGTTCCACTATGCTCTGTCACATAATCTGCCATGACAATGATATGCCCTTTATCGACGGTTACATAGGAAAATGGCGATAGATAGGAAACACCTGCAAACTCCTGTCCGTCATGCTCACTTAATATTTCTACAGGCTCTGAAAAAACCTTTGATACCAACGATTTAGCTAGTATATAGATGCTGTTTGCATGCCTTACACGGACATATCGAAGAGCAGGATTCATAGCCAAGGCTACATTGGCTGGTAATGTCCTAGGCGTCGTTGTCCAGCCTAAGATATATTCGTCTCGATCCTCTAGCTTAAACATTGCAGTAACGGATAAATCCTTAACATCCTTATAGCCCTGTGCCACCTCATGAGAGCTTAAGGAAGTTTGACAGCTAGGGCAATAAGGTGAAACGCGATGTCCTTTGTATAACAGTTTTTCCTTGTGAACATGGCTTAAAATATGCCACACAGATTCAATATAGTCATTACTTAATGTTAGGTAAGGATCATCCATGTCAAGCCAGTAGCCAAGCTGCTCTGTAAAAGTACGCCATTTTTGCTCATAGGTAAAAACGCTCTTCTTACATGCTTGAATAAATTGCTCCACCCCATAGTTCTCAATCTCCTGCTTTCCTGAGATTCCTAATGCCTTTTCTACCCCTAATTCCACAGGCAACCCATGTGTATCCCAACCTGCTTTGCGTTCAACTAAATAGCCTTGCATTGTTTTATAACGTGCCACCACATCTTTTATGGTTCTACCAAATGCATGGCCAACATGTGGTAAACCATTCGCTGTTGGGGGTCCCTCATAAAATACAAAGGGCTGCTGTTCAGCACGATTACTTACGGATTTTGCAAAGGTCCCTTCTTGCGCCCATAATGTACGAATCCTTGTTTCTCGTTCAACCGTTGTTTCTTTCTTTTGTTCTTTCTGCATATTAGTTCCTCCTATACAAGCAAATTTGTATAAAAGGCATACAAAAAACCCCGTCCCAAGGAAAAGGGACGGGGTTAACCGCGAATACCACCCTAATTCTATTGACACGATGGCCAATAGCACTCAGCAACGTACAATCATACGTGTTCTTTTTAACGGTAGACACCCGGATTAGCTTACTCCATTCAGCTAATCTTCTCAGAGAGGATTTTCATGTAACACCTGCACACCGACTTCCACCAAATGTCGGCTCTCTGTAGAACAAAATGAAACACTACTCTTTCTCATCAACGAATTTGTATGCTTTTATTGTCCTTCATCTTAGCAAATTACCAATTGTCTGTCAACGGAGGACAATCTTAAAAAATTTCGTTGAGACAAGTGGCAATACTTTGATGGAGATCAGCATATTGTGGCTGTTGAATGGTTTGAATCAAAAAGCTCTTCAGCAATGTTTTACTATTGAATAGCACGAGAATGTCTAGCTTCTTGTTAGTGAGATTCCTTTACTATTTTCATTTCTACGATATCCTTATAATCAATGAATGGCTGAGCGTCATCGTTCCCAATCGACTGTCTATATTGAACTTCTACTCGATCACCAACTGATAGTGTTTGCGGGACATCCACTAGAGGGAACCATGTACCATTACTATGTTTTTGCACTAATTCATCGACAGATTTTTGCCCAACCTCGCTTGCCAAGACGCCTGAGACAACTAAAAATTCATGTTCCTTGATCGCTAAGACCGTTCCACTTCTGATGAGCTTCATTTGGCTGTCCTTTTCTGGGATTTTATATTTTTCTCGTAAGGCGGCAATGTCTTTATGATAATGTTGTTCTAAATAATTCATGGCTTCTTGCTCGACAAGCCATGTACGAATGGGATTACTTACATCCTTATAATCGGCTTGGCTTGCCTCCCATAATAAGTCAAATGTAGCCATTTTATAGGCAATTGGCTTGCCATAGTTCTCTATAAACCCTTCGTTTGTGACTTGCAACATTTGCAGAAGCTTATCATAAGTTGGCCGAGTATCATCCTCATAGCTCCACTCTTCCATGAACTGTTCGAGTGCCTTATCTACTTGCTCTTGTGTAGGTACTAGTTTTTTCGATTGCGCATAAGCAAAGGTCGATTCTAAATATAAAAAGTTATCAAAGCTTGCCTTATATAAACGATTCTTTCCGTTCATAAAAGAATCAAGTTGTAAATATAGCTCTAAAATCCGCTCATCTAATACGGGTGGAATAGTAGAAGCTTGCTGTTGTTGTTCATTATATTGATGATATATAAACAGCCCTATGCAGACACTTAAAATCATAGCCAAAACACCATATGGCCAGCGTTTTGCAGATTTTTTTTCTTGGCGTTGCTGTAAATGCTGAACCACATTTGTCATCACACGCTTTTTACTTTCTGATAAATCCCTTACTACGCGAGCATCCATTTTACTCATGCAGGAGCACCTCCCATTCAACATGCTGTAATTGTAGCTTCAATAACTCTCGCCCACGACGTAGCCTTGTTTTGACGGTGCTTTCAGGAATCGTTAACAGCTCTGCAATGTCTACCACAGACATTTCTTCAAAATAAAAATGTATAATGACCTCTCGCTGTTTGAAAGGGAGAGCTAGAATCGCATTTTCAATCAAAGTACGTTCATCTTGCTGTACAAGCATATCTCTTCTCATAACGGTTTGCTGCGGAAAAATCTTCTGTTGCACTTGAATTTTCCGATAGGTCCAGCTACGTAAATAATCTTTACTTCGATTACTAACTAATTTTGATAAATACGCCTTTAGCTCCCCACGTTCCTCATAGTTTTGCTGATTATCATAGAACTTAATAAAGACATCCTGTACGATATCTTCAGCACTTTGTAAATCTCTAACATAGTAAAAGGCAAGACGAATAAGCCTCTCTGTATGCTGTTCCATTATTCGTTCCAGTTCATGAATTAGCAACATTCTTCCTCCTCTCTACCCTATAAACGGTGCCCACGGCTTCGAGGTTTGCTTTTTTTGTCATTTACTCCAAATCATTGTCAGCAAATGGTGTAATCACTTGTTTTTCCGTTGAAGATAACACGATATTAGTAGAAGGTGTGCCATAGGGCATAGCCGCATCAATAAATTGTTCTAATGTTTCTACTGAATAGGTCGCTAATTTAACAATATAGCTAATTTCCCCAGCCACTCGATAACATGCCAAAACATCAGGATGAGCATTACAAAATGAAGAAAGACTTTTACAATCAATGGACTTAAATAAAATAATGGCTTCAATCGTACGCTCCATCTTTTTCAGATTTACCTTTGCATGATAGCCCTCAATCACCCCCTGCTCCTCTAGCTTTCTGATTCTTTCAATAACGGCAGGAGAGGATAAATGAACGGTAGTGGCTAATTCCTTCATAGAGATTTTGGCATTTTGCTGTAACTGCTGTAATATTTGTGTATCAATATGATCCATGGTCCTTCACCTTTCTAAATAAATTATTTATGACATAATACCTTTTCAAATAAAGTTTTTTACCTAAAATCCATTATACAACGTATGTAATCTTTTCTCCCTTTTGTTTACAATAATATCAATAAAGGAGGCAAAACAAACATGAAAAAAATATTGTTACTATTAGCAAATGGCTTTGAAGCGGTGGAGGCAAGCGTCTTTACTGATGTGCTCGGCTGGAATAAGTGGGAAGGTGATGGTACGACAGATGTGGTTACGGTCGGCCTGCATGAACAGCTGCAATGCACCTGGAATTTTAAAGTCACTCCTGAAAAATTGCTCCATGAAATTGTATTAGAGGATTTTGATGCATTAGCGATTCCTGGAGGCTTTGAGGAAGCCGGTTTTTATGAGGATGCGTTTAGCGAGGAATTTCAGGCAGTCGTTCGTCACTTTGATGAACAGAAAAAACCGATTGCAACAATCTGTGTAGCTTCTCTTATTTTAGGCCACAGTGGAATTCTTCAGCATCGTCAAGCAACAACCTATAATCATCCAACAAGTAAACGTTTAGCACAGCTAAAGGGCTATGGTGCAGCAATTGTCAACGAGCGCATTGTGCAAACTGATCATATCATCACCTCCTCCAATCCAGGAACAGCCTTTGATGTTGCCTTTCGCTTACTAGAAACTCTAACATCTGCTCCAAACACAGCGAAAGTAAAAGAATTAATGGGCTTCCACTAAAGCATAAAAAAAGTAGGCTTACACCAATATACTTGGCATAAACCTACTTTTTGTATTATTTACTTACTGGTGCTGTTTCTGATGCACTCAAATCCATTTCCTTTGCATTGTCTAGCACATCTTTTGGAATCGTAATTGTCGTTACCGCATTGAAATCATGATATTTGATCGTTGTTTGCTGTCTTGTTTTGATCGAATTGCCTTCTACTTGCATCTTTAATGTCATGTCCATAGCAATTTCTTCTACATCGAATGTTTCTTTATTAATCAATAATTTATATGTGAGACCATCAAAGGAAATATTGCCTAATTGTGCCTCTAGATCCGCTTCCATTCCTAAATCCATTGCGCCAAGCTGCTGCTTCACTAGCTCTGTGAATTTATCGCCAGAGCCTTTTAATGTTAATTCATAACGGTTTGCTGATTCTACTAATGTAAAATCTTCGGCAAATGCTTGTAGCATCTCCAATTGTTCAGTTGCATCTGGCTGCATCCCTGTTTGGCTCAGTACATCTTCAAATAATTGTTTCGGGAACTTTACCCAGGCCTTTTGTTCTGCCTCATACATATACATACCATCTTTAGCCGTCATATACATTTTAATCGGCAAATTAATCGCTTCACCACTTGTTGGATCTGTTAAAGCCATTGAACCATCAGCAAAGAATTGCATTGGCTCTGTAACAATTTCCATCTTCATGTTGCCTTTAGAATCCATTTTCATGGTTTCCTTACCATCGTTTGCCTCCACTGTCTGAGAGATCGTCATGGTAGCCTTCATGCTTTTTAGCTCTTTTTGCTTGGCTAATGTTTTCGTAAATACTTCCTCTAACAAAGCACTATCCTTTGTTGTAGTAGGTTGTTCTTCTGTTACTTGCTCCTCTTTAGGCTCTTCCTCTTTTACTTCTGTTGTAGGCTGTGTATCCTCAGCTAAGCCTAATGCGTTCACAATAAATGTTGCTAACTGACCACGAGTAACATTTTTATCTACACCAAATTCTGTGGCAGTAACACCCTTCGCAATGCCTGCCTCATACAGAGCTGTTACTGCATCTGCAAATGGACTATCTTGCTGTACATCTGTGAATGGACTTTTACCTTCTGCTGTTAAACCTGCAGCCTCTGCTACCATTACTGCCATTTGACCACGAGTAATTGTGTCATCTGGACGGAATGTATCATCCTCATAGCCTTGTACAACGCCAAGATTAACTAATGTAACAATCGCTTTATAGTATGGGCTAGATGAGTCGACATCCTTGAAATTCGGATTCTCGACAGCCGTATCCGTTGTAGTTAGATGAAAAGCACTTGCTATCATCTTTGCTGCCTGTCCACGTGTCACATCCTTTGAAGGCTTAAATGTACCATCTGGAAAACCATTAATGATGTCTGCTGCATGCAATGTAGAAATACTATTATAATGCGCATAATCCTCACTCACATCTGAAAATGGACTAGCCGCCGATACAGGTACTACCGCAACAGCAGTAACCGCCATTGCCGCTGTTGCCGCTGTATAAAACTTATGTTTTTTCTTTGTCATAATCAATCGTCCCCCGTTTATGTAAATTTAATGCTTACCTATTAATTTTAGCGAAAGAATTGGAAAAATGCTAGGTTCATTGGAAATTAAATTATAATTATCCATTAAATCCGTCATTTGGTGCTATTTATACATATTTTGGTCACTTCTATCCAACACTCTCTTAATAAATAAAAAAACCGACCTCCTAAGAGATCGGTTTTTATGGTGATGATTACTCAGCAGCTTTTGCGCGTAGAACCATTTGTAGGATACCACCATGGCGGTAGTAGTCTACCTCTACTTCTGAGTCGAAACGAGCTAAAGCTTGGAAAGTTTTAACTGTGCCGTCTTCAGATTTAGCAGTTACTGTTAAGATTTCACGTGGTTTTACGTTGTCAGTAATGTTAACAGAGATTTCTTCTTTACCAGTTAAGCCTAATGTATCAGCAGATTCACCTGGCATAAATTGAAGTGGAAGAACACCCATCATTACTAGGTTAGAACGGTGGATACGCTCGTAAGATTGTGCGATAACAGTTTTCACGCCAAGTAGGAATGTACCTTTCGCAGCCCAGTCACGAGAAGAACCCATACCGTAGTCGTTACCAGCAAGTACGACTAAGCCAGTACCTTGCTCTTGGTATTTCATACATGCGTCATAGATGTACTCTACTTCGCCTGTTGGCCAGTAAGTAGTGAATCCACCCTCTGTACCAGGAGCAACTTGGTTACGGATACGGATGTTTGCAAATGTACCACGCATCATTACTTCGTGGTTACCACGACGAGAACCGTAAGAGTTGAAGTCACGGATTGCAACACCGTTTTCAATTAAATATTTACCTGCAGGTGTATCTTTACCGATTGCACCAGCTGGAGAAATATGGTCAGTTGTGATTGAGTCACCGAACTTCGCCATAATGCGTAAGCCGTCTAAGCCTTTAATAGCTTCTGGCTCTTTTGCAAGACCTTGGAAGAATGGTGGGTTTTGGATGTAAGTTGATTTGTCATCAAATGTGTATAGAGACTCAGTTGATGTTTCAATTGCATTCCATTTTTCGTTCGCTGTGAATACAGTTTCGTATTCTTTTTGGAATAACTCACGGTTAACAACAGTACCTAATACTGCATTAACTTCTTCTGTTGATGGCCAGATATCAGCGAAGAATACTTCGTTACCATCTTTGTCTTTACCGAATGAATCTTTTTGTAGATCGATATCCACTGTACCAGCAAGTGCATAAGCAACAACAAGTGGTGGTGAAGCTAAGTAGTTAGCTTTTACAAGTGGGTGTACACGACCTTCAAAGTTACGGTTACCAGAAAGAACTGAAGTTACGAATAAGTCATTTGCTTTAATTGCTTCTTCGATTTCAGGTAATAATGGACCTGAGTTACCGATACATGTTGTACAACCGTAACCTACAGTGTTGAAACCGATTTGGTCAAGGTATGTTTGT
Source organism: Lysinibacillus capsici (assembly GCF_003367505.1). Taxonomy (GTDB): domain Bacteria; phylum Bacillota; class Bacilli; order Bacillales_A; family Planococcaceae; genus Lysinibacillus; species Lysinibacillus capsici. The sequence goes on from NZ_PXXX01000011.1 coordinate 302,536, forward strand.
AAACCTGAATCTTCAAGGTAACCAGTTACAACTTTAGAACCTGGTGCTAAAGAAGTTTTTACCCATTTCGGCACTGTCAGACCTTTTTCTACAGCTTTTTTCGCCACTAAGCCCGCAGCAATTAATACGTATGGGTTAGAAGTATTTGTACAAGAAGTGATCGCAGCAATCGCAACAGCACCTGTTGGAATTTCTACATCGCCTTCAGCGAATTTCGCTACAGAAGTTTTTTCGAATTCATCTTCTGTTAAACCGAAACCTTGTGTACCTTGTGGTGCCACTACTGCTTCTTTGTAACGAGAACGCATTTGAGATAGTGGAATTAAGTCTTGTGGACGTTTAGGACCAGAAAGGTTTGGTTCGATTTCAGCTAAGTTTACTTCTAAAACGTCTGTGTAAACTGGCTCTAATGTTGGATCGAAGAACATGTGGTTCGCTTTTAAGTAAGCTTCTACAACCGCAATGTGCTCTTCGTCACGACCAGTTAAACGCATGTAGTTTAATGATTCTTCGTCGATTGCGAAGTAACCACATGTAGCACCATATTCAGGAGCCATGTTAGAGATTGTCGCACGGTCAGCTAGTGGTAATTTAGATACGCCAGGTCCGAAGAACTCAACGAATTTACCAACTACGCCACGTTGACGTAATACTTGTGTTACTTTTAATGCTAAGTCAGTAGCAGTTGTTCCGTTTGGAAGATCGCCAACTAATTTAACACCGATAACTTCTGGAATTGGGAAGTATGAAGGCTGACCAAGCATACCTGCTTCAGCTTCGATACCACCTACGCCCCATCCAAGAACGCCGATACCGTTGATCATTGTTGTATGAGAGTCAGTACCTACTACTGAATCTGGGAATGTTTCGAATGTGCCGTCAGCATTTTCGTTTACGTGTACAACTGGAGCTAAGTACTCTAAGTTTACTTGGTGAACGATACCTGTTGCTGGTGGTACAGCACGGAAGTTATTGTAAGCAGTTTGAGCCCATTTTAAGAAGTTATAACGCTCAGCGTTACGTTCAAATTCTAGGTCCATGTTTGCTTGTAATGCAGATGCATTACCATATTTGTCAACTTGTACTGAGTGGTCAATTACAAGGTCAACTGGAATAGCAGGGTTGATTTTGCTTGGGTCGCCGCCCATTTCTTTCATTGCAGAACGAAGAGATGCAAGGTCAACAACTACTGGTACACCAGTAAAGTCTTGTAATACAACACGAGAAGGTTTGAATGGTACTTCTGCCTCTGGGTCAGCACCGTTACCCCATTTTGCTAATTCGTTTACGTGTTCTTCTTTAATTACATACGCATCATATTGACGTAAAACAGATTCTAATAATACTTTAATTGAGTAAGGAAGGTTTGAAACTTTTGCAACGCCAGCTTTTTCAATCGCAGCTAAGTCATAGTAATTGTAAGTTTTACCATTCACTTCGAATGATGCACGGCTGTTGTGTAAATTACCTTGTGCCATTTGCGGATCCCCCTAATATATCTTTTTGAAAAGGCTTTAAAAATGTGTAGCATCTTTTCTCCAATACCCATGATAGCGCATTTATATTCATAAGTAAATTACATTAATATTATCTTTTTTGATAAGCATAACTTATGACCTTGGTTTCTATCCTGATGTTTTTAATTTTTTGATGTGCATAATATCAAGGTTTTGTATTAATGAGGGTTTCTATACCTGTCTAACGAAGCATATCTAAGTGTATTTAACTGGGGTACTTTTTGGGGCACTTGCTGGGGCACCTGTAACTTTTTTAAAATGGTGCCCCAGTTCGTAAAAATGTAGATAAAGAAGGTTTGGACAGGTACTATTTTATAAGGAAAGATCGATATATAAATTCCTTTAAAGTTAATAGTATTTCTTTGCAACAATCTGTGGCATTTTTATTTTGATTTTTACTATACAAACAATTTTCTACTATTATTAATACATTTTTATTATGGTACCTTCTCTTGGTTCATCTCGTTTGTAGATTCTAAAGATTTTTGTTTGCTTTCTCTCACTGCTTCAGTTATGATTTTGAAATTTCTTCTAAATCAAATTCATCACGATCCATGTGTCTGGGCTCTTTTTCTTTGTTGGTGTTTTTATTATAGGCTATCATATTTGACAGCCTTTAAAACCTTTCTTTGAAGTTAATACTTATAATATTTTCATCTCTTTGGATCATTCTGATTACGTTGTAACCCTGTGCTCTTAAAAGGTTTAGAGCAACATCGTCTGTTAGTGCTTCATGTTCACCGTGTGTTAAATGTAAGCTTGATAAACCTATAATTGGTACATTGTCAGGCTTGCGTTTGAATAAAAATTTTACTGGTACTATTATATTGTAATTCATAATCCACACCCCTTTTTTACAGATATTTCTACATATAAGTTTAAATACCCTTCCATTGAAGAGAATATTAACTTTTATTTCTATATACAAAACATCCTGATTTTCCTAAAATGGGAAATAGCAGATATGAGCAGAGAGGAAAATGTAATTGATAAATTGCCCTAATTGTTTAGCCAATAATTCATTTGAAGAAGTAAATAAAGATGGTTACTGTTTATATGTATGTGAATATTGCAATTCTGTAATTGAAAAAACACCAATTCCGAAGGAGAAAATTGTTGATGAGGCTTTGCCCTCACAAAAGATTTTTACAACTACACTCGAACAACCTCCAGAGTATAATCAAAAAAATATAGATACCTTTAATTTAATATTTATTGGTGTATTTATTTTTTGTTTTTTACTACTTTTATACTTCTTAATAGTATAATGTTAAACAAAAAGACCAGCTCGGCTAAATTTTAGCTTTGCTGGTTTTAGCGAATTTACAGAAACGAGCATTATTTACTACGCTGCTCAATAATAATCTTCAAACCTTCAAAATCCCCACTTGTCATTTTTTCAGCATCAAATTTACCAAGCCATGATTTATCTATCTTACCTTTATCTACAGCCTGTTTAATGTAATCACGAACTGCTGCTTTAGTTGTCTCATTTGAGAATTGCATTTTATCTTCATCCTTTTCTGTTGGTTTTCCTTTTTCCATCGGATTCATTGCTTCTTCAATTCGTTTCAAAAAACTATTCCAACGATTTTCTGTCAATATACGGTGGGGACAATACTTGCTGTTCCAGTCCTGATGTTTCTTCACTCGCTCAATGCCCCAGCCGTATTGCTTCAATAATTTTGCAATGTACTGAACTGCATTTTCTTCAGCCACTCCATAACGAACACCACCACTTTTGCTGTAGCAGATTTCTATTCCAATAGAAATACGGTTGCCTTTCTTTGATGCCTTAGGATCCGAACTACCTCCACCATCTCCACAATGCCAAGCGTTACGATTAAACGGAATAGCTTGGATCACCTCTTTATCATCTATCGCAACATGATAAGATACTTGATTATTGTTATTGATCATATAAGCAATTTCGTTAGCAGCTGGTGCATCATTTGCTGTATTGTGCACAGTGATAAATTGAGGCACCATGGTGTATGGCGTCTTGATTGAATATTTGTTTGCAGGTAGAAAGGTTTGTTTGAACGTATAAGCCATTACTGTTCACCTTCCTTTTTAGCTGCCTTTAACAAATCAAATGTGCCTGACGCTGTTAGTCCTGCTATAAAGCCAGAAATCAACATAACGTACAGTGGAAATTCAGCTAAAGGCCATAATACCAAACCAATAAAAATACCAATCACTACAGACGTGATCGGCATGTATTGAGTATTAAGATTAAACGTCTTTTTAAGTACCTCTGCAACTGCTAAGACAATTGCAACCATCATCATTGCAATCATAAAAATGTTTGTTAAATCCATTATTCATCATCCTTTTCTTTGTTTTTATAAGTATGTTTTTCCATGCGGTCCATACGTCCTTATAACGATGTTAAACTGCGACTGATTCCTTGCATTGCTGTTGCTTGTTTACCTTGCGCTGCAGTTAAAGCTTCTAAATTTCCCGTTAGTTTTTGCTCTCGTTTTGCTGAATTCCAAAAAACATACACGACTAAGCAAATACACAAAATCGACCACACAACCTGGGAGTTTGCTATATGACTTGCTGTTGTTACTGCGGATACAATATCCATTCAATCACCAATCCTTTGCCCTAATATAAAAAGCCATGATAAGCATCGATATTCAGTACAGTGTACTGTAGCCCATATCGATTGCTCTCATAGCATTAAAAGCCCTCCACTGATTGATAGTAGAAGGCGAATTATTGTTGTTAAAACATTCATCAATTATAAAAAGAATCTTATTTTGAATACTCAACCAACCATTTGAATGCCAGTTCGTAATTATCGAAAAATTCAACAGACTTTTTTGTGTTGGATTTCTTTAAATGGTTCATTATCTCTCCCTCTTCAAGGAGAAACGCAATTGCTTTACTGTGTTTTAGCATTGTTTTATTATAGAACTTATCTTTCCATTCTTTTTGAACAGAAAAATGATCTGGGGTGTATCCTTTCCTATCTACCAACAATTTGTACTCTCTACCTTCAGAAATAAACTGCTGACACACCTTTTCAAAATCATTAAACCAATCATTAACGTCTTGAATTTTTATTTGACCTATCAGGTGGGTAACTATTATATCTCCTGAAACTTCGGTGTTGACATTTTTCACTATCAACTTAGAATCATCTCCCTCAGTTTCTATTATCCATTAAAACCATATAAATTCAACGCTTAACTTATACCGCCTGCCGTTTACTTGCACTTCATAAAACCATATTCTATGTTTGATTCAGACAATAAAAATAACGCTAAGCTTCTGCTTGCGTTTCTGTTTGAGTGGCCGATACTGGTAATACACTGATTAAAATTCTGGTGTAGAAACCTCATCACCGTTATCTAAATAAAATTTCATAATATAGTTATCCATATTCTCACCCCCTATCTTTACCCAATAAAACCACACCAAACTCCGCCCTATCGGTTACTAGTACATGACAGTCTTTTTCGATATCTAATGTTCCTAAGATACTTACTTACCCGTAACCAGTCCTTTTTATTTGTATGGCTGTTTGATGCAGTTTTCAAAGCAAAAGAAAAAGCACCCAAATAGGTGCTCTTGCTCTACAATACTATTACCATGCAACCATTAATTTAAATGGCTGATCAAATACAATACCTGGGGCTGTTTCAATTACTTCAATATAATTCCATCCATAAGTCAGATCCTCTGCCGTAACATTTCTATCTGTTGCTACTTTGATAAAGTTACCATTCAGCACATTCATTTTGTGGTTACCATCTGGATGGAAAAGAAGCGATGCATATCCTGAATAACGATCATAATAAAACTTGTAGTAGCGAATCGGAGTATATCTGTTTGTATAAGAATTTACATATTCACCACTTTTTATTTCTGTCGCTTTTTCATAAACACTACTTGTTGTTGCAGCATACTGAATAGTTTCTTCAGAAGTGTTTAATACCTCATTAGCAGATGCTACATTATGTAATCCTCCAAATAATCCAAGTGCTATAACAGGTGCTAAAACTAAACCTTTTTTCATAAATAATCCTCCTTTTATGTATTACATAAATAGTTTATCACAAAAAAATAAATAAAATTACCTTTAATTCAAAAATAAGGAATATTAACCATCCAAGAAACATACTATTTTCAATTTTAAACCATTTTTAGTATATTAAACAAATAATTGAAATAATAAACTATATAAAAAGCCTCCATCCTAAGATGAAAGCTTTGATATTGTGGTAAATTGTCGAGTGCCCTTTTCTGACTCGTGGTAGAGGACGTTATTTTGTAACGAATTGTGTTCTAATTTTATAGTGCATTTCCGTGCACTTTGTAGCTATAGTAAGTTTGACTGAATTCTATGGAAAGTGGACGAAGTTCACATATAAACCACTCCTTAATGTTGGTCATAGTAAAACTGTGAATTGATACATTGATAAATAAACCGCAAATAAAAAATGCCCGATTAATAACCAACCATAAACTTTTCTCTCGCTCTGAAATGCTTCAATTCCTTTAGTTAACATGAATTAAGAAGTCCTCTAAATGATTCATTGTTTCTGTTCCAAAGCCTTCCCCCTGTATTCTTCGAAAATATAAATTTCATATAGAAAAGCACTTTTCTTTTCTTCCTCAATTTTTAACCAAACAAAGCCTATTACCTTTTCTCCTCTTTGTATATCAAAAAGGTGATGATTAGGTGTTTCAATTCCATTTGGTAGTAAACCTTTTAATTGTTTGTGTGCTTTGGTAGAAGGCTCATCTCCCTGTTCATGTATATTTTTAGATAAAACATCCCAAAATCTTTCAATCTTATTTTGAAAGTAATTCTCAAATTCATCTTTTGACATTTTTCTTAGTACTATCTCTTCCATTATTGTCTATCTCCTTGATATGTTTGACTTATCTATAATCTAATATTCATTCATCTTGAACTGAACTGCTTCGTAAGTTGAAAAATCAATACTTTTAGAATTAACTAAAAAGAAGTAGCCCTTCAGCTACTCCATCATTTGTTCCAATATATTATTTCTAACCCTAAATATCGTCTTACTGGATAATTTCCATGCGCTTACCAATCGCTCGCATACTATCCCCATCAAGCAATCTATGAAGTACCTCAACCTCTCGATCCCCGTGGACTAATGGAATACGTTTTTGTATCTCCGCAATCTTTTGCTCATACTCCTTAATTCGATAATTTAGAGAATATACACGCCGTTGTACTTCTGTATACACTGGATCACTTTGAACCTACAGGCATTCAGTATAATCCCATAGGGAAGGATCGAATGACCTATGAAATATCTTATGGACCTGAAGTTAAATTGATAAATCACACTCACCTAAAGACTTATAAATATCCACCAGAATAGTCAATTCTGTCTCCTGGTGGAACTATAGGCGGACCATTATAGATATTGTTTCTTTCACTCTTTATCCTCCTAAACATCTTTCTACTATTCCCCATTTCACTCCCTTTGACTTAACTTTCCTAAGTATGATTGTTTTCAAATGTCTATCCCATTTTCAAAACAAACTCAACTGCTCATATTTTTGCTTCTTGACAGGTAATTTCACTATTTCAGATATTTCGCACTCAATTTTTGTCGTTTGGTTCACCTTTTCCTGCTTATCGTTCACCATAACAGCTTCCAGTACGGGTCTAGATCCAACTTTTCTAATAGCTTGTAGTTCCTCTCCTATTAAAAGCACGCTACTTATGTCCTTCCTATCTACAAGCCCATTTCTCTTAATTGATATGCAACCATAAAAATTCTCTATCACCGTTGCCTGCTCACCATTTTCATAATGTTTATGCCTGATAAGTGATGCATCCAAATTTTCTACAATATCGCCAACCTCAAATATGGTAGCCGGGTCTGTTACTGATTCTTCAAGAGACACAATATACTCAAAACATTCATTACGTTTATATGCCCCAATTGGTGGATAATCTGGACGATGCTAAAAAAACACACTGTAGTAACCATCTGCTCGTGGCTCCGTAATGATGTATTCCTCGTCAATTTGATAAAAATGTGAGGGTGGCTTTACTACACGAGCCAAATATATTAAGTACTTGAGCTTGCGCATCAATAGCAACATCCACTAGCTCAAAGTGATTCTTTTGGTAGGCTCTAAAGTGTGATTCAGGTCTAGGGAAGCGGCTAGCACAATAGGCATGACCGCCATGTGGGAAAAGATAGTAAAGTTCACCTTTTGTGAAATGTAGTGTTTTTTAACGTAGCAAAAAACATAGACCATGAGTCCTTATTGGTACTCTTTGCCTAATGTACATTATATGAAGTAGGAAATTTATTGTTTTAGCAACACGCGCTATATATAAGTGACCATTTGCAGGGTCAATGGCAATGTCCACATTGGTACACGCGGTATTAATAGTACCTAATGACGTAGATGAAATTGCTTGATTACTGTTAGCTCGTTTTTGGCAAATAAAATATATGTAATAACTTTTTGCTCTCAAAACTACACAAACCCCGCTCTCTCACCTCAAAGCATTTTGGCTGTTTGATGCAGTTTTCAAAGCAAAATAAAAAACCTTCATCCTAAAATGAAAGCTTAAATAGTGTGGTAATCCTATTGTCGAGTGCTCACTTTTGACATTCTGGCAGAGCGTACCACGTTATTTCGTAATTGTATGTTAGATTTAAAGTGCATTTTCGTGCACTTTAAATCTATAGTAAGTTTGACGAAGTTCACATATAAACCACTCCTTTCAAAATTCGAACTATAAAAACAAAATTAATTTATAAATACAAAAAGCCACACCTTATTAGATGTGACTCGCAATAAAAAACTTATGCTAATCTTAAAATTACAATAGAGGCACTGATAACCGAACTACCACTAGTTGTAGTATTTAATAAAGATATTGGAGTGGTATCAATACTTCTTAAAGTAAGAACATCCATTGCATTTAAAGTCGTGATCACTTCACCAGTTTGCCTTGTGGTAGGAGAATTACCCCCATAATTGGAACCTGCTATTTGGTTGTTGCCATTGAACAAAGCAAAAGCAGAAGAAGGCGTACCTATAGCGAACACTTCATAGATAATAAGGTAAGTACCCATTTGGTTTATTATAATAGGTGTTGTTCCTGGTACATGTGTGACAAACCCTGCAGGAGTAATATTGCCATGTGTATTGAAAGTAATTTGACCATTATTCGGAATATCTATCTGGTTGAGCAGTTGTATCATAAATATAAGCAAGCTCTGGAAACCCCGTACCAACAGGTTGTTGTGGTACCTGTACTCCTTGATGGACATTCTTGTTATTACAACTTTCTTCACAATCTTCATGAATTCTGCTAACTCTTTTTCAAAATATAGACCAGCCATGTATGTCATGCTCCGAACTAATTTGCTCGGCGCAGGTCAGTCTGTCTTTCCGTAATAATTAGTAATTTATAAATACCAAGGGAGGAAAACCTTACCTCACCGTCCTGCCTCCCATTTTACAAGATAAATTTTTGAATACCTAATGTGTAACATATATAACGTTTGTAACATGTATCACATTTAAACATTGATTAGTTTATTATTTTTCAATATTATTGCAAGCATCAAGTATGTAATTCATGAATTGGATAGTATCATCAATACGTTGTTTTTTAGATTTATAATAACGTATGTTCAATCCTTCTTTTATACTAATAGCTTCTTTTATAAGGTTATGCCATCTTTCTGGTATATGATTGATTGCATATTTACTAGCATCTACCTTTGAAACAATATCGCATTCTCTAAGTGTATAAAATTGACGTAACATCCCTGTAATAGACCACTCTACTTCCATATCGACAAATTTATTTGGTAACAGAAGAGCTATGGTCTTATATTTTTTTATTGTCTTCAATCGATTTAACCAATAGGTATTCATATTTTCTAAAACATATTCAATTAATATACTTTCATCAACATTAAAAACTAATGTGGTAACATCTGAACCCTTTATAGTGATTCCTTTGTTTTTTAAAATCCACCAAGTAATAGGGTTAGTACAATGATTACTCCATTTTGTTTTACCTTCATTTACGTATAAACAATTCTTTATCTCAGATTGTTTCTTACCAAAATCTTTATCTAGTAAATAACACCCATCCATTACTGTTTTCTTATATTTTTGATTTAGTTTTTCATGAAGATCAGATATTATTTTCACATCTGATTCAGTTAGGGATCGATTTACAACAGCAATAAAGTCAATATCACTAGAACCTTCTATGTAAGCATGAAGAGCAATTGAACCATGTAAATATAATGCATCCAGTGTATTAGGAATTTGATTTTCAAATAACGATAAATATTCATTTAAAAAACTTTGAACTTGGATAGGAACTTTAGAATCCATAGAAACTCTCCTTTTAATTCTAATCAATACTTATATTACTAAATAAATAATATAATTCCTATTTTTGATAAGGATTATTAATAGAAATTCCATTTGCCACTAAAAAAAGAGGACATAGAGCCCTCCCTTTCTTACGCCAACATCTGATAAATAATACTATTTTTTAATTCTTCGAATGCTCGTTGCTGATAAAGCCATATGTTGGCCTATTCACCGTTGCAAATTGCCATCTAACATCCAGTTCAACACTTGGACCTCTCTATCACCAGTAACTCTTACGATTAGATTTTGTACCTCTAAAAGCTTCTTCTCATATTCTGCAACATGTTTTATATTTTATGCAGAGGTTGCATAATCTGAAGATGATGAGTGATAGGGACAGGTCATAAGTGATAGCTACCAAGAGAGTAATTCATTATGAAGATATTCTTTTTTTTATTCGACACTTTTAAAATTAGGAATAGTATACTTTTTCTACTTTATATAATGTCTGCTCGATAGTGGAGCAGAGAACGGCATCCGCTTTGTAAAATTTAACTCGAAAGTATAAACTTTTCAAAAAGTTCTTTATATTATTTTTTTGCTTAAAGGCAGGGAGAAATTCTGAATTTTTCTCCACATCACCAAAACTTTGAATCCACTGCTCTACACAAGTCTGACTAAGTATTTTTCTATTTAAAACACTAATTATGGATTTGACCATTCTCTCATCTTCCCCATCGGAGTAAATTCGCTCTGTTATAGTCATCTTTTCGTAAACCAAATCGAGGATAGTTAAGAGGTCGCTTTTATCCAGTTCGGAACATTGAGCCAAATCATCTAAAGCATCTGCTGCATGGGCTATGGCATGAGCCCAGCCTTTTTCTTCATCATACCCACGGTAATCTCGCTCTTCTTGTACATTGTAAAATACTTTCTCTTTTATGTGATGAATTTGCTCTCTTGAGAGAAATGGTGATTCTCTATGCCTCGTTAAGAGGAGCGGTATGACTAGCATGGAGAAAGACCGAGTGAAGACAGAGTCTGTATTTGTTTCACCAAGCTTAAAAAGCAAATGGTTTTTATCCAAAACAACCGGTAAAAGTTGTTCTAGTTCGTTTGCGGTGAGAGATTTATCAAGAATCCAGTGTGATAAGGTTGTATAAATTAGCTCATCACGTAGTTGGGCATCCAAAGAGCCAATGTTATTTATCATTTCTAGTATCAACTGAAATCTATCGGGAGGTGCTTGGTACCCATTTTCTTTTATTACTATCAACTTTTCTTTTAAATTCATTTTACACGCTCCTATTAGAAAAATTTGTTTGAAATCAACCCTTTATTGATTAGTAAAGTATTCAACTTACGCCTTTTCTTAATTCGCTCAGTTTTACTACAACAAAATCATTCAAATCTTTTAGTAATTTATTTGAATCATTTATGTAATACTTATTATGCCATCGGAACGTTTCTTCTAGTTCATTTAAATTACCTATCGAATCTAATCTATTAATTATTATTTCGATATTCCGATTAACTGTATGTTCGTAACCATTAATTTGGTCTGATAAAATTCCGATGTAAATATTTTTTATAATTAAAGTATTTAAACAAACTGTTAATTCGTTTCGCAGTTTTTCGAGTTTCAGATTGTTTTCGACCAAATCCCTTTTAGCCATATCATAAATTCCGTCATCTTTACGTTTTAAAGAAAATCTATCCTCATATGTGTTCATTAAGATTTGGTGTGTTTTAGTTAATTCTGAAATTATCCATTATTTTTTTTTAGATTTGAGTAGATTTTATAATTTCATGGTTCAACTCTTCTGCTTTGGTAAGGATTAATGCAATGTAATCTCTATCCCTTGCCTGCTTATCTTGTTTTTTTAACGAATCCTCCACTGATTTTTTGTTTGCTTCGATAATGAAATAAGTAGTTACAATTACGCCTACCATTCCTATTATCCCACCCACTATACTACCTATAAGTCCATTATCAACATTTAATCCATCGATCATTATTGTATCAATTACGAATGATGTCCCTAAAATTAGGACAACAAAAAAATATGATTCCAATAAAAATGTTTTAAATTTTATCTGACATTATTTAACCTCCCACTAAATCATAATCTGAGAGATAATAAATTGGAACAATTTTCTACAAATTCCACTTTCAAAACATCACCAAACTCTGCCCTCTCAACTCAAAGCGTTTTGGCTGTTTGATGCAGTTTTCAAAGCAAAAGAAAAAGCCACAACCCATATAAAGTGTACCCTTTGTAAAGGGTACACTTTAATTTTAGACGTGACCTTTAATATTGTTTTACATTAGATTTGTTTTATGGAATTTTCTTCTAATTACTTTTTCAATGGATTCATATTTGGTAATTCCATTTTCTATTAGTGTTAATTTCGGAAGTGTAAAGTAAATTATTATTGCAGAAGTAATTCCAATAAGAGCACCTACCATTACATCTAATGGATAATGAACTCCTACCCAAATACGTGAAATTCCGACTAATATAGCAAGCAAAATCCATAGAATCCATTTTCCTTTTTTAAATAACCAAAAGGACATACAGAATGAAAAAAATAATATGGTATGATCGCTTGGAAATGAATTATTTATTGCTTTTTCTATCAACTGATTTGTATTCGAAAGGACAGCAAATGGTTGGTGATTAAAATGTAATAACCCTGCAAATTTCCCTATAATTTCAGCCAAAACGAAAGCTATGCTTGCGCACATGAGCATTATTTTATTTTCTCTATCTTTGGTAAACCAGAACAGAATAACAAAAATAGCTAAAAAAATAACTGTGTATTCAGCAATAATAATCATTGGTAAATTGAAGAATTGAAATTCTTTTCCTAAACTATTAAGCATTCTAAATAAATCATTATTTATTTCTAATATATTCAAGACATTCTCTCCTTTATAGCTTATAAAGCTATGTTAAGAAAAAATGTATCTTTAAACCATCGTAAAAGGTGACAATTAATTGCTTAAGCTAACATTATTGTCACTTTGATTTGAAAGCCTTTATGATTAGTTGTATCAATTGCTCGTTTCTGACATACACGTACAAGTGAACGTGTTTATTTTACATATTCATAATGTATATTGACTCAATCTGAATAGTGAAATATTTACCAGTTTATGTTATCCTTATATAAATTATTAGGAAGCCTCGGGGGTTGTTTTGTGTTGAAAATACATTCTACAAATAGATATATCATATTTATTTTTGGCATTACTTTGATGATAACTGGATTAGGAAGATTATCTGGTTTCTTTGAATATGATTCAGTTATTCCAAATCAATCTGTTGCACTACTATACATATCTATGGGCGTTTCTGTAATGTTCATTTCTTACTTTGTTAAACCCAAAAAAGAAAAAAGTTAAACGTTTACCATTCCAGATCTTTCAAGCATGTTCCTCATATTGTGTAGTTAGAAACTGTAAACAACCATCCTTGAAATATCTCTTTAATTCTCTTTTCCTAACAACCATTTCTTTATTGTTATTTACTAATCTTACATACTATTCTTTGTTAGCATGAAAGTTTAACTTTCGTCTGTTTCTCCTTTAAAACCTATGATATAGGTTCTGCGATACTCTAATTTGTTAGGTAGCCAACCCAGTTTATGACGTAACATAAATGGTTTCATAAAAACATACCCCTTTATTATAAATTCATATAATTTACTGACAGCCCATATTGACTTTTGTACTTCCTCCATCAACCTCAAATACTCCTATTGTGCAATAATCAAACCGAACCATATTTTCAAATATTACCTAATCATGTTATCCTTTTGTAAGTTATTACCTAAATATCAGGAGTTGTTATAAAATGAAAACACCTTCTAAAATTGGACATATCATATTTGTTTTAGGCATCTTATCGCTTTCAATCGGATCAGCGAGATTAACAGGTGCCCTAGAATACAATTCATTTATTTCAAATAAATCTGTTGCAATACTTTTCATTGCTATAGGGGTTTCTGTTATGTTCATTTCATTCTTTGTAAAACCTCTAAAAGTTAAATAACTTTACAGAACAATATCTTTTAAATATCTAACTCCAATTGACCTGTTATTTCTTGTACATGATCATTCCAAGCAATTTGATAATTACTTGCTATCAGAGTTAGCTGGAACAAATTTAAAAGCCTCTAACAGTCGAAGGGATAGTTGCAAACTACGTTTTAAAAAGACCATTAACGATATAACCAGTACTCATATTATTTTATAAGTGACCTGACTTTACTGAGAAAGTGAATTAATATCTTTATTACGAATATGAACAACTCCTGTATTACTAACTTTTATATTCACTTCTGTAATGCCTCTTTTTAAAATATGTTCTATTGCATATCTAATCTCCCATTCTTTAACTTGACCAAGATCATTTGAAATACTAGCATGGCTGGATTTCTTATTTTCACTATGAATAATGACTGTCCCTTCACATTCATATACCTTTACAACACCTCCCATAAAACCAGAAGCAATAGTTACAACATCGACTCTTTCTTTTGTTATATCTCGAAATGCTTTAGTTGGAAAATTATATATTTTCGCCATTTTGACCTCTCCTTCTACGGAACGTTTGTTTGTATTTATATTAGAACAAACATTCGCTCTTTAGCAAGGAGAAATTTATGAAAATAAAAAAACTTTGTTATATGATAGTGATTAAATTCCTTCTTCTAAATACTATAAGAACTAAGATTTAAAATATTAAAAACAAAAAAGTCCAGGCTCATAATTAATTGAGTACCTGGCTTTTTTGTCGTCGGAGTATTGCTTTTTTAGATTAACACTTCAACCTGTACAACTTCTGAACAAACTATCATTAAATCTCGGATAATTTTGTTGTTATGCTTTCATTGTTATAGACTATCTTCTAACTTAATAAATCTGCAATTTCACGGACTGCTATACCTTGAGTTGTTACACCTCTATTTACTAAGATGTCCTGAAACAATAAATCTATTAGCATCTGCATTATGAAAAGCAATTAGGTTATTTTTATTCTGTTTTAGACGTTTAGAGATTTTGACCTCATAAAATGTTGCAGGAACGCGCTCTAAAAATTTTTCTCATAATTTCAGTTTTTACCAAACCAACTAATAATATCAGATACCGTTGATTTTATATACAATAAATTGTTGGATACTTATATACAAAATTTTTTGAAAGAATAGGTACACAAAGAGTAAGAAGCTTGAAAAACAAGTGTAAATCAAGGACATAACGTTACATCTATTGGAAATATTATTTATTTATGCTATATTTTTATAATGAATATAGGTATATTTACGCAAGAATTATTGACTACTAATATATAAATGGATTAAATACTTATACTCTATTGAAAAATTTTTATTCAGGAAGCAAACTTCACTTGGCCAGGGAAGATAATCTATTTGACTACAGTGTACAAAATAGTTGCTGTGCATTAATTCAAACACAAAGGGAGAGGGTACAAATGAATCTTAAAGAAACAATAGAAGTATTAAACAACGTAATATCCGAGAATAGTGAACTGATTAAAAACGAAGAATCTACAAAACAATTTCTTGTTTTACCATTACTTAAAGGGTTAGGTTACGATACCTATAGCCCCCAAGAAGTTACTCCAGAATTCACAGCTGATTTTCATAAAAAAAATGAAAAAGTAGATTATGCTATTTCTATCAATGGGCAACCTCGAATTTTTATTGAGGCAAAATCGATCAATACGAAAATCAATAAAAGTGCCCCACAATTAAGTAGATATTTCAGTACATTTCCAAGTGTTAAATTAGGGATTTTAACAAACGGAATTGAGTATCACTTTTTTACTGATTTAAATAACTCAAATATAATGGATTCTAAGCCCTTTTTTATCTTCAATATTATAAATCATAATGAAGAAGATTTTGAAAATCTGATTAAGTTTTCTAAAAATCTGTATGATGAAGAAACCGTAAAAACACTTGCCGAATCGCTAATATATTTTCAATCATTTAAATCTGTAATTAAAGAAATTTTTGAATCCCCAAATGATGATTTTATCAAATTTGTTATTAAAGAACGGTTTAAATTTAAGGTAACTCAGCAGTTTATAAACACCTCTCGCCCTTTAATAGTGAAGAGTATTCAAGAGGCAATATCTGAAGTAATTAGTGAAAAATTTAATATAGATACTTCACGATCTTCTCAAGAGATTGCCAGTACTAGTATAGAAGGTATTACAAAAGAAGAGAAAAAGGTTTACTACACTCAGGATGAAATTGATTCACTAGGGAAATTTGAAGAGTTTGAGGGAGTAACAATTGTATTACCCAATCCAGATTCTTACATAAAATTATTGAAGTTAACATCAGAAGAATACTCAGTTGAAAAAGGTAACCCATTAAGTGATTTCTTTATTTCTTCCGTTGTAACCCAGGGTTCTATGATTGTTGGATATTTAGTTGGTCAGTATGTTAATCAAATGGAAGATATAAAACTATATACCGTTAAATCTAACGAAATAGCAAGGTTTTTGGATGAAAACCCTATTCTCAAAGAGACAGGTTTTATTAACGCCCGATTAGGTTCTCGATTAAATAAAAAGAATAATGAAACAACATACTTCTTAAAAAGTTGTCTAAATAACCTTTCGTTTAGAGATATACCTAACCTTATTTCTAGAATAGAAGACACAGAGAAGTTTTTTTAAAGCGCCATATTAGTAATACTACTCATTTATTAATCAGAAGTTACACTAAAAAATAGAATAAGTTATATAGATGGTTGTTTAATAACAAAAAAGTAAAAAACATCTGATTTATAATTTATAATAATACAAGAACTTCAACGTTTCCACCTGGACAAATTTATCATGTTGAATGGGATGGAGATTTTAAATACGCAGGATACCTAACAAGATTTGATTATGCATACGATCCTGATGCAGGTATTTACTTTGCAACATATAAAGGAAATATTACAATTCAATAAAATTGAATAAACACCTAATCCCCTAGAGTTTTAATAAAGCATAACTAAGCATCCTGGTCACTTTTAATAGAAGTGACCTTTTTCTTTCGATTAATCCTCGGTAAACTTAATTAATTGTCTACCTTCTCCTCGCTAGTACGCTTTTGATGTCATGTAAAACTTGATTAATTTATCATCAATCTTGAATTGTTTGTCGTTTATCACTTTGTACAATGCATATTCAGCTGCTATTGACTCCCCACTTTCTTTTCAGTAGTCCAAAGAGCAATTTTCGCATTTTTTTAAGTAGTTTCTTTACAAATCATTAGTAAATTGCCATCTAAATCTTTGAACACAAAATAAAAATTATCCTGAATCTCTGTAACCAGTTCAACATTATTTTCTTTCATAAATTGATATGAAGCTTCAATATCATCGGTCAAAAGCTGAATTGACGGAACTTGGTAAGTGGTAATATCACCATCTTCTTTTCTCCACTTTGGCATGGAATCTAAAATTAATCCAGCGGTACCTTTCATGGGTACCACGAATAAATGTCCAAAATATTCTTCTCCCCCTTCCAAATCAAGTATTTTTCTGTACCATTCTTTTGCTTTCTCTAGGTTACGAACTGGAACAAATACACCGCCGATTCTGTTTTTTATTGGTGATTTATAATCATGGCTAGTCACAAATACATCCTCCTTACTAATTTATTTCTACTTCTATTTCAACGTGATATTCTACTATTCCTTCTTGCACACCTTCTCGATAAGTTGAAGAAACAACACTTTTAGAAATAACTAAATAGAAGAGCTTAAAATATTGTTTCTCACCTACAGACGTTCGTTTCAAACGTTCAATTAGAACGTCAAACAGCTTTAATTATTAGTACATTCTTTTCCTTTATTTTCTAAACACATCGTTAAAACCAGCAATTTTCTTCTTTATTTTTCTCTAAAAGGTGCTTTATTTTATTATCTATATTTAATAAAACCTGTTTAATTTGTTTAAGCTGATGTTCTCTTTGTAACATCTGCTCATACTTTTCTTGGAATATAACTTTTATTTCAAGTAGATTTTGTATTTCTTCTTTTGTCAGTTTTTTATTTTGATCAATATTTCCCGACCAATCAAAAAGCATTTTGATTTCTTGGAGAGAAAATCCCGTTTGTTTAAGTTTAAGAATTGCTTCCACTATATCAATGTCTTTCTTGTTATAATAGCGGTGCTTATTTTTAATTTCCGGTTGCAATAAATTCATTTTTTCATAATAACGAATAGTATCTTTACTAAGACCAGTACATATTGCAAATTCACCAATTTTCATTAAAATCTCCTTCTATAATATAAATTTATAAACCATTAGGGCAATTATACAATGGAAAATGAAACGAATGATATGATGGCTGAAAGTAATTCGTCCATTTGTTAACCTCCCTTCTATAACTGCTAGTATATGTAACAAGATAAATGCAATTATCAGTAATATAAATAACCAACCTTTGCTTGGTATCCATAATATTAAGAGAATACTAATTGATATGATAACAAATATAAATGTTCGTACTTCAAATCCAACTTCTTTCCATTTTTTTATCCCTGCCACCCCTATTAAAACCGCATATAACACAATTAGTATAGTTGTCAAAATTACCATCCCATCACTCCATTCTTTGATTTCATTCATCTTAAAAGATGGAGCCGACTCCATGTCAACAGATAAGAAATAGTTCCATTAAGCTCAAGTATCTTAATCTTCCTCACGAAACGCCCTAGTCTAGCCCTTGACATTTCAAAGTAAAAGAAAAGCCTCCATTTAGGAACCTCCCTAAATGTTTTTTTAATCGCTTAATTAGTACAACCGTGCTAAAATAAATACATGAGTAAAAAAAATAAAACAACTAATCAAAAAGAAATGTCATTTATTGAAAAAGCTCGTAGAACTCAAATTGTGGAATGTGCTATTGAAACCATTGCAGAGGTGGGTTACGCTCAAGCTTCTTTAGGTCAAATTGCAAAACGTGCACAAATCAGTAAGGGGGTTATCTCCTATCACTTTGCAAGTAAGGGGGAATTGTTAGAGCAAGTAATTTATGATTACTATATGGCATGTCAAGCTTATACTGCTCCTCTAATCGAACATCAAAAATCTCCTATAGATATGCTTAGCATTTATATTGAATCAAACCTTAGATTCATAGATGAAAATCGGCAACATGTTTTCGCTGTCATTGAAATTGTTTCTAATGAAAGAACTGCTGATGGCAAACTTCGATTTGCGGCGGATCATGATGATACTATTTTTCTTCCCATTGAAAACATACTTACACTGGGAATGCATGCGGGTGTCTTCCGCGAATTCACCAAATTGGCTTCAAGAGTTATGGCGTTAACGATACGAAATTCCATTGACGGATTCACTATTGAATTAATGAGAAATCCCCAGTTAAATGTTGAGGAATATACGAGAGAACTAATTACAATATTCGTTAAATCAACTAAAAAATAATATGTCAGAAAACTTGAGGAGGATAGCTATGCATTACTATGAGGTAATTTGTTCTAGTTGTAGGAATAAATTCAGAGTATACGAGGGATCACTGAGATTTAGACAGTTAAAGGAAAGAACCGATAAGATTTTTCGTTGCGAAGAATGTTATAGCAAAATTCGTATGGATGCTATTAAAAATTTCTTTAGATAGCTCCTTCAGCCGATCTTGAGAATAATAAAAGGGATTACAAGTTAAATAAGTATAAAGCCCAGGCTCAAAATTAATGAGTATCTGGGCTTTGTGGAATCATTTAGTTCTATCTCTACTTACAACTATGCTATCGTCAGTCGTTTCTCAAAACAAATTCTATCATTTTCTTATGCCTATCCATGTTTGCATTAAGAATTTGCTGCTGACATTCTACTTTGAACACAAAACCTTTGCAAAAATAAAAAGCCATCAAGAATCAGGAACAACTACTACTGCCCAACTCGATTGCACTCAAAGCATTTAAAAAGAACACCTATGTTAGGTGCTCTTCCGATCATTTTTTCTTGTTTAAATCATCTGGATAAACTATCGTGTTAATTACATCTCCATTTGATTCATCTTTAAAAATTACTTTGACTTTATAATCCTTTTCATCCACACCATTAAATAATTGATAGTACATACCTGTTAAAGCTAGCCCCAATGAGGCCATGGTGTCAAGACTATTATCAAATTCTTCTTTGTTTACAGATAAAGTGAATTCTGAAAAAGACTTGTCATAGGTTACATCTTTAATAGATTTGAACTCTTCACTTGCTTTAAGCTCTTCTACACTTGCTAGAATGCCTTCTTTTAAACCTTTCATCATTTCTTTATGTTCTGTTTCAGACATTTTATAAGTTAAAGAACCATCATCATTCTTACTGACTTCCTTCATCCCACTGCTTTTTGCCTTTGAAATAACAGAATCAATGTCCTGACCCTCAAAAAATAGAGCTGGAATAGTTACTTCTACATCTCCACCATCTTTGCTACCTTTTTCCTGACCCTCACTACAACCAGAGATCAAAACACCTACTAATATAAATAATGGTAGTATCCATTTTCTTGCCATTAAATCTCCTCCTCATACACCAATATACAGAATATGAAGAGATTACACTATACTTTATTAACATAAAGCTCTATTTCTTAACCGCTTCTATACATGAAAAATCATTTCTTTTTTGAGAAACTGATTTTTTATCGTTATCTTAATGTGTTTGGTGAAGTTCCACATCATATAAATAAAATCTATTTCTTACTTAGTGTTCAGTGCTTAATTTTATAAAATTCAACACGAACTTTGATATAATCAATCATGCGTTGTTTTACATTTCTTTTTCTTTACATTTTCTTCAACAAAGGTTGTGATGAATTTTTATGTTTGCAGTACTTTTGGCTATAAGTATTGGAGCTATTCTTGCTGTGCAAACAGCCATTAATGCTCAATTAAGAAAGTTTGTGATTTCTCCTTTTTTAGCTTCAATGATTTCCTTCGCTGTTGGTGTCATCTTCTTAACTATTACATTAGTAAGTAGTGGTTCATCACTGGGGATTCCATTAGATTTATTGTTGAACCAACCTATCTATATATGGTTGGGGGGAATTGGTGGCGCTATTGCGATAACTACTAACATTCTCTTGTTTCCTAAATTGGGAAGTGTGCAAACAACTATCCTACCGATCTTTGGAATGACTCTCATGAGTATGTTCATCGATCATAATGGCTGGTTTAATGCAACACAATATTCCTTTGGATGGAATCGAATCTTTGGCATATTACTAGTCTTACTAGGCGTCCTTTTAGCTACAGCTATACGAAGCAAGAAAAATGAACAGTATTCTCCCCAAACAAATAAGGAGAATGTGCGGAATCTATGGATTTGGCGCATAGTAGGGATTCTAGCAGGGATGTTACTAGCTATCCAAATCGCTGTTAATGGACAATTAGGAAAAGTTCTTCACTCTTCTTCTCATGCTGCCCTTGTTTCATTCTTTGTTGGTACTATTACCTTGATTATAATTGTTGGGTTAAAAGATCGATCTTACACAAGTATTAAAGAGCCTTTTAAACAAGCTGCTCCTTGGTGGATATGGATTGGCGGGATCTTAGGAGGATCTTATGTTCTCATCAATGTATTTCTTGTCAATCAAATTGGAAATGGCCAAACTGTAGTTCTTGCTTTATTCGGTCAAATCACTGGTAGCTTGCTGGTACAGCAATTCGGATTGTTTAACTCGCTAAAGAATCGAATTCAACCATTACAAATAATTGGTTTAATGGTGATGATAGCCGGTGTATTTTTAATCAGGATATTTTAAATAATTTTCTTTGCTAATCTTGATCGATGAAATGAAACTCTTTTTCAAGAATGGATGCGACATTTCCCTAAAACATAAAACCAGAGTTCATCTACAAAATGTAGCATAAACTCTGGTGACAATGGTGGTCTAACTTTATTTTATGAATTGCCTCATGATTATTTCTTCGCCGATACGTCCTATTAGCCTTTCATTCGTATCTTCAAACCCTACTTTTACATATAGTTTCTGTGCTGGAATATTATCTTTGTCTACAACTAAAACAATTTCATCGCAATTTGGAAATTCTGCTTTAACAAACTCAACTAGTAATGTCATTCCTTGTTTTGCATAGCCCTTCCCTTGTTCTGTATGATTAATTGATAATGCAGATAATAGCATCGCATTTCTATTCGTAGAATATTTCTTAACTCGTTCATTTGCATTTAGGAGAAAGAAACCAACAGGTGTATTTTCACTTAGAATTACAATGCGATGCTGTCCTTCATTAATTTCCTCAAAATTACTCGGCAGTGCAGAAAATTGTTTTTGCTCTTCAGTAAGTACAAAAGCGTTCAGTCCTTGCATATATTCACTTGAAAAATGTTTTAATTCAACCTTCTTCAGTTTTTCCATTACATAATTCTCCATTCACTTTTTCTATACTTTACCACTTTATTAGGTTGTGGTCATTCATTTATTTGAAATTTCGAAAAACAACACGTTCGTTAGATAAATAAATCACGTAAAAAATGCCCAGGCTCAACATTAATTTGAGTACCTAGGCTTTGGTGTTACTTAGTATATTCATCCTAATACCGTTTTTGGATTTGCCGCTAACACTCTACTGGCTTCATGTTGTACTTTTGTTAGCAATGTATGTAATCTTTACTTGATTTCGTTCACTAACACTGCAGTATTTGGAGCAACAATCGTTTCAATGCCCGAAGCTTTGTAGCTAACTCGAATTGAGTCGTTGCTTTTATATAAATGGAAAGTATCCGAACTAAAAACAAATTCCCCGTTCTCATCTAAAACCGGTGAATAAGTGATATCATAATGGAACTTTATGTCCTTTGCATCGGCTGGCATATCTGGTTCAGGTTGATAATCCTCAGGAACTTCCGTTGTAACGTATCTAAAAAATAGTTGTATGTCGTTATCATCTATTTTTTTCCAAAGGTCATATGTATTTCCTTGCGTCTTCATACCATCAAAATAAGTTGTTTCCTTTTCTTTATCAGTAAGGGGCAGATAAGGAACGGCCGCTTTTGCTAATTCCGTTATTTTTATTCTTTTCGTTTCTTTCCCTACGGCATTATAAACCAATAGTATTTTGTCTATACTTCCAAACAAATCATCTCTTTTTCCAACGAGAAGATGATTTTGAAAGGTTAAAAACACCTCATCAGTTTGCAAATTTACATTATATTGATTTACAACTTTATTCATCTCTTTATTCATTAAATGTTCTTCAAGGATATATTTTAAATTTCCAAATCCCAATAAAGGAATTATTGCTGAGATGATCATGCTTAAAAACAACAAACCAAATTTTTTGGATAAACTAATCTTATTTTTAATAAAGATGATTGGCATACCCACCGCAAAAGTAAAACCTAATAAGCCAACATATGCAAAAAATTGCATCAACCCTAATTCATCTATTTCGTACATATTAATATATACACACACACCAAGTAGAGCGATAGCGATTATTCGTATCAATTGATTTTTCATAAAATACTTCCCTTCCTTTTACAAACCCTCTAAAAGCTATGGTCGCACTAAGAAAAGTTCGGATAATTTCTCTACAATAGTTTCTTTATTCTCAATTATCAGCTCTGTTTTTCCTTTCTTTATTACGTAAGGACTGCCATTTCTGCTCCTATATTTTATTTTGACTACTTTTTTAATTGTCCCTAAGTTTAGACCTATGTACCATTTTTTAAAGCTTGTAATGACTAACTAGCTTTCTATTCCAATTCCATCGAATACTTTACCTATCAAATCTTAACAATGTCTCACCTAATTTTATATATGTAATATTTTCCTTTTTCGTAATGGAAGGAGCATTACTTTTAGAAATGTGCAACTAACTAATATCATTATTGTTGGAGGAGACTGGAATAGTTCATAAGACATTTTTCTTACTTTATCGTATATTGTTTATTTTGTAATCGTACTTTTCTTAACTTATTGTATCCAATGGGTGACTGTGCTTTTTATGGGAGGTATTCGATTTACAGCTGCAGAAAGTTATCCAGGGGATTTGAGTAGTATTTCTTTAGTTATATGGAGCTTCTTATTTTCTTGCATTCATTTTGTTATTTTAACAATGTATTTATTTCTTCATCATTTAGTGTTGTCTCTCTTTAAAATTAGGTTTCAAAGCAAGATAGCATTTTTGTTTAATACTTTTGTGACTGTTTAATTTTCTATTACTTAAAATCATTTTTATAGTACGTATCAGCAAGATAACTCGTTACTTATGAATAATACTACTCTTTAGGATCAATATTACAGGTGTGTCTCTACAATCTCTAGACACCAAGTATTTAAATCTCAATGGATTACTTTCTCTTGGATATTGTTACAGGGAGAGTGGCAACCATTAATATTAACCCTAGATAGAGAGGATATTTTAAACATTCATTCGTTAAATACCCCAATAAATAAGGCATACCTATTAAGGCCATTACTACTCCAATTACAAACAAACCCATTTCAATTTTTCTAATCATATTTTTCTCCTATCCCTTAACATTTCTTATTCATTTCTCCCTACAACCAGAGAAGCTTAATCTAAGAAGCTTCTTTAAAATAAAAGACACCCCTCAGAAATAAGGAATGTCTAACTTTTTATCTATACACATCTAACAGATTTAACAAATATCTTTCTAATTCATTAATCGCAAACAAAACTTCCTTATGAAGTCTATCCTCGACGACGCTATCATCATTAAAGACCTCTAAGTATTTATTCACTTCTACAAAGAATTTTTCATACTCCTGTAAAAACTTATCAATCGTTTGATCACCAGGTGTTACAGATAAATAAATTGTTTTAAATAAATTAAAATCACTATACGCATTACTTAAAAAATAGATAGCCAGTATTCTATCGCTATTAATATACAATTTCACAAAAGATAGATTTTGCTTCAATTTTTTCAATGCATTGATAAGATTGTTCGTTTGCTTCAACATATTTGCCGTATTACTATACATCTGATAATCACCTCCATCTTTATAATAAGCAGAAAACCAACAAATTGGAATAATTTTCTGCAAATTACTAGCTGAAAACTTCCTTTACAATACAATTAAGTCGAAATATTAATTAATAATGCTAAATGTATGACAGAAAGGACCCCCATTGGATAAATAATGGATCTTGAAAAGCTATTTTTAAATTCATTTCGAGGATGCCTTTCAAAAAATAAATGCAGGATTGCATGAATGATAAAGAATAGATCAAGGACCCAAAAAATGATGGTTTGATACTGACTGAAAAGTAAGGAAAGGATTAATACGTATAGAAACAGGTGAATAAAAGTGAATACTTTATAAGCCTTTGAATCTTCCATATCTTTAAGTATTATAAACAATCGCCACTCAGAGCATCTTATTGCATCCATTTCGTGCAAAAGAAATAAAGAAAAGTTAAATAAAAAAAGAACGAGTAATAAATCAGGCATATAAAACCTCCTACAGACTATATACCAAATATTACTATAAAACAACTTTCGAAATACTAAGTAAACATGCCTAAATATGTCGATTTGTAGGCATATGGAGGCTTTCATTCTTTCCCTTATATTAAGCAACATAACCTTTTTACTTCATTCATTTTTGCATAAAGACATTTAAATCCATCTTACATTCAGCTCCCAATGAAATTTTATCAAGTGCACCATTCTAAAATTGTCCACTTTCCTTGAGTAATCTTCTAGAAGTAAACAAAAGCACACAATCAGAAGACTTTTCGTTGATAAATACTATGTGTAATCCCCCAAGAAATAATATAGATTAGCATAATAAAAAACGTCGCCCCTGTATATAAAACCGTAACGGATGTATTATCAACAAAATCAATAATTGTTGTTAAGTGTTCATTCATATACAATGCAATTGGTCGTGAAATCCAAGTTAAGAGGATAAAGCTAATAAGTATAACCGTTGTAATATAACCCTGTTTAAATATCTGAAATAATGGGAAGGTAAGCGCAGCAAATAGTAAGAATAAGCCACTACCAATGGCAATGTCAGATACCGTAAAATGTTTATTGAAAGCTAGCAGCGCTAGACTTGTAACACCTATGGATAAAATCATATAGACAATCGCTCCAAGATAGCGGGATGCGATAATTTCTGTACGTGTGTATGGCAAGGAGTTTAATAATATATTCGTCTCAACTTTTTCATCGTATGCATACGTGTTAAAGGGAATAAAAATACTGGCGACCAGAAAAATTAAAACGGGTGGTGCCCCCAACAAAATAAAAACTAAGATAAAAGGAATAAAAAGCAATAGCTGCCTTTTCTGTAGTATGACATCGCGTTTAATTAAGTTAAGCATGATGGATGCCTCCTTTAAAGTAATACATGATATCTTCCAGAGAGGCACGTTCAATAATAACTGTGTCTCCAAAAATATTTTTCGCTGCTTTAATATTATCCGTTAATGCTTCAAATCCTGTGGATGCACGATGAACATGAACAAATGCTTTTTCAGTGTCTCTATCAAGTAGATTCAACTCACCTTTAACGAGCGCATAGTTTTCAGCTACATCGTGTATAGATTGATTAAATACTAATTCCCCTTTCTGTATAAAAGCTATGTAATCTGCGATACGATCTAAATCAGTTGTAATGTGCGTAGAAAAGAAAATAGTGCGATTGCCATCAACCATTAATTCCTGTAATAGATCTAACAGCTCCCGTCTAAAAATGGGATCTAATCCTGCTGTCGGCTCATCCATAATGATTAGCTCTGCCTGATGTGAGAGGGCTATTGCTAATGAAGCCTTCATTTGCATCCCTTTAGAAAATGTTTTTATTGCTTTGTTAAGTGGTAATTCGAATTGTTCTACGTATTGATAAAATATTGTATCGTCCCAGCGTTTGTAAGCAGGTGCAACTATACGTTTTATATCTTTTAAGTTCAACCCTTCAAAAAATATATTGCCATCGTATACAAACCCAATGCGCTGCTTAATCTCCTTCTCATGCGTCTTGTAGTCTAATCCGAAAAGCTTTACTTCTCCAGCATCTGGCCTTAATAGATTCATCATCGTTTTTATCGTTGTAGACTTACCAGCTCCATTTGCTCCAATGAAACCCGTTACAAAGCCTCGCTTTACCTGTAAATTTATATGATTTACGGAAAAGCCCTTGAACCTCTTTGTGACATTCTTTAATTCGACTACATTTTCCATCCCTTTCACTCCTCGTATAAAATCTTCAATAATTCCTTTAACTCATCAAGTGACAGGCCTATTTCTCTGCTATTCGCAATGACCGCACTTAGCTGTTCCTCAATAACCTTCAGCTTCTTTTCCCGTATAACCTCCAAATTTTGCTCCGCTACAAAAGATCCTTTACCAACAATGGAATAGATAAAGCCCGCCTTCTCCAATTCTTCATAAGCGCGTTTTGTCGTTATTACACTAATTTGTAAATCCTTTGCGAGGTTACGCATGGAGGGTATTGCTGTGCCCTCCTGTAGTTCACCTGCTAAAATAAGTGATTTAATTTGATTCGTAATTTGTTCATAAATTGGCTCCTTTGAACTGTTCGAAATAATTATTTGCATGCCAATCCCTCTTCTTTATTTTTTTGAGAATATCGTTGAAATAATATTCCCTAGTGCTGCAATCAGTATAGCAATAACATGGATTGTGATGAACATATTAAAAAAAGGAAAGGAATAAGGCGTTATCCATTCGGTGAAAAGCCTCGAATCCAAAATCCATCTTCCCATTCTGGCAACTAAATTATTACTATCGTTCATGTTCGGCTCAAGAGCAGTGCCATCGACCGCGATAAAGATCAATTGAACAATTAAAAATATACCAATAGTGATGATCCATCGTTTTAACAGATTACTTTCATCCGCTTTTTCAGTGCCTATCACTTAAACAATTCCCCCACAAATTTATTATATTGTATATATACTATATAAACATTATATACACAAATAAAAAATTTGTTCAACCACTTTTTTTAAAAAGGAAATTTTATACCATGAAAAGATCTATGACATTCAAATACAAAGAAGGAGCCTGTTTTGATAGCTATTATCAAAACAGGCCCCTATTAACAACTTGCCATTCATTGTGTCTTGTCATTCAAATATGTTCATTCTACAGTTGCAATCTGATAATTTATGATATAATGAATCATCTGACTAAATTGGCAAGACAATGGCTGTAGCGTGTGACGACGCTGCGGCTTTTTCTTTGTTTTTTCCTTACGTGATTAATTTAAATACTTACCCTGCTTGGGTAGTGCGATTTGTTCAAAATCATCGACTAGTTTTTTTAAGTTGCTTGTCAGTTCTTCGCCCTTCATAGGTAATCCGTGCCCTGTGATGGCAACTGAAGGTTTTAGTATTGCTAATTTTTCGATAGATGCTCGAGCAGCCAGCCAATCTGTTGTAAAATATTGAGGGGGACCACTGATTTCTTTTGTCTGCGTAATCACCTTATAAAGAGATTCTTGTTTGACCGTAACAAATGCATCTCCAGCAATAAGCACCTTATCCTTCTCACGGAATAAAGATATATGCCCTGGTGAATGGCCTGGCGTATGAATCCATCGGAAACCTGCCATAAATGGAACACTACCATCAGAAGGTAAAACTTTGAGGTTACCACCTAAATTTATAGCTTCATTTGGAAAAATAGGTGACATTTTAGCAACCAAGCCGTTATTTACCGTTGGATCAGGCTCGGGATAATTTTGTTTTCCAGATAAAAAGGGTATTTCCAATGTATGCGCATAGACAGGAACATCCCACCGCTCTATTAATTCTATGATTCCTCCGACATGATCAAAATGACCGTGAGTCAGTATGATTGCCTTCGGTCGAGCCTTAGAACCATAACGTTCTTCAACAACTGAAATGATCTCATCCGCACTTTTGGGCATCCCCGCATCTATTAGCACAAAATCTTTCATCTGCGGTTCACCATAAAGTACAATATTTACAATTTGAATCGTGTATTGATATAAATCAGGTAATATGTCTATACCTACACCGCTTCCAACAGAAGTTGCTGGGATAAATTTATAATCTTCCCCGTAATTCAAATTCTTGTCCATTTTAAATCATCTTCTTTCAATTAAGTCATTGGAGGTTCAAGCATAAACTATATGGAAATGCCACAACCATTGATGATGGCATACTTACCTTCTTATTTCTTTTCTTTTTTATTGAAGGGCTGTTCTTTCTGTTGCTCTTGTTGCTCTTTTACTGCTTCTAATTCTTCAGGATTAAATTCCATTGCTATTTCTTCTTGCTCTACTTCATTCTTTTGCTTTTCTTTTGTCAAAACACTCACCTCCAATATGCTTTAAAGTGGCCTTTCTTAAGAAAATCTATACTTTTCACTTTTTCAAAGCTACATTAAACGTATAACTAAACAAAAAACATCCATTCTATAAGTGCGTAGTGTTTCACTACTTAAAGAGCTGCAGAGATTTCTTTCTCTGTGGCTTCTTTTAATTTTTACATTAAAAATTTTATTAAAAGTGAATTTTACTTATTTTTTCAGCCATACTAACATGGCTTTAATGGCGAAAAATAAGAAAAGGATGTGTACAGATGGGTATTCTTGGTGGAAATCCAAAAGATGAACCGTTGCATTATGGTGAGGTATTTAGTGTTTGGTCGGGTTTAATTGCAGACTATGGCATGATTTCTGGCTATCAAACGTTTTATAATCATGCTGGTGATGAAGATCTTAAAAAAATTATTGAAGATATCATCGAAACATGCAGGGAAGAAGTAAAGCAATTAGAAAAAATTCTAAAAACAAACGGGATTGCACTACCTCCTGCATCACCCGAGAGACCTGTAGCAAGACTGGAAGATATTCCTCCAGGTGCAAAGTTTAATGATCCAGAAATAAGCGCTGCCCTAAGTGCTGACCTAGCAGCTGGATTAGTTGCATGTAGTCAGGCAATGGGTACTTCTACTCGTGAAGATATCGCATTAATGTTTGGGCAATTCCATATGGCTAAAGCTCAACTTGGTGCAAAGCTTTTACGTTTAAACAAAAATAAAGGCTGGCTTGTACCACCACCATTACATGTTAATTATCCTGAAAAATAAAGATTCCCTTAATTTAGTACTGTACTCATTGACACGTAATCAGAAATTTCGAGGCACTTTAGGGGTAGATTGAACACAGTCCTGGCCTGAAAGATAAAATATTTTTAGCTGTAGCGTTTGTAGACGCTGCAGCTTTTCGAATGTATAAATAGACTATAATTGTATCGCACATTTCAACACACTTCATAGGCTGTGACGTTGGTTGACCATCATAGTCTTATTTTTATTTTAAAGGCAATAAACTATGCACAATGAGTTAACTTTTCATATAAATAGTAGTGTTAAGCTAATCTAGTTTAACATGTACCTCCCGAATTGTTACTTAGGGTCACTTTCAGCCGAGTGACCCTTAAATATTTATTCATTTATATAAACTTCGTTTTAAAGGAGATTATTTTGCCTGAAGCTTTCTATACTTTACATATTCTAGATTTTCGAAAGGAGGGACTTTCATATGGAATATGAAGTTTACGGTTCAAACTATGGCAAGCATGATAATTTATCATTCGCTCTAATTGTTGTCCTCTTTATTCTATTAATTATTGCTGGTGCTACTTTCTTATATCATTAATAATTACCTTCTATTATCCTCAAATATTCATGCTATGATCAAAGGGTCGTCTTCCACCCTGGTGACCCTTTTTTACTACTTACTTTGTTGCATAGAAGAATGTATGTAGGAAGTTTGTTGCTTAGTGTACTAATCTAATAAACAGTTCATAGAATATATCAAGCATAATTTGGGCTATAAATAACAAAGGAGAATGCCTATGAGCATTGATTTTATTACACTTGCCCCAACAGTCATGCAGGTGTTTAAAGCAGGAGATGCAAATCCCAAAAAAGTAAAGCGCATCGTTTATGGACAAGCTACCTCTGATGCAAATGGAATAGCCACATTATATTTTACAGACAATGCATTAGCGAATGGCAATGCTCTTTTATCTACTATTGACTATGCAGTGGCAAGTGTATACTCGACAAATCCAACGATAAACTTAAGACCGAGAGTTCAAATGAGAGAGAAGAATATTAGTGGGAAATATGTCTCTGCTAATATTACAAATATTAGTGGTGTGACAGTATTGGGAATTAATGTATTAGGATCGGAAAATCCAGTAAGTGGCGTGATTGTAGATTTTATGATTTTAGGTAGTTTTGATTTGTAAACAGATCATACTGAACAAACTCCCTCGTACATTCTTCTTGGTAAAACCTCATATCCTCACTTCTTTCATCGAGAATAGGCAAGGAACAAATGTATTTTGATTTGAAATGTAATGAGAAAAAAAATAAAGACAAAGTCGAAAAAATCGACTTTGTCTACTGAAACCACTCTATTTAAGAATGTTTTTCTTCATTTAAAAATTAAAGTTTAACGATGTTAGCAGCTTGTGGTCCACGTTGACCTTCTTCAACTGTGAATTCAACTTTTTGACCTTCTTCAAGTGATTTGAAACCTTCACCTTGGATAGCTGAGAAGTGAGCGAATACGTCTTGTCCGCCTTCTACTTCGATGAAACCAAAACCTTTTTCTGCGTTAAACCATTTTACTGTACCTTGTGTCATTTAAATGACCTCCAATAATGTTATTAAATAAAATCATACTACTTCCAAAGAAAAAAATTCACATATTACAAAAAGTAACTAACAAAACACGATTACTCTTTGTAATATGTGAATTTATTATTTCTTTAAGAAAGATTCTATTACATACAGTATATGATAAAAAATCGTATTAGTCCAGTGAAAAGTGAATTTTTTTATCAATGAAGGCTAAAACCTGCACGTACAACCATTTTTAAAGGTTAAAATTAGTCATTTCACCGCCATTAAGTAGCTAGAGGCAATTGTTTTTGTATTTCAATAGCGACATTCCTTCCCCTCATTAATCCGTATATTTTTTGAAGCTGAATATTACATTTTAGGACTTATTTGCCCTTTGCATCCTTAGGCTCTACATGGACATGCACTTCATAAACCCCTTGCTCTTCCACCATATTTTTTTCAACAACCGAAGCAACATCATGCGCTTTCGTGATATCTAACTTTGCATCTACAAGTATAACGACATCAATTACCTCATTATTCCCATAATTTCTTCCTCTGATTTCTTTCAATCCTTTAACGCCATCTATTTTTAAAATAATCTCTTTGTATGTTTGAAGAATTTTCTCATCAAATCCATCCGATAGTTCATGAGAGGCTTCCTTGAAAATCTCCCAAGCAGTTTTACAAATGATGAAACCTACGACAATCGCAGTACCCGTATCTAACCAAGGCATATGTAGTTGTGACCCTAAAATTCCTACAGCGGTTCCAATACTTACCCAAGCGTCTGACAAATTATCTTTAGCTGCAGCCATAACGGCTTTACTATTGATTTTTTTAGCCAATTGTTTGTTGTAACGATAGACTAAATACATCACCAATGCTGATCCTATCCCTACATAGGCTGCGACCATATCCGGCGATTCTTTTCCACCTTGAAAAATGGAAGAAAACCCACCGACCAATACTTGAATACCAACGGCCATCATAATAAATGAAGCGACCATTGATGCAATGGTTTCACTTTTCCAATGACCATAGCGATGATCATGATCTGCTGGTTTTTGTGAAAGCTTTAGTCCAATAAGTACTGCAATAGAGGCAATAATATCTGTCGTATTATTCAAACCATCCGCTTTTAAAGCTTCTGAACCACTCAAGTAACCAATGCCAACTTTTATGATGGATAAAATTATATAAGCAATAATACTGATAATGGCACCACGTTCACCTAATTTAAGATTATTATATCTTTCTGCTTCCAATTCACTTACCTCCCACTTACGTACATCATCATCATAACAACCCAACATCGAGTGGGTCTACAGCAACCTTTTTGCCTTGCTATACATAAGTAGGAGGACTATAAAAGTGTTGATGTGGGGAAAAAATAAAGCCCTTAGGAAGATACGCTGTCACTGGTTTAAAGCCTAGAAATTATTATACTAACCGAATAAAATAGTAGTGTATCTGTTCTTTAAGATTTTTTCCTCCAACGAACACACCTAACAAACCTTGGTCATTTCCAATTTCGGGAGTGACCCTTTTTACGTACATATAAGCACGTAGAAAAGCCTCGCCACAACTGTAGCAAGGCTTTTAATCAATTATCCTCGTAAAAATCCGCCCTCTGAGTGGATTATTTGACCAGTTATCCATGTAGCCTCCTCGCTAGCAAGAAAGCTAATCACCTTGGCCACATCCACTGGTGTCCCAATCCGCCCCATTGGAAATTTGGGTAACAGATAACTTCTAATCTCATCATTCATCCATGTAGAATCTGTTGGCCCTGGATTGACAGCATTGACGGTAATGCCCAGCGGTGCTAGCTCCTGTGCTAATGATCTAGTAAAGGATGAAATTGCCCCTTTCGTTGCCACATAGGCTAGCTCTCCCATCATAGGACCTAAATCTTGACCAGAAGTCATATTAATAATTCTCCCTGAGTTTAAATTAGCTTTTTCAAAAAGACGTGCAAATTCCACACAAAGTAGTAGGGTTGACCTTATATTCACCGCGTAATGCTCGTCTAATGTTTGAGCATCTAATGCTAGATAACCATCTTGTGCTGAATGGGCAGCATTATTCACTAAAATGGAAGGTACACCCATTTTTTCGAAAACCGTTTGGAGTATCGTTTTTGGAGCTTGGGAATCTGATAAATCAATCGACAATTCTTCACATGAAACACCCTTACTCAAAATTTCCTGTTTGAATTCTCCTATCCACTTACGATCAGCATGCCAGTGTGTGAAAAAAACATTAACACCATCCATAGCCAATCTTCTACAAATAGCTGTTCCAATATCTTGAGGGTGGCTTGCACCCGTAATGATTGCTATTTTATGTTGTGTTTTATTCATTTCTTTTTACCCCCATGGTTATTGAGATTACTAATAAAAAAAGAGCATCACCATAATGGTCCGCTCCGTTTTTAGAAATCAAAACCCTTACACTGCACTTCTTTGAAAATGACCATCATACCTTGACACACACCTATAAAGGAAAAAGATACAGAGTTTGTCACATGTAGAGTATGTATTCCCCTCTTCATCTAATCTGAATTATTTTTTAATCTAAAGTTTTCATCGTATTTTGAACATCAATAGAAAAGGTTTCTACATCAAATTGATGCTGCTTTATCGTATCTTCCGCTAACTGTTGAGCCTTCTTTTTAGCCTTGTGATTTGTCTCTTGTGTTAAATTAATTCTTACTTGAATTTCCTCAGACGTCATACTATGGTCAATGCTGAAAGTGCCAAAATTTTCTGCAAACATCGCCTCAAATAGATTGGCCATGACATCATTATAACTTAGCCGAGTTGAGATCGCTTCTGCTGGCTCATAGAGTTGCTTTAACGTTATTTGAAAAGAGATAGGGTTTAATTCATTAGCTTTGATAACGTCCAGCATTGTTTCTTCTATATGTTGCTTTGTCTTGTGATCGACCTTGTCGGGTAATGACACAAGGAGCTCTATTTTTCCATTAGGTAAAATTCCATAATCTAATAGAAAGCTATAGGATTCTTTGCGCAATGTATAGGAAATCTCACTAATTAAAAATTGATATTGCTGAATATAACGCAATAATTCATCATTACTAGGCTGTGGCATAGAAACATTGGTTTTTTCAGCATATTGAATAGGTGCATTTGCCAAAAAGAAAAATGCACCACAAACAATGCTTAAAAGTAGAAACCATAACGTAAATAACCTTTTAATAAACATGTATAGCCCCCTTATTCGGGACTATATGCCAACTATCGAAAGTAAATTACGGTAGAATTTTATAAAACAACACACGATCTTGATTTTCACCACCATAATTACTATGAATGGACATATTATCTAACACTTTGTCACCTTTTTCCATTCTAAAACCCAGATTCGTATGGAAGGCGATGGATACTTCATTAATAGGCGACGTGACACATTTCACAATATTTCGATGGTATTGCTTCACCACATGAAAGAATACATCATATAATCTTTTTGCAATATTCTGTTTTCTGTAATCAGGATGGACCCCAACAAAATGGATGAACGCTTCATTTGTTTTGGACTGCGATAAAAAGCCAATGAGGAAGCCAATAATTTCGCCATCCTTCTCCATAATAAGGCTTGTATTTGTAAAGTGATCAAAAAATAATTTAGGCAGCTTGTCTGACATATTCCTACCACCCCACCACTCATTAATCAATGGAGATAAAGTATAGTAATCTGAACTCTGTACACTACGAATGTTCATGGAATCCCTCCTCCTTTTCAAGTCATACAACAGATTTATGGTCTGAATGTATCTACAGCTAATATATAAATGGTGACAATCACCATAACAAACACACTACAAATGCATATTTAAGTTATTGTGCTGAGGCTCATACAAACTCAAAAACAATCACCACAACCAGATATGGATAAAACAATGTAGATGAATACTATCTCTATACCCTTCATCTAGGAAGGTTAATCCTTCTCTTATTTTACCCTACCATTTATTTCAATATCAATGGTTCTATTATACCTTTGCCATCACTAATGCCTTTAACGTGTTACTTAAAGCCTGAATATGATTTGTTGTATCCGTCATGCTTACTAGAAGCTGATTTTCGTCCTCCACTGAATGTAGAATAGCACCAGTAGAAGCCGCATTTTGCTCGGTCATGTGATTCAGTTTTTCAATTTGCTTTTGGATTACCTCGAATTGTGAGATGGCACTGCTTAATTCATGCATCCCTCTTGTTAAATCTGTATTCGTTTCCGTAAAAGAATCCTTTAAACTATTAAAGAAATGACTGACATCCTGTAAAAGCTGTTCTCCATGCTGGAGTGCCTTTTCACCGTCATCAGAGCGTTGATGAGCCTCTGTTGATTTTTCAAACAAGGTTTTTGTCACATTGGTAATGCTGACAGTAATTGCAGCGCTTTCCTCTGCTAGCTTACGCACTTCATCTGCTACAATGGCAAATCCTTTTCCATGTTCTCCCGCTCTAGCTGCTTCTATCGCCGCATTTAAGGCCAATAAATTAGTCTGTTCTGCAATATGGGTAATCCCCTTTAATAGACTATCCACTGTTTGCAGGCTGTGTTGCAGCTCGTTGACAGTTTCTGCAGTTGAGCCCATGGCATGACTCATGACGCTCATTTGAGTCATTGCATCCTGCATTTTATCCCACCCTGCTAATACTTCTTGTTGTAGATCAGTAGATTTAGCGACCGTATCCTTCGAAATCGTCAATGTTTTATTGACAAAATGAACGGAGTCGCCCATTGTGCCATGAATCATTTGCAAACTGGATGCCTCCTGCTGAATACTTGCAGAAATATCCTCTGTCGCTACTAAAATTTGCTTACTAGAGCCAGAAATCCTTTGCATTGTTTGTTGGAATTGCGTGACATGTTTGTCCAATGCCTGACTGCTCTTTTCGATTTCCTGAAATGTATTTTGTAGTTGATTGAAGGATGCTTGCACTTCATTTTGCTGGATTTCTGCATGTTGAATCAATTCATTTCCCCATTTTGCCAGCAAATAAAAAGCAATAATGACCCCATTCATAATTGCCAGAAGTGTCACAAAGACAATGGTGTCATCAAATGGTCCTAACAATGATGACGAGTTGACCATATA
Source organism: Lysinibacillus capsici (assembly GCF_003367505.1). Taxonomy (GTDB): domain Bacteria; phylum Bacillota; class Bacilli; order Bacillales_A; family Planococcaceae; genus Lysinibacillus; species Lysinibacillus capsici. The sequence goes on from NZ_PXXX01000011.1 coordinate 339,239, forward strand.
TAAAATGAAAAAACTAAGATTGGTTAGCATTCCAAAAAAAACAATCAATTCTTTTTTAAAATACAGGGCAATAATGGCCACTGTGCACAGTAAAATATAATGTTTATTTAATGAGAAGCTATCAAGCAAAAATAAGGTAAACACAACACTTGATGGAATGAGACCAAAAATAAAGCCTTTGACATACGTCTTTATAGGTAAAAAATAATTGCATACCGCCAAAGCAATGACAGCTAACCCAATAAATAAAAAATGGATGCCCTTTGATAGAATCATAGGTCCACATATTAGAATGGCCAAAATTGAGATAATAGCCAAATTTACACGATGAACTTTTCGTGTATCATAACGAATTTTATGCTCCATTACTATCCCCCTAAAAAAATGAATAGACATTCAGTTTAATTTTCTATTATTATATAGTATAACAACTACTTTTTGTAGCTAAATATTGCATTTATAAGCATAATTAGCTTATTTTTGAAAAAAAGGGGGAAATTGAATTGACTAGCGTCCAACAAATCGCACCAAATTTCTACTGTATCGATACACATGATTTAGGTCGAGAGCAGCGAACAAGCTCCTATCTATTAATCGATGAAAAGATTGCTCTCATCGAAACTTCGGCCAGTCCATCCGTACCTTATATTATGGAAGGGTTACAGAAATTAAATATTGCAGTAGAGGATATAGACTATGTCATCGTGACACATATTCATTTAGACCATGCAGGCGGAGCAGGGTTATTTTTGCAAAGCTGTCCCAATGCTAAATTAGTGGTTCATCCACGAGGCGCAGCCCACATGATTGATCCAAGTCGTCTTATCCGCAGTGCTAAAGGGGTTTATGGCGCTGAATTTGACCGCCTTTTTGATCCAATTGTGCCCATTGACGCTACAAGAATTATTGAAGTCCAACACGAACAGCTATTACAATTAGGTCAACATCATTTAACGTTTTATCATACTGAGGGGCATGCTAAGCATCATGTTTCAATGCTTTATTCCGCAACAAATGGCTTGTTTGTAGGAGATACAACAGGTGTTCGCTATCCCGAAATGGATGAGGAAGCAATTGATTTAATCATTCCGTCCACCTCTCCAAATCAATACAACCCTGAAACAATGGAACAATCCTTAAAATTGTACGAAAAGCTACAAGCAAGTGAATTGTACTTCGGTCACTATGGGGCTTATAAAAATCCAGCTGAAGCCTATCGTCAGGTGCGCTATTGGACACCACTCTTTTTAGAAGAAGGTAGAAAAGCGCAAGCAGCATCCAGCCAGTTCCAAGAACAAGTTCACTATTTAGATGCTCGCTTAAAGGAACTTTTATTTAACTATCTACAGGAAAACGGCATTCCGTCCGATCATCCTGTCTATCAAACCATCCCATTCGATACCATTGTGTCCGCAATGGGCATACTGGATTATCTCGAAAAAGCAAATGCGCAGATTCCACTTTAACGGCAATAAGAGGTGTTCCCAATGACATTGGGGACACCTCTTTTTTAGAAGCGCTTATAGTACTGGTCAATGCAAGCTTTTTGTAAAACCGCCCTTTTACATCGGAGGGCACTCTTTTTTCAGGTGAACCGCTCGCTTTACATCGCACTGCGCTTATGCCTGTCCATGCTTTCCCTATCTCCATAAATGTCCTCATGCCTTTAATTGATCTAGAACTGCTTGAAAATTTTGTTCCTCCCCTACTTCACGAAATAATTGAAAGGGATTGCTCATTTTTTTCATGCGCTCCATGACAAAGGGAATCGTAAAAAGTGTTGGCGTTAGGTTTTCATTGACCTCCTCCCATAGAAGCGGTGTTGCTACTAAACCCATTTCATTGCCACGAGTGGAATACGGGGCAATGATAGTCTTGCCCTCTGCATGTTGTACATAATCTAAATATAATTTTTCATGACGATTCTTTTTTAAACGCTCAATTGTATATAGATTTGGCTTTTGCTCACATAAAAAGCGACAAACAAACTCTGTAAATATACGTACCTCTTCATAAGTAAATGTATTTGCGGGTAAAGGAATATACAGCTGTAAACCTTTTCCACCTGATGTTTTAATAAAGGATTGGAGCTGAAAATAATCAATAATGTTCTTTAAATCAAGTGCTCCTGAAACGGCTAATGAAAAATCTTGTACTGAGGGAGGATCTAAGTCGAAAACGATTTCTGTCGGGTACGGAGAATGATGTGTTTGAAATGGAATGTGGAACTCTAATGCCAGCTGATTTCCAAGCCACAATAACGTTTCCAAGTTATTACACACGATATAATCAATATCATCCATCACAGCTGTTGCCACAAAATTAGGCATTTTTTCTGGTTTACTTTTTTGATAAAAACTTTCGCCTGGAACACCATGTGGATAGCGTATTAGCGTTAGAGGACGATCCTTTAGAAAAGGCATTACATAGGGCGAAATATTTTGCAAATAGAACAAGTATTGATCCTTTGTAATACCCATATTCGGCCATACAGGCTTGTCTGGATGTGTGATAGCAACTGAATCAGGGATAGGATACAGTTGACGTTGCATGTGCAGCCAATGACATTCCTTAGGTGATATCTCTAATCGAAAGGCATGAAATCTAGGTTCCCTAAGCTTACTACCATCAAAATCAATACAGGCAATATCAACACAAATCGAAGGCTCAAGTTCCCATACCTCCTTTTTACGCAGTCCATTAGTCTGAAAGAATTTGACAAGTGTTTGATGCTCTTCCTCTGTCATCCCATGCTTAAACGTAACGACTTCTCGTAATTGATTGTCCTCAAAAACTGCACCATGAAAATAACTATTGCTATGGTCATATTGTGTGACAATGACTGTGACATAACGCCAATTTTTTATCTTTAACCAATGATTTGATCGTATGTTTTCAAGCCATTTACTTGTTTTCCTCTTAGCAACAATGCCTTCCCCATTGTAAAGTTTGATGGACTGCCATAAGCTCTCATGCTCCTCACTACCACGTATGACTTGGATAGGCGTTGGATTCTCATAGTTTACGCTTGGCCATTTGAACTTCGTCGCAAGCTTGCCCAATTGCTCCTTACGCGTTTTTAAATAATGGTTTTGGAGAGATTCTCCTTTAAGGGTTAAAACATCAAATGCTAGATAGTGAAAAGGACATGAATGAGCATGTTCCTGAATCACGTCTTGATTTTGCATTCTCCCCCTCTTCTGAACAACGGCAAAATCACTTTTAAAATGATTGCGTAAATAAACTAACTCCCCATCCAAGGTTAGGGGTAAAAAGGTTTGAATGGATGCATATATTTGCTGACAAAAAGCTAAAATTTCGGGAAACAAGTGATTTAAATGTCGTCCATTTCTGCTAATGAGCTTCGGCTCCTCATCCCAAACTAATAAGCAGCGAAAACCATCATATTTTGTTTCAAATAGCCATTCATCTCCACTAGGAATATCGTTTGTTTCGGATAAAAGCATTGGTTTCATTCCGCTATACCTACTTTGCTTTTTATATTCAGTGTTTGAAGATTTCATTTTAAGATACATAAAAAACCTCAAAATACATCATAGTAAGAAAAACGAGGTGACAACAATGCATACAGTGTGGAAAGGCAGTATTTCCTTTGGACTTGTTAATATTCCTGTGAAACTACATGCTGCAACTGAAAATAAAGATGTCAAATTGCGTCAGCTTCACAAAGACTGCCATACGCCGATTAGCTATAAAAAGGTTTGTGAGGGCTGTAACCAAGAGGTAACAGATGAGGATATCGTGAAGGCTTATGAATATGCCAAAAATAAATTTGTTGTGTTGGATCAAGAAGATTTAGAAAACTTGCGTAAGGAAAATGAAGATAAGGCTGTGGAAATTATTGATTTTGTGCAATTAACTGAAATCGATCCAATCTATTTTGAACGCACCTATTTTTTATCACCCGATTCGACGGGAGCCAAAGCCTATTCATTGTTACGAAAAACATTAGAACAATCAGGGAAAATTGGCATTGCCAAAATCGTTATCCGCTCTAAAGAGCAGCTTGCCATTGTGCGTGTTTATCAAAATGCCCTTGTGATGGAAACAATTCACTATCCAGATGAGGTAAGAAGCATTGGCGATGTCCCTAATATTCCAAGTGAACAGGATGTAGTACAAAAGGAGCTCGATACAGCCCTCATGTTAGTGGAACAACTAACAACTACATTCAACCCTGAAAAATATACAGATGATTACCGCAATGCTTTATTAGAACTAATTGAAGAAAAGAAAGCTACAAATACGATATCTACAAGCGATAAACAACGTCCAATTCCTGAAAATGTCACGGATTTAATGACAGCTCTACAGGCCTCTTTAGAAAAAACAAAAAAGCCCGCTACAAGAAAACGGACTACACGTACAAAGAAAAATGCTTAAGAACAAGCGTATCCTGACATCGGGATACGCTTTAGAATTGTCGAAAATAGGAATCTAAATCCTTTTTGCGCTGAATCATTAAAAGTTTAGCCAATACAGCATGTTGCTGTTTAAAGAATTTAGGCTTTCCTACCCTTTCAAAGCGTTTATTCCAACGAAACATTTTAAAAAAGATCGAAAAAGTAGGTTGATAGTGAGCTTTTTCGAAGCCCATTTTTTGTTTTATAAATCTTTTTATTATACGAAAGACTCGAATTTTATAAGGCGTATCGAGAAAGATAATGCAATCAGCTTGCTGGAAGCTATCAACAACCCACTTCTCCTGATGGATCCCCTCTATAATCCAACTGTTCGTTTGGAGAATGGTTTGTAAGTGCTCCTTTTTTTCTTCATCTGTTCTTAGAATATCCCCTGATTCCTTTCGCATCCATGCCACATTATCAAGCTCATAATAAGGAATCTGCAAGGTTTTAGATAACTTCCTCGCCAATGTTGTTTTCCCACTGCCAACGGACCCAATGATATGTATTTTTTGTGGAAACGCTTTTGTCACAAAACCCCTCCATTGTATGTACCTTTGTAGAAATAATTCCTTTATTATACAATAGATTTCAGCTGACATAACGATAGTTTTCCAAGAACATTCGTTCCTAATTATGGTATAATAAAGGAAAAACTAGGAGATCTTTATTCATGACAATACATGAGCAAATGTCGCAACAACAAATAGCTGGCCTCAGCATTGCCTATATAAAGGATGGTGAGCTTCAGAAGGCAGAGTGCTTTGGTCTATTAGAGGTCGGGAAAACTAACAGAATCAATACCGAAACCATCTTCAATGCCTGTTCAATTAGTAAACTAGTTACAAGCATTTTAGTGATGAAGCTGGTCGAGCAAGGTATAGTAGATTTAGATGAGGATATTAATCAAAAGCTCACATCTTGGAAGATGCCAGATCATAGCTACACTCAGGGAAAAAAAGTAACATTACGACATTTGTTAAGTCATCAGGCCGGAATTATTGACCCTAAAGGCAGCTTCTCTCCCTTACATTCACTATGGCAGAGGCCTTCGATGGTCGACTTATTAAAAGGTACAACTCCTTATTGTTCCATACCAATCGATAGTACTTTTGAGGCCGAGCAAGAATTTCACTATTCAGATGCTGGCTTTTGCATTGTTCAATTGCTGATTGAGAATACAACAGGCTCAAGTTTTTCAACACTTATGACAGACGTGATTTTCCGACCACTAGCCATGGCAAATAGCTTTTTTTCTTCCGCAGTCCCAACTGCCAATACAGCAAGTGGTCATCAGAAAGATGGCACCCTAACAGCACAAAGATACCCTATTTACCCGTATGATGCAGCTTGTGGATTATGGACAACACCGTCAGATCTAGCAAAATTATTACAAGAGGTAATGCAGGCCTTAAAGGGAAAGGGTACACTTGGTTTAGCTTCAATCCATGAGCTAATTCGTCCTCAGGGCTGTAAAGAATGGATGGGCCTTGGTGTATTTCTTGATGGTGCTGGTGAGCAGCTTGAAATATCCTCGCTTGGCTGGGGCGTTGGCTATCAATGTATGCTAGTGGCCTACCCCCACCTAGACAAAGGCTTTGTTGCCATGACTAACACCGATACAGGCATCCATCAAATGCAAGGTCTCTTAGGAGAAATCTATCGTTCCTTTATCAAATAAAGAAGAGGCTTGATTTAAGCCTCTTTCCTTACCTCATAATGTAGTTGTACCATTTGACCATATCGTTTTGTTTCCAATAGCCTTAAGTTTTCGAATGGACGGGGAGATTTAAACAAGGGTATCCCTGAGCCTAGTAAATGGGGTGTAATCGTAATAATCCATTCGTCAATTAGCCGCTCCTGTAAAAAAGCATCTAGAAGGTCCCCTCCCCCTACCATCCAAATCTTTGTGCCTTCTTGCTCTTTTAAACGTTGAGTAAATGTGATGACATCCTCTTGGATAAACGTCACATGCTCATTTTCCCCAGTTTGAGTTGTTGAGAACACATAGCATTTTTTATCAGGATAAGGGAACGGTTTAAGATGTTCTAGGATATAATCATATGTCCGTTTTCCCATAATGACGGTATCAATAGTTTGATACATATCAGCGTAGCCATTATCACCCTCTCCCTCTGTTTCCTCTAGCCACTGTAGATCATCATTTTCCTTGGCAATAAATCCATCTAAACTCCCTGCAATAAATACCAGTATTTCTCGTGACATTACGTCAGCTCCTCTTCTTTTGAAAATCTCTTGTACAATCTCTATACTAAATATAAAACATGACAACTATTGGCATGATTAAATAAAAAGGTGAAAAAATATGACCAAAGCTAAACGATTAATTGATATTTTGCTATTCGTCAGTAAGAAAAAGAAATTTACAGCGCAGGAAATTGCCGACTCCTTCCATATTTCCGTGCGAACGGTGCATCGTTACCTTTTGGATTTAAGTGATATGGGGCTACCCATTTACGCGGAACAAGGAAGACATGGGGGCTATACGGTGCTATCCAATGCCATTCTCCCCCCGATATTATTTACTGAGGAAGAGGCGGTCGCCATTTTCTTTGCATTCCAGTCTTTGCACTATTATCGTGATTTACCCTTTAATACTGAAATGAAGTCTGTCTCTCAAAAGCTGTATGAATCCTTACAGAAGGAAGCCAAGAAAAAGGTGGATACACTGCAATCCTATATTGCCTTTTGGAACCCTAAAAGAGCCATTACAACACCACTCTTAACGGACGTTTTAGAGGCTATCATCAACCAATCACAATTGCATATCCAGTATGAATCGAAGTCTGGTATCACCTCTAAGCATATCCAGCCTATTGGCGTGTACGCTCATGATGGCTTATGGTATATGCCTGCTCTACTGCTATCAAATGAAAGAATATTACTCTTCCGTGTAGATCGAATTAAAGGGATAAAAATTAGTGAAGCAAACCATAAAACGACGATGAATTTGCAGCAATGGCTTGAAACTGACTATGAGCCTCAGCAGCCTATTCCGTTATATGTAGAATTATCAAGCGAGGGCGTTCGTCAATGTTTAAGTGAGCCCCATCTTGAAAAAGCGGTTGTTCGACATAGTGATGGAACAGGCTATATCGATACGATTATCGATCAACATGAGCTCCACTTTAATAGCTCCCTTTTCTTTCGCCTTGGTCAACATGCGATTGTCAAAGAACCGTACGCACTAATTCAGCTTATACGTCAGCATGCATATGAGCTATTAGCGATTTACCCTGAGCCAATAGAGCCTCTATAAGATGACAATTTTGTTAGATTCACGTAACATTCATCGTTACTACTTTTAAAAGATCTTCCTTATAATTGGTCTTGAAGGAGGAGATATACGTTGCAACCGACCAACAGTAATAAACGAATTGATACATTAGATTATTTAAGAGGGTTCGCCTTACTGGGCATTATTTTAGTCAATATCCCCTCATTAATGTGGATTGAACCACCTGAATTGGCAAACGATATTGCCTATAGCCGCTTTCTAACACTTTTTGTAGAGGGTAAATTTTTTATCATTTTTTCATTTTTATTTGGAATAGGATTCTATCTCTTTATTTCACGCGCACAGGCAAGGGGCGAAAAAGCCTATGCCTTATTTAGTCGTAGGCTTTTGATTTTACTGTTTATGGGGCTAGTGCATTTTTATTTCCAACCAGGTGAAGCCTTAACTGTCTATGCTATCTTTGGCTTTGTAGCCTTACCTTTTTATAAAATGCGCAAAGACATCAATCTCATCCTTGGATTCATCCTATTAGCCATCACTGCCTATTTTGGTCTAAAAATTTTAATGCCATTTCCACTGATTTTGCTTGGTCTAGCTGCTGGTCAATATCATTTATTTGAAAATATCTCGTTACATCGAAATAAAATCATGTTCGTGACGATTGTAATGGGCTTTATAAGCATGGCTAGCTGGTTTTATCAATGGCAGTATGTCCCTGAGCCTCTTGTTAATATCCAGCATTTGCCCAAGGATCAGCTAGCGGCTCATATTACAAATATTGAGCAATTTTCATTAATCGGACTACAGTTTAGCCCATTCGCTTCTGCCTTTTACATGGGAACAATCATCCTATTATTACAAAGCACTTTGTTCCAGCCACTATTGGCACCGTTAAAAGCATATGGGCGCATGGCCTTGACTAATTACCTGGGGCAAACAGCGCTTATTCTCTTAATTGGCCATACTTTCGGTTTAATTGGACAACTTCGCTATCTTGAATCTTTGTGGATTTGTCTAGGCATTTATGGTTGCCAATTGCTCTTTAGTAAGCTATGGCTATACTTTTTCCGCTTTGGCCCTATGGAATGGCTATGGCGAATCGGGACATATTGGACAATTCCTCCCGTACGAAAGATTATTTATCGTAAAGGATAAACACCTATCAGCTTGGTGGTAAACATCATATATTGGTAATGTACCCTACTCGCTTTCCATCTTTGCTCATATCTTCAGCAAGAAACACATCCCCATTTTATTTAGTCACCAAAGTGACTAATTTAAAAACAGCGTTAAGCCATTATTAACGCTGTTTTTTTACTTTTATTACATCTAATAAGTGAATCATTGGGGTTACTTTGTGGGGAATAGGTATTAAAAGCTAATAAAGTTACTGGGACATAAACATACAAGTCACTGGATTTTAAAATCCAGTGACTTGTATTCATTACCATTATTTTTCTCTTGCAAGCAAGTATAGCTCTTCATCTTGATAATTGGTTCACTGTACTAAATACGGGTTAATGCGCCATCAGGTTTGGGAATTTCTTGAACTGTTAGCTGATTCATTTTACAAAAATGTTTAAAGAATTGTTGTGCCAACTCCAGTTCTTTTGGGTCACTTTTCAACGAAATGATATCAAGTAAAATTTGAGCCATCCATAAATTTTCGAAATAACGATATTTCCCTGTTTTCCATGTCATTTTTTCGGGGAATTTTTCATTGATATAATATTGCCAGAAAAGTAACTGATCCGATTCCTGTTCTGTCAGTTGAATTCTGTATTTTGAATGAGCAGGAATATGTCCATCTTCACACAGCTTGCCGACGAATTTTTCATTCACCATATAGACACCTAAGATACGTCTATCACTTTCAGGCTGGCTGGAATCCCTTGCTGTTAAAAGGACAGCGCTATTTTGGTGCAAGCGGCTCGGCTTGTTTGGCTTCCCTTTATTATTACCACTCTTTAATATACCTGAAAAAACATTCCACTCTGAAACAGAACTATTCTGTTCCTCTGAATCACACCAAAAAACCATCTGTGATGCGGGATGAAGTTTATGATTACTCATAAGTTTTTCGTGTTCCAAGCGAAGCAAGAGTTCTTTCCGTTGAAGTTCTTTGGCCTCTTCCATCCGCGATTCTTCTTCTTTTCGTTCAATTTCTTTTTTTTGTATAATTTCCTCAAGTAACTTAGCATCACTTTTATCATGTATTGTTAGGTGCTTTCCAAATACATCTGGAAAAACAAACCTTTTATTTTCTGATGCAAAATGTATTTCAATACTTGAATCATTTTGATTAACTATACTACCTATGCCAAAACGCTTGTGTGTAACTTTCTTATTAATTAGATTCATTCATCTAGTCCTCCTTATGGAATAAAAATTAAGTTACTATTAGATAGTAAAATTTCAAATAACTTCTTTAAAACAATTTCGAATTTTTCTTCTGTTTAAAAATAAAAAAACGTATCCAAATTCTTTCTGCAAAATAGGACATCGGAATTCGAAATACGTTTATAAAAAAATGATCGTAAGACTATTATAACAT
>NZ_PXXX01000012.1 GCF_003367505.1 Lysinibacillus capsici
TCTTATAGGGTACAGTTTAATAGGAACGTGTCTTTTTCTTTTAAAGAGTTGAATAGCATTCATTTTTCAAAGGGGGATTGAATGAAGAAGTATATAAAAGGTTTAGTACCTTGCATTTATTTGATGTTGTCGTTCTTTGTACTATCTGGCTGCAATGCTCAAAAAAGTGGTAATACTTATTATTTATTATTGATGGGTGAAAGTGAAAGCTGGAATCTAACTGGGTATGAAATTGTTATAACACCAGAAGACTTTAAAGCAGGATTTGGGACCTTAAAAATGAAAAACGTCAATACGTATATGACAGATTTCTTCCACTTTGAAACGCATGTGGTTATCGAGAGTGATGATTCAGTCGTTCATACTGATTCAGTTACTGGTGAGACGAATATAGCAGAATATACAACTGGTGCTATTGCAGGGCCATACATCAATAAAAATGGTGACTTTATTACACTGAAAGATATACATGAGATTTATGTGATCGTTGAATGGTGGGATACTAGTAAGAACGAAAGTATAAAAGAAAGAATAGATTTATTTAACAAATCGAAAAAAGAACAGTCCTTCTTGAACGAACTATAGGTAAAGTTGAATAACGATCTCCTCGGACGCTTTTCTGAAATAATAGGAAAGCGTCTTTCTTCATGAAAAGGGCCATTATCAGTAAGCCCATCTAATACATAGGTACTGTTGCATCATCTAGAAGTGCATTGCATACTACTGCAATCTTGATAAAAAGGCTATTCTAAAATATTTCCAGGAGATTGAACAATTTTTTAGAATACTAGCGTCTAAGTAGTAGATTGAAACGAGGTGAGTTGTTGTTGGAACAAATCGTAGAACAATATGGTGAATATTTGTATCATCTTAGCTATTTATATATGAAGGATTTTCAGCTTGCAGAGGAGATTACACAGGACGTACTCATGAAGTACTTATTACATAAAGACGATTTTAGAAAAGATGCTTCATTGAAAACGTATTTAACCCGTATCGCTATTAATTGCTGTCACGATGAACTACGTAAACAAAAGAGAAAATCATTTATTTCAAAGCTTTTACCACTAGGTAGAACTGAACCCTCCGTAGAGCAAACATATATAGCAACTGAAGATTTTGCAACTTTAAAGCAAATTGTCTTTGCATTACCACTTCATTATAGGGAAGTCATTGTACTGTTTTATTATGAAGAATTTGATGTTTCTGAAATTGCTAGTTTATTAAACGTCTCACAAAACACCGTTCGTACAAGGATTCGTCGAGCGAGAGAATTGTTGAAAACAAATCCGGAACTGGAGGCAATATTTTATGAAGGAATTTAAAGACAAGCTAAAAGAAGAATTGCGACAAGATGCCCCATTTACAAACGACATCAAGCAACGTATATTGCAAAAGAAACCCATAAAAAGAAAGTTTAACTGGCAGGTTGTCACCGTATCTATTGCAGCTTGTTTCATTATTGGGTTAATGCTATTCGTTGAGTTTTCTCAAAAGAATAACCTACAAACCGCAAGTCAGCAAAATGAGCTACTACCGATTGTCAATGATGTTTCTTCGTTAGACATCATTCAACCTAAATATGCCCATCTACTTGGAAAACAATGGATGCTGCATTTTTTACCCATGATTATCGATAAGGAAGCCCCTATTACGTATGGAGATTATATTGCTTTTTATGGAACGGATGGGCTTGTCGTTTCAACTGTATTAGGATTAGGGAATGATCATGTAACAATGAAGCAAGGGCAAATTTTAGTAGAGGATACCCCATTAAAAGTACATGGATTAAATGAGCAAATAAAAAAAGAGGAAATTAATGACCCATTTAAGAATCCTTACTTTTTTCATAATTATGGAACAAGACCAGCGCCATTCAATGACAAATCGATTTCTGCGAAAGAAAAAGAAATGGTTGTTTATGACAGTGACGAAGGCCATACGATTATGAAAATTAGTGAGGGGCAATTAGTCGGTAAGGTCGTAGGCTTCCAAAATTTTGAGCTAACATTTGAATTGTCTGAACAGGAGCAGCAAGTTTTTGATGCCTTTAAAGCGGATTATAATATTGAAAAGTTAAAAAATATGACACCCCAAGCGATTACTAAAATGTTTTTATTGAGTGATATTGAAAAAGATTATGAAACATATGAAGCATTGTTTACAACAAATAAGAACGAAGAAACAGAAAGTGTTCGAAGATATTATGAGAAAACGAAAATCGTACGTCAGGAGTTGTTTACAAAGGAAATAAATCGCCTTATTATTGCAAACCTCTTTGCTGGGCTAGAACATGCGGAGTTTGAGCAACAAACAGATACAACAGGGGTTGTGAAATTTATTTCACTTGAAGGACCAACAGAGCTAGGTATGGAGAAAAATGCCCAAGGAATTTGGCAGCCAGCCTTTAGTAGGGGAATTTATTAGGTTTTTAGAAAGGACATCAATTCTAATTGATAATTTTCACCAGTATCTTTATCTAACAATCGGACGCGTTTATTTCGAAACGCGTCTTCTTTTATAGGTCATGTAGATTGAATAAAGAGCAGGATAGTTTAACGATATAGGTGGATTTTTATGGTAAAATATTTAGTGGAATGTATTTTTGGGGAGAATAGTGAGTTTTAAGAAAAGGAGTGTTCAAAGTTGAAAAAAGTGTTCTCAGGAATTTTTCTTGGGGTGATTCTAATCATGACTTCGTCACCGGCATATGCAGCCGATTTTCAAATAAAAGTTGACGGTGTTACAATTGCATCTGATGTAAATCCAGAAGTTAAAAGTAATCGGACAATGGTTCCTTTACGTGTAATTAGTGAAAATTTAGGGGTAAATGTTGTATGGACGGATGCCCAAATCACCCTTACTAAAAACGACATACAGGTAACACTAAAACTTAATCGTAATCAAGTGGTGAAAAACGGTAAAACAGAACTGCTTGATGTAGAGCCATATATGAAGAATAATCGTACTTTTGTTCCGATGCGTTTTCTTGCCGAAACATTTGGCAGCAATATCACTTACAAAAACGGTACAGTAACGGTTGAGACACAGCCTCTCTTTATTGATGGTATAAAAGTAAAAGCATTGCAATACGAATATCATATGACATTAGGCGGAGTCGTACAGCAAATCAATGGGAATGGTTATAACGAAGCTATTTATAATACTTTTATAAAAAATAATGGAAGTAAAATCGAAGCACCTACTTATAATCCTTGGAATTCTCATCCCATTCCAGTAGGAGACTATGATAAAAATGCGCAATTTGATTTTTTAGACCAAGACTCGAACAGTATCAAACGGTTTGATATTTATTTTTCCACGGGGGACTTGGGCGGAGTTTTGGTGCATGATACTACTGCAAATCATTGGTATGTCTACAGTGATACCGCAAGACTGGGAATACTTCAATTAATTGATACAGCCTCGTTGAACGGCTTTGTGACGGTTATGAGTAATACAATTCCTTAAGGGGGATGATAGTGTTTTACTATTGTTTTAACGGACTTACTTTAATAAGGAGTAGAGCCTTTTTCTACTTAAACAACATTGCAACTTTGTTTGTACCATTACGCAGGTTTATATTTTCATGTTGTCAGAAGAAATGAGGTAATTTATTTGGATGAATGGAAGAAAGTTGTACTTAGTTTACTCGAAATTATTGTAATTCTATCGATTGGTTTACTTTTCACAACTTATATTTTAAGACCTATATACGAGAATTTTGGAATTCAATTTACAGGTGACGTATGGGTAAACTGGTTTGGATTATCGTATATTTTATTCGTCTTATACTCGTTGATTGTCGGTATTTTTATTTTTCAGGAAAGTAATATCTTTAAACAGCGACGTACATCAGTACTCTTTTGGCTCATTTTTATTGGTTCAAATTATGTAGTTTTTATTCCTTTTATAAAAGGTGAAAATCCATTCTAAGACTTCTATATAGTTCATTATTTCAACAATGCCAAAATCTATTATCGACACAAAGTAGGATAAAAATCAAAAACTGCATCCATTTAGATGCAGTTTTATTTTTTTCTAATCAGTGTTTCACCAAGTGGGATTCCAACCACAACAACCAAAACAGTTAAAATTAACAGTGCTCTAAAAATAAAATATGCAGCTTCATCAAACATCGTATCCCTCCTTCTTTTTTACAATACCTACCTCTTACTCCGAAAAAATTATGGTTGTGTTTTAATAATATAGTTTAAGCAAGGTACGTATGCAGTTTTTAAAAAATTTGTGGTCTTCAGACATTTCTTTAGTAAGGACTACGTCATGCTTCCTCTAAAGGGTCACTTTAATTCTTTAGAAAATGAAAGAATAAAAACTTTGTAATGATGCTATACAAGATCTTCAATCGTTATTTGCTAAAGAATGAGCTAAAGGTTAATAATCCTTTACCCGAGATAATAAATAGTAAACGATACATAAGTAAATTTAATGGAGGTAATGATGATGAGGGTAGTGAAGAAAATAGCCAAGATGGCAGGAATCCTTCTAGTTATACTGACTTTGTTTATGGGTATTGGATACGCTATTCTTGTGATTAATCCGTTAGGAAATAAACCAGGCAAGCCAGTTGCGGATATTGAAGACAAGGTGGAGATTTGGGGAGAAGAAGTGGCAGGTAATCATTCGGGAAGTAAGCTTGACGATATGAATATTAAGGGCAATCCTAACAGACTTTTGGCGACATTCAAATTTTCCACTGGCATTGTGGGAGAAGACTATAAAGACAATGAAGCGGCCATTGATACCTTTACCTATGTCCATGAAATTGAAGGGGGCTATGAAAAATCAACCTATGAAGATGAGCCCTATCTGATTCCTTATACGGTAGCGAACAGTGACAGTGCCGTCATTATTATGCCAGGTGGTGGTTATGGCTTTAAGGAAATGGATGGAGGAACAGCGGAAGGAAAGGAAGTAGCTGCATCATTAAATAAAGCAGGTATTAATGCATTCGTTCTCCACTATCGTTCCAATCCCTATGAGTGGCCTATTCCACAGCTAGATGTTCAGCGTGCCGTCCGATTTCTACGTTATCATGCCAATGATTATGGTCTCCATCCAGATCGAATTGGTTTAATAGGTTTTAGTGCTGGAGGCTATCAAACGGGTAGCTTTATTAACCTTATTCAGGGAGAAAATCTGTTTCCTGCTAGTTATCAGCCTGATGCCATTGATGCTGTTGATGATCAAGTAGCATCTGCTGCTATGATTTACCCTGCATTGACGTATCGCTATAATGTGCCCATGCTCTTTGCTTCTTTTAATGATGAAGATGTCAGAAATCCAGAAAAACGTGAAGAGCTCTTGCAGCAGACAGATTTATCTACGCATTTCAGAACAGCTCATATACCTCAGTTTATAGCTTATGGGACAAAGGATTTAGCAATCGGGGTAAAAGGTCCACAGGAATATATCCAATCTGCACGAAACGCAGACGCGGATGTGACTGTGATAGTAGCAGAGGACCAGAATCATGGCTTTAAGCAGGAATACTATATGCGAGCGTATCTTGAATGGGTAAAGAAAATTTTTGCTTCTTTATAATTTGCTTAAGAGGTCAAAGATTTTAGTAAGTGCTATTTTATATGGTTTAAAGTAAAATAGTAGTAAGGTATTTCACCATCAACTCAACTAATCTGATTAGTTGAGTTTTATGTTTTTATAGAAAAGCTACTAAAATATTGTAAAGAAGATGTGATGATAAATGGGGAAAATTGCTATATTAGCAGAGAAACCATCTCAAGCAAGAGCATATGCAGACGCCTTTAAAGTGAAGCAAAAAGAGAAAACCTTTATTGAACTGGAACCTTGTGCTACTTTTCCTCATGGTGCAGTTATTACCTGGGCGGTTGGTCATCTTGTTGAATTAAAGGAGCCGAAAGAATATCAGAAGGAATGGGAGAAGTGGTCGCTTGCTTCATTACCGATCATTCCGCAAAAATTTGAAGATAAAGTGGTCTCTAAAATGTATCCACAATTCAATGCAGTCAAAAAAATCTTTAGTGATCCCCAAGTAACAATGATTTATAACTGCTGTGATAGTGAACGTGAGGGTTCAAATATCTTCTACTCCCTTTTGAAAATGACAAAAGTAAATAAGCCAGTTAAACGATTATGGATCAATTCATTAGAAGTGGAGGAAATCCGAAAAGGTTTTAATCATATGCAAGGTAATGAGCGTGATTTGCTTATGTACCAAGAAGCTAAAACGCGTCAAATTAGCGATTGGCTAGTGGGTATGAACTGTAGTCGCCTCTATACGCTACTGTTGCAGAAAAAGGGCTTCAAGGGCAGTATCTCCATCGGACGAGTACAATCGCCAACCGTCTATTTAATTTATAAAAGACAGCAGGAAATTGAACAGTTCAAGCCTGAAAAATTTTATGAAATTGAAGGGGTATTTAAAGCTCAACATGGTGTATATAAAGGGAAGGCAAAGCTAAAGACAAAAGAGCGGGCTGAGGCAGTGCAGTTATTGCAACAGCATGGGATTGAACCGAATGATACAGGTCTCATTACAAGTGTCACGAACAAAACGAAGCGGATGGCACCGCCTAAACTACATGCGCTATCAACTTTACAAGCGGCTGCCAATAAACGTTGGAAATACAGTCCATCACATGTGTTGAAACTTACGCAATCACTTTATGAGAAAAAGCTCGTTTCTTACCCACGTACCGATTCACAGCTCATTACACATAATGAGTTTGCTTATTTAAATGAATCATTAGGAAACTATCAGCAGCTCGTGGGAAAAGCATTTCAACCAATCAATAGAGGGAAGAACAAGCGCTATGTCGACAGTGCCAATGTTGGGGAGCACTATGCGATAATTCCAACGAAAAAAATACCGACCGCCAAAGCGTTGCAATCCATGAATGCTGATGAACGAAATATTTATTTTGAAATCCTCAATACGACACTCGCTATGTTTCATCAGGATTATGAATACGATGAAAAAACGATTATCACGAATGTCAAAAATGTAGAGTTTAAAACAGTAGGGAAAACAGAGCTTGTCAAAGGCTGGAAAGAATTATTTTCAAATGAGACAGAGGTGCAGGCGCGTGAGGAGTCTTTACCTGTTGTCTTCCAAGATGAGCTGGTACAAAGTAAGATTGCTATACTAGAAGGCACGACAACACCTCCGAAGCCCTATACAGAAGGTCAACTCATTACGATGATGAAAACCTGTGGTAAATCGGTTGAGGATGAAGAGGAAATCGAGGTGCTGAAATCGATTGAAGGGATTGGGACGGAAGCAACTCGAAGTGGCATTATCGAGACGATTAAGAAGCATGGATTTATTGAAGTACGAAAAAATATCGTGAGCATTACACCGAAAGGTCAGCTTTTATGTCAGGCAATTGAAGGAACATTACTGTCAAGTCCTTCCATGACGGCCAAATGGGAAATTTACTTACATAAAATTGGCCATGGGGAAGGCTCTGCTAAGCATTTTATTGAGAGCATAGGCAAGTTTATTCATCAACTAATAGCAGAGGTGCCTAAACAGTTAGAGTCACTGACAATTGAAGCAGAGCAGTTTAAACCAGCTGTGGTCAAAGATATTGCCATGTGCCCAGCATGCAAGGAAGGGAAAATAGGCTTGCGTAAAAGCTTTTACGGATGTTCGAATTATAAAAATGGTTGTAAGCAAACGTTCCCACAAAGGCTATTAGGAAAAAAACTAACGGAAAAAAACATCCTTGATTTATGTAAGAGTGGGAAAACTGCTATGATGAAAGGCTTTAAATCAAAGAATGGCAAACAATTTAATGCAGCCCTCCGTTTGGTAGAAGGAAAAATTGAATTTGAATTTAAAGAAAAGTAAATGCTGATAGTTTCAAAGGACTTCCAACATGAAAGTAGGATAGTGTGTTTGTATAGGACATGCTATCCTATTTTTAAGTAAATCAGTCACCTAAAAGGAGCGATGTAATGACGACTATACAAGAAATTGGCAGCTTATGTCTGACAGATAGTGATGGATACATTATTAATCAAGCAGATTGGAATAAAATCAACCCTATTTTTCTTGCTGTCATCAACGATGTGGTTCATACCTATCGCACCCTTCTCCAAGATGACTTACATAGCATTTATATAAGGGGATCGATTCCAAAGGGTATAGGTATTGAAGGAGTAGCTGACTTAGACACGATAGCGGTCACGAAGCATAAGCCTAAAAAACAGCAGGTAAAGCGGATAAAAGAAGTAGAACAAGCGTTAACTCAAAACCATCATTGTGTAGATGGGATTGAGCTAAGTGTATTCGGCAAAGAAGATATTTTAAATACGACATCTTTTTCAATCATTAGTTTCATCCTCCAAACCCATAGTATATGTGTCTTTGGAGAGGATTTAATACCTCGATTACCAAGATATAAAGCGAACGAGGCTTTAGCGAATGACCACCTTATTCATTTGCAGGGGCAAATAAAAAATGCCTGTGATGATCTTCAAGATAATTCGGATAGAGAGGATATTAAAGATTGTTGTAAGTGGATTATGAAAATTATAGTAAGAGCAGGGCTTGCACTTGTCATAACAAAGGAAAACACCTATACAAGGGATTTATACCCCGCCTATAAACGGTTCTCAGAATATTTCCCTGACAAGGAAAGCGACATGAGAAGGGCACTTGAATATGCAATAACACCCATAATCGATACGAACGTTTTGTTATTGTTTTTAAATGAATTTGGAACGTGGATGGTCAGTGAAGCGGAGAAATGGTTACAATTCTATAACCCTACTAGAGAATTAAACATGAAAATCGTATAACTTTCGAGACAAATAGAGAAAGGTAATCACATTTGCGTTGTGATTACCTTTTGTTTTTGTTGTTAATTGAAATTTGGTGTTCTGCTTTATCTTTCAAAAGGGTTGTCAATATAAGGGCCTTTAATGGTAATACGCATTAACTGGGTCGCCATAAATTTGGGGGTATAGGGCATATCATTTTCTAACCACCAGACGATTACTTCAAGAAAGGCGGCTGCATAAAAACGGACGGCCATTTCGCGCGGCACGGTCAGCTTTTGGTCGTCAGGCTCCATCATTTGAATGCCGCTCGAGACAAAATTGATAATAATGTCTTTAAGGCCATCGGAGAAATAAGGAATATTTTTTTCTGTGAGATAGACCTTGTATAGCTTACTATTCAGCGCTATTTGTTCAAATAAATGCATAAATGTCTCATGTGGCTGGTCATAATTTGGTAATAAATCAAAATCCTTCTTCTCTTCGAAGGGTGGATGAATACTACTTACAAGCTCATGCAAGGCTTCTTCTGAGCTTTGATAGAGAAGGTCTAATTTATCACGGTAGTGTAAATAAAAAGTGGCACGATTTAATGTAGCCCGTTGTGTAATATCTTGTACCGTAATCTTTTCATAGCCTTGTTCATCAATTAATGCCACTAGTGCATCTCTTAATAATTGGCGCGTTCTGATGACGCGAGGGTCCATTTTTTTCGACATTTTGAAGCTCCTTGTATTAAATTTTCTATTTAAACAACAGTCCGATTGCAAGTGTTGTGAAAGCATCATTATGGGCTTTGGTGTTGTTTGCCCTTTTTCAATTGCGCGTTATAATTATATTAACGACACCGTGTCGATAATACAACTAGTTGTTAACGTGTTCACGAATTGTTCATTTATATAGAAGAAAGGGAGTTTTATGATGGGTCGTTTAAATGGGAAAGTAGCAATTATTACAGGAGCAGCAATGGGAATGGGCGCTTCTGAGGCAAAACTATTTGCACAAGAAGGCGCAAATGTCATTGCAACAGATGTACAAATCGAGCCCCTGAATAATTTAGTAAAAGAAATTAAAGAAAATGGTGGGGACATTATTGGTCTTCAACATAATGTTACTTCTGAGGATGAGTGGAAAGCAGTGATTGCCGAGGCTGTAAAGGCATATGGCAAAGTGGATATCCTCGTCAACAATGCGGGCGTTTCATCACCTAAAACAATTGCCAACATGGAAATGGCTGAATGGAATAAAATTATGGATATTAACCTGAATGGTTGTATCATTGGCATGAAATATGTGATTCCTGAAATGCAAAAAGCTGGCGGTGGTTCAATTATCAATATTTCTTCGATCGGTGGAATCGTGGGAATGGCTGGTACAAGCCCTTATACAGCAGCAAAAGGAGCGCTTCGTGTGCTTTCTAAATCGGCTGCGATTGAATATGGTAAAGATAAAATTCGTGTGAATTCTGTTCATCCAGGCATTATTGTAACACCAATGACAGCGCCTACGATGGAAGAGGGCGGTGCATTGCCATACTATCAAGCTTACACGCAATTACCATACTTCGGTGAACCTGAAGATGTAGCTTATGGCGTAGTGTTCTTAGCGTCAGACGAATCCCGCTTTATGACAGGCGCAGAGCTCGTAATCGATGGCGGCTGGACAGCCATTTAATCCAATAGCAAAATCAAAACTAGGCATCACTCGACGTGAGCCTAGTTTTTTTATATGGACGAGGATGAATACCGGCGAATCGAGTGAAGATACACGCGGTCATACCTGCGATTGAGCAATAAATCCTCGATAACGAGCGATAAACCAAATAAATAAAAGAGAAATCCCTGCTGAAGGAATCCTTGATACATACAAAAATAGCACAGACATAGTGGATATTTGTGCATATCATAAATGGAGTAAGCGTTTTCTTCATTTATATAGAAGAAAGTCAAAACCGAAAATTTCACGATTATGTGAACGTCACGAAAAAAAATTCACAAAAACCTTAACTATTTCATGTGAAATCCGTATAATAAATCAAACAGTACGAAAATTGTCCATATTTCTCGAAAAATTGCGTGAATTTTTTAAATTGTATTGACGTAGGAAACGATAATTTGTACACTGTGTACAGTCAATTGTTTTGTGGAGGAATACAATTAATTTGAAAAGTTAGGATTTGATAGATATGATCGTGTGTAAATTTGGTGGAACATCTGTAGCAAGTGCAGAACAAATACAAAAAGTAGCAAACATTGTAAAATCTAATCCGGCGCGTAAGATTGTTGCCGTTTCAGCACCAGGGAAACGTTCTGGTGACGATATAAAAGTAACTGACCTATTAATACAATTAGCAAATGCAGCGATACTACAAGAGAATACAGAGGAAAAATTGCAAACTGTTGTGGATCGTTTTAGAGCGATTGCTGATGGTTTGGGGCTAGATAATGCCATTTGTGACGTAATCGCAGAAGATTTACGTGAACGTGTACAAGGTGACAAAACAAATGTGGAATTATTCATCGATAGTATTAAAGCAGCAGGTGAAGATAATAACGCCAAGCTTATTGCAGCTTACTTTAATGCCATTGGTATGCCCGCACGCTATGTCAGTCCTAAAGAAGGTTTAGTGGTCAATGATTTACCAGAAAGAACCTTTGCATTACCTGAAGCGTATGCTAATTTAGCCCCTTTAAAAGACACAAAAGAAATTATTGTGTTCCCAGGGTTCTTCGGTTACACTAAAGCGGGCGTATTGCGAACATTTGACCGCGGTGGCTCTGATATTACAGGCTCTATTTTAGCAGCAGCCGTTGAAGCGGAGCTGTATGAAAACTTTACGGATGTGGATTGTGTGTTCTCCGCGAATCCGAAAGTCGTCAACGATCCAGTGGAAATTAAAGAAATTACGTATCGCGAAATGCGCGAATTATCATATGCAGGCTTTTCAGTGTTCCATGATGAAGCGTTAATGCCTGTCTACAAGATTGGGGTGCCCGTTAACATAAAAAATACAAATAATCCATCAGCCCCAGGTACACGTATTGTACCAAGCCGTCCTGCAACAGGTCGTCCAGTTACAGGTATTTCGGCAGACAGTGGCTTTTCAACTTTATATGTCTCTAAATATTTGATGAATCGTGAGGTAGGCTTTGGACGTAAGCTACTCCAAATTTTAGAAGATGAAAATATTTCTTATGAACACACACCATCTGGTTTAGACGATATTTCTGTCATCATGCGTTCGAATCAACTAACACCAGAAAATGAAGCACGCATTCTTAGTCGTGTGAAAGAAGAGCTACATGCAGAGTATGTAGAAATGCGTCACGGTTTTTCCATGATCGTGATTGTGGGCGAAGGGATGCGTCATAACACAGGATTAGCTGCCCGTGCTGCCACAGCGATTTCAAAAACTGGCGCAAATATTGAAATGATCAATCAAGGTTCTTCTGAAGTGAGCCTCGTGTTTGGTGTCCTTCAGGAATATGAAAACCGCATTTTACAAGCGTTATATGAAGAGTTTTTTGCCCATGCAAAAGCATAATGACACAAACGTCACTAATCCAAGTGTTTCTGCTTGGATTAGTGTTTTCTTTTTGCCGAGAATACGGTAAAATCGAGGGCGTACATAGTTGGGAGGGTTATTCGTGAAGAATTTAACAATCGGTATGCTTTTTTCAATCATCGGGATACTTTTTGTCTGTTTAACGATTATGGATATTTTACCGTCATCGACAAAAACAATGAAAATTGTTTATATAGGCATTGGGTGGGTCTTTATTATCGTCGGCTCTGTCATCCGCTTTAAGAATCTCAAACAAAAGCAGCAATAACACTTTGAAAATGGAATTGTGACAATAGCCAAAGTTATGATACAATTTCAAAGAAAATAAATAATTTGAGTATTATGAAGTTGTTATTCTGTACAAATGTTCAGAAGGTTCAAATTTTAATAAAGAATCGACCGTACAAATTCTTCTTTGTAAGAATTTGTTTTTTTATGTTCCGTCATAACTTTATCGCGAGGAGGCGATTGATTGCCTATACTTACTAAGGATTGCATTCATATTTTTGACGATTATGTTGCCCTTCAAACAGCTTCAGCCATGAAGGTTGTATCCTCAGCCATGCATAACCCAGGCTTTGGTCATTATACGCATCTGATGAATCGAACGGTGCCTATTACCTATGATGAACGACAGCCACATCAGGAATTGCTGCAGTTTTTGCAGGCACAGCATTTCCCGCATGACAATACAGTGGCTATGATGACGGCTGTCCAAGCCAAGTTTGCGACTATTCGTGACTTTACATATGAGGGAATCCACCTTGTCATTATGATTACCGCAGGGCTTGGCAATGCGGTGGATATTACCCGTGCTTTTCAACGAGAGGAGCAGTACCATGCAGGCACCATTAATACTTGGGTACTGATCAATGGCAAGCTGTCTGATGAGGCACTTTTTCAGGCAATGATTTCAACTACGGAAGCCAAGGTCAAGGCTTTAGTAGATGAGGGTGTTACAGATCCTACGACAGGCACGCTAGCTACAGGTACATCTACTGATAGCTTGCTAATTGCCTCGACAGAAGAAGGGGACTTCCATCAATATGCAGGTCCCATCACTATGCTTGGTAAGGTCATTGGCTATGGTGTTTATGAAACGATGTGTGAGGCGGTTAGGAAATACAAAAAAGATAAAGAGGAGAGGTCTAAATGATTGCTATCGTGATTGCCTGCATCATAGGGCTTATTTTTGATTTAGTAGTAGGGGACCCTCCGAAGCTTCCTCATCCTGTACGCTGGATTGGACACTTGATTCAATCGCAAACAGCTTTATGGAATAAGGGCAAATGGCGCAAGCTACGTGGGACAGTGATGGCACTTGCTGTTGTTGGCACGACCATGTTTGTGGTGACGCTAATTCTATTACTAAGCTATCAGGTGAGTATCATTTTTGGCATCCTTGTAGAGGGTCTGCTGATTGGTATCGGACTGGCACAGCGGAGCTTGAAGGAGGCGGCGATGGCTGTCTATGAGCCGCTTGTCAAAGGGGATTTTTCCGAAGCACGTGTTAAGCTGTCTTGGATTGTCGGACGTGATACCGATAAACTAGGTGAGGATGAAATTGTGCGTGGTGTGGTAGAAACGGTTTCTGAGAATACAAGTGATGGTGTGACAGCTCCACTCTTTTATGCCTTTCTATTTGGGGCAATTGGTTTATGGGGCTATAAGGCTGTCAATACCTTAGATTCGATGGTGGGCTATAAAAATGAAAAATATAAAGACTTTGGTATGTTTTCAGCCAAGCTTGATGATGTCCTGAATTTTATTCCAAGTCGCATTACAGGCTTACTGATCGTGCTTGGTACGAAAAATGAAACAGATCGTTCGCTTGGCAAGCGCTTAAAGCGTTGGGTACAGGACGCTAAGAAACATCCTAGTCCAAATAGTGGCTATTTAGAGGCAGCGACTGCAGTGCAGCTTGGTGTACAGCTAGGAGGAAAAAATACGTATCAGGGCGTTGTTTCTCATCGAGCAATTATGGGAGAAAAATTAGTGCCATTAACGAAAGAGCATATTGCAACGTCCATTATTCATATGCGTATTGCCACAGTGCTGTTTGCGCTTGTTATGTTAGCAGTGGAGGTGTTAATTTATGCGGTTACCTAATCACGGAGCAAATCCGCAAAATGTTTATCAGCAATTAGGCTTAACGATGCCTGAGGTGGTGTATGATTTCAGCGAAAATGTCAATGCGGCAGGACCACCAGCCTTTGTGGAGGCACGTTGGCGTACTTTTTATCCACTAATTCAGCGCTATCCAGATCCAGATGGGGAGCCTTTTTTAACGAAGGTCGCTGCTTTTCATCAAGTAGCAAAGAATACGATTTTACTAGGCAATGGGGCTTCAGAGCTTTTTAGTGTACTAGCAAGACGCTATGCCAATAAGCGTGTTATCATTGTGCATCCAACTTTTTCAGAGTATGAGCGAACATTGCGTGCTGTAGGTGCTACGATCGTTCCTATTGTCGTGACAGATTTTATCAATTACACATTGCCATTAGAGCAGCTACAGCAGGAAATGATGACGGCAGATGCTGTATATCTTTGTACACCTAATAATCCGACTGGCGTACTGCCAAATAAGGAAGATTTACTCGCCTTAATCGCACACGGAGCAATCGTTAACTGTGAGCTTGTTATCGATGAGGCATTTATGGATTGGGTAGATGAGGCGCATTCGCTGATTCAATTTAGTGCACAAAACCCACATGTTATTGTCGTTCGTTCGATGACTAAAATGTATGCGATTCCAGGTTTACGACTTGGGTATTTGGTTGCGCATGCTACAATTGTGAGCGCCTTAAAAGAAATGCTACCGCATTGGAATTTAAATGCCTTTGCGCTTGTAATTGGGGCAAGCTGTTTAGACGAGCAGCACTATTGTCAGCAGGCAATTACCTATGCCGCTGCGCAAAGGGAATGGCTGCATCGTTACTTACAGGACAATGGCTGCCAAGTAACGAATAGTGTGACGAATTATGTGTGCTTCTCCTTACCGAAAACACAGCAAGCGGACGCCTTTTTCACCTATTGTCTTGCACAGGGGGTTGTGCTGCGTCACACAAAAAACTTTCAAGGCTTGCAGGGTGAGTGGTTCCGTATTGGCATAAAAGACATTGCAGCCATGACATCTTTACATAATTGTCTACAAACGTGGTTTAACCTAAATAAGGGGAGAGAAAAGTGACAACTTTTTATCTAGTAAGACATGGGGAAACACAATGGAATCAGGAGCATCGACTACAGGGGTGGCTGGATTCTCCATTAACGGAAAACGGTAGAGCAGCGGCTGAAAAACTTCACAAGCAACTGCAACAGATTCCTTTTACCGCTGCTTATTGTAGTTCAAGTGGTCGTGCAAGAGAGACGATGGCTATTTTGATGGCCAATCGCAAGCTGCCTATTGCCTATGAAGATGATTTACGGGAGATCTTTTTAGGGAAATGGCAGGGGCAGACAATCGACGATATACTGGCGACACATAAGCTTGATTATGAGCTATATACGAACTACCCTGCGCAGTTTGTGGCGAGTCATACAGAAAGCTTTGGAGCTGTAACAGAAAGAGCGATGTTTACATTAAAAAAAATAGCAGCCCAACATCACAATGAAACGATCCTCATTGTCTCCCACGCTGTAACGATTAAATGCATTATCAATGCTATTTTACAGCGCAGTATTAGTGAGCTATGGGCGGCCCCATACATTCATGGGACAAGTGTGACAGTGATTGAACGGCAAGGTCAACAATGGCTTGTGAAGGATATTGGTAATTTACATCATTTACAATAGGAGGTGTCCTACATGGCGCTTATTTTTATTACAGGTGGTGTACGTAGTGGTAAATCCCATTTTGCCGAGCAAGCAGCGCTTCAGCATTATGAGGCACAGGCATGTACAGCGAAACGCTTGCTCTATTTGGCTTCGGGTATTGCCTTAGATCATGAAATGGAAAAAAGAATCTTACGGCATCAGGCAGATCGCCAGGCACAGCCTGTACAATGGCTGACGGTGGAGGCTCCCTATGCAATTTCTGAAGTATTTGAGACACTTCAGGATGGAGATGTGGTGCTGTGGGATTGCGTGACAACTTGGCTGACCAATGCTTTTTACGAAGGCTATGACAAGGGGACACCCTGTTTACAACAGCCTGGTTGTTTAGCTAAGAAGCTACAGGCCGTCAAGCAGGCGATCCAATCACTACTGAAGAAGGATTTGACTTTTTTTGTGGTATCCAATGAACTGTTTGATGAACCTCCTTATGCTAGTGATAAAGTAGAATTATACCGACGAACGCTCGGACAGTTCCATCAATGGTTGGTTTCTATGGCACAGGAGGCCTATGAAATGAACTATGGCATTGTAAAGAGATGGAAATAATCAAGAAGGAAGGCAAGAGGATGAAAAATTTTTGGCATAGCCTCCTACTGGCATTTCAATTTTTTACGGTATTGCCAGTACATAAAGAGCTTCCGCTAACAAGGTCCACCATCACAGGCATGTTTGCTTGCTTACCGTGGATAGGTGCTTTAATGGGAACAACGGTGGCAGCTGTGCTTTATAGTCTTATGCAGTGGACAGCCAGCAGTGAAGTGATGCTAGCTTTCACTGTGATAGGGCTATTTGCTTTATGGACAGGTGGTTTGCACTTAGACGGCTTTATTGATATGGGCGATGCCTATTTTTCCTATCGAGATCGAGAAAAACGATTGGAGATTTTAGATGACCCCCGTGTGGGAGCGTTCGGAGTATTGGCTGTGGTGTTTTTATTAATGGGGAAATTTGTTATTCTACATGAGCTTTTAGTGCAGCAGAAGTTCGACTTGTGGATGGTGATATTCATTCCATTTCTAACAAGGGTGGGCATGAGCTTTTATTTTATGTCACTCCATTGCTCAAAGGAAAAAGGTCTTGCTTATTTTTTTAAGTCTCATATGAATGCTAATCGATTAAAAGTGATCATGCTGTTATCGCTCGTATTGGCGATGACGGTTATTTTTATCAGCACGCAGTTCTTACTTCTTCCTGTTGTCCTAGTCGTCGTTTTAGCCATTGCACTTTTTATTTTTCGACAATTTACGTTGCGTAATTTTGGTGGAGTATCTGGCGATTTACTGGGTGCCTCCATTGAAGGGATGGAGGTTGTGCTATGGGTGACATTGTTACTGTGTGCTTAATACGGCATGCGCCTACTAAAGAGAATCTTGAAAAGCGTTACCTTGGGTGGACGGACGCACCATTAGCAGATACAGCCAAGCTTGCTGTTGTAGATGCATTCGTTAAAAAGGTATATGGCAGTGATCTACAGCGCTGTCGACAAACGGCTGCTCATTATTTTCCCAATGCTAGCTACCAGGCAGAGGCATCCCTTCGAGAGACGAACTTTGGTGCATTCGAAGGGAAAACCTATGAGGAGCTAAAAATGGATGCTCACTATCGGGCATGGATAGATGATCCAATCCGTACACCCCCTCCACAAGGTGAGGCATTCGATGATTTTATGAAACGTGTTGTAGATGGATTTCATTATTTACCGAAAAATGAGGATAGCTATTTTTTAGTGGTTCATGGTGGGGTTATTCGTGCCTTACTTGTTGCCTTTGCGCCAACAGAACAGCCCTTTTGGTCTTATCAAGTGCCACATGATAAACAATTTGTTTTAACATTTACAAGAAAGGCTTGGGAGGAGGGAGCAAGATGCATGTCTTTATCGGAGGTGCCTATAACGGCAAAACCGACTATGTGAGGCGCTTGTATGAACCGCAACAGATGGTTATGATTGCTGGCGAACTACCTGAGGTAGCGCCCGCCTGTGATGTCCTTGTCCTAAAGAACTTAGAAAAATGGCTTGTGACACAAAACTTGGAGGAAGATGAACAAATCGTACAAAAGGTGCTAGCCACATTACAAGAGCTTGAACACCATTGTACACTCGCACTTATTGTGACGGATATGGGGCGTGGGGTTGTGCCAATGGAAAAACAAGCCCGACAGCTACGTGATACCTGTGGTCGACTATATCAAGCTTTGTTCAAGGAAGCGGAGCAAGTTGTACGGATTTGGTATGGAATAGCTGAGCCATTGAAGTAAAGTAGACATTCAACAGAAAAGAGGGAATGAAATGGAACGACAAAAATTAAGAAAATTGATTTTGACGGCGATGGTAGCGGCCATCTGTGCAGTAGGAGCAATGATTAAGGTACCAGCGTTTATTTCAACGGCTGCACTGGATTCGGCTCCTGCCTTTTTAGGTGTTGTCTTTCTATCCCCCATCTTAGCAGGGGTTGCTGGATTAATCGGCCATTTTATTACAGCATTAACATCTGGATTCCCCCTAGGACCTTTACATATTATTATTGCGGTAGAAATGTTGATTGTCGTATGGGTCTTTGGGGTGATGCATAAAAAAGGCATGCACTTTTGGAAATGGCCAGTTGCCTTAGTATTAAATGGTATTGTTGCGCCACTACCATTTTATTTTATTATTAGTCCAGCATTTTTCTGGGGTGCTTTAGGTAGTATTCTAATGGCAACGGTGATCAATTTAATCATTGTTGCGGTAGTAATGCCCGTCCTATCAAAGGTTTTTGTGCGTAAGGAAGGTCGTGCACAGTGAGAAATGCGATGAAAGTAGGGGCATTCATTGCGACCATGGATAATGCCGCAGCCATTGGACAAAAACCGCAAGATGTTGTGTCGGCACCAGACCAATTGACAGCCTACATGACAGCCCGTGTAACGTTTTTAGAACAGCTTGCTGCACAGGCACTACCTATTCAAGTTCTACTTGCGAATTTTTCTGGAGATGCCGCATGGTCTCGCTATGAAAAAGGTATACAGCAAGTGTTTACAGAGGCAGGTCTTACATGCCCAGCCATTACGGGGAGTACGGAATCCAATATGCCCACATTGCAGTCAGGCTTAGCTGTTACAATGCTTGGAGAAATTCAGCAGCAGCGTCGAGCATTTGACCACGATCAGCTTAGCTGGTACACCTATGGCCTGCCGCTTGTGGGTGAAGAGGTGTTGGCACAGCCTGAAGATGTGGCGCAGTTGCTGCCTGTTTTCAAGGCATGGCAGTCAGAAATTGTTCAGCAAGTATGGCCAGTCGGATCAAGGGGGCTGCAAGGAGAATTTGCCCGTCTGTTTGGGGAGCGACATGTGGAATGCGCTCTTGATGGAGCAAAATCAGCAGGCCCCTGTACAGTCATTTTGCTAGGCATTGCTCCAGACAATGAGTCACAGGCACAAAAAATTTTCCTGCGAAATTTTGAGAAACTACGCATTTCTGAAAAGTGATGGGGCTTGTTTTGAGCAAATGATCGCAGCTTGGGACAGGGCTAGATAATCCAGAGCAAGTGTTATTTTACTTCGATATGATTCTTGCTCTGGGTATTTCCTTACTTATTGACAGGATGACGCTGAATCTAAAGTAGCTGGCTGTTGCTTGTAAAGGAATAGGCCCGCTCTGTAGTGTGAGGAAGTCGCTCTTCAGCAGGGCAACCCGCTCCAAAGTAAATGAAACCCGCTCATAAGAAGTGGAACTTCGCTTTAAAAATTCACCACCCTCCAAAATCTGCTTAGAAATTAGATTTTTTCTCCTTATGAAGACACTACACCACAATCAAACCACTCCAATAATATTACGAGACCCGAAAAATTATTTATCAAATGGGAATGATTTTCAGTTATAATAAGGAACGAATGGGATTTAAATAGAACGGAGTCGAATGTATGCAGGCAGTTAAACAATTAGGGCAGTATTTGGGGCCTTATAAATTTTTCACGCTGATTGCACCGTTATTGATGGTGCTAGAGGTGACGATGGATTTAATTCAGCCGACCATCATGCAACATATGATTGATACGGGGATTGCCAATGGGGATAATCGTTACGTATTGAATATGTTTGTGTGGATGCTTGGCAGTGCAGTGCTCGGACTTATTGGTGGGGTTGGTTGCTCGTATTATAGCTCGAAGGCGGCGATTCATTTTGCCTCGGATATTCGACAGGCTCTTTATGAGAAGATGATGACTTACTCAGCCAAGGAGCGAGATGCTTTTACAACGGGGAAGCTGATTACGATTTTAACGAGTGATGTGGAAAGTATTCAGCGTGCCTTTATGATGACGCTGCGTATTTTTGTGCGTGGGCCCTTGCTCTTTATCGGCGCAGTGATTATTGTGTTTGTCACAGCACGTGAGCTTTTTTCCATATTGCTCATTATCGTACCATTGTTGGTTATAGCGATGTATTTTTTTACGAAGTATTCGGGTGTATTGTATCGTCGTGTTCAGGAGGCCATTGATGCCGTCAATACGAAGCTACAGGAAAATTTGGCGGGTATTCGTGTAGTTAAAGCCTTTCGCCGTGAAACACAGCAGGTAGCACAGTTTGGAGAATTAAATGAGGCGTTGACGAAACGTTTTATTACAGCTGAGCAAATTGTCGGCGTGCTTGTACCCTTTACGATGTTTGTTGTCAATCTAGGGATTGTAGCCGCGCTTTGGCTTGGAGCCATTAAGGTAGACGCGGGTACGCTGCAAGTGGGCGTTATTCTTGCATTCATCAATTATTTAACGATTATTTTAAATGGACTGATGTCCTCTAGTATGGTGCTGATGCAGATAGCGCGAGCCTTGCCTTCAGGAGAACGCATTGTGGACGTGTTAAACAAAGAGATTGCTGTTAAGGAAGCGGAACATGCGCTGACCGATCCAATAAAAGGGGCCATTGACTTTGATCAGGTGAGCTATCGTTACTATGAAACAGCTGAGGATGTCCTCAAAAAGATTTCATTTTCGGTGAAACCAGGGCAAACGGTCGGTATTATTGGGAAAACAGGTAGTGGTAAATCGACGCTGGTGAAGCTATTACCTCGCTTATTTGATCCCTCTGGTGGCGAAATCCGCATAGACGGAAAACCACTAAAATCCTACTCACTCGCAACCCTACGTGAGCATATCGGATTTACCTCACAGAAAGCATTATTGTTCTCAGGACCGATTGAAAAAAATATTCGTCTCGGTAAGGATGATGCTACAGCTGAGGACATACAGCAGGCATTAGAGGCGGCCTGCGCCAGTGAATTTGTAGAGCGACTTGATAAGGGCTTAGCACATGAATTATCACAGGGTGCTACGAATCTTTCGGGTGGGCAGAAGCAGCGCCTTGCATTAAGTCGTGCGTTTATTCGAAAGCCTGCTATTTTGGTGTTGGATGATACAACGTCAGCGTTAGATAGTGCATCAGAACAACAAGTGCAGCGAGCTATTGCCACCTATTATCAAGACACAACGACCTTCATCGTAGCGTCGAAAATTGCCTCCATTCAGCAGGCAGATGTTATTTTGGTACTAGAGGATGGCGACATTGTTGGGCAAGGAACCCATCAGCAGCTTCTACAATCAAATGCGCATTATCAAGCAATTTATGCGTCACAGCAAAAGGCTGGTGAACAAGGATGAGTCAAGGTCAACCAAAGCAAATGAATTTTGGACGTGGACCGCGTATGGTAGGACCAGCTGAGAAGGCGAAAAATCAAAGGGAGACATTGTCACGTGTGTGGCATTATGTCAAGCAACAAAAAATAGGGCTGTTTTTCTCTATCTTTTTTGTCATTGCCTCGACCTTTTTAAGCCTTGCGGGGCCCTATATGATTGGGCATATTATTGATGATTATATTATGAAAAAGGATATCGACGGAACGATTCGTTTAGGCATCCTGTTGGCCGTTATTTTTTCAGTAGCCTCTATTCTGACATGGCTGCAAACCTATGTCATGATTCATGTGGCGATGAAAACCATTCGGACATTGCGTCTGGAACTATTTCAAAAACTTCAGACACTGACATTACGTTTCTTTGATCAGCGTGCACTTGGGGATTTAATGAGCCGTGTGACCAACGATATTGATAATTTAAATACAGCACTTGCGCAAAGTGTTACGCAAATCGTGTCATCCATTTTAACTGTAATCGGTGTCAGTATCGCCATGTTTACATTAAGCTGGCAATTAGCAATCGTGACATTGATTATTATTCCGCTGATCGTTTTCACAACCAAGCAAATCATTAAACGCAGCAGTAAAAATTATGCAGCACGACAACGAGATCTCGGGAAGCTCAACGGCTATATTGAGGAAATGATTACAGGTTCGGAGGTACTTACGCTTTTTGGTAGGGAGCAGCAAACGATTGATACGTTCCATCAGCAAAATGAAAATCTACGAAACTCTGCCCAACGAGCAGAAATTACCTCTGGCTTACTAGGTCCGATTAATAACTTTATGAATAATTTAGGCCTTGCCATCGTCATCGGAACAGGTGCCTTTTTAGCAGTAAAGAGTATTGTTACAGTGGGGATTATTGCCGCCTTTGTGACCTATACACGGCAATTTTTCCGTCCGCTTAATCAGCTATCTAATCTATTAAACACCTTCCAGTCTGCTATTGCTGGGGCAGAGCGTGTTTTTGAGATACTAGATGAACCCTCAGAGGTAGCCGACAAGCCTAGTGCTATCAAGACGGCATCGCTCAAGGGGGATGTTGTTTTCAAGCAAGTATCATTTAGCTATGAGCCAAATAAGCCTGTGTTAAAAAACATTGACTTCCATGCCAAGGCAGGAGAGACATTTGCTCTTGTTGGCCCAACAGGCTCAGGCAAAACAACGATTATCAATTTATTAACACGTTTTTATGACGTCGATCAAGGTGAGATTTTAATTGATGGGCATAATATTGAACACTATCAGATGGCGACGATTCGCCAAAGAGTTGGTGTGGTTTTACAGGACACCTATTTGTTCTCGGGAACGATTCGTGAAAATATTCGCTTTGGTAAGCTAGATGCGACAGATGAAGAGGTTGTGGAAGCGGCAAAAATCGCGAATGCCCATCATTTTATAAAATATTTACCTGCCCAATACGAAACACCCGTGCAGGCAGGAGGAGCCAATTTAAGTCAGGGGCAGCGTCAGCTTATTGCGATCGCCCGTGCGATATTAGAGAATGCAGATATTTTAATTTTGGATGAAGCGACATCTAGCGTGGATACCCAAACAGAGGTCGATATTCAAAAAGGCTTACAGCATTTAATGCAGGGACGCACAAGCTTTGTCATTGCCCATCGTCTGAAAACAATCGAAAATGCCGATCAAATCCTCGTGATTCAGCAGGGAGAAATTGTCGAGCAGGGCAATCACCAAGAGCTGATGCAGCAGCAGGGAATCTATCGTAATCTTCAACAAAAACTATTGTTAGAGCAGGTAGAATAGGGAATAATAAAGGTACATCTTCCAGAAGGCGAGGGATTGACATGTATGAATTAAAGACCAAAGAAACCGATGTAAGTGTCATTGAATTTATTGAAAGTGTAGACCATCCAAAAAAGCGAGAAGACGCCTATCGATTATTGGACATTTTTACAGAGGTCACAGGCTATGAAGCCAAAATGTGGGGACCGAGTATTATAGGCTTTGGTAAATATCATTACAAATATCAAACAGGCCATGAAGGGGATGCCCCACTAGCTGCCTATTCCCCTCGCAAAGCGAAAATTAGCTTATATTTTGCTCCAGGGGATGAACGAGAGCAACTATTACAACAATTTGGTAAACACACAACAGGAAAAGCCTGCGTTTATATTAATAAGCTAGCTGATGTGAATGAAGACATCTTAAAAGCCCTTATACAACAAACGATCGATTTTTTACGAAAAACCTATCCAGATGCTTAATCAAGAGAGCTGCCTATTAGTTAGGTAGCTTTTTTGTATGAAATTTATCTATTTTCTTCAAAAGTTTAGTAGAAATTTATTTTTACCGTGTATCCTTGCAAGTATCAACGAAAAGAGGAGATACGTATGAAAAAGAAAGCAAAGAAAATGATTGTCTATATGGGGGTATTGATTGTGCTTGGAATGGTGATAATTTGTATTTATCACTATAGCTTAATACAGAAGGAGTCAGCTATTTTACAACCTAACGGCACATTAAACAATGTAGATGGTCACAATCTCCATGTTTATCAGGAGGGGGCTGGCGAGGATACATATATTTTTATGGCTGGCTCAGGTATCGCAGCACCCGTATATGAGCTAAAAGGGCTGTATCGTAAGTTTTCACAGCATCATCAAATTGCAGTAGTGGATCGAGCTGGCTATGGCTATAGCGACGTAGCCCATGATGATAGAGGAATCGATACGATTTTAGCGCAAACACGACAGGCACTTCTGCAAAGTGGGCTTGAACCGCCCTATGTCCTTGTGCCACATTCCATTTCAGGGCTAGAGGCCATTTACTGGGCGCAAAAATACCCAGAGGAAGTAAAGGGCATCATCGCGCTAGACATTGGCCTACCTAGTCAATATGTAAAGCATAAAATGGGGACGGTCGATCGTTGGAGGGTGAGAGGCATGCACCTCGCTACTAAACTCGGCTTACATCGACTTTTGCCAACACAGGTCTATAATCCGCAAGTACTTCAAATGTCGTTTTTAACAGCACAGGAAAAGGAAATCTATCAGGCGTTGTCCTTTAAGCAATTTTTTAATGAAGATATGCAAAATGAGCTGTTGCAGGTCTACGAAAATAGTTTACAATCAGAACAGCTCAAAAAGCCGCAAGACACGCCTATCTTACTGATTGATGCGATTGCGGAAGAAAACAAATATTCGAAATATACGAAGCAAAATCGGCAGGATTATGCTGACTTTGCAAAGCAATTCACTTATGCACAGGTGAAAGAGGTCAGTGGGACACATAGTATTTATCTCTATCAGCCAGATGAAATCTATCAACTGGCAATGGAATTTATGAAAACAACGGGTGATGAGAAAGGTCGATAAGTATGAAAGGATTTAGAATCTTAATTATAGAAGACGATCACATGATTGGTGATCTACTGCAAAAAATAGTACAGCGTGAGGGCTATGAGGCAATCTGGAAAACAGATGGCAAGGATATGATGGCGCTGATTCAGCAGGTGGATTTAGTCATAATGGATATTATGCTGCCAGGAGAGGATGGCTATCAATTAAGCAAAAATATTAAACGTTTAGGCTTAAATATTCCAATCATTTTTCTATCGGCACGTAATGATATTGAAAGTAAGCTAGAGGGGTTGATGGTCGGCGAGGATTACCTGACAAAGCCATTTGATCCGCGAGAGCTGTTGCTAAGAATGCAAAAAATGCTAGCACAACAGTATGGTACACTTACGCAAATTCAGCATTTATTGATCGATGGGGAGCGCCGTCAAGTATTTCATCATAGCATCCATGATGAAATCGCCCTAACAGCGATTGAGCGAAAAATTTTCTTTTATTTATTTGACAATCGAGATCGAGTATTAACAAAGGAACATTTTTTTGATTATCTTTGGCCACTTGATGAACGCAATCATAATATTTTGAATGTCCATATTAAAAAAATTCGAACAAAGCTACAAGACCCAGCAGGCATTATTGTGCAAAATATTTATGGAGAAGGGTATCGTTTAAATACCTATAATAAAAAATGACCTTAAAAACAAAATACCGTACTTTGTTATTTGTAGCCATTGGGAGTGTGCCTGTTGTACTATTAGGCATTAGTGTGGCCATGTCAATTTTGTATGACAAGGCCTTTAAAATGAAAAATGACGGCATTCCGTTTCATGAGTCCTATGCCTATCCTGTGATGCTGATTGCGTTTGTGCTAGCGTTAGGAATGCTCGCATGGCTATTTTCCACATCGATTCATTCGTTACTATCCAAAATTACACTACTTAATAAAACAATACGAGAACTAGCAAGTAATGAGCGAATACCTGACACGTTAACGATAAAAAGTGAGGATGAAATTGGACAGCTTAGCCAATCTGTCAATCTTTTAATTGAACGTACAACTTACCGAGAATTAGAGCTTGCCCAGCAGCAGGAGCTTCAAAAAGAGTTGCTACAAAAGTTGCGACATGACATTCATACGCCGTTAACGGCTATCCGTTTGCAGCTGTTTTATCTAGAGGATCAGCTACAGGGGCAGCCCAAATTGGTGGAATCCTTACATGCACAAATTCAATATATCACGAATTTAACTAATGCATTTCAGTTACAGTCCTTTGATACAAGTGAACAGTCCTATGTCATGCAGGAGGAGGTTCAACTTGTCCCATTGTTACAAATGATGATAAAGAAGTGGCAGTATCTATATCGCATGCAGAATATTACGCTGCATTTTCAGCACGATGATTTACAAGCAGCTTGGCTTAGCAATGAATTGTGGCTACAGCGTTTATTCGATAATGTCTTTCAAAATACATTAAAGCATGCCCAAGCATCCAAGCTAGAGGTGACGATTAAGGACGGGCAAGTTGTCATGTGTGATGATGGTATTGGCTTTACGACGGAAGATGAGCATGGCGGACTTGGGCTTAAAATCATTCAGGATATTGCTAAAACATTGAATATCGAAGCTTCCTTACAATCAAACAAAAATGGCACGACCTTCTACTTTACACACCAATAAAAAACAACGGCAGCCTTTGCCGTTGTTTTTTATTTTACACTGATTTTCGTTGCTGTAGTAAGAACAGGGCAAGTCCTAGTAAAATGACCACAATACCGA
Organism: Lysinibacillus capsici; assembly: GCF_003367505.1. Classification (GTDB taxonomy): domain Bacteria; phylum Bacillota; class Bacilli; order Bacillales_A; family Planococcaceae; genus Lysinibacillus; species Lysinibacillus capsici. The sequence continues at coordinate 26,962 of NZ_PXXX01000012.1, forward strand.
TCCCCTGTTGAACGGAAATCATCTCATCTAAAATAAAATAAGCTAATATACATGTGCCGATTGTTTCGCCTAAAATACTCATGGAAATCACCGTTGTACTTAACCATTTCAATAGCCAATTAAAAATGGTTTGCCCGAAAATCGTTGCAATGACAGCCAGCCCTACAAGGGACCACCAAGTGGAGGCTGAATAATCGAAAAACGATTCTTTCATAAAGAGGGCATAAACGGCTAAAAAGATCGAGCTACTGCCATAGCCGATAATAGAATAGGGAATGAGCGATAAATCCTTGCGCACTGATTGCCCAATAAAAAAGTAGGCTGTAATAATACCTGCCGCAATAAAGGCAAGAATATCGCCATAAAGGGCTTGTCCACTAATCTGGAAATCTTGCCAGCCAATAATGAAGCAGCCGATGATCGCTACGAAGCAGCCAACAATCGCTCCTTTTGAAAATCGCTCTTTAAATAAAAAATAGCTGCCTATTAAAGAGAATAGTGGCTGTAGTGTCACAATAACGGTTGAACTAGCCACAGATGTGTAGTTTAATGATTCAAACCATAACACATAATGACAGGACAAAAATAAGCCTGATAAAATGCCGAGTCCCCATTGTTTTTTCGAGAGACTTGTAAGCTCCTGCCGCAAGCTCTTCTGTGCCAATAAAAATGGAAGAAGAACTAGCATTGCAAAAAATAGTCGATAAAAGGCTGTAATCGCTGGTGGTGCATCAGCTAGCTTAACAAAGATTGCTGAGGTAGATAATGCAAATACTGCAAAAAATAACGAGATGTAATAAAACATGATGTACTCCTAAGCATTTACAAGATTAATAATGACAAACCTATTATAGTGTAGTCCGCATGAATAATATAGGGTTTTTAGAATATTAGCACAAAATAGGTTTATGGAGCTAATTCTGCTCAAGCAAGGATTCAATGACCTGTTTTAATTGCAGGATGAAGGGCTGCTTACTGTCATCTTTTTTATAGATATAAACTGTTTCAATCACACTGTGAAGCCCATCTAAATCATAAAAATGCAGGTCGGGACAAGGATAAAGTGCTAGTAATTTGGTATTTAATACAGCCAATGTATGCTCGATTTCAAGAAAATCTAAAATACTACTAACTGATTTAATTTCCTTCATCGTAAAAGGTACCTGCTTGTCAGTGAGCCATTGTGCTAATGCATGGGTATACATGCAGCCCTTACTTAAAACAAGCAATGTGACAGGTGTTCGTTGATCAAAGTCAATGATATGAGCGGAGCTTGAGATAACTTCAAACGTCTCTGTGGCTAGTACATCATAGTGTAGATCGCTATAATGCTTGATTGGATTACTTGTCAATGCACAATCTATTTCCGCCAGATGAACTTTGTGATTTAAGGCTGTACTTGATTCCACAGTGAAATCAACATCTATCGGACTTCGACTAGTTTGCAGTGCGTTCATGATGGATGGTCCATATATTTTTATGGTTGTATGAGATGTACCAACCAAAATGCTCGTTTGTGTAGGGCCGATGGTATGTAAAAAGTCTTCATACTGCTCGGCAACTTTCTTTAAAAACTGTAAATAATGTTGACCTACCTCTGTCAGCTTTAAGCCTTGGGGTGTTCGTTTAAAGACGTCCTGCCCAATTTCACGCTCCATTTTTTTCACCTTTGCTGTTAAGGCAGATTGTGTATAATTGGTGATTTCAGCCGATTTACTCAAGTTTTGCCTCTCTAAAAGCTCCATTTTTAAGGCAATTTCTTCAATGTTCATGTTGTTCCTCACATACCTATAGATTTTTTTAATAGCCGCTATCATTTTCCTCCATTTTACGTACGCTAGCTGTCCACGTACACTCTAGATAATGAAAAGGTAGACTGCAAAAGCAGTAACCTGATGGAGGGTTATTATGCATACATATTATCGATGGGTCATCTTGCTTGTGGCTACACTTTCGCAAACAGCCGCAACCTTTGTGACCTACGGAATGGGGCCAGTTGCCTCTTTTTATCAAATGGAATGGCACTTAACGTCCTTCCAGACAGGGCTAATTGTTTCAGCCGTCAATATAGGGCCAATTTTCTCCATGCTGCTATTTGGTTATCTCATGGATAAAAAGGGAGAAAAGCAGATTATTGGATGGGGCTCGATACTACTGGGCCTGTCAGCCTTATTGCTAATACCCGTGAATCATTATACGACATTGCTTCTCGTATTAATAGTTGTGGGGATATGGTATGGCAGTGCGCAAACAGGTGGCAGTACTGCTATTGTGAAATGGTTTCCTAACAAGCATCGAGGACTTGCTATTGGGATACGCCAAACAGGTATTCCGATTGGAGGTGCATTGGCTTCCACTTTGCTGACCTATTTGTATCAACATCATCATCTTTCCTCTGTCCATTTAGCACAGGGCTTGATGGCGGTTGGTGGGGGACTATTATTTTTATTGCTGTACAAAGAACCAAAACAGCATGACACCGCTACGGCACCTCTCATTCCTTTTAAAGAGAAGATGCGTGCTATTCGGCACAATCGGGCGCTCTATCCTTTATTTTTTGTGGGCATGGTTATGATGTCCCTCCAAATGATTATCATAGCTCACTTTATGAGCTATTTACATCATGAAGGTGGGTATACATTAACCGAGGCAGGGCGCTATTTAAGTCTGATTTTATTTGGTGGGATGTTTGGGAGAATTGTACTTGCTTGGATGAGTGACCATTATTTCGCTCAAAAACGAGAGCCATTATTAGTGCTCGTCATGGTCGCTACATTCCTGATGGTTGGCTTTTTGCCCTTTGTCATACATAGCAAGGGCCTCATGATTTTATTTTGCAGTTTATTTGGGTTTTTAGCGCTTGGCTGGTATTCCATATATATCACTTGTGTCACGGAGCAATCCGATTCGCAAGCAGTAGGACTAACTGTTAGTGCAGCGTTAACGATTAATCAGTTCTTTATTGTCTTGGCACCAACGGTTTATGGTTTATTGGTTACTGTTTTTTCCAGCTATCAGCTCGCTTTGGATGTTATCGCTGTGATGGTTATACTGGGGGCATTTCACTTATACAGAACATCCCAAGGTAGTCTAACTTCTGAAAGTTCGGTAAAATAATGGAAAAGAGGAAATGGAGGTTGCGACGAATGACCAGTTCAATTTGGATTGAGGCAAAGATTGATAAAGTATGGCAGGCGATTACAGAGGAGCAATCCCTCTCCCGATGGTACGCACCAGGCTCCATATGGGACATCCCTATACTAACAGCTGGGGAAAAGATGACATTTACCTTAATGCCAAATGCGCATAACCAGCTTTCTGAAAAACTGCCGATGGAGCTAACGATTCAGCAAGTGAAGAAAAATGAGGAATTTTCCTTCTATCTAGAAGTTCCTGAAACATTGATTGCTATTACGCTAGCCCAACAGGGTAATGGCACTACGGTGAGCTTTAATTCGTCAGGCTATGATGCCTCTCTTGCGAATTTAAAGGCATTGCTGGAGGGGCATGACATTCCTTATCAGTAAGCCTCTCTACGTCTTAGGTCTTAGATGAATTTCGAGCGGAGGGTCGTATTTTAATTTCCTCCCTTCTATATAATGAAATTATTGGTAGATTATACGGTGGGAGGAAATAATAGTGAAAAAATTAGTGGGTTTAGGTGTCGTGATAGGCACGTCAGCATTGGTATTATCGGGGTGCTTTTCCTTTATTCCAAATAAAATGCGAGAGGAAGCCATTTTGGTGGAAAAGGATAAAGCGAAAGCATTAGAGGTAGACATTGATTTAGGTGTTGGCGAAATGAATGTATCGAGTGGTGCAAAGGAATGGGTTGAGGGCAACGCAGAATATAATGTAAAAAAGCTAGCCCCTCAGGTAGACTATGATCTACATGGCGATACAGGAGAAGTGGAAATCAAGCATAAGGGCTCAACAAGGCTGGGGCTCTCGAATATTAAAAACACATGGGCGATTCAACTGAACGACAGCATCCCCATGGATCTGAATGTGGAAACGGGTGCCTCTCTTGCCAATCTTGATTTACAGGGTCTTCAGCTGGAAAAGCTCGATATTGAAGCGGGTGTCGGTGATCTAACGGTTAATCTAGGTGGCGACTGGAAAAAGAGCTTTACAACGACTATTGAAACAGGTGTCGGTCAAACAACAGTTATTTTACCTTCAAAGGTTGGCGTGAAATTAACGACAGAAAAAGGCATTGGCTCGTCTAATGTGGAGGGCCTTGTATCAAAAGGGAATGGTGTCTATGTCAACGAAGCTTACGACAAGGCGGATGTCGTGCTAGAGGTCAATTCGGAATTGGGCATCGGGGAAATTACCTTTAAGTTAGATCGATAGAAAATGGAGTAGGCTACTTGATTGAAATAACCGCAATAACCATAATAGGAGCGTCAAATACATCCTTTGTATTTGACGCTTATTTTATGGTAGTTTTAAGAAAGCAATGTTTCAAAGGAGCGAATAGATTGAAGACCTATACATACAAGCAACCAGCGGCCATCGAGTCAACAGAGACCGTTACTATTTTAAATGAAGCGGGGGAGGTATCGTCCACCGTTCAACGCGTGTATTCCAATGCACTAAAAAAAGCATTCGATAAAACGATGGACTATCGTTATTTCGTTCGTTTTGATGTCCACGATCGCAATGGTCAGCCGCTTTTTACGTGTAAAAAAGTATCCCGTCGCGGGCGCGTGCATTTCCGTGGCAAGGATTTGGTAACAGGTAAAGACTATATGATTGCCTATGATGGCTGGCAAATCATGATTCCTGATTTAGTCATTACCAATGGCGAACAGCAGATCAAGCTCAACAAAGAAATGGAGGACTGGTCTGTTTTTACTGTGAATGAGCAGCCTATCGCACGCTGGCAAGCGACTTTCTGTGAGACGCATTTTGACATTACACTACAAATTGAAGACAGCAGTCCCATTCAGCAGGAAGCCTTTTTTATTGCCATCGGACAGGCAGTGCTGTTTGTTGGGGCTTAAATAAAGGTAGATGGAAGAAAGGGCTTGATGAAATGCTAAACATATTACCAGCAAAAGAGATTTATTTACAGGGAAATGAGCATGCCCTATTGCTTTTACATTCCTTTACAAGTCATACAAGAGATATGAAGACAGTAGCCACTGCATTACATAACCAAGGCTATACCTGCTATGCGCCGCTGTATCGTGGACATGGCACTCATCCAGAACAGTTATTACACTATCAGGTAGACGACTGGTGGCAGGATGTAGTGAATGATTGAAGGAAAAAATAGGTGTACCTAATCGTTAGGGAAAATCTAATGACGAGGTGCACTTTTTATATAGTAAGTTTTCATACTAAATTAAAGAATCTTTTGTTTTTGTTTCTCCAGTTGGATTCTTTCGTATTCCACCTCTAATTCTCTGTGTTTAATCAAATACTCTTTTTTTATTTGATACACTTTAATCACACTGAAAATCGTAATAACAAAAGCAAATACAAGCATTAATAATTGTATATTTGAGAAATACAAAAAAACACCTCACTTTCTTTATATATTATACATTTATCTGGATTATATGTATAATAAAGCTAATATTACATTATCCATTAATGTAATATTTTAACATAAATAAATAAAACAAGGAGGTTTACTGTGATGAAGAAGCTTCAATTTTTTATTTGCAGTTTGATTGTTACGTTGATTGTTGCTACAATTTTTCCGAATTTTGCGAATGCTGATGAATATGGACGTAAAGAAAGTGTTTTAGCCGAATCCATCTACTATAACTTGGCTACACAAACATTAGAGTTTGATGAAGAAGCAGCCCAGAAATTATATCATTTCACAGATGAAGAATTAAATTATTACGAATCTCTTGAATCACTATCTCCTAATGAGGTTCATCATAAACTTTTAACCTTTGGGCTAGACATGGACAATTATGATGGCACAATAATTTATAAAGAAAATGAAGATGGGGAAGTGACACCATATGCTGTTATAGCATGGCTTGCAGGAATTGGTTTGGTTTCTTTCATAGGCTATTTCTTCTGGGACCGATACTTGACACATAAAGAAAAAATGAATTATATGAACAAATGCTTTGCACAGGGAGGAAATCCAATCATTGACTCCCGAGATGATGCTGGGTTAAATGGACAAACCAATGCGACTGAGGCTAGAAAAATCGGTGGTTATAATTTTGCGTGTCAAAAACCATAACATTTTATGAAAGGACCCTTCAAAAACTTAATTTTGAACAGTAAAAACAACAGCCCTTCTATTAATAGAGTATTAATAGAGGGGCTGTTGTTATTTAAATTTCTAGCTTTGTCGGCTCATCCCATAGACTCTGGAGAGTGAATGAGTGTAGGTACATAAAGGCATGCTCTTGATGCCTGATGTGAAGAAGTAATAGGACATGAGTATATCATTATCAATAAAGCCTAGTATTCTCGTTAAAACTAATTAAAAATATAGTACAAACGATAGGGAAAGCCATTCATCGCCGAGTTGCAAGGTAATATACTCCGTGTTTCAGCATAGTGCATGCTTCCATACTTTTGATAATTGTGGTTGTGATTGGATCGTTTAATTCATTATTTATTTTTATAGCAGTTTTGAATTGTGATTCAATGTAGGAGAGGTATTATACTATATGGTTTTCATTAAGTTGCTATAAAAGGTACAGATAAGTGGCAAAATAGTGAGGCTCCTTTAATTGCGGTAGCCCCTCATAGGCTCGAATAATGGTTTGCTGAAAAACTTCTACGGCGTCGTTTTCATTTTGTACGTAGACATAGGCCATTCGGTAAAGCTTATGCTGCTCCTGCTCAATGAGCTGATAAAACGCCTGCTCATCACCTTGTTGGGCTAAGGCTACAAGAGTTTGTTGGGTGCTCGTAATGAAAATCGCCTCCTTTTCGACCATTAGACTCAGCAAGTCATCATTTCGATTCAAGTTTTTTATTTTTATTGAGAAACGTCATAAGCATACCCATTTAATAGAAGGTTATCAATTTACTGCTATAATGATAGTGGCTTCATCAAAAAAAGGAGTGAGTTTATGAGCAGAAAGCCTATTTATGTCGAGATAGACATTCAGGCTCCTATAGAGAAAGCGTGGGATTATACACAAAATCCTCATCTGCATGAGCAATGGGATTTACGTTTTACATCGATTACATATATTCCGAAAAAAGCACCCGAGGAGCCACAGCGTTTTACCTATGAAACGAAGGTAATGGCAGGCTTACAGGTAAGCGGCTGGGGAGAAAGCAAGGGGGAGCATCATAAAGAAAATGGCACGCGAACATCCTCACTGCATTTTGGTACGCCTCAAAAGCGCTCACCCATAGCGGAGGGAAAAGGCTATTGGCAATATATCCCGCATCAACAGGGGCTGACATTTCTGACCCAATATGATTATGATACACGCTATGGCAAGCTTGGCGTATTCTTTGATTTATTTTTTCGTCCATTAATGGGGTGGGCGACGGCACTCAGCTTTGACGTTTTAAAAAGATGGCTAGAAAAAGGAGAAAATCCTACCGCACAGTATAGTCGATTCTTTTTAACGATGCTTCTGTGTCTATTCTTTTGCTTTGTCTGGTTCTATCATGGTCTTGTACCGAAGATCATCCATTTGCATCCGCAGGAATTAAAGATGACCGCTTCATTACTAAACCATGCAGATCAGCTAGTTATGTGGATAGGGGTTGCGGAAATTCTCTTTGCTTTTTGTTGGCTTTACCCGCGAGGAAAACGCTGGCTCTTTGGCATGCAAATCATCGTTTTTCCGCTCTTGACGATAGCTGCTATTGTTGCGGACCCGACAAGTGTACAAGCACCCTTTAATCCACTTACCTTTAATAGTGCTTTATGGGTGTTGTCGATTGTCGGATTTAGCTTAAGTAAGGATGTACCGAGTGCTAAAAGTTGTAAAAGAAAGCGAGGATAACAAGGATGACGATCTATCAAACATTATTAGGGGATGATTTTGCAAGACTTCATCCGATGCTACAACAGCGTTATGCGTTACCAATTGATGAATCATTTTTTGCTAAGGGCGTGATGCATCAAATAAAATCTGGTGCTAAATGGATGTGTCCCTTCTATACACTGGCTGCGAAAACGCGATTTCTGTTCCCAGAGTCAGGGGAGGATATCCCCTTTACTATTTCGAATACATGCAGAGCCCTGCCAAGTGGGGAACTAGAGGTACTATGGGAGCGCACCTTTTATTTCCCGCAGAAAACAAGGCATTTTGATGCAAGGATGACCATTGATCCAATCCAAAAAATTGTGAAAGATTATTTAGGCACACCCGCTCTTTTTTATTCCGATTTGCACTTTACGGTGACACGAGCGGGGACATTGGTCATTCGTTCAGGAAAGCAGCGCTTTGTCCTCTCGCGTTTCGAATGCCCGATGCCTAGACTGTTAGAGGGTCGAGTCATTGTAGAGGAAGGCTTTGATGAATCGAAAAATGTCTTTACCATTCATGTCTCCATCCATAATCCATTCATAGGGAGGCTCATGATGTATGCTGGTGAATTTACGCAACAATCGAAGTAATTTCATTTTTTTACTAGGGATTTTGTTCACGGTGATGTGCTTTGTGCTTAGTGGGCAACCCAATTACTTATGGTTACTAACCGTTGCTCAACTAATTTTCGTTCCCACCATGGTATTAATGGTTGTGGATGTTCAGAAAGTCGGCACAGCCATTACTATGGGGATGATGCTAGCCGTTACACTGCTGCATTGGTCGACGGATGGCGTTTTGGCTAATGTTTTGGCAGGCATGTATGTACTGTATACCTTCTATATCGCCATGCAAGGCGTGAAAAGATTTTTACAACGAGGTTTTACAAATATTGCGGAGTTTGCTATCGACATGGGGCTTTTCTACCTAGCCCTCGGTGGTCTGTGGTTTTTCGCCTATGTCACCAACATGGATACTGGTTTTTCACCATTAATAACGTGGTTAACGGCCATTCACTTTCATTATTCGGCTTGTTTATTACCCATTTCAGTTGGACTTTTAGGTCGATTACATGATAGTAGAGGCTATCGTGTTATGGTGATGATGTTGCTGGCAGGACCAATCCTTGTTGCGATAGGTATTGCCTTTTCCATTCTCATCGAAATCATCGCCGTCGCTCTTTATATTTTCGCCATTTACGGCTTGTTTTTCGTAGCGCTCAAAACAAAGCTTCCGTTTGGACAGGGGCTATTGCTGAGGACTTCCTATGGAGCGCTCTGTCTGACGATTCTTGGATCTTGTCTGTATGTTTACAGTCGTGTCAGCGGAAACGTTTCCATCGGCATTCCAGAAATGCTTCAATTCCATGGTGTGATCAATGGTGTTTTCTTTGGGGGGATAGGGGTCATCGCCTGGCTAATGGCTGTCCCCCCAACAACACAGCGTCCGTTTGAGTTCCCTGTAAGCCAAATTCGCGGGAAGCTACATCATGAGAATATACCACACCCTGGCTTGGTCGATGCCTTACAGGATTTTGTGGATACTACAAAGCTACCGCCTGTCATTCCACATTTTTATGAGTATACGACGACCTATCGGCTGCTTTCGACGGTGCAATGGAAGGCTTGGTTTCGACCTTTTGCCTTTCTGTATCAAGGAATGAGCCGTTTGCTCCAACAGCTCAATTTACCCTTTTCCAGTAAGCCAGTTGAGATGACGGGTAGCATTGTTCAGGTCGATTCTGCACGAGATAGCCGTCCGTCTCCACGTGCATGGATTCGGACAATTCATCAGCAAACCGTTTTTGTCGCGATTTATTCGAAGCACACAAGCGACGAAACGACCTATATGAATATAGCCTTACCACTCCCGTTCTCAACAATGGTTGGCATTTTGTATGCCTATGAAGAAAATGGTCAGCTACACCTAACAAGTCGTCATGATGGAGATGCAGGAATTTATTTGGCGATAGGAAAAAATGTGATGAGGCTACCCCTACAGGAGCATTTTCAAATTTCTGCGGTAGATGACAAGACATTGTCAGCACGCCATCAGATGACGTTATTTGGTATTCCATTCCTACAAATTGATTATCATATTAAAAGAAATGCTTAGATTGGCAGGAATTTCCTCAACCGAACGAGAAGGTCCTATTATAGAGACAAATAACAAGGAGTGATGGAAGGCTTGCGTTTAACAAAAGGAATTTCTGGTTTCGATGCAGCGCATTTAATTGAGCAGGACATGCGCATGTTTCAGTCGATGGTGTACCATTTAGTGACAAGCGAACAAAGAGCGAAAGTAAGGCAATTTATTGATCAAGCGCCCTTTGTCTATATGCAGGCAGTGATTGAAATCGATGGAGAAACACTGACGATTCTTCATCATCGTTTGATGCCGTACATCGCATTTGCCAAGCAGGAGGTGAATAGCTTTACCTTTTTATCCAAGCCTCACCTGCATAAATATTTTCCTATGCGAAAATGCTTGGAAGCGGAGACACTTACAACATTACTAACAAAGGATGAGGCGTTCCATAGCCTATCTGCTACAGAATGGAAATACGTCTCTTATTTTAATAGTCAAACCATTGGCGATGTAATGTTCAATGGCTGGGATTAAGGATAGTACTATAGGCGTGCGATAAAAGATGCTATAAAAAACATTATATTGACCAAGTTATTTCTGGAAATATAGCAAAAATTCCTAAAACCGCTAATCGTCCTAATTAAATGGTAGATTTTTAAGGATGGAATAGATTAGGAAAATAAGGGGTTTTTGCAAATGAAGTTCAAAACAATCAGTAGACGCATTGTTTTTTCCTTTAGCATTGTGATTGCAATCATGATAGGATACATTGTTTACAATTACTTTGCCATCAAGCAAAGCAATGATGCGACAGAGCAAATTGTACAGCAAGAATTACAACTATTAATCATCGATTACGAGCAGGCACAGTCCATTGATTTAAGAATAGCGGCAGCTAGAGGCTATGTGCTTTCTGGGAGAGAAAAGTATAAAGAGATATTTCAGGATAATGTTGCAAAGGAACTAAGCAATGAAGAAAAGCGGTCAGCATTATCTTCCTCAGGCGAATTCGGACAATTTGCGGAAATGTCTAAGGAATGGAACCGTTATATTGAGCAAGAGGTATTTGCGGTATATGATCAAGGGAACACCGAGCTAGCTACCCAAAACCTCACAAAAATGGATGACACAGCTACGACCATTCGTGAAGGCTACGAAGACTTAGCGGCGCAACGGAAGCTAGCCATTAATGAGGTAGGGACGGACAGTATTGCTGCTGGAGAGCAGAAACAGCGAATCGCCATTATCGTAGGTATTGTGATTGTTCTTCTAGCAGTGATAATTGAGCTATTAAGTGCTCGTGGTATTTCAAGACCAATCGTGACGTTAACCAAGCGTATGCAACAAATGACCAATGGCGATTTAAGTGAGCCGCCTTTGAAGGTTCAATCGAAGGATGAAGTAGGGCAACTGATGGAAGCGACCAATACGATGTCAGATATTTTAAATCGTCTATTAAAGCACATTCAAACGGTGTCCAATGATGTAGCGGCACATAGTGAGGAGCTTCTTCAGTCGACTTCTGAGGTCAAAATGGGGACAGAGCAAATTGTTCATACGGTTACAGAAATGGCAAGTGGGACAGAATTACAGGCAGATCATGCCTCTGATGTCGCTTCCGCCATGAATGATTTTACTAGCAAAGTTACTACGGTTCATCACGGCAGTAAAGATGTTCAACAGTATTCGCAGAGTGTGAAGGCTTTAACACAAGAAGGTAGAAGCTTAATGACCACTTCCACAAAACAAATGGAAGCCATCCAGCATACAGTGAAGGACGCGGTGAATCAGGTAAATGGCTTAAGTAAGCAAACACAGGAGATTTCTAAGCTTGTAGCGGTCATTCAAACGATTGCTGCCCAAACTAATTTACTCGCATTGAACGCAGCGATTGAAGCAGCTAGAGCTGGGGAACAGGGGAAAGGCTTTGCCGTGGTGGCCGACGAGGTTCGAACATTAGCCGAACAGGTCGCCTTCTCCGTCGATGATATTACAGCGATTGTCAGAAAAATTCAGGATGATTCCGATACAGTAACCTCCTCGCTAGAGCAAGGCTATGAGGAAGTCGAAAAGGGCACAACACAAATGGCCGCAACCAATACAACATTCAATCGAATTGCGGATGCTATTGAGGCCATTGCGACAGGCATTGAAGGTATGTCAGTGGAGCTAGCTGAAGTTGTTCACAATACTGTCACGATTAATAAAGCAGTCGATGAAATTGCTGCTGTCTCCGAACAATCAGCGGCAGGCATTCAGGAAACATCGGCTACCATTGAGCAAACTGCAAGCTCCATGGCTGAAATTAAACATAGTGCCGAGCATTTAGCAGAAATGGCTGAACAACTAAATGCCCTGATTCGTCAATTTAAGCAATAGAAAATACCTGTGGATTTCAAACTTCCCTCACATTTCATCTGTATACTAAGGCATTGGAAGGTGGAATCATTTTGAGAAAATATTTACTTTTATTATTGATGAGTACTTTATTCATGGCACCCGTTGCCTACGCCCATACGATGGATAAAAGTACACTATTCACAGATGTCCCTGAAACAGCCGCCAATATTCAGGACATTATGGTACTACACAGTATTGGGCTTCTTGGGTACAATGGCAAAGATATGGCCTTAAATCCAACAGACAATCTTTCACGCAAGGACTTTGCAGGCTGGGTAGGTGGCTTTTTCGGCCTTGAGGGAGCAACAGTGGATGAGCTAGCACAAGCAGCTCAAAAAGAGGATTACGTATCTTCGCTAGAGGGAGATATTACGTACAAGGAAATAAATACAGCACTTTTTCATCATAAACTTGAGCTAGCCAATCCTGACGCAACCATGACGAAAGAAGAGTACATTGCATTCTTAACAGAGCACCTTACATTTGATATGGGCGGACATACGCTTATTCAGATGGGCGGCTTTGCAGAAGGACCAACGGGTACGATTGAAGACGTTGTCACAGGTGACCAAACAGGAATCATCATCGACGGTAAAACATACATGCTGTCAGGACACCCTCGCATCTTTGCCGATTCAACAGATGCCAAAAGCTGGGTAGGGCAACAGCTAGAACGTTCTATTTTTACAACAGCAGCGGATCACCCTCATGGACATGACGGTGGGCAAGAGGAAAACCACGGGGATCATGCAGAAGGCCATGGTGACAGCCACGAGCATGAAGCATCCGACTCGAATGAAGCAACACTACAATATGTGCAAATTAGCACTGCACAAGTGGTGAAAGAGGATGCCAAAGAAACGGAGTTTTCGAACGCTACACCAAGAGAAGAGCAACAAGCAGCCGCAGCAGATGACACAGCATCCAACTCAAACACAGTTTGGATGATCGCTATCCTAGCAGCACTAGCCGCTATTTTTGTTATTGTATTTGTGAAACGCAAGAAATAATGTAAATGAAAAAAACCAGCAATAACCGAGGGAATTCGGTTGTTGGTGGTTTTTTCATTTTTCCCCACTTTCATTAAACCGTCAAACATTCCAAATAAACACCTGCATATTCCAGCAATTTTACACAAAATTGAATAAGCACAAGCATGTTCGGTATATAAATAGGGTACGAACATTTTTTGGTTAGGAGTGTGTAAATGGCTGTACTTGTGGTGAAGAGGAGCATAATGCATCGTTATCAAAGTATCGGGCAGGCGATTGAAGAGGCGGCGCCTGGGGATATGATTGAAATTCGGGATGGGATTTATGAGGAAAGCTTGGATATTGCCAAGCGGCTGACGTTGTATGGGGTTGGCAATGTGACCATCAAGGGTGGTGTATTTATTCGCTATCAAACTCCTGTCGCGATGCGTAATTTACGGTTCCGGCAAGGGCAGGGGCTATATGTGAAAGGTGATTTACAGCTAGAGAATTGTGTCATTGAGGAGCAATTGATTCGAACGCAGATGATGGTGAGCTATGGTAGTTTGCTGATGAAAAATTGTGCAGTGCTTGCTACGCCACTGAATCATTTTGGTTTGCGTGTGGCGAATGGATCCAGTGTTATTCTAGTCGACACGACATTTGAGCATCATAGGAAGGCACAGATTATCGCTCAAAACTGTGAGCTGACCTTGACGAATTGTATGCTGTTGGAAGGGAAGAAGCATGGTATTTTTGCGATTCGCCATGTCAAGATGACAATGGAGGACTGTGAAATTCATGGGCATGACAAGGCACAAGTAATAGCTGCGTCGAGTGAGATTACGATGACCAATTGTTTAGTGCACCAAGGGCAAGGGGTAGGCATTCAATTGTTTGATAGCACGACTTTCAGGATGGATGGCTGTGAAATAAAAGAGCATTTTGATACGAATATGGTGGTTCATCGCAGTGAACTAATGGTTTCTGATTCTATTTTTTCAGATGGTCAAAGTCATGGGGTGTATCTTGGAGAAAAAACCGAAGCCAAGTTCTATGATTGTCAAGTTTCTCGGCATGTCAAGGCGCAGGTGTTGATAGAAAATAGCAAGGTGGAATTGCATACATGTCATGTTCGTAATGGCATGGCTGTCGGGCTTACCATTGTGGATGAGGCAAATGTTTCGATGAACCAATGTAAAATTCAAAACCATCAGCAATTTCATATTATTGTTGATGCTAGTGGATTAAAGCTACAGCAATCGATTATTCAATTTGGGCAATCAGGTGGTGTTTATGGTAATGAACATGCCAAAATCATGATGCATCATACAACGATTCGAGAGCTGCAAAGCCACCATATCTATATCAACAATGCCCGATTATTTACACAATATTGCACGTTTGAACAAATGGAAGGAAACGGAATTACTTGCATTGATGCAATTTTTGAGATAGCTAATAGCTATTTTAAAGATGGTCAAGAAAGCTCTTATGCCATGATTTGGTCAGATCAATCAATGGGGCGTATTGAAAATTGTAGGGTGGATAAGGCGGCTAGACCATTCTTAGCGCTGTCCAATAAATCATTATTGGAAATGCGTCATACTGATATAGCCGCAGTAAAGGCTCCAGCGGTGGTACAGGAAAACAGCCAATTATTTGTACAAGGACATGTACAGTCAGCGACATGGCAGAAGGATACAGCATCAAAGGTTTCTCAAATTGAGGACATGAAATTAGAAATAGTGAAATATGATATTAAAAAAATAATATAAAAGCCGATTATACAAATAAGACAAGTAGTTTCAATTTTGAAATTACTTTTTTTATGGATTCGTGTATTGATATTTCATATATGTGAAAAATGGGTAAAGAAATACGTTTGGGCTGTTAATTAACTTTAATTTGTGCAAAAAAAATCTATAATTCGACAAAATGCAAGAATATTTTTATAATGGTATAGATGTCTTGTTGCAATTACTGCAATATTTTGAAATATTCCACAGGGAAACTTATACAATCTTTGTATAAGTTATAACCAACATAATAAAAGTTTTTACTTAATGTAAAATAAATATTAAATAAATGTGGATAATAGATTGATTATTTTCTATGTTTAAACCTATAATTAGTAAAAATGGTTCATCCAATAAGATAAATTTTCGTTAATTATGAAATGGGAGTAATGATTTTACAATAATAAATAGAGAGAGTATTGGGGTGATATGAGTATGTTTGGGCTGACAAAAGAAGAAATTATGTTAATGCTAGAGGAGATGGAATTAGCAGAGAAGCACAAGAATGTGATTGCTGATATCTTACATCTAAATAATATGCGAATCGAACAACAACTCGCATTAATGATCCAATTAATCATAGATGAGCGCGAACGAAATATTTCCAACAATACATATCTAAACTAAAAAAATGTCGAAAAATCACAGGTGCTATGTTTGCAACGCCTGTGATTTTTTTGTCAGCCATTTTATAATTTTTTTGTGAAGCAAATGATGCGATTAGCTTCTGTAAAACCGAGCTGAAGATGAACCCTTAGGCTTTCGTCATTGTCCCATTCACAGTCACTGGCAAACTCTAGACAGCCCCTATGCTTTGCCCATTGCTCACATTTCTCCACAAGCAGTCTTGCATAGCCCTGCTGGCGATATTCCTCTCTCACAAAAAGGCCTTCTAAATAGCCGACTGGACTTGAGTCAGTCCCTTCTACATAGTCTGTTCTTAACTGGCATTGGGCAAATCCAACTGCTTCGTCATCGTCATAGACAAGAAAAATAGCTGCGTTTTCTTCCTTTAGCAGCTGTGTCATCTCTTCGGTAAATTCCTCTAGTGTATGATTAGGCCAGAGCAGTAAGGCTAATGAGGCCGCAGCATGAGCGTTCTTCTGGTTTGCTTGTTGAATCATAAAATTTTCCTCCTTTGTAAAAAATGAAACAAATTGTTTTGAAGTACGTACAAACTAGTAAGCGTTTTTATTTTAAAGCTCTAATTCTATTTTAACAATCTTACTTGAGGGGGGAATCCAATCATGTCACTCTTACAAACGTTAATTGAACAAGCGAAAAAGCCAAATGGATGGATTGGCTCAACGATGCTACAAATTATGAATTTTGCCCATCGTGGTATGAATGCATGGTTCATCAGGCAAGGTGCTATCAATGATGGTGATCGTGTGTTAGACATAGGATGTGGTGGTGGGAAAACGCTCCAAATTTTATCCAAATTGAATCCAAATGGTATAATATATGGGATAGATTTTTCCACACAGGCAGTGAAGGAATCAATCAAATTGAATAAAGCAAATGTTGCCAGGGGTAGCGTCATTGTGAAAGAGGCAAGCGTTTCAAGCATTCCATACGATGATCAGTTTTTTGATGCGATTACAGCCTTTCAAACGCACTATTTTTGGCCATCCTTGGAGCAGGATGTAGAGGAAGTATGGCGGGTTCTGAAAAACGGTGGGAAATTTATTATCATAGCAGAGCTCTACAAAATGAACTATCATATGAAAGCCTATCAAACTCCTGAGGCAACGAAGCAATTATTAGAACGTATCGGTTTTCAAACCGTGTATGTCACCGAAAAATCAAGTAAAGGATGGCTTTGCATTACAGCTATTAAGTAAAGGATACATAAAATGGAGGGTATAAAAATGAAAAGATGTGATTGGGTCAAGCTAGATGAGCCTTTGTATGTGGAATACCATGACAAGGAGTGGGGTGTACCGGTCTATGATGACCAGCATTTATTTGAGATGCTTTGCTTGGAGGGGGCACAGGCTGGCTTGAGCTGGTGGACGATTCTCCAAAAGCGTGAAGGCTATCGTGAGGCATTTGATCAATTCGATGTGGAAAAAATTATCCATTATACAGCAGACAAGCTAGAGGAATTGCAGCAAGACACACGGATTGTACGCAATAAATTAAAAATAGCTAGCGTGGTGACAAATGCTAAAGCATATCTCCAAATACAGGAAAAGCATGGCTCATTCTCAGATTATATTTGGGGCTTTGTAGATCACAAACCAGTTATGAATGAGTGGGCATCCATCAAAGAGGTGCCTGTGACGACAGAAATTAGTGATGGTATGAGCAAGCAATTGAAGAAAGATGGCTTTAAATTTATCGGTAGTACAATTTGTTATTCTTTTATGCAGGCAGTGGGCATGGTAAACGACCATACAACAGATTGCTGCTGTCGACAAAAGGAGCTAGCGGATGGCAATTGAACAAATTCGGGCTCAACTAGCCACGCAGGCCACGATTTTTCAAACGGGTGGTATTCGACCTACACATGATTTATTGGAAAGCTGGATTGGCTATGTGGGCTGGTCCTTACCAGAAGAGCAGCCACCATCTGGCTATCAGCCGCTCGCTACGTTTTTTCTAAAAGGTCTACCCTATGTACCGATGGCATTACAGCCTTTTCAATTAGTCACAGTTTTTGTCGATGAACGTCTATTTGATCATCTGATGGAGGATGATCTTGGTTCTTATTTTGATATTAGAACGTACACCACTTTGGAAGGCTTAGTAAAGCGCGAATGGCAGCATGAACAAATTCGCGCGTTTCCACTCATACCACAGCATATCACGAACGACTATCCAACATGGGATGGGGGCGGTATTCCTGCTCAATTGGAGGAAGAGATTTTGACGTTGGAGCATGAAGAGCAGCTCGACTATTTTGAGGATATTGTTGAAGACCTCTATCCACTCCATAAAATTGGTGGCTATCCAAGCTTTTGTCAAAGTGGCGTTGATTTCGGTGACGATGCGCCATTTGTCCTCCAAATTGCCTCCGATGCAAAAGCACGTTTGAATATTGTGGATCATGGTAATTTTTATTTTTTCTACAATCCAACAATCCAGACTTGGCACGTCTATTGTGATTTCTACTAAAGGGATGGCCGCCTGTCTCTTTCATGAATTGTCATCATGATGAACCGGTAAATCAGATATAAGCCAAGGTACGCCCCTGTAATTAGAAAGACAGGGTTTAAGAACACAGCATGGATCGTTGTCATAAAGACTACATCCTCAAGAATAATGTTCGTTATAGCTGTAGCGGCAATCGTGCTAAACAGAATAGCAGCAAGGACACCTAGTATGTTGAAAAGAAGGCGAAAGCTAGCCCATTTGTGCTGAAGATATGCCATAAGGCTGGGGATACCAATCGTGGCAGTCAGCATGACAATTGTCATAACATCACATCCTTTCTTTCAGATTGCCCTTGTTCGTTCCTGCATAAACATAGAAAACGATAGGAGGGAAACCGATTGCGATGGCAAGAAGGAGAGTTAAAAAGCACTAGGAAGGTGAAAAAAGTGGAGCATAAAACGGTGGTCAAAAATGGCATTGGCTTTGGTTCGGTTTTAGCGATTACGATCTCCTGGAGTGTGCATCACTCCATCATTTGGGCAATCATCCATGGCTGTTTTAGCTGGCTGTATGTTATTTACTACGCCATCATGCGCTAAGCTTGTAGGTCAGCCTATCAACTAAGATGTTGTTTGAATAAAAATAACATTGGGTACATAAAAACAAAGCGTTCATAATTTTTAATGAGCAAGCATAAATAACAAAGTGCTCTTTTCCAAAGTACCAATTGTATGAACGTAGAAGAAAGGTTGATAGAATGACACATCAAGTAACGGCTTTAAGTAATGTTAATGGTAATGCTACAGGCGTGGAAGGTATATTACAAAATGTAGCATTTATTTTATCGACGTTTACGATTCCTTGTCCGCTCCGCGAATATGTGACAAGGTCTGATATTCGTAAACCCTTCCAGCGTATGAAGAAAATAAACACAAAACGCCTCATAGAATGTATCCAACGTTTTGAGCCACGAGCTGTCGTAGTAGATGTTGATTATCTTGGCGATGTGAATAGAGGAAAATTAGAGCCCATTGTCAAAGTCATTGTCAATGAATAGCTGAAAAAATATGAATTCTGCCAGGTATGGTTTCACGAACCTGGCAGAAGATTAAATGTGCTTATAGTGGTAGGATTATGGTATATGAATTGGTGTCAAGTAGGATAATGGAACAGTTACGCGTTTCTAATGGCAATAATTTGCTGGCAATCAATGATAAGTGGTGTGGCTGCTGCAGCATCTACCTCTAAGAATGTAGCACAGCAAGTTTTAGGATCTAAGCTGATGAATAAAATTCCTGCAAAGCTACCGCCACCTGCTAAAATAACATCTACCAAAGTGCCAGGAGATAAGCATCTTAATAGATGACAAATACAGCCTTTACACTTGTGATCTTTGGAATAATCCTTCTCGTAGTAGTACTCTTCCTCCTCTTTTTTGCAAGAGCAAGAATCCTCCTTATGTTCCCATTTACAATGGTCATCCTTTTCATGACACTTACATCGCTGATGCTTCTGTTCCCATTTGCAATGCTCATGCTTGTGTTTGCATTTGCATCCTTCTTGTTTGTGTTCACATTTTTTTTCTAAATGACAATAGCATTTTACATATTGTTCACAGCACTTTTCTTTTTTATGATTCCAATTCATATATTGACTATATCTACTATCCTGCATCTTTTAATCTCCCTTTTTGTTAGTTTTTTAGTAATGGTAGCGCTAACCTTTACATTTCTAATCTATGAAGCCACAAACAAAACTTCTTGGTAATTTGCCCTTTGTACAAAAAGAAAATTATTTTTTAATAATTAAAAAGAGAGAAATAGCCATACATAGCTGTGAGAATAATAACAATTTCAGGGCAAAAGATTGCTAGACTTCCGCCTGTAAATTTCATGGAGAAATGGAGCGAGTGTATGAAAAGTGTCCTGCAAATCTTCTTTTTATTCATGTGCTTACTGGTTGTGATGTCATTGTGGATGGCACAAAGGGAGCCTTTAGCTATAGCTCCGAGCACCGAAAGAGCAACTCCCTATGCTGAAGAGCTTGGCGAAAAATTACAAGCTACGAATTTTACAAAACAAGTGTTACAGGCGATACGGTCGGCAGGCTACTCGCCTGATAGTACAGTTGGTTATCTAATAGACTCTCCAGCGCATCAAGTCATCACTATTCAATTACACGATGGGGAAGAAATTGATGTAAGTACAGAAAGTGAAATTCAATCGATTATCGATGAGCTAGCTGAAAAGAATAATATGCATCTATTTATGGTTGATGTTCAATTACTAGAGCGTGAATAGTAGAGGGGAGGCACTGTGATCTGTGCCTTTTTACATATAAAGGGAATTGTAATATAATGATAAAGAGGTGAGAGAAATGAAAATTTTAATATTAGGCGCGAGTGGACGTGTCGGCAGCCATTTGGTAGAACTAGCAATAAAGGATCAGCATGAGGTCACCCTATTAGTCCGAAATCCCGATAAATTACCGCACCATCATCAACAGCTGTGTGTAATGAAAGGGGATGTTTTAAACAAGCAGGATATCGAGCAGGCAATGCATCATGTGGATGTGGTGGTGAGTGCATTAAATACAGATGGAGGCACTACATTATCGGCTAGCTTACCATTGATTCTTGAAGCGATGACAAAGCAACAGGTGACAAGAATCATTACGATTGGAACAGCAGGGATTCTACAAAGTCGTGTAACGCCGACTCTTCTTCGTTACCAATCAACGGAATCGAAACGAAAATCGACCTTTGCTGCACAGGAGCACCAACGTGTATTCGAACAGCTACAGCAATCTGCAATGGATTGGACAATTGTTTGTCCTACCTATTTACCTGATGGGGCCTGGACAGGAAACTACCGCGTTGAACGTAACTTCTTGCCAGAGGGAGGTAGCGAAATTTCAGTAGCGGATACAGCAGATTTTGCCTACCAACAAATCTTCAGTGAGGAATTTTTGAAAACACGTGTCGGACTTGCCTACTAGAAAAGGGGAAATATAGTGAAATATATTCATGCCATCTTCGGGATGGTAATCATTGTGGTTGGATGTGCCTTTCTCAGTACAACCATAGAGGAGGCGCCTGTTAGAAATGTGATGCTGAAAGTCTATGGAGCTATCATTGTTTCCATCGGGTTTTTCTACCTCAAAAAAATTGCGAAATTTGGTAAGCAATAAGCATTTTTACACAAGGATAGTCTAAATGGACTTATCCCTTTAACCTTTCTTTATCCTAAATCGTCTAAATGATAGCTATTTTAGTGAAAAAATATACTGTTATTTTCCTTTTTATAGAAGGTTTGCTATACTTTATGTCGAATATATCTATTGAAGAGGTGATTGTATGGACAAGGAGATATCAAATAACTATCAATATCCTAAACACCTAACAAGCCTTGATGGAATCGAAACGACAGAATTATATGTCATCAAGATAACAAAGGAACAAGTGGATAGGTTGATTGAGGATATCGATCAAACATTAAAGACGTCGACATGACGTCTTTTTTCATGCCAAAAAAGGCCACCTTCCAAGAAAAGTGACCTCAAAACAGGAGAGCTGTGGAAAGGCTAGATTTGCTTTACCCTACTATTTGTATGTAAAAGTAATCTTGTTAGCTAGCCATTTGCCTGAAAGATAGATGAAATTTACTCGATTTTCTAGCAACTCAGTTCACTATCCATATATGTACTACCTCAGTTCTTCTGACATGAAAAGGAGTAATTCAAAGCCAAATAATCGCGGATGATAGTAGGCTGTCCGCCATTTTCAAGACATAGCTTACTGGCAATTTTAATTTCCTTCTGATTATAGTGAGATTGTGCTCCAATCAAAAATATGCCTGACAGTATCAATAATGTACCGATGCCCAACACATATTTTATAACCCTTTTCACTCATCTAACCTCCATTTCGATACGTTTACCCTATTGTCTAACATATGTTGAAGCATGAAAGCATTATGTTTAATTGACAATTTGTATACATTTGTATACAATCAGTTTAAATTAATGTATACAAATGTATACAAAAGGAGTGTTTTAGAAATGAGAGGATCTGGATTTAGAGAGCATATGAGAGAGGGACATCACCGTGGAGGACGCCACAGAGGCATGGAAGGCGCGCCACAGCGAGGAGCAAAAACGTTCCGACGCGGCAAAGCGATTTCATTTTTAGAGATGCTGCATGTGAAGCGAGCTACCATTAAACAGCAATTAGAACAGCCAGAATTTCAATCGATTCAGCAAATTTTAGTCGGTGAATTAAAAGCCATCGATCTGGTTATCCAAGAATTTTGCCAGTTGTTTGATATTCAAGAAAATGAAACCAACGACAGTCTACAAGAGGAAGATAACGCACATGAAACAAATGAATAACTATATAGATGAGGTATTTTATCAGAACGATGCCCTATTAGAGGATGTCCTGTCCTCTATTGCCGAAAATGGTATGCCTGCTATTTCTGTCTCTCGATCATCAGGAAAGCTGTTGACGATGCTTGTATCGATTACTAGGTCAAAGGCTATTTTAGAAATTGGTGCTCTTGGCGGCTATAGTGGTATTTGTCTGGCGAGAGGAATGGAAGGGAAAGGCAAACTGACATCCCTAGAGTTAGAGGATAAATATGCACAGCTAGCCGCTAAAAATCTTGCCAAGGCAGGCTTTGCCGAGCAGGTAACGTATATGACAGGTCCTGCATTGGATAGCCTTGAAAAGCTTGTGGCAACGGGACAGTGTTTTGATTTTTTCTTCATTGATGCTGATAAGGGTAACTATGAAAATTATTTAGCCTATTGCATACAGCTAGCAAGCCCTGGTGCATTCATTGTGACAGATAATGTCCTAGCAGGAGGCAGTGTAGCAGACCCTATGGCGACACCCAAGCGCTATACAGCCATCATGAAAAAGTTCAATGTCACAGTGGCTAATCATCCGCAGCTGGATTCGATTCTTTTACCCATTGGGGATGGTATGACGGTTTCAAAAGTTATAAAATAATGCATATCAGAAATTAACTATTAATGGTAAAATATTGTTAGCAAACGATAAGGGAGAGATGCTTTTGAAGCAAGCACTAGTGGTCATTGATGCACAGCAAGAATTAATCGAGGGAAATCAGGATGAACAAGCCGTCTATCGCAAGGATGAATTGCTTAAAACAATCAATGCCGTTATTCAAAAAGCTATTGAGGTAGAGGCACATATTATCTTTGTGCGTGATCAGGATGTAGCGGGTGGAGAAGGGGAAGGCTTTCAGGTACATCAAGCGATCCAAGTACCTACTACCGCTGTTTATTTTGATAAACTGGCTACAAACGCTTTTTATAGGACGGGATTACTCGATTACTTACAGGCCAATGAGGTAGAGCATTTGGTGATGATGGGCTGCAAAACCGAGCATTGCGTGGATACAGCAGTTAGAGCAGCAACTATACAGGGCTTTGATGTCACTTTAGTGGGAGATGGCCATTCAACAAATGGTTCCGACTACTTATCACCAGAAGATACAGTTGCCCACCATAACGACATCCTGCATGGCCATTACAATGTGGATCATTTCTCACTTGTGCGAAACGCCGATGAAGCATTATTTGAACCAACACATCATAGTTATCGCTAATTATAAAATGACCAAGAATCTAGGTTCTTGGTCATTTTTACATATAGAAATGATTGAGCATCCAACCTATAACCGTACTCACGATACCAACTCCTATCAAGACTAGCCCATGGGTTGGTGCTTGATAATCCTTTTTAAGTACAATCCCCATACAGATAGCCATAAGCCCACAAAAAGCTTGGAATAGGAGAAGGGCTACTACCACATTGACCCAACCGATGATTAAAAGTAATCGCTTACTATTATTTTCATGTACCATTTATTGTTCTCCTTCTTCATTTCTATGTAAATAAAGTGCCATACCTAACACGCATAGTAGTAGAATTGAAAAAATAATAGACATTATCGCTTGATAGACAATGGCAGTTATGAACAAAAACAATAAAATAATCAGTATGATGAGACGGAGTAGGAATTTTGTTTTTTTACGAATGGCGAAAAAATCCTGTAGAATAATGAGTAAAAAGCTCACACCAAATAGGAGAGCATATTCAAAAATGATTAGAGGATGCGCATTCGGTATATCCCCATTATGAAAGTATTTTAAAATAATTATAGGAATGAGTATGTATTTTAAATACTTGTACCACTGGAAAAGACGATCCATGTTGCTGCCTCCAGCTCAATAGACTATTTTTACAAATATTGTAACGAAAATTATGATCCGACACAATGATCTTTTATTTTCATAGGGCCACTGTGCGAGCAGTGACCCTAAGTATCAAGTCAGGAGGTGTAAGGCTAAAATTAGCTTTACACTATTATATGTATGTGAAAGTAGCTTCAAAAGCTAGTTATCTGCCTGCTCGATAGATTATTTTTTGGAAGGCGACTAAATGGGGCACCAATTGTCGGATGAAGGGCTACTATTCCTGCTAAAGTAAAGATAAGGAAGGTGAAAGAAGTGGATTCTTTAACAAGGTTGAATAAGGCGATTACGTATATCGAGACCAATCTAACAGAGGAAATTGATGTGCAAGAAGCTGCGAGATTAGCTTATTGCTCGGAATACCATTTTAAACGTATGTTTTCCTTTCTAGCAGGCATCTCGCTATCAGAGTATATTCGTCGTAGGCGTCTGACGCTTGCCGCACTGGAACTATCAGATTCATCTATGAGAATTCTCGATATCGCGATTCGTTATGGCTATCGCTCTGCAGATGCATTTACAAGAGCCTTTCAGCAAATGCATGGCATCACACCATCGGAGGCGAGGCAAAATGGTCAGCACCTAAAAGCGTTTCCACGAATGACCTTCCAACTTACCATACAAGGAGGTTGTGAAATGAATTACCGACTCGAACAAAAAGAAGCGTTTCACATCGTGGGTCTTATGAAAAGAGTACCTATCGTCTTTCAAGGAGAAAATCAAGCGATAACTGAAATGGCACGTGCATTAACAATGGAGGATATTGGGCAACTAAAAAAGCTGTCGAATGTAGAACCAACAGGAATCATCCAAGCCTCCACAAACTTTTCTGAGGGCAGAATGGAGGAAAAGGGCGAGCTTGATCATTATATCGGCGTAGCCACAACCGAAACGGCTCACCATTTTTCACAGTTGGATGTACCCGCTTGTACGTGGGCTGTCTTTGAAGCGGTTGGACCATTCCCACAAACACTGCAGGAAACATGGGGGCGCATTTATGCGGAGTGGTTCCCATCATCTGGCTATGAACAGGTTGCTGGTCCAGAAATCGTGCGCCATACAAGCACGGATTTTTCCTCACCAACCTTTACAAGTGAAATCTGGATACCACTTCAGAAAAAGAAGCCTCTTGCATAATGCGAGAGGCTTTTACTGTATTTTCGTTCCATTGGGCAGCTGCTGATCGGGCGTTAACAGGATTACATCTCCCTCCACAGGTACACCACCAATGACTAATACCTCTGACTTAAAACCCGCAACGCGACGTGGCGGGAAATTAACAATCGCCACTACTTGCTTCCCAATAATGACTTCGGGTGTATAACGCTTCGTAATTTGTGCGGAAGACTGTTTAATGCCCAATTCTTCACCAAAATCAATTTTCATTTTAATCGCAGGAACCCGAGCCTTTGGCAGTTCCTCAGCCTCTAATACCGTGCCGATTCGTATATCAAGTGCTATAAAATCTTCTATTGTCGCCATCACTGTACTCCTTAAGCTTTTATGACAATGTTAGCATTTAATAGAAAAAAATACAAAAAAGAAGAGCACATTGCGTGCCCTTCTCTCGTTAACGACGATGCTCTACCAGGTCAATTGCACCTAACACAATGTGTGCTAAGCCAAAGCCAAAAATCGTATTGGCCACCATTTTGTTAGAGCCATGTTTTTGCTTCATTGCATAGCCTGCCGCCGTAACAGCTGACCCGAGTATAGTGGGGATTAAACCTTCACGAATTCCATTCATAAATTGATCCCTCCGTCGTATGATTCGGCGTGAGTTTCACACCATACTTACTATGAACGTTTGGCGCGGATACTATACTAGGCATCAACCGTATCAATCATGAAAGCAGTGATCTCCGTTTGATCTGCATTTGTATAGGCCTTGCAAAAAAGAACCACAGCACTTTCTTCATCATCAAACCATAAATAGCGAATTTCTGTTGTAAAACAACTTTGGTCATTCATTTCATACACATCAATAGCTAAGGAAGCTTCATCCAGCGGCCATGTTAAGGTACCTTGCAAGGCGAAAACCTCCTGCAGAAATATAGCAGTATCCTCTGTTAATATCTTCTCCTGTTGAAGTTTCTCATATCTATTATGTACTAAATCATCTAAGGTCATTTTCGTTAATGCTCTTATTTTGTCTTTCATTTGCATAGCCTCCCTCCTAATAGTTATTTTACTGGAAAAGGAAAAATTTTGTATAGGTAAATAGGGATTTATTGAAACGAAAAAGAGCGGTTAGCCGTATATAAACGAAGGGGGGCTGAAAATGAAGTATATAGGCATTGGCACCATCTTGTCCATTCTAGGTGTGATATGCTCCATTCTCATATGGGGTACAGAGGAAGCCCATTTGCTTTCAGGGCTACTCGGTGGAATTTTCATCGTTTCTGCCATGTTATTGTCAGGAGCCATCGCAAGCGGAGATAGAATGCGCGCCAATTTCGCAACAGAAACCAATGAAGACAGAAACGAACGCAATCTTCTCATGAATAATGCGTTACTATTAGCAATACCAAACATTATCGTAGCAATCTTTGTTTATTATCTATGAAGCTAATAGCAGCCATCAATTTAGAATAAGCATTGTATTCATCACATTTAGCATTCAATCCACCGATTTGCATGAGCAATCCAATATAAGCGATTCTATCCATCAAAATGAGCGATGTATCCGTCAGATTAGATATTTTATCCGTCAAATATAGAATTCTATCCACCGATTTGTATGAGCAATCCAATCTAAGCATTTCTATCCATCAAAATGAGCATTGGATCCGCCAAATTAGACATTGTATCCGTCAAATATAGAATTCTATCCACCGAATTGAATGAGCAATCCAATCTAAGCGATTCTATCCATCAAAATGAGCGATGTATCCGTCAGATTAGACATTGTATCCGTCAAAAATAGAATTCTATCCACCGATTTGAATGAGCAATCCATTCTAAGCATTTCTATCCATCAAAATGAGCATTGTATCCGTCACATTTAGAATTCTATCCACCAATCATTACATATAAAAATCATAAAAAGTGTCACATCTACCCTAGGTGTGGCTTTTTTTGTTGCATTTAATAGAGAGGAGTACATTTGCAATAGAGAGGTGGTACTATGCAATTAACAGATGGTACACAGATATTTGACACGGACATCATTGATGAGGCTGCTAAAAAGAGGGAGCGTGATGAGCAGGAGCGGGAGATGCTCAACGCCTTTGCCCGCTATGCATACCTACGATATAAGCAAATACGAGACAAAGTAAATCCGCGGAAATGCAAATATATGTATATTCATCAGGTACGTCAGCAATTAGCATTACCTGCTAGACTACAACGTGTTTGCAAGCTGCTAACGATGACGGAAGAGGAAGTTCTCTACATTGTTGAATTTGTGCGGAAGTATTTGAAATACGTTAAATAAGCCTCATCTACAAAGATGGGGTTTTTTTACATAATTTCTAGGGAGAATTGTTTCTCAACACCCGCTCCATATAGTATGATGAACGTGTATAAAGGAGTGAGCGTAGTTGAGATTGATTAAATTTCTAGTGGTAATTGCTATATTTGTTGGTGTAGTGGGGTATGGTGTACTACATTTCGGCACAAAATTTGCCTCTGAAAAAATTGTAGATACCTTGTCGACAGAATTAGAAAATAGCGGACAAAAGGAAGAAATCAAAAATACCATTGAAAATGACCCACAATTAAAAGCCTATATGGAAGAGGCGAAAACGGTCGATAGCAGTACATTACCGTTTACGACAAAAGAAGAGGCAACGAAAGTCTTAATTCAAAAAGTGGGCATTACCGATTTGAACGACATGCGTGTAAAATTGCAGGACGGCTCGATGACGCAGGAAGAAGCTCTACAAATGGTGGAAGGCAAATTATCCGATGAAGAGATTGCAGCTTTAAAAGTCATTGTCTATAAAGAGCTTTATGAATAACAAACAGCAGAAGCAATTGTTTGCTTCTGCTGCTTGCATTACCCATTACAGATCATGATTATATTTCCATCTAAATCTTGAATGTTGAAGTAAGCAAAGTCATCAAAACGTTCTATAGGCCGAACAATCGGAATGCCCTTGTCTTTCATAGACTGATAGGCATCGTCAATATTGTTTGTGTAGAAATTAAACAACACATGCTTGGACGGCTGTAATTGAAAGCCAGGATCAAATGTGTGATCGTCTAAGGTAATTCCCGTCTCAGAGGAAATGGGTAAATTGTAGACAGGCGAAACTACCTTCTCTTCACAAAAGGGCAGACCAAGAAGTTGGCTATACCATTCTGCTGATTGACGTAAATCTCGGACATGAATAAAAACATTATTCACCTTCTTTTTAAGAGGGGACGTTACAAAATTCATTCTTTCTACCACCTTTCGCTTGTTATGATAGGAATTCGCTAAAAAATTTTTTTCACCTGCTTAAAAGAGCATGCTTCATGGCATGTTCTTTTTTTATGTCCCATTTTTAAAAATTTTCTTTATATAGTTAGAAAGGACATTAGATGGAAAGAGGGATCGTCATGATTTATCGAGTAGCCAAAAAGGAGAATTATGTGGTTTTGGATAAAGCATTTTTAAATGATGAGCAATTAAGCTGGAAAGCAAAGGGTCTGCTTGCCTATATGCTGTCTTTGCCAGATGATTGGTCATTTAGTCTTGCAGATTTAGCAATACGTAGTAAATGTGGGCGGGAAGCGACAGCCAAAATTTTGGACGAACTCATAGAGGCGGGCTATCTTCAAAAAGTACAGGAACGAGGAAAAGACGGCAAGTTCGGTAGGGTAGAATTTTTCGTCTATGAAGCATCAAAACGTGCTGCTATACCGTCAACGGGAAATTCGTCAACGGTCGTACCATCGACGGAAAAGCCCACACTACTAAATAATAATTTACTAAATAATCAATTACTAAAAGATAAAGATGATAAGGAGTCTACTAACACTGCCTACCACTTTTATGTGCAACAAGGCTTTGGCAAACAAACAGCCTATATTGCTAGTAAAATTCGTCACTGGCTCACTATTTTTTCAGAGGACATGGTCATCTATGCGATGAAGCTAGCGGTGGAGCATAATGTTTTACGCTGGCGGTATGTAGAGAGCATCTTACAAAATTGGTGCCATCAGAACATAAAGAGTCTTGCAGATATTGCTATCGACCAGCAGCGTTTTCAAGCCCACAAGCAGCAAGTGTCATCACATTCTAAAGCTAGACGACGGGAAATCATTCCGCAGTGGTTTCAGCAGCGTGGTGATCAGGAACAAGAATTTCAGCCAACAATTGATTTTGCAGCAGAACGACAAAAAATTTTAGCCCTCTTACGGAGTGAATAAATTCTCCGCATACCATAAAGGCTTAATCGATGAAAAGTTATCATGATCCTGTAAAATCATGTGAATTCTTTCCAACGCATCGTCAAAGGAGCGTGGGTCATAGTGACGAGTCCAAACAATGGTTGAAAAGACAGTCATGGCTGCATAGAGGGCATATAACTGCCAAAACATATCGTCTGGTGAAGATGAAAAATAGCCATCAATCTGCCCAATACAATAGGGGATACTTTGTCGTCTACTAAACAAGGCAAGATTATAAAAGTCATGATAAGGATCGCCCACATCATAGCCATTAAAATCTATCACCCCATTGTAAGTATGTCCTTTACAAATAATGTGACCGAGATGAAAATCATCATGAAGCAGGGTGATGGGGCGTTGCTTTAACAGTGGTAAGTGCGTTTCAATAAAGCGCAATAGTTTAGCTTCTTGTGGAAGTTGATAGGCATCTTGTTGGTATGCCTTCAAATAGGTAGAAAACTTTTTGAGCTGTGTTGTCTCCCAATGAATTATTTGCGGAGGGCTCACTTGATGTATTTTTCTCAATTCTTTCCCCGCCGCAAGACCAAGGTGGAATTGCTCAGAGTCAGAAAGTTCCTGAATAATTTCATCTGCTGGTGTTTCTTCTAAAAAGCTAACGACCATTGCGGATACGTTGGCTTCCTGAAACAAGGTATAGTCAACGGCTTTATGTGTTCTTACACCCTGCTTTGCTAACTCTTGGAGCAAGGAAAACTCTACTGCACGTTTGTCATGATGTGCTAGATCTGACAAGCGCACCAAATAGCGCGTTTCACCAACTGTTACCAGATACTTGCTATCAGGTGAATAGCCTTTGTTAATTTTCACTTGCTGTGTAAAGCCGTGTAAGCTTGGTAATTGACGAATAATCTCTACTGCCTGCACACTTTCTTTCCTCGCTTTCAATATTTTAGAAGAACTAAAATACTACAGAAAACAATACTTTGTCAATGCTTGGAAGCGAGAAAAGAGGTTATAAAATCATAATGAAAAAATAGTAAAAGAGCACAACTAACTAGAAAACACTTTTGTGCGCGCATTTACTAATAGTAAGTGGATGTCCTTGTGACATTCACACTTCATAGCTTCGAGGAAAGAGAGGTGAAACGATCGCAGTAGCCTTAAGCGCGAAAAGAAGCTAATAAGCCTCAAAAGGAACCTCTAATTATCTGTTGTTTACCCTAAAAAAACCAAAAAGAAGAAAAGAATAACATAGCGTCAGTCGCTAAAAATAATAGGAAAGGACGGTGCAACATGAGTTATGTTATTGAAAAACAGATGATGTCAGGGCTACCGAATCAAGCGCTAACGGCAGTCAAATACGTTGTGGCGCATGAATCAGGTAATGGCAGCAATACAGGTCCAAATGCATTGGAAAACGAAATTGCCTATATGAATCGAAATAAAGCCAATGCCTTTGTTTCTCACTGGGTAGGCGGTGGTGGAAGAATCGTACAAGTAGCCCCAGTCAATCGCGTGCAATATGGCTGTGGACCAAAGGGAAATCCGTATAGCTATGCCCAGGTGGAATTGGCACGGACTGCTGATAAGGAACAATTTAAAAAGGACTATGCGGCTTATATTTGGCTGTTACGTAAGCTTGCGATAGAGGCAGGGATTCCCACTGTTTTAGATGGTAGCGGCAACGGCATTAAGTCACATCGATGGATTGCGGAAAATCTAGGAGGCACTACGCACAAAGATCCTTTTGACTATTTAAAAAGTATGGGAATTACAGAAGCACAGTTCCAGCAAGATATTAAAAATGGGCTTGAGGAGGGATTAACAGTGTCACAATATAATGAGCTAAAACAAGAAATAGAAACGTTGAAAAGCTTACTAGCTGAAAAAGCTAGTTTACAAACAAGCAGAGAAGTGGGAGCAGCCCATAAAGAGGCTTGGGAGTGGGCTATTAGCGAAGGCATTATCCGAGGCGATGGAAGTAAGAACATGAATCCAGCAGGCGCCTTAACAAGAGAGCAAATGGCGACCATGCTGAAACGCTATTACGACAAATTTATTGCCAACTAATTGTGTAGGATAAAGCTCCTATGTCATCACGAGCTTTATCCTTTTTCATTGAATAAAGGTTTTTTCAAAATTTTGTCGAATGTAGTAGAAGAGAGGAGGGGTTTTGATGTTAACCAAAATAAGAAAAGTAAAATTTGAACAAGAAAGAAAAAATCCATTATACCAGGTGGTGATGGAATGTCCCGATGGTAAGCAACTCTATGTAAAATTTGATTATACGTATAAAACAAAAAATTTCTGGCCATTAGAAGTGAATTATAATAAAAAGAACTATGGTGCAAAGCTAGCATGGTATACAAATGAAGTCGAGAATATGACAGTGGCTTTATTTCTAGAAACGATTGCTGGTAAAATCAACAAGAAGTATGATTTTAACTTTAAGAAACAATAAAAAAAGCAGCACCTTGTAGGAGCATACTGCTTAAGACTTGTCCATTATTTAGTTGAGATATAAACAACAAGTGCTGCCTCATCAAATGTTACATTTGCGCCAAGTGCTTGACTGACAAAGCGTAAAGGCACCATTGTTGTACCTTGATATATTTCAGCAGGATGGCTGAGTGTGATTGTTGATGCAGAACCATTTGTATCAACATAAGCCGTTTTATTCCCCACACCAATCACAATTTTTTTACTGTCCTTTGTTGCCGTTACTTTTTTCGTTGCATTATCATAGCTAACCGTTGCCCCAAGAGATTCAAAGATTGCCTTCATTGGCACTAAGGTTGTGCCATTTTTCATATAAGCGCTAGGCGTATAATTTTGCTTCACGTCATTTAAATAGACAGCAACCTTCGTTAATACAGGTGCTACCGTTGCTTTAGGTGCTGGCGTAGCATAACTTTGACTGCCTGAAGAAGACCCTGCATTATTGCCACCATTGCCATTATGATAATGATAGCCAGAACAAAGCCCTTTAGCCTTTGATTTGTCAGAACAGTTGTGACCGCCATTGCTATCTAAACGCCCTGGATGTGCGCTCGCAATAGAGGCTGTGGTGAAAAATAATGTAAGCATCGCCATCAACAAAACCAATTTCTTCATATAAATCCTCCAATTCTCAAAATATGTAATTATTATACTATTGAAAAGAGAATTTTGATATGTTTTTATAGGAAATTAGTTTTAACCCATTAAAAGGCACTACCAGTCAAGATTGGTAGTGTTCATTTTGTTATACGGTTAATTGATTTTCGTTTTGGAGATCAATGGCTTTTTGGAGCAGTCGATGCAGAACGGCTGCAAAGGTTGCAATCGTACTGGTTACAAAGATGCTGATAAGTGTCAGCGTAATAATTCCTGTAATATCTTCCTTGCCAGTAAACATTATCATAATTGATGTAATACCTAGCATAAGGCCGGCTACAATAGTGAGAGCACAATTTTTGATCGTTCTCAAAGCCCGTACAGATGATTTGGAGAACGCTTTATGCTGGTCGATGTTCATTAAGAGGCGATAGGCCTGATACAACGCCGTGTAATAGGGAATGCATAGTGCATACACATAGAGTAAAAAAAGATAAGACAAATAGGAGGATTCGGGATGTGCCGCTGCATCTCTACTGGCTATCCCAGGTAGCCAAAATAGTCCTAAAGCTAATACAGGGATACCTAGCAGCATAATCACACTCTTTAGGAAAATGGTTGACCCCTTTTTATGTTTCATACAAAACACCTCACTGGTAATGGTATATTGATTTTAAAATAAAATTTATCGTTTTTCAATAAAAATATATTACTATTCATTGATTTTTTTCGTTTTTAAAGACATCCATCCTTATAGGATAGATGCCTTTTAAGTGGGATGATTAACATCTTACATATTTACGTTTAAAGCCAATTCTGCCTCGCTCTATTTCCTTTTGAATTGTTTCATAAGCATTTAGCTGTGTGCTTTTCTTGTTGTCTCGCTTCATTTCTACAGGACCAATCGCTTGTGCGGTTGCTACTGCTTGTTCGTGGAGCGGCACATAGGAAATAGCCACTGTATATAAAAAATTATTCATGGCCGATTTTGTACGTTCGGGTACGTCGTGGATGGTGTTTTTCACGACATCCAGCATGTTAGCCAGCTTGCTCTCGGAAAATTCGCTATCCTTGCGATTCCCTAATAGCCAGCAATAGCAGCTCCAGCCCGCAGACATTTTCAGTTCCTCACCACTGGCAATCCACGCATCCGCCACCTCCTGAGCAATCGGTGCCTCTGCTAAAGTAACCGCTACTACATAATCCGACAGCATATAAAAATAAGCTGCCTCCATCCATCGATTAAAATCTTCCACAGTCATGGCTTTTGGATCTGCTATGATGCCAGCAAAGTACATCGCATCATAGTTGCCCGTAGCATAAAGCTCTTCTGCTAGAGCCTGATCGATTTTAATTTTCTTCGCAATAGGCTTCATAGCACCTGTTGCCACACCAAATAACGGCTCATGGGCACCATTTGACATATACATTTTTTTCGTCCGTTCCTTGCCAAGAGCCTCTAGCTCCTGCATCACCAATTCAGCATTCATAATAGCACTTCCTTTTTTTCTGTTTTCTAGATTATTTTTATTATCCTATAAAGAATGTCTTTTTGTAATGGAATAAAAGCATATCATATTAGAATATAAAATATCATATCTGAATATATTTTTGTCAGTCATTTTATATAGAAGGAAGTACCTATTTCCAATTAGCTAGAGCCTATTCCAAATAAACATAAATTGAGCTGCATCCGATTCGAGGGCAATTTGATGATAGTTTGTTGAATCATCATCTGTAATCAAGCGACCTTTTTGCACGTTTAAAATGGCATGTTTAACAGAGTCTGGATGTTCAATCGCATAGTGGGAGTCTTTTAGAAGAGTGAGGGCAGATCGACATTTATGTTTATCGATGCGCTCATTTTTTCCTTTAAAATACAGCTTAATTAAATAGGGCACATCGTCAATGATTAAACCGAGCTCAGGATTGGAACGCACAATTAAATCGTCACAATACCAATTCGCCTTACCTGGTTCAAACCACTGTACGTTTTTATTTTTTAAGAATCTTATATAGGCTTTGACGGCTTCTTGGTAATTTTTCTGGCGTGCAGGAAGGGCGTTATCCACGATGTCGAGTAAATAGGTATCATTAAAACGATGCTCATGGTATTTTTTTAATCCATCACGCAAGGCTTTCCAATAATCTTTTATTGGATGGTACTCTCCCTGATATTTTATATCCTTCACAAACTTTGTCTTTGCTGCACTTCCCTTCATTGTGAAGTCTGTAAATTGTGTTAAACCAATAGATGGCTTTGTGAGCGTCGTCATTTTTCCATCACCCTTCTTTCATCATCGATGACATACTATAGATTAGTATTATATTGGAAAGGGTACATGTATATGATTGATGGGCTTGTTAACAATCAGCTCCTAACAGTGTTCTATTACAATAAGAAAATCAATTTTTTAAAAAAATATGTTTAGATGTGTTTTGACTGGGAATATAAATAGCGAGCTAGTAAAAAGCTCAAAAAAATATTTAGGAGGAATAGAAATGGCTAACAAGCAAAACAATCGCAACAGAAACAACAATGAAAACATGACTGTCGAAGAAGCGGGACGTAAAGGCGGAGAAGCTACCTCCAGAAATCATGACCGTGATTTTTATGAAGAAATTGGACGTAAAGGCGGAGAGGCTACGTCTAAAAATCATGGACATGAATTTTATCAAGAAATTGGTCGCAAAGGTGGAGAAGCTACGGCTGAAAACCACGGCGAAGAATTTTATGAAGAAATTGGCCGCAAAGGCGGAGAAGCTACCTCTGAAAAGCACGACGACGATTTTTATGAAGAAATAGGACGTAAAGGTGGAGAAGCACGCAGTAAACAGCGTAGTAACAACTCCAACGGCAATCAAAATCGTCGAAATAACAATAATAACTAATCACTTTTAAATAGCTTGAAACCCTTCACACACAGGGCGTTTGTAGTTTTAAACTACAGGCGCCTTTTTTGTTGTTAAGTTCCTCTCAATCCACAGGATAAATTTGTTGAATTTCTCCTAATTGTAGTATATATTTAATCCGCTTCTATTTGTTTTTAGAGGAAATGAGGATAGAGAGAATGACACAACTTATAGATAAAGAACTATTTCAGGTAATTCAATCCGTCGTGCAGGCTGTGAACATGACGGTCAAGATAAAACAAGATGATTCAGGTATTAATATGAGCTATAACTTTATTGGGGATTATGTAGGATTTGATGCGAAACGATTAGTAGAGGCAAGAAATGAACTAATGCTTCCAACTTCTC
Source organism: Lysinibacillus capsici (assembly GCF_003367505.1). Classification (GTDB taxonomy): domain Bacteria; phylum Bacillota; class Bacilli; order Bacillales_A; family Planococcaceae; genus Lysinibacillus; species Lysinibacillus capsici. The sequence continues at coordinate 63,280 of NZ_PXXX01000012.1, forward strand.
TTGAAATTTATGTCAAAACAATGACCCTTCATGAGCTAGGTCATGCAGTGGATCGACAAGCATTACAGGCGTCACTTCCACGTACAATTGAAATCTTTAAGATGAAAAAGCAACATGCCTTAAAAGAAATATATCGTCAGGAACAACTACTAGCCATGCTGATTGAAGAACATGAAATGAATATTCAATTTGAGCAAACGGCTTGGGAAAATGCATGGATGCTTAACCATATACATCACTTAGTTCCTGAAAAGGACTTTGACTATATCAAACAGCATAGCCTAGCGACCTATCAGCGTTTATATGAGCAAGATTTACAAGCTTATCACCATCTTTTGAACCAGCAGATGGTGCAATTAGTTTAGCTAGAAATAATCATTTCATACCGTCGCGGGAATAGATCAAACCAAATAGGGCAATGTAATACTACTTGGAGGTGATCATTTTGACAAAGGGCAAGCAATATAAACGTCAGTCAGAGTTGGCGGAATTAGCGACAGATTTAAGTCCAGATGATTTAGATGTGCGCGAAGAAAATGCTCTAACACAAGAGCAAAAGAAAAATTCGAGCGAAGGAAATCGTTCAAAAAAATCTGCCACACGCAAATCGCAATCATAACGTAAACACCACAATCATTTCCGATTGTGGTGTTATTTTATCTATTTGCCACTTTTACATAGAACTGTACTACCGAGCATTGATTTAATGTTACAATTTATAGAATGAATGAAAGGAGCTGGAATAAATGATTTTATTTATCGTATTTGTTGGAGTTGTCGTTGTCATAGGCATCGTCAGTAATGCAAATAAAAATCACAGCAAATCACATGAGCACAATCACCATATCCATTCCACTAACGAATTTTCAACAAATGATGCATATCTTTCCTCCCAGGACAGCCAACATTGTGCTGATTCTAGTGCTACTACGAGTGACTCATCCTGTGGCTCCGGTGGGGAATGAAGGTGGCCCATTCTGAATTATGGAGATATTGCTAGTATTTGGTTGAGGTAATCCACACAAAGGCTAACCGCTTTAAAATGAGTCAAAGAGGATCCGCTCCAAAATAAGTCCAAGGAGATCCAAACTAAGGAGAAGCCGCTCCAACTTAGAAGAACCTCCCCCTTAAGAGGATTCAAAGTAATCGAACTAAGAGCAAATTTTTTATAACGTGATAAAAAGCGGAGGAGGTCTGTTTTGCACCGATCTCTTCCGAAGTACATATGTAAAATTTCATCACCTCACCACTAGTAACTATTGCTACTAGAGAAGTTGTGAACTGTTCTTTAAGATATAGCGAAAATGAAGCAACAGGCGTAAGATAGAGGAATAGATAGAGAGAATTTGGAGGTAGTAGTTGATATGATTCGATTCGAAAATGATTATGCAGAAGGTGCCCATCCACAAATTTTGCAGCGGTTAGTGGCTACAAATGAAGAACAATCTCCAGGGTATGGTATGGATGAGCATTCCGAAAAAGCAAGAGCCTATATAAAAAAAGCGATTGCAGCGGAGCAGGCAGACATTCACTTTTTAGTTGGTGGTACACAAACGAATACAACCGTGATAGCGTCTATTTTGCGTCCTCATCAGGGCGTCATTGCTGCGAGTACAGGGCATATTGCGGTGCATGAAACTGGAGCTATTGAGGCAACGGGGCATAAGGTACTGACATTACCTAGCGATGATGGCAAACTAACTGCGGCACAGGTGAAAGCCTGCTATGATGCGCACTGGCTGGATAGCACTCATGAGCATATGGTGCAGCCAGGCTTAGTGTACATATCACACCCTACAGAAAATGGCACGACCTATAGTAAGGCAGAATTAACAGCCTTACGTGAAGTTTGCCGAGACTGTGACTTACCACTGTTTATAGATGGTGCTCGTTTAGGCTATGGTCTAGTGGCACAAGACAGTGATTTATCTCTCGCTGACATGGCTCAGCTTTGTGATGTATTTTATATTGGTGGTACTAAAATGGGTGCATTGTTTGGAGAAGCAGTCATCATCGTGAATCCTGCGTACCAAAAGGATTTCCGCTACATGATTAAGCAAAGAGGAGGGCTACTTGCCAAAGGTCGATTATTAGGCATTCAGTTCGAAACGCTATTTGAAGATACGCTCTATATGGATATTTCGCATCATGCGGTAGATATGGCAATGCTTATACGACAGGCATTTCTCGATAAAGGCTTCGCAATGCGCTATGATTCAAAAACGAATCAGCAATTTCCAATTTTACCAAACCATCTACTTCCAACGTTAGAAGAAAAATATTCCTTCTCCATTTGGGAAGCATACGATGATACCCATACGGTTGTGCGCTTTTGCACAAGCTGGGCTACGACCAAAGAAAATGTGGATCGTTTAATAGACGACATCTACCGTTTAATATAATCAATCAAGCTGCACCTTCCGTCAAAGGGTGCAGTTTTTTCCTATTATTCCCTAACTCTTGCTATACTATAGATAACAGGAAAGGTGGAAGCGAATGACTAAATACGTAGCACTTTTAAGAGGTATTAATGTAGGTGGGCACAATAAATTAAAAATGGCTGAATTGAGAGACGCGCTGCAACCACTGGGGCTCCAAAACATTCGGACATATATTCAAAGTGGCAATATCCTGTTTGAATCGAGTGAATCAGAAGAATTTTTGCAACAGCAAATTCAAGAGACCATCCAAAGTACCTTCACTATCACGAGTACAGTAATTATCCGTACAGCTGAAGAATTCCGCTCTATTGTGAACAATTGTCCTTTCTCAGAACAAGACTTAGCAGATGCAAGTGCTACAGCTACAGGGGAAAGTCTCCATGTTGCACTACTTTCAACAGTTCCAACTGAAGAGAACGGAGCTAAGTTATTACAATATGTAAGTGAAAAAGAGCGCTGCATTATCAAGGGGAGAGATGTCTATCTGTTATTTCACGATAGCATTCGCAATGCCAAGCTTAGTCAACAACTGCCTAAGCTAGAGGTGCCCGCTACAGCTCGCAATTGGAAAACGATGATGAAGCTTGCGACAATGATTGGTGAGTAGGGAAACTCAACTTTTCTAAAAGGAGGCGTGTTTGAATGCGACGGGATCAAGTAGGTTATTTTATTTATCCTTTTTTGTACTTCATTGTTAGAACAATAAATCAATGGAGGAAGCATGAGCCGATTGCATGGGGAGAAAATGTGACGATGATGGTCATCACAATGGTCATCATCTATTTCTTTGTTTGGATGTGGAATTGGTCCAAAAAGCCGTATCAATGGAGAAAAAAGAATAATAAAGAAACATAAAGCAAGAGAGCAAATTTCATTATTGAAATGATGCTCTCTTTTTTTTACTTAAACTTTTCAGGTTTTGTGGCTTTAATAGAGGCAATTTCTCCACATTGGGTACAGACAGTGAAAATAAGGGGTGAACCTGAGGAAAAGATGGTATTCACCGGTCTTAAAGCAGCATAGCCATCTAATTTCCCTTCAGAAAAAGATTGACCACCACAGGCTTTACAACTATATGTATTTGTTTCCATATTCTCACCTCGTAATGTAAGTTTAAGGAAATTATAGCATAGAAAAAACTACAGCGATATGCATCACTGTAGCTCAGAATTGGTTGATACCCCTTGAGGTTTTCTAAAGTATTATAACATAACAACTTATTCATTGTATAGATGAAGGAAAATATATAAATGTTGCGACTTCATTTGACTTTATCGAATTGGCTATTTGAACGAAAAGATTGGGTGTTTCCTGATTCGTGCTATCTTTATAAATGCCAAGAAGATATTGTAAATTGCTTTCTTCAAAAACAAAGAAGTTAAAAAGCAGGTGCTCAAAATAAATTCCCTAACGACCATCTTGCAGTGTATATGCTTTTCCTGAAAAGCTCACTTTCGGTTGAATAGGTCGAATATCAATTTTAAAAATATGCTGTTTCATTTCGTTATGAACATAGAGAATGTTAAGTGAATCATTCATGCCATATTGATGATCTTTGTAAAATCGACCAAACTTATGTGTGATGTAAAACGGGGGTATAACAGTTGGGAGTTTGACCTTACTATAATGCTGTTCAAATTCCTTCACAGCCGCTTCTACTGATTGATAGCCTGCTTCATCAAATTTTTCCTCAAAAGTGGGTGGCAGAGGATGCGCACTTGCATGTTCAATGGTGTGGTTAATTAAAAAAATACATAGTGAAAAAGTAATTTTCTTTAGCATTGCTTGCACGTCCTTATTTAAATAGCACTTTATATATAAGTATTTCGATTCAGGATGTAAATATACGTGTTCACATTTAAGGATATTAGTTTAAAAATAAATAGTTTAATGTTAAACTATTTTACGTCAGGAGAGCTGATTTGCTCTTTTTCGTGTAATTTGAAGGAGGAATTGAAGATGAATCGAGTAAAAAATAAAGTGGCATTAGTGACAGGTGGAGCTTCTGGTATTGGTTTATCAGCAGCTAGCTTGTTAGCAAAAGAGGGCGCAAAAGTAGTCATTGCTGATTTTAATGTAGAGGGTGCTAAAGAAGCAGCAGCAACTTTAGTCAATAATGGGTATGAGGCAGCAGCCGTTTTCCTTGATGCAGGGGATGCTTCCTCCATTGAAGCGGCCGTGAACTTCACTGTAGAACGATACGGCTCATTAACGGTGCTCTTTAATAATGTTGGTCTAACTAACCTGAAGAAAGATTTAGATATATTAAATATTGATTTAGATGAGTGGGACCGCTTAGTCAATGTGAATTTAAAATCCATATTACTAGGAAGTCGTTTTGCCATTCCACATATGCAAAAAGCGGGCGGGGGCTCAATTATTAATACGGCTTCTATGGCTGCATTCGCCAGTGACCAAATACGTACAGCCTATGGGGCAACAAAAGCAGGTGTGGTGAATATGACGAGAAACATTGCCACACAATTTGGGAAGGATCATATCCGTTGTAATGCGGTTGCACCAGGTCTTATATTAACACCTGCCGCGAAAAACAATATGCCAGAAGAAATGCTGGCCATTTATGCGAAATTTAATGCGCTACCATATCATGGGGAAGCGGATGATATTGGTCATGCAGTTGTATTTTTAGCCTCTGACGAATCAAAATTTATGACGGGCCAAACACTGCAAATTGAAGGCGGACATTACCTCGCTAACCCAACCATCGCTGATACTAATAACTGGCTAGCATCTTTATAGTTAATAAATAAAAGAGGTTGTCTTAAAATAGACAACCTCTTTATTATTTGGCACAAGCTTAGCTACATTTGAGGAGCTTCCAACCCAAACTGAGCCCATTCCTCTTTCGCTGGACCATAAATACCTGGAACAGTTAAACCAGCCTGACGCATCAGAACCGTCATTTGACCGCGATGATGACTTTGATGCTGTAGTAAAAATAATAACAGGGAACCATTGGGCATTTGTTGACCAATAAATTCAATCGTTTCAGTCATTGTCTTGTCAGTCCATTGCGATTGTATCGCTTCCACAAAGGCTTCACTCGCTTGGTGATAGCCATCTGCAATGAACTGAGCAGAAGTAGGAACTGGAAAATCCTTTGCTGGGGCTTCAAACGCTAAATTCGAATTCAAGGTAATAATTCGAATTGCAGTAACCGTGTGCCAAGCAACCCGTCCTAAAGTCCAGTTTTCGGGAGTGATTGCCTGATGTAGCGATTCATCTGTAAGGTGATTAAGTAATTTTTGCGTAGCAGCGGCTTCAAATGCCCAAGACTGTAAAAAATGATCGATTGTTTGAAACATGAAATCCCTCCAAAAATAGCCTATGATGTATTATTTTCCTATGCTCCTAAAAGAAAAGCAAGATAAAGCACTGCATAAAGGGGAAGGGCAATAGAGAGCAGGATGTACATGCTCCATTCACCAATCGATAATTTTCGTTGCCACCTCGTTAATTTAAGCTGTCGACAATAGATCATACTAGCAAGTAAAAAAATTAATAAAGTAAAATCCTTTAAGTTATCTAAAAAGATGTTCAGAATATCAACTCCTTTAGGCATTTGCAATATATGTGTCAACAAGACGTTCAATGACCATAAGCTGAGCCAACATAAAAAGTGCGTCTCTATCTAACATAGAAACGCACTTCGATTTATTCGTCTCGAATGACAATAAAAACGCCACTAAAAATTAATAGGGAGCCTATCCAAAAGGAAAGCCCAATCGTCTCTCCCAATAAGAGCCAGCCTAAAAATGTGCCAACAATTGGTTGAAAGAAGAAAAATAAGCCGCCACTAGACGCATTCATTAGTTGAAGCCCTTTATTCCACAATAAAAAACCACCGGCTGTTGAGATAATGCCTAAGTAAAGCAAGCCCCCTGAAATGGTCGGTTGTAAAACACTTGCCAGATCTAAATTCTTTAGCCTTGGAAGGACAAAAGGGGTCAATAACATCACGGCAATCATAGATGTATAGGTTGTGACAACAATTTGTGAGTAATGGCTTGGTACCTTTTTGACGAATACCGACATCAATGCCCACGTTAAGGCAGCAAACAGTAAATAGAGTCCACCTAATTGCTGTGTCACATCGATTTGACCATTGCCTACAACGATCCCGACACCAATCGTGGCAAGAGTGATAGAGAAGCATTTTTTCAGCGTAATGCTTTCTTTTAAAATCAAACGGGCGAAGACAACCATAAAAGCAGGGGTTGTAGCAGTAATAATTGCCCCCATCTGCGCGGTGGATAGCATTGTGCCCATTTCCTGTGTCACAATTGAAATCGTGTTCCCAATAAGGCCAACAAGAAAAATGATCAGCCAATCTTTTTTAGCTATTTTCCATGATTGCCTCATCATGATCCCAATGATCCCGAGTGCAATCACTGCGATCAAATAGCGCATCCAAACAAGCTCTAATGGTGGCACAACCTCCACCACTACTTTAACAACTACATACATGGCACCCCAAATACTCGCAGCAAGCGATAAAAAGATGGCACCGATTATTAGATTTCTCATGTTTTTTTCCTCCGTTTTCATAGATACCTATGCCCTTAACGGAGAAAAAGCGCTTCTACCGTTAAGGAAGAAGAAGTGCTGGTACGTCCTGTTCAAATAATGGAGCAAACATCATAATAATCCCACCATCCTCAAGTCATTTTTTAATAGTATAATAGAATACACATCGTTTTCATAGGGAGATTTCATGAAAGCAAAAAGAGGGGGATGAAAATGGTAATACTTCAATACGAGATGGAAGAGAAGGATTTGCCAACCATAAAGGAGGTCTATCAATCTGTAGGGTGGATGAAACATGATGAACAGATTATCAAACAAGTTTTCGATGCAAGCACACATCAAGTTTTCGCCGTGGTAGATGGAAAAATAGTGGGCTTTGCTAGAGCTTTGTCAGATGGCGTATTTAATGCCGCCATTTACGATGTGGTTGTGCATCAAGCCTATCAAGGCACAGGGATTGCACGTTTACTTCTGGAGGATATGATCGCACAGTTAAGGGAGGTATCCTGCATTCAGTTAATCGCCACAACAGGGAATGAACCGTTTTATGCAAAAATGGGCTTTAGAAAATTGAAAACGGGTATGGCCATCTATAAAAATCAGCAACTAGCTCAAGAATATCTGGATTAAAGGAAATGGTCGGAAACCCACAAATGGTTTCCGACCTTACAATTTTATTTCATTATAATTAGACTGGATGAAATAGCTGTTAGTGGACACCTGCTTATAGTGCCCTACATTCCACTCATTCAAGTTGATTAAATCCTTAAGGAATTTGGGGACAGGGCAATTCCAATCTACATTTGCTATTGTTAGTGGGAAATTATCCTCAGCGGGATTAGGTGTATGGATATTAACTGAATCCAAACCAGCATCCTCCTCTACAAACTCCATCCATATTTGATAAGGTTTTCCGAATGTCGAGAGCCTTTCTGATAAGCGGTTATATAGGGCTATATGTGCTTTGATGTGCTCTCTTCTTATCTTTAAACCATCATTGCCGTACCCGTAAAAATCAAGGTGAGTGTGCCACAAATTAAACCAACCTTCTTCGTCAAAGTCTACAATAGATAGCTCTGTGGTTGTTTGTCGCCATAAGTTACGGAAATAACGCCTTTTCCCACGAAATTTTTTCAAATTACTGTTCCTCCATTTAAAAAGCTGTTCCTTTCATTGCGTTGCCTTTTATTAAAATAAAGGCTTTGGCAATCCACTAAGATGCGCGATAACAGAGATTTGCCCAATATGGTAAGCTTCATGTGAGTAAACATGATGAAACAACCAGTTAAGTGTAGGGACGGAAGGTGGCGTCCAACCATCGGAAAACTTCGGCACCTCGACTATTTCATTGAGCTGCGATTCGTCTAATGTATGTAGAATGTCATCCGTATAATTTCTAATTTGAATATAGCTATCTAGTATTTCCTTAGGCGAACAATCATCGTGAAGGTTTAATATACAAGGATTTTTAAGTCCAATTTCATTCACCCAATAGTCTTCGCTACTTGATAAATGAGAAATAATCCATGCTACATTATTTGGATAAAACTCAGATGTCTTAAACCAAAACGTCTCATCAAGTGTGCTTAGGTAAGGTATTAACGTTTTCCTAAGATCATTACGATATGGAAATAGCACATCTATACATCCTTTCATTTATTAATAGGTTTATTGTATAGGAACAAGCACGGGATAGGAAATGAATCCTTTTTTCTCAGATTAAAAGAGGTCTGGAATATTAAAAAAATCACCTAGAGGAAGGTGATTAAATCGGATTGACTTTAAGTTCTCTTAGAATTAAAAGAACGCCCATTCCATACACAATAGAAATGGCTAAAGGTACAAGTGTGAAGGCTTGATCGACAAAGAAGCCACCTAAAATCAGAGCAGAAAAGCAGACGCCTAGAGTCACAAATAAATAAGCCTTACTTTTATAAATCCATATGTATGGCAGAAAGTGAGAGCCTGCAAGTAAACCAATTGTAAAGGGAAGATATTCAGGTATGTTCATATACACAATGATAAATACAGGTATGTAAAAAGCTTGAGGAGCGGCAACGATTCCTCCTAACGTCCCTAAAGGATTGCCAGTAGCGTTTAAATTAATCCCAAGAATTTTACTAATACCTAAACCGATAGGGAAAATGGCACCTAAGCCAAATATCCAACTTAAACGAACTGCTTCGATTGGCAAAACTAAGGGCATTAGAGTAAAAAGTAAAAAGACAACCGCACCAGAAAGTAAAATGGGAAATCCCTTTTTTACTTCAACGATCATTTCCTTTTGTAAATCTTCCAGTGTTTTATCCATCAACGCACCATCCTTCATGAAATAAATAGAATATAACCTATAATATACCAGTATATTTCTATTTTTACCACAGATGATTTTAAATGGAATTTTTTAGAAAAGTTTGCGATCCATTGCCTAAAAAATTCTTGAAGACCAAGATTATTATTAAAATTGTTGATTAGTGAAAGAAAGTCATTCCTTTTATCTTTCTTACGTTATAAGTACCTATGGAGAATTTTGGGATTGGAAAATGACATAGTCGTCACCTTCTATAGAATGGTTATTACCTCTAACAAAAACGCAATTTACTCAAACATCATGCATGTTTAAAGGTTACTCGCTTTTTTTTTGTCTCAATGTTAGCATTGTAGAATATTGGAGGTATCATATGGGACGAGATAAAAAATTTTCTGAACAAGACCTTTGGCATCATACGCATCAGCTTTTGCTATCTGTTGGATATCAAGGGTTTACAATGAGCTTGCTTGCACAAAGTATTGGCGTATCAAGGGCCGCAATTTATAAACAATATCCAAATAAAGAAGAACTTATTATTCAATTTATGGTTTGGCAAATGGAAAAAAGCATCGAGAACCTTTCAAATGTTAATTTTTCGCAATCATTTGAACAACAGCTTGAGGACTTACTTGTTCGTATGTTTGATATGCGCGACCTACATCAAATTTTAGGATTCGCCTCACAAATTAATGACGTATCGCTAGTTGTGAAGCAAAAAAAGGAAGTATTAAATAACATGCATGGTGGACTTTACATACCACTTCAACAAGTAATTAAGCAGGGTAAGGAAGAGGGGATAATTGCAGAAGATCGTAACAACTTTATTTTGCTTAGCTTCATTTTTCAATTGATTGACATGCCAAACCATCTCAATATGCCTATAGAAAGCTTTTTAAAGGAGATCAAACTGCTTATTTTACATGGTATTTCAAAATAAGTAACAAGTATGTCACTTATTTTAGTTACACATGTGTAACTTTTGTGTATAATGAAAAAGAATTCATATTTAGCAGGATTCAATCTTTGCTCATATGAATTCTATTTCTAATATGGAGGCTACATCATGTTTTTAGCACTAAAAGAATTAAAATATGCGAAGTTCCGCTATGTAATGATGACCACAATTATCATTTTAATCGCATGGCTCGTGTTCATTTTATCGGGACTTGGCAACGGTTTAGCGACTTTGAGTGCCGCTACACTGAAAAATATCGACGCAGAATACGTTGTCTATGAAGAAACAGCAGGGGCTACATTCGCAAAATCGATCCTGTCAGAAAATCTGCAAGATGATTTAGAAAAACAAAAAAATGTAGATAAAGTCGCTGCGTTTGGCGCTTCTACAATAGCAGTCGGCAAAACAAAGTCAAAAGATGCCGATTCGAAGGAAGATGTCGCATTATTAGGCGTTGAGCCAGACGCATTTTTTATGCCAGAGGTAATCGAGGGTGAAAAATTATCATACGACAACAAAAAAGGTGTTGTTATTAACGATACGTTAAAAGAAGCAGGCTACAAGATTGGTGATATTTTACTAGTAGCAAACTCTGACATGAAATTAGAAGTGGTAGGTTATGTGAAAGGAGAAACCTATAATCACTTACCTGCTATTTTCACAGTACTGGAAAACTGGCGTGATTATCAATATGCAGCTCCTGGCTCTGATAATGATACGGACAAGGCTGTACAAGCTTTCTTCCTAAAGGCTCCTAACTTAGAAGATCCATCTACTATCGATAAAGCCGTAAAAGATGTTGAAACGGTTACAAAGAAAACAGCAATCAACGGTATGCCTGGTTATAAAGAAGAAAACGGCACTATTATGATGATGCTTGCTTTTTGTATCGTTATCTCTGCATTCATTATTGCTGTATTCTTCTACGTCATAACAATGCAAAAGACACAACAATTTGGTGTCATGAAAGCAATTGGCGCTAGCAATGGTTTCATCGGTAAAGCAATTGTTGCACAAGTAGCGATTCTATCAGTATTAGGTATCGTTATTGGTATCGTCTTCACATACTTAACGGCTAAAATTTTACCAGAGGGTATGCCATTTGACTTAGAACCGACCTTAATCATTACCTATGCGATTGTTTTATTAATTATTGCATTATTAAGTTCAATTGTTTCTGTACGTCAAATCGTTAAAATCGATCCATTAACAGCATTAGGGAGAGTGGAATAAATGGCGCTATTATCATTACAAAATGTTTCTAAAAGCTATAAAGAAGGCGCTAGCACTGTCCAAGCATTAAAGCAAGCAACACTTGAAGTAGAAGCTGGGGAGCTAGTAGCCATTATCGGTCCATCAGGTTCGGGTAAAAGTACACTACTTTCAATTGCAGGCGCTCTATTACAGATGTCAGAGGGGACTGTAGAAATTAACGGCATGAATATTGTTCATCTTTCAGCAAAACAATTAGCAAGTTTCCGTTTAAAAGAGCTTGGTTTCATTTTACAAACATCTAACTTAGTACCTTACTTAAATGTACTTGATCAATTACTACTGGTGAAAAAAATGGGTGGTAAAGTGACAAAAGATGATAAAGAGTTTGCAAAGCAACTACTTACAGAGCTTGGCTTAAGTGATAAATTTAAAAAAATGCCGAATGAATTATCAGGTGGTGAGCGTCAACGTGTTGCGATTGCGCGCGCATTCATGAATAACTCAAAAGTGATTTTAGCCGATGAACCAACTGCTAGCCTTGACTCTAAACGGGCACTTGAAGTCGTAAAGCTTCTTGCCAAAGAAGCAAAAGAACGTAACAAAGCTGCCATAATGGTAACCCATGATGAACGAATGCTACAGTTCTGTGACCATGTATATCGTATGGAAGATGGCGTGCTCACGCAACAATCTTAATCAATACAAAATAGAGGCTGGTATTTAGCTTTCATCAAAAAGGATTCGTACTTTTGTGTCAGTAAAAGTGCGAGTCCTTTTCGTTATAGAAAGGAATATTAAATGATTTTTATTGTTTAAACGATCAACCTAAGCTAGGAAAAACATTTGATGATTATGCACGTTTATCAAGCCTCTTCAAAAACTGCTACGCAGGTCTTTGGGATGGAACCCTACAATAATCTGTATGCTTTAAAGCCTGATTTTGATGCCATAACGGAGTATGCTAGGCTGCATAATAAAGGCGGATTTCATGTGTTTATGCCTGATACAAAGGAAGGAATAGCAGAGAGCCGAAACTTTTGCTCACTCTATGGCATTGATGTGGAAGCTGCCACAGCTATATCCAATGGGGCTTTTACCTGTTATTTTTTAAATATAAATGTTTTTAATCAAGAGTACATATTTAGAAAAGCTACTTTTATATTGAATATGCCATTTTCAATATAAAGGTAGGATAAAAAAATTAGGATAAAAAAATTAATATTTGACTTTAGTAATAATAGGGGTTTCAACTCTACTATTCAATTTTTGGAATAGCCAGATAGCAAGGAATAAAGCCATGCTTACAGTACCAAAACCGACCCAATTCAAATTTAGGACAGAGGTATGACTGATGACAAACCCACCTAATGCAGACCCCAGTGCAAAACCGAATTGGATAAAGGAGGTATTTATGCTTAGGGCAATGTCTGGATTTCGAGGTACTAGTGTAACAAGAAGGAGCTGCTGGGCAGGAGAAATACTCCAAGTTGCTACCATAAAAATCATTAAAATCAAGATCAATACAAAGAGATTGATACCAGCTAGTGCAAATAAGAGGAGCGTTACTGCTTGTAACAGCAAACCAAAACAAATGGTAAAACGCGAACCCTTTGCATCAGCCAATTGCCCGCCCACTCTTGAGCCAAGAAAGCTACAGATGCCAGCTAAAAATAGAATGCCACTAATTTCGGTCATAGAAAGAGGGGATGTGGCTTGCAAGAAAGGCGTAATATAAGTAAATAGGGTAGCGTAGCCACCGACATAAAATAAAGTAATCGCCAGGGCAGTTAGAATTTTTGAATCTTTTAAAATCGAAAGCTGCGACCTGAGTGTAACAGCTTCTTCCTCCTTGATAACTGGAATTTTTTTATAGATGATAAGCAGTGGAAGAATAGTTAATAAACCGATCAACATAAATAAAACTCTCCATCCAAATATTTCGCTAAAAAATGTGCCAATTGGAACACCCAGCACGAGCGAACTACTTAGTCCCATCAAAATGATGCCGATAGCACGGCCTCTTCGTTCTTTTTCAACTAATCGAGTAGCTACTGCCATGGCTACCACTGTAGCAATTCCTCCGCTAACCCCTTGAATAATTCGTATCCCTAGTGCGTACTCAAAAGAAGAGCTGATAAACATGAATCCGTTACTAATAATGAACACACTAACGGTAGCCATAAGCAACTTTTTGCGATCCACATTGATCGTGAGCGCAATGAGAATTGGAGCGAAAATAGCTGCTGCTAGGGCAAATAAAGTCACTAATAACCCAGCTTCTGAAATCGTTACTCCAAAGTCGACGGCAATCATTTCAATAACGCCTGTAATAATGTACTCAACGGTTCCGATTAGAAAAACAATGAGTGATAAAACATAGATAATCAGCTTATTTTTCAACTCAATTCACGCTTCCTTCAGCTATTTATAATAGGTATTTGTATCTCCATTAATTGGACGTTTTGGGTTGTAGATAATGGTAAATAGATTTCTCTACCTGGTTCGTTTTCCTTGACTTGATAGTTATTTTCTACAATCCAGTTAGCTAAATCAACACAGGCTGTACAAGCAAAGTTAGAATCTGAACGAAAGGTCATTGTGGCCATCATTGGCTCAGGAGGAAGAGTCCGTAGTTGAAATGTATCAGGGAGTGATGAAAGCTCCTTGGTTAAAAAATAACCGACTTCAAATTCAAACTCGTCTTCTTTCTCCTCTATTTCTTTCCATAAAACAACCTGAGGACTTTGAGCTAATTGGCGCATTTCCTTTGTTAGTAATTGATTAAATGTACGAAACAGATCTGGAATATCTTCTTCTCTCCCGCGTGCTTTCAAAGAAAGGAATTGTTGAGCATCCACTGCCTTGATGCGGATTTCTTGATCTGATTCCACCTGACCCTCTCGTTCTAAAAGTTGCATACGTTCTTCAATTCGTGCAAGCTTGGCCTGTTCCGTCTGGATAATATGTTGAATCTCACTTTTTTTCAGCTTAAACATCCCTTGTATATCTTTTAACGAAATATCTTCGTGGAGCAAACGTATAATTTGTGGCAAGGTAAACCCCAATTCCTTATAGAGAAAGATCCGATTGAGCTCTAGTAGCTGGTCTGCTGAATAGTATCGGTAGCAAGTATCATGGTCCACCTTTCTCGGCTTTAATATGCCAATCTGATCATAATAGCGCAATGTTTTTAAGGATACTTTGCTTAGCCTAGAAAATTCACTGATTTTAAACAAAATATCACCTCCAATCTAATAACTTAATGCAAGTATACAGTTTCCTGTGCAGGGGAAAGTCAAATGCTTTTTAAATAACCTTACTACAATCTAATGTAGTAAGGCTCTTGTGAATATTTCAATGAATGTTAAATATATAAATAACAATAATAATATAATTAAAAACAATTATTATTTATTGTTAATCAATAAATTTCGTGTTAAATTTATAGTGTCATTAAATAAGTGAGGTGCTTTCAATGAATGTTAAACCAGGTTTAACATCTTTTTTAAAGGTAATAATTCTTCTGGCTGGGATGGCCATTCTTGCCCTATGTATATTTTTTGTACCTCCTATGGCTCATTTCGCATCGAGTTTGTATCCGAATTTTTACCCAATGAATTATCTCATTTTCATTGTGATGTATGGATCGGCTGTACCTTTTTACATTGCTCTCTATCAGGCTTTTAATCTTTTACGGTACATTGAAGCGAATACAGCTTTCTCGGAATTATCTGTAAAAGCATTAAAGTACATAAAGTGGTGTGCGATAATAATCAGTGGCTTGCACCTATTAGCTTCACCACTTTCTCATTTTATAACAAACAAAATGGATCCTCCTTTTGGAATAGTGGGACTCCTCATCATTTTTGTCTCACTAGTTATCGCCATTTTTGCGGCTGTCCTCCAGCGGCTTCTACAAGAAGTGACGAATATAAAATTAGAAAATGATTTAACGGTCTGAGATGGATGATATGGTGATATTAGCCAAACGAAAACTGCTCATAGAAAAGATGTAGAACATATCATTTAGAATTCGGAATCCTATGGAAGTTTAATAGTAACGCAAGTAAATTTCTAGATAGATATGTAGTTTAATCTTTTAAGGGGGCTGATCCACTTTTATTCTACTTTTGCTATACTTTATGAAATTGAATAGTATAGGAGGCTATAAAAATGGATTGGAAGATAAAAAAATTTGATGAATTAACCGTAAAAGAACTATATGAGATACTGAAAGTTCGTGCGGAAGTTTTTGTTGTAGAGCAAGAATGTGTCTATCAGGATCTAGATTCAAAAGACGAAAATGCTTATCATTTATTTGGTGAAGACCAAGGAGAGGTAGTTGGGTATTTAAGAATTCTACCCAAAGGAATAGCATATCAAGAAGCAGCAATCGGAAGAGTGTTAACAAAGCAAACCTACAGAAAAAAGGGATTGTCTCTGGAAATGGTTAAAAGAGCAATTGATTACATTCTAGATGAGATTGGAGAAGACGCAATCCGCATTTCTGCGCAGGCATATTTGCTAAAATTCTATGAGGGCTTCGGATTTGAAAAGACATCAGAAGTATATTTAGAAGATGGAATAGAACATGTAGAAATGCTATATAAAAGGCTGTAATTATCAGACACCTTGCATTTAAAATGAGGGATAGCCCTCAAATAGCAGGATAGAATTCTAAAAGTGTCGGATAAAACTGAAAAAGTAGCGGATAGAACGCTCAAAGTGAGGGATAGCCCTCGAATAGCAGGATAGAATTCTAAAAGTGTCGGATAAAACTGAAAAAGTAGCGGATAGAACGCTCAAAGTGGAGGATAGCCCTCAAATAGCAGGATAGAATTCTAAAAGTGTCGGATAAAACTGAAAAAGTAGCGGATAGAACGCTCAAAGTGAGGGATAGCCCTCAGATAGCAGGATAGAATTCTAAAAGTGGAGGATAAAACTGAAAAAGTAGCGGATAGAACGCTCAAAGTGAGGGATAACCCTCAAATAGAAGGATAGAATTCTAAAAGTGGAGGATAAAACTGAAAAAGTAGTGGATAGAACGCTCAAAGTGGAGGATAGCCCTCAAATAGCAGGATAGAATTCTAAAAGTGGAGGATAAAACTGAAAGAGTAGCGGATAGAACGCTCAAAGTGGAGGATAGCCCTCAAATAGCAGGATAGAATTCTAAAAGTGGAGGATAAAACTGAAAAAGTAGCGGATAGAACGCTCAAAGTGAGGGATAGCCCCGCAAATTAGGAGGATAGCCTGTAAAGAGCGGATAAAATACTAAAAGACGATAAAATAGCAGATTAACAAATTGTAAAAATTGAGCGCTATCCGAGCATAAGGATAAGCGCTTTATTTTTTTCTTGAACTTTTAAGCCCTTAAACTAGTATTTAACCTTCAACCCTAGTAATGAAGCAAAACCTATGGCTTGTTCAGTAGAGACTTCACACCCATTTAAACTTTCTGGAGTTACTTGAAGTCTTTTAAATTTACATGTACTGATGTCTATTCCTTTTAAGGAAGTTTGGGAGAAATCCACATCATTTAGATCACTTTCCTGAAACGCCACCTTATTAAGTAAACAATCATAAAAATTCGCACCTTGCAAGGAGGTGCTATCAAATAGCACTTGTTTAAAGCGCACTTCGGGGAAATTACATAAGTTTGCAAGACAATTTTCAAATGAAACATTACCGAGGTTTGCTTCAGTTAAATTCAACCCTAATAGTTTACAGTTTTTGAAGGCCACTCTATGAATGATGCCTTCACTTAAGTTAGTGTTAGATAAATCACAGTTTTCAAAAATGACGTCCGTTAAATCAATTTTTTGAAAGGTACAATCGATGAATGTGACATTTTTAAAGATAACATTAGAGACGATTAATCGTTCAATATCCTCGTGAGCAATGACCGTATCCGTAATCTTGCAATTTGTTAAATAGGGTTCCTCCTCATAAAAAATATCCTGAAAATTTGCTTTGTCAAGATTCGGGGATATTTTTGGTGATATAAGTTGGAAATTGTATGACATATTAGCACACCCTTCAAATATAAATAAACGCTTCTCCTATTTAGTATAAGGGCAAACCTAAAATAAGAACACCGTCTATACGGTGCTCTTATCTGGTTTATACAAAGGATTCATCATCTTACTAAAAACGGAGGCTAGTACCTGTTGAAACAGCATACCGAACACAACAGGCATGGCGACTTTACCTGGAAAGTACGTTGTGGCCACGATGACACCGACTGCAATATTTCTCATGCCACCAGTAAAAACAAAGGTTGCCATTTGTGGACCGTCTTTTAACAGATATCGACCAATGAGGTAAGCAAATAGGTAGCCTGATACTGCAAGCAAGAACACTAAAAGCACCACGAAGAAGAGATGCATGTTGATATCCTTTAAGTAGGGAGCAATGGCACTGCTATTAATCAGTATGACAGCAAATAAACATAGCTTTGAAAAAGGAGCAAGTTTCTTACCGATTTTTTGGGGGATGGCTCCTTTCGAAAGTTCATTCACTAAGATACCTAAAATCGTGGGTAAGACAATCATCCATAGTAAATTCAGAATCAGGGATGCCACATCCAACTCAATTTTTTCACCCGAAACGATATAGAGGATGAAGGGGAGGATGATGGGTGAAAGGAGCGTATCAATTAAAATAATTGATAAGCCTAACGGTAAGTTCCCTTTGCAAATATTGATCCAAATAACACTCGTTACACCTGTTGGAAGTGCAACTGCTAAGACAAAACCAACAGTCAACAAATGGTCATCAAACAAAACAGTGGATAAGAAATAAGCCCATAAAGGCATCAAGAGATGAAGAAAAAGGATGGAGAATAAAATGAGAACTGGATGCTTCATGAAAATTTTTACATCTTTAAATTTCATATGTAAGCTTCCTGAGAATGTCATGAAGGCAAATAGCCAGGAGACGAGGAATAATAAATGATGTCCAATACTTTCTAAAAATACACCTACAATTAAACTTAATGGTGTCAGGATCGCAATGTATTTTTGGAGAAATACATTTAGTTTTTCTAACATACAAAGACCTTCTTTTTTTATCTGATTTTATCACTTTTATTATAATCGTAGGTAAATTTACCGCAAAAAAAGCAGAAGATTTACTCCTGCTAAGAATTTACATGTTTTTTATTGGTTTCTTTAGTGAACGGCATCCATACAATGCCTACGATCAATAAAATATTACCTGTCCACCTAACCCATAAATAATAAGGCTGGTCTTTTAAAAAGTACAACGAAGCTAGGATAATAACCATCCCAATACCAATCATTAATTTTAAATAAATCGGAGTTTTTGCCATTCTCCTGCCTCCTTTCTATCTTTTCATGAACATGTATCTATATCACTCTTTTTCCTATCCAATGCGCAGTAAAGACAATGGGAAAAAATAATATGCCAAAAGGCAGGCTTATCAAAACGATATGCCAAGTAAGGATGCCACTAGTAAACAAAGATTTAAATAAAATAATGCTATAGGGAATAATGATGATGGCTGATGTTATAGCTCCTGGTGTAACAGAACGAAATAAGAGCGATTGTCCAATATGGGTAAAAGCATGGATAAAGAAAACAAGTGTAACAGCTGTGAAAAAATAGATAGTAAAAGTGACTCCATTTAGAAAATAGTAGTTAGCCAGAATGGTAGAGAGACTGACAAACAAGAAGATAAATAAGACAGCAACCGCAAATTGTGCGGTGCTCATTGAAAATTGTTTCACCACTTTATCGGCTATTTTTTGGGGTAATCTTTCATACAGCTTATGACGATTATGATGTAACCATTTCTCTACCATAATAATTTCTTCAAAATCATGAATAATAAATAAAATAGGAAACAACCAAATTAGTGTTTGAACATTCGTCCATTCCATATAAATACCTCTCTCCTTATCACTATGCTGGAAGTGTTACTAGAAATACCATATTTATATAATATATGTTAATAATAACATATTAGAAAAAGTTGTAAGCTAAGATTCATTTATTATTGAATCTAATTATTAAGAAATCGGGGATGAAGCTGTGAGTGAAATCGATAAACGTAATAGACTAAACAAGGAACCATTCTCATATCAAACGACAAAAAAGGGGACTGTCGTTATTTATTATGAAGGCAAGCAAATTAAAATCGTCAAGGAGAAAGAGGCTGAGCGTCTACTAGCAAAAATTAAGCAGGTGGAGGGGCAGATAAAGGAAGTCCAGCTATTGTTAGCTAAAATTACGGGTAATTTTAAACGAGGTAACGAGAAATTGGCTAAACCTCAAAAAGGGAATGAAGGTTAAAAAAGATTTATTGAGATAATAATTATGCAAAGCTAATATTAACTTATTGAATTGGTTTTTCCTTTTTAAGGCAGGCGTTAAGGGGGTTATTACGATTATTTACTGTATGGTTCTCTTTTATAAAAATACAAGCACTTGCTTTGTCCAATGAGAAGGGAAGATAAATTAACGCACAATTAGCGGATTTGAATTTTTTGTTAATTATTAGCTCATTTTACCATTTTGTCGATAACCTGTGTTATTCTATATTAGAATAATAAATTAGGGGGCGGTAATATGTATTACAGCAATGGTAACTATGAAGCTTTCGCACGTCCTAAAAAACCTGAGGGAGTCGATAAAAAGTCTGCTTATCTGATTGGCTCGGGACTAGCCTCACTGTCAGCAGCATGTTTTTTAATTCGTGATGGCCAAATGAAAGGTGAGAACATTCATATTCTTGAAGAGTTAGATATTTCAGGAGGAAGTCTAGATGGCATACTTAATCCGACGAGAGGGTTTATTATTCGCGGTGGACGAGAAATGGAAGATCATTTTGAATGCTTATGGGATTTATTCCGTTCCATTCCTTCGTTAGAAGTAGAAAATGCTTCCGTTTTAGATGAATTTTATTGGCTTAATAAAGAGGATCCTAATTATTCAAAATGTCGATTAATGAAGGATAGAGGCCAAAGACTTGAGGATGATGGCAAGTTCACTTTATCAGACAAATCCTCAGAAGAAATGATTAAATTATTCTTTACGCCTGAGGAAAAATTAGAGGATAAAAAAATCACAGATGTCTTCTCAGATGAATTTTTTGAATCGAATTTTTGGCTCTATTGGTCTACAATGTTTGCGTTTGAAAAATGGCATTCTGCGATGGAAATGCGTCGTTATATTATGCGTTTCATTCATCATATTGGCGGATTACCAGATTTATCGGCCTTAAAATTTACAAAGTATAATCAGTATGAATCGCTCGTGTTGCCAATGATTAAATACTTAGAAAGTCATGATGTTGATTTCCAATATAATACGGTTGTAGAAAATGTTTTAGTTGATAAGGTAGGAGACAAAAAAGTAGCTCATACATTGGTGTTACGAAAAGATGGTGTGAAAAAGAATATTGAACTAACAGAAAATGAGTTAGTGTTTGTGACAAATGGTAGTATTACAGAAAGTACAACATACGGGGATAATAATACGCCAGCCCCTATCAATAAAGATTTAGGTGGCAGCTGGTCCCTGTGGAAAAATATCGCTGCCCAAGGTGAAGAGTTTGGTCGACCAGAAAAGTTCTGCGATAATCTACCAGAGGAAAGCTGGTTTGTTTCAGCTACCCTTACAACATTAGATGATCGTGTGGCTCCATATATTGAAAAAATCAGTAAAAGGGACCCATACGCTGGTAAGGTCGTAACAGGAGGGATTGTCACAGCTACTGATTCTAATTGGATGCTAAGCTATACATTGAACCGACAACCTCACTTTAAAAATCAACCAAAGGACCAATTAGTTGTTTGGATTTATGGCTTACTATCAAACAAGCCAGGTGATTTTATTAAAAAAAGTATTACGGAATGTACAGGCATTGAGATTGCACAAGAGTGGTTATACCATATGGGTGTACCAGTGGATGAAATTCCAGACATTGCACAAAATTCTTGCAATACGATTCCATGCTATATGCCTTACATCACTTCTTATTTCATGCCAAGAGCAATGGGTGATCGTCCACTTGTTGTGCCAGAAGGATCAGCTAATTTAGCCTTTATTGGCAACTTCAGCGAAACAGCAAGAGATACAGTCTTTACTACTGAATATTCCGTAAGAACGGCGATGGAGGCAGTCTATCAACTATTAACGATTGATCGAGGTGTGCCAGAGGTGTTTGCGTCTGCCTTTGATGTTCGCACATTATTAGCATCAACGGCTCGTTTGCTGGATGGTAAAAAACTAACAGATATTGATGCACCATTTATCTTAAAGCAAATCGGTAAATTGGGTATTCATAAAACAAAGGATACAATCATTTATGATTTACTGAAAGAAAGTAAACTAATATAGTGTTGAAAAAGAGACAAAGCAGTTTGAGGGGCTTTGTCTCTTTTTTTTATAGCCAGTCTTTTACATAGGCAAGTAAACCGATAAACGCACCTAACCCCATGCCAATAAAGACAGGCACTATGAGGTTGGCTTTCTTGTGTACGGTTTTCATTTCTTCCATTGAAATCCCTTCTTTCCCATCACATACTTAAAATTCTAAGCGCATCGTTTGGTTCGTATCCTTGAACCCGTGTTTTTCATATAAGGATTTAGCGCCTTTATTTTCAGTCAATACATTTAACTCCAAATAGTCCAAGTGACGATAGGCTGCCCATTTTTTCGCTTCATCTAATAAAGCAGACCCAATTCCTTTGTTTTGGTAATGTTTGCCAACAATCACATCCACAATAAAAGCATATTTGTGTTCAACCAAGCAAGTATAGGGTGGGGTCGTCGTTTCTTTAATAAGTAAAAAGCCTACTACTTCGTTCTCGAATGTTGCGATTAAAATATCTGAATCATCCTCAATGATCGTAAACCTGATAAAGTTGGCATCTTGTTTGGCAGGTTTGATATATTTAGGTTGAAGAATCGACATCTCTAAAAAAAGCTCTTGGTATAAACGCTCAATTTGTGGAATTTCATCGAGCGTTGCAGTTTTTATTTCCATACTATCCCTCCGACAGTTTAGTATCATAGTAAGTAATATTTTACATTAATGGTTGATTAATAGAAAGGAGAAGGCACATGAGGTTATGGCATATAGATTTAATTGCGTATCTACCAAAAGGACAACTACTGTCGCAGTGGAGAGAGCTAAATAGCATATTTGCGAAAGAGGATCAGCATATACTGATTAATTATATATACGAATACCCAAAAGAAGATTTGTATTTGTATACAGAAAAAGTCATGGATGAAATGAAGAAGCGGGGTTATCAAATTCGAACCTACGAAAAAAAGAATAACTACTTTAAGGGTTTGGGCCCAGTAAAGGATAGGAGACCCTTTCAACAGCATCATAATCAGGAATATCTTGAAATATGTTTTTATAATTTAAAGGAGAAATTTATAAGAGGCCAGAAGGATTATGAAGAGGAATTGTATCAGCAATTATGCACATATATAAATAACGTGCTTTAACTAGGAGGGTTATACATGTTAAGAGCGATTATATTTGATGTAGATGGAACGATTTTGGATACGGAACAAGCGATTTTACAGTCATTGCAAAGAACCTTACGAGAAGAAACAAAACAGGACTATCCCTTTGAGGCATTACGATTTGCTTTAGGCATCCCAGGAAAAGATGCATTGCAGAGGCTTAACGTGGATGACATAGAGGCTGTGCATCAGAAATGGTCTGCGGCTGTGCTGGATTTTTCACATGAAGTGGCTGTTTTCAAAAGTCTAGAGGAAGTTATTCAGCACCTTGCAACAAAGCCACTACAATTAGGGATTGTCACTTCTAAAACAGCGCAAGAGGTAGTGGATGAGTTTGAGCCGTTTGGGTTAAGTGAGTATTTCCAGCATATTGTAAGTGCCAGTGATACGGAAAAGCATAAACCACACCCAGAGCCGCTGTTAAAATGTCTGGACGCATTACAGGTAGCACCAGAAGAGGCCATCTATATTGGTGATTCTATCTATGATTTCCAATGCGCAAAGCAAGCAGGCGCCAAATTTGCCCTTGCCCATTGGGGAGCTAAATCCACCATTGGCTTTGAGGAGGCAGATTACGTTTTTTATGAGCCAAAGGATATTTTAGCAATCGTTAAGTAGCATGAAAAACAGAAGATGGTGTCCTAGATTTCACACCATCTTTGCCTATGAGGAAGGTAAATAGTTAAGAAGATTAAGACAGTTAAATTCCTTAAATCTACACTCACATGGGATAGGATATTGAACGTAAATAAATGGCTCACCTGATATGGATAAGTACAGTCGCTTCATATGAATGTGAAAACTTAATGAAGGAACATGGAGTTGCGTAGGCAGCTCTTTTTTTCTTTCTTGAGTAGTGGCATCAAAAAATTTATAAGAAAAGTAATTGACACCCAAACTACTCGGTGTTACTATGTAGTTGTAATAAGTAATACTTAATAGCTTCTCGAAAGCGAAAAAATTTTACCTAAGTACTAAGTTGTACAGAATAGTAAAGCAAATAGAGGTGGTTCTGCATATGGAAAATTTAACGGAGATGCTGAAGGGGTCTCTGGAAGGCTGCGTACTGGAAATCATTAGCCGTCATGAAACCTATGGATACGAAATTACCCGACGCCTGAACGAGTTAGGGTTCACTGAGGTCGTGGAAGGGACGGTCTACACCATCCTCGTGCGTTTAGAGAAAAAAAAACTGGTGAATATTCAAAAGAAACCATCAGATATGGGACCGCCCCGCAAGTTTTACTCACTTAATGAGGCTGGACGTGACGAACTAAAATTATTTTGGGAAAAGTGGGATTTTATCTCGTCAAAAATCAATGCTCTAAAGTCTTTTTAGTTTCATATGATAATGCGTCTGAACTTTAGCTTGATAATACAAAGGAGGAAAATAACGTGATCGAATTGTTCAAAAAAATGATGGGTGATAAAAAAGAGTACAAGATGATGATGGCACGGGTCGAACAACTACCAGAGGATTACCAATTTGTGTTTAAAAAAATTCAAAACTACATGTGGAATTTCACAGTGGGTAATGGGATGGATATGCTGCATATGCAATATGAATTGATCGAGTTGTTCGAGGCTGGGGCAGCTGAAGGCAGGAAAGTGCTGGAAATCACTGGCGAAGATGTAGCGTCTTTTGCTGATGAGCTAGTGGCAAACGCAAAAACCTATATCGCCAAGTATCGTGAAGATTTAAATCAAAGCATTTTGAATCGATTAGGAAAAAAATAAATGGGTCAGTAATACCGACTGAATAGCTACTTGTTCATTGTTGCCTTCGCTATTCAGTTTTAATTTCAAACGGTACTAAGTTATACAGATTATCAGTCAGACTAAGTAGTTAAGGAAGGGTAATCTAACTCTGCAAAGAGATTTTTAAAAAGGGAGGAAAAAGGATGCGCAAAGATACGATTTCTGTAAAAGGGTTAAAAAAATCTTTTAAAGAAAAGGAAGTTTTAAAGGGCGTGGATTTTGAGGTGCGGCGTGGCGAAATTTTCGCATTGTTAGGCTCAAATGGAGCAGGGAAAACGACGATAATCAATATTCTCTCCACATTGATGAAATCTGATGGTGGCAAAGTAGGGATTTGCGGTTTTGATGTCCAGCACCAACCAGATCATGTTCGTCAGAGCATCAGCCTAACAGGGCAGTTCGCCACTTTAGACGGTATGCTCACAGGGCGGGAAAACCTGATTATGATTGCTAAATTGCGAGGAGTTTCCAATCCCGCTCAAACCGCAGACAATCTACTCGCAAGATTCAGCCTGACAGATGCGGGCAATCGTCGGGCCGACAATTTCTCTGGCGGGATGCGGCGCCGACTTGACATTGCCATGAGCATGATTGGGTCGCCAGCGGTTATTTTTCTAGACGAACCAACGACAGGGCTTGATCCTGAAGCACGAATGGAAGTCTGGGAAACAGTCAAGGAGCTTGCGGATGGTGGCACGACCATCCTGCTAACGACCCAGTACCTGGAGGAAGCCGAACAACTGGCGGATCGTATTGCCATCCTACATGAAGGAAAAATTATAACGACAGGCACCCTTCTAGAACTTAAAGAGATGTTCCCACCTGCGAAAGTAGAGTACATTGAGAAGCAGCCAACACTTGAGGACATTTTCCTCGCCATCATTGGCAAAAAGGAGGATTTAAATGAAGAGTAAAACATGGGTATTGCTAGGGCGTTTAATGCGTAACATTATGCGCAGCCCAGATACAATAATTACGGTGGCTATTACGCCAATTATGATGATGCTACTATTTGTCTACGTATTTGGTGGCGCAATAGAGACTGGCACAGCCAACTACGTTAATTATTTATTACCAGGAATCTTATTGATGGCCATTGCATCAGGCTGCGCTTACACTTCCGCACGGCTGTTTACAGATAGAAAGAGTGGGCTGATGGCACGTTTTATCACCATGCCCATCAAGCGGTCGTCTGTATTGTGGGCTCACGTGTTGGCCTCGCTTATTTCCAACGCGCTTACTGTTGTAGTCGTTATCCTTGTTGCGTTCTTGATGGGTTTCCGTTCTAGTACGGATCTCTTGGATTGGTTTGCGGTAGCTGGCATACTAGGGCTGTTTACGCTAGCACTGACATGGTTGGCAGTCATTCCTGGATTAGCAGCAGGGTCTATGGAGGGGGCAACAGCCTATTCGTACCCGCTGATTTTTCTACCCTTTATCAGTTCGGCCTTTGTTCCCACGGAAACCATGCCTAAAATTATCCGTGCGTTTGCTGAGAACCAGCCCGTTACCTCAATCGTCAATGCAATTCGTGCCCTCTTATATGAAGGCTCTGTTAGTAATGATATCTGGCCCGCTCTTATGTGGTGCATCGGCATCATGGTCATCGCATATTTTTTCGCCATTAAACAATTTAAACGCCAGT
The DNA here is from genome assembly GCF_003367505.1 of Lysinibacillus capsici. Classification (GTDB taxonomy): domain Bacteria; phylum Bacillota; class Bacilli; order Bacillales_A; family Planococcaceae; genus Lysinibacillus; species Lysinibacillus capsici. The sequence continues at coordinate 89,658 of NZ_PXXX01000012.1, forward strand.
TAGGCTAAATTCGTCATTATCAAATAAGCCATACGAAAAAGTCGATTTCTTATTATATAGGAAATCGACTTGTTCTCGCTTCTATTCAATCTATATGGATAAAGACAATGCTAATTTCGAAAATGATTTCGTGCTAGAAGGGTTGCTGACTGATATTCAGAAGGCAAATCATCCTCAAAATAAATCGCTTCTACTGGACAAACTAATTCACAAGCTCCACAATCAATGCAAAGATCTGGATCAATTACATATTGGGTATCTGTCATAACAATGCAATTTACTGGACAGACATCCAAACAGACAGCCGCTTTTTCATCCCTGCATAATTCTGTAATTACAAATGCCATTATAAATCCTCCTATACAGACAACTGGTGTTTTAATTCTTCGGGTGAGTGTTTCCAATACGCTTCATTAAATTCAGATAAAAACTGAAAAAGTAGCTTTTTAGAAAGACTATCCATATGCTGCAAGAGAAATTTCCCTTTCAGTGCCTTATCTAAATAATTTACCTGCTCTGGCAAAGATTTATAGCCAAGCTTAATACGACGTTGTTCTTTTGATACCCGTACTTCACTTGCGGTACATCCCGCATAATAGGGGCCATTTTGATTAACCTGAATCGCTACCCAAACTATCCAATAACGATAATAATCGCTACTAGCATGAGCTAGATCAGGTGAAAAACGAACTTTTTTTTCAATTTTACTTCGTCCATGTAAGGCTTCTAAATCTATAAACACGTGCTCTTTTTCACAATCTATAATAATTGACGTTACATTATTTAGATCAAGGGTACCTACTCCGTAACCTCCATCTCCGTCAGTTGAATCGTTACTTAAAATTGTAAAATGCATTTTCTCCTTCATAGAAGTCACCTCGACACATTTGTATTTCCTTATTAATAAATAGTTAATCGGTCTGAACAGACAGTTTTTGCTCATAGCAAAAACGCATAAAAAAACATCACTGTACGCTACGTTGTACAAGATGTTCTACCTGTTGGTAATTTTTCAAGTACAAATCTAACAAACACATTACGTATAGTTTTTATAAATTAAGATACTTGAACGTTTTAGTAGTAATTTTTTTCTATACGTAATGGTTGTCTAGGATTTTTCCTCATACTTTTATCGTTAAAAAGTATAAATACAATATAACGTCTAACATCAATGATTGTCTTCAGACTAATGTCTGAAATGTTATGTATTGGAAATTTGACGATAATACAGTGATTGGACCTTTAATTAGCAGAAGGTTGTTGCTATAAATTTTGCCTTTCCGATTTAACTGTTAGAAACCAAGCAGCTGAAAAAGTGACTAAGACTCCTGAAAACAGCTAATTTTCTATAAAGGACAATAAAATTGCTTGTTGTTGTAACAACAATAGTGTACGATACATAGTATAAGTTATACAGTGTATGTCATATAGTAAGTGAAATTGAGGTGAGTGAATGAGTACGTTACTGAATTCATTAATGACAGAACTTAGGAGAGGAACACTGACATTAGCCGTTTTAAGTCAATTACGAACACCGCAGTATGGATATTCACTTGTTCAATTATTGGAAGATTCGGGCATTAACATTGATCAAAGTACCTTATATCCATTGCTTCGCCGTTTAGAAAAACAAGAGTTAGTGACAAGTAGCTGGGAAACCTCTGAGAGTAGACCCCGCAAGTATTATGTCTTAAGTGAATTTGGATTAGACGTCTTTTTGCAATTGAAACGAGAATGGATTAATAATTCAAAAGAACTTTATGAGCTACTAAAAGGAGATGAGGATAAAGATGAATCTGACTGAAATTTATATTCAAGAAGTCACGCGGAGGCTGCCTGAAAAAAATCGTGATGATATCGCACTTGAGTTACGATCAACCATTGAGGATATGTTACCTGATGATTACAATGAGCATGATGTAAAGGAAGCGCTGGAAAAGTTAGGGAATCCAGCGGCGTTAGCGAGCGGTTATCGTGATCAACCAATGCATTTAATCGGCCCTCGCTATTTTGATGTATACCTTTCGTTACTAAAAATGATTATACCAATTGCCGCTGTCATTGCAGTAATCTCAATGATTGCTGAATATTTTATTAGTTTTGGTGGGGAAGAAGCGGTTATGAATGCTGTCCTCAATATGATGGGTGAAGGAATATGGAGAATCATTGAAGTAGGCATACATGTATTTTTCTGGCTAACGGTCGTATTCGTCATTTTGGAACGTACTGATAAAGGAAAAGAGCAGCATCCATTATCAGCAAGCCTAAAAAAATGGACTCCCGAAGATCTGAAAACCGTCATTTATATTCCTAAGAAAAAGGCAATTACCAAGCTTGAAGTATTTGGCTATTTAATGTGGACGGCCATTTGGGCAACTTTTTATTTTTATGCAAATCATCTTTTAGGTATATATAAAGATGGTGGAGAGGGTCTCGAATTCGTAATGCCAGCTTTAAATCAGAATGTTTTACTTCATTATTGGCCCATTGTGATCGTTGTCATTGCTCTCGAAATTGGGTTAGCTCTCTACAAACTACTGAAAGGGCAATGGACGAAAAAAGTGGCAATCTTTAATACAATTGTGGAGCTTTTCGCAACGGTTGTATTCATTGTGATAGTAAGTAATCCGAATTTAATGAACCAAGAAAGTATCGCGTACATGAGTAATTTATTTACCACATCTACTAAGCAATTTGAAATATGGCTAATTGGCGGCATAATTATTATATTTGTTGTATCTGCAGCAATCAGTATATTCGACGGCTTCCGCAAGGCTCGAATCCGTTAATTCATCGTTGTTTAGCATTAATTAGTACGCAACCATGGATACTTTACTTAAAGATGGCCTCCGTATAGAGCCATCTTTTTCTTTTGAAATCTATGTAGGATGAAGTGAAATTACATAAATAAACAGTGGGGGAAGTAAAATGGATTTACTAATTGGAATAGCAATTGTACTAATTGTGTTTTTCTCTTCAAGCATAATAGAGAGAAAGTTAAAATCGATTGAAAGGCAAAACAATCGCATAATAGAAATACTAGAAGAAATAAGAGATAGAAAATAAATAGATCGTCTATGAACAGCGAAGTTTAGTATAACAATGAAATACCCCATCAAAGTAAGACAAGCTTTGATGGGGTGCTTTTATGATTCACAGATAAAAAAATCGCATGACATTCAATAAAGGGACAAGCTTACAATTTTAATGGGAAGGTATTATTCAGGCGGATATTTATACGTTTTGAGATGTGTGTGATGAATCAATTTAACAACAGGTCCTGAAGAAATTTCATAGGTCATTCGATCCTTTCCAATAGGAATCCATTGTCCGCCATCCGTAGGTTCAATTTCAAATGTAATTTGCATTTGAAAGCCTCGGAAATGATTTCTTTTTGTATCAATTACTTCAATTTTCCAAGGCGTAATATGAGGGGAAACATCCTTTCTAATCTTTGAATAATAATTGGTCAAATCTTCTTCAATATAAGGAGTAAGCAAAAGCATGAGCATATCCTGCAATCTCAGCTCGCTAGAATCCTGTGTTGGTTCAGCTGTTGAAGCGGGTATTGTTTGAAATGAAGGAACTAGTACAAGGGGGAATATAAAGACGAGTAACATCTTTTTCATTTTCTTCTACACCTCTTTGTGATCTTTCCCTAATGCATTGTATTGTTACCTTTATGGAATGAAGTATGTATGATCGAAGTAAAGGTGTTCGAGTAGTTCAATCAAGAAATGAATAATGGGATTGGTAAAAAAATAAGCTGCGGTACTGTTCATCATAATAAATGGTGTGGAACCAATCATATTGACGGAGCCTTGCTATATTTTGACCAACATAGGTATTCGATAAAAAATTTAAAATAACCTCTAACATAAATCTACGTCCCATCATAACGAAAGTATTATATGTATGGGATGGCATGAAGTGTGCAATAGGCAAAAAATAGAAGGGGCACCGATGGAAGTGCCCCTTAGTAACAAATCGGGAGGTGCCTTGTTAAACGAATTCGCTTAACATTACTATTTATATGATAAGATTACTTGGTTTTATAGACCATCATCTTGAATATGCTAAAATTTATACTTCGTAGAGAAGAATGGCTGTTATCCAACCTTTTACTAATAGTTCCCATTGTAGTGGTGAGCTATCTAAGGGAAGTGAAAGACTTTGCAGCTCTTCGGGGAGCAAGTGTATTTTATGACGTATTATTTCATTGTCAGGTGATTCTGTATCAATAAATAAAAGATAGCGTCCGATTATATCTTCCTTATACATAGATGGATAATCAAGGGCTTTTAATACACGTGTAGAAAATTCCACACCATTTATCCTTACTTCAAAATGTCCCCGCACATTAAATTCACAGTGAATATGTGTACCAGATAATCGACGTAGCGCTTGTAGGAAAGCAGCTAATGTTCTTTCACTAATGAAATAGGTTTTCCAATAGTATTGACTTTCTTCATGTTTACTTGAATTAGCATCATATGTATCATATCTTATTTCTAATGTTTCTTCGGCTTCGTCAGATTTTTTCCTAGTGAGGTAGTGCCGAGCAATTTTTTTAATGGTGTGATGATCTAAGTCACATCCATAGCTGAGAATAGTTACTTGTCTACGCTGTGCTTTGGCGAATAACCGCATTTCTAAATTTGCATCACTATTTAAATCCCAGCCATAGCGTGGGTTGTAATGAATACAAGTACTTTTGTTCATTGCGACCTCCTTTTTGCCATGTCTACTAACATTATAAATAATTTTTTCTAATTTTCCTTATTTTTCTTTTAAAAATGAAACTTTTGGATTTTAAGTTTCGTATAAACTGGAAAATACTTTTTTAGGAGGTAATTATGGCTAAATGGAGAGGCACAATCCTTCTTTGTACATTGCTATTAACAGCCTGTACAGCAGAAACCGTTCAACCTAAAGAACAAATACAGGAAGAGAAAAACGATGAAAATATTGTGGTCACAAAGGATGGCAAAATAACCTTTGAAATTAAGAATGAGATTGGTGTTCCACAAGAAAAAGTAGAGGCTATAAAGGATGAAATTGTGACAGCATACGACCACATAAAGAATTCTATACATACTTCCTACACGCCATCTGAGCATATCAACGTATGGTTTAAGGAAGACGGTCTATCCTGGGGGGTTGCATCGAAAATCGAACTAACTGGTGTTAATGAAGATATCTATCCACTAGTCCATGAAATGACCCATTCTTTACTTGGCTATGGCAACAATTTCGAATCAGATCATGGCTATTTTACACAAGAGGGTTTTGCGAGTTATATGGAGGATCAATATGGAAAAAATAAATTATACTTTGAAAAATACATGAAGCATTATTTGGATTCAGATAAGTTAATTCCTATTAGTAAGTTAATTGATCCAAATCAAGATGATGTCTATTTTCGCCCAGCACTTTCAAGTGAAGAACAGAATCGAGTCATGATGAAGATGAGCTACACGCACGCGGCATCATTTGTTACATATTTAATTGATACTTACGGACTCGAAAAGTTTGAACATATATATAACGAGAAAGAACTAGCGCAAAAATTAGAGGAAGTTTACGGAAAGAGTAGTAGTGAGTTAGAAAAGGAATGGTTAGCATTTATTCAACAACAACAAGGGTTTACTCATGAGGAAAAATTTAAATCAGGAAATTTTTATGATATGAATACAATTCTTCTTCAAATAGACCCAAAATATTTTGCCAAGGAATAATATTTTTCTAAATATTTAAGTAAACCCAAGTGCTCTTTAATTGGAGCTCGTGGGTTTACTTGTGTATGAATTCGGATGAAGCTGTCTATGTAATAAATGAACGCCCAGTAAAACGCACAGACCACCAATGATTCTTAATAATATATTTTTGAGAAATACAGTATCGTCAACCGTAATGACAATCAACATAGGGCCAACCATAATCAATGCGATGCCTAGCAATGCTTTAATTACTCGCAACATGTAAAATTCACCTCAAATTTACCATTTCAAATTTGATTATCGCACGATTATCTGAAAAGGAAAAGGGTCACTAGGCTGGTAAAGTGACCCTTGACCTTACAGACTCCTAAAGTCTGCAAAAGGGTTAGGTGCTAATTGGGATGATTAGTATAAGAAAGAAGCGCCAACAATAATTAAAAGAATGAATAGAACGACGATTAATACGAATGTTGAACCGTAATAGCCGCCACCGCCAGAGTCGCCGCCGTAATAGCAGCTGTTGTTCATGTTACCTACGTTTCCGTTGTATCCCACTGAAAATCCCTCCTTTCTACAACCTATAATATGTATGCTTGCAGAAAGGAGAAATGGTATTTACCCTATGGTTTTAAAAAATGATGAAAATCCAAACATCTAGTGAATGAAGATAAAGCCTTCGGACACAATCACCAAGGCATAATTGATTGATTAATTGTAGGTTGTGAGGGAAGGATAGGAATATGTTAACATTTTTAAACAAAGCGTAAACTCTTTTTTGTGCTTTGACTGAACAACGAAAATCAAATATAAGTTTTCACTTTTCTTCTATAATGGAAATATTTATAGAATATACTGAAGAGCTTTCAGAAAAAATAAATAACACAGCATTAGGAATCTAAAATTAAAATACATGCTTTTTCAAAAGGAAACTTGCTAATCAGAGCTTACCGCTCCGTAATCCGCTACTGTTACCTCTACATTGTACTTTATTGGAAGTTTACTAAATGTTACATCCCAATCATCTTTTTTAACTTCTTTCCATACCTTAGGGTGTTTTATTTTTAATTTATTTCCGAATCCGGCAACATCAACCTCTAAATCATTTTGCATTTTTTGTACAACATTTTCCATCAAACTCTTTATTTCAGCTTCAATTGACTTCTCAATTTCCCTAAGAAATTTATTATCAGAAGGTTTTCCACGATTTACCCAATTCTCAGATAAACGGCCTTCAGTTTCTATTTTTATCTCAAAAGTAATATCTCCACTATTAATGTGAGGAAGGATTTTACTTTTCATAGATTTTATCTCGTATGCTATTATCTGTCCCTTTACAGAGCTCTTAACTACTCCACCTTTCACTTTACCGTTTATCCAAGTTATGCCCTCTAATTCCTCTTCGTTCAGAAAACCAACTACTTTGTTGGTCTTTCCTTTAATCACTGCAGCACCAGTCAATTTTACCTCTCCATCCGCTGAAATCACATTTTGCAAAAGAAAACTCGATTCTGACTGTATTTTACCCGTTAGTTTTGCAAGCGGCATAGCTGGTAATATTTTGTTACTTCTATATCCGTTTTCCACCATCTTAGTCAAGCGGAATGAAGGAATTTCTCCAATTACATTTGTTTCAAGCGCATTACTAGCTCTTCCTTTGCTAATTAGTACTAGACAACTTGGTCTAATATCGTTATCACGCAGATAGCTATCAAGTAAGTCTTTTATACTATAGTTTGATGCAAGCTCCTCACTAATGATAATTACTTTAAGATGATGGCCGATTATTGGATGATCTCTTCTTAATGGAATTTCACGGACTATTTGAAAAGTGGAGTCTCCCGTTTCAGATACATTTAAATAAGAATGTTGTTCCGATGACCCTCCACCTTTACTGTTATTTCCTATTCCTTTAGTGTTAACAGTTTGAAAGGTTATTGTGATATTATTGTTTTTTTGATATCCTCCATCTTGTTCCTCAAATTCTTTATCAATGCTTGATAAATACCCCTTATCTAAGGCTATACCTATCTCCAAGCTAACCTCTTCAATTTCATGACTACTCCAACAGCCTGTAAGAAACGGAAGTAATAAAACCTGCAAAGTTATTAAAGCCAGTTTTCCACTGATGTTTTTTTTCATGATTTTGCTCCTCTCAATTTTGTAAACAATAAAAGGAACAAGGGGAGTCCCAAAAATAAAAACCACATTGAATTTCCAATCATATTTCCAAGTTTAAAAAGTTCATTAATGTTATTAGAACTCATAGCGATGATGTAAATAATCGGAAGTAAAATGAAACCTATTTTATTGAATTTTATTCTAAATAGCTGAGCTAAGCCTAAAGAAGCGGCATAGTAACTAATAACAAAAGATGCGAATATTTGCATTATCCATATTACTAAAAGTATGGATTCGTACCGTTCAAAGATCAGACCTGACATCTCAAAACTTCGTATCAGATCAATACTTGGCCATGTTCGCACTACAACTCCTTCTATGGATAAAGCTCCAATAACCATGACAACAAGAAAAACGTAAAAGATCATAGGAATGACAGTTCCAATAATAACTACCTTTACTGCCTTACTTGGCTGTTGCATAAATGCTACTAAAAGTAGCATAATTTCAGGGCCTGTATAGGCGAGAATTGTTGCTGGAATGCCTTTCAGTACGGGGGTAATTCCATCTCCTAATACTGGACGTAAATTATCAATTTCAAATAGCTTGAAGCTCATGAAAAGAACAAGTATAAAAAAGAAAAGTGTTATGGGGAATATAATCTCGAACATACGAGCAATTGTATTAATTCCTCCAAAAACAAGATAGAGACCTATCCACATGAATGGCATAGTAATTGCCCAGAGAGGGGTACTTTCCAGTAAAAAGAAATTGGTTACTTCAGCCATTGAACGAACTTGAAAACCAGAGACGGTAATAAAATAACAAATTATTAGGATGCTCAGAAACCGACCAATCCAAATACCTAATATCTCTTGACTATATTGATAAAAAGTTTTTCCGGGATACTGTTGACTTAATTTCACCATGATTATGGCAGCTATTATCATAATTAATCCACCTAATATAACAGTAATCCAAACATCCGGTGTTTTTACTTTTTCTACAGAGGTTCTGGGTAAAGTGAGGATTCCAGTAGCAAGTATAAAATTTGTCACAATAACAATGGCTTGTGTCGTTGTAATTTTCTCTTCAGATTTAATCATCAGTCATGTTTTACCTACTTTCAAGGTTAATTATTTTTGACGAATAGAGTTTTTGGTCTTCATCATCTTGGGACGACGTTTCATCATCATAAGTGGTACACGAATTATAAAGTCCTTCCAGTCATTTAAATTAAAAGGAACAGCTGGGCTGGCATAGGGAATACCAAAACTTTTTAGTTTTACTAAATGACTACATAAAAAGAGACAAAAAAGAATGACTCCATACAGTCCAAAAATTGCGGCGCAAAACATAGCCATAAAGCGAAGAACCCGTAACGAAATTCCTGCATTATACTCAGGTATGGCGAATGAAGAAATGGCTGTTAATGCTACTACAATAACCATAATAGGGCTGACAATTCCGGCATTTACAGCAGCTTCTCCAATAATCAGTCCTCCCACAATTCCCATCGCTGGACCAATGGGTTTAGGTAAGCGCAACCCTGCTTCCCTCAGAATTTCTATGGAGACTTCCATAATAAGGGCTTCCAAAAGTACAGTAAAGGGAACTCCTTCACGGGACCCTACAATAGAAATAGCTAGTTTAGTGGGAATCAATCCTGGCTGAAAAGATATAAAGGAAATGTATAGAGCAGGTACTAATAGAGCGATAAAAGCAGCTAAAAAACGTAATAAACGGATAAGTGTACTAGGAATCCAGCGTTCATAGTAGTCTTCAGGTGATTGTAATAACATACTAAACGTAACGGGGGCAATTAAGGCAAAGGGTGTTCCATCTAGCAATATTGCCACACGTCCTTCCATCAAAGCACTTATGACACGATCTGGGCGTTCTGTACTCTGTAGTTGAGGAAAAATACTGAGATAGTTATCCTCAATTAGTTGTTCAACATAACCGCTTTCTGGCAGGTAATCTATATCAATTTTCTTAATTCTCTTCTCGATTTCATGTATTAAATCTGGATTAGCTAAATCTTTTATATAGGCAACGACAAGGTCTTTATTTCCTCGCTTTCCCACTTGGAATTTTATAAATGACAAGGACTTAATATTTCCCTGCTGTCGTAAAATTGCAGTATTCTCACTTAACTTTTCTGTAAAACCCACTCTTGGACCTCTGACCAAAGCCTCTGATATGGGCTCTTCTATACTCCGTGTTTTTCCTTTAGTTGTACCTAAGATGAATACATCTGCAGATCCATCAATATAGAGAGCTGTAGAACCCTGTAAAACTTTCATAACCAAATCGTTTAGATTTTGTGTGTTTGTTACATCACTAATAGAAAGAACTTGTTGTTTAATAATATTATTAAAACCTTCTTCTGTCATAAAAGCTGAGATATTTTCATTAGAAAAGTCAATCATTAGTGATTTCATAATGTATTTATCAATAAGATCTTTATCCGACAAACCTTCTATAAAAATAATTACTGCGTGAATACCTGTGTTTCCAATGTTAAACTCCCGAAAGTGAACATCAGAGTTATGACCGATTTCTTTTTTTATAAATTTTAAATCAGAGTTAAGGTTGCCTGTAAAATTACATGTATTTTCTTGTGAATTTTCCGATTCTTGTTTAATAGTAGCTATATTTGCTCGTTCTCGAATATAGATAAAAAAACGCCAGATGAAGTAAGGTATGAGAAATATTATTAAACTTTGTATTATAATCAGCCAATCTGGTAAAAATGAGGCAATTGTTTTCCACATACTGTTCTCCCTAAAAAAGTCTCTAGATTCAAACATGAAGCTAGGAGCAAACTTTATGAATATTGATATTATGTTCATCCTCTTTGAGTTAATACCATCTAAAATATGGGACAAAATTAGTAATGTGTTAAATGTTTTGTTGTGGTTTGCATGACAAATAGCATTCAATGAGTTTTATTACATTTTTGACTTCGATGCAGAAGAGAAGGCATCTTAGGATTGGGATATCAAAGGCAAGCAAATACTTTGATAAACCTGTAAAGTATCGTCATGCTTTTTTGTGGGTTAAAGTATTGGAAGATTTGGTATACGGGAGGAGAATGAATATTTTTTCAAAACAATCGAAGAAATAAAAATGACAACATGCATAGAGTGCTACTGCTCTCATACTTGTTGTCATCAATCTGAAGAGATCCAAACAAATTGATTAATGATTGATCACTAGTCTAAACTTTGAGCATTGTTATTTTCTTTCATCATTTCTTCTTTTTTTATGTTTGCAATAAATACACCTATTAACGTAATTAATCCCCCAGTTACAGCAAAAATTTGTGGTACTTCACCAAGCCAGATCCATGCGATAAGAAATGCAAAAAAAGAGGTTAAATAAAGTGTACTAGTTGCTTCAGCTGCTCCTGTTCGTGAGGTAACATAAGCTAGAGTAAAATACGGAATGATTGTTGGAAAGATTCCAAGATACAAAATAACTAATGTTGTATTTAACGGGGCAGTCCTAATTGCTTCAATTAGGCCAGGTGAGAAAAGTAGCATAAAAAATGTACCTGACCAAATTGCGTACATCGTAAAGGGAATAGCCCCATACTTTTTTAGATAACGATGTTGAAAAACAAAATAAATACTTTCTGAAAGGGATGCTATTAAAACGATAATAACCCCAGAATTAAGTGAAAAACTTTCATCTGAATCTCCAACAGAAATAAATGCTACACCACAAAGACCAATAAGTGAACCAAGCCATCCCCATAATCCAAGCTTCTCACGATAAAAGAATACAGCTAACAAAGCAGTGAATATCGGAGTTGTCGAAACAAGTAAACTCGCAATCCCAGCACTAATAGTTTGCTCTCCATAATTTAGTGCTACTTGATATACGGTGAAACCTGAAAAGCCAAGTAATAAAATAATAGGGACATCTTTTAACTCAGGCAAAGGGGTTTTTTTAATAACTGCTATGATGATTAGGACAAATGATCCGACTAATAATCGAAAAAATGATATATGTTCAGGTGAATAGGCTGACAATGCAACTCGTATTCCTGGAAAAGCTGATGCCCATAAAATGATTGTTATGAAATGAGCAGAAATAATCTTAAAATCAAATGTTTTAAACATAAATACACCTCTTATCCAACCAATTAAATTTATGTTTTCAATATTAATAGGTTTTTGCTAAAACTACTCCAACCGGTTAAAATAAAAAAAACCAACCAGTCAGAAGAGGGATTACAAATGAAAAAACCAAAATATCAATACATTATTGATTATATAAAAGAAAAAATTGCTAAAGGGGAGTGGTCGATCGGAAGTCCTATACCTAGTCAACGTAATTTGGCAAAACAGTTTGAGGTTAATCGTAGTACAGTCTTAACGGCGTTAGAGGAGCTGAGGGCAGAAGGGCTACTAGAAGGTAAAGCTGGGAAGGAAACAGTCGTCACCAATAATACTTGGACTTTGATGGGCGCAAAATCTTCGACTAACTGGAATGGAAACGTCACTTTAGGCGTTCATAAGCCCAGTGTATCTATGGTGCAAGAGATTAACAAGGCTGAATCGAATACGAATCTTATTCAATTGAGTAAGGGGGAACTATCACCAGAAATGTTCCCCTTAGAAGAGATGAAATTCATCGTTCAAAAAATATCGAATCAATTAACCTCGTTTGGCTATGAAGAGCCAAAAGGAAATATACATTTACGACAAGCCATTAGTGACTATTTAAAGTTAAGGGGTATCGAAGCATCACCTTCGTCCATTCTCGTAGTTTCCGGTGCGCTCCAAGCTTTACATTTAATTTCAATTGGATTACTAAAAAGAGGATCTACGGTATTGCTAGAGATGCCTTCCTATCTATACTCGTTGACTGTTTTTGAGTCTGCGGGGATGGCGTTGCAAGGATTAGCGATGGACACGGAGGGGCTAATCATCGATTCAATTTATTTGACAAAGGAAAATGGGAAAAATATTTTATATACGATTCCAACCTTTCATAATCCTACAGGCGCCTTAATGCAAGAAAAGAGACGAGAGAAATTAATTGCCTATTGTTAAAGAGAGCAACTGCCAGTTATAGAAGATGATGTGTACCACGATTTATGGATTGATAGCCCACCACCTAGACCACTAAAAGCAAGGGACCTTTATGGAAATGTATTATATGTTGGGAGTCTATCAAAAACTCTTAGTTCAGGATTACGAATTGGCTGGATAGTTGGCTCGGAGTCAGTTATCAATCGATTAGCTGATTTGAAAATGCAATCCGATTACGGATCAAGTACTCTTTCCCAGCTCGTTGCCGCAGAGTGGTTATCTAGTGATTTCTATGATAAACATCTTGATAAAGTAAGAGAACAACTTAGGGTTCGGAGAAAAGTTACTTTAGATGCACTGGATAAATATTTGAGTCCCTATGCGACATGGGACATCCCAAAAGGTGGATTGTTCATATGGGTGAAAATAAAACCCGAATTCAAAGTAAAAAGGCTATTTGAAAAGGCATTTTCCAACAATATTCTTCTAAATCCTGGTAGTATTTATGCTGAAAAGTCAGGACAGTTTATCCGAATTTCTTATGGGTATGCTTCACTCGATGAAATTAAAGTAGGCATATTCAAATTAAGTGAAATATTAAAAATTTAATAGATATAAAACTGTAATTCTCTAGTGAATTATAAATAAAAACAATTATACAATATTGAAGTAAAATATATTTAGTTGAAAAGCAGGGCAATGTATTTTATTAATTCAAAGTCGAGGTGTTTTTTCTACGGATTAATAAGAAAATTGTTTATTCAACAAACGGGAAAGTTTGTTTTATACCATAATGACAAGAGATATCTCAAAGGAGGTACTAAGATATGTAAACTGGATTGCTAACGATTATGAACTTGTTGAATTTGGTGGTGGAGATGAATCAAACAATTTTCTAATTAGACTTGGGCTTGTGATTTCTGATGAGAAGGAAAGATTCGATTTGGATAACGACTTTTTGATATGCTCAAATCATGACGCTTTATTTGATAAAGGATTTATAACTTTCAATGAAACTGGATACTTTTCAATAATTCCCAAGGTTCTTGATTTACTTTCTGAACATTGGTCATATGACAGGAGTTCCTTTTGAGCAGAAATACAAATAAATTTAGCATGCGATATGATCATTAGAATGGAGTTGTTTTCGAACAATTTCCGTGAAATTAATGACAATGGTGTCTTCCTAAAAGAATTTTCCTGTTTATAAAGTTCTGTGATTATAACCGTATTTAAGGTAATAAAGACCTTAAATACGGTTTTTTATTTTTGTTTAGAAGGAAGTTTTGTTAAATATGACAAAAGAAAGAGTAGGCGGACAGAAGAAAAATTACAGGATAAGTCATCTTTGGTGTCACTATTCATGTACTATCTATACAAATTCCTAAATGGGTGAAATCAATCGCCGACAAAAGAACGGATGTTGAATTTGAGTTAGTGGATAGTAAGGATTACAACCTACCAAGATACAATGAATCAGTACCTACTATTATGGCACAGGACTATGCAACTTCTGAAGCCGATACTTGGTTAAAGAAAATAAGTAAATTTGATGGATTTGTCTTTGTAACACCTGAATACAAAAAAGCTGTTATATCAGGTTTAAAAGATGGAATTGATTACTTGTATGTAGAGTGGAACAATAAATCAGTTATGGTTAGAAACAGTAAATAAACTTGGTCTTATTAGAGAAGCTATTGGAAATGAAACTGAACAACCAATCGGACAACAAATATTAAATGACGATTTTGTTCTTACTAGAATTTTAGGAGCAGCTGGTTTCCCTACGATTGTCATGATTAATGAGGAAAATAGAGGCGTAAAACTTGGTGTTGGTTGACCGTTTGATTACTTTGTTAACGGATTAAAACAAGTTCTAAATATGGAAGAACTGCAACCAAACAGCGGAAGATTTGGACAGTAACTCCTGAAACCTATGAAGCCGGTGGAATTTATATATTCGAAACAAAGGAAATAACTGGATATTTGGCTTTGGAATAGCAGATTTCAACTTAATAATGGTCCAGTAAAAAATAAAATACCTGTAGATTTTTTATTAATACTAGCGAGTTAATAGGATCTATACTTAATACGAGTAGCTCATTTCGTTTTCTATTTGAAAATACAGTCTGTTTTTTTTGAAAAATGATATGTTATATTATGCATTTGAATACTTTTCAATAGTCATGAGTATTAAATTATGTAAAATTTTCTATTTTTAATAAAATACGGATATTTATAGGTGGTTTTGTAAAAAAATCATCATTTTATTTAATTTTCGAGAGTTCTTTTTAACTGTTTTATCAGTTATAATAAGGAAACTCGAAGCTATAGGGGGAATTAAAATGTTATTTAAAAAAGAATGGAGCATATCAATAGATAAACTGATTAGATTGAGTGAGGTTCAATTACAATTAGCTAAACAGGGTCAATTTGATTACAATTATACATTAGCCCAATCAAATGAAGAATTACAACAGTTTATACATAATTTAAACGAAGTAAATAGGCTTCGACAAGAGTCTGAAGATCAATTGCAGAAAAAGTTTAATAATGTATTAAAAAGTAATGAAATTGGTCTTTGGGAATTAAAAGTAATGAATGGGCGCTTGAATGATTCAAACAATGTGTTTACAGTTTCGGCAGAATTAAAAAAGTTCTTAGGATTCGATACTTATCCTATTAAAAACAGTTTTCAAGATTTTTTGACGTTAATTCCATTAGGGTATCGTTCTGATTTTGAAGAGATGCTTGAGGCGAGTTTAGTGACACAAACTTCTTTTAATATGGAGCATTTAATATGCTTTGGTGATGGTCAAGAACGCTGGATACGGACTACGGGAATAGCTTCTCTTATTGTAGATAATCAATACCAAATAATAGGAACAATTATGAATATACATGATGATAAAAGGATAAATATGGAAAAGTTACAGGGGTATGTAACACGGTATGATTTAATCAGTGAAGCTCTAGTAGAGGCGCCATGGGATATGATTGTAGATCAAGGTGATCCTTTAAATCCACAGAATTCCTTTTGGTGGAGCGAACAATTTCGAAGAACATTAGGTTACAAGGATGAAAATGATTTTCCGAATATTATGAGTTCTTGGAGTGATCGCTTGCATCCAGAGGACAAGCAGTTTGCATTAGATGCGTTTAGTGCACATTTATTAGACTTTTCAGGATGTACGCCATTTAAAGTGGATTATCGCCTTCAATTAAAATCAGGTGAATATCGCTGGTTTCATGCAAGCGGTACAACTCTTCGGGATAGTGTTGGAGCCCCTATGCGAGTGGCAGGAACAATTCGAGACATTACACATCAAAAAATGAAAGAACAAAATGTGCATGAAATCATGACAAGAATGGAAGAGTTATCAGCTTCGATTAATGAAATGGTTGTAGGGATTAATTCTATTACAATGCAGGCACAGGAACTGGCGTTCACACAGGAAAAAACAACTGGAGTTGCCAATGATGCGAAAGGGTTAGCAGATGAGACACAACTTATATCAAATTTTATTCGAGAGATAGCAGTCCAAACAAATTTACTCGGGTTAAATGCTGCGATAGAAGCAGCACGTGCAGGAGATCATGGGAAAGGTTTTGGTGTAGTTGCTGAAGAGGTAAGAAAATTAGCAGTTAATTCGGCAGAGGCAACAGGTAATATTGAATCTAGTTTAATGCAAATAAAGGTTTCTATTGATACAATCATTGACTATATGGATAAAATTAGCGAACTTGCACAAACACAAGCAGCACTTACTGAACAATTGAATGCCTCAGCAGACGAAATTGGTACAATGTCACAGAATTTAGTGGAGTTTTCAAAGCAACAGTAAGATACAAGGATTTAATTATTTATTTATGCTGTAAATTTTATTATGTGTATTTAACTCACTTGTTTGTGATTTTAATTGAAAGTATTGGTCAAAAATACTGGCAGTGAAAATAGAAAGTGAAATCAAGACGGTTGAAACTGAAGCATAAATTATGGGTAAGCTTCACTCGATGAAATTAAAGTAGGCATATTCAAATTCGTGAAATAATAAAAATTTAATAGATTCTCTAGTGAATTGTATGAAATTTGGAGAGTTGAATGTTTTTAGTAACAAAAAAGTGGTTAAGTTTACATAAAGTCATTCAAAAATATTTAAACTGTTTATTCCACAATTGTGCGCATTTCTTTAAAAAGGAATGCGTCTTTTTTAATACGAAATAAACAAAAACTCCGCGTTATTTTTTAGTGTGTAAAGAATGGAAAACCATGATGTAGGAAATAATGTAGTTCTCGAATGCAAATTACATTTCAAAAGAAAGCAAATCAATACGGAGGTAAAAATGACTGTTCTTGATTGTATCATAATAGGCGGAGGTCCTTCTGGGTTAAGTGCTGGCTTAACTTTAGGAAGAGCTAGGAGAAATATTGCATTAATGGATGATGGGACAAATAGGAATAGAGTGACACAGGCGTCACATGGATTTATTACGCGTGATGGGATAAAACCACAAGCATTTAAAGAAATAGCTTTAAAAGAGTTGGTGAATTACCCGTCCGTCTCCTATCTTAATGCGACAGTTACTGAAATTATAAAGGATATAGGTAATGAGCGATTTACTGTCAAAACATCTACGAGTCAGGAATTTGTTTCAGAAAAAATCATCCTCGCCACCGGTGTTCAAGAAATATTTACTATACCAAGTATAAGAAAATTTTATGGAAAAAGTCTATTTAGTTGTCCGTATTGTGATGGCTGGGAGCAAAAGGATAAGCCATTAGTGGTGATGGCAGAAAAAGAAGAGCATGTATTGCATTTGACTAAGTTGATTTATAATTGGTCACAGGATTTGGTTGTCTTAACGAATGGAGCTCACTTATCTAAAGAAGGTAAAATGGAGTTGCAAAAACACAATATCAAAATAATATCAGAAAAGGTAAAAGATCTCATAGGTAATGATGGGTACTTACAAAAAATAGAGTTTGAGTCAGGAGCAACCATTATAAGGTCGGGTGGATTTGTGGCCCCTTCTTATTATCGCCCCAATCAGTTTGCTGAGAAGCTTGGCTGTGATATTGATGAAGATGGAAAAGTCATAACAGATGGTGTTGGTAGAACAACTCAAAAAAATGTATATATTGCAGGGGAAACCGAAAGATCTAAACCTTCCACTTTAATGATTTCAGCTGCCAAAGGTAATAAAGCTGCTGTTTCAGTAAATACTGATTTAACGATGGAACGCTTTTGATGACGTCATAACACTTGGAATAGGATCTTAGTAATAACATATCAACTAATGTATTCTCAAATATTGTGTTAGAGTTACTATAAGAAATGACGAAGAACGGATTTTGCTTGTAGAATCCGTTTTTGTTGTTCCAAAAATTATAGTTTTACAAGGGTAGGGTAAGAACTAAAACCAATAAAAAAAGCTCGGGGGAAGAAAAACATGAAACAAGTGGGGACTCTATACTTTTTCTGTGGAAAAATGGGAGCAGGAAAATCAACAAAATCAAAACAATTGGCTAAAGAAAAAAATGCGGTACTTTTATCTGAGGATGAATGGCTTTCCTCTCTTTATCCCAATCAGATCACATCATTTGAGGACTATCTAAAATTATCAGCACAGCTCAAGCCGATGGTGAAAAAGCATGTCCAAAACATTTTGAGTGTTGGTACGCATGTAGTAATGGATTTTCCAGGTAACACTCAAAAACAGCGAAAGTGGTTTTTGGATATAGCGTCAGAGGTCAATGCAAACCATCAACTAATCTACCTTAATTTAAATAACCAGCAATGCTTGCGTCAAATTGCGCAAAGGCGTAACGAACAACCCGAAAGAGCAGCTTTTGACACGGAAGCGACGTTTATTGAAATTACTAAATTTTTTGAAGCACCAGAAGCTTCCGAGGGTTTAAATATATGGGAGTTTAGTGGGAAAGAATAACACAGAGTTATAGCACCAGGAAAAATTAGCTGGACTAAACCGCCTATAGAATTGTCATATGTAATTTATGCGGTTTATGAAGAATTTTTGAAAATTATATTGACAAACTATTTTTTTTCTGTAAAATGAAAAACAATTCAAAAATATTTGTATAGAACAAAGGCTATGAAAAGAAGTAGTATCAATTATTTTTACGAACAGAAAGTTACCGGTCGATGAGAGGTGCATGTAAAACGATTGAGAATTCATCTTGGAGCTGTGTACCGAAAGGATTATTCTAAGTAGGCTACGCCGGTAAGCACCCGTAATCATGTGCGAGAGTATCGTCAAATGACCGTACTTCTTAAGGTAAGTAATGTGAATTGCTTATAAATTAAAGGTGGTAACACGAGTTGAATCGTCCTTTTGGTTAATCCAAAAGGGCGTTTTTTTTATTCCTTTTTTGAGCAAGTATTTGAAAATCTAAACGTATGAGGAGTAAGCATTATGAAAGATAATCATCAAGATTCACAACTAAAGCGGGAATTAAGTACTCGTCACATGCAATTAATTGCACTAGGCGGGTCCATTGGGGTCGGTTTATTTTATGGCTCTAGTTCAACCATTCAAATGGCGGGACCATCTATTTTACTAGCTTATTTAATTGGCGGGTTAGTTATTTTCACCATTATGCGTGCATTAGGCGAAATGGCAGTAGCAGAACCTGTGTCAGGCTCATTCAGTATGTACGCGAATAAATATTTAGGGCGCTTTGCTGGGTTCTTATCTGGATGGACATATTGGTTCATGTGGATTGTCGTGGGCATGGCAGAACTAACAGTTGTCGGTGTATATATTAACTACTGGTTTCCGGATATTCCACAATGGGTAACTGCTCTTGTCGTCCTTGTTATGATGACGCTTGTAAATTTAGCAAATGTAAAAGCATACGGAGAATTCGAATTCTGGTTTGCGATGATTAAAGTTGTGGCAATTATCGGGATGATCGTTCTAGGATTAGCCATTATTTTCTTCGGTGTCGGCAACCACGGTGAAGCAATTGGCTTTGATAATTTATGGGCACATGGTGGCTTCATGCCAAACGGTTTCCATGGTATTTTAATGTCACTCGTATTAGTTATGTTCTCATTCGGTGGGGTTGAATTAGTGGGTATTTCTGCAGGAGAAGCAAAAAATCCTAGCAAGTCCATTCCATCAGCGATTAACAACATCGTTTGGCGTATTTTAATATTCTACATTGGGGCGCTAGGCGTTATGATGGTTATTTATCCTTGGAACGAAGTTGGCTCAGAAGGTAGCCCATTCGTTCAAATTTTCGATTACGTCGGTATCCCTGCTGCGGCTCACATTATTAACTTTGTCGTTATTACAGCTGCAATGTCTGCCTTTAATAGTGGCTTATATGGTTCAGGACGTATGCTACACAACTTATCGGTACAAAAAAATGGTCCAGAATATTTTAAAACAGTAAGCAAAAACGGTAGTCCGAGTCGAGGGATATTATTTTCGTCAGCTGTGTTATTAATCGCGGTTGTCTTAAACTATGTAGTACCTGAAAAAGTGTTTATCTATATTTCTGCAGTTGCGACGGTTGCAGTTATTACAAGCTGGATGATTATTTTATTAGCACAGTTGAAATTTAGGAAGTCAAAAACGAAAGAGGAAGTAGCCAAGCTGAAATTCAAAATTCCGCTTTACCCACTTTCTACGTATATTGCTATTGTATTTTTATTAATGGTGATTGTGTTAATGGCGTTTATTCCAGATATGCGTGTTGCCCTATATGTGGCACCAGTTTGGTTTTTCATCTTATTTATTGGCTACAAAGTAATACATGTTAAAAAGTAGTTACATCTTTTATACTGATACTTCTACTGGCAAATTGTTAAAAAATCATTTTGGTATACTCGATTCATTACGTTTATCTAAGGTTTAATAATTTTTAGCCATTAGTAAAGAATGTGATGAGTGCCTTCATTTATGAATAGGTTCATAATAAAAATTGATCTGTATTTAGACAAAAAAGGAGGGGCAAGATGGAAGTAGTATATTTGGCTGGTGGATGTTTATGGGGCGTACAAGCTTTTATAAAAACACTACCAGGAGTTACGTTTACAGAAGCAGGAAGAGCGAATGGAACAAGTCGTACGCTTGAGGGCGATTATGATGGATACGCTGAATGTGTAAAAACAGGGTTTGATCCAACAGTTGTAACCATTCGAGATTTAATGGGCTATTTATTCGAAATCATTGATCCTTACAGTTTGAATAGACAAGGACAGGATGTTGGCGAAAAATATAGAACAGGCGTATATAGTGAAAATCCTGAGCATTTAAAAGAGGCGAAGGCATTTCTTAGAGAGCGAAATGATTACGAGCTTATAATGGTTGAAGTATTGCCCCTTACAAACTATGTCAGAAGTGCAGAGGAACATCAAGATAGATTAACCAGATGTCCAAATGATTATTGTCATATTCCCACAGAAATTTTAAATAAATATAAATAACGGAATTCACGAGACCTTTCTATGTTATTAGTGCGTCATTTGGATTATCAGGTTATGTATTTGCTAAAACGCAGAAAATTAGAAGGAAATGATCAATATCAGAAAGTGCTATCGATGAAACAAGAAAGCATATTACTGTTAACCCCGTCCTAACTTGGAACGGGGTTATTCTTATTTAGAAGGGTTAAAATTGTCACTTTACAAAAGCGGAACTATTTAATTTTGATAAAGAGAAGCATTACGATTTTAAGTGAGATTTTCCCCCTAAAGAGCCATGATGTTCAAAAGGTTCAGCAATTCCATATAGAGAGTTTGGATTAAATCATTTTTAGCAAAGGAGTATATCAAAACTTTATTACTTACAGCACCCTTATATTGGTATAAAGTAGTAAATGTAGAAAATTTACATAGATATTACATAGTGTTGAAAGGTTGAATGTTAATATGAAAAAAAGTTGGTTGTTATTATTCTTCATGGTATTGATGTGCGGATGTTCAAATCAATCCAAGGAGAAGCCTGGGGTCGAGGCTAGCGGCGAACAAGAAGCGGCATCTAAGTTGGCACAGGAAAAGCAGTTGGTAGATCGTCAATTATATGAGAAATTATCTGAGGCTGTTGAGACAATAGGCTATACATACGATATGCAAACATTTGCTGAAAATGAGTATAATCAGGGCGTTTTATATTCAGAATTAATCGATTTTGATAATGATGGGGTTCAGGAGGTTTATGCCTTCATGAAGGGAGTAGACTACCCATTATCTGCATATACACATCGAAATAAGGATAATTATATCCAAGAAGTTTGGACGGGAAATACGAACGGTGAAAGCGCTATTCTATCTTTTTCAAGTGAAGTTGATCAATTGGTCTGCTCAGCCTGTGATATGAATGTGTCTTTAGTCAAAGGTCAGGATGGTCGAACGTTCATCAAAATGTTCTCCAATCAAACAAGTCAAGGTACTACGGTTGACAAGATCTGGATTTATGCCAAGGAGCCAACTAACTCAGCAATGGAGTTAGTTATTACTGGCTATACAATGGATAATAACAATGTAGTGGGTATCGATTATTTTTTAAATGGTGAAGTAACAGATCAAGCCACATATGACACAGCTTTTGCCCCATATTTAGGTGAGGAACGTTCCATATTGATTAGTAATTTTTCCGAGAAAAAATATGGTTTCGATTATACTAGCCCAGCTAGCAATGTTGGCACAGTCCTTGCTGCCCTCGCACCGAGCGTAAATAGTATTGTTGGGCAAGAAGCTTTGCTAGAAAAGAAGAAAAGGGAAGAAATTGTCAGTGCCTTAGAGGAATTTAATACAAAGAGACGCATCCATCATCAAGACAAAAAAGTCGTCCAATCTTTAGTGTTAGATGTTATTCAAAAGGCCAATCTTGACCATGAGTATTCAGACATGAGTGAAATGGTTTTTGATGGGGCCTCCGTCCAAGCAAAATACAAAGAAACATTTGGCGTTGACTTAGATATTGAGAGGATGAATTTCCCTTCCAGAGAGAGCCAGTCCATTATGTCTTATGAAGCAGGGAAGTTTTATATCTATCCAACTGGTTTTTATTTCGATGCTATTGACCGCCATTTTCAAGATGTCTATAAAGTCAGAGACGATTTATTCTATGTGACCATCTTAGATAATGAATTTAATCATACTGAATACTCGCTCTCAAAGGATACAAATATTACACCAGAGGAAATGTTTGTGAAGGATATTGCAAGTTGGCCTAAGGAAGCACGTATTTGGCTAAAACCAGGGATACAAAGATATGCTGTGGTGAAATATATGGATGGGGTACCGAAAGTTCAATACCTCGGTGCACAAAACTTAACAGATCAACAAATAGAGGCATTCTAGGTTTCGTTAGCAATACCCTAGATTGAAATATGGTAAAATGGACAAAAGTAAAGGCTTTGGAGGGATGAGGTTGGCAGAAAAAAGGTTAAAAGTTTGTGAAAAAGGACATCCATTTTACAAAAGCACAGATTGTTCAAGCTGCCCTACCTGTGATCAGGAAAATAAACCTAGCAGTGGCTTCCTTTCCAAATTGAGTTCACCTGCAAGAAATGCATTCGTACACGCAGGTATTGATACGTTGGAAAAACTATCTATGTATACGGAAAAGGATATCTTAAAATTGCATGGTGTTGGACCAGCCTCCTTACCAATTATGAGATCATCATTGAAAGAAGAAGGCTTGTCATTTAAATAAGTGAGGGGGAAGATAACAATGTCAACGAAAGAATTATCTCAAGAGCAAACCGAGGAACTAATCAATACTTTGCAAGTTCGCTTCGAGAAAAATACATCTCGTCATGAAGGGCTTGACTGGGCAAATGTCCAAGCTAGGCTAGAGGCTAATAGGGAGAAACTATGGTCGCTCTACGAAATGGAAGTAACAGGCGGTGAACCAGATGTAGTTGGCTATGATGCAAACACGGACGAGTTCATTTTCTATGATTGTTCTGCGGAAAGTCCTAAAGGTCGCAGAAGTTTATGTTATGACCGTGAAGCATGGGAATCTAGAAAAAATCACAAGCCTGAAAATACGGCTATGGATGTTGCCAAGGAAATGGGCATTGAGCTGTTAACAGAGGAGCAATATCGCCAACTACAGGAGCTTGGCAAGTTCGATTTAAAAACATCAAGCTGGGTACAAACACCTGACAACATTCGCAAACTAGGCGGTGCCATCTTCTGCGACCGTCGCTATGACATGGTCTTTATGTACCACAATGGCGCAGAATCCTACTACGCGGCAAGAGGCTTCCGTGGATCGTTAAGAGTTTAAGAAATAAAGGCATATGTCCGATCAGCGGATGAGCATATGCCTTTTTTTATAGAAAATTTTATTTGTTTAAATCAATAATTTTGACATATGGCCTTTTACTTCTTTTGATATATTTAATGTGATTCACACAAGCTCCAAATGCTGAAAACATGATGAATAAAATAGTGATGATACTTGGAATCGACAAATAAATTGGCATGATAATCCAAATTAAAAGTAAAGCATACCAAGAGATAACAAAACTCTTACTATGTCGCCACTGTTTCATTTACGACGCTTCCTTTCTGATGGGCGATAAATTTACTTAAACAGATATTTATTCAAATGTCATAGACCAATTCCCATCAGCCGTTATATCAAAGTAGTAAATTGAAGTATCCTCTACTTTTTGAACTTTTGAGCCACTGTAAGTACCAATTTCATTAGCTAATAAAACGCTGTCATTAGCTTTCACTACAAAATTCCTAGAGCCGTCATGCGTGAAAGCAACGGTTTTAGCACCTTTTGAAATATTCATAAATACTACGCTATCACCTGTACCTGTAACTTTGCCTTCAGGTGCAACCTCAGCAGGAATCTCTTGGGACATATTAATCGTCCATGGACCACTTGCTGTTACTTCATACTGATATTCACCAGTGGGTACAGCATAAATTTTCTTACCAGTGTAGTTACCAATCTCATTAACAACTAATTTGATCATGTTAGCATTAGCGTCTAATAGTTTAACAGCAAAATTGCTAGACCCCTGATGAGTTGCATCTACAATAACGAAACCCTTCTCTAATTTGAATTTCTTCGTAGCTGTATCACCAGAGCCATTTATTTTTAGAGCTTCTAGTTTAGCGATTCTTTCAGCTTCAGCTTTTGCTTTTGCTTCGGCCTCAGCTTTTGCTCGAACTTCAGCTTCTTCTTTTGCCTTTTGTTCAGCCAATGCTTTTTCTTCAGCTTCCTTTGCTTCACGAGCAGCTTTCTCTTCTGGGGTTTCTTCTTTAGGTTTTGTCACAGTTTCCACTTTTTCATGGGTGCCAGCTTGTTTACCTGATTCTGTTCCATCAACAGGCGTTAATATGAATCCAACAATAAATATAACAACTGAGATACCTAATACAAGTCCGCCCTTCATTTTTTTCTTTTTAATAAGTCCAATCACTATTAATACGAGACCTACAATAAAACCTAAAAAGCCCAAAAATGCCAATAATAACGACATATTTCCATACAACCTCCTTTTATATTACTATATAGGAAAGTATAGGTAGATGTATACGGAAAATGAAAAGAAGTAGCTAAGTATATTGACACTGCACGAAATAATTTATATTGTAGTTACTAAAAAGGGTGTGGGAATTTATGTTAAATTGTTTAAAAATTATTTTTTCCATCACAGGCATATCTTTAGCAGCTTACGGACTAATCACACGAGATTTCCAATTGAATTACCTCATGATATTGTTCTTAGGCTTTTTCATGTTCACTTTAGGTATTCAAGAATTTCAAAAACAGCGAACAGTTTATGGTTGGTTCCTAATGGGGGTATCTATATTTTCAATCTATGTGTCCGTTCAGAGCTTTGTCTTGATTTAAAGGAAGCAACCACTGTTAATTTTCGTAATACCATACATCAATCAAGTCCTTCCAGACATTTTCATAAATCACTTCCAAAGTATATAATGGCCCTTCATCTGGATGGGATTCAGTTAAAATTTGCATGGCATTTTTTTTGTCGATGTCATGTTCAAATGTTCGTCTTTACCTCACGATTTGCCCCTTGTCCCATCATTATTATTTTTAGGATTTCATCAGGAAATGCAAATGTTTTTTCCTCCGTTTTAACTGTTTCATTACACCCTACAAGCAATAACAAAATGAATAATAAGAATATTTTCTTCATTATTTTCCTAGATATTTATATAGATTTAATGAGTCAGACCCGCTCATCGCTCATACCAGATATTCATATGTTATAATTTACATAAATTACATAAAATGAGGTGATATGATGGAGAATGAAAAATTAGTTTGCAAGGCTTGTGGGCGGGATACCTTTACGACTGGACAGGTGGGTGGTACTACAAGCCAAGGCAATATACGACCTATTGGAGCAATTATGGCGGTAGGGTCACCACTCCAAATGACTTTTTGTAAAAACTGCGGGGAAGTTGCTTCATTTAAAGTGGTAAAACCACAGAATTTTAAATAATCGTTGAAAGGGTCACTGATAGGAAAGTGATCCTTTTTATATAGTGGACGTTTAAAGGGGGATAAGGATTTAAAAGCATACATATGTTCGGCTTTGGTTAATTGAATACCATGATATGAAACCTGTCTTACAAGACAAAACACCCTCTAATAGGTTAAAGGGTGTTTAAAAACTAGATAGAATTTCGATAAGCTCTCAAAGTTGAATGTAAGTTTGAATTCGAACTTGAGATTGATTTTTTATAGTTATACATACCTAATGGGCTTAAATGATTAGAACTAGATCCTAATAACCCTTGCTTTACTGCGCTTTTTAACGTTTCAATTTGTTTGCTAGATAGTTTAGAAGTTTTACTTTCTTCAAGAATTTTATTTACATTATTTATTTTTTCTTGATTCTCTTTTGATGTAGCTTTAACTTCCTTGCTCATTTGTCGTGTCAACCCATAATACTTAGACGAGGACTTTCGTGACATTAAATATTGCATAGTAGAGAAATTGGTCGTCATCATGATAAATTATCACCTTCCTAATCACATTTTTAGTTCCATAGTTGTTATCGTACTGAACTTGAAAAGATTTAGTATATTTACTTTTTTTAGTAATTGAATTTCAGGTTTAATCAGACCAGATGATGGCACCAGTAAGCATTGAAAAAACGTGGAGAAATACTATCAAGAACACAGTATTAAGTCAGTTGGATATAAACTATCATAACTACCACTGCCGAAGAAGCATATATTGAATATGAAAAATTTGCAATATATATTGAACGGATGGATTGAATTACAGAAGGAAAAAAAGTAATAGGTAAAGAATATTTATTGTAGAAGACCCTATTAAAACTAGATGAGTTTGTTGATAGGAGGGATACAATTTAACAAGTAATTTGTGATGTGAAATAGAGCTCTAAGTAAAGTGAGAAGTCGCTGTACAAGCAAAGAATAATTCTAAGCTGTTAATAATTAAACAATTAACAGTACTATTAACGTTTGTTAATAGAAACGACATTAAATGGCTATAAAAATTAATAAGTGAAGATGAAAGATACTTATTCCAAACTAAACTAAGGAGTGTTATTTTGAAAAATATTATTATTAGCATAGTATTTTTAATAAGCTTTGTCGTTTCATTTCTTTCAATAAATACAGTCACCTTTGCTGCAGTTGATTTCTCTGATATTGAGAATTCCTATGCAAAAAATGCTATCAACGAGTTAGTTGAAAAAGGCATTATAAATGGTTATCCAGATGGTGAATTTAGACCAACATCAGCAATTACAAGACAAGATTTTGCTATAATTTTAGCGAAAGCACTGAATTTGAATCTAACTAACTCTCCAAGTACTCCAACATTTACAGATATTCCAACAACTCATTATGCGTATCCAGCTATCGAAGCAGCAGTTAAAGCTGGATTAATAAATGGGATAGGTGATGGGAAGTTCGGCGTTGGCTCAGGTTTAACACGTCAAGAAATGGCCACTCTATTTGCTAGAGCATTAGGTGGTGAAACTAATGGCCTTGGCGAACAGCTTACTTTTGCTGACCAGCATAAAATTTCTGCTTGGGCAAGGGATGCGGTAGGTTTTGCAGTAGCATCAAACCTAATGACAGGCGATACATTAAATCGTTTCAATCCACAAGGAATAGCTGAAAGACAACAAGTTGCCCTTGTTGCTTCTCGATTTTTAAAGAAGATTGATAAAGTAACACCAGAACCAGAACCAGAACCAAAACCAGAACCAAAGCCAGAACCAAAGCCAGATCCAAAACTAGAACCAAAACCAGTACCAAAGCCAGAACCAAAACCAAAACCAGAACCAAACTCAGACTCAGACTCAGACTCAGATCCATCACCAACACCAAGTGTAATTCCTGTAGTCGGGATTACATTGAATGAGGTGATAGAAAATCTTAAAATTGGTGAAACAAAGACATTAACAGTAAATGTTGTACCCGCAAATGCTACAAATAAACTTGTGAGATGGACTTCCTCAGATCTGAAAGTTGCAACTGTTAACGGGCAGGGGAAAGTGATAGCGACTGGTATAGGTACTGTGACCATAACAGCAACAACGGTAGATGGACTAAAAACGGCTTCAGTTACTTTCACAGTGACCCATAGCAATGGTGCAGCGATTACTGGCGTAGGAACGTCATCATCTGTTATACAACTGGGAGAAACTACTAGTAGAACAGCAGAAACAACCGAATCAGGCACAATAACGTGGTCATCAAGCAATACAGGTGTTGCAACAGTTCATTCTAGTACAGGTGAAATTACTGCTCACACACCAGGCAACACAACCATTTCGTATACAAGTAGTAATGGTAAAATGAATTCTGTGAGTCTCACTGTATATGATGAGGCAACAGCAAAAAACCCAACATATTCGCAAGTACTGCAAATGGATGAAGTAATAACAGCTTCAGTAGGAGCAGGCTTATCTGCAACAGCAACAAACAAAAGTTTTGTAGCTGAACCAACAAGTGTAGCGACAGTGAATGCTACAACTGGCCAAGTAACAGCTATAAGTGCAGGTAGCTCAGTTATTACGTATGTAGGAATGGATGCTAATGGCGTAGTAATTGAAAAAGGTACGACAACTGTGACAGTTCATCCACAAGCAACAGTAGCAGCAATACCCATGGTGCCAGCACCTTATTCAGTTATTGGCTGGGGCTCAGCAGCAACTAATTTTACGCCTCCAGGAGTCGGACAATCCATCATCTGGACTGTAACAAATGGTACAGGAGCTGCAACAATTCAGCAAAGTACAGGGGCTATAAGAGGTGTTACAGCTGGTGATGTAACGGTAAACTATAAAATAGTAGATAATAACACTAGAGTAGTAGCTTACAAGTCAGCACCCGTAACGGTAACAATTCCAGATACACCAAGAGTTAATATTTCACCACCATATGTTGATGGTGGGACATTTGGTGGACCTTATTCCATGTCAACTAATGTGAATTTGACGGTTGCCATAACAGGGGAAAACAATTCAACTGTCATTTTCAGTAATCCGAGAAGTAATGATGACAATATTGCCACTGCAACGATTACGGGTCCAAATCCTTCTGGACATGTTTTTTTAAATGTGCAGAAGATTGGTACAGGAGAAGCTCAGATAACATTTGATTACACAGATATTAACAATAATACTGGGTCGATGACATGGATTTTTAATTTCCAATAGAACTAATTTTACAAGCTAAAGGATGCGTCTATGGACGTGTCCTTTTATAGTGTCGTTCAAAAGAGGCATTGACTAATCATTCCCTCTTTTTTCAGCATAAAGTCGGCAATAAAATCATCACAGCTTGGCGAGCAGCCATTCATATATAGTGAACCTCCAAGTAAATTAAGCGAAGCGAAAACAAAGCCAGTTTGATACAAAGCATGTCGCGTGTTGGTCAATGTATTGATACGGACCGATTGAAGCATTTTGGTGCAAAAGCATGACTTATGTAAATATTATAAGCATACCGTTAGCAGAAACGTTTGAACGGCTTGAGTCCTGTCTACTTACAGTTGTTCATTTTGACAATTATGTGAATGGTTTTACCTAACTAACTTTAAATTGTTTTCAAGGGTTTTTGAAGAAAATTCACAGTAAATATTACTTTAGATGTACAAGTAATGCCTTGTACGCCAATAATAAGGAAGGATAAGTGACGTGATTTGGCGTGATTTGTTTTTTATTTATAAATTACACCAAAATATACATAATAAACGCCAAAAAAATGGCGTTGATTGAGTGTTGATTTAGAAAAGTTAAGAATGTTAGGATAAAATTACCTCGAGGGATATTTACTATAGTAAACAACAACTATTACTAAATAGATTACAATAGGAGTTTATTTCATGAGAAAATATAAATTAATGACTATTTTAATGATCACAATAACGTTACTTTTTTCAGGGGTCTCTAGTTCGTATGCAATTAGTACTGTTGAAAGTATGAATCAAGAACAAAAATTAGAAAATGATTTAGCGGAAGCACTTGAATTGATATTTGACAAAGCAGTTTTAAAAAATAATAAAGAAGTTATTGTAGGTTATGATAGAGAAATAATAGAGACAGAATTAAAAGGTAATTCTATGAAAGAGGCGATCATTGAGGGATTAGAAGTAGAAAACCTACTAATTTCTTCTGAAGACGTTAATATAATTTCTGAACCACAAATTACACTATTTGCAGTAGCTTGTGAATGGCATGGTAAAAGAGAAACAATGGAATTTAGAGCAGCAGAAAATGAATGTATTAAAGAAGGTTTATCGAGTTATTTTGGTATTGCTACATCATTAACGATTATTGTTGATGCAATTAGAGCATCTAATTTCAAACAAGCTGCAAAATTAATTTTAAAAGAGTTTCCTAAAAAAGTTGCAGGTGCAACACTTCCAGGTTTAGTAATAAATCTTAGTGTTATCTCAGTAAGCTGTTCTACTAAGATGAACAAACTATTCCCAGGAAGTTCTAATTGTGAATAAGGAAAAATAAAATATGAAATTAATCAGAAACTTTCTAATTTATTTTATAGTCGGTGCGATAATTATAAACATTTCTAAGTTTATTTATAATAAAGAGGACTACTATTTTGATAGTAAAGAGACGATAATGTACGGTATTATCACTATGGTTGTATTTCTAATAATGGATTATGTAAGAAATATAAGAAAGTCCAAAAGTAAATAATTTTGTGATAAACCCAGGTATTCAATAATTTTGAGCCTGGGCTTTTTCCTTTTGTATTATTGGTATATTTAGTAATTAAATATTACTTTATATGAATACATACTAGAAGCGATGAAACATAATGAAAGCTTTGGTTGTTCAAATTGAGCAATCACGAAGTCACATTCCCCTCAAAAACCCAAGAAATCAGGCGAAAAGCATGTCTTTGTACATACACACAAAACCTCTTTGCGAATACATATGAAAGAGGGTAAAAGCATGAATGCTTATGATGAATGTATGCGTTCATGCTGTCTTGATATATCAACGTTTATAGGGGTTTTTTGAGGTTGGTTTTTTAGAAAAAGTCACGGAAAGTAAACATTTATTCTTAAGTTCTTTTTGAATAAAGTTTAGGTCTAAAAAAAATTTAGAGCAACATTAAAAATAAAGTATAATATATGTAATAAATGGGTTTTACTAATTAATTTAAACACTTTAAGAAGCGAGTGAGATAGAATATGATACTTGTAAATGGAATTATTATGTATTTAGCAACAGTTGGTATAATGTTGCTTATTTTGAAAAAAATTAGTTTTGTTATGCTAAAGGTACAAAATAAATTAAAAGAATTTTTAAATCGAAAACAATTGAACTACTTAAATAATAGACAATTAAAAAATCTCATTAAAACTATAAAAAT
>NZ_PXXX01000013.1 GCF_003367505.1 Lysinibacillus capsici
TCAAATTACTTTAAAAAAATAATTTAACAATTATAATTTATTGCTACCTTACATACTTCTTAATATCTCAAGTTGTTTACTTTTTTCTTTAATTTCAAATATAGAAATACTATTTAGAATATTATATGAGGCAATTACATGTTTTTATGTTAAAATTTTCAATAACATAGTATTATCAAATATTGTATCAGTTTACGGATATAGAAAAGGGGTGTGTCAGTTATGGTAAAAATTAATGATGTTTGGTTTACAGTAGAAGAGATAAACAATGAAACATTCGCTATAAGTGAGTATGGACATTGGGAAAAAGTGCATTCCTTTTTATTGTTAGGAGACAAGCGTGCGATTCTGATTGATACAGGTTTGGGAATTGATAATATTAATAGAATTATCCTACAATTAACTTCTTTGCCTATTACAGTTATTACAACTCATGTTCATTGGGATCATATTGGTAATCATGGGCAGTTTGATGATATTTATGTTCATAAAGATGAAGTAGATTGGCTAATTAATGGAATACCCAAACTATCTATCGACCAGATTAGAAGAGATGTTGGCCGTAACATCACGTTACCTACACCAATAGCGTTCGATCCATCGACCTACCAACCTTTTCAAGGGCAGCCTTCTGGTGTTCTAGAAGATGGAGATGTTATGGATATAGGAAACCGAAAGCTTACTGTACTACATACCCCAGGGCATTCTCCAGGACATATTGCGATTTTGGATTATAAATATGGTTATTTATTCACGGGAGATTTACTATATGATCAAGCGCCTATCTATGCCTTTTTCCCGACAACTAGCCCAGAGGACTTAGTTCAGTCTTTAGAAAGAATCGCTAACTTATCTTCTCTAACAAAAATTTTCGGCTCACATCATACACTAGGAGTTGATCCTTCTATCTTATTAGAAGTGAAAACGGCAGTTAAAATGCTACGTAAAAATAACCTTGTACGATTTGGTACAGGAATTCACCACTTTAATGGCTTTAGTATCCAATTTTAACTTATTTGTTTCCTATTTAATAGGAAGAAAAAACTGTCCCATAGATCATCAACTATGACCTATGGAACAGTTTGCAATTACAGCTCTCCAGCTTTTAATTTTCCATGCCACTCTTTTAAGAATGGAATATCTTCTTCTTTAATAGCGCCGGATTCATTTGCTGCTTCAATCAGATAATCAAAATTTGTTAATGATACGTATTGGATGCCAGCCTCATCAAATGCTTGTTCAGCGCGTGGAAGATTATATGTGTAAACACAAACAACTCCAAGCACCTCACAGCCTGCTGCACGCAATGCTTCTACTGCTGTAATGGAAGAACCACCTGTAGAAACGATATCCTCCACAACCACTACTTTTTGTCCTGCTACGTATTTTCCTTCAATTTGATTACCACGGCCATGCTCCTTCGCTTTAGAGCGTACATAAACCATTGGTAATTCTAAAATATCACTTACCCATGCCGCATGTGGGATACCTGCTGTAGCTGTTCCTGCTACAATTTCTGTCGCTCCGAAATTTTCTTTGATGACAGAGGCTAAACCATTTGCTAATTGTTTACGAATAACTGGATCGGAAATTGTTAAACGTGTATCACAGTAAATAGGTGATTTAATACCAGATGCCCATGTAAATAGCTCTGTAGGATTTAATTCTACTGCTCCAACTTTTAACATAGCGTGTGCAATTTCATTTTGTAATGTCATAATTTATGCCTCCCATAATTCACTTACGATTTTATATGCTGCTACTGGATCCTGTGCACCTGTTACAGCACGGCCAACAACGATGAGTGATGAACCATCACGCTTTGCCCCATCAGGTGTTGCTATACGTTTTTGATCGTGTGCAGCACCTCCAGCTAAACGAATCCCAGGTGTGACACGTAGAAATTCATCTCCACACACCTCAGCAATCGCCTTAGCCTCATGGACAGAGCAAACAACACCTTGTAAGCCTGCTTCCTTTGTCAGCCCTGCGTAGTATAGAACAGACTCTTGCAATGAAAGAGCAATCTTTTGTTCTGCTTGCATTTGTTCTTCTGTTGTAGATGTTAATTGAGTAACAGCTATTAGTGCAGGACGTTCTTTGCCTGTTGGTGTTCCTGCTTCAAGTCCTTCTAGAGCTGCTTCCATCATAGCACGTCCGCCTGCAGCATGGACATTGACTAAATCTACCCCTAATTTTGCTAGCCCCTTCATCGCAGAGCCTACTGTATTTGGGATATCATGTAATTTTAAATCAAGGAAAATATCATGACCTAAATCCTTTACTTTGCGTACGATATCAGGTCCTTCTTGCATATATAATTCCATTCCAATTTTCACGAAAAGAGGCTCATCGAATTTTTTAAGAAAATCGAATACTTCTTTTTCTCCTGGAAAATCTAGAGCTAGTATAGGTTTCGTATTCATCAACGATGGCTCCTTCCAATAATCTCTGTTATATGTTCTACACCTAATGCATCCAGCTTTGCTGGTAATTCTTCAATAATGTTCGGGCAAACTAAATGGTCAACAAAGTTAGCTGTTCCTACTGCTACAGCTGAAGCACCTGCGGACATAAAATCAATGACATCCTGTGCTTCCGTTACACCGCCCATACCAATTATCGGAATATTGACAGCCTTGTACACCTCATAAACCATTCGTATTGCTACAGGTTTTACAGCAGGACCAGATAGTCCACCTGTGCCATTAGCTATGACTGGCTTACCTGTACGCTCATCTAAACGCATACCAACCAATGTATTAATCATGGTAATACCATCTGCTCCACCTGCTTCAACAGCTAGGGCAATATCAACGATGTTCGTCACGTTTGGTGATAACTTCACATAGACTGGCACTTCTGACACAGCCTTGACAGCCTTGACCAGCTCACGTGCAGTAGCAGGATCTGTTCCAAATTGAATACCACCACATTTCACATTAGGGCACGAAATATTCAGCTCCAACGCTTTAACATTTGAGGCTGTTGAAATACGGCGTGCTACTTCTACATAGTCTGATGTCTCTGTTCCAGCAACATTGGCGATGATGGGCACATTATAATCCTCTAAAAATTTTAATTCCTCATTCATCACTTTTTCAATGCCTGGATTTTGTAGACCAATGGCATTTAACATCCCCGCTGCTGTTTCGGCAACACGTGGCGTAGGGTTACCTGCACGCGTTTCGACCGTTGTTGCCTTAATCATGATAGCCCCTAGTTTAGATAAATCATAAAGCTGTGCATATTCACGACCAAAGCCAAAGCAACCTGAGGCTGGCATAATAGGGTTTTTTAAATCTAAGCCTGGTATTTGAATTGTTAAACGACTCATAGTGCCACCGTTCCTTTCGGGAAAACTGGACCATCAGAGCAAACTTTAACATAGTCTTTTTCAACCTGATCAGTTGTTTTGCATACACATGCAAAGCAAGCTCCAATACCACAGCCCATACGTTCTTCAAATGATAAATAGCCTTCTTTTTCAGGATAAAAGCCTTCTAATGCTCTTAACATTGGTAAGGGTCCACAGGAATAAAAAACATCAAATTCAGGAGCATGCGACTCTAAAACCGTTGTTACAAAGCCTTTTGTACCTTTCGAGCCATCCACCGTAACATAATGCGTTTCACCAAGTGCACTAAATTCATCCTCATAAAAGCAGACATCTTTTGTTTGGAAGCCTAAGACGTGGATTGTTTTCACACCACGAGCATTCAATTGCTTGGCTAGCTCATGTAATGGAGGGACACCAATGCCACCACCAACTAGTAGTGCAGTACCTCCCTCTTGCACCGCTTCTACTGGGAAACCATTCCCAATTGGTCCAAGTACGTTGACCAGCTGACCTTCTCGATTTGTTGCCAGAACTTTCGTACCACGCCCCTCAGCACGATAGATCATTGTAAACTCATTGTTGTCTTTATCAATATTTGCAATACTAATTGGTCGACGTAAAAGCGGCTCCAGTGAATCCGACACCTTTACATGGACAAACTGGCCAGGAGTCATCTCCTGAACCAGTTCACCATGAAGTGTCAGTTCGAAAATGTTTGTCGCAATTTGCTTTTGAGAGACGACCGTCATTTTCTCTTGACGTATCATATTAGTGTACTACCTCCGCTTTTGGCATTTGTTCTGCTGTAAATGTCATAGATTCGATAACACGTACCATTGCTTCTGCTGTATCTAAAGATGTTAGACAAGGAACACCATTTTCTACAGACTCACGACGAATTCGGAAGCCGTCACGAGCTGGTTGCTTGCCTTTTGTTAATGTGTTGACAACAAGCTGAGCTTCCCCATTTTGGATAAGGTCAATCAATGTTTGTCCTTTCGCCCCAATCTTGCCTACTACATCAGTTCGTACGCCTGCTGCTTCAAATGCTTTTGCTGTACCTTCAGTTGCTACAATGCGATAGCCTACTGTTGAGAAGCGTTTTGCTAATGCAATCGCTTCTTCTTTATCTTTATCAGACACAGTGAATAATACTGTACCTTCTGTTCGTATTTCCATACCTGCTGCAACTAAGCCTTTATAAAGAGCTTTTTCTAATGTTGCATCTTTCCCCATTACTTCACCAGTAGATTTCATTTCAGGTCCTAATGTAATGTCTACACGTCGTAATTTAGCGAATGAGAACACTGGTACTTTTACAAATACGCCTCTTTGCTCAGCTGCTAGGCCTGTCGGATAGCCTTGCTCTACAATGGATTTGCCAAGGATTGCTTTTGTTGCAATATTAGCCATTGGGATATTTGTAATCTTACTTAGGAACGGTACTGTACGTGATGAACGTGGGTTCACCTCGATAACAAATACTTCGTTTTGTGAAATGACATATTGGATGTTCATTAAGCCGATGATGCCTAGCCCCTTCGCAAGACGAGTTGTATAGTCAACTAATGTATCTTTTTGTGCCTGTGTTAATTTTTGCGGTGGATAAACAGAGATTGAGTCACCAGAGTGAACTCCTGCACGCTCGATATGCTCCATAATTCCTGGTATTAACACATTCTCACCGTCACAGATAGCATCTACTTCAATTTCCTGTCCTGTTAAGTAACGGTCTACTAATACTGGATGATCTGGAGATGCCTCTACCGCGTTTTCCATATAGTGCTGTAATTCTTCTTGGTTATAAACAATTTCCATTGCACGTCCACCAAGTACATAAGAAGGGCGGACAAGCACTGGGAAGCCTAGACGCTCACCAATGGCAAGAGCTTCCTCTGTAGAAACCGCTGTTTCTCCTTGAGGTTGTGGAATATCTAATTCACGTAGCGCCTGCTCAAATTTATCGCGGTTTTCTGCACGGTCAATATCCTCAAGAGACGTACCTAAGATTTTCACACCATTAGCAGCTAATTTATCAGCAAGGTTAATAGCCGTTTGACCACCGAATTGAACAACAACACCAATTGGTTGTTCTAAGTCGATAATATGCATAACATCCTCAATTGTTAATGGTTCAAAATATAATTTATCGGAAATTGAGAAATCTGTTGACACTGTTTCTGGATTT
Organism: Lysinibacillus capsici; assembly: GCF_003367505.1. Classification (GTDB taxonomy): domain Bacteria; phylum Bacillota; class Bacilli; order Bacillales_A; family Planococcaceae; genus Lysinibacillus; species Lysinibacillus capsici. The sequence goes on from NZ_PXXX01000013.1 coordinate 5,529, forward strand.
GAGTTAATGATGATCGCTTCATAACCTGCTTCTTGAATCGCCCATACTGAGTGTACTGTGGCGTAGTCAAATTCTACCCCTTGGCCAATGCGGATTGGACCTGAACCGAGTACCACCACAGAAGGTTTTTCTGACTTAATCGATTCATTTTCGTCTTCATAAGTGCCATAGAAATATGGTGTTTCTGATTCAAATTCTGCTGCACATGTATCCACCATTTTATAGACTGGCATAATACCATGCTCTTTACGATAAGCATACAGTTCTTCTGGTGTTGTTTCCCAAAGCTCAGCAATTTTCTTATCTGCAAAGCCTAAACGTTTAGCTGTTCGTAGTACGTCTTTATCATTCTTATTGTCAGCAAGCGTTTGTTCCATATCCACAATATTTTTAAATTTATTTAAGAAGAATAGATCGATTGCTGACCATTCATGAATTTGTTCAATTGTTACACCTCGACGTAAAGCTTCACCGATGAAGAATAGACGTTCATCCCCAGCCTTGCGAATACGTTTTTCAATCCAAGAATCTGAATTTTCTTCAGCATGTTTTAACTCTAAGTGTACTTGACCTGTCTCAAGAGAACGAACCGCTTTTAGCATAGCTTCCTCAAAAGTACGACCTAACGCCATTACTTCACCAGTAGCTTTCATTTGCGTACCAAGATTACGTTTAGCAGATTCGAATTTATCGAATGGCCAGCGAGGAATTTTTGCTACGATATAGTCCAGTGCAGGCTCAAAACAAGCATATGTTGAGCCTGTTACAGGATTTTTAATTTCATCTAACGTTAAGCCTACTGCAATTTTAGCGGCTAGCTTAGCAATTGGATAACCTGTTGCTTTTGATGCTAATGCAGATGATCGAGAGACACGTGGATTTACTTCAATCACATAGTAATTAAAGCTATATGGATCAAGTGCAAGCTGTACGTTACAGCCACCTTCAATTTTTAATGCGCGAATAATATCGAGTGAAATATTACGTAGCATTTGGTTTTCGCGATCAGATAATGTTTGCGTTGGTGCAACAACGATTGAGTCACCTGTATGAATCCCTACTGGGTCAACGTTTTCCATGTTACATACAACGATGGCATTGTCAGCTGCATCACGCATTACTTCGTATTCAATTTCTTTATAGCCTGCGATTGATTTCTCTAATAGACATTGCGTTACAGGTGAATATTTTAAACCCGATGTCACAATTTCTTCTAAGTCTTGATCGTTGTAGCAAATACCGCCCCCTGTACCGCCAAGTGTAAAGGCAGGTCGAACAATGACAGGATAGCCAATTTTCGCAACAAATCTTTTCGCTTCATCTAAGTTATGAATAATATCAGATTCAGGAACTGGAGCTCCTAGCTCATACATTAAATTACGGAATAAATCACGGTCCTCTGCTTTATGGATGGCATCTAATTTAGTACCAAGAATTTCAATCCCAAGCTCATCTAGAATACCTGATTTGTCTAATTCGATCGCCATATTTAGGCCCGTTTGACCACCAAGTGTTGGTAAAATCGCGTCTGGACGTTCTTTACGTAATATACGCGATACAAAATCAAGAGAAATTGGCTCAATATAGACTTTGTCTGCAATTTCTGTATCTGTCATGATTGTAGCAGGGTTTGAATTGATTAAAATAACGCGGTAGCCCTCTTCTTTTAATGAAAGACATGCTTGTGTTCCTGCATAGTCAAATTCTGCTGCTTGTCCGATAACAATTGGGCCTGAGCCGATTACTAAAATAGTTTCAATATCTGTACGTTTAGGCATGTTGTTTCCCCTTCCCTGCTTCTACTTCCATCATTTCGATGAATTCATCAAATAAGTGGTTTGAATCTTCTGGACCTGGTGATGCTTCTGGGTGATATTGCACTGTGAAAATTGGATATTTTTTATGACGCACACCTTCACATGTTCCATCATTTAACGCGATATGTGTTAATTCTAACTCTGTATCTTTTAATGATTCGATATCAATGGCATAGCCATGGTTCTGAGATGTTAAATCTGTACGACCTGTGCGTAAATCTTTTACTGGATGGTTACCACCACGGTGTCCAAACGGTAATTTAAAGGCTTTTGCACCACTTGCTAAAGAAAAGATTTGATGGCCTAAACAAATACCGAACATTGGCACTTTTCCAATTAAGTTACGTACTGTTTCAATGCCTTCTTGAACATCTTCAGGATTTCCTGGTCCATTTGACAGCATGATGCCATCTGGATGCCAAGCTAAAATTTCCTCAGCTGACGTATTATAAGGTACTACTAGCACATCACAATCACGTTTGTTTAATTCACGTAAAATCCCATGCTTCATTCCATAATCAATTAGGACAACTCGTTTACCACGCCCTGGAGATGGATAGGCCGCTTTTGGTGATACTTCACGAACATGGTGCGTAATGGCTGGCGTTGCTTGTAATTGTGCTACTATTTCATCCACATTTACTTCTTCATCAGCAGCTGTCAAAATCGCTTTTACGGAACCTTTACTACGAATAATACGTGTTAATTTTCGTGTATCAATTCCTTCAATTCCTGGGATATCCTTTGATGTCAAATAATCATCTAAAGTTAAATCACAGCGGAAATTTGAAGGATTTTTAGCTAATTCACGCACAACAAATCCACGAATGGCTGGCGTAATCGATTCAAAGTCATCACGGTTAATGCCGTAATTACCAACTAAAGGATAAGTTAAAGTGACAATTTGTCCATAGAATGAGGGATCTGAAATCGTTTCCTGATAACCCGTCATCCCTGTTGTGAATACAACCTCACCTTGTGAAGCGCGCTCGCTACCAAATGCTGTACCTGTAAATACTGTGCCATCTTCTAAAACTAGTAAACGTTTTTTCATTACTCTGCCTCCTGATATACGATATTGCCTTCAAAAATAGTTAGTACTGGCCAACCCTTTGCCACCCAGCCGTTGAATGGTGTATTACGACCTTTTGATACAAAGCCTTCTGCATCAATCGTTTGTTCTTTTTTAATATCAATTAAAATCATATCCGCTGAAGCACCTACTTCTAATGTGCCATATGGCAGATCAAAAATCTCAGCTGCTTTCACTGTCATCCAATCAACTAATTGTTTTAACGTCCACTTTCCTGTTTCTACAAACTGTGTATAAAGTAGTGGGAAAGCTGTTTCGAAACCTACAATACCAAATGGTGCGCCAACCATACCGCAGCATTTTTCTTCTACTGTGTGTGGCGCATGATCTGTTGCAATGCAGTCGATTGTGCCATCAAGTAGTGCTGCATGTAGAGAATCTTTATCATCCGTTGCACGTAATGGTGGATTCATTTTCCAATTAGCATCATCAGATGGAATATCCATCTCTTCTAGTAATAAATGATGTGGACAAACTTCTGCTGTGACACGGATTCCTGCAGCCTTTGCATCTCTTACAGCACGCACTGATTCCTTCGTCGATACGTGACAAACATGGTAACGAGCGCCTGCTGCTTCTGCAAGTAGTACATCTCGTGCAATTTGTACGGATTCACAAATGGAAGGTATTCCTGGGAGGCCTAGCTCTTTATTACGCTTTCCTTCATGCATCACACCATCATAGATTAATGAGTTGTCCTCACAATGTGCTACAACGACCATATCGTGCTGGGCCGCATCTTTCATTTGCTCATACATCGTTGAGGCTAGCTGGATACCAACACCATCATCTGAGAATGCCACTGCTCCATATGCTTTTAATTCTTCAATATTTGTTCGAACCTCACCCGATATATCCTTTGTTAGGGAACCGTATGGGAGTACTCGAATAACCGCACTGTCCTTAATGAGCCCATTGATAAGTTGCATGTTTTCAACCGAATCAGGTACTGGCTTTGTATTAGGCATTGCGCAAATTGTCGTAAAGCCGCCTTTTGCTGCTGATGCCGAACCTGTTGCAATGGTTTCCTTATGCTCAAATCCTGGCTCTCGTAAATGTGTATGAACATCGATAAAGCCTGGTGCTACGATTAAACCATGTCCTTCAATCAGTTCTGCACCTGCTACAGTCACATCTTGACCAATAGCCGTAATCTTTCCGTCTGCCATTGCAATATTGACTGTCTTCAATTCACCTTGTTCATCTAGCATTTGTACATTTTGAAGTACCTTTGTCATGTTATTCTCTCCCCTTTAAAATGGTTTCCATAATAGCCATCCGTGTGTAAACACCGTTCCGCACCTGTTCAAAAATTCGAGAGCGATCACACTCGACTAACTCAGAAGCAATTTCGACATCACGATTGACGGGTGCTGGATGCATAATAATGGCCGATTCTTTCATTTGCTTTTCTCGTTCAATTGTTAAACCAAACTCTTGATGGTAACCTTCCTTTGAGAAGCTTTTATTTACTTTATGACGTTCATGTTGCACACGTAGTAACATAATGACATCACTTATTTCGATCAGATTATCCCATGAATGGTGCGCTTCAAAACCGCCAGACCATTCTTCTGGGCAAAGGAAATGAACATTTGCCCCTAAATTTTGTAATGCTGTTGCATTTGATTTCGCTACTCGACTATGAGAGATATCTCCTGCAATTGTGACATTCAACCCTTCGAAATAGCCAAACTCTTTTTTGATGGTATAAAGATCCAATAAGGATTGTGAAGGGTGTTGCCCAGCACCATCTCCTGCATTAATAATCGCTACGTTGATACCATTCAGCAGCTCATTGTAATACTCATCTTCTGACGCTCGAATGATGACAGCATCTAAACCAATCATTTCCAATGTTTTGACAGTATCGTACATCGTTTCCCCTTTTGTAACACTCGAAAACCCTGCATCAAAAGGGATAACATGACAGCCAATTTTGTATTCTGCCATTTCAAAGCTTGTTTTTGTACGAGTACTTGGTTCAAAGAATAGGTTGGCCACTTTGTGTGTGCGAGATAACGATGATGTTTCACCATTTTCAAATGCTTGCGCAAGATCTAGGATTTGGTTAATCTCTTCTGTTGTTAAATGTTCCATCGATAATAAGTTCTTCATCATGTGACCTCCATTAGGTTGTGAATCGTGAACGTCTTTGTATGACGTTCTCTGTATATAAAGTAAAAGCCCCGTTGATGTCATCAACGAGGCATGAGGAGGCGTGACAAACTACAGCAAGACATACATCCTACTTCAGCCTGTCCACAACTTCCCTTTTTTTGCCTCTCTGGACAATTCATTAAAAGGTACTACTATGAATCTTTATTTTGATTGTATTGTACGGGTATATCAGCTTCTTTTTTACCTGGTAGAATGGCATTCAATAGCACACCAATAATCGCTGCTAGGGCCATTCCTTCAACACTCAATGATTCTGAGATAACAAACTTGGCACCGCCGATACCAATGACTAAAATCACTGAAGCAATTACTAGGTTACGACTGTTACCAAAATCAATATGATTATCTACTAGCATACGTAAGCCACTTGCTGCGATAATTCCGAAGAGTAAGATGGAAACCCCACCAAGTACTGCGGTTGGAATCGTTGCAATTACGGCCATTGCTTTCCCGAAGAATGATAGTAAGATAGCAACCACTGCTGCACCTGCAATAACGTAGATACTGTATACTCGAGTAATGGCTAGTACACCAATATTCTCACCATACGTTGTTTTCGGAGGGCCTCCGATTAAAGCACTCACAAATGTGCCAAGTCCGTCACCTAGTAGCGAACGGTGTAGTCCTGGCTCTTTAATATAATCCCGATCTACTACTTTTCCTAATACCAGTTGATGACCAATATGTTCTGAAATTGTTACAATAACGATCGGTACCATGATAAGTAGAATTTTTGTTGTTATTTCAAACTCATAATGCACACCCGGTATTAAGAAATCAGGCATAGCGAAGAATTTTGCTTTGGCAATCGGTGTATAGTCTACTATGTCAATTATCATGGAGTAAATGTAACCTACAATTAGGCCCATCAAAATTGGCATAGTGCTTAAAATTCCTTTAAAGAAAATCGTAAAGATGATAGCTGTAAAGACCGTAACTAAAGCAGCTGAGAAGTGTAAAAAGCTATACTCTCCATTAACGTTCATTGCCATATTCACAGCCGTACCAGAAAGTCCAAGCCCAATTACCATAATTACTGGACCTACCACAATCGGTGGCAAGATTTTCATAATCCACTTATAACCACTTTTCCAAATGATTAAGGATACAATTCCGTACGTAATGCCGACAGCCATAGCACCGATCATGGCATTGCCTGGGTTTACACTCGAACCGTCTTCATTTAAACCACCTGCAGCAAGTAGGATTGGTGCAATAAAGGCGAAGGATGAGCCTAAATAAGCCGGTACCTGGAATTTCGTAATTAATAGGAAGAATAATGTAGCAATTCCGCTTGTTAAAAGGGCAATCGCTGGACTAAGACCTACTAACTGCGGTACTAAAATCGTTGAACCAAACATCGCAAACATATGCTGGAAACTTAATGTCACTAGCTGGAGCGGGGTCGGTTTATCCTTAATATCTAAAACTGCATTTGACATACTGTTTCCTCACTTTATTGTTCGTCTTCTTTGTAAATAATGACGCAATCTTCTCCGTCTACTTCTTGTAAATTGACAACAATGCGCTCAGAGCCAGAAGTTGGAACGTTTTTTCCCACATAGTCTGCTCTAATTGGTAGCTCTCTATGTCCTCTATCTACTAGAACAGCTAGTTGAATTTGTGCAGGTCTTCCTAAATCCATTACAGCATCTAGAGCTGCACGTACTGTTCGACCTGTATAAAGTACATCATCTACTAAGATGATTTTTTGATTTTTCACTTGATACTCGATATCAACTTGTTCTACATGTGCTTGTTCGTTTTCATGTTTCGTTGTTAAATCATCTCGGTAAAGTGTAATATCAAGTTCCCCTGTACGAATCGGTTTACCTTCAATTTTTTCAATTCGCTGCGCCAAACGTCTGGCTAGAAAGGCACCTCGTGTTTTAATGCCAACTAAAATACATTCATCGATTCCTTTATTACGTTCAATTATTTCATGGGCAATACGTGTTAATGCTCGTGTCATTGATGGGCCATCTAATAATTCATTTTGTGCCATATTCGTATCCTCCTCTCTTCAATCTATTATCGGCCATGTGTCCATAAAAAAACCTCTCGAGGCGAATAGCCTGAGAGGGTTGTATACGTGTTGAAAAAGCATGTTGGAAAAATTTGCAGCACAAATTTCCACAACACTATCACATGTCCCTTCTCAGCCTCTCTGGACTGCCATTAAAGGTGAATATTTAGTTATGTTGTTCATTCACTGTCGTTAGTATAGACTTTCTTTTCGTATACGTCAATGCCTATTTCGTAAATCATTTAATAATTGTTCATAATCAGCTGGAAGTGGTGTTTCAAACTCCAAGTATTCTCCAGATGAAGGATGATCGAATCCTAAAGTCGCTGCATGTAAAACTTGTCCCCCAAAGTCGATTGTCTTTTTCGGACCATATTTTGGATCTCCAACAAGTGGGAAGCCAATATAATTCATATGCACACGAATTTGGTGTGTACGTCCCGTTTCTAAACGACATTCCACCAGCGTATAGTCACCAAAACGTTCAACAACTTGGAAGTGTGTGACAGCATGTTTACCATTATCGACAACTGCCTGTTTTTGGCGATCTTTTTGGTCACGACCAATCGGTGCATCAATTGTCCCCTTATCATGTGCAATATGCCCGTGGACAAGAGCAATATATTTACGAGTAACTGTTTTATTCACTAATTGATTGACTAATGATTCATGAGCCGTATCGTTTTTAGCAACCATCAATAAGCCCGATGTATCTTTGTCGATACGATGGACAATTCCTGGTCGTAGTACACCATTAATCCCTGATAAGTCTTTACAATGATACATTAAGCCATTTACCAGTGTACCTCCCATATGGCCAGGTGCTGGATGTACCACCATACCCTTTGGTTTATTCACAACAAGAACATCTGCATCCTCATAAACAATATCTAAATCTAAATTTTCTGCGACAACATCCAATTCTTCCACTTCTGGTACATCAATAGCGATGATGTCACCAGCTTTAACCTTATATTTTGCCTTTACAGCATCACCGTTTACTTTAATGACTCCCTCACTAATCCAGTTCCCAATTTGCGTGCGTGACCACTCAGATTGTAAGCTAGAAAGTGCTTTATCAATGCGCTCTCCTTGCTGCTGTTCTTCGATTGTATATGTTACTTGCGTCATTGTTTCACCTGTTTCTTCTCTTTTTTATCTTCCATAATTAAGCCAATCATCAGCACGACAACCGCTATTGTTAATGCAGCATCTGCCACATTAAAAATAGGAAAATCATAATTAATAATTGGAATTAAAACATCTACAAAATCGACCACTTCTCCTCTAAATAGACGGTCTATAAAGTTTCCTACTGCACCACCAAGCAAGAGCATTAAGCCGACTTGAAAAACAGGCTTTCCCTTTGCTTCTTTATGATAAAAATAGACAATCGCACAGATAACAGCAACTGTGACAATACTAAACAACCACATTTGCCCCTCTAGCATCCCCCATGCTGCCCCTCTATTTCGATGAGACAAAATACCAAACCATGGGTCCCATACAGCAATGCGTTCAGCATATTCCATATTTTTCACAATCAGCCATTTTGTCCATTGATCCAGTAAAACGACAAAAGCAGCTAATCCATAATATTTATACACAGACATTCCTCCGTTCACTCAACATCTTACCTATTCTACCATAACAGTACCATTCACAATAACTAATATCATATCTAAATATGGCTGATTCTAAATCTCTTCAAGAAATATAAAAAGGCTACCCCTATTACGTTTAAGCAATAGAAATAGCCATAACTTATTGGTTAGACAGTTTCAGATTCTTTTGAATGTACTCGCTTCATGAAGTCATTAACATCAGCAGGAACTTTGCGATCTATTAATGACACGATGATAACAGATAAGAAGCCCACAGGTACTGTCACAATACCTGGAATTTTAAACTGCAAGAAGCTTGGTAACGTTCCTGGTAAAAAGATCATCCACATAGACACGCCAAGTCCTATTAATAATCCTGCAATGGCTCCTTTTTCTGTCATGCCTCTCCACCAAATACCTAAAATGAATATTGGGGTAAATGTACTTGCAGCGACAGTAAAAGCGAGCGCCACTAAATGGCCAATGGATGCATCCTTTACAAGTAAACCCAATGCTCCATATAAAATACCTAATAATACAATAGCCACTTTCCCAGCAATAACTCGTTGTTTTTGTGTAATATCCTTTTTCATGATATTGGCATATAAATCATGAGCTAGTGCACCTGAGCTTGTAATAAACAATCCTGAAAGATTGGAGAAAATAGCTGCAAATGCTCCTGCTATAACTAATCCAAGTAGCCATTTGCCACCTAGTGCAAGGGCTGTAGTAGGAATGACCATATTATTCCCACCCAGCACTAAATCACGCATGACTTCCTCACTAGCTGTTCCAGAAATGAAAATAGATCGACCTACAACACCTAAATAAACAGCTAACAAGAAGAACGCGCTTGCAATTCCAATGGCCATGAGTGCAGATTTACGGGCTGCTTTAGCACTTGGGTTTGTATAAAAGCGCAATAAAATATGAGGAAGGCCAATTGTTCCTAGCGCTAATCCTATCGTCATACTAATTGTTTGCCAGAACGTGGGGAAATAAAAGCCCGTGCCTGTCCAAGCAGCACCATCAAAATTGATATCATTGCCATCTAAGGCATACGGTGAAGTGCCTGTAATTGGACCGCTAAATGAATGGATGGCTGCTAAAATTTTATCATAATGTAAACCGCCATAAACTGCTGCAATTAACATCACAATAAACGCACCAAGACGAATCCACAACTCTAATGCTTGGTTGATGGTTGTTCCTTTCATACCACCAATACCTACATAAAAAATCATAACAACACAAGTAAATATAATGCCGAATTCATAAGAAGTACCGAAAAACATACTTAAAATCTGTGCAGCACCTAATAATTGGGGAGCTGCATAAAAGCCTGAAATAGCTAACACCACTGCCACAGCTACAAGCCGAGCTCGTCTACTATGAAAACGATAGCCTAAAAAATCTGCAACGGTAAATGCACCAAAACGTCTTAAAGGACCTGCCACAAAAATCGCTAATAATGTTAACCCAATGGAGAAGCAAAAAGCATAATAAGCACCATCATATCCAAGTTGAAATGTTAACCCTGCGATACCCAGAAATGTTGCTGCACTTAAGTAATCCCCACCAATGGCAGACCCATTTGTAAACCATCCGAAGCTTCGGCCACCTACAAAGAAATCCGAAGCTGTTGCATTTCTTTTTGTTAAATACGTAATGTATACAATTGTTCCCATTAAAGCAATGGTCATTAACATCTTTGGTTCTAATAGAGCTTCCATCATTCAACATTTCCCCCTTTGTTCCAACTACTTATTTGCTATATCATATTGCTTTAGACGTTTCTCGTACATGGCTGTGTGAACATATGCAATAATAAATGCCATAGCCATCATTACAATCGTTGTCACAAACCATGTGACTGTCATACCACCCCAGATCTTCTTAAACGCAAATGCTGGCGCAAACCAATTCATAACAGGGATACTAAAAATCAAAATAAAGTAAAATATCGATAAACCTAAACCTGTTGTAAATTCATCTTTCATAATTTTGTTTGTTGTTGCATCTAAAGGTGGTAGATCTTTCAAATCAATTGTTCCTGCTTCTACATAGTCATAATCATGACTGCCTACTTCCGCCATAAGCCAACTCCCCCTTTTCTGGTAAGTGAATAATTGTCTGAAATTTCAAATTATTATTCACTACAATTATTCTATTCTATTTCAACTTCAATATAGATATAAAATATTGCTGTATTAGTACAAAAAATTGCTATTTTAAGTTAAAATATTTTTATCTTTTTATTCGTAGGGGGCTGGTAGCATTTTAAAGGTGGTATGGTATATGGAAAGCTCATTTGACAAGCAGCAAATGAGTGAATGGTTAAAAGAGGTTTTACCAAACGCTTTAGAGGAATGTAAAGTGCCAAAGCCAGAAGATGAGGTCATTATTGTCTATGAAGTCAATCGGTTATTTGATTGGGTAAAGATTAATCGATTAAAAAGAAATTATCCTAATAGTATTATTGTCCCGTTTGTTACAGAACACCTTACCTACTCGACTGGTATAGCAATTGAATTAGCTTTACCTGCACTTCTCATAAAACCATTACAAAAATCAAAATTTTTAAGAATCGTAAAAAAGCTGTATACGTCCTATCAGGAAAAAAAGGCGAGTACACTTACAATGCTTGAGCTATCACAACAAGTATCCCAACAACATACCTCTCCATTTAGGGAGGCATTTTTAAAACGCCTGATCCGTGGAGAAATTGATAATGAACAAGAAATAATACAATCTGCTTCATTTTTATCGACAAGCTGTATTCCTAATATTGTATTTTTAATTCAAGGCTATATTGATGGGGCTAATAAGAGAGCTGTCCCACACGATGCAAGTAGTAGTATTACAACTGTTTTTCGTCAGCACTTTGCTGAGAAGGCCTCATTATCCTTTTTACATTTTGAACGCTATTTATTACTTCTCATGCGAATTCCTACTGACTACAACTCTTTCAAACATTGGACTGAGGGTGAAGCCTGTTTATTAGAGGTTATCGAGACCCTAAAAAGGGATTGTTCTATTCATCTTTTTATGGGGGTTGGAGGTGTATTTCAGGATGCTATGCAAGTGAAGGAATCCTATAGCCAGGCTAGAAAAGCACGTAGAAAACCACCTATCCATAATATACACATCCGATATTACGAAGATTTAACAAAGCATGAGCAGCTGCAAAAAGCTATTCAGTATATTGAAGAACATTACGACGAACAACTGACCATTCGTGATGTTGCAAAATATATTAACTTTAGCCCAACTCATTTTAGTAGACTATTTAAAAAAGAAACAGGTCGTAATTTTGTTGACTATGTTGCTTATACACGCATTATCAAAACCTTACCTTTTTTACGCAAGTACGACTACACCATAGAAAAAATCTCCTCCACCTGTGGCTTCAATACACCAAATTACTATAGTTTAACTTTTAAAAAATATGTAGGTATATCTCCAACAGACTATCGCAATACGACAGAAATTTTATTTAAATAATGGAAAAGAATCTGCAAAACTTCCATGAAAAAAGCAAGCCTCCAACAAGGAGACTTGCACATCCTCTACATTAAAATGCAGATTCTTGTTATTTATAGATTAAACGTAATACTTTTCTACAACTTCTGCACAGCGAGCACATACTGTAGGTTGTGCTTCATTTGAACCAACTGTTTCAGAAATTGACCAGCAACGCTCACATTTCTCACCTGTAGCCTTCTCAACAACAATGGAAACATGCTCAAGTGTTAAAGCTTCAGCAGGTGCCTCCTCGATAGCAGCTACCTCAAAAGCTGAAACGATGGAAAGTTGTGCAAAGTCAATGTTGGCATCGTTCAATAATGCGACAACATCTTCTTTCGCGTAGACAGTGACTTTTGCTTCAAGTGATTTACCAATTGTTTTCGCATTACGTGCTTCCTCTAATGCTTTTAAAATATCATCGCGTACATCAATAATTTTTTCCCATTTTGTACGTAGGCTGTCAAAATTCGCTTGAACATCTACCTCTGGGAAATCTGTTAATTGAACAGAAACTTCTTCTACAATACCTTGAGCATGTAGATAAGACCACATTTCATCTGTTGTATGTGGGATAATTGGTGTCATGATTTTTACTAATGTCATCAATGTATCATAAATAACTGTTTGCATCGCACGACGATCCTTATTGTCATGACCCTCGATATAGACTACGTCTTTGGCAATATCAAGATAGAATGAAGATAACTCTACAGCAACGAAATTATTGACTACATGATAGACAGCAGCAAAATCATAGCGATCATAGGCAGCACGCACAGTTTTTAAGACATCCTGTAAGCGCATATACACATATTGATCCATTTCACGAAGCTCAGCATAACTTACACGATCTTTCGTAGGATCGAAATCAGCAATATTGCCGTGTAAGAAACGGAAAGTATTACGAATTTTACGATACACTTCAGATACTTGCTTTAACATATCCATAGAGATGCGCACATCTGCTGTATAATCAACAGAAGCAACCCATAAACGAAGTATGTCTGCTCCATACTGATCCATTACTTTTTGCGGAATAATCACATTCCCTAAAGATTTACTCATTTTACGTCCTTCACCATCAAGTACAAAACCATGTGTTAAAAGTCCTTTGTATGGTGCATAGCCGTTAATAGCTACAGATGTAATAAGAGAGGAATTAAACCAACCACGATGTTGGTCAGAACCCTCTAAATAGAGATCAGCTGGATATTTCATACCACGTTCTACTAGTACACCTTGGTGTGATGAACCGGAATCAAACCATACATCCATAATATCATTTTCTTTTGTAAATTCGCCGTTCGGGCTACCTGGATGTGTAAAGCCTTCTGGTAATAACTCTTTTGCTGTTTTTTGGAACCAAATATTTGATCCATTCTCACGGAATAATGCTGAGACATGACTAATTGTTTCAGGTGTAATAATAGGTTCACCATTTTCAGCATAGAAAATCGGAATCGGCACACCCCACGCACGTTGACGTGAAATTACCCAGTCTCCACGATCACGAATCATATTATAAAGACGAGTTTCTCCCCAAGCTGGTGTAAATGCTGTTGCTTTTACAGCCTCTAATAACTCCCCACGGAATGCTTCAACAGATGCAAACCATTGTGGTGTCGCACGATAAATAACAGGCTTTTTCGTACGCCAGTCATGTGGATAGGAGTGCGTAAAGAAATCAAGCTTTTCTAACGCTCCTACTTCTTTTAGTTTTTCTGTGACGAGTTTATTCGCATCATTATAAAACACGCCTTCAAAGCCAGGTGCTTCATCTGTATAGCAGCCACTATTATCAAGAGGGCTAAGAATACCTAAACCATACTGTTTACCAATATGATAATCGTCTTCACCATGCCCTGGGGCTGTATGAACACAACCTGTACCCGCTTCAGCAGTTACGTGTTCACCTACCATAATAAGCGATTCACGATCGTAGAATGGATGTTGTGCTACAATACGATCTAATGCCTCTCCTTTTACCTCTTGAACAACCTCATAGTCTACCCATCCAAGCGTAGTTGCCACTGACTCTAATAACTCTTTGGCAATGATGAATTTTTTATTAGCCACTGCAACTACTACATAGATAAATTCAGGATTCAAAGAAATCCCTAAGTTTGCTGGTAATGTCCATGGTGTTGTTGTCCAAATGATAAATTTAGCATCTGCTGGAACAACACCCTTCGCATCCTTAATTGCAAAGCTTACATAAATGGATGGAGATTTGATGTCCTTATATTCAATTTCAGCTTCCGCCAAAGCAGATTCAGAAGAAGGAGACCAATAAACCGGCTTTAACCCTTTATAGATATAACCTTTTTCCGCCATTTTACCGAATACTTCAATTTGACGAGCTTCAAACTCAGGCTTTAATGTAATATATGGATTTTCCCAATCACCTCGAATGCCTAGACGGCGGAATTGGGCACGTTGATTGTCAATTTGCTCATAAGCATACTCTTCACAAAGTTGGCGGAATGCTGCTACTGACATTTCTTTACGTTTTACACCTTTGTTAGTCAATGCTTGCTCAATTGGTAAACCATGTGTATCCCAACCTGGAATATAATTGACATGGTAGCCAGTCATGGAGCGATGACGTGTAATCATATCCTTCAATACTTTATTTAGAGCATGGCCTATATGGATATCACCATTTGCATAGGGAGGACCATCATGTAGAACAAATTCTGGTCGACCTTCCGTACGCTCCATCTGTAATTTGTTAATATCCATGCCATTCCATTTTTCTTGCATTTTTGGCTCATTTGCCGGTAAATTTCCACGCATTGGGAAATCTGTTTTTGGCATTAATAAAGTATCTTTGTATTCAACCATTAAAATTCCTCCTTTATTTTACACAAACAGGTAGACATTTTTCTCATAAGACAGTTATTGGCAAAATTATCTAAAACGATTCGGAAACAAACAAAAAAAAGCCCTCAATCCCACTAAGGGACGAGAAGCTTCTACTCGCGGTACCACCCTAATTGTAGTACAAAAATTTGCACTACCTCTTAAAAGCACGTTTAACGTCGTGCATCACGAAATAACCTACTTTTTTCAGTTATTTAGCTCAGAAGTGATGTTCAATGCTAGTTGTATGTTTGGGCTCTCACTGTCCCCAAATCGCTTAACAACGCCTAACAAATACTGTCTTCGTCTCTGCTTTTATGCATATCTGTTCAAAATAATTACTATTACAAAGTATATGAAATTCAAACAATCGCGTCAAGTTTCATTTGTCAATTACAGCAATTAAAAAGAAATGTTAAATATCCTCAGAATCCTGTGCTTCTTCAACAGATGCTTGAATTTCTGTTAAATCGATATCATATTGCAGCAAATGATCCCAGTCATCTGCATTAAGTAAATCCAGCTGTGCTTCTACAAGCATCTTGAAACGATTACGAAATACCTTAGATTGCTTTTTAAGCTCATCAATTTCAATCGTCACCTTACGAGCCTTCGTCAAAGCTTCATTGACAATTCGATCAGCATTTTTTTCAGCTTCTTTTACAATGAGCTTTGCCTCTTTTTGAGAATTTCTTCTCACTTCATCAGCCGCTTCTTGTGCAACGACAATAGACTTCTGCAAAGTTTCTTCTAAGGTGTTGAAATGTCTCGCTTGTTCTAAAGCCATCTCTAATTGCTTATCAACCTCTTTTTTTTCACGAAGCAGAATTTCATAGTCTTTAATAATCTGATCTAAAAATTCATTTACTTCATCTTCAGCATAACCTCTGAAGGCTTTTGTAAACTCCTTATTATGTATATCAATAGGTGATAATGGCATACAATCCTTCTCTCCTTTACATGTACATTCGTAATTCCTATTATACAATTGTTCCGACAACTTAGCAGTAAAAATTAATGAAATTTACTTCACTTTCAGCTTTTTTGGGCCAATCGACCGACTTGAAGACGGATTTTATCTTTTTTTGTTCGGCCTTCAGTCATAATAATTTTCACCCTACCACTTCCACGTATCGATAAAATATCTCCCTCTTGTAATTCAAAAGCAACTGTATCTCTTTCTGTCCAATTTACACGAACTTTTTTCCCAGTAATTAAAGCTTGAGCTTTTTGGCGTGATACATTTAATACAGTCGCAATAATTACATCTAAGCGCATGGAAGATACTGTATGAGATTCCTCCAACCATTCTTCCTCATTTACAATAAGGGAATCCGCTTCTTTTAAAGACTCAATATGCACCTTAACTTTACCAATACCTGTTAAATGTAACCGAACATATTCTGCTACCTCTTGAGCTACAACGAATTGCACCTGCTGATCATTTACACGAATATCACCAAATTTGCCACGGTTTAAACCTAATGAAAGCAACGCACCTAAAACATCAGGATGTCGTAATTGAACAAATTTCACTGGATATTGAATCGTAAATGCCACTAACTGAAAGTCTTCTTCTATTGCTTCATAGTAAGTAGGAAAAATAAGCATACGCTGCCTCTCCGCCTCTTCAAATAAACCTGTGCATGCAGTTTTTAGGGTATCATTTTGCCCGATAATCGATGTCACAATAAAACGTTGTCTTGGATCAAGAAAATCTGTCAGCTTAGGCGCATAACGATCTTCAACCTCACGCTGCCAGCTTATTACCTGTTCAATAAAGGGCTGTTCATCTTTTCGAAAATGCTGGATTAAGTGTTCCATCTTGTTGTCTCCTCTTTCACTAGTTCCATTTTGCTTTGTTAGTTGGAAACTTAGTATTCCCAATTAATGACGTTTGGACGTCATTGTTTTAAAATTTTTTATTAGTCGCTTTAGTAGCATAGAAAATTAAAATAAATAAAAAATCCCCACCAAAACGTGAGGATTTACTTCTAAGCGAACATAAAATATATTTTCTGAATGACTATATAAAGCCCTCTTTCTATAAAATTCAGCATAAAGATGGCTACAATTGGCGAAATATCAATCATACCAAGAGGCGGAATGAATTTCCTAAAAATACCTAAATATGGCTCACAAACTTTTTCAAGCATGCGACCAATTGCTGAATTTTGAGCGGCAGGCACCCAAGACATTAAGATATATGCAATTAGCATGAATGAGTAAATCTTAAATGCTAATGATACATAACCAAGTATAATAAAAAAAGTCATATAAACTACAATCCTCGCTATTAATTATCGTCTAAAATAAAGTTTGTAATTTCACCAGTCACTTCTACATTATCTGGCGTACAAAGGAAGATATCTTTACCAATACGTTGAATATCTCCAGCAAGAGCATAGACTGTGCCACTTAAAAAATCAATAATGCGTTTACCTTGTTCTCTTTCGATACGTTGCAAATTGACAATTGTTGCACGTTTATTTTTTAAATGCTCTGCGATATCTTGTGCTTCTGCATAAACTCTCGGTTCTATTAAAACAACTTTTGCTCCCTTAGAACTCATAGCTGCCTGCAAACTGACAATGTTATTAGGAGTTGCTGTGCTTTGTGGCATGATTTCATGAATAGGTGCTTTGCGTTCTTTCATCATTTTTTTTGGCTTAACTGAATGAATCGGTTGCTGTTGTTGTATGGGTTGTTGTTGCTGAATAGGAGCTTGCGTGATTTCTTCTTCTAATTCTTCTTCAAGGTAAAAGAAGTTTTTAATCTTATTTTTCATGCTCATCCTGTTCCCCTCTTTCATTTCCAACAAGAGCCGTTCCGACTCGAACAAAAGTAGCCCCTTCCTCTACCGCAATTTCAAAGTCATTAGACATGCCCATTGATAACTCGGTACAAGGTGCGTGTGCGAATCCTTGCTCGGCTATTTGCTGTTGACATTGTTTTAATTGCTTGAAAACAGAGCGAATAATTGCTTCGTTTTCGGTGTTTGGTGCCATAGTCATTAAACCTACAACTTGAATCTTAGTAAAACCTTTTAATGCTTCTACAAAAGGCAAAACTTCTTCGATAGTTAAACCATGTTTTGATTCTTCACCAGAAATATTTACTTGTACAAAACATTTAACAGGTTGTTCGGCTCTTTTTTCAATTTCTTCTGCCAAACTCAAACGATCTAAGGAGTGTAAATAATCAATGCTGTTAATCACTTGTTTTACTTTACGTGTTTGAAGCGACCCAATGTAATGCCAATGAACATCAGCATGTATCTCAGTAATTTTACGATGTAAGCCCTCTGGTCTGTTTTCTCCTAAATGAGTGAGCCCTGCTTCAATTGCTTCTTGTGTTCTTTCAACAGAAACTTCCTTCGTCACGGCAATTATTTGGACTTTTTCGCCCTCACGATTCCCTTTTTTTTCTGCTGCTGTTATTAAATCATTTAGTTTGTTTAAATTTGTTAAGATTTTTGTCACTGTTTTTCCCAACTTTACAACAATAGTTTCCTTTATTGTAACAAGCAATGCTTGATTTATCAATGAATAGCCTGACCTATGTCAGCATACAATTCTCACAATTTTAATGTGCCTATGTCTTAGGAAAGGGCTTTGACTAAAATGACATCCTTACCAACAACAAGCACATCCTTCATATACACTTTTCTCACAGACTCTTCACCTTTAAAAAAACCAAGATATTTGCGAGGCTCTGCAATCAAAAATGCTGTCACATAGCCTGTTTCTTTTGATACTTCAGCATCTATGACAAAGCCTATAAATCGTCCATTTCCTGCTTCAATGACTTCTTTTTGTTGTAACATCGAAAAACGCAATGACATACCTCCTCTATTGTTTACTTTCGTATAAACATTTCTACTACCATCAAACTTTGCTGTTACTTTATATTTATGTATCATTTGTTCATTGAATGAAGATAAAATGCGCACCGAATTATACGATGCGCATTTTTTTATTTGTAATCTTTTTGCATTGTTTCAATTGCATTTTTTTCAAGACGTGAAATTTGTGCTTGAGAAATCCCAAGTTCTTTGGCAATCTCAGTTTGGGTCTCTCCATAATAAAATCGTTTGGCAACGATCATTTGCTGACGTTCATCTAGCTTTTGCAAGCTTTCCTTTACCGACACATAGGCAACCCATTGATCTTCTGATACATCATCATCACGTAATTGGTCCATCATATAAACAGCATCTCCGCCATCTGAATAAATGGGTTCCTGTAATGAAACTGGATCTTGAATGGCATCTAAAGCAAATAAAACGTCTTCCTTTTTCATGTCAATCATCTCGGCAATTTCTTCAATCGTTGGTTCTCGCAAATTATCGGTTATCCATTGCTCTTTTGCCTGCATTGCCTTATAAGCTATATCTCTTAGAGAGCGAGATACACGTAATGCATGATGATCACGCAGATGGCGACGAATTTCACCAATAATCATTGGTACAGCATATGTCGAAAATCGTACATTATGCTTTAAATCAAAATGATCAATGGCTTTCATGAGGCCAATACAGCCTACTTGAAATAAATCATCTGCCTGTTCACCTCTATAGGCAAATCTACCGACAATACTAAGCACTAACCTTAAATTGCACATCACAAGCTCTTCTCTAATCTCTGTTTCTCCAGCTTGTAATCGGATAAAGAGTTCCTTCATTTCCTCGTGCTTTAGAATTGGCAAAGTCGATGTATCTAAGCCGCAAAGATCTACTTTTGTTCGCATATTCGATTCCTCCGGATGTTATTCTCTGACTAAACCGTGACATCAGTTTGTCCGAGAGAAACAAGAATATGCACAAAAGCTGCGACCAATTTTAGGTAGGATAAATTTCCCTTTCTAAGAAATTGGTTGATTTAAATTTTCACGTAAATCTTGAATAATTTTCTTTTCTAAACGGGAAATATATGATTGCGATATGCCTAAATGATCTGCAACTTCTTTTTGTGTCATTTCAACTTTTCCATTGAGACCAAAGCGACATTCCATAATATAACGTTCACGCGCACCTAGTAAATTAATAGCGTGGAACATATGCTGACGTTCAATTTTTTTCTCCACATTATCTAAAATAATATGCTCTTCTGTTCCTAAAATATCTGACAGTAATAATTCATTTCCATCTGCATCAGAATTTAGTGGCTCATCTAAGGATACTTCACCCTTCATACGACTTGTTTTTCGTAAATGCATTAAAATTTCATTTTCAATACAGCGTGATGCGTATGTTGCAAGCTTAATATTTTTATCCGTATTGAACGTCTCAATTGCTTTTATTAAACCAATGGAGCCAATGCTGATTAAGTCTTCGATTGGCGTTCCCGTATTATCAAAACGTCTAGCAATATAAACAACAAGACGTAAATTACGTTCAATTAGTGTGTCTCTAGCTCGTAAATCACCATTCATAAAGGATGCAATGACTGTAACTTCTTCTTCTCGACTTAATGGCACTGGCAATGAATCATTTCCCCCTATATAGTACGTTTCACGACTCCGAAACTTACTCCATAATTTTTTCAAGCTAGCAAGTAGCCTAAGAAGCAATAGTTCTCCCCCTCTATGAGTTATTTGAAAGCGCTGAAAAATGTAAAATTGCTGCTGTGCTATGTGGAAAATTTTTAGCTTTTTTGGTTAATACGATATATTCATTCATTTTCACTTGCGAAGGCTCCCCCTTTATATGCCACTCATCAAAGCGAAAACCAAGGACAACGGTTTGCTGCTGTACTGTATTGACATGAATAAATCGTATATAACGCTGATAATCTTCTGAAAACATAGATACATTGTACGGATCTGTTTCTTGCCATTCCATTAATGATTCCCGGAACGCTGAAGGTAAATGTGGTCTCAAAGCAGTATAGGAAACAAAATGAACCGGCTTTCCTGATAATGGCTCAATGGCTTGATTTCCTGTATCTACAAAGGCAGAAAGTGGTATCCTTGCCCCAAAGATTGTTAAAGTTGTATCAAATACAAATTGACCACTTAAGCGTTCTAATTTTACAAAACCCCATTGCTTATAAAATGCAATAAGATTTAAAACTGCAAGCAAAAAGCAAATCATAATGAAATGGGTGGAAGAAAGATTTTTTAATAAAGGTTGTAGTGCTGTTAACAATCCGCCAATAACGATCGTTGCTGTTAACACAATAGGTCCTTGCTTCTGAAAGCTTCGAATCTTAAAGTGAAACGCTATACCAATTAACAATATAAAACTAAGAATTGTCGTCCACAGCATTTGACCGCCAATGACAGCTACAAAACTACTACAAATAGAACTCATTAATAATCTTGAATTTTTTACAAGGACTCCTGTTACTCTTGCCGTAAACGTGAGTATCGCTAGATTAAAAAGCGTATTAATGAGCACCAGCCATTCTCCATACATAACAGCCGCCTCCTACTTACAAAGTTAGCACGTTACTCCCACAAATATTGTCAAACAATCGCATCATTTCCTAAAAATGTTTTGACAAAAAACATGGTTTCCTTACACATTTGAACATCATGGCAGACAATATAAAAAGCTCGTATTTTACATATGTAAAATACGAGCTTTTTAGAAGTTAATTAACCACGATTTTTGCGGTTACGTAAAAATGCCGGAACCTCAAGCATGTCATCCTGTGCATAATTTTGCTGATTTTGACGTGGCTGCTCATGTTGAACATGCATTTCTTGTCGTTGTTCACGAATAGGTGCTTGTTGCTGTGGAGCAGATTGTCTGTTCATATTAAGTGTCGGTTTTGCTGTAGGTCGTTGTTGCTGTAAAGCTTCCTCTGTGAAGCCTGTCGCAATAACTGTAACAATGATTTCATCTTTAAGATTTTCATTAATTACAGAACCGAAAATCATATTTACCTCTTCATCTGATGCAGAAGCTACGATATCTGCTGCTTCTTGTACTTCAAATAAGCTAAGATTTGAACCACCTGTAATGTTCATAAGGACACCTTTAGCACCATCAATGGATGATTCAAGCAATGGACTTGAAATAGCTTTCTTTGCAGCCTCAGAAGCTCTGTTTTCACCTGTTGCAATACCAATTCCCATTAAGGCTGAACCTTTGTTGGACATAATCGTTTTCACGTCTGCAAAGTCTAAGTTAATAAGACCAGGTGTAGCAATTAAATCTGAAATACCTTGTACACCTTGACGTAATACATTATCGGCTTCTCTAAAGGCTTCTAACATTGGTGTTGATTTATCAACTATTTGTAGTAGCTTGTCGTTTGGTATCACAATCAGTGTATCTACTGCTTCTTTCATACCGCCAATTCCACCGATTGCTTGTGTTTGACGTTTACGACCTTCAAAAGTAAATGGACGTGTGACAACACCTACTGTTAGGGCTCCCAATTCACGTGCAATTTGTGCAATCACTGGAGCTGCCCCAGTACCCGTTCCACCGCCCATACCAGCAGTCACGAATACCATATCGGCGCCTCGTAAAACCTCTTCTAGCTGTTCTCTGCTCTCTTCAGCAGCTTTTTTTCCTACTTCTGGATTTGCACCTGCACCTAATCCACGCGTTAATTTAGCCCCAATTTGTAGCCTTACTTCCGCTTTGGATAAATTTAATGCCTGAGCATCCGTGTTAACTGCGATAAAGTCAACACCTTGTACACCATGTTCTATCATTCGATTGACAGCGTTGTTACCGCCGCCACCAACACCTATGACCTTTATTACTGCAAGTTCATCAACACTTGTATCAAATTCTAACATCTCTTTTTCCTCCCACGGTAACTCGACTCTGTATCATTCATTACGCATTCTAGTTAATCAAAAAACTTATCAAATAATTTTTTTGCTCTCCCAATTACGCTTTCTTTTGGTTCTGAAGGTGCAGAATACTCTTGCTTTTTGCTTATAGCTGGTTGAGCCCCTACAACTGCATATTCAACAGGCTGCGTATTCGTACTTTTACCGTAAAAATCATCTTCTAAATAGGCGTAACGAATAAGTCCAACTGCCGTCGCAAATGAAGGCTCTCTAACACCGATATAATCGGGTGTATAGATTCTAACACGCGTTTGTAGAATTTGACGTGCTAATTGGGCAATCCCCTCAAGCTTTGCAACACCACCAGTTAAAACTACACCGCCTGGTAAATCTCTAACACCTAAACGTGCTAATTCATCTATAACTAACTCTAGTAATTCTTCTAATCTAGCACCAATAATCTCCGATATATAACGTTGGCTGTACTGATCAGTAGAATCTGTACCCACGACAGGCACTTCAAAGAGTTCGTCATCTGATGCGTCATCATAAAAGGCATGTCCAAACTGGTGTTTAATTTGTTCTGCTTGTTCTGTTGGTGTTTTTAAAACGATTGAAATATCTTTCGTTATATGATCACCACCAACTGGTATGACACCCGTATGCGTTAATAATCCCTCTTCAAAAACTGCAATTGTTGTAGATCCGCCACCTAAGTCAATAAAGGCAGTTCCTTGGTTTTTTTCATCTTCTGTTAATGCAAAGTAGCCTGATGCTAATGGCTGCAAATATATTTCTCGTATACTTAAACCCGCTCGCTCAACACAGCGAAGAACATTGTGTAAAAGCGTTTTGGATGTCGTTATCATTGTTGCATCCATTTCAAGACGGATGCCAATCATACCACGAGGATCTTTAATTTCATCAAGGTTGTCCACAATAAACTGTCTTGGAATGATGTTAACTAATTCACGTTCAGGAGGTATTGACATGACTTGTGCAGATTCTACCACTCTGTCTAAATCATCATCTGTAATTTCTCTATTTTCACTATTTACAGCGACAACACCTTTAACTAGCTGTAACATCGTCTGGTTAGCTGGAACGCCTAAAACGACTTCATGGATTTGATAACCAGTCATTCGTTCGGCCTGTTCTATTGCTTTTCGAATAGATTGTACTGTTGCATCAATATCAACAATTGCACCTTTTCGAACTCCATTCGACTTTACATTTCCGACGCCAATTACATGTAATTGCCCGTCACTCATTTCACCTATTAATACCTTGACAGAGGAGGACCCAATATCAAGGGAAATGTATAAATCTTGCTGATTCAATTCGCTGCACCTCCTTGAAAAATGCTCTTGTTTTCATTCTATTGTAAATTTGGCATAATGTCTAAGCAAATCGAGTATTTTGGTCAATTTTTCTCTCATTCTATGGAAGTTTTTGTCCGCTTGTGACGTTTCTCATCTAACCGAGTTAGTAATATACGCCTAATAATTGCTATATTTTGGAATAAACGTACTCCAAAAGCGAAAATCGCTGCTAAATACAAATCTATCCCCAAATTCACTCCTATAAAAGCTAATCCTGCTGCTAGAACTATATTAAAAAAGAATCCTGATACAAAAACTTTATCATCGTAAACTTGCTGTAATTGAGCACGAATACCTCCAAATAATGTATCTAAAGCTGCTAAAACAGCTATTGACAGATAATTTTCATACATAGAGGGGATTTGTATATTTGTTAACAAGCCAAGGGCAAGTCCAAATACCAAACCTAAAAATGGTAGCCACATATATTAATCTCCTTTTTTTACCTCTGCTAAATAATCATTTGTCAACGGCTGATCAAATGCTGGAATTTGTAACTGTTCAATTGGTTCTTCAATTACTAAATTAAAATTGTCTAAATAAAATGAGTCTATAAATGTTGAGGCCTGCAAGGAATTATACATTTTTTGTGCTGCTTTATAATCGCTTGTCCCAACAAATATCTCAAATGAAGGCGAAGACAGTGGTATACTGTTTACTGTTGTCTTACCATTAATATCCCGTATGGCTGTTGTTTGTACTACCCGATTACCATCAATTGAGACATTAGTAGCATTGTTCTTAAAAAGGGTATTCAATAATTGAGTTAACAAATCGGGTGAAATCTCTTTAATTTCATAGCCCATTTCTATCAGTTCAGGTGCAGGTTCAACTCGAAGTACAACACCTGGCCCTATAACTTCTGTTAATCCTGCTTGTAGCTTTAAACGATTTAATGTTTCATTTAAAGCTGCTTGCTGATTTACTTTTTCAGATTGCTCATAGCGATCCACTACTTCATGAAGTGAGCGAATTTCTGCCAGTAGTGCGGAATGTCTTTGTTTTTCTTGTGCTAATTCCTCTCTTATTGCCCAAATATCTCGTGTATCTCGCTCAGCTGGTTTTTGTATGGTATTGTATTGTACCGCTATCATCAAACCGATAATAAATAGCACGATCGTTATTCGGGTGTACATATTTCTTTTCAAAATAGCCCCTCCTAGACGTATCGTATGCCCCTCAGAATACGACTTTGAATTGTATAATTTTCTACAATCGACTATATAACTGAAGGCTAAATTAAACATGAAGTTTAAAGTATAGAACTTGTCCTAACTTTCTATTTTTACTTTTGGCATGGTAAGCTTCTGATTTTCTTCAAGTGACACAACAATATTGTCATTTAGTAATTGATCCACCACGCCCCCGTTTAAGTTTAAAGAAGCTATTAATGTATCTGAATCACCAACCGCTTCGATTACAAACGGAGCTGGATGTTGTGTACCATCAATTGTTATTACTGGGCCATTACAGCGAATATAAGAACTCGCTAATACACGTTGTCCATTAATAGCAATAGCTTGCGCGCCTGAAATTTTTAGTTCATTTAACAATTTAAATACATGACTTTCATGGACAATATAGTCATTTGGATTTAAGGATTTTGGATCATAGTCTCCATCTTGAAGGGTTATGCGTATGCCCTTCCCCTCACTCTTTAGTTCACCGAGTAAAAGCCGTAAATCTTCTGCTTGCTCAACAAGCTTCTTGTAGTCCTTTTCGTTTGAAGCAAAGGATTTTTCATACTTCCGAATTTGTTCTTGTAAATGATTTAGTTCTTCCGTAAGTTCTTTATTGCGCTCTTGTTGAGTGATTAGCTCCTCACGATAAGAATCTTCTTGCTCAAAAAGCTCAGAATTAATAGTGCCTGCTTCTCGATTATCTTTCGCCTGGTTGTATGAATAGCCGATGATAAATCCTGTTGTTACACAAACAATTAGTAATTCGAATTGTTTTCTAGTAAAAAAACTACCTTTGCTATTCGTCTTCTTGTTGTTCATCTTCTGTCACTTCCTGGTTAACCATTTCACCATCTGCATTTACTTCCATGTCAATACTAATCTTGTTGTATTCCTCGTTAAAAGGACGATAGTATGAACCGACCTCTAAATCAATCACACCTTTTTCTAAGTTAGCAATTTGTGCGACGATAGAGGGGTAGTAATTTAACTTTTCCGCTAGTGTCTGAATAACAGCACGTACTTCGTAGCCATCATTCATATAAAGCTTGACTGCATTTGGATTAGCTTCATTACTATTCGTGTTAACCTGTGAAATTAAAGCTAATACTTCGGGCTTTAATTGTGCTAGCTGTTCAACAAGCTTATTAATTGTCTTTTCACCAGTTATCCCGATAAAAACAGGTGCATCAATGGGTGTATCATTTCCCGTTTGTTCAAAGCGCTTGCCGTTTTCTAGCAAAGGATAATAAGTCCCATCCCCAGCTAAGTACGCAACTTTTTTCCATTCTTTAATATCAATTGTTACGCCCTGTAACCAGTTACGGTTAACCTGTACTTCTTTTACCCATTTATCCTTTAATAAAATCTGTTCAATATCTTCCACTTTGAAACTCCACATTGATTTTCCTGGCGCAAGAGTACTTGCCTCCAAATAATATTGGTCATTCGCTAGCTTCGCACCATTGACAGTGATTTTATTGATGTTACTGTATGGAGATTGAAAATAAAGGAGTACTGCTAACACAATAAAGAAAAGTAATATTAGCACTATAAATTTCCGGTTTGTACGCTTTTTTCGTCGCTTTTTTAGCGTAGGTATGCGTTCTTCTATATCAATTACTTTCTCCATAAAAGTACTCCTCCTTTATATTTATTTCGCTAATTGATAAATAATACCTATTATTAACCACATTGTTACTAAAGATGTTCCACCATAGCTAATAAAAGGTAATGTGACACCCGTTACTGGCACTAAACCTATTACTACGGCTATATTTAGAAAAGCCTGCACCATAAGCATTGTGACTAGCCCGATAATCGCATAATAGGACGTTCGGTTTTTAGCCTGTACAGCAAATCTATAGCCTGCATAGATCGTTAGTACAAAAAGCAGTAAAATAACGAGGCCACCAATCAATCCGACTTCTTCTAAAATAATGGCGTAAATAAAATCATTTTGAGGCTCTGGTAAATACAGAAACTTTTGTCGGCTTTGTCCAAAGCCATGCCCAAAAATCCCTGCTGGACCGATAGCCATTAAAGATTGCACCGCTTGGAACCCACTAACCAAGGGATCAGCCCATGGATCAAGAAATGCTTCTATACGCTTTAGACGATATGGCGCTGTCGCTATGAGACCTACTAATCCAGCGACACCAGCTAGCATAATCATGGCGTATAATTTTAGAGGATAGCCAGCGACAAAAAACAATAAAAACACAGATACAACGAGAATAAATACTGAGCCAAAATCCGGCTGCAACATGATAAGAACAACAGGAAGTAACAGGATAAAACCATGTCGCCAGTTAACAACAGGAGTGCCCGTTTTATGTTGGGCTAATATATGGCTCAAGTACACAATGACGGTAATTTTCGTTAGCTCTGCCGGCTGTATTGTTAATGGACCCACACCAATCCAGCTTTGCGAACCATTTCGCACCAATCCTATACCAGGAATCAGGACGAGAACGAGTAAAATTAACGAAAATATATAGGCCATTTTCCAAAAGGACTGCTCTCTCAAAATATTTAATCGAATCGTGATTAAAAATACGACAATGGCTACCACAAAGTATACGCTTTGCTTCATATAAAACGGCATTTTTCCACTATAATGAACGGCACTCCAATAGGTACCTGCAGAATAGACGAAAATAATGCCGATTATTGATAGCATCAAAGTTGTGACGAGCAATAAGTAGCTTTCTTTACCTCTCAGTAATGCCATCCTTCCAAGTCAAGTATATTCTAAAATAGTTACAGGCTCATTACAGCTTCATTACAGCATCAATAAAAACATCTCCACGTATTTCAAAGCTGTCATATTGATCCCAACTTGCACATGCTGGAGATAGTAAAATAACATCTCCTTCTGCAGACATCGGTGCTGCATATTGAACAGCGTCTTCTACATTTTGAGCAATGACGGTATGTTGGACACCACACGATTTTGCAAATTCTACAAATCGTAAGCCAGTTTCTCCAAACGCAACAACACCCTTTACATGACTCATACAAGGGCGAAGCTCTTCGAAAGAATGTCCACGATCTAAGCCACCTGCGAGTAAAATGACAGGAGCTTGGAAAGCATCTAAAGCACTCTTTGTCGCTAAGCAATTGGTTGCCTTAGAGTCGTTGTAAATCTTACGACCGTTCCATTCACGTACGAATTGTGTACGGTGTCTAACTCCACCAAATGTCGCTAAAACCTCTTCCATCTTCTCTTTGTCACAGCCAACTAAAATACAGGCTGCCACGGCTGCTAGGATATTTTCTAAATTATGCTTACCAGGCAAGGCAATGTTCGCGCGATCCATGTATGGTTCACCTTGCCAATAAATTGTTGTATCATCTGCACTAATTCCATTTGCAGTACGCCCCTTCGAACTGAATGGAATCTTCTGTGCATGAGATTGTGCTGCATATCCAACCACTATCGGTTGGTCGGCATTATAAATAAAATAATCACTGTCATCTTGATTACGAGTTACGCCAAACTTCGCTTCAGCATAGTTATTAAATGTTCCATGATAGTCTAGATGCGCATCATAAAGATTCGTCAAAATAGCAATTTTAGGCTTAAACGTTTTAATCCCCATCAATTGGAAAGAAGACAATTCTGTTACAATGATGTCATCTTGATTAGCTTCTTTTGCGACGCCACAAGCAACTGTCCCAATATTTCCAGCAATTAAAGGATTTTTACTTCCGTTACTTAACATGTCGAATATTAAAGTTGTCGTCGTTGTTTTGCCATTTGAGCCTGTTATACCAATAAATGGTGCATCACTAATTAAAAAAGCTAGCTCAATCTCTGTCCAGACTGGAATCTCTCGACTAAGGGCATCAGCCACAATTCGATTGCTATAAGGTATACCTGGATTTTTTACCACTAACTCAAAGCCTTCATCAAGTAAATCTTCAGGATGGCGACCACAGATAACTGTAATCCCCTTCTGTAAGAGCCCTTGTGCATCTGGACTTTCATCAAATGGTTTTGAATCATTTACTGTTACAAATGCACCAAGCTCATGTAAAATTTCAGCAGCGGCCACACCACTTTTTGCTAGACCTAACACAAGTACTTTTTTATGTTGTAAATCTGTATAGTTTTTCATTAGAACGCCTCCGATAAGACTGCAATTAATGCTACTGCTAAGGCAGTTGACCAGAAGACAAGCACTACTTTCCATTCTGACCAACCCGATAATTCAAAATGATGATGAATAGGGCTCATTTTAAAAATACGCTTTTTTCGAAGCTTAAAGCTACCTACCTGCAAAATAACGGAAAGTGTTTCGATCACAAACACTAAGCCAACTAGTAAAAGCAAGAATTCTTCTTTTACTAAGACAGATACCATAGCTAATGCTCCACCTAATGCTAATGACCCCGTATCCCCCATAAATACCTTTGCAGGATTTGCATTAAATAATAAAAAGCCTAATAAAGCACCTGTTACAGCAAACGAAAATAGTGCAATATCTGCCTGACTTTGGAATAGCGCAATAACACCAAATGCTGCAAAGGCAATGGAGGCAGTACCCGCCACTAGCCCGTCTAGTCCATCTGTCAAATTCACTGCATTGGAGAAGCCTACTAACCAAAAAATTAAAAAGGCTACATAGAATACATCTAGATCAATGGTCCACTCCGTAAATGGAATAGCTAACGTTGTATCAAACGATCCTACATGTAGAAGGAAATACGCAAGAATAGCAATAACAATTTGACCAATCAATTTTTGAAGAGAGGTTAAACCTAAATTTCTTTTAAATACAACCTTTAAACCATCATCTAATAAACCTATTAAGCCGAATCCTGCTAATACTAACAAAAGTACTACGGTCTGTGTCGTTAATAAATCTAAAAAGCTACCTACACCAACAGTTGTTACGAGGATGGATATTAAGAAAATGATTCCCCCCATTGTTGGTGTACCAGCTTTTTTCATATGTGATTTTGGTCCCTCTTCTCGAATACTTTGCCCAAACTTTAGACGACGAAGAAGTGGAATACTAATTGGTGCCAGGATAACTGTTACTATAAAAGCAAGAGCTAAAATGGTAAGTGTTGTTGCGAGTTTCATTGAAAAATCTCCTTTAAATCTTGTTTCACTTTCTTCTTTAAGAAAAAAGCATTAACTTTCATTTTATTATTACTACCCTTCATAATAATAGTGGTTCTTTCCCATTTTTTAAAGGTAAAGTTATTTTAGTTCTCCAAATATAAATGAATGGTACCATCTTGTTTGATAACACTATCCACTTCAGGTAATTGATTACCAATTTTAGTCCCTTCTCCATGCCATTCAATACGGAATGGATAAAACTGCTTGGCAATATCATCCTTTGTTTGACCAATAAAATTCGGTACCTTCACAGTAATTGGGTCACCATAACGATAATCCTTTTCCAGTTGTTCCTTCGATTTTTCAATACCTACAAAAGGCGCAACATCCTCAATAATTTGCCCCACTATAGGTGCTGCTACAACACCACCAAACTGGGTTGTCTTTTTCGGATTGTCAACAGCTACATAGACAACAATTTGCGGATTGTCTGCTGGTGCAAAGCCAATAAAGGATACGATGTATTCTCCACTTTTATAACGGCCATTTTCAACTTTTTGCGCTGTTCCAGTTTTACCACCAATTCGCAGTCCATCACGAAAGGCTTGTCGACCTGAACCATTCGCTACTACTGATTCCAAAGCACCTCGAACCTTAGCAGAGGTTTCTTCACGAATTACCTGATTTTTAACAACTGGTTGCGTTTCTTGTATGACTTCACCTGTATTTGGATTAAATACCTTTTTCACAACATATGGCGTATAAAGCTTGCCTCCATTTATGGCAGCAGCTACAGCTTGAACTTGTTGAATAGGTGTCACGGCTACCCCTTGCCCAAATGAAGTGGTGGCCTGCTCAACAGGGCCAAAGGCATCCTTAGAAAATAAAATACCCGATGCTTCACCAGCTATATTAGACCCTGTCTTTTTTCCAAAACCAAAGTCTTTAATATATTGTAGTAATCGCTCATTGCCTAGACGCTGACCTAATTCTATAAAGCCTGGGTTACAGGAGTTCTCAACCACCTCTAAAAAGGTTTCATGCCCATGTCCTTCACGTTTCCAACAGCGAAGCTTTGCTCCCGCCACCATCGTATAACCTGGATCATAAAAGGTTTCATGCTCCAAATCCACTAAGTTTTCTTCCAACGCAGCACTAAGGGTAATAATTTTAAAAGTAGAACCGGGCTCATACGTCATCCATACAGGTAAATTTCGATTGTAGATGGCTGGCTCTACTAATTGATATTCCGCTGGGTGGAAAGTAGGATAAGAGGCTAATGCCAAAATTTCGCCAGTGTTTGGATTCATCGCAATCGCTAGTGCTTGGTCAGCTTCATAGCGCTTCATTGCTTGCGATATTTCGCGCTCTACGACTTGCTGTACATCAACGTCAATTGTTAGCTCGATCGTAGCACCATCTTCTCCTGCTTTCCAAGCACTTGAAACATTAGGTAAATTATTACCTTTTGCATCTGTAAAGAGACGGATAGCAGAAGAATTAGCCTGCAGAAATTTATCATATTCATATTCAATCCCAGCTAATCCTTGGGCATCATACCCCGTAAAACCTAAAAATCGAGATAATAGCGTGCCATAAGGATAATCCCTAGAATAATCAACACCACTATACAATCCTTCAATTTGCATGCCTTGTAATTCTACTGCTTTTTCATAAGGTATATTTTTGCCTTCAGGTGCTAGTTTCACTAAGTACGCTTTTTTTTGCATTTTCTCTAATAGCTTCGCTTTATCCACTTCTAGAACCTGGGCAATTTTTTCAGCAGCTCCTTCAATATCATCACTTTGTGAAGGCATGAAATATAAAGTAGGCGCTAGCTTATTAGTTACAATACTCTCTCCATCTCGATCTGTTATATGCCCTCGTTCATTCGCAAATGGAATTTCCCTGTCCCAGTTCTCCTCTGCCTTAGTAGTCAATTCTTTTTGATCTAACACTTGCAAAAAGAACAACCTAACAACAATTGCCACTGCTACACACATAAATAACACATATAAAATACGTAAACGCTTTTTAGAATGGATAGAAATCCACTTCATTCGACATCACACCTTGTTTTTTACAACGTATGAAATAAAGTGGACTTCTATTCAGTATTATTCATCCTCTACTTCTTCAACTTCACCCTCAGAGGCAGCTTCAACGTCTTGTACAAAGCTTTCAGCAGGTGTTTTGAGCTTAACAACAATCGGGGAACTATCAGTGATGACGGTTCCAGCTGAAACGCTTTGACTTGCTACAAAACCTTCGCCGAATATTTCCATCTCTAGTCCAGTCATAGATTTGAAGACTAGTAAATTACGTAATGACCAATTCGTAAAGTCAGGCAATGTTACCTCGCCATCTGTCTTTAAAAATACAAAACTACCTTTTACCAGCTTTTGAGTGTTCGTTGGATATTGTTCAATAATTTTACCACCACTACCAACAACAATTGGTTGTAAACCATCATTGGCTAATTCTACTTCAACCGCTTCAGCACTTTGACCTGTAAAGTCCTGAATACTGACTTTATTGACATGTTGAACATCGTCTGGGTTGATATTAAGGTGCTTTAAGCTATTTAACATAACTGGATTAAAGACTTTTGATACTGGTACAGATCCAAGCTCATTGTTCAGCTTAGGTTTTTTCACTGAGACATATACAATTAGCTGTGGATCATCTACAGGAGCCAAACCTAAAAATGAATAAAGGTATTGGTTTGAAAGATATCCACCACTAGCTTTCGGAATTTGGGCAGTACCCGTTTTCCCTGCAACCTCATAATCCTCCAATATAAAATCCTTAGCTGTACCATATTCTGATGTTAACGTTGAAGCTAGGATTTCTCGTACTTGTTTCGCTGTATCAGCTTTAATCGGCTGTCCTTTTTCAACAGGCTCATGATTTTGAATAATTTTCCCAGTAGAAGAATCAACAATACGGTCGATAACATACGGTTGCATCATCTTGCCATCATTCGCAATAGCAGTCATCGCTTGGATTAACTG
The DNA here is from genome assembly GCF_003367505.1 of Lysinibacillus capsici. Lineage (GTDB taxonomy): Bacteria > Bacillota > Bacilli > Bacillales_A > Planococcaceae > Lysinibacillus > Lysinibacillus capsici. The sequence continues at coordinate 39,046 of NZ_PXXX01000013.1, forward strand.
AATAGGTGTTACTGTAGAACCTTGGCCGTAAGTTGTTGTTACTCTTTGAATAGGGTACTTCGATAAAATAGTACCTGTTGCTTCATTCGGTAAATCAATACCCGTTTTGTGCCCAAAACCAAAGCGGTCTAGATAATCAATAAATACATCATCGCCAATCTTTGTTAATAAATGGGCCATAGCAGTATTGGCAGAGCGTTGGAACCCTTGTAAATAAGTGATATAACCCCAACCATATCTATTGTGATCTCGAATCGTACGGTCAAACACTGTATATGATCCTGATTTAAATGAGTCATTCGGTGTCCATTTTCCCGTATCGATAGCTGAAGCAAGCGTGAAAGTTTTCATCGTTGAGCCAGGCTCAATTGTCTCCTCAATCACCTCATTCAGCCACTTCATATTTTGACTATCACGTGTTTCTGGGTTAAATGTAGGACGCTGTGACATTGCTAAAATCTTTCCAGTCTTCGGATCTGCTACTACCGCGGTCATGGACTCAGGATTATATTCCTGTTCAACCTTTGTCATTGCTTCCTCTAAGAAGCTTTGGATTGTTTTATCAAGTGTTAAATAAATGTCGTCCCCATTTTTTGCAGGTGTAATCATTTTCTCACTGTTTGGAAGCAAATAGCGGAAAGCATCTGTCTCATATTCCACCTTGCCATTAACGCCTGTTAATTCTTTATCATACGTATATTCTAGACCCATTTCTCCCTTGGTTGTAACCGTGCCATCTTCATTATCTTTTTTGAGAGCATAGCCAATTAAATGCGAGGCAAATACACCATTTGGATAATACCGTTTTAAGTCACTCACAAAGAGAATTCCTGGTAATTTTTCTTCCTTTATTTTACTCATGACCTCGTGACTAATGCCACGGCCTGCGCTACCAAACTCAACTTGATATAAAGGTTCACCATCACTTCTATATCGATTGTTCAATTTTTTAACAATCTCGTCTTCCTTTTCCTTCATCGCTGGAATATATTTCGCTAGTACTTTTGCCGTTTTCTCCGAATCCACTACATGACGAGGATTCTTTGGATCTGTTGTAGCCTTTTCGCTTACAATGGCAATCATGCGATAACTCAATGTATCCTCTGCAATTACTTGTCCATTTTGATCATAAATCTTCCCACGATTAGCTGTAATTACACTTTCCTTACCATACTTAGCTGCTGCTCTCGCTGCAAGCTCTTGTCCTTCCACTTCACCTGTAGCCTGTAATGTCACCATTCTTGTGAATAATAGAAAAAAGAGCCCTCCATAAAAAATTAATAATAGAAAGGCTCCCCATTGGAATCGAAATCTCTTTTTTTTCATTCTCCCGGCACTACCTTTACATTTTTCTCATTTTGAGTTAAACCGAGTTCTTTGGCTTTTTTCCATATGTTTTCGTATGTAGAAAGTTCACTTACACGAACCGTTAAGTCAACATTCTGTTTCGCAATCTCTTCTGCTTCTGATTCGATTTTTTGAATGTCTATACTTGTTGTTTGAATCGCTGCTTGTTTATTTAATACAAGAATTCCTAGTACAGCAATAATGCCAATTAAAACAATTAGCATTGTCTTTTCAAACTTCTGGTTCGTTTTTTTACGACGTATGATAGTGGGTTGTGGACTAGGTGGTGTTATCGGTTGTTGCACTTGTTGATGTTGGTGCTGTTGCCTTACACGAACTGCTGCCATTTACTCACGCCCTTTGTCGTTAATTTTCTCCACCACTCTAAGCTTCGCTGAACGCGCACGATTATTAACTGCCAATTCTTCATCAGAAGGAATAATAGGCTTTCGTGTAATAAGCTTTAAAGTTGGCTTCATGTCATCAGGAATTACAGGTAAATTTGGCGGTAATTCCGGTAATGATGACGCTTCCTTAAAGATTGTCTTGCATAGGCGGTCCTCCAATGAATGGAACGTAATGACACTAATGCGCCCCCCTACGTTAATCATATCAATCGCATCGACTAATGAATCCTCTGCTGCGCCTAGCTCATCATTAACAGCAATTCTTATTGCTTGGAAAATGCGCTTTGCCGGATGTCCACCTTTTCGGCGTGCCGCTGCTGGAATACCCTCTTTAATTAATTCTACAAGTTGACCAGTTGTTTCAATCGGTGCTGTTTTTCGAGCCTCTTCAATTTTACGGGCAACTTGTTTAGAAAACTTTTCTTCTCCATAACGGAAAAATATACGAACAAGATCTTCGTATGCCCATTGATTAACAACATCTGATGCTGTCAGTGTTGCAGTTTGATCCATACGCATATCAAGTGGTGCATCGTGGTGATAACTAAAGCCTCTCTCAGGTGTATCTAATTGTGGAGAAGATACGCCTAAGTCATATAAAATACCATCAACCTGCTTAATGCCATGAGCTAATAGTTCTTCTTTTAAGTAACGGAAATTCGAATGGATAAATGTAACACGCTCTATAAAAGGTGCTAATCGAATTTTCGCATTTTCAATAGCCGTCATATCTTGATCAAAACAAATTAAGCGGCCTTTATCTGATAATTGTTGTACTAGATATTCACTGTGTCCCGCACCACCTAGTGTACAGTCCACATATACACCATCAGGATCTATGTTCAACCCATCAACAGTTTCTTTTAATAACACGGTTGTATGATCGAACATACCACTCGCTCCTCTCAGGCCTTAACCTCATTCAACTATCACGTTGTAATGCCTATTACAAGTTAAAAATCAAAGCCAATCATATTTTCTGCAATTTCATTAAAAGATTGTTCAGACTCACTAAAGTAAGCTTCCCAAGCATCCTTAGCCCAAATCTCGATTCGATTTGAAACACCCAACACCACACATTCTTTTACTAGATGCGCATGCTGCATAAGGGGAGCTGGGATGTTGATACGCCCCTGCTTGTCTATCTCTACCTCTGTTGCTCCAGAAAAGAAAAACCTCGCAAATGCTCGTGTATCTTTTTTGGTCATTGGTAAACCTTTTAATTTCTCTTCGAGTTTTCGCCATTCATTCATAGGATAGCCAAATAGACAGTTATCGAGACCTCTTGTGACAACAAACGTTTCGCCTAAAGCTTCACGAAATTTTGCCGGTACGATTAATCGCCCTTTCGCATCAACGGAGTGTTGATATTCTCCCATGAACATACTACTCACCCCACTTTATTAAATAATGTACCACATCCCCCCACTTTCCTCCACTTTTTTTAAAAAAAACTTGACATTTTATCACTTAATATGCAATTAGACCTTTAGAAATTTTTTTGACATGTGCTAAATGATACAAAAAAAGAGCCACCCCTGGTAGGATAGCTCTTTAAATACTATTTATCTCGACATTATTCATCAAATTCACAGGATATCAAATTACTACTTAGGTAAAAAGTATCTGTTTATTAATTTTATAAATAAAGTAAATAGTGGTGTTTACCGATGCTATAATTTTGCTTCAGCATTTCAGTAATTAACATAGGTCCAAACTCATTGAAATATTGATACGGATTAAAGGATCTCTCTTGGAAACCATCATTAGGATATAATTCATTTTGCAATGTCATAAATTTACGAATCGTCGTTTCATGCTTACCTAATACAGTTTGTTCTATTTTTTGCTGTAGATAGTCAAATTGCTTCGCATGATTTTCTTGATTTTTCTCAAGAATCTTATCTAATTGCAGATGCTGTTTCTCTAAATAGGAGGCTAGCTCTTCATATTTTTCTACTAACAACTGCTGCATAGCTTGAATTTGGCGTTTGGCTTCACTGTCCTGTACATCTGCAATAAAACGTTCTTTCAGGTGTAATGCTTTCCCTTCCCATACGTCAGTAACAGTTAGTTGATGCTCGCGTAATAATTGCTCTACATGACGAGTGACAATAGTTATATGTAGGCGCGGAGCAAAAATCGGCATTTGTAAATCTAATACTGAAAATGCATTTTTCAGTGTCGCCCAATAAGCTAGCTCTCCTGGACCTCCAACAAACGCTAATACTGGCAATGTCATCTCCTGCATCAATGGGCGAGTTACTACGTTATTACTTAAACGTTCAGGATGATTATGCGCCACTTCTAATAGCTCTTCTTGTGTAAATTTAAGGTTTGCCGCTAAATTAACAAACAGATCATTTTTTCTTTCTAAAAGATGTCGCTCCCCATCTTCTACGTAAAATAAATTGGCTGCTTCATATGTTGCTAAAATAGGCTTACCATAGCCAGCACGTTCAAGCTCTTGCTCCTGTTCCGTTACTACTCTAGCAATTTCTTCATTGGATTGAATGATTTGAGCAAAATATTTATGTTCAAATTGACGGAATTCAAAGTTAGCGGCATCGATTAATAATAAGCCTTCCTCTTTGAATAATTGATTCATTAGACAGGCAAAGAAATCTGTAAATGTTTCACTATTGTTCAATGCGTCAACTAGTTGCTTAATCAGCGTTTCTGTATACTCTGTTTCTCCAATATCACGAATAATTGTATTAATTAATTGCGTCATCGACTCTTTGTTGAGGGCTGTTGCAGAAGCCATCGTTTTACGTCTAGAGCGCTCCCCATAAGCTCTTTTTTTCAGCAATTCCCCATGTACCGTATAGGTGTGATTGATTTCTTCTAAGTCATGATCTTCTCCAGCTATCCAGAAAACAGGAATAACAGGCTGTTGAAGCTTCGTACTTTGCTCTTTCGCTAATGCAATAACTGAAATAGCTTTATGAACGGAGTAAAGAGGGCCTGTTAAGATACCTGCTTGTTGTCCACCAACTATTACCATAGCTCCTTGCTCTAGTTGTTCTAAATGTTCATTCGCTTTTTTGGATAACCCCAGCGGCTCCATAAATTGACGGATGATTGTTGTTAACTCTTTTTGATCACGGGAATTTCGGGCTAAATGCTCCGCTCTTTTCTCAAAAGCTTGATCATTGTATTCATACTCAAAAAATTGATGAATGGCAGTATTTGGCGACCAGTAATCTGCTAGTACATGATTTTTTATAGGTACTTGGATTGACTCCAGTTTCATTTAACATAAACTCCTCTACTCACTAAATCATTTCCTTACTCATAACAAGAAATTGAATTTCATTCATACTATGCACATGAGGCTTTCAATGTTGCCTTGACATTCAAATTGCTCAAAAAAATCCGCGGCATCTATTAGCGGCTTTTAGGCAACAATGTTGCAGCAGTCATTTCGATTTAAAGCCATCGTTCTTCCTCGAGAAGGATTTTCTATACCTAACTTTGCTTTCGGTACAAAAAAACATGCGCTGGTTCACTTCCTCATATCACTGAACTACGCTTCTAGTTACGAAGGTTTATGAATGCAATCCATATTCTCATCCCCATAGAATGATTTTTATAACTATTTTAATGCTATTATTTTAACGCTTAAAGCTTCAACATGAAAAGAAAATGCTTAGACAACCTGTAAATATTCCATAATGGATTGGATAACACCCACGATACATATCACCAGATAAGCTGTACTAAGTATTAAGAATAAAAAACGCCAAATTTTCTTTAATAACGGCTTTACTTCTATTTCCTTTTTAGTCCGCCAATCAATATATGTAAAAATCATGGCCATCATTATCGCGAGGATCACTAAAAGCGCCCCAACATTCACACGCCAAAGCACACCGATAGCTAACGGAACAGAAAAAAACAAGCACAATGTCGTAACATCAGAGGCTGCTCCAAAAGCATGTGTGCCTCGAATTTTAACTTTCCTGCCAACCAGATAAACAATTACGAAAAGAACAATTGGACAAAAAATAATGATACTAATAACTATATGTAAAAGGTCTTTCAACTTCTTTCACCGCTCTCCTCTATTGCAAGCACTTGATGATATAAAGTACGCAAAGTAGGTAAATTATGACCGTTTGCTAAAGCTTTATTTAGAATGACACCAACAATTGTTTCGATTTCACTTTTTCTCCCCTGCAGACGATCCGCTAGCATAGATGAAGTATTGTTGGCCGTTTTCCTACATAAGTCTATCACATCACTAAAAGATATGGTGTGTTCAATATCTTCAAAAGCTTCCGTAAGCTCTCGATAAATATTTTCTAGCAGTAAAAATGCTTGTTGATTAGTCACTAACTCTCCGTTCTTTACTTGCAATACAGCTGTCAATGGATTAATTAAGCTATTAAGTACCGCTTTTGCAAAAAGCATTTGCTCTGCATTACTAGCCAATTCAATAGGAAATAAGGAACGTTGTAATTGTAGTAGCTGTTGAAAAGCCTGGTGTTCTCCTCGTTCTATTGCTATTTTACATAGTCCTACTCCTCTATGCTGAACCGTTGAATGGTCCAACAATTGAGCTCCAAAGGTCACTGAACCAAAGGCGATATTTTTTTGTGGCAAGAGTAGTGCCTCCTCAAAATGCGCTAAGCCGTTTTGCATAAAAAGCAACGGCATTTCACTTGAGAATAAGGCTAATTGATTGTAGAGCTTTTGCAAATGTCCGTATTTAACAGCAATCACTAGTAAATCTTGCTTTGGTAGATTAGCCAAATCTGTAGTAGCAACAATCCTTTGCACAGTTTTAGTCCCATCAACGTTGATACGTGTTAACTTCTTGGCATTTAGTTCAATTACTTGTTCCTGCCTTCTGGCAACCAACGTTACTGGTACACCAGACTCCGCTAAAAAACTTGCTGTTAATTGACCAACTGCCCCTGCTCCAATTATCGCTACTTTCATTGTCTACACCCTCTCCATCTTTACTGATCAATGTTCCTCGATGTCACCACATCCATATTATTCCAAAATACTCAAAACACTCTGTGATACTTTGAAGCAACACGATACTATTCACACCATCAAGCACTTTTTGGCGTGCCTCCTATAACAGCAGACTTTAAAACCCCCATCTGATGCTTCACCTCTGAATAGTATACTTTCATAAAACTATAAGAATAAGGTGCCTTAGAATACATCTAAGGCACCTTCTACGCAGGTTCTTTTATTATACAGGATAGACTGATTATTGACGATATACAGAAAGGGTTTTATGTCCATAAAAGAAAAGCAATGTAATTCATGTTCCAAAAACCACGTAATCATAATTTTAATCTTTCATTAATGAATAACCTTGCTGAAGCCATTTCACTAGCTTCTCATGCTCATTTTGCAATTCCCGATGCTTCATTTCAAGCGTTTGATAAGCCTCCGTTAATTCGTCAAAACTTGTCAACGCTAATTTCAAATGACTTCGCATAGATTGTTGGGGCTGATTTCGCACAGCTAGTAGTGACTGACTATATTGACCACGCAATGTTTTATTCCATCGGAAGCCACACGCTTGTTTTGTACGACCTAGTTCTATGGCCGCCATCTCAAAGGCCTCTAGCTGTGTTTTGCCATTTTGCACATTATGCAATACGATTTCTGCTAGTCTTTCATCATCTTCCTTTGTCCATTGATCTTTTCTTTTTTTCAATTCCATAATCTATCACCCTCGCATTTTTTACTACTATATGCAAAAGCAAGCAAAATAGAATCATTGCATGAAAAAAGACAGTGATGATGTTTTTACTCTCAACACTGTCTTTATACATTACTTATTATTCTTCTTTGTCAAGAAATTATTAACCGCTTGATGGTGCGCTTCACTTTCCCACAACTTTGCACAGGTACGAACTTCTTCCATCACACGCTCATACATATTTCGTTCACGCCACTTTCTAAGCTCAATCTCCTTATAAGCTTTATGAACAGAAGGATGAATTTTTCGCATATGTTCAATAAAATCGTTCAAGGCATCTTCTTTTGAGCCTTCAAAAACACGCATAGCCCATCCTATCTCATATAATAATTGCGCAGGGTAAGGCTTCGCATCCACAAGCATCTTCATCGCACGATCATGACGCAAACCTCGTTCAAATAAATATGTACCGCCACCCCAGCCACTTGTAATGGCTAGTGTTCCTTGGATAAATCCACATTTCGCATGGCTAGCTACTAAACGAAAATCACAAGCTGTTGCAATCTCACAGCCCCCTCCAACAGCGGTACCATTTATAAGTGCTATAGTTGGTACAGGAAGCGTAGCAAGGTCATATAATATTTTCCCCATCTTACTTAACATACCAAATGCCTCATCCTCTGTTTCCAAAGAATGAAACTCAGATAAATCCCCTCCTGAGCAAAACGATTTATCGCCAGCACCAGTCACTACTAAGAAACGCACATCTTCATGCACACGAATATATGTAATGACTTCTTGAAGACCGTTCATCACCTCATCATTGACAGCATTCCGTTTCTCTTCACGGTTAATGGTAAACGTCATAATGCCATCATGATTGTCAATCGTATAAGACATATTACTACCCCCTTTGTCACAATGAATAAATTGTATCACACAATTATTTCACTATTGTAAAGAACTTCATAATCAACGAAATATTCCGTCTTTTTAAGCAAACAAAAAGGCTAGTAAAGAGCCATGGTCTCTCTACTAGCCTTTTAAGTGAGCAAACACTGTATTATTTGCTTACTACTTCTTTACCTTTGTATTGTCCGCAAGCTTTGCAAACACGGTGTGATAATTTAGCCTCACCACAGTTAGGGCAAGTTACCATACCAGGTACAGATAATTTGAAATGCGTACGACGCTTTCTTTTTGCAGTTTTAGAAGTTCTTCTAAATGGTACAGCCATTGATGGCACCTCCTTACAGATCGTCTATTCGTCTGTTTGATCAAAATACTTAGCTAAAGCAGCTAGTCTTGGATCCACTTTTTGTTCGTCAGCTTTTTTGTGTAGCTCTACGTCTTCATCTGTTGCATAAGACCAATTTTTACCACCATGCACTTGTCCTTCAGAATCTTCCTTGAACACTTGCATTGGTACCTCAAGCAAAACTAATTCCTCAAGAACCGGTTTCATGTCGATGACTTCACCGTCAATATAGTGAATGTCTCCGTCATCGTCTCCTCGTTTATCTTCGTCAATCCAGCTAAAAATTTCAACTGTCTCAACTTCAATTGGAAACTCAACATCCTCCCATGTGCGAGCACATGGTAGTGTTAACGTTGCTGTCACAGTTAACTGACATGTCATTTGCGATGCACCAAAAGTACATAGCCCTTTTACATGAACGGGCGAAATTGCTCGAATATCCTGGTTTCGCTCCATCACTTCATCCAGCTGGACAAAGGCATCGATTGGCATCCCGTTTTGGCGGTATTTAGATAATTGATGAATTGACCATTTCATTCGTTTAATCACCTCGAGACAACACTGTTGATTATATAATGTGTAAAAATAGATGTCAAGATAATTTCTTGTCACCACTTTAAAACCCACCTATAATTATATACTATAAGAAGTGTATTTACTCCTAACAGTTTAAAATAAAGACACAAATTATAAGGGGGAGAAGCATGCAAGCAGTTGGAATTGTTGTTGAATATAATCCTTTTCACAACGGACATGCTTATCATTTAGAACAGGCTAAAAAAGCAGCACAGGCAGATCTCGTAATCGCTGTTATGAGCGGCACATTTTTACAACGTGGAGAACCTGCCATGGTAGATAAATGGACACGTACTAAAATGGCGCTTTCTGGCGGTGTAGATATTGTTATTGAACTGCCTTATGTCTATAGTACAGCACCTGCTACAGATTTCGCAAAAGGTGCCATTTCCTTATTAAGTGCTGTTGGTTGCAACTCTTTTGCCTTTGGAAGTGAAGACGGCTCTATACAGCCCTTTCTAAACACTTTCGAGCTGATTGACAGCCACCGTGCAGAATATGACCTGTTCATTAAAGACAGCCTTAAAACAGGTGCCAGCTACCCAAAAAGCCTACATTACGCCTATGAACAGCTTTCTCAGATGTACCCTGCTCCATACATCGATCTTGCACAACCAAATAATATATTGGGCTTTCATTATCTTGAAGCAGCGAGGGCACTTAACAGCAACATTAAACCATTAACAATTCCTCGCGTTGCAGCAGGATATCATGATGCATTAAAGGAAGATGCATCGATCGCCAGTGCCACTGGCATACGTAAAGCCCTTGCCTCTACAAATTCTTTACAAAGTGTACAAAATGTTGTTCCTACAGCTACTTTTGATTATTTAACAGACTGGCATACAAAGTATAACCAATTTGCAAGCTGGGAAACATTTTGGCCGTTATTACAGTTCACCATTATAAGACATACCCCTTCAGAACTTACTCGTTATGCAGAAGTAACAGAGGGCATAGAAAACGCAATTGTAAAGGCAGCCAAAAGCAGCTCTACATTTTATAGCTTTATGGAAAAAATAAAATCTAAGCGTTATACTTGGACCCGCCTTCAACGGATGATAACACATATCTATACAGGGTTTACCAAAAAGCAGCTTCAAAGTTTTAACGCGCCCTCTTTTATTCGGCTATTGGGTATGAGTTCGACAGGACAAGCTTATTTAGGTCAGCAAAAAAAGAATATAGAATTACCCTTAATCAGTCGAGTTGCAGCTACAAATGATGCGATGTTAGCTATCGATATACATGCAGCAGAGCTTTATAATTTAAGTATCGAGCAAGGAACAAAGGATTTTACGCTGCCGAAGGATTATCAAACACCACCTATTCGTTGCTAAAGACATCAAAAGGGATGCTAAAGTCCTTTTAGCATCCCTTTATATTATTTAGGTTGAAGTTGCTTTAAATAATTGATAGCATCGTCAACGCTCTTCACTGGAACGATTTTCATTTTTGTTTTAATCTCTTTGGCCGTTTTGACAGCCGTTGCATAATTCGATTCTAGCTCTGGGTACTTCGCTTTCATTTCTTGAGAGATTTCATCATCTGGTGCAAAAAAGATTTCCATGCCGTCACGATCAGCGGCAATAACCTTATAGTCTATTCCACCAATTCTTCCAACAGATCCATCTATTAGCATTTCACCTGTTCCAGCAATTGCATAGCCTTTTGTTAAATCTTCATCAAGTAATTGGTCTAATATTTCAAGTGTAAACATCAGTCCAGCAGAAGGTCCCCCTATATCCTCTGTTTTCATCGTCACTTTCGGATTAGTTTCAATCGATTTGCTTTCAGTATAAGAAATACCTAAACCCGCTCTATGTTCTTGGGCGTTAGGAATTTCCTGTAGTGTAATAGTCTCCTGGTGTTGTTCTTCATTACGTATAAATTGAATGGTTACCTTATCGCCAAGCTGCTTAGGTTTTAATAGATCCACAAGCATTTGCTGGCTGGTTATTCTTTGTCCATCAACCTCGACAATTTCATCACCAGCTTTTAAAATACCGTCCGAAGCTCCTCCGTCTAAAACGTTTAATATGAATACACCATTAAAAAGAACCTTTGTCTCTAGCCCTGCTCTTTGGAAGGCTACATATTTGGCATTAAATTGTGAATCAGACATTAACTTTAACTGTCGAATATTATATTCCTCATCATCCTCTAAAGGATTTCGTACTTGTTCAATATCCATGAGCTTTTGATATTTTTGAACTTTCGCCCACAAATACGAAAATGGTGTGGCTTGCTGCATAGCAACTGTCATTAAACTTAAAGACCCCTCACTATCTGCCTCTTTACTATCCACAGTAACAAATTTACTGACATCATAGGCACTTCCAGGTTTCATAATATACGCGTCTAGTCGGTATAACATCATAAAACAAATCACGACTATCAACACTGCATAAATACTAATTTTTTTCTTCACTTGAAAACACCTCCTAGGACGCTTGCAAAACCATACGTTCATGTTTTTGCCTTTCTCACATATATTGATTTTAGCATTTGCCTATGTGAATGACAAAAAGTTGAAACGAGATGATAACATGTTTGCTACAATTCAAATAGTGCTCTGCGTAATTCTAATTCTCTTACTCTTGTTATTCCCACAAACCGCTCACAGTGGTACTGATTTAGGCTTAAATCTTTTCATGGAAGCACTTTTTCCGTACTTATTGCCGTATCTTGTGTTAACACAATGGCTTCTGCGTTTAACAGCCCCTATGCGTACCAAAACAAAAAGGGCTTCTTTATACGTACAAGCCTATATTATTAGTGCTCTTGGAGGCTATCCAACTGGCGCAACCACTATTGTTTATTTGAAAAATAGTGGTCAATTACACCCTAAAGAGGCAAATTTCTTGCTAGCTGTTTGTCATGCACCTAGTCCACTTTTTGTATTAGGTTTTGTAAGCCTTGATTTACTACACAGTAATACGTTTGGATGGTTGTTTTTATGTTTACTACATACGTTTAATATTTGTTGCCTAGTAACTGGCTACTTTTTCTTTCGCAAAACTGATTCACCTAATATCTCCGTACACAACACACCACTCTATAGTGCTCCATTTTCGGAAAGTATTAAAGAAACAGCCCCAACCATTCTACTAGTTGGTACAACCATCATCTTTTTCACAACGATTCAAACCATTGTACAACAGGGCTTAGATCAGCTGATACCAAAGCTCCCCTATACGATTGAGCTTTCCATAGCAGCTGTTCTGGAGGTAACGAACGGTCTTAAAATGACAGTTACAGCATTTCCAGATCTCCCCTATATCCATTTACTTGTTGTGATTTTGTTAACGATGCAAAGTATAAGTATTCACTTACAAATTTTTGTTATCGCCAAATCTGCAAAACTTTCTGTACGACCTTATATTAAATTCCGCCTCCTTAGCATAATCATTGTACCAACTATTTATGCTCTATTTTTTCTAAAATAACAATCGCTCTAAATATCAAAAAAGAGGATGTCATCGTTCTTTTGACATCCTCTGCATCCTTATTGTGTAAAACCATATTTTTCTTTTAAAGCCTTTACGACACATGTAGGGACTAGCTCGTTAACATCACTACCGTATTTCGCAACCTCTTTTACTATACTAGAACTTAGGAATGAATATTGATTTTTCGTCATGATGAAAAATGTTTCGATTGTTTCATCAAGGAAACGGTTCATAGATGTAATTTGCATCTCATATTCAAAATCTGAAACTGCTCGTAAGCCACGAACAATTGCCTTCGCCTTTTTTTCCTTAGCATAATCAATCAATAAGCCTGAAGAACTCTCTATACGAACATTAGGTAAGGTTTTTGTCACTTCAGCCATCAAAGCCATACGTTCCTCTACAGAAAACAAAGGATTCTTTGCTGAATTGTTTAATACTGCTACATATACGATATCAAACACATCAGCCGCACGTTTAATTATATCTAAATGGCCGAATGTTACAGGGTCAAAACTTCCAGGAACTACAGCAATTTTTTCAGACAACTTATTCTCCCTCTTCCTCTGTACAGCGATAAACAGAAATAATTGTTCCGCCATAGGTTTCTTGTCTTGTTAAAGCAAACTCCCCAAAATTTTGAGGTAATCCTATCTCTTTTGCATGTTCACATAAAATAATACCATCTTGTTGTATTTTACGGTTATCGACCAAAATCTGTACGAGGTCATAATATTCCTGCTGATGGTAAGGTGGATCTAAAAAAACGAGTTTAAATGTAATATCACGCTTTAATAGCGCTTTCACAGCGCGCTTTGCATCTATACGAAAAAGCTCTGTATATTCTTCATAACGGCATTTTTTTATATTTTCTTGTAGCACCTGGAATGCTTTAGGATCTTTCTCAATAAAAATAGCACGTTCTGCTCCTCTACTTAATGATTCAATCCCCAAGCCACCGCTTCCAGCAAACAGATCTAACGCTAAACCTCCATCAAAAAATGGCCCAATTATATTAAAAATGGACTCCTTTACTTTGTCAGTTGTAGGCCTTGTCGTATTTCCTGCTATTGCTTTAAGCGGCATTCCTTTGCGCTCTCCTGCTACAACTCTCATATCAGCATCTCACCGTACTTTCGTCTATATAAAGTATTTTGCAGCGAAAGGTTGGCCCTCCGCTGCAAAAGTTATTGTTGCTCTTGTTTTAATACTTGAATACGCTCATCCTTTTTTTGTAGTTCAACTAGGAATAATCGCTGTAACCAAGCTTCTTCTACATAATAATGATCAGCAATCTTAATGATTGGTTCAGAGATAGTCGAATACCTACGCTGGTTGAATACATAAAATCCAGGCTCTTTAGGGAAACGGAATGTACGATGCTCACTATTTACATAATAGCCATTCTTTCCTTCCGCAGCTGAGTAGCCGAGGTAAGGCAATAATGTATCTGCCGTATACAATACCTGTCCCTCATAGAGAATAACATGAACATCTTCCTTCAATGTATCATCCACATAGACATCACGTGCATCCTCAAATAAAAGTGGATAGGTTCCATTTTGCTGAGCTGCATTTAATGTAAAATAAGATGTCTTGGCATCTAATACCTGTGATAAGTACTTGTCCATTGTATCTGGTGAAATCGATTCATCTCCAAGCTTTTTCAATGTTTCCTGCCAAGCTTGTTGTTGAGCATCCGTCATGTAATCATTTAATGTCTTGATGATTTTCTTTGTTTTTTCTCCACCAATTGGATCGCTTATTAAATAGGATGCCACAACCTCAGGCAACCATTCTGGGGAATCTACAAAATTATATTGTGATTTGATTTGTGATAAAATTACTTCTTGCTCTACAGCTTGTGCAGTAAGTGTTGGTAAAAATAACAATCTTTCGTCATGAACTGCTACTGGACTTTTTTCTTGAATAATTGCAATATGCTCATCACTTAGAAGCTGTAAATTTTTTAATGACTTTAGAAAATCATTAGGGACTTCTTGCTGGGCATAAATTGATAACACCGGTGTCTGTTCTTGCGCTTTAAGCTCCCCGGCTTGCCAATATAAATCTTGAACAGTACCGTTTCCTCTAAACATGGTGTAATTGACAAGTACAAGTTGTTGTTGACCTACTAGGGGCAAACCCGTAACCCATTGTCCTTTCACCTTACTGTCTGTAGAAATTGAAACAATTGAATACGATGCTTCACCATTTATTAGTGTAGCAAAAACATTTTGAAGGAGCATCTTATTTTTTAAGCCACCCTCAATTGGAATTATGTATGACACAGATTGTGATTTTGTCTCCCCTTTTGCAAAGTAAGAAACTTCATCTGATAAACGATCACAGCTTTTTTCATTTTCAATAAAGCAACTAGCGTTTGTTGCTTTTTCAGGCCATTTAATTTTCACCTTTTGATTTGGTAGGTTTTTAAAATGTTGACGAATATCTAAGCTATTTTCGCGATAGACAATTTCTATTTCCTGAGAATAATGAAAATCCCCTATGCCTGTTTCTAAATCAGATGAATAAGCATGGTATTGGAAAAATACCGTTCCTGTAATGATTAGTGCTAAAATAGAAAAAAAGCTTAATGCAAATTTCATGTGCTTGACCTCCCGCAGCATGATACTATGAATATTGGAAAGGATGTGCAATTATTATGCCACAACAATTTATAGAATTAGGTGAAGGCTATGGTGATGTTTACGAGCTACTCGAAATTATTAAAACCAACCAGGAACGTTTTCATCAAGCCTTTTTACTAACATCTACAAAAGAAGACAAGAAGGTGATTTCTTTAGCTGTCGCCCTTAAACCAGTCGGCGAAAGTAAGTTCATGCCTATTTATATTTGTCGAGAAGGCATCCCATACAATGAAGAACAGCCAACACAGCGACAAAAAATGTTTGAAGCACAAATAGAACAACTCGGTCGAAAAGCAGTAGTTGTAGAAATAAAGCACTCATCTATATTTTCGGAATCAAAACTATTTTATCAATACTTAATAGGTATATTAAGACTAAATAACTATATACCTGCATTAACATAAGTTTATAGACCTACTTTGTAGTCATATTCCTTTGCTTTATCTGGTTTTGCATTTTCATATTCAGTTTTTACAAAAGGACGATAAGACGCCACAACGTCTTTCACAAATGGAAGGCGTTGTAGTTTTGTTGTCATCATGTCAATATCCTCACGATCGCAGTAAAGCACTACGTATTTTTGCCTTCTAGAAATATAAAGAACATGACCATATTTCCGAAGTGACTTCGCATGTTTTAATTGATGGACGTAAACGATTAGCCCTTGTCGTTCGTTCATAGTGGATTCCCTCATTTCTTACATAAAAGAATACCATAGACCAGAAAATGATAGCAACAGAGTTTAGCTGACAGAACGCTCAATTTTCCGTTATAATGGAAAAGCATACGACGTTGAACATCGTGAAGATGAATCAGTTGTTTTAATTAAATTCAATTGTAGCATCATTACAGGAACAGAAGAATGCTGAAAGATGATCATGCCTCAAATGAACCCTTTACAAGACATTTGCACCTCCATAATGATTGTTTTTCAAATAGGATGGCAAAAATCGGCATAAAAAATCATCATTCACTTATATAACTAATTTTAATAGTAGGCCCTGTACTTACTACTATTGATTAAACAATGAATTCACTACTACTTTTTATATGAGGATAATTGTTAAGGAGGACGAATATGGGTAAGAAAACAAAAATTGCGCTTGCAATTGCAGCAGCAAGTGCAGCAGCTTGGGCAGGCAGTAAAGCTATTTCAAAACCACAGCAACGCGAAGGTAAACAAGCATTACAATTCGAACGCCCCATAATTCTTGCACATCGTGGCGGAGCTCTTTTAGCACCAGAACATACAATGGTTGCATTTGAAAAAGCTGCACAGCTAGGTGTCGATGGCTTTGAAATCGACATTCGCCTAACAAAAGATGAGGAAATTATTGTTTTCCATGACGAGACAGTTGAACGTACAACGGATGGCTATGGTCTCATTGCAGATATGACGTTGGCAGAAATCAATGCCTTGAACCACGGCTACCAATTTGAAGATTTAGAGGGAAATTTCCCATATCGAGAGGATAAATTAAAAGTCGTAACTTTACGAGAGTTGCTTGAAGCCTATCCAAATATGTTAATCAACATTGATATCAAAGATGCTCCTGATACGTACGAAGGGAGTCTGATGCCTTCTAAACTTTGGCGCTTAATTGAAGAACTTCAAGCTGAACATCGTGTTGTTGTGACAAGCTTTTATGGTGAGCAAATAGATCGTTTTAATTTATATGCTCAAAATCAAGTAGCACTTGGTGCAGGTGAATCAGATGTCAGAAAAGCATTTGCTTCTTTCTCAAGTCAGTTTGGACATTTATATCACCCTAAAGTGGATGTTTTTCAAATCCCTCCAAAGTCAGGGGTTATTGCATTAGATTCTCCTAAATTTATTCAGTTTTTAAACAACCTCAATATTCCTGTCCACTATTGGACAATCAATGACCTAGATACGATGAAAAAATTACTCAATAATGGAGCAAAGGGCATTATTACAGATCGTCCGGATATTGCAGTTGAGTTATTACAAGTTCAAGAGTCTAAATAAGACTAGGAATGAAAGGGAAGCACACTGAACTGATGTGCTTCCCTTTCATGTAAATGTTAGATCCATTATTACTTCCCATTACAGTAATACTTAAGTTAAATAATCTATGATTGCATCAGTTACTTCTTGTAGTGTGGCAGCTCCACCCAAATCAGGCGTTTTTATACCCCGCGCTAATGTTTGCTCTATAGCATTCAATATCCTTGTTCCCACATCTTGATAACCAAGAAAATCGAGCATCATCTTACCTGTCCAAATTTGTCCAATAGGATTGGCAATTCCTTGACCAGCTATATCTGGTGCAGAACCATGGACAGGTTCAAACATTGATGGATATAGCCCTTCAATGTTTAAATTTGCTGCAGGTGCAATACCAATGCTTCCCATAATGGCACCGCCTAGATCTGTCAAAATATCCCCAAATAAATTCGATGCTACGATAACATCAAAATTTTCTGGCTTCATCACTAAAAATGCCGCTAGTGCATCAATATGATTAGATGCTTGACCTACCTCTTCATATTCTTTTCCTACTTGAGTAAACACTTCATCCCAAAAAGGCATGCTATATGTAATCCCATTTGATTTTGTAGCACTTGTCACATGTCCATTACGTGTTTTGGCTAATTCAAATGCATAGCGCATCGCCCGTTCTGTACCCTTTCTTGTAAAAACAGCATTTTGGATTGCCACCTCTTCTTGACCACTATGTATTCTTCCTCCGCTTTCAGCATACTCCCCTTCAGAATTTTCCCTTACAACAATAAAATCAAAATCATTTGGTTGTCGTAAAGGTGATGGTAACCCTTGAAGTAGCTTTGCAGGTCGTACATTAATAGATTGCTGAAGCTCACGTCGAATTTTAATGAGAAGGCCCCATAATGATACATGATCCGGAACCAAGTTAGGCATACCAACTGCACCTAAAAATATTTGGTCATACTGTTTTAACAGCTCTATGCCATTATCAGGCATCATTTTTCCTGTCTCTAAATAGTATTCACAGCCCCATGGAAAAATTGTCCATTCAAATTGAAAGCGTCCATCTAACAAAGCTGCCTGATCAAGAACTTTTATTGCAGCTGGCACAACCTCTTTTCCTATTCCATCCCCAGGTATTACGGCAATTCGATAAGTTTTCATTAATGCTTCCTCCTTGAATTTAATTATAAAAAAGACTGTAAACTAACTCAGTTGCCTTCGAGTTGTCTACAGTCTAGAAGAGATATGTTATATACACATCCTATTTACGCTGAGCAAGAGCATGAACCGCCCGAGCCACATCCACCTCCGCAAGATGAACCAGATGCAAAGAATGGATTACTAACAGGAACTTTTACCGCTTCAGAGACCGTTTTTCCTATTAATAGGCTAATCTCATCCAGTAAATCCTGAAAATCGTTTTCAGCAATTTTCAAGGCTGAAACTTTCTCATTTAAGTCAAGTGCCCTTTTCTGTTGGCGAATCGACTTCATAATTGTATGGTAGTCCGGATGATATTTTCCGAAACGTTGTACATCTTCGTACTGCTCTTTCATGCGATTAAATGCATATATAGCCTCTACAATTTGTGCATCACTATATACAGCTTCATACGCTTGTTGTAGCGCCATCGCAGGTTCTGAGGAAAGAATCATCTCACAAAGCGCTTCCGCCTCATCCAAAATGATTACCCAGTCAGAGGTCATCATCATCTTTAATTCCCCCAATCTCTTTCCCATCATAACAGATTTTATGGTAATTTTACATTAATGATAATTTTAATGAAAGAGGTTTTCCAAATGATGACAACATCTAAGGAGCAGGTTGAACAGTTAGTGGCCGAGATTTTACAAGACAGTACCGAGGAAGATGAAGAAGTTTTATTACATCTTTTAAATGGCCTACGGGAGAAACAGCAAGGCATTCACCGTCGTTATATTAATGCTACTTTACATATGGTAGGTAAATTTGAGCCTGAGGTCAGTGAGGTCCGTATCCCTATTACACCGGTCATCCATAATACGATAAAGGTGCCACACGGAGGTATTGTTGCAACGATTGCCGATGCCGCTATGGGAGGGCTTGCTTCGCGCTCTGTGCCTGAGGGCTATAATGTAGTTACTACGAACATGAATATATCGTATATTGCTACCACTACAAATAAAGAATTGATTGCACGTGGTCGTTTTGTTCATAAGGGACGCCAAACGCTTGTCATGGAATGTGATATTGAAGATGAGACTGGTCGCAGGCTTGCCATTGCTACAGGATCTTTCTTCGTTATTCAGCGTCGTCCGTAATTAAACTCGCAAAATAGTCTTTAATACATTGTTGATCGGAAAAAGGGAACTTTTGATTTTTAATTTGCTGTGTTTGTTCATGCCCTTTTCCGGCAACAAGGACAATGTCTCCCTTTTCTGCCTTTGCTAATGCTTGATGGATCGCAAGTTTGCGATCTAAATAAATTTCATAATATTGTTGCTCTGTAAAACCAGCAATAATACTTTCATTAATCACAATAGGATCTTCATCACGAGGATTATCTGTTGTTAAATAAATAACATCAGCATATTTACTTGCTACTGCCCCCATTGCAAAGCGTTTCGCCTTGTCTCGATTTCCTCCACAACTGAAGACAAGGTAAATTGTTTTAGAGCGATCAAAGGTTTGCAATACTGCTTGCAATGCTTCTGCTGTATGGGCATAATCTACATAAACATCAATTCCTAATGGATTTTCAATCTTCTCTAGCCTGCCCTCTGGTAGCCTTAACGACCACATATGTCCAACTATATCTTCCATAGGGACACCTAAGCGCCATACAGCCATTAAGGATGCAACAGCATTTTGCACATGGTATTTACCGACAAAAGGAATTTCTACAATATGCTCACTCGCGGAAGTCTGTAAACAAAGTACGGTTTTTCCAACTGATTCACTGACGATTTGAATATGTAAATCATTGTGATTATCAAAACCAAATGAGCAAGATTTTTTCTTATCATAAATACCAACAGAACGGCAAAAATTATCATCTCCATTTAATACTAGCTTTTTTGATAAATCCGCTAAACGTTTCTTGGCACGTTTATAAGCTTCTAAACCTCCATGATCTTCTAAATGATCTTCTGATAAATTTAAAAATACACCACAGTCAATGTCACAATGATCGAGCCTATGCTGCTGCAACCCCATTGAAGAAGCTTCTAATACAACATGGGTCACACCTTTTCGCACACATTGCTTAAGAATGGGGTGTAATTCTTTAGCTTGCAATGTTGTTAATTGCTCATAAGCCGTTTGTTGTTTCTCACCATTGATGAAAAAGCCAACCGTTCCAATAACTGCTGCATGTTTATGTAGTGCATTTAGAAGCTGACTAACAAAATGGCTCACTGTCGTCTTTCCATTTGTACCTGTAATGGCGATAACAGTTAAAGCTTCTGCTGGAAAAGCAGCAAGCTTTGCACTTGCATACGATAAAAATAATGCTGTATTTGGAACCCATACAAAAGGAATTTCTTTATCTATAATTGGCAAAGAGATACTTTCTTCTGAAACGATGGCAGCAGCTCCACGTGCCAATGCCTCTTTGACAAACCGACTTCCCGATGTTTTTTTACCTTTTCGCACAATAAATATATCACCAGGTTGTACCGCCTGTGCATAGTCCTCTACACCAGTAATTTCTGTCCGTATAGATCCTCCCGTCACGCTACATGGCCAGTCTTTTAATAACTCTGCTAATTGCAAACCTCATTCCCCCTTTCAGTTCTCTATCATATGACGGCGTTTGTAACGGTGTGACGAAAAATGTAGAAGCCTAAAAGAAGGAGAAACTCCACATAAAAAATGAAGACAAGCCCGTTTGTTGAAAGCTTGTCTTCATCTGAATATTCTTCTGTTATGGTAAGGTTTGATTTGATTTATCTGTAGATTCTTCGCTATCTTGTTTTTCATTTTTCGTCTCTTCATTATCTTGCTCTTCTCTACCCACTTCTTGTGTAGTAGGTTCAAGATATATTTGCGTATAATAATCTACAAAGGCGCCAGAACCAACGCGGGTATATCGATCATTCAAAAGAACTTTTCTATGTTCAGGAGAATTTGTCCAGCCATGCATGGCTTCAATCGCATCAAAATAAGCAGTTGCCAGGTTTTCGTTCGCTTCACTATACTCGATTTTTTGCGTCTGTAATCGTTTTTTTAGATCCCCATAGGTTGGAGATTCATGCGCTAAAAAATTTTGCACCTTCATGTCCTCACTATGCATTCTTGCTGCTTCCTCCAATGATTCATCCATTTCTAAAGGAAGTAAATCATGGTGGACTCTTGTTACATTTAGCAAATCGTCTAATTGTTTAGCGCTAGCCACATCAATTTCTTGCTGTAAGAAAGAGGAAGGTGGAGCACGTCTAACAAGCTCCCCTTGATAGCTCATTTCATATGGCTGATGAAGGACAAGTGTTTCACTGTCTGTATATCGTATCCCTTGCAACTCACTTGTCTCCCTATCTATGTAAAGCTGTGCATAAAGACCATCAAATTTGATAAGCAGCCTTGTTTGCATATCTTCTTCACTCATTGAGAAAATGAAAATATTTTCGCCTACAGTGGCGGCTACCTCATAATCAATGATCGTCATTCTGTATATTTCATCACGTTTTTGGCCTACTTTAAAAGGAAATGCATCAATTTCTTGTCCTGCTATGTAAATTTGTGTCACAATATTATTATCAATACCAATCATAAAAAAAGTTGAAACGTCTTCATTGTAGACCCACCATTGATAACCGAATGAAGACGGCTCTTTTCTTGCAGGCTCCCCATATTGTTCTAAAACAGTTTGTGTGCCTTTTCCTATCAATGTGGATATACCCGTTTGTGGACGTGTCATTGCTCCTATTGCAGGTTCCTGCTTTAGCTGTGTTTTAGGTATGATATTCGAATTGGTATTTGGGCCTTCTAGTGGCTCATTTTCCTTAGGGGTATTAAAAAACATAAAACCAATTAATGCAACTGCACCACAAACCATTAAAATGCGGAATAAAGCTTTCATACAGGACTCCTTTTCATCACCATTATTGTAAGTTATTATATCAATTGTAATTGGGTTGACACAATGTTGTCATTGCAACAATGTCGAATATGCTCTATTATAAAAATGAGCGTATACTTTGTACGAGAACCTAAAGGAGGACTATACATGTATTTTGAAAATACTAACCTTGAAAATTTAACAGCTGATCAAGAGCTACTTGTCAGCATTATGAAAAAACATGGTTTAGAATGTGATGGCGGCTGGGATTACGAGCGTATGACATTCGATAAACGATTCGATACTCGTGAAGGTCGTTATTACCTACGCGTATTCGCATATGCTATTTCTGGTGACGTAGGTGCACACGATGCTATCCTTACATTAATGAAACCAGTCCTTGGTAAATACTATTATCCGCATGGTGTTGAATATGGCGATGACGAGGTTTATCCAGCACACCTTGTAAAAAAATGTGAAGAAATCTTAAAAAAGGTTAAATTAGAGTTAGATCAATTCTCAATCGAGCCTACAAATAAAAATAACTTTGAACCTGTTAACGCACGCTAATCTTTCGTACATTGAAGTGACGGCAAGTAAGCGTAAATAGCTTCATGGTTGTAAAAAGACTGGTGGTCCAGTCTTTTTTATTTTGAGTAAAAAAAAATTTTTTTCTCATACTACCTATATCTATTACAAGATGTAGGTGAGAAAAATGTTATCATTTTTTAATCGTCCTTTTTTTCGTCATCCCATTATTGTTATTGCAATGGGTATACTGATCCTTTGGTCCATCTCCATATCATTACCAATTTTACTTGCCTACTTAACCGCGTTATTGTTAGAACCAATCATCGTTCGAATGAGCAAACGGTTTAGAAAAAAACGGAAAATCGTTGTCTTCTTCTTTTTTTTGTTTTTTCTAAGTATATCTTTATTATTATGTACACTTATCCTTTATATAAGCTGGAAACAATTTTCTTCCTTTATTATTGATATACCTGATTATCTTAATCAATTGTCTGCCCTATGGATTCAAATGCAATCTAAGCTCAGCAATTACACCTATCATTTACCGGTAGAGCTAGTTTCACAAATTCAATTTATGATTGCAAAAGCTTTAGCATCCATCGAAAAATTTTCTTTATCCTTAACGAACGTCAATGTTTGGTCAACGTTACTAACATATATTCCCACACGTCTTTTTGATATATTTGTTTATTGGATTGTGTTGTATATGTTGCTTTTAGAATTACCAACAATTAATCGTAAATTATTATCGCCCGTTCCTTTTCATTACCATCAAAAAATTATCTTTATTGGCCAACGTGTTAAGCTAGCCTTATTTGGATTTCTGAAAGCTCAATTACTTGTAGGGATAGGGATCTTTGCTATATCATTCGCTGCATTTTATTTTTTAAAAACACCATTCCCTATATTGTTAGCAATTTTACTTGTTGTTTTAGACTTTATCCCTTTTCTTGATTCATTTATTTTATTAGTCCCATGGGCAATCTATCAGGTCTTTGCTGGCGATTATTTATATGCAGCTGTCTTAATTTTACTAACCATTGGACAATTTCTAGTCCGACGAATGATTGAGCCAAAAATTATTGGCGATAAAATTGGACTTTCTTCCTTAAATACCTTTATTGCCATGTTTATTGGTTTTAAAATCTTTGGATTTATTGGAATATTAATTGGTCCATTACTGGTTGTCGTAGTGCTTTCACTATTCCAACCAACTATAAAAAATCTCCCTCCTGCACAGAAATAAGGAGGGAGATTTTTTTAAAATCCTAAAATGGCTTTAATTACTGATGTTGTTTCACCAGGCTCAAATAAAATATACAATAATAAATAAACTAATACACCAGTTATGGCAACAAAGAACCAAATAATACTTGTAATTGGCCCAATTCGTCTGTGTAATTTAATGTTCATTTTCAGACCTGAAATAATACTAACGATACCAAACACAGCTCCAGATGTCGCTAAAATAATATGGAAAATCAAGAAGAACGTATAGTATGGTTTTAAATCTTCTCCACCGCCAAAAGCTGTATTTCCAATAAAGATTGTACGGGACGCATAGATGATAAAGAAAATAAGTGCTGCAACACCTGCAGCAAGCATCACTTTCTTATGTCCCTCTACATTTCTTTTTATAATTAAGCCCCACCCTATCGCTACTAGTACAGCACTAATAACGATAAACGATGTACTAATAGTAGGCAAAATTTGCAATTCCATTGTCAAAACCCCTTACACAAAGTAAATTTCTATTCTTCAATTAATGTTGCTGTTGACTTTCCCACTTCTTTTGGTGGGCAGCTAAAGCGTCAGCAGTGATTTTATCTGGATCTTTTTGCTCAGATCGATACCATCTTGTGAAGATCGTACCAATTAGTACACCAAAAATAAGCTCTTGTAGGATTTTCATTAACACGCCACCTAATTGCTGATCTGCAACTGGTTTCATGTCTGTAAATAGCTCTGGTCCAGATAAAGATAATCCTGACAATGTAGAGGCTGGTACACAAAGCTCCATTGCCTTTAACCATGCATCACCGTTTGTATATGTCTCATACATTGCATTTGGCGCAAAGATGATTAATCCACAAGCAGGTGTAATTAAAACAGCATTAGCAATAATATACGCCAATTTATGCAAAGGCTTCATTTGATTACTATTTGGCATATTTTGAATTAAAGGCCAGTACATAAACACTGCAGATAGAAATAATACAAATGTATAGGTACCATGTAATGTTTCATTTAATTTAATGTAATCCAATATGGACGGTAAATGATAGAAAGAAAATAGACCGATAAATACAAAGACAGCAACAACTGGTAATGTTAGCACTTTAAACAAAGTTCTAACTACAGGTGCCTCAATAGCCACCTTCCAAACCCACCAGGGAATCCCTTTAATTAAGAAAATAGGGACCAGCAATAACAGAATAGCCATTTGCACCATGTGCATGGTAAACATAATATGAGCCATTAAATCAATCGGAGATCCTTTGATAATATAGATGGTAATCATAGCTAAAACAAAGTAAATAGCTTCACTTTTTTTCAAAGGTTCACTTACTTTAAAATCTTTACGCCACTTTGTTGTGACTAAAAAATAGATGATTGTTATAAAAACAAGAACCCCTATTAAATACGGGCTCCACAATGCTTGGAAACCAAATATACTAAGTGGCATATGGAACGCACTCCTTTAAACTTCAGTACTCCTATTATAAAACGCTTACAGCTATACTGCAATGAACGAAAGGTGAACAAATGTTAAGTTTCAACAGTGTTGCCTCTTTGGATACCTAAATAACCTCAAAACATAAGAAAAGCACGTTCGTACAAAATAACGAACGTGCTTTTTTGGTGATTACCACCAAATGATTGTTAAAAATGCTAAGAAGAATGTAAATGCGATTAAAATTCCCATCCACATGAAGAAACCAATAACACCACCAAAGTGAGTTTTTTTATCTTCTAAGTGCATGAAAGAATAAAGTTGAAGTACAACTTGAACGCCAGCCAATAATAATACGAATGGCATAATTAAGTATTTAGAAAAATCAGCTGCAACTACTGCGAATGCGATAAAAGTGAAGAAAATCATAATCGCAAAGTTGATTACTTGTTTACGCATATGAACGGCATTATGATGACGATCATACTCATACTGTGCCTGTGACTTAGCAACTATAGGTGTATCGTGTGAAGACATTATCCGATCACTCCCATCAAGTATACTACTGTAAAGATAAATACCCAAACTACGTCGATAAAGTGCCAATATAAAGCAGCAACGAAGAATTTAGGTGCATTGTACAGGTTTAATCCACGTTTAGCATTACGGATCATTAAAGTACCAATCCATACAAGACCTAAAGTTACGTGGAAACCGTGTGTACCAACTAACGAATAAAACGCTGTTGCGAATGCAGATTGATTAAATGTAAAACCAAGGTGCACATAGTGGTTGAACTCATAGATTTCAAGTGCTAAGAATCCAAGACCTAAAGCTAATGTAATCGCTAACCAAGTTTGCATACCTTTAAAGTTAAAGTTACGCATATGGTAAATTGCATAAACAGATGTTAGTGATGATGTTAATAATAACATCGTCATAGCAAATGCTAATGGTAATTCAAATAAACCTTGAGTTGTGAACTCCATGCCAGCTGGCCCTTTGTTCTTAAGCGCTAAATAAGTAGCGAATAAACTTGCGAAAAGTACAACTTCACAGGCAAGGAAAATCCAGAAACCAACGACTTTATTTTTACCTTCCATCGTAGCTTGTTCAGGATGATCTGGCCAAGTATGAGGAGTAAATTTAGTATTGAAATCCATTATTTATTTCCTCCTTTGCCGTAAAGATGTTCTTCAATTTCAAGAATTTCTTCTTTGTGTAAATGGAAACCATGATCGTCTTTAACAGAACGAGCAATCATCGCACCAAATGTAATTGCTAAACCAATGATTAATACATAAATAGACCATGGCTTATCTGCGTCTGGATTGTAAAGTGCACCAAATGCTGCAATAAACATACCTAATGAAATAACGAATGGAATCGCTGAGTTATTTGGCATATGGATATCACCTAGTGGCTCAGCAAATGTTACTTCTTTATTACCTTCTTGTTTTTCAATCCACCATGGATCTAAACCACGAACAAGTGGAGTTTGACGGAAATTATAGAATGGAATTGGTTGTGGAATTGACCATTCTAAAGTACGTCCATCGCCCCAAGGGTCGCGTCCTGCTGGTTTGCCCTTAATAGACATTAAGCAGTTGATTACCATTAAGATAACCCCTACACCCATCATTAATGCACCGATTGTAGAGATATAGTTGAATTGATCCCAACCTTGACCTTCCATGTAAGTGAATACACGACGTGGCATACCCATCAAACCTAAGAAATGTTGAAGGAAGAATGTTAAATGGAATCCGATAAAGAATACCCAGAAAGTAATTTTACCAAGCGTTTCGTTTAACATACGGTTGAAGAAAATTGGCCAGTAGAAGTGGGCTGAACCGAATAATGCTGTAACGATACCACCAACGATTACGTAGTGGAAGTGAGCAACGATAAAGTAAGAATCATGTAATTGATAGTCAAGAGGTGCAGATGCTTGCATGACCCCTGTAACACCACCCGCAACGAATGACGGGATAAATCCAAGTGCATAAAGCATTGGTGTTGTAACTTTAATAGATCCACCCCAAATAGTTAGGATCCAGTTGAATACTTTCATACCTGTTGGAACCGCAATTGCCATTGTT
Organism: Lysinibacillus capsici; assembly: GCF_003367505.1. Taxonomy (GTDB): domain Bacteria; phylum Bacillota; class Bacilli; order Bacillales_A; family Planococcaceae; genus Lysinibacillus; species Lysinibacillus capsici. The sequence goes on from NZ_PXXX01000013.1 coordinate 66,725, forward strand.
GCAACAGCGAAGATTGCGTTTGCTGTTGGCCCAAGACCAACTGTAAACATATGGTGAGCCCAAACCATGAACCCTAAGAAACCAATTAAAATTGTAGCGAATACCATTGAAGAGTATCCGAATAGACGTTTACGAGAGAACGCTGGAATAATCTCAGAGAATAAACCGAATGCTGGTAATACTAAGATATAAACCTCTGGGTGTCCGAAGATCCAGAATAAGTGTTCCCAAATTACTGTGTTACCACCCATTGTATGGTCAAAGAAGTTACCACCGAACATACGGTCAAATAACATCATTAATAAACCAATTGTTAATGGAGGGAATGCGAATAAGATTAAGGCACTTGATACAAGAGCAGTCCAAGTGAATAATGGCATACGCATAAATGTCATACCTGGAGCACGCATTGTAATAATCGTAACGATAAAGTTAAGACCTGAAATTAATGTACCTGCCCCTGAAATTTGTAAACCAAGAACATAGAAATCAATACCATGTCCTGGAGAGTATAAAGATAATGATGCATAAGAAGTCCAGCCCGCATCAGGAGCGCCACCCATAAAGAATGACAGGTGAAGGAATACTGCACCTAGGAAGAATAACCAGAACCCTAATGAGTTAAGGAACGGGAATGCAACGTCACGCGCACCAATTTGTAATGGTACAAGCATGTTCATAAATGCGAATAGTAGTGGCGTAGCAGCTAGGAATAACATTGTTGTTCCATGCATTGTTAATAATTCATTGAAAAAACCAGCTGATACGAAATCATTATTTGGTTTCATTAATTGAATACGCATTAATAATGCTTCAAAACCAGCGATAGCGAAGAACAATGTACCGGCTAATAAATACATCACTGCTAACTTTTTATGGTCAACAGTAGTGATGTAATCCCAGACAGCTGCTCCAAAGCCCTTTTTCTGTGTGTATGAGCTCACAACTTTTACCTCCCTCAAAATTTGTTACATAGAACGAAAATTATTTTTCTACTGATAAGCCCATGATGTAAGTTGCAAGAGCTTCAATTTCTTCATCAGATAAATTACCGTAGATAGGCGCAGTGCCATCAGCATTCATCATTAAGTTACCTGGTTTAAATTCCTCAGGGTTTTTAATCCAAGCTTTTAAGCTTTCTTCATTATGCTCTAAGAAACCAGCAACACGGTTACGGTCACCAAACGTAGTTAAGTTTGGACCTGGTGTACCGCCTGCTCCTGAACCAGAGATAGCATGACAGCCTAAGCAGCTATTTGCAAAAGTTGCTTCACCAAGATCTGTTGAAGCTTTGTCAGCAGTTTGTCCTTCAGTTGCTTTCATTGCATCAACCCATGCATCAAATGCGTCTGGGCTTAATGTTTTTACTTTAAAGTCCATTAATGCATGTGAAGGTCCACATAATTCAGCACATTTTCCATAAAATACGCCATCTTTAAGATCTTTTGATTCTTTATCGAATACTAAGTAGAATTTGTTTAAGTTTTCCACGTTTGTATCCATTTTACCGCCTACAGCAGGAATCCAGAATGAGTGCTTAACATCGGCAGCTTTTAAATTAAAGTAAACTTTTTCACCTGTTGGTACCACTAACTCTTGAGCCGTTACGATACCTTGGTTAGGATATTCGAATTCCCACCAGTATAATTTTGCCGTTACATTGATTGTTAGGGCTGTTTTGTTCCCTTCTTCATCTACCTCATCCATTGCAGCAACATCTGCAAATTTATAAGTAGTTGTAACAACTGGTACAGCGATAATTAATAATAAAATAATCGGAATAACTGTCCAAATCACTTCTAAAGTATGACTACCCTCTACTTGCTTAGGGATAACATTTTCACCTACGCGTGCACGACGGTATTTTAGGAATGCAAGTAAATAGATAACAGATACTATTACTACTACTAGCGTCATAATTACAGTAGTTAACAGTAATAAATTTAATTGTTGTTTACCTACTTCTCCAGATGGTTTTAGTGTAGAAAGATAATCTTCACCACAACCTGAAAGGAAAACCATCATCACTGCTAGAAGTGAAAAAAGACGCCATTTTTTAAGCCCTTTCATCATAGCTTAATTAAACCCCTCTTTCTTTGTTGTATTTTCATGTGTACCTAGGACATCAGTTCTGTCTATATGAATTCTTATAAAAAGAAAGAATCCCTAACTTTAGCTAAACACCGCAAATATTATGATGGCTACAAATAGTATGGTCATATGATTCAACGAATAAATAAACATTTTATTTGCCCATTTCATATCATCTTTTGTTGTAAAGCCTTTCAGAGCTAGTATTAACCAACCCAAGTTCAATGCAGTAGCAAGAGTTAAAAAGCCAATTCCAAGCTCTGTTAAAAGGAAAGGTAACGGTAATAATAAAAGAATCCAGAATAACATTGAGTACTTTGTACGTTTAAATCCCTTTACAACAGGTAGCATTGGTATTTTAGCTGCACGATATTCCTCAGTCCGTTTCATAGCAAGCGCATAGAAATGTGGTGGTTGCCATGCAAACATGATAAGGAATAAGGCTAGTGCTCCTGGACCTAAGGCAGGCTCAATCGCTGCGAATCCAATAACAGGAGGAATAGCCCCCGAAATACTACCTACAACCGTGTTACTAACATGCTTCCTCTTTGACCACATTGAATACAGAACGACATAAGCAAATATTCCTACTAGTCCCCACATGCCGGCTGCAAACGATGCCGCAAATAACAAAATTTCACCTACAATTAAAAATGAGAGGGCAATGGTCAACACAAAGTTTGGCTTAAATCTGCCTGTCACTGTCGGTCTTGCCTTAGTTCTTTTCATGATGGGATCTATATCCTGATCAATGAAGTTATTCATTGCACCTGAGCCACCAATGATTAATGCCGCACCCAGCATGGTGTAAAATATGACATCAAGCTCTTGCAAGAAATGTCTACTAGTAAACTGAAAAGCCAGCCACATCCCTGTAAACGTTGTGACAAGATTCGAGTTAACGATTCCAATTTTTATTAGTGCTAAGAAATCTTTTACAACAGATGTTGTTTCTGGACCAGGATTTCTAGTAGCCGCCAGTGTACGACCGTTTGACATAATACCTCTCCTTTCATTTTTGTAAGCATATTCCGCTAACAACAACTATAGCGAAATTTGCGATTGATTTCTAGACATTAAGTGAAATTTAGATGAAGTTGTAAAAATTAGTTTTGTCTAGAAATATAATTAAAAACAACATATCTATAGTAAAACATTTTCTAAAATGAATTGTGAAGGTTAAAGCACGAAATTATGAACAATTTGTGAAATGGAATCGACATCTAGTAGTCCCTTCTCTTTACAAGTTGTTTTTTATACGTATTTTCGATATTATCTAGTAGCAGAAACATTACGTTCTTGTAATGTTGATAGATAAAGTAGGTGACTCATTTTATGCAACACAACAGGTATTTGAAGTGGTTTGCTGTTGCCGCTACAGTAGGGATGCTCCTTATATTACTAGGTGGGGCTCTCGTTACCAAAACAGATAGTGGCCTAGGCTGTGGTCGAAACTGGCCTGATTGTAATGGATCTCTTATTCCAAAGGAGATTACACCAGAAGTCCTTATTGAATTCTCACACCGTCTCGTTACAGGAGTTGTATCTATTTCAATTCTTGTGTTAACCGTTTGGACATGGCGTAAGCTCGGACATATTCGCGAAGTAAAACTATTAGGTTTCCTAGCAATGTTTTTCTTAATCGCGCAAGCTCTTATTGGAGCAGCTCAAGTATTATGGGGGCAAGGTGATTTCATCTTAGCACTACATTTTGGGATATCTCTGATTTCCTTTGCCGCTGTTCTTCTTCTCTCTATGATTGTATTTGAAGTCGATCGGAAATTTGATGCCGATAACGTATTTATCGGTAAAAAGTTACGTTGGCATACAATTGCTGTCACAATTTATTCTTATTTAGTCGTTTATACTGGGGCGCTAGTTCGACATACAGATTCGAGCTTAATTTGTCCCGATTGGCCATTTTGCTATAATGAAACACCTTTGGCACCCCCGAATAATATGTATGAATGGGTGCAAATGGGACATCGATTAGCTGTTCTTATTATTTTCATTTGGATAGCATACATAACTTGGCACGCTGTAAAGGAATATAAACATCAACGTGTTATCTACTATGGATGGATAATTGCCTTTACTATAGTAGTTTTACAAGTTATTGCAGGTATGTTAGTAGTTCTTACTAAACTGAATTTAACGGTAGCTTTACTGCATTCATTATTTATTTCCCTTTTATTCGGTTTATTATGCTATATGATCATGCTAGTTGCTCGAAGTAATTATAATGAGAAAAAGAAATAGCCCAGAAATAGCCCATTAAAAAAGATTCGCCACCAAAGATGTGTCGAATCTTTTTTCTATGACTATTTTTGTTTCTTCATAGCTTCAGTCCCTATAATTCCAACAATTAAAATAATCATGGATACCAGTGCATAATCTTTAAAAAATGTTGTAAAAGGAATGTCGAAATATCGACAAATTAGCGTTACGAGACGGCCTCCTAATAAAATTAAACCAATGACTAACATCCAGTTAAATAGCGCTCTAAGCATTTTTTGGCCCCTCTACTTTCATTGCTGTCCATATAATATTTGTTACTTCGAGACTGTAATCCTCTGCCGCAATCGCAAGCGGTCCCCCTATAAGCATATATTCACCAATCGCTCCTTGAATTACTTTTGCCATTACATTGACAGAGCGAACACTAAAAGTCCCCTGTTTTTTACCATCTTCCAAAATATTACATAATGCCGTCAATAGTGGGTCTTCCTCTTCATCTGGCAGTTTATAGTAAGGGATGTCATGTGCAGTCCGAGCGTTGAAGACAATTTCTAATAATGCTGCATTTTCTTTTGGGTGTGTCGCTTGATAAGCAATGCTTGCCTCTATGAAGTTTGCTAATTGTGTGACAGGGTCACTGGCAGTATATGTTTTTGTCAAAATGAAAGTTGTGGATTGCTCAATTAGTGCTTGCAGACTTTGGTTGATTAAATCTTGTCGATCTACAAAGTGATAAGAAATTAATGCTGTGCTAATAGAAGCACGTTTAGCGATTTGTGCTAAACTTGCCTTTACATAGCCTATATCATCAAGTGTCGCTATCGTAGCTTCAATAATTTGCTGCTTTCTTGCTTCCTGAATAAAGGTATTTTTATTGTTATCCATAGAATTCTCCTGATTGATTGAATAAACATTTTCCTGATTAAGTAATCAGATTTTATATGATTTATCGCTTAAACACAATAAAAAAGGTTATGTAGATACTAATAAAAGCATCTAATAACCTTTTTTTCATGACTATTTATTCAATTTCAATTAATAGATCCCCTGTTGAAATGGCATCTCCTGCACTTGCATATACCTCTTTTACAATGCCGTCTTTAGGTGCTTGGACAGTTGTTTCCATTTTCATGGCTTCTGTAATTAACAGGTGATCACCACGTTTAACAGGACTACCTTTAGAAACAACAACTTTCAACACAGTACCTGGCATTGTAGCACCGATTTGGTTTGGATTGCTTGGATCGGCTTTTAATGCTAAATTGCCATCAACCTCAACAGTCATATCTTGAATCACCAATTCACGCGATTGACCATTAAGCTCAAAGTAAAGGACACGTGTTCCATTGTGTTGTGGTTCCCCGATTGAAACGAGTTTAATAATCAATGTTTTCCCTTTTTCAATTTCGACCTCAATAATTTCACCAAGCTTTAAGCCATATAAGAATGTCGGTGTGTCAAGAACTGAAATATTGCCAAAGGATTCTGCTGTTTTCGCATATTCCTCAAAGACTTTTGGATAAAGTGCATAAGCCAGTACATCTTTTTTCGTAACTGGGCGATTTAACTTTTCCTCTAGCACAGCCTCTAATTGATCAAATTGAATAGGCTCTAATAATTCTCCTGGACGAACTGTAATTGCTTCTCGATCTTTTAACACTACTTGTTGTAATGCCTCTGGGAACCCGCCATGTGGCTGCCCAAGATAACCTTGGAAGAATTCAATCACAGAATCTGGGAAGTCAATCGTTTTCCCTCTTGTTAAGACTGTATTTTCGTCTAGATCATTTTGCACCATAAATAAAGCCATATCACCCACTACCTTGGAGGATGGTGTAACTTTAACAATATCACCAAATAGTAGATTTACACGGGAATACATGCGTTTCACTTCTTCCCATCGATCACCAAGCCCTACAGCTTTTGCTTGTTGCTGTAAGTTACTATACTGACCACCAGGCATCTCATGTACGTAAATCTCAGAATGCGGGCTGATCATGCCACTTTCAAAATCTTTATAGTATTTACGAACATCTTCCCAGTAGTACGATAATTTTTCTAATGCATCGATATCCGCTCGTACCTCACGTTTTCCGCCCTTCATTGCATAGTACAAGGAGTTTGCACTTGGTTGAGATGTTAGACCTGCCATAGATCCAAGCGCTGTATCAATAATATCAACACCTGCTTCTATCGCTTTAGCATATAAGTAAATTCCATTGCCACTAGTATCGTGTGTATGCAAGTGGATTGGCAGACTTGTCGTCTCTTTTAACTCGGAAATTAAACGGTACGCCGCTTCCGGTTTCAATAAACCAGCCATATCTTTAATCGCTAAAATATGGGCACCAGCTGCTTCAAGCTCTTTCGCCATATCCTTATAGTATTGCACTGAATATTTCGCACGACTGTCATCGAGGATATCCCCCGTATAACAGATGGCTGCTTCAGCAATTTTTCCTGATTGACGCACAGCATCTATCGCTACTTCCATGCCTTTAATCCAATTTAAGCTATCGAAAATACGGAATACATCAATTCCTGATGAAGCCGATTCAGCGATAAATTCTCGGATTAGATTGTCAGGATAGTTTGTATAACCAACAGCATTAGCTCCACGCAGTAACATCTGGAATAACACATTCGGCACTTGCTCACGCAGTTTCGCTAGCCGCTCCCATGGATCTTCTTTTAAGAAGCGATATGCTACATCGAATGTTGCACCGCCCCACATTTCCAGCGAGAATAACTGATGCATCATGCGAGCTGTTGCATCTGCAATTTGATACATATCCTGTGAACGAACACGTGTTGCAAGCAGGGATTGGTGAGCATCGCGGAATGTAGTATCTGTTAGTAGTACGTCTTCCTGTGCTAAAATCCACTGCACTAAGCCATCTGCTCCCTGTGTATCTAAAATCTGCTTGGTACCTGCTGGTGGTACAATTAAAGGATCAATTTTAGGTTGGTTTGGCTGGACAAAGATAGGTTTTGACTTCTTCTCTACACCAGGGAAGCCATTTAAGGTCACATTCCCAATATAGCTTAACAGCTTTGTTCCACGGTCTTTACGCACAGGGAACTCGAAAAGCTCTGGTGTTGTATCAATAAAGCTAGTATCAAAGGCCCCTGATAAAAACTTTTCATGAGTCACCACATTATTTAAAAACGGAATATTCGTTTTAACGCCACGAATACGGAATTCTTTTAAATTACGATCCATTTTCGCAGCAGCTTCTTTAAAGTTCATACCCGAAGTAGAAATTTTCACCAACAAAGAGTCATAGTATGGTGTAACGACAGCACCCTGGAAGCCATTCCCAGCATCTAATCGCACGCCAAAACCACCACTTGAACGGTAAACCATTAACTTTCCTGTATCTGGCATAAAGTCATTTGCAGGGTCTTCTGTTGTCACACGTGCTTGAATGGCATAGCCAATCATTGGCATATCTTCTTGCTTTGGCATATGAATTTCTTCACTGTGAAGTCCATAGCCTGCCGCTACCTTAATTTGGGCATGGACGATATCAACACCTGTAATCATTTCTGTAATTGTATGTTCTACTTGAATGCGAGGGTTTACCTCGATGAAATAAAAATCGTCTCCTGCGACTAAAAATTCCACTGTCCCTGCATTTATGTACGAGACATTCTTCATTAATTTCACAGCAGCATCGCAAATACGATTTCTTAACTCTTGTGAAATCGAATGAGATGGCGCAATTTCTACCACTTTTTGATGTCGACGCTGAATTGAGCAATCACGCTCATATAAATGCACAATATTGCCATGTTTATCGCCAATAATTTGTACTTCAATGTGTTTTGGTTTTATGATTGCTTTTTCTACATATACTTCATCGGAACCAAAAGCAGCCTTTGCCTCAGATTTTGCTCTTTCATAGGAGGAAGCAAGATCCTCTGGCGTATGGACTAGACGCATCCCTCGACCACCACCGCCAAGTGCTGCCTTAATCATAACTGGATAGCCATAATTGCTAGCAAACGTCTCTACCTCTGCTAGATCGGCTACTGGGCCATCTGTACCAGGAATAACAGGAATCTCAGCCGCAATGGCTTGAGAACGTGCTTTGACCTTATCTCCAAACATATCTAAATGCTGAGAAGTTGGTCCGATAAAGACAATGCCCTCTTCCTCACAGCGACGTGCAAATTCCACGTTTTCTGATAAAAAACCATACCCTGGATGAATCGCATCAACATCTGCATCTTTTGCGATGGCAATAATACCTTCAATATCTAAATAAGCATCGATTGGTTTCTTGCCAGCTCCCACTAAATAAGCTTCATCTGCTTTAAAGCGATGAAAAGCACCACTATCTTCTCTTGAATAGATGGCAACAGTTTGGATATTCAGCTCCGTACAAGCACGGAAAATACGAATTGCAATTTCTCCTCGATTGGCTACGAGAATTTTGTTGATTGATTCCATAGGTATCCCCCTTTATGATTGTGTTTTTTTCCTCTCTACCTTTTCAAACATAGAAACATTGATCAATATTCCCATCGCTAAAGATAGAATGATTATAGATGTACCGCCATAGCTTATAAAAGGTAACGTTACACCGGTTAACGGGATTAACCCGGTTACACCCCCAAGATTAATAAACGATTGCCAGCCTATCCAGCTCGCAATACCAGCCGCAATCATGCGTGCCAATGGATCTTTTGTCCGCAATGCAATAGAAAAACCTTTATATACAATAAATCCCAAGCCACATAAGACAATCAAAACGCCCCATATCCCTAACTCTTCCATTATGATTGCCATAATAAAATCTGTTTGTGGTTCAGGCAAGTATCCTAATTTTTGAATGGATTGACCAAGGCCCCGCCCTTCTAAGCCGCCTCCACCAATGGCATAATAACTATTCACCACTTGGTGACCACTACCATCCTCATACTCAAATGGATTTAAGTAAGACAATATCCGTCCTTTTCGATTTCCTGTTAGTAGCTCTCCCTTAAATATCCATAGAATACCAAGAATAGCTGTACCAAACGCACCTAATACACCAAAAAATTTCCAAAATGTTCTAAATGGAATACCACTTGAAGCTACAACTGAAACGGCAATACCACATAGAATAATGACTGCTCCTAAGTCTGTTTCAAAGGCTACCCCAGCAACTACTAAAATCCATAGAAAAATTGGGTAAAAAATTTCAGTCGGTTGTAGCTTTTCAAACGTATATTTTTGCGCTTTTCGATAAAAAGCAGCTGCAAAATATAAAATTATAAATAGTTTCGCATACTCTGAAGGTTGAAAATTCCCTAAACCTGGGATAGCAATCCAACTTTGAGAACCTACTTCTTCTGCCCCATTCCCTGCTACTTTTACCCATGTAAATAACACAACCAATACAACAGTTAGCAATAACATAATATTCTTATTCGCATAATGTTTATATGGGAAAAATGCTGTAATGATAAAGCCAAGAAATGCCACCATTAAATTGGTCACTTGCTTTTGATAAAAATAATCAGGTGCTTGACCTTTTTGAACAATAGCAACCATCATACTTGAACTGTAAATCATTATTAACCCAAATAAACTTAATAATAGGACCGTAAAAAATAAGGGATAATCAAAATTTTGTGCATAGCGTTTTAAGTATTGTCTCATTGGAAAACCTCGTTCTAGTAAAAAAACTCAAAGCGCAAAGAAGCGTTTGAGTTTTTCTTTTTATTTGTCTGTATACGCGTCGTGTAGTACAGAAAGTTCCTTCTCGAGTGAATCGAGAATTTCTTTGCCTTTTTCACGTTCAATCAATCCAAGCTTCACAGCAAAGTCAATTTCACGTGATAGACCGAACATTTGTGTATCTAATACTTCCTCATATAAAGGGCATTGTGGCATTGTTAAATGATCCATTTGTACTCGAATAAGGCGAGCAATCTTATCTGCATCAGCAACTAATAGCTCCAAAGCCTTCTCTTGAAAAGAAGTTTGTGATTTCGTATCCATGAGGACGCCCCCATTATCTGATATTTCTTCGATTCTATCTTAATAAAGTTTATCTTTTAGTCGATAAAAATGCAAGTGTCTTCATTGGAAAATAGAGAATTCGAATTATATTTCTTTATTATCTCTAGGCATTAGCGTTATACTATGTCATGGATATACAAGATTTGAGGAGGATTTCTATTATGGAAACAATAATTCCTATCACAGGTGCAGTCACATACCAACTAACATTAGATCCTACTGTGTGGATTTTCGATGATCGTAAATTAGATTTAAACACTTACTTCACTACTCAAAATGTTGAGGAAGATGCTGACGTCAAATATATGCGTGAAGTAGGAGCACACTGGTCACGTGAAATTATGGAAGGAGCAACATTCCCACCTACATTAAAATCAGAAAGGAAATTTGACCGTAAAGGAATGGAGACAGGTACATTTGGTATCGAATTAAGTCACTTCTTGAAGAATGCTGAAATTAAACCAGAAGCGACAAAAATCGTCTTAACTTGCAAAGATGGTCAAGAATATCCTTTTACAATTGAAGAAGCTTATACACTTATTTTAAAATATAGCCAAGACGGTAAGCCTCTTTTAGAAGACGGTCCCATCCATGTATTACTAAGAGACGGTTCAAATATTGACAATCCTATTAAAAACGTATCAGCCATTCGCGCTGAATAGGAGGGAATGCAATGCGCGTTAAATGCGTTATTTGCGATACGATTCATAATTTAGACGATAATTTACCTTTAGCAAAAAAATTGCGAAATCGACCAATTCATACTTATATGTGCGATATTTGTCATGATCGCATTTCGGAAAATACTGTAGCACGAATGGAAACAGGCAATTTCCGTTTTTATCGTACTTCACCCCAGATGGATAAAGAATTTTAACTAAAGAACAGATTAAAAAGAGGTGCCTCTATTTTGAGACACCTCTTTTTTATACTATCCATTATTTTTAATAATCGTTTTTTCAACTAATTCTACAACTTGATACATAATGGTAGCAAAAAAGGCAATGATCAGAAGTGACATAAGGACAAGGTTAAAATTAAATACTTGGAAGCCATAGATAATTAAATAACCAAGTCCTTTTGAAGCTACTAAAAATTCCCCTACAATAACCCCTACCCATGATAAGCCAACATTCACTTTCAAGGTCGAAATGATTGTAGGAAATGAGGCTGGCAAAATGACCTCACGAAAGATTTGCCATCTTGTCGCTCCAAAGGTTTGTAAAACCTTACTATAATTCGGATCGACACCTTTAAATGCCGTATATACAACAATCGTTGTTATAATGATGGATATTAATGCACCCATAGCTATGATAGAAAAATAACCTGGGCCGAGTGCAACAATCAAAATCGGACCAAGTGCAACTTTTGGCATCGCGTTTAAAATTACTAGATAGGGATCGAGTACTTTTGATAGTAACGGGGACCACCACAAGACAACAGCTATCAATGTTCCTAATAAAGTCCCCGCTAAAAAGCCAATAACTGTCTCCATTAATGTAACACTCACATGCAATGTTAAAGAACCGTCAATGACTTTCTCAATAAATGTATGCCATACATGAGTTGGCGAGCTAAAAATTAACCGATCAATCCATTCTAATCTTGAAAGCAGCTCCCATCCACCAAAGAATAGCAGTAAAATAATAAACTGATATATTCGAACATAGCGTTTTTCTTTTTTTAACAATTGCTGATATTGCTTAAATAATGTATTATCCAAGGCTCTCCAGCTCCTTCCAAATAGTTTGGAAAATATCTGCATAGGCTGGATGCTGTCTTACATCAAAAGGTGATAGTTCATTAAGGGCTTTAGGTATTTCAAACACTTTGTGAACTGCCCCTGGGTTTGCAGAAAATAGAACTACGCGCTCACTCATTGCGATTGCTTCACCAATATCATGTGTCACAAGAATAGCAGTCTTTTTATAAGTTTTTAATGTTTCCACCACTAAATCCTCAAGCTTTAATTTAGACTGATAATCTAACGCTGAAAATGGTTCATCTAATAATAAAATTTTAGGATTTACAGCTAAGGTACGAGCAAGGGCCACACGTTGCCGCATACCTCCTGATAATTCTCGAGGGTAATTGTTCCCCACATGCGGTAATCCTACTTCCTGTAATAACGCATTGGCCGTTACTTTATGTGTTTTACGACTTTTTTCCATTATTTTCAATCCGATTGTGACGTTTTCTTCAATGGTCTTCCAAGGAAATAAATAGTCCTGCTGAAGCATATAGCCAATGCTTGATTGATTACTCGCTGATAGCTTTTCACCATCTATATAAACATTGCCTTCAGTGGCAGGGAATAATCCTGCAATAATTGATAATAATGTGGTTTTACCGCAGCCACTCGGCCCAATAAACGAAACAAACTCTCCTTCATGAATGGCTAAACTGATATCACGTAATACTTCCTTTGCCTGTGTACTTGAAAAATAACTATGGTGAATATTCTCCAGCTGTAAAAATTCCATATTACTCAGCAGCCTTTTTGGCAAAAGTAGTGTTCACAAGTTTTTCATACTCCACTCGTTGAGGAAGTTCACCTGCTTCCTCCATAATTGTTTGCAAGTTATCCCACTCTCCTTCATCAAGGATTGGGTCAGTAGCATAAGAGCCTTGTGCTTTATATCGCTCAATTACCGTTTCAATTATCTCTATATCCACATTTTCAAAATACGGTTGAATAATTTTTGCTACTTCAGCAGCACTCTCATTTTGCACAAAATCCTGTGCTCGTTTCAATGCATTTGTAAAGGCTTGAACAGTTGAAGCTTCATCCTTTAAATAACTACTTTTGGCCATAAAGGACGTGTAAGGAAGATTACCAGACTCCGTTCCAAACGAAGCTACAATATAACCCTTTCCTTCTTTCTCAAAGACACTCGCAGTAGGTTCAAATAATTGAACATAGTCACCAGTACCTGATGCAAAAGCAGTAGCAATGTTGGCAAAATCAATATTTTGAATGAGCGTTAAATCATTTACAGGGTCGATGCCATGTTTTTTCAGCACGAATTCACCTGCCATTTGTGGCATTCCACCTTTACGTTGCCCCAAAAACGTTGAGCCCTTCAATTGATCCCACGAAAAATTATCTATCTTATCTCTTGCCACTAAAAAGGTACCATCCGTTTGTGTTAACTGTGCAAAATTTTGAATGGGATCATTTGCACCTTGTAAAGTGACATAAATAGACGTCTCAGACCCAACTAAAGCTATATCAATTCCATCTGACAGTAACGCCGTCATCGTTTTATCGCCACCTGCAATCGTTTGTAGCTCAACAGAAAGACCCTCCTCCTCGAAGAAACCTTTCTCAAGTGCTACATATTGAGGCGCATAGAAAATCGAACGAGTTACTTCTCCTACTTTGACTTTTTCTAGCTCTGCTTTATTACATGCCGTCAAAGAAAGGAGTAACAAAGCAATGACACCTAATAATAAACCTTTTGTAAGCCAACGCATTCCCTTTCCTCCTTGATGTGTTGAAAATAAGCCTATCGACATTAACTTATTCACATAAGAAGATTTCGGTGCCTATCATTTTTTAATTTGTGTAGAGTGCGGGTGTTTTCCTCAGCTTGACTACAGGGGGAAACATACAAAAAAACAGCCTTAGCATTAAAACCGCTAAGACTGTTTATAACAGATAAAAAGTTCTTATTATAAAGTACGTAATTGTTATTGATTGGTAGCTTGTTGCTCTTCTCTTTTTTCACGCCATAGCCTTGTTTTATAGACAATTAGAATTAAGGCCGCTACAATCAGACCTTCAATCATTGGTAAGAATAGGGCGAAGAATGTAAGCATGATACAACCTAAAAATAGGAACGCATAAATAATAATATTTTGAGATAACTTTAATTTCTTGGCAAAGCCTAGTTTATAGACAATGGCAGAAAGTACAAATACAAGAAGAAATACAACATAACCTGCTATTTCATAGCTTGGTAAATTTTCATATAAAAATCTAGTGATACCAGCCATTCTCCCATAAACTCGTGTTGTTTCATCTGTACCTGTCTGTGCAGCAACTTGAATAACATTTAGTTCACCCAATAAAGCGGACTTCAGATCCAAGACTCCTCTTCCTTTCGTGGAAGCAAAAAATTATTGTTCAGCGTTTTTTAGTTTTTTCGCTATTCTTTCACGTTCATTTTTATCTAGAATTTGTTTACGAAGGCGAATAGATTCTGGAGTGATTTCTAAATACTCATCATCATTTAAGAACTCTAATGCTTCTTCTAGTGTTAATAGACGCGGCTTTTTAATAACGTTTGTTGCATCTTTTGTCGCAGAACGAACATTCGTTTTTTGCTTCATTTTTGTTATGTTTACAGTGATATCATTATCACGTGTATTTTCACCAACAATCATACCTTCATAAATTTCAGTACCTGGCTCAACAAATAGTGTACCACGGTCCTCTACTTGCATCATACCATAAGTTGTCGATTTACCAGTTTCCATTGATACAAGAACACCTTGGTGACGTCCACCAATACGGCCTGGAATATATGGTTGGTAACAATCGAATGTATGGTTAATGATACCAAAACCTTTCGTCATAGACATGAATTCTGTTGTATATCCAATTAAACCACGGGCAGGAACAAGGAATGTTAAACGTACTTGGCCATTGCCATTGTTCACCATATCCAACATTTCACCTTTACGCGTACCAATCGATTCAATAACCGAACCTACATTTTCTTCTGGAACATCAATTTGTACACGTTCAAATGGTTCACATTTTACACCATCAATTTCACGAATGATAACTTGAGGTTTTGATACTTGTAGTTCAAAGCCTTCACGGCGCATATTTTCAATAAGAATTGATAAATGTAGCTCACCACGTCCAGAAACCGTCCATGCATCTGGTGAATCTGTATCTTCTACACGTAGAGATACGTCCGTTTGAAGTTGTGAACGTAAACGCTCTTCTACTTTACGAGCAGTTACCCATTTCCCTTCACGACCTGCAAACGGTGAATTATTCACTAAGAAAGTCATTTGTAATGTTGGCTCGTCTATACGTAATGGTGTTAAAGCTTCTTGATGTTCCACCGGACATACTGTTTCCCCAACGTTGATGTCTTCCATACCTGAAACAGCAATTAAGTCACCAGCTTTTGCTGATTGGATTTCTTCACGTTTTAAACCAAAGAAACCAAATAGTTTTGTTACACGGAATTGTTTCACAGTCCCATCTAACTTCATTAAAGCAACTTGTTGCCCTACTTCAATTGTTCCGCGGAATACGCGTCCAATCCCAATACGACCAACATAATCATTGTAGTCAAGTAATGCCACTTGGAATTGTAATGGATCTGCTGAGTTGTCTACTGGTGCAGGAATTGCTTCAATTACCTTTTCAAATAGACATTGCATATTTTCTTCTTGTTTTGCTGGATCAGCATCAAGAGAAGCTGTACCGTTTACACCTGATGCATACACAACAGGGAAATCTAATTGATCATCATCAGCGCCTAGCTCGATGAATAATTCTAATACTTCATCTACTACTTCTAAAGGACGAGCTGAATCTTTATCAACTTTGTTTACAACTACAATCGGTGTTAACTTTTGTTCCAACGCTTTTTTCAGTACAAAGCGTGTTTGCGGCATACAACCCTCATACGCATCGACAACTAGTAAAACGCCATCTACCATTTTTAAAATACGTTCTACCTCACCACCGAAGTCGGCGTGTCCAGGCGTATCAAGGATGTTAATACGAGTTCCGTTATAGTTTACTGCAGTATTTTTTGCTAAAATTGTAATACCACGTTCGCGTTCAATATCATTAGAGTCCATTGCACGTTCTTCAACATGTTCGTTTGAACGGAATGTACCTGATTGTTTTAATAATTGGTCGACTAAAGTAGTTTTACCATGGTCAACGTGGGCGATAATTGCGATATTGCGAAGATCTTGACGTAAGTTTGTCATTATTCCACTCCATATTCTTTTTTCGAATGTTTAACTGTGATATTATAGCACAAGAAGGATAGAAATGTCCTTATTAGAATTTCCATCATTCTAAAAAATATATTTGATCGACAAATTTTTTATATAGGAGGCTAGGCTATGAATCGTGCAAAAATCGTAATGGCCATCTATGCATTGGCAGCTGTATTAGCAATGTGTTCTATCGGCTACTCTGTTGCAGCTAGTAATGTATTTGGTGTAATAGCTGGTATTGTGGCTACTTGTGTCATTTTCATGACAGCCTTTAAAATGAAGCGTAAACTACGTGCGCAAGGATTACTTTAAAGAACATAAAAAGGAGCTGTCTAATAAATAGACGGCTCCTTTTTATTCATATGGCACTATATATTTTTCTAATAATTCTTTATGAATAGCGGGATTAGCAATAATAAATGTATCCTGATGAAGGAAATCAAAGCCTTCACCATGTAGATTTGTAGCAACTGCTCCAACTTCCTGAGCAATGATGGTCCCTCCTGCAATATCCCATGGTGCTAAACGCATAGAGACATAGGCATCTAATTTGCCACTTACAACAAATGCAATTTCCATTGCTGCGGAGCCATAGGACCGTGTACCGCGAACTTTACGAACCATATCTATCACCTTTTCATGGTGAATATGTCGATTAGGTGCGACCCAATGTGCATTTATGCCAATGACAGACTCCTCCATTGTAACAGACTGTAGTTTACGCAATGGTGAATCATTATACCATGCCCCTTGCCCCTCGATGGCACTAAATAAATCCTCCCGCATGACATCAAATATGTAACCTAACTTTCCTACGCCATTGACAAAAATACCGATTGAAATCATAAAATGGCGATGCTGTTTAACAAAATTCATCGTTCCATCAATTGGATCAATAATCCAAACTACACCATCTAGTGATTTAACCTGTTCGCCCATTCCTTCTTCCCCTAGAATTTTATGGGTTGGATCAAAAGCTTTAATTTGCTCAATAAAGAATAACTCCGTCTCTCGATCAATATTGGTAACGAGGTCATTTGCACCTGATTTTGTCTCAATTACTAGATTATACGAAAAAGCCTCTCGAATACGTCGCCCAGCTTCAAAAATAATATCTTTTGCAAATTTATCAATTTGTTGTAAATCCACTCATAACCCACCCTTCGAATATAAGAAAAGGCCTTTTATATTAATCGCTCTCGTATGTTTATGATGCCTTTTCCCACTACTTCACAACTTTTGCTATATAAAACCTAGTACTACCTTATGATATAATTTCTATTTTACCCTTTGTCACAATAAAAATCACCTGCTGTCGGAATATTCAGCAAGTGATTTTTTAAATGGGTATTAGATTTTGATTACGCATAGGCGTGCAAACTTTCAAGTTCCATCTGAATTTCTGCCAGACGTTTTTTACTTTTTTCAATTTCCATGTCATTTTTTTCATTCATTGCTGCAAAAAGTGAAGCTAATTCATAATCTAATTCTAATTGTAAAATGTGCTCATATTGCTTTTCAATGTCAACTTTACGTATAATTTTTACGAATGGTTTCATAAAAAACACTTCCTTTTTTTAATTTTTTTACAGAAACTTTACTCATTTGATAAAGTTCTTGTTATAAGATTTTTTCCCAAATTCAGCGTAAAATAAACCTTATAAAACGAAAGGAGTAAAATAAAATTGCCAAAAATAAAGTGGACAAACAAAGACTTTAAGGTTTTTACAATAGACGGTTTAGAACAGAGAATGGATGCTTTAAATTTACATGTACGTCCAAAATTCAATCAGCTAGGTGAAGATTTTTCTGCATTTTTCTCTAGCCAATTAGGTGAAGAATTCTTCCCGCATGTGGCTAAACATGCTCGAAGAACTGTTAACCCTCCAAAAGATAGTTGGGTTGCCTTCGCCCCTTATAAAAGAGGTTATAAATCATTGCCTCACTTTCAGATTGGTCTATGGCACACACATTTATTCATCGTCTTAGCTATTATTTATGAAGCGCCTCAAAAAAATGTTATGGCTGAGCGTTTACTAGCTCATAAATCTTTAATTGAGCAGCTTCCAGATGATTTTATTGTGTCAGGAGATCATATGTCCCCTGAGGCCGTTTCTCTCGAAGTGGCAAAAGAAGACAAGCTTGAAGAACTGCTTATTCGCCTACGAGATGTCAAAAAGGGTGAGTTTTTAATTGGCCGTCATATTCCAAAAGAACAAGCAACCAAACTAACAGCAATCGAATTACATCAATTAACAGAAGACACATTTAACAGCTTACTTCCTCTTTACAACATTATTGTTGGAAAATAAGCTAACCTTATAAAGTTTTTTATTGATGTAGTTTATGCAATATGTCGTTTTTTAACACAAAAAAATAAAGAGTGGATGTGAGTTGATCTCACATCCACTTTTTTTAATGGCCATTTCTTGGGGTAACTTTTATAATCATCCCATCTTCGGCTTCCTTTGTTTGTTTTACAACTGGATAGCTAATGTAGCCACTCGCCTCTTCAAATTCGCGAAAAATTGATTTTTCCTCTGCTTGGGAAGGAACAATCTCTTTAAAGCGTCGATATTTAGCTAGCATAACTTCACGCTTGATGCCTTTTTCATAAGCTTTCTCAATTCCCTCAAAGAATTGAACAACATCCACAATCTCTTCTGTGGACCAATCAGTTGAAAACGGATAAGAGTATTCCATTCGACAAAACCACCTTTACGTTATTGCCCCCATTTTAACCGTATACTTTCAGCTTCTGCAACCATTCGCTTAATAAGGTCATCAACGGTTGGGATATCGTGAATCATTCCAGTCACTTGTCCAGCCCAGCCAAAGCCCTGTTCCTTATCACCATCGTAAATAAAGCGTTTATTTGCTGAACCACTTATATATTCTTTCAACGCCTCATATGTTGGTGTTTTTTCCTCAATTTCTAAAATCTTTGTAGTAAAGTCATTGCGTAATGCACGAGCCGGCGCACCAATTGAGCGCTTAATAATGGTTGTATCTGCTTCAGTACTTGCAACTAGTGCCTCTTTATAAGCCTCAGAAGCATCAACACACTCTCGTGTTGCTATAAAACGAGTGCCCATTTCAATGCCTTCAGCTCCCAATGCTTGAGCAGCCATCCAGCCGCGTCCATCACCAATTCCACCTGAAGCAATGACAGGAATACTAACACTATCAACCACCTGGGGAACAAGAACCATTGTACCGACATCATCACGCCCAAGATGACCGCCACCCTCTTGACCCACAACCATTACAGCATCTGCTCCAAGCTGTTCAGCCTTTTGAGCTTGTCTACGAGCAGCTACAAGGACTAATTTTTTTATAGCTGTGCCTGCCAGTAAATTAAATATAGGCGCTGGATTTCCCCCTGTCATTGTAACAACTGGAACTTCTTCTTCGATTGCAACGCGCACCATATCCTCATAGCCTGTACCATGCATGCCAATCGCAAAATTTACGCCAAAAGGTTTATCTGTTAATGTTCGTACCTTATGGATCTCTGCTCGTAATAATTCAGGATCTCGTAAACTCATAGCCGTTATTTGCCCTAAACCACCAGCATTCGACACAGCTGCGGCTAAATCAGCATATGCTAAATAGGCTAATCCCCCTTGAATAATTGGATATTTAACCTGTAAAAGATCCGTCACACGTGTATTCCAATTCATAGTACCTCCCCTTTCGTTCAATACTATTTTCTCGGTATCCTGAAAAAAATCCTTTTATTTTTTAGGAAAAGCCTATTTTTTCGTGTCGTTAGGTGCTATAATTCATTTGTTTTCTTAGATATTATAAAGTGAGGTGGTACCTGCGTTGTCACAATTAGAGACTCCATTGTTCGACGTATTATTAAAACATCGGAACAGACATCCCATTCAGTTCCATATTCCAGGCCATAAGAAAGGGCAAGGAATGGATCCTGCTTTCCGAGAATTCGTCGGCGACAACGTTTTATCAATTGATTTAATTAATATTGCTCCACTAGACGATTTACATTCACCAAAGGGTGCTATAAAAGAAGCGCAAAACTTAGCAGCTGAAGCCTTTGGTGCTGATCATACATTCTTTTCCGTTCAAGGTACTAGTGGCGCCATCATGACGATGATTCTGACCGTCGTCGGTCCAGGTGATAAAATTCTAGTGCCACGGAATGTTCATAAATCTATTATGTCGGCGATTGTATTCGCTGGTGCCATTCCAATTTTTATTCATCCTGAAGTTGACAGCGAATATGGGATTTCTCATGGCATATCCCCTGAAGCTGTTGAAAAAGCATTAAATGCTTACCCAGATACAAAGGCAGTACTTGTTATTAATCCAACATATTTTGGCTTTACAGCTGATTTAAAGCGTATTGTGGAGATTGCTCATGACCGTAATATTCCGGTAGTAGTAGATGAAGCACATGGTGTACACATAAAATTCCATGATGACCTTCCATATTCAGCTATGGAAGCAGGTGCTGACATGGCAGCAACAAGCGTTCATAAGCTTGGTGGCTCCATGACACAAACGTCTATTTTAAATGTACGTGAGGGTCTTGTTTCTGCAAAACGTGTACAAGCTGTATTTTCTATGTTAACAACTACATCGACATCCTATCCATTACTTGCTTCACTTGACACAGCTCGACGTCAGTTAGCCATTCATGGATACGATTTAATTGACGATGCATTACGTTTAGCAAAGGATGCTCGTAAACGCATCAATCAAATACCACATTTAAAGTGTGCAGGTAAGGAAAAGTTACATTCTTCTGCAACTTATGATATGGATCCATTAAAACTTCTGATTAGTGTGAAAGATTTAGGTATTTCTGGTCATCGAGCTGAGGAATGGTTGCGTTATAATGCCAATATTGAAGTCGAATTGTCTGACCTTTATAATATCTTATGTTTAGTGACTTTAGGAGATACAAAAAAGGAAATTAATCTTTTAATAAATGCGTTAACTCGTATGTCAAAAGCATTTGATTCTGAAGCGGCTATAACAGAGGCTTTGGTAAATGTGCCAGAAATTCCAGCTCTCGCCATGTCTCCGCGTGATGCTTTTTATGCAGATACAGAAGTCGTTCCTCTTGCAGAAGCAGATAACTGTATTTGTGCAGAATTTATTATGGTATATCCTCCTGGGATTCCTATTTTTATTCCCGGGGAAATAATTACTCAAGAAAATATTCATTATATTCAAATGAATATTGAAGCAGGTTTACCCGTTCAAGGACCAGAGGATACAACATTAAAAACAATTCGTGTAATCAAAGAACGTAAGCCAATTTTCTAAAAAATATAAGCTAGCTCTTCAATTTGAAGGGTTAGCTTTTATATTTATAAATACAGATGTGAGTATATATTCTTCTTGTTGAACACAACCAGAAAACATTCTCTCTATTACAAAATAGTTATAATAGAATATTATCTGAAGTTTTTTTCATTTCATTTTCACAATGAATAATTGCTTCTAGAAATAACCATTTATTTAAAACAAAAGGGTTGTTTCCTATCTTTTTTGAGACAGCTCCTTTTTCTATAAAGCACCATTCTATTATAAAAATAAATACACAAATAAAGGGCAGAAGAAGGCTCCGATAATAGCCGTTAAACCCATTGATAAGGAACCAACTGATAATTCCTGTTCCCCATATTCTCTTAATTTCACAAGACCTACCCCATGTGAGGCACTTCCTACTGCCACTCCCCTACTCACGGCAGAGTCAATTTTGCCATACTTAATGACTAACGGTCCGATAATGGCCCCTACAAACCCTGCAATCATGACGAAAACAGCCGTTAAAGGAGGAATGCCCCCAATCGTTTCGCTCACCTGCATTCCAACAGGCGTTGTTAACGATTTAGGTAAGGCTGTCAGCATCCAGCTAGGTTCTACACCGATCCATTTTAGTAACACAAAAATTGTCACTAAGCCTGTTATCATGCCGATTAGAAGTCCTGATAAAATAGAATACTTATATTTCATAATAATAGCTCGTTGATTATAGAGAGGATATGCAAGTGCCACAACAGCAGGCCCAAGCATTTTCTGAAGCCATTCCCCACCTTGCATATAAGTTGAATAAGGAATATCAAATACAAGTAAAATCATTGCACTGACAATCGTAGTCGTGACCAAGGGAATCATGATAGGATGGGGAAATCGTTGATAGAGCTTTGTAAATAAAATAAACATGATGATGGTGCTAAGGACAACCGTTACTTCAATCAACAGTTAATTCCCCCTTTCCTTCTTCCACAGTAGGCTTTGAGCTTTCTTTTTTGGCCAGTTCTCTTTTTTCAATGAGTTGTGTCAGCAATCCTGTTACATAAATAGAGATTAATGTACTAGCAATAACTGCTAAAATGATGAGCAGACCAGTGAATGTCATGAGCTCTGGATAATCAATAACACCTACAGTTGCTGGAATGAAAAACAACGTTAAGATGCCAATTAAAAAACCTGCTCCATCTTGTATATATTCGACCTTAATAATTTTAAAATTGAGTGAAAGTGCTAATAAAAGTAAGCCAATGACGCTTCCTGGAAGAGGTATGTGCAGATAAGAAACAATGCCAACCCCCATGTAATAGAAAATAGTAAGTATACCGATTTGCACAATAATCCGAACAGCTCGTAACAACAACGTAGCAAAATTTTCGTTCAACATTTCGCCACTTTTCACCCCCTATATCGTTCATTCTACATCTGTAGGAATTTTCTGTCTATTGTAATTTTAGAAAAATAATAATCAAATACAGAAATATCCAAGCAATTCTATGAAACAGTATTAAAAGTCCTATTCTACAAGAACTTCATGATTTAACTTTTTATCATTTTGACTTATCAACTTTTTTATATTGTGCCTATCCACTTCAAATCACTTTTTTAATGATCATCTAGCAAATTTCGAAATTTTTTTATATAATCGAAAATTACAAAAGATTACTAGTATTATCAATGACTAAAATTTCTAGAATAAACACAAAGGTGGGATTCACTATTTTCTTTAAAACATTAACACTCCAAGCCCGCTTTGCCTATTACAGCAGTTTTTTAATTTTTATTATTGTTATTTTAGCAGGCATCCTCTTTTATATGACCATATCTGATGCATTGCAAACACAAATTGGAAACCGGGCACTATATTTGGCGGAAACAACGGCTAGCAGGGGTGATGTAATTGAAGCGTTTCATACAAATAACCCTTCCGAAAGTCTGCAAAAAATTAGCAAAGAGATTATGCTTGCTGCAAAAGCTACTTATGTTGTAATAGGAGATAAAAATGGTATACGCTACACCCATCCTATCGCTGACCGTATTGGTAAATCGATGGTCGGAGATGATAATGACCGAGCATTAATCAACGGTGAGTCTTATATTTCCATTGCAAATGGTTCAATGGGACAATCCATTCGTGGGAAAGCACCTATCTTAGACTCAAATGGATCGATTATTGGTGTTGTTTCAATTGGTTACTTAACAAGTGAATTAGATCGCTTATATTTTTTATACCTTGATAATATTTTTTATACGATGGTTATTGCACTAGGCATTGGTATTATCGGCTCTATTTTTTTATCCCGAAACATTAAAAAGCAAATTTTTAATCTGGAGCCAAGTGAAATTGCCAGTCTATTAACAGAAAAAAATACTTTAATTGAATCAGTTCGTGAAGCTATTATTACGGTAAATCAGAAAGGTGAAATTACGACCCTAAACAATGCTGCCGCGAAAATCTTACATTTAACGGATTCAGCTTCTATCATGGGCGATAATATCGAACAGCATATACCAAACACACATCTGCTTAACGTATTAATGAAGGGTGAAAAACAACTTGATAAATTGATGATTGTTAATGGTCATGAAATTATTGTTAACCGTGTACCTATGAAGGTGAATGGTAAAGTTGTCGGCGCAGTTGCAAGTTTCCGATTACAATCAGAAATAGAACAAATGGCTATCGAATTATCACAAGTAAAGCAATATACAGAAGCTTTACGTGCTCAAACACATGAGTTTAATAATGTCCTTTACACAATATCAGGCCTTATTCAATTAAATGCATCTGATGAAGCACTATCTATTATTCATAAAGAGGTACAAGGACATTCTTCTCTAACCCAATTTATAACAAAGCGTGTAAAGGACCCATTTTTAAATGGTTTAATTATCGGATTTTTTAATCGTGCACGTGAATTAAAAATCAAGTTGATTTTTGATGAGGATAGTTATTTAGAAACATTCCCTGAAAGCATCGAAAAAAGCTTAATTATTTCCATTATTGGAAATTTATTAACCAATGCTTTTGAAGAGGTTGAAAAAAACAAAGAGCGACAGCCAATTATTAGACTTTTTATATTTGATAATGGAGAGGAAATCATCTTTGAGGTTGAGGACTCGGGACAAGGTTTTGCACAAGAAAAACTAGACGTGCTATTTTCAGAAAATATTTCTACGAAAGATAGTAAGCATCGAGGCTATGGATTAAGGAAAGTCATTTCCAGTATCCAAGATTTAAACGGTACTCTTGCTCTTGAAGAAGGAGATTTAGGAGGTGCCCTATTTATCGTATCTATTAGCAAAAGGGGGACTATGATCCATGAACAATATTGAAGTGCTAGTAATTGAAGATGATGTACGTGTAGCAGATGTACATTGTCGTTTTTTAGAAAAAATTGAAGGCTTTACAGTAATTGCACGGGCAAGTACGGGAGAAGAAGCTTTAGATTGGCTTCAATCATTTTCACCACACCTTATATTACTCGATGTCTTTTTGCCAGATATACTGGGAGTAGATTTAATTGATAAAATCCAAGAAGTGAGCCCAACAAGTAGTATTATTTTGATTACCGCAGCTACAGAGGCACATATAGTACAGAAAGCTTATCAGAAAAATGTTACTGATTACATTTTAAAGCCATTTACATTCGAACAGCTAAAAGAGAGTATAGAAAAATTCCGTTACAAGTATCTATTGCTGAAAAATAATGAGAAATTTACACATGAAAAAATTCAATACCTTTGGCCAAAAGCAGGTTCATCCCCCCTTCAAGAAACACCGTTATTATTACCAAAAGGGATAGATCCAACAACAATGAATCATGTTATCAACCATTTAAGTATAATGGAGAATGGTAGTACAGCTGAGCTGTTGGGAAAGAATATAGGTGTCAGCCGTTCCACCGCTCGTCGTTATTTAGAATTTTTAGTTACACAAAAGCAGGTCTATACCGAACTGACTTATGGTACAGTTGGGCGTCCTGAACGACGATACTTTATTTCCACATAAACTTTATGAACAAAATGATGTTAATCCACATTATTATCACAATATTTCCAAAATTGAGAAGTAAGTTATAGTATGGGTAGCGCTAAATTGATAGCGCTACCATTTTATTTTTAAGGGGGATTTTTATGTGGAGGAACATTTCTAAAATAATGGTAGCTGGCTTACTATTTACTAGTTTGGTTGGCTGTTCAGCATCAAATGGAGAAAAAACAGAGGGAAAGAATGCCAGTGATTATCCAAAAAGTAATATTACCATTGTTGCTCCATCAGGTGCTGGTGGTGGCTGGGATTTAACGGCTCGTGCAGTAGCAAAAACAATGAGTGATACTGGGTTGATTGATAAGGCGATTCAAGTTGAGAATAAGCCAGGTGGTGGTGGTGCTGCCTTCATGGCAACATTTGCTACAAAGGAAGCCAATAATGATTATATGTTAATGGTTAAATCACCACCGATCCTTATAAATCATGAAAAGGCTGAAGGAAATAGTAAATTTGGCTATAAGGATACTACACCTTTAGCACAATTAACACGGGACTATGGCGCAATCGTTGTTAGAAAGGATTCTCCTTTCCAAACGCTTGCAGATGTTTTAAATGCCATGAAAACTTCACCAAAAGATGTCACATTAGCAGGTGGGTCTGCACCAGGTTCGATGGATCATCTAGTAGGAATTATCCCGGCTTATAAAGCGGGGATTGACTTAAAAACAATTAAATATGTTTCTTATGATGGTGGCGGTGAGGCGGTTACAGCATTATTAGGTGGCAATGCGGATGTAATTGCAACAGATGCCTCCACAATTGCTACTTATGTTAAATCCGGAGATGTTCGTGTATTAGCTGTCAGTTCCTCTGAACGCTTAGAAGGTGAGCTAGCAGAGGTTCCTACTTTTAAAGAAGCCGGTATTGATGAGGAGTTTACAATTTGGCGTGGTATCTTTGGTCCAAAAAATATGAGTGAAGATGCGATTGCCTATTGGTCTGAAAAATTACAGGCAATGTCTGAATCAAAAGAATGGCAAGCTGAGGTGACACGTAATGGCTGGCAAGCAGAATACCGTAATGCGGAAGAATTTACAGCTTATCTAGACAGTCAAAATAAAATAATCATTGAACTACTAACAGCTCTTGGTATGCAAAAATAACGAATCGTTTTTTTTAAAAAGGCACAAGTATTTCCATTAAATATAGAACTACTTGTGTAACTTTATCTATTTTCAATGGAGGTGTAAAACGGTTGAGCTATACATTTGATAAAACATTTAGCATTACCCTCTTAGCACTTAGTATTTTGTTTATTTTTCAAGCAACACAGATTTCTGATAGTGCTTATGGGTCTACAGTTGGTCCCAAAATTTTTCCATTAGGTTTAGGTATTATTTTAGGTTTATTAAGTCTTCAATTATTTTATGAATCATGGAAAAAAGCTGTGAGAGAGCGAGTCACAGGAGGACCAACTACTTCTTCTAAAATATCTTCAACAGAGCTCAAAAAGTTCTTAATTATTTTAGGTAGCGCTCTTGCGTATGTATTTTTCCTTGAAAAAATTGGCTATATGATAACAACATTTTTATTTTTGTGTATTAGTTTCCAAACAATGGAACGTACTAAACTTATTTATTCAATTATTATTGCAGCTGGATTTTCACTGGGCGTCTATTATTTATTTACAAGTTTACTAGGAGGGTCATTGCCTAGTTTCCCAATTTTTTAGTACAGGAGTGAACATATGTCGACATTGCAATTTTTAGCTGATGGATTTGCAGTTGCCCTTCAATGGCAAAACCTTTTATTCGCTCTTGTTGGTGTCATAATTGGTACAGCAGTTGGTGTACTTCCAGGTATAGGTCCAATGAGTGGAGTTGCATTATTAATCCCCGTTACAGCAACCATTACAGCTGGACTACCTACTGAGGCTGCCGCTACCAGCTCAATTATTTTACTTGCAGGGGTATACTATGGGGCCATGTATGGTGGATCAACAACTTCCATTCTATTAAACACGCCTGGTGAATCCTCATCAGTTGTGACAACATTGGATGGCTATCAAATGGCTAAACAAGGTCGTGCTGGAAGTGCTCTTTCTATCGCGGCCATTGGCTCATTTTGTGCAGGCGTTGTAGCACTACTAGGTCTGATATTATTAGCTAATCCATTGTCAAAATTAGCACTTAAATTTGGACCCGCAGAATACTTTTCTTTGATGTTATTAGGACTTGCAGCAGTAAGTGGCCTAGCAGGACGTTCTATTACCAAAGCTTTAATTATGACTGTTTTAGGGCTTATGCTCGGAACAGTTGGTATTGATGCCGTATCAGGTATAGAACGTTTTACATTTGGTCAGCCAATGCTGTTCTCTGGCATTGAATTTTTAACCATCGCTGTTGGTTTATTTGCATTAGGCGAAGTATTTAAAACCATTCTTGAAAAAGAAGAAGAGGATGGTCAATTAGCCAAAATTAATCGTGTATTACCAACAAAGCAAGATTTAAAGGATAGTGCTGTTCCTATTGCTCGCGGCTCCTTATTAGGCTTTTTCATCGGCGTATTACCCGGCGCAGGCGCAACACTTGCCTCATTCTTTTCTTATATTACCGAGAAAAAATTCAGTAAAACACCCGAGCAATTTGGAAAAGGTCATATTGCGGGTGTAGCTGGACCTGAATCAGCGAACAATGCTGCATCAGGCGGTGCAATGATCCCATTACTAACTTTAGGAATTCCCGGCTCAGGTACTACTGCTATTTTAATGGGTGCACTTATTATGTATAATATTCAGCCAGGTCCATTATTATTTGATGAACATCCTCAAGTTGCTTGGGGATTAATTGCCAGTATGTTTATTGGAAATTTAATGTTATTAGCATTAAATATGCCTTTGGTCCGCATTTTTGCCAAAATCATCGAAACACCTAAAAAATATTTATTGCCTATTATTATTGCAATTTCAATTTTTGGAGTTTATGCCGTACAATTCGCCACGTTTGATTTATTTTTATTAGTAGCTTGTGGTGTACTTGGTTATCTATTTGCTAAAAATGATTACCCAGTAGCTCCATTAGTACTTGCATTAGTACTAGGGCCGATGATTGAAAATAATATGCGCCGTGCATTAACCATTTCGAATGGAGACTTTTCTATTTTTATAATAAAGCCTTTATCATTACTATTTTTAGTGGTTGCCATTTCTTGGTTACTTATACCACTGATTATGAAAATACGTGGTAAAAATGTACTTATTAATGAAGAAGGATAAATATTCTTAAAAATCCACTATACTTCTATGAGTATAGTGGATTTTTACTATTCTATAATGCGTGACCAGAGCCACCATCAATATTAACAGCTGTACCTGTAACATAGCTCGCCGCATCAGATACTAAAAAAGTGATAACGTTTGCTGCTTCTTGCGTATCACCTACACGACCCAGCGGAATTGCTTGCCCCACTTTACGAGAATATTCTTCCCACGATAAATTTGGTTCTTCCTTTTTCCATTTCTTTTCGATTTGATCACTACGAATAAGTCCTATACATACAGAATTTACTCGAATATTATCCTTCCCTAAATCCTTGCTCATCGCTTTTGTCAAGGCAAGCCCCGCAGCACGGCTTACAGTAGTTGGAAGTGAACTTGCAGGTGGAGTTTTAGCCATCACGGCAGTCACATTAACGATTGCACCGCCCCCAGCCTTTCGCATATATGGAGCAGCATATTTTGAACAATGAATAGCTCCAAATACCTTTAAATCTAAATCTGCCTGCCACAGCTCACTACTCACCGTTTCAAAGGAATTCGCTGAAGCTGTACCAGCATTATTAATAAGAATATCCACACGTCCAAAATGCTCTACAGTACGCTCAATGAGATACTTACAATCTTTTTCTTTTGTAATGTCAGTTGGAACAATTAATACATCTACGCCTGTTTCATTTTTTATGCATCCTGCAGCCACTTGCAGTTGTTTTTCACCACGAGCGCAAAGTACAACCTGTGCACCCTCTTTAACAAGCTGCATGGCTGTATAATAGCCAATTCCTTTACTCGATCCTGTTATAATTGCTACTTTCCCCGTTAAATTAAGCTCCATTATTAAATCCTCCCTTACTTTCTACAATGCTATCATTATAGCATTTATCGATTATTCAGAATAATCAAAGGAGCTTGTAAAAGGTAGAAATACGATTTAAAAGCTATAATAATTGAATATTTTCCATGAGGAGCTACTTATTACTTATCATTATCATTCAAGCCTGTTACGGGAAAAAGCTAATAGAAAAATTAATTGTTCATATAAAACATTGGCTAAAAAAAGAGTGTAGATAAGCGAATGTCTCGCTTTATCTACACTCCTTTATTCAAATTATTTTTTCGCTACAATGTGGATTGGGTTGCCAAGTAATACTTCAGCAGTTTCCATTGTAATTTCACCTAATGTTGGGTGAGCGTGAATTGTTAATGCGATATCCTCAGCAGTCATGCCGCCTTCAATTGCTAAGCCCATTTCAGCGATCATATCAGATGCACCAGCACCTACGATTTGAGCACCAATTAATAAGCCGTCTTCTTTACGAGCAACAAGTTTCACGAAACCTTCTGATTGGTTTAATGCAAGAGCACGACCATTTGCTGCGAATGGGAATTTCGCTGCAGTGTATTCAATGCCTTCAGCTTTTGCTTGTTCTTCGTTGTAACCAACTGTCGCCATTTCTGGATCTGTGAAACATACAGCCGGCACAGCAAGATAATCAACTACTGATTTTTCACCCGCAATTGCTTCAGCAGCAACTTTACCTTCGTAAGATGCTTTATGTGCAAGTTGTGGACCTGCTACGATATCACCGATTGCATAGATGTTTGGAATATTTGTACGACATTGTTTGTCAACATTGATTAGACCACGTTCACCGAATTCAACTCCGATTTCAGCAAGGCCCATTTCATCTGTATTTGGACGACGTCCTACAGTAACTAATACGTAATCAGCTTCAACTTTTTTCTCTTCTCCGCCTACTTCATAAGTTACTACTACGCCGTTTTCAGTTTCTTCTACGCCTTTTGCAGATGCGTTAACTTCAATTTCAACGCCTTTCTTTTTAAGGCCTTTTTTCACGATTTGCGTCATTTGTTTTTCGAAGCCAGCTAAAATATCTTTTCCGCCTTCAATAATTGTTACTTGAGAGCCAAGGTTCGCATAAGCTGATCCAAGCTCAGTACCAATATAACCGCCACCGATAACAACTAATTTACCAGGTACTTCTTGTAGAGAAAGTGCACCAGTAGAATTTAATACACGATCAGTGAATTTGAATGTTGGAATTTCAACTGGACGAGAACCTGTTGCAATAATGACATTGTTAAATGTGTAAGTTTGAGCAGATTCACCATTGATGATACGCACTGAATGAGCGTCAACGAAATAAGCTTCACCTTGTACTATTTCAACTTTGTTACCTTTAAGTAAGCCTTCAACACCGCCAGTTAATTTCTTAACAACGCTGTCTTTAAATGCTTGTGCTTTTGAGAAGTCTAATTTCACATCAGAAGCGATGATTCCCATGTCATCTGAATGTTTAGCTTGCTCAAAACGGTGACCTACTGAAATTAATGCTTTTGATGGGATACAACCTACGTTTAAGCACACTCCACCAAGTACATTTTTTTCAACGATTGTTACTTTTTGGCCAGTTTGAGCTGCACGAATTGCTGCTACATATCCTCCAGGACCTGAACCAATGACAAGAGTATCTGTTTCGATTGGGAAATCTCCTACTACCATTTTTGTTACGCCTCCATTAATAATAATTCTGGCTCACTTAACAAACGCTTTAAATGATTTAAAGCATTTTGCGCAGTGGCTCCATCGATCATACGATGATCAAAGCTCAATGATAATGCTAACACAGGTGCGGCTACAATTTCACCATTTTTTATTACAGGTTTTTCTGAAATTCGACCAATACCTAGAATTGCTACTTCAGGATGGTTAATAACTGGTGTAAACCATTGTCCTCCTGCAGAGCCAATATTCGTAATGGACATGGAAGCACCTTTCATTTCATGTGGTGCTAGCTTACCTTCACGGGCTTTTGTCGCTAATTCATTAATTTCATTAGACACTGCAAATACAGATTTACGATCTGCATGCTTAATAACTGGTACTAGTAAGCCTCTTTCAGTATCTGCTGCAATACCAATGTTATAGTAATGCTTTTGGATAATTTCTTGTGTTGCATCATCTAAAGAGCGATTAAATTCTGGGAACTCGCGTAAAGTTGAAATAAGTGCTTTCACTACATATGGTAAGTATGTTAATTTAACACCTTTTTCGGCAGCGATATCTTTGAATTTTTTACGATGTGCTACAAGAGCTGTTACATCGACTTCATCCATTAGTGTAACATGAGGAGCCGTTTGTTTCGAGTGTACCATTGCTTTTGCAATCGCTTTTCGAATACCTGACATTTTTTCACGAGTCTCTGGGAAATCCCCCTCAAGAACTACTGGTGCTGCTGGTGTAGACGTTTCTTGTTGAACTGTATCTTCTGATGTTTCGATATTTGTAGTTTCAGCCTCTACAGTGCCTCCACCTTTTAAGAAGTTTTCAATATCTTCTTTAAGGATTCGACCGTTTTTGCCTGTACCCTTCACTTCACGAATATTTACATCGTTATCACGGGCAAATTTACGTACAGAAGGCATCGCGATCACACGTTTTGTTTCATCAACTACTGTCTCCACTTTTTCTGGAGCTTTTTCGGGAGCTTTTTCTGGTGCCTTTTCCTCTTTAGCAGGAGCTTTTTCTACGTTCTGACCAGATTCAGCAGTTGCTTGAACTTGTGCCTCTGTTTTTGCTTCGGCATGATCGTCACCTTTTAGCTTTAAGTCTTCATAGCCAGGTGCGTCTAATCGGATTAAAACATCGCCAACTACGGCAACTGTTCCTTCTCCTACTAAAACTTCCTCTACTGTTCCTTCAACTGGTGAAGGGATTTCTACTACTGCTTTATCATTTTGTACTTCACAAAGAATATCGTCTTCTTTTACTGTATCTCCAGCTTTAACGAACCATTTCACAATCTCGCCTTCGTGAATACCCTCGCCAATATCCGGTAATCTGAATTCAAATGCCATGTGTACCCATCCTTTCTATTTACTGTTGTTCAAGTTTAGAAGCTTTATTAGAATGTTAAAACTTTTTTCGCTGTTTCCATTACATCTTTGTAGTTTGGTAACCAAACACCTTCAGCTTGTGGGAATGGGTACACAGTATCTGGTGCAGCCACACGAAGAACAGGAGCCTCTAAGCTTAGAATTGCACGCTCTGTAATTTCTGCTACTACGTTCGCAGCGATACCTGCTTGTTTTTGAGCTTCTTGGACAACGATTGCACGACCTGTTTTTTCAACAGATGCGATAATTGTTTCCACATCGATTGGTTGAATTGTACGTAAGTCAATTACTTCTACAGAATGTCCTTCTTTTTCAAGTTCTTCTGCAGCCTTTAAGCTTTCATGAACCATTAAACCGTAAGCAACAATTGTTAAATCAGTACCTTCACGTTTTACATCCGCTTTTCCTAGTGGAATTTCGTATGCTTCCTCAGGCACTTCTTCACGGAATGAACGGTATAGTTTTAAATGCTCTAAGAAAATAACTGGGTTGTCATTACGAATAGAAGAAATAAGTAAACCTTTTGCATCATATGGTGTTGATGGAACAACAACTGTTAATCCTGGTTGTGCTGTCATTAAGCTTTCTAAGCTATCTGAGTGCATTTCAGGTGTGTGCACACCACCACCAAATGGTGAACGGATTGTTACTGGAGCATTGTAGACGCCACCACTACGGTAGCTCATACGTGCTAGCTGGCCACTAATTGAATCCATTACTTCATAAACGAAACCAAAGAATTGAATTTCAGGAACTGGACGGAATCCTTGAAGAGAAAGGCCAACTGCTAAGCCACCAATACCTGATTCTGCTAATGGTGTATCAAATACGCGGTCAACCCCAAATTCTTTTTGTAGGCCTTCTGTCGCGCGGAATACCCCACCGTTGACACCTACATCTTCCCCGAATACAAGAACGTTTTCATCATTCTTTAATTCTGTGCGAAGTGCATCTGTAATTGCTTGAATCATCGTCATTTGTGCCATAGGTTATTTCGACTCCTTCTCTTTATAGATTTCATACTGTTCTTTTAGATTAGATGGCATTTCGCCTTTATACATATTTTCCATTAATTCTGTTACTTTTTGTTTTGGAGCAGCATCTGCTTTTTTGATTGCTTCTTTAATTTCTTCTTTTGCTCGCTCAATAACTGCTTCTTCTTTTTTCTCATCCCATATACCTTTTGCTTCTAGGTATTTACGGAAGCGAACTAGAGGATCTTTTTGAGCCCATTCATTATCTGTATCAGAAGTACGGTAACGAGTTGGGTCATCCCCAGCCATTGTATGAGGTCCATAACGGTAACACATTGTTTCAATTAATGTTGGGCCTTCACCATTAACCGCGCGCTCACGAGCATCACGAGTTGCTACATAAACTGCAAGCGCATCCATTCCATCTACTAAAATACTTGGTAATCCTGCTGCTACACCTTTTTGTGCAATTGTTTTAGCAGCTGTTTGCAATTCACGAGGTGTTGAGATTGCATATTGGTTATTTTGTACGATGAAGATTGCTGGAGATTTAAATGCACCTGCAAAGTTAATGCCTTCATAGAAGTCTCCCTGAGAAGAACCACCGTCACCAGTATAAGTTACTGCAACAGCTTTTTTCCCGCGTTTTTTAATACCAAGTGCTACCCCAGCAGCTTGAATATATTGTGCTCCAATAATAATTTGTGGAGCTAAAACGTTTACACCTTCAGGAACCTGATTCCCCATGAAGTGACCACGTGAGAATAAAAATGCTTTTTCAAGAGGTAAGCCATGCCATACAATTTGAGGTACATCACGGTAACCTGGTAAAATCCAATCTTCTTGTTCTAATGCAAAGTGAGAAGCAAGTTGTGAAGCTTCTTGACCAGCAGTCGGTGCATAGAAGCCTAAACGTCCTTGACGATTTAATGAGATTGAACGTTGATCTAAAATACGTGTGTAAACCATACGTGTCATTAACTCAACTAGTTCCTCATCTGATAATTTCGGATCTGCCTCTTTATTTATAATTTCGCCTTCTTCATTCAAAATTTGAAACATTTCAAACTTATCTTCGATTTCAGTTAGCGTTTGTTTAGCATCAAAAATATTATTGTTTTTCTTGCTCATTTGTCACATCTCCCTTTCAGCTGTATTAAAATAAATCACCTTTTTAACTAGTACAACTTATTCTTGACACTCAGTATACTGAATAAAATACTGTCGGTCAATCATCTATTACTGCTATATACAAAGATTTTTTCTAGAATAACAATCAAACACCGCTGTCCTATACTGTATTACTAATATTCAAATTCTGTATTACAACACCTTACTCACACCATACAACTCTTACGTTTTCCAACAGGTTTTCCCCTAGTAGAATACCCCATTCTCGAAAATCTAATAGCATTAGAAAAATTTTTTGAGTATATTCAAATAAGGACTTTTTTCATGGGATTGTACGAAAACGTGATGTATACTTATTAGTAAGCACTACAAAGTTGAAAGGAAGATTACTATTATGATTTTAATGGATGATATTATCCGCGAAGGTCATCCGACTTTACGCACAAAAGCAGAGGAAGTTAAATTCCCTTTAACTGAAGAAACAAGAAAGCTCGCTGAGGATATGCTTCAATATTTAATCAACAGCCAAGATCCTGAAATGGCAGAAAAATATAATTTGCGTAGTGGCATTGGTTTGGCTGCCAATCAGGTAAATAGCTTACAGCGTATGTTTGCTCTTCATTTAAAAGATGAGGCTGGTGATCAATTAAGCTTTGTAGCCATAAATCCAAAGATCGTTAGCCATTCTGTTGAAAGCACATACCTATCAGCAGGAGAAGGATGTCTTTCTGTTGACCGTAATATTCCTGGGTATGTACCTCGCCATGCACGCATCACAGTAAAATTTAAAACAATTGATGGTGAAGAGAAAAAAATGCGCCTTAAGGGCTTGCCAGCTATTGCCTTTCAGCATGAATTAGATCATCTAAATGGCATTATGTTTTATGACCGTATTAATGAAAAGAATCCATTTGCGGAAATACCAGATTCAATCCCATATGAGCGCGACTAAAAACAACAACCTCGGCAGTTTATTACTTCTGCCGAGGTTAATTATTATTTATATTCTAATTGTCTAGCCATATTTAACCGAGCATTGATCGTTTCAATTAATGCTGGCAACTCCGCCATTGTTTCAATTGTATAATGAGCGCCAGATTCTTCAAAAACACATTTTGTTTTCTCTATGATTTGTTGCTGTTCTTCTGAAGATAGGGCATTGAATTCTTCTTCGGATAGTCCCATTTCTGAGCTTCCAATAATAACGCCAACAGCCCAAACACCTGCATTCAAGGCTTCCTTTATATCTGATGTTGTATCGCCAACCTTCACAACTTGCTTCGTCGCTTGCGAACCTAATGCCTCCATATTTTTAAAAATCATATATGGATATGGTCGCCCTTTATCACCAACCTGTGTTGGTGTTACAAGAAAATCAGGTTGATAGCCCTTGTCAGCAGCATGCTTTGTCACTACTTCCATCATTGCATCTGTATAGCCAGTTGTAGAGCCTATTCGAATACCTGCATCTCTTAATTGCTGTACTGTTGTTTTCACGTGCTGGATAGGATCTGTATAGGTCGCCAAAGACTCCATTAATTTTGTTTCAAAATGATTATACAATACATGTACATCCTTTTCAGTAAAGGATTGTCCATGTACACGATGCCATTCTGCTTTAATTCTTGGCATTTCTAGCATGGTGCGGATATGATCAATTTTCAGCATCCCCATTGGTTTACGAGCCTCTTCCAGTGTAACTATTACACCAGCATCCTCAAAAATTGTTAAAAAAACATTAACAGGAGCAAAACAACCAAAGTCAACTGCTGTGCCTGCCCAGTCCAAAATAACCGTCTCAATTTTCATTGTTTTTCACCACCATATAATTTTCAATGATTTCACATAATGCAAGAATATCTTCCTCATGAATATCACCAATATTGCCAATACGGAATGTATCGACATCCGTCAGCTTACCTGGATAGATAACGAAACCTGCATTTTTTATTTCTTGATAAAAATGCTCAAAAGAAAACTCTTTATACGGGAATAAAAATGTTGTGATAATTGGTGATTGAAGCTCCTCCGAAATATACGCTTTAAATCCCAGCACTGCCAAGCGAGAGCGAAGTAGTTGATTATTATAGGCATAGCGTTTGTAGCGGGCATGAATTCCGCCTTCTTCATTCAACTCTTCAAGCGCCTTCGCAAAAGCTGCCACTACATGTGTAGGCGATGTGAAACGCCATTTCCCATCTTGCTTCATTACTTCCCACTGACTATGCAAATCTAATGCAACACTTCGAGCTTGTCCCTTACATTTTTCCAGTGTTCTTGTATTCGCGATAACAAAACCAAAGCCTGGGACACCCTGAATACATTTATTGGCACTACTAATACAAAAATCAATATGCAAGCTTGATAAATCCATTGGTACGCCTCCAAAGCTACTCATGGCGTCCACAATAAACGTTTTGTTGAACGAATGAACAACTTCCCCAATTTCTTTAATAGGATTTAAAATACCAGTAGTCGTCTCACAATGTACGAGAGCTACATGAGTAATACTCCTATCTCTTTCAAGGAAGGATTGAACTTCTAACAAGGAGGGCTGTTCATCATAAGGAGCACTATAAACAACATGCTGTAACTTTAAGGCTTTGGCCATTTCAACAATTCTTTCACCATAAGCACCATTTGTTAGTATCAACACCTTATCATTTTCACCAATTGCTGTTGTTAGTACAGACTCTACTACAAAGCTTCCACTTCCTTGCATTAGTACCGTAGTGTAATCAGCTTCATCAACTTTTGCTAATTTTAAGAGTTGCTTACGAATCACTTGTGTCACATTTTTATAATCGTCATCCCATGTACAACGATCTTTTAACATTTCTCGTTTCACTGCTTCAGTTGTTGTCAATGGACCTGGCGTCAATAATTTATAGTTACTCATCTGCTATAACTCCTTATCGCTGTGCTTCTTTAAAGAAGGCTTGGTGTTTTTCTAATAAATCTACGGTTAAGGTAGTATCCCATTTTTTCAAATAGGTAGGAACGTGCTCGTCCTTTACTTGTTCTCCTTCATATAGAGCTACAGGATATTGCTCTAGAAGACCATCACGAGCCTCTGTTGCAATTACCTTTGCAATTTCTTTTGCTAATGCTTCCTCACCTTCTTTATCTACAACAGTTACAGATTCCGTTAAAGTGAAATTTCCTTCTGTCGGGTCAATATAATCAATCGGTAACCCTTCGTTTTTGGCATCAATAGCTTGGATACGTAAACCAAAGCCTGCAGCAACTTCTCCTGTTTTCACCTTTTTAATAGGGCCAGAGCCTGAACTTTCAATATGTGGTCCTGCATTTTTAATTAACTCTGCTAGAACTTTTTTCCCTTCCTCTTCACCATATTCCTTTATAATAGCTTGTACTAGAAGCCACCCTGTTGAGGAGTCCATAATGTTTGGGAATGACACTAAATCCTTATAAGCAGGGTCTGTCAAATCTTTAATGGATTTCGGAATAGATAGCCCCTTTTGTTGTAATACCTCTGTATTAATAAAGATAGAGCCTACATTGCCTAAAATCGGTAATGCATACGTAACACTCCCATCAAGAGGCTTTAAGTCTGAAGAAATATCCACAAACATGGATTTTGAGGTTTGTGCACTTTCTATAAAATAAGAAGCCATTGTTACAACATCTGCTTCAATATCTGTCCCTTCCGCCATCATTTTGCCACCTAACTCAGAAGTACCAAACGACTGGATTAAATACTTACCTTTATAGCCTTTATCATCTAATGTAGTTTCCATCACTTCAATAGCTTCATCATCAGCATTTGAATAAATGATGACTTGCTCTTTGGAATCTGCTGCTACTCCTCCACATGCAGCTAAAACGACTGCTGCTGCACTTACTGTCCCTAACATCATGCCTGTTGACTTCTTCATTTTGTAATCTCCTCCGTTTTTTCTTTATGTGCTGCTATATAATCACAACCTAATTTCACAATGAGGTTTGTACATAAAATGAATATCGATAAAACAAAAATATCGGTGTACTTTGCGAAATGCTGTAGCTCTTTTATCCTTGTCGATACAAGCATTGTCTTTGTGCTGACAAGAAAAATAACACCGCTGACTGTAACCATCGCATTTAAAAAATAGTAGCTAAACATTTGATAAATCGTTGGCCTAATATTCGGTAAAATAATTCGTATCACGGTTTTTAACCACGAATCCTTTAACAGCTCAGCTGTCACTTCCCACGTAGGATCCATTTTTTGCAATGAATTTTTCGCCATTAAATAAGGTGTCGTAAAAAAATGCACGATATTACATGCGATAATGATAAGAAAAGTACCCTTTAAAGAACTTCCATTAAAGAAAAATAAGTAGGATAATCCAAGTACCATACCTGGAACTGTATTTGTCATCATAGAAGTTACATCTAAGCTTTTTCTTCCCTTTAATGGTGTCCTTGTATTAAGAAGCGCCGACATAAATGTTATGCCCACACCTAATATTGCTGTTAGAATCGCTACGATGAGAGAATTGATGTAAACCTTTGTTAAATCTTTCTCTGCGAGTACATTTTGAACATGCTCTAATGTAAAGCTGAAATCGTACGGATAGCCTTTGGTAAAAGGCACAATAAACATGGTTGAAAAAATAATACATACAGCTGTTACACAGAGAATTGAATAAATTGTAAATAGCGCGTCTCGTAAACGATGCTTTACAAGTTCACTTTGCCCAACCTGTTTATATTGAAAATTAAAGCGCTCTAAAATCGTTAGCATGACAACACCTAATACAGCAGGTACTAGCATTAACACAGAAATGACTGCTCCACGTTCAAAATGCACAATGGAACCTAACATAGCTTGGTAGAGTTCAGTAGCTATTACCCTGTAATTGCCACCAACCGATGCAGGGATTCCAAAGTCTGTGAAGCTTAAAACAAATGTTAAAATAAATGCCCCGCCAATTGTCCCAACCATAGGACGGTATACGGTATGATAAAAACGACGCATTGGCTGATCATGCATTAATATTGAAACAAGTAAAAAACGTTTATCGATATATTGCATGGAGTTTTGCATTAATATAAAAGCAACTGGTAATGTGTATAAGACGTAACCGATCACCAAGCCGTTATACCCATAGATTGTAAAAAGAGGCTGCCCCACTAGTTTTGTTAGAATTCCTTGATTCCCAAATGTATAAATCAATACAAAGCCATAGGTGATGGTTGGCAGTAGCATCGGCAAGGTAATTCCAATTTGAACTAGCTTTTTTGTATGGCGATGCATCGTAGTAAAATGAACAGCATAGGCCAACCAAAAGGCTAAAATGGTTGTAATCACTGATGCTACAAAAGAAACTTTAAAACTATTCGTAAAAGCTTCACGAATTTCGATATTCCGTAAAGCTTCTATATAATTTTGAGTGGTAACGACATTGCCTATTTTGAATGACTGCCAAAACATATAAAGCAATGGCACAATTAAAAAGAATAGAAAAAATAGTAGAATCGGTAGAAAAATTAATTTCATTATTTTATTCGTTTTAAGCATATGTTTCTCCAAACAATTGATAGATGTTATGTCGCTTAATATGAAGCTGCCTTAAGATAAAATCTTCTACAAATTGATTTTTTGGCGCTGTAACAATTTCATGAGGTGTGCCAAATTGAGCAACTGTACCTTCATTAATAATGATGACTTTATCCGATAAGGTAAGGGCTTCTTCCGGATCATGTGTCACGATAATCGTCGTCAAATTAAATTCACGGGCGATGGATTTAATACGTTCCTTTATAGATTCCTTTATAACGCCATCTAGTGCACTTAGTGGTTCGTCTAATAATAGAATTTTAGGTTGCATCACGAGTGTTCTTGCAATGGAAACGCGTTGTTTTTGCCCACCAGACAATTCATGAATCTTCTTATGCAAATGAGGAGCTAGCTCTAAAAAATCAATGTATTCTTGTATCTCCTCTTTGGACATTTTCACGTTTTTATTTTTTAATCCATAAATGATATTGTCGTATGCATTTAAATGAGGAAATAACGCAAAATCCTGAAACACTATATTAAATCCTCTTTCTTGCATTGATTGCTTGGAAATATCTTGTCCATTGTAGACAAGCTGACCAGCAGTTGGATCTACAAGTCCTAAAATGATATTAAGCAAAGTAGTTTTACCGCAGCCACTCGGCCCTAGCAATGAAATAATCTCACCTGATTCGATGGTTACATTGATATCTACTAAAACTTTTTTATTTTTATAGCTTTTTGAGATATTTTTTAGCTCTAACAAATTGGGTCACCTCACTCAGTTCTTAGCTTCAGTATAGAGACCATTTGTAAAGGAAAATGTTTATTTGTGTAAATGTTGAGTAAATTCTGACCAACTGTTGACAAAGTTATGATTATTTTGAGTAAATATCTAGTAGAGGTGATGAAATGTATATGATAGAAAGGCAACACCAAATTTTGCAGTTTATACGTCAACATAAGGTAGTAAAATTAGTAACACTTACAAAAGAGTTTAACGTTTCAATGGAAACGATCCGTCGTGATGTCCAACAGTTGATGCAAGACAAAAAAATTGAAAAATTTTATGGGGGCGTTAAATATATTGAGCCAGTAGAAGGACTAATTGATCACCGACTTCACGAACAGTTAACAGAGAAAATCGCCATTGCCAGAGCATGTGCTTCGCTCGTTCAAGATGGGGAATGTATTTTCATTGATAGCGGAACAACTACCTATCAAATGACACCATTTTTATTGGACAAGGAAAAAC
The DNA here is from genome assembly GCF_003367505.1 of Lysinibacillus capsici. Taxonomy (GTDB): domain Bacteria; phylum Bacillota; class Bacilli; order Bacillales_A; family Planococcaceae; genus Lysinibacillus; species Lysinibacillus capsici. Next base: position 108,390 of record NZ_PXXX01000013.1, read on the forward strand.
TAACAGTGGTGACAAATTCACTACCTGTAGCATTTGATCTAATCGGCTCTAACATTGAGGTTATACTGCTTGGGGGTAAAGTACGCCATTCTGAAAAATCAGTGACATCAAATGAATTTTTATTTCGCTTCGAACATCTTAATATCAATAAAGCTTTTATTTGCGCTAGTGGCGTTTCAATTGAAAAAGGCATATCTGATTTTAGCTTGGATGAAGCGATTACTAGAAAGCAAATTATTTCCATCTCTCAAAAAGTCTACGTAGCTACAGATTCCTCAAAATTTAATAAAGATGTAGCGATTCAAGTTTGTCCAGTGGATGACGTAGATGTCATTATCACAGATGACGCACTATCCAAAAAGACGATTCAACATTTTTCGGAAAAAGGTGTTCAAATAAAAACCGTCAATATGGCATAGACCATTAATCAATAAAAAACAACTAGTTGTAAATTTCACAACTAGTTGTTTTTCATTTTTAAATAATGGATAGCTTACGCATTATTTTAGAGAGACCATCCTCGTCTACATGGTCTGCAATATGATGAGCAACTGCCTTCACTCGCTCATGGCCATTTCCCATAGCAACACTTGTCCCAACTGCCTGTAGCATCTCAATATCATTTATGCCATCGCCAAAAGCAAAGGTATCTTGTAAAGTGATGCCCATTTTTTCAAGCACCTTTACAATACCAGCAGCCTTCGAACCTCCCTTTGGCAAAATATCACAAGAATAACGATGCCAACGTACAAATTGAACATTTGGGAATGTTTCATTATATAAAGGTTCATCTTTTTCTTCCATAAAAATAAGTGTTTGATATACATTGTTCTGCATATAATAAGATGAGTCTAATTCTGGATACGGATATTTAAGAGTATCTAAGCTTTCAGCTACCATACGATGATCGCCAACTGAGGCAATCATCCGTTTATCATCTAAAAACACTACCGGTTCGTTACGCGCCTCACCAAAGGCAATAATTTTAGCTAGTTCATCTTTCGCAATCCCATTTGTATAGACAACCTCACCTTTATAGACAACATATTGGCCATTGAAGGTAACATACGTATCGATCTCTAATTCTTCTAGCAATGACTCAATCATAAATGGTGCTCGACCAGTAGCAATTGCCAATTCATAACCATTACGTCGTGCTGTCAAAAGTGCCTCTTTTGCAGATGAAGGTAACTTTTTTTCACTGTTATAGAGAGTACCATCGACATCAAAAAATAAAATTTTGTTCATTCTATTAACCCTTTCCATAAATATTATCCTTTCAAGCTAAATGACTTTACATAGACAATAATTTTAATTATAATGATCCTAAGGAGTGATGTGCCATGCTGAAGAAACTCAAACGAAAATTATTGAAGCAACTTCGCGGCGTACTCGGAAAAAAATCAATTGCCTAACATTTGCCCTTCATTATTTGAAGGGCTTTTCTTTATTTTAGAGGAAGTGCGTGATAATATAAAGGAAATGCATTTATTTGGCTATACGCAACCACTGTCTCACTACTTCCTATACAATTTTATAACATAGTGCACATCTGAAGCATTGAGATACAAGTATTACAAACGTACATTTCTTCAATAAAAGAAATTCGTTGTTTTCTTGTAGCACGTGTGTGGTAGTAGTCAAAGGTGCAAGAAAATTGTACGCAATTAAAGGAGAGCAAACTATGATTTACAAAGTTTATTATCAAGAAAATGCAAATGAGATTCCAGTTCGCGAAAATACTAAAAGTCTATACCTAGAAGCTACTTCAGAACGTGAAGTACGTGAAAAGCTAAAAGACCGAAACTATAACATCGAGTTCATTCAACTGCTTGAGGGTAACTACTTAGAGTACGAACAAGCAAGCCCGAACTTCGTCTTGGAGGAAATTTAACAAACATGAAGTTTGTTAAAAATGACCAAGCAGCTGTTTTCGCGCTCGGCGGACTGGGCGAAATCGGCAAAAACACTTATGGCGTTCAATTTCAAGATGAAATTATCTTAATTGACGCCGGTATAAAATTTCCAGAAGACGACTTACTCGGCATTGACTATGTTATTCCTGATTACACGTACTTAGTACGTAATGTCGATAAAATCAAAGGACTGTTTATTACCCATGGGCATGAGGATCATATTGGTGGTATTCCATACCTTTTACGTCAAGTAAATATCCCTGTCTATGGCGGTAAGCTTGCACTTGGCTTATTACGTAATAAATTAGAAGAACATGGCTTGCTACGTACAACAAAACTCATTGAAATTAAAGAAGAGGATGTTATTAAATTCAGAAAAACATCTGTTAGCTTCTTTAGAACAACACATAGTATTCCTGATGCTTATGGAATTGTTGTTAAAACACCACCTGGTAATATCGTTCACACAGGTGACTTTAAATTTGACTTTACACCAGTGGGTGAACCAGCCAACCTAACAAAGATGGCTGAAATCGGACGTGATGGCGTGCTTTGCTTACTATCTGATAGTACTAACGCTGAAAAGCCTAATTTCACAATGTCAGAGCGCACAGTTGGAAAAAGTATCGACGAGATTTTCCGTAAGGTGGATAGCCGTATTATTTTTGCTACCTTTGCATCAAATATTCACCGTTTACAGCAAGCCACAGACGCAGCCGTAAAATACGGAAGAAAGATTGCTGTCTTTGGTCGCTCAATGGACAATGCTATTACGATTGGTCGTGAGCTAGGTTACATTACTGCTCCAAAGGATACATTTATTGATGCTCAAAGCATCAATCGACTTCCTGCAAACGAAGTGATGATTTTATGTACAGGCTCTCAAGGTGAACCAATGGCTGCCTTGTCACGTATTGCCAACGGGACACATCGTCAGATTCAAATACAGCCTGGCGATACAGTTATCTTTTCTTCTTCACCAGTACCAGGTAATACCGTGAGTGTTAATAAAATCATTAATTTATTGTTCCGTGCAGGTGCAGAAGTCATTCATGGTGCATTAAACAACATTCATACATCTGGTCACGGATCTCAAGAAGAACAAAAACTGATGCTTCGTTTAATGAAGCCTAAGTTCTTTATGCCTATCCATGGTGAATTCCGTATGTTAAAAATGCATACACATTTAGCTGAAGATTGCGATGTTCCACTAGACAATACATTTGTTATGGAAAATGGTGATGTTCTAGCACTAAGTGCCAATGAAGCACATGTAGCTGGGCGTATTCCTTCAGGAGATGTTTACATTGATGGCAATGGTATTGGCGATATCGGTAATATCGTGTTACGTGATCGCCGTATTCTTTCTGAAGAAGGTTTAGTGATTGTAGTTGTAAGTGTTGATATGGAAAACCAAAAAATTGTTTCTGGCCCTGACATCATCTCACGTGGATTTGTCTATATGCGTGAATCAGGTACGATGATCAACGAGGCACAAAAAATGCTAAACCGTCATCTGAATGAAACAATTCAAAGCAAAACTCCTCAATGGACAGAATTGAAAAATGAAATTACAGACGTATTGGGACCTTATCTATTCGAAAAAACAAAACGTCGTCCAATGATCTTACCGATTATTATGGAGGTTTAACCTCGTAAAAAGAAACTATGTAAAATTTACATAGTTTCTTTTTTATTTTTGAAACCTCCTTTTTATTTTTGCGTATATAGTAATAACAACATCAAAAAGGAGCGTTTTTATGCTAGATAAAATTCTTCATTCCTTACTCAATAGTAAATCCAAACGCCATTATTCTTCATCAAGTAGCCGTAGTAGATATTCAAAGCGACATAATTATTATGGTCACAAGCATTATAAGCGTGGCTCTCGTAAAAGCTCACGCAGTTTTTTCAGCTCTATGAGTTTCTTTAGTAGCTAATGTGGTGGAAACGAATTTCCGAAAAAAGTTTTGACCAGGCTGTAGAACTTTACATAGCCGAACATCCCGATTTTTCTTTTAAAAAATTCCTTGGCTATGGCTCATATGGTCGTACGTATTTAATTGAAGATTGCTCGTCAGCAAGTCTATTTGTTTTAAAATGCTTGCGACCCAAACATCGTCATCACCAGAAAACCATTCATAAATTTCAACAAGAAATTCACATACTCCAGCAACTTTCACTACCCTATGTTCCTACCATCCATTCAGCAGGAACAATTTCAGACAGCCCATTTTTTATCATGGACTATGTCAATGGGCAAACTTTTGAGGAGCTTATTTTTCAGAATGGTACCAAATTTACAATTGCTCAATCCCTTGCTATTACAAAGCAATTATTAGAGCAAATTGTACAGTTACACAATTATGGTATTGTACATCGCGATTTACGGATTCCGAATATATTGTTAGTGGGTCAGCAATTGCATATTATTGACTTTGGTCTAGCTACCACTTATCAAAAGCAAATCGATATCTCTACGATTGAAAATCCAAAACGTGCCGAAAATCATATTAGTGATCTTTATTTTGTCGGCCATTTTTTATTATTTTTACTATACTCAGACTACAAGCCAAGCAAGAAAAAAGAGAAAGCTTGGCAGCAGGAATTAAAATTACCAATCAAAGTCCAAGATTTTCTTGAGCGCCTATTATGGATTCAAGAACCCTTTGCAAGTGCGTTAGAGGCCTTGCAATCTATGCCCCCATTCATAGATAAAAACCATTAAAAATAGAATTGTTCACCGCCAAACGTGAACAATTCTATCCTAGAGTTCAAATATTAAAGTATTTTGCAGTTACATATGCAATCCAATGATACGCTGGGTCTAAACGTAGATTTTCAATTAGCCCCTTAATGATTGCTTTACCATAAGTAGGATTTTCTATTTCTTGCTTTAACAACTCAATGGATTCTTTTTCTATAGAATCCTCAGTATGATTTATATTTTGCTCCAATAATTGTAGTAAAGCATCTTTTGACACGTCTTCCTCACACGGCTTTGCAATAAACGGCACAAGATCTGCTGTAATAAATGGAATGGTTGTATGATGGGCAATAATATCTGTCTTTTCTGCTAAAGATTTAGCTAATTGCTCTAAATCAAGTGGCATATCTGAAAAAATAAAAAGCTCAGCATAGCTCTTCATAAATCCTTTTATGCAGTACATTACATCATATTTCATTTCTTTTAATTGATCCTGATAAAGCTGCTCAAGCATATAGAGAATTGATTTCGACATTTCTGCTTCATACGCTGTTATTTTATGAAATAGCTCTTTTTTTGTTAAAAAGACCTTTTCATTAAAGAATACACGTGCAGATGCAGAATGGTCTTTGAATGCTTGAAAAATACTTTTATAAAATTCAACCAAAACAGTTTCTTTGTTATACGTTCCTCTGACTACTTGGTCAACATCTGTAATAAACTGCTGTAAATAGTAATCAACCATAGATATAACAAGCTCATCTTTGGTTTTGAAGGATAAATAAAATGCACCTTTAGAAATCCCGCAGCGTTCTGTAATTTGTTGTACTGACGTAGCTTCAAAACCCTGTTCAGAAAACAGTTCTAACGCTTTCTCCATAATTAATTGCTTTTTTAACATATTTTTAACTCTCTCCTAATGCATTTCGTTGACAAATGACCGATTAGTCATTAGTATAAATAATTGAATTTAGATAGTCAATAAAGGGTAGGTGTGAAGGTGAAAGGTTTAGTTAATTTCGTATTAAAGAACAAATTGGCAGTGTGGTTATTAACAATTATCATCACTGTCTCTGGTATTTATTCGGGTACAAGGATGAAAATGGAATCGATACCTGATATTTCGATCCCGTATTTAATTGTCATGGGCGTATATCCTGGCGCAACGCCTGAACAAGTCATGAATGAACTTTCCATTCCGTTCGAAAAATCCATAGAAAGTTTAGAAGATGTGAAGGCTGTTTACTCAACTTCCTCTTCCAACGTAGCACAAGTTCAAGTGGAATACGACTATGGAATTGATATGGATGAGAAAAAACGTCAATTAGAAGCAGCTTTAGATAATCTTAAACTACCTGAAGGTGCTCAAGAGCCTACTATTATGGCAATCAGCATGAACATGATGCCCGTAGTCGCTTTATCTGTAAGTAGCTCTAAGGAAGATATTGTTGATTTAACTTCAACAGTAGAAGAAGTTTTACTGCCTAAAATCGAAAAGATTGATGGTGTTGCATCTGCTACCATCACAGGTCAGCATATTGAACAAGTATCGTTTAAATACGATGAAGAAAAAATGGCAGCACTTGGTTTAACAGAGGAAACTGTTAAACAAATGATTCAGGCAAGTGATATGTCACTGTCACTTGGTTTATATCAATTTACTGTCGGGGAACAAGCCGTTTCAGTAGATGGTAAGGTAAAATCAGTGGATGAACTGAAAGACTTATTAATTCCAGTTACACCTTCAGCTACAAATCCTTCACCTTTCGTTCGTCTAGGTGATATTGCAAAAATTGAAGTAGAAGGTAAAGTGCAATCTGTTTCACGTACAAATGGTCAAGATGCCATTGCTATTCAAATCGTAAAAGGCCAAGATGCGAATACGGTAACAGTTGTTAATGCCGTAAAAGACCTTATGAAGGATGAGGAAAAACGATTAGATGGCTTAAACGTAGAGATCTCTCTTGACCAAGGTGCCCCAATTGAAGATTCTGTATTTACAATGATCGAAAAAGCAGTCTTTGGTGGCGCAATTGCCGTATTAATCATTTTACTATTCTTACGTGATTTCAAATCAACGATTATTTCAATTATTTCTATCCCAGTTTCTATCTTTATGGCATTACTCCTATTAAACTGGATGGATATTACATTAAACATCATGACCCTCGGCGCGATTACCGTCGCAATCGGTCGTGTTATCGATGACTCAATCGTAGTTGTAGAAAATATTTACCGACGAATTCACTTAAAACAAGAAAAACTTACAGGTCGTGCCCTAATTCGCGAAGCAACAATTGAAATGTTCAAACCCATTCTTTCTTCAACATTGGTAACGGTCGCTGTATTCGCTCCTCTTATTTTCGTAGGTGGTATGGTAGGCGAATTATTCATGCCATTTGCCCTTACAATGACATTTGCATTAGGTGCATCGTTATTAGTTGCGATCACAATCGTACCTGCTTTATCTCACTTCTTATTCCGTAAAAAGTTATACGGTGAGAAGACTGAAAGCCAACATAAAGAAGTTGGTAAACTTGCTACCTGGTACAAAGGTGTCTTAGAAAAAGTATTAAATCACAAAATTATTACATCTGTCCTTGCGATTCTTTTACTTGTTGGTTCTCTTGCATTAACACCACTTATTGGTTTTAGTTTTATGGGCTCACAAGAAGAAAAAGTTATGTACTTAACGTATACGCCTGCAACGGGAGAGCTGGCTGACGAAACGGCAGCAAATGTTGAAAAAGTAGAAAAAGAATTAATGAAACGTAAAGATGTTGATATTTTACAAGTTTCCATTACAGATGCGAAGAATGTCGATCCATCAGCAATGATGATGGGTGGAGGTGCTGGCGGTGCCTTAATGTACCTTATCTTTGATCCGGATATGGAAGACTTCCCTAAAGCTCGTGATGAGGTTGAAGACTATGTATTTAACATCGGGCAATCAGGAGAATGGAAGTCTCAAAACTTCACTTCTATGTCGATGTCATCAAACGAAGTCAGCTATACACTGTATAGTGATGATTTAGATAAACTTCGAGATGCTGTGAAACAAGTAGAGGGTGCTCTAAAAGAAGTGGATGGCTTAGAAGATATTAAATCTGATAATGAAGATCCATACGTAGAGCATGTGCTAAAAGTTGAACAAAAAAATGTCCTTCAATACGGGTTAACGACAGCTCAAATCGTGATGGCATTAAATTCAAATACATCGCAAGAAGTATTAACTACCGTGAAAAACGATGGTAAAGATATCGATGTCATCGTTCAACGCGATGCTAAAGCAGCTGCGACTTCACTTGATGATGTCTTAGCCACTGAAATTAAAACAGCATTAGGTACAACAATGACTATCGGAGAATTAGTAGATGTTGAGGAAGGTACAACACTTAACTCATTATCTCGTTCAAAAGGTGAATATTTCGCAACAGTATCTGGTACGATTATCGGTGACGATATTTCAAAAGCCACTACTGCTGCTGATAAAAAAATTGATAAATTAGATTTACAAAAAGGTGTAACACTTGGTGTTGCTGGTGTTGCTGCAGATATGCAAGAAACATTCACTAAGCTTGGTATTGCGATGTTAGCAGCCATTGCCATTGTTTACTTCATTCTAGTGGTAACATTCGGAGAAGGTTTAGCTCCATTCGCTATTCTTTTCTCACTACCATTCGCAGTAATTGGTGCATTTATTGGTTTATTCGTTACAGGGCAGACTATTTCTGTATCTGTCATGATGGGTCTATTGATGTTGATTGGTATCGTCGTAACAAATGCCATCGTATTAGTTGACCGTATCATTCATATGGAACATGATGGTCTTGCCATGCGTGAAGCGATCCTTGAAGCAGGAGCAACACGTTTACGTCCTATCCTGATGACAGCCATCGCTACAATTGGAGCTATGATTCCAATGGCACTTGGTACTGGCGGTAGTGGGTTAATTTCCAAAGACTTAGCTATTACTGTAATTGGCGGTTTATTATCTTCTACCCTATTAACACTCGTTGTTGTACCAATTGTTTATGAAATGCTATCTAAAATGTTAAAGAAAAACCGTAAAGATATTGAAGAAAATTAATAAAAAAAAACAACCACTCATGCAATCTTTGCGTGAGTGGTTATTTTTTATCCTAAGCTTTTTATTGATTTTCTATTACTACAAAAACTTCCTTGCTTTCCACACCTGTATTTGATACAGCCTTAATGCCGTATGTATAGCTATGCTTAGCAAGAGCTGACTTGTCCACAAATTTAGTGAATCCATCCATATTATAAACAACATCCACTATATTTCGAGGGTCATCATAAGAGCCTTCTTTGTTTCCTGTAAAACGATAAATGACATACTTGCGTGGTTGTGTTTCATTTTCGTCTATAATCTCTATCTTACGACCTGCCGCTTCCTTTGTCACTTGCACAAAAGTCGGCACGTTCGGCACTGTGTCATCATCCCAAGTTGTTTCTGGTGTCAGTGCTGTGTAATTATATAATTGTTGACTAACAATCGTTGCATAGCCTAGTTTATTGTTTTGAAAGCTTCTCAAGGAGAAATGCATTTGCCCCTCAGCCGCTACCTTTTCCGAACGATTCGCTAGTATTTGACTAGGTAGCTCCATTTTATTTTTCCATGCTGCATCACTATCATTGCCAACTTTGTAATCAGCAAGCCCAATGTATAGATGTACAGGGTGTGTTGTTGCGTAGGTTTGCACTTCATGGCTCCACCAATCTAGCAGCGTTCCATATTTCGCAACAGATAATGTTCTTGACCAATAAATTTGTGGTGTAATGTAATCAATTGTGCCATTTTGAATCCATGTTCTGACGTCTGCATATAAATCATCGTAATTATTAACACCAGCCCTTGTATCGCTTCCTGTTTTATCTAGCGATTTATTGCGCCATACACCAAATGGTGAAATACCAAATTGAACATATGGCTTTGTGTCTTTAATGGCCGTGTAAAGATTTTCTACAAGACGGTTGACATTATCTCGTCGCCAATCCTCCACCTTTTTGAAGGAAGCACCATAGTTTTTAAAAGCTGCTTGATCTGGAAAAACTTCATTAGCAACTTTATATGGATAAAAATAATCATCCATATGCACTGCGTCAATATCATAATTGGCTACTAGCTCTCTTACTACTTCAACTAAATAGTCTTGTACTTCTGGTAAACCAGGATTTAAATAATATTGCTTACCGTATTTGATAACCCAATTTGGATGTGTTCTAGCCACATTATCAGCAGCAAGGTCTGTCAGTTTTTGTCCAGACATTGTTACACGATAAGGATTCATCCATGCATGTAGCTCCATACCCCGTTTATGACTTTCCTCTATCATGATCGCAAGAGGATCGTAGCCTGGATTCGTGCCTTGCTTTTTGCCTGTTATGTAAGATGACCATGGCGCTAAATCAGAGGCATACATTGCATCATTTGTTGGTCTTACTTGATAAATAACAGTATTGAATTTATTGGCTTTTAGTTGATCCAAAGTTTGGCGTGTCCAAGCCGTGTACTGCTCCTTCGTCATACCTGCTTTCATATCAAGATTAAGAACGGTTGAAATCCAGACAGCCCTCATCTCCCTTTTTGGCTGTGTCGTGCTTGCCATGGCAGTCTTTGTAGGGATTGTCGATAGGCATAACACAAAAATCATCGCGACTAAAGTTAAGATCTTCCATTTACTATTTTTCTTTCTCATATTTCCTCCATTTGCTATTTTTCTATTTTAGTATATGACAAGTACTCGCTATATGCACGTCTCCGAAGCAACTTTATTGGAATCAATGATAAGTTTCATCTCTAACAAACGTTCCCGATAGTTTCAAAATATGTATAAAAAAACTACTGAAAAGACAATGAATAGTACTTTTCCTTTAAAGAAATCGATAAATATAGATGCATGGCGTTTCATTTTATGAGATTCATTTCACAATTTCCAAATTTTTAAATTCAACCTAGTTTTTGCTTAATTCATTCTTTACGCATCGATGAACTTTATGCTACAATCAACACAACTTATATAGAACGGAGGGTATTCCAAATGACAGCTTCAATTAGACTACGATTTCACCTTATTAATTAAATATGTGTACACTTTGCCTGCTGTGCAAGGGAAATGGAATTAGGTCTAGTCTGTTTTAGGAATACTGGAAAAGAGGGGACTTCTACTCCCCTCTTTTTTTGTGTTGTCTTTTACTTTCCACACAGGCACTACTGTTAGAAAGGGATGACGAAATTGGAACATTGGAAACGTAACACAATACTTTTTTTAAGTAGTCAAACGATTTCACTTTTTGGCTCTGCTCTTGTGCAATATGCCATTACATGGTATATCACACTTACAACACAATCAGGCAGCATGATGACCATCGCGATCATTTGCGGCTTTTTACCAACCTTCTTCTTAGCACCTATTGCTGGTGTCTGGGCAGATCGCTATAACCGTAAATGGCTTATTATTTTAGCAGATGGAATGATTGCCTTATCTACGCTAATTCTAGCTATTTTATTTTTAATCGGCTATGATGAGCTCTGGCTACTATTTGTTATATCAGCCGTACGCGCAGTTGGTGCAGGTATTCAAACACCAGCAGTGGGCGCAATTTTGCCACAATTTGTGCCTGAAGAGCATTTAATGAAGGTCAATGGTGCAAATAGTAGTATTCAAGCCTTCATCATGATTCTTGCACCTATGGCAAGTGGTGCATTATTAACGATGGCTTCTATTGAATCCATTTTCTTTATTGATGTGACAACAGCGGCTATTGCCATCGCTATCTTCTTATTATTTCTGCATATCCCTGCACATGCAAAAGCTAATCAGCCACAAACAACAGGCTATTTTAGTGATATGAAACAAGGCTTCATCTATATTAAAGAGCATGCTTTCTTGAAACAATTATTCTTGTTCTTTGCCTTTTTCATGCTGCTTGCTGCACCTGCTGCCTTTTTAACGCCTTTACAAGTTACACGAACTTTTGGCAATGATGTATGGCGTTTGACTGCCATCGAAATGGCCTTTGCCATTGGGATGTTAATCGGTGGTATCGCAATCGCAACATGGGGTGGCTTTAAAAATAAAGTGCATACGATGACATTATCTGCTTTGTTATTTGGTCTTTGTACAATGGCTCTCGGCGTCATCCCTATTTTTTGGTTGTACCTCGGAATCATGGCCATTACTGGCATAGCCATGCCAATCTTTAATACACCTGCAACGGTGTTATTACAAGAAAAAGTGGAAAGTGACTATATGGGAAGAGTATTTGGCATTCTTAGTATGATATCTACCTCTATGATGCCTTTAGGAATGCTAATTTTCGGGCCAATAGCTGATATTATTGCTATTGAGTGGCTACTCATCGGTACAGGATTATTACTCTTCATCCAAGGATTTTTCCTTCTGGGCAGTAAAGTCTTATTAAAAGCTGGTAAACCTACTGCTGAGCATGTTGACTCGCTAGAAAAAAAGTGAAGATTTTATTTCAAGAAAATTGTTAATAAAAAAAATAAAAAATAACATTTAAATTTAGCCTATACACAATCTCAAACGAATCTTGACGTTAAAAAAGCCTTGCTTTATGCAGGGCTTTTTCCATCTTTATTTATGTCTTGGGAATAATTTTTTGTGCTTTAGCATCTTGCTTCCCACAATATCTGAATTATAATTATTTAAAATTTAAATGGTCATGAAGATCTCTTCCAATACGCAACAACTTCGGTATCCAAAAAATTTAGATGTTGCCCTTAAAGGAATTTAAAGATATGTATTAGGAAATAGGACGCTTAGAATTTATCTGTACATTTTTCACCATAACTTATTAAAATACGGACTTTAATCTAATTGAACTAAAATAAATCTATTATCATTAAATATAATAACGATGAATAGGACGTCCTACGTTTCCATATTGTATATCTACTTTTAATAGTTTCTGCTTTTCTAAAAAGTCTAGATAGCGTCTAGCTGTAACACGTGCTGTACCTATATAAGCTGATACCTCCTCAGCTGATACTGCCTCGCCACTTTTTTTTATATATGCAAGTACCTTATCTAAGGTAGCTCGATTAAACCCTTTTGGGAGTTCTTCTATAAGAATGGCATCCATTCCTGTTGTTTCTACTACAATTTGTTCAGGAAGACGCTGTTGCATTAAATGATCGACATCATGCTGAGTTAAATCTTGCATGCCGCTTATTTTCCTTCTATAGCTTTGATAATTTTTTAAAGTCTGCTCAATCCGCTCAAACGTAAAGGGCTTCATAATATAATCATAGACACCTAAGTGTAATATTCGCTGCACAGTGGGCATATCATTCGCAGCTGTTACAGCAATAACATCAACATGAAGATGCTCTTCTCGTATTTTCCCTAACGTAATAATGCCATCCTGCTCTGGCATAAAAATGTCCATAAAGACAAGCTCTGGGGTTAATTGTTTAATTTTTTGAATTCCCTCAATTCCATTGCTAGCATAGCCAACTAATGAAAAACCTTTGATTTGTTCAATAAATTGTCTGTTCACTTCTCGTACCATTGGATCATCTTCAATCAATAAGACATTTATTACATCCATCTATACTTCTCCTAACTCAAATAAAATTAAGAAACTTGTTCCTTTCATAAATTCACTTGTTACTTCAATATCTCCATTGCCTTTTCTTACAATTTCATAGACTAAATGCAAGCCAATGCCTCGATTTTCACTAGCCTTTGACGAAAATCCATTTTCAAACATACGCTCCTGCACCTCTTTGGTCATGCCAATACCGTTATCGGTAACTGCAATCGCTAAGACGCCATCATGCTCGTCTACAGAGATGGCTACATATTTATCTTCCTTAGAAAGTACATTTAATGCCTCAAAAGCATTTTCAATTAAATTGCCAAACAACACAACAAAATCATGATGATCTAATAGAGGTGGAAAGCGTTTAAAATGACTTTTCCGATCAATTTCAACCTCGATACCCAGTTCTTTTCCATAACTTACTTTACTTAATAACAAACCTGAAATATTTTCATTATGAAAGCGTTCATTTAAAAACTTCGTTAATGAGGCTTCATTTTCAGTAGTAACAGTAACATATTCAAGTGCTTGCTTTGTATGTCCCAATTGCAGTAGTCCCGCAATCGTATGAATCTTATTTTTATGCTCATGGGTTTGTACACGTAATGCTTGAACAAAGGCCTTTACACCTGTTACTTCCTCCGCAAGCTTTTTCACAGCTGTTAAATCTTTAAACATAGCAACTGCACCAACTAGCTCTCCATTCACAATAATAGGTACACGATTACTTAAGATACTATGATGATTAATGTAAAGCTCTTGATCATAAACAGGTGTTGCTGTTTCAACAATTTCAGGCAGACGGGTATCAGGCAAAACGTCATAAATCTTTTGTCCAATACAGTCCTCTATTTTCCTAGTAACACCTAAAATATCGGCCGCTTTTTCATTAAAAATAGTGATATTCATTTCCTTATCTACCGCTATTATTCCCTCATGCATGGCATTAAAGGTTTCTGTTCTTTCCACATACATTTTTGCAATTTCATGAGGTTCAAGCCCAAACATTTGTTTTTTTATATGTCGTCCTAGTGTATAGGCACCGAAAATACTGAAAATCAGTGATATAACAATAGTTATCATAATTTCTCGCTCATAACTTTGTAACATTTCCAGAAAATCTGGTAATGAATAGCCAACGACTACAATGCCCACTTGTTCCCTTTTATCATTAATAATTGGCACGAAAGCCCGTATCATAACACCCGATTCTCCACGTGCCTTTGATACATAATAATGTTCACTAAATGCGGCGTTTAAATCCTGCGACTCACTGCGTTTTCCTATTTCCTTACTTACTGGGTGTGATAGTTTAATACGCTCCATATTCATTACAACAATATACTCGGCCTTATGAATCACTCTAATGCCATCTACAATTTTATTAATATTTTTTGCAGATTCTTTTATATTGGCATTTTCCAGATGTACACTAAGCTCTGGTACATTTGATACAGTTCTTGCCACAAGCATTGCTCGCTGTCCAAAATCTTTTTCCTGTTCAGATAATAGGTTACCGAGTAAAAAAATACCACCTAGTAAAAAGGAGAGTGCAATGATTAAAAATGTCACTAACAGTATTTTGCCGTTCACAGGCATTTTCATCATTAAAAAATTCCTTCCTTTCAAATTTGCATTCTCATAATCAGTGGCACACATATTTAGTTTTAAGATTATCTGCAAAAAAATCTTTTGACAACATATTTAATCTATATAAGTAGCAGAAAATATTGAATTTAATGAACAATATTATAAACTGGTAATTTAAAAAGAACTTAATTATCACTCTATGTTTTTGTATTATAACAATAATTAATTAACTATAGCGTACCATAACAGAAATAGTTATTGATATTACTATATTTATATGTAAATGTAAGTAAATGTACTTAATGAACGATATGTTTCTTATTTTCTAAATCTCTTTTTTAAAGAAATATTCGCTATGATACTTTTAGTGAAAGCGATATCAAAGAGAAAATTTAGAAAAGAGGTAGCAAAAAATGAAGTTACTGAAAAATTTGACTGTTCAGGTTATAGTGGCTATCATACTTGGGATTATTGTCGGAGCCATTTTCCCCGAGTTCGGTGCCAGCTTGAAAATCTTAGCAGATCTATTCATCAAATTAATTAAAATGTTAATTGCTCCTATTATTTTCCTAACAGTTGTTATTGGAATCGGCAGTATGGGAGATATGAAAAAGGTCGGGAAAATCGGAGGTAAGGCATTGCTTTACTTCGAAATAGTTTCCACAATTGCATTAGCAATCGGAATTGCTGTTGCTTTAATCGTAAGTCCTGGTACAGGCTTGGATACATCAGGTGCATCTGATGCTGATATTTCGAAATATACAACTGCTGCAGCTGAATCTGAGCAAGGCTTAGGTGCCTTCATTTCTAGTATTATTCCAGAAAATGTAGTTGGTGCATTGGCAACTGGTCAATTATTACCAGTCCTATTCTCTGCTGTTTTATTTGGCTTAGCAGCTGCCTCAATCGGTGCACCCGCAAAACCAGTCATCACATTCTTTGAGCAAGTAGCAGAGATATTCTTCAAGATTGTAAGTATGGTTATGAAAATATCACCAATCGGAGCTTTTGGTGCAATGGCCTATACAATTGGAAATTTTGGTTTAAAATCTTTAGGTAATCTAGGTTTATTAATGGCTGCCGTATATATAACAATGTTTTTATTTGTTGTCTTTATTTTAGGTGCCATTGCAAAGTTCTTTGGATTCAACATCTTTAAATTTATCGCTTATATCAAAGATGAGATTTTCTTAGTAATTGGGACTTCCTCTTCTGAATCAGCTCTGCCATCTATGATGCGTAAGCTTGAGAACTATGGTTGCTCGAAGCAGGTTGTAGGTTTAGTCGTTCCTACCGGGTACTCCTTCAATCTAGATGGGACTTCCATCTACCTGTCCATGGCTGCATTGTTTATCGCACAAGCATATGGAATGGAACTAACTTGGATTCAAATCATTACACTGCTCGGAATTTTAATGATTACTTCTAAAGGTGCAGCAGGTGTAACAGGCTCAGGATTTATTACATTAGCAGCAACTTTGGCTGCCTTCCCAATGATACCAGTGGAAGGAATAGCGCTGTTAATCGGTGTAGATCGCTTTATGTCTGAGGCTCGAGCTGTTACAAATTTAATTGGTAATGGCGTAGCTTGTGTTGTCGTGTCAAAATCTGAAAAAGAGTTTGACACAGCTATGGAAGAACGTGCACTTCAGGGAAAGACCACTATATCTTCCTAACAAAAATGGTAGAAATGATAGCCATCTCTGTTTCACTATACTCATTATCATTCGAGTAAAAGCTATGTCCTTATGGATTGACGCTGACAACAAACAATTAGCTTACACTATCACCCAAAATAAAATGTTTACACTCTAGTAAAAAAGTGAAAGTTAATAGTAAGAGGTGATAGTGAATGAATGATAAAAAACAGGCAAAAACACGTAATACGAATAACCCTGATGTTTTGGATACAGATAAAGAAAGCATTTTTGATAAACACGAGGACATGAAAACAGTAGATCCAATACCTGTCGAAGAATTGAATGAAAAAGTGAAAGATGAACAACATAAAACCAAAACTAAGGATTCCTCTGCAACAGATAAGCGCTATCCTTAATGTGATCGCTGCAAAAATGAATAAATATAAAAAGTCGACCTAATTCATAATTATAGGTCGACTTTTTTATATACTATTTGTTAAAGGAGGTAAATCATGAGTAAAATACCAATTATGAAAACGGAAAGGTTACTATTAAGACCAATTACACATGGGGATTTAGAAGCAATGTATGACTACTCTTCCAGTAAAAATGTGGCGCGTTATGTGACATGGCAAGCACACACGAGCTTAGAGGATACAAAGGCTTTTATGGCATTAATTTTTAATGGCTATCAGCAAGGCAATTTGATGTTATGGGGTATTGAATATGCAGGCACAATTATTGGAACGATTGATTTTGTGACGATTAATGACACCCATAAATACGCGGAAATTGGCTATGTGCTTTCTGAGGATTTTTGGAATAAGGGGTTCACAACAGAAGCAACAAAAAAACTCATTGACTTCGGTTTTAATGAATTAGATTTAGTACGTATCCAAGCACGATGCTTTGAAGAAAACATTGGCTCACAAAAGGTTATGGAGAAGTCAGGTATGCAGTTTGAAGGGTTATTACGGAAAAGTATGCTTGTTAAAGGACAATACCAACATGTAAAAATGTACGCTATCACTGATGATGATTATAGGAACCTCTAGAAAATAAAGCCTTGCTACGATTTGCAAGGCTTTATCATTACAACCATCTTTCCAAACAGTATATCTTCTTAGCTGTGGCATCTATCCTTACTCGTTTGCCTATCGCAATTGGATGCATAGGATGTGTATGACAAATATCCACCTCTGCTAATATAGGAATCTTTATTCCATCCAACTGTTCAAGTAGAATATGATATGGCTGTCGACCCGTTCCTAAATCATCGTAGCATTCATGTTTCCCCAAAATAATCCCACTAACTTTGTTAAAGACACCATGCAATTTTAGCATTGCAAAATTCTTTTCAACAACAGCAGCATTTTTTAAGCAGTCCTCCACTAATAAAATATCACCTTCCACAATTTTAGGGAAATACGGCGTACCAATAAATCCATACATGGCATTGGCATTCCCGCCAATTAACCTTCCTTCAGCAACCCCACCCTGAATCGCTAACCATTCATTCTTCTTGAGTTTTTTATCAACTGTCTTCTCTAGCCAATTAACAGGTTCATCCGACCAATAAGAAGGCATTGGAATTTCGTATGGTAATGCTTGAGGCTTAAAGAAATAATGCTCAAAAAATTTGAAGGTATCATTTACTAATGGTTCAAACTCACCAAAGGAAGGTACGAGGGCTGGACCATAAAAAGTTGAGATTCCCGTCTTTGCATAAAGTGCCAGTAGAACGGCCGTTGCATCTGAATAACCTACGACCATTTTGGGATGTTTACGAAAAGCCTCATAATCAATATAAGGTAGCATACTATTGGCATTGGTGCCCCCTATCGTAGACATAATCATATCCACATTTGGATTACGTAATAACTCATTCAATTCTTCTGCTCTTTCTTTTGGCGAACCTGAACGATAATAATCAGTTTTACCAGTTAGAGAACCTGTCACGATTTGAAAATTTTTATTCTCGAGAAATGCTTTAGCACGTTCATATCGTTCCAAAGCCGTCACCGTTGCTGGGGAGGACGGGGAATAAATGCCGATGTTTATTTTTGAAGTCATACGGTAGTTCCTTTCCCAATCAATAGTTTTGACATGTAGTATTCATTAATATATTGTCCATCTACATACAGCGAAGCCCGCTTCGTTCCTTCAATATCAAAGCCCATTTTCTTATACAAAGCAACACCAGCCTCATTATTTTCCATGACGGTTAATTCTAGACGATGTACACCATTCACTATTGCCCAATTTTCTACGTGTTGAAATAAAGCTGTTCCAATTTTTCTTCCTCTATAGTCACTATGTATGCCTATGACAAGATAAGCACGGTGAGCAATTCTTGACGGCTCATTGCCTTGTACAATTAAGTACGCCACAACCTGCTCATCCATTTCAGCTATGAACAAAGCTGAGTGGTGACTATGATATAGCTTGTCTATATACTCCCCAAATGGCTTAGGTGCTAAATTGCGCTCACCTGGTCCAAATAACATATAATTTGATGCCTCTGCATTTGCCATAACAGCTATAATTCGTTCACTGTCATGTCGGGTTGCTTCTCTTATGATCATGTTGAACACGTTCTCCTTCTAAAATATAGTCACCTGAATCCTCAATTCTTTTGTATTTATATGGACCTTGCCACCAAAGTATCTCATCACCCAGTGTTAATTTTGCTGGAATTCTCATACTTTTCTTCGTCCCTTCTAGTAGGTTTGAATTTTAGCTACTAGCTTTTCATTCCTAAAATGGAGTGTCTCAGTATCTATGAGTGTGTATGCTTGTAATGTGGGATGATTTTCTATCCAGCGATCAAATGCCCTCCTTCTCTCTTGATCATTATAATGTGGACAATAGGTACCTGATAATAGTCCTAAGCCATTCCATTCCTCAAAATCATCATATGTATTTTCACTATAGCATTTTTCAAACCAACACATTGCCCCAGCACTGATGCCAGCTAATATAATCCCTTTTTGATAAGCTTCCTTTAACAATTTATCAAAACCATATTCTCGCCACTTTTGAAGAAGATAACCTGTATTCCCTCCACCCACATAGATAATATGCTGCGCTAGTACTTTTTCTCGAATGCTTCTATCATGCATATCTTTTTGCAAGATATGGGTTGCATCACAATGATGGAATGCTGCATAAAACTTCTCGATATACCCTTGTGCATCATTACTTGCTGTGGGAATAAAACAAATTTTAACTCGTTCATTTTTCTGAGTTTGTCGTAAAATGTACTCATCGATAAATGAAGGGTTCTGTTGAGAAAACCCACCACCTGATAGGGCAATGATTTGTCTTATCGGTTCATTATTTTTACTTAATTCATAGACAGCTTGTTCCTGCCCAAATCTTTCTAACATCTGTACATTCTTCATTCCTAATTTTTCGAGCAAGCGACATGATGCCTTGTTCGCAGTTTGTGTTTCTGCCACAATAGATTCTATATTCAGATAATTCAAACCATCCTGAATTACCTGCGTTAGCACTTCAAAAGCTAACCCCCTCCCCCAAAATTGAGGTAAAAATTGATAGGAAAGCTCATATAACTCCTTATCATGGTATTCATCGATCGAGACAAGACCTATAAATTCACCTGTCTCCTTTAAAGTAATATATAAATATGTATTAGGGAATGGCGCTTCTAGCATGCCTTTAAAAGATGCTTCTATATAGCTGTTTGATGGAACACCACCGAGATAAGTTCGAACTTGTTTATTAGAGTAGAGTTTTTGTATATCTGTAAAATGCTTTGGTTGTAATTGTTCGATTACACAATTAGTTGACATGATTTTCATTACATCTAGCCCCCTTCTTTATGTCAAAGTTTAATCTAACTCTCTCGATGAAATCAAATATTTTTTCCAATTTTTTCTTAAAAATAGAATAAAAAAGTAGTGACCAGCATGAATTGCTGTATCACTACCTGCATTATTGCCCGTATTGTTCAAGTAATCGTTGCGTGTTGGTCGATTGTTCGAGTACCTTTTTCTCTTTTGCCCAATAAACCAAATATTGTGCATCATCCACACGAAAAACCATTTGCTGTAACTCTTCATCAAGTTCAGAACTAATAGCCACTTTTAATATTTCTACCTCATAAAGAGGCTTATCCTTCATTTTATAAACGATATGATATACAGGCTTTTCTTCAAAAATAGTTCTTTCCTTTTTGGAAAGCTTCCTTACATGACTTAAAGGATATTTCTCAATAAAGTCTTGTGCTTCATCGCCTGTAGCACGAAATAATGATTGATCTCCTTGGAATAATTCAATGTCGTCAATTTCTGTGGCATGATCTAGAACAAGAGAAATTGCTTCATCTTCACTTTTTTCTCTGTTTTGCATAATAAAAGCACCGACTAATAAAATACCAGCGAATATAACAAGTCTCCATCTGCGTTTCGTCATTTGCTCTTACCCATTCAAGGCCTTTTTAACAAAGCGATTTATATCAACATCAGCGCCTATAACAAGCATAATATCTCCTAATAAAATCTTGTCACTCGCCTGTGGAGATACGATAATATCAGCCCCACGCTTAATTCCTACAATATTGATGCCATATTTAGCGCGAATATCTAAATCCATAATGGAATAGCCAGCAATCGCATCATTAGCCTTTAATTCCATAATGGAGTGTTCATCTGATAGCTCTAAATAATCTAGAACAGTATTCGACAACATATTATTAGCAATACGAATACCCATATCTCGCTCAGGATGGACGACAAAATCTGCGCCAATTTTACGTAAAACCTTTTCATGGTAATCGTTTTGAGCTTTTACTGTAATTTGCTCAACACCAATTTCCTTTAAAATGATTGTTGTTAATATACTTGCTTGAATATCTTCCCCAATTGCTACAATCACGTGCTCAAAATTACGAATACCTAATGAATTCAACACCGATTCATCGGTTGAATCTGCAATAACAGCTTGTGTAGCAATGGAAGCAAACTCATCTACACGCTCTGAAGAATGATCAATTGCCATTACCTGTGCGCCCTGACTCATTAATTCACGAACAATACTGCCTCCAAAACGTCCAAGCCCTATGACTGCAAACTCTTTTTTCATCATAAAAATCCCTCCGAAAACTACTATACCACCATTGTAGCCTATTCTCTGCGATATGTATTGTCAAAACAAGAGCCAATTCGTCAATGGTGGACAACAAAAAAGACGAGGACCTTAATCCCCGTCTTCAACATATCATTATTATTCTGCGTTACGCATCTCATCTAGCACGCGGTTTACACGCTTTTCTAGCATTTTCATACCACTACCACCAGCTTGCATATGACGCAGCTGACCATCTTTATCGAACACAAAATATGCTGGAACATATTGGTTTTCAAAAGCATCTGTTAGCTTCATTTCACTATCTACAAAGATTGGTTGCACAATATCATGCTCTGCTGCTACTGCTTTAATTGTGTCTAAATCAGTATCTGCCTCAGAACGTGGCATATGTACTGCTACAACGTTTAATTCATCTTTATATTGATCGCGGAAATTGTTCACATCTGGCATTGCTTCTTTACATAAATGACAGCTTACTGACCAGAAGTGGATTAATGTTGGTTTTTTGCCTACTAATTCTGCTTTAGTTACTTCACCATTTAACCAAGTCGTTGCGCCAACTAATTCAGGCATTTGTTCACGAAGTTTCATAAAAATCCTCCTCTAAAAGATCGTTTGTCTTCAAATATTTAGATAACGGTATAAAAACTCTTTCCCAAAACAAAAATTCAGTTAAAAGTCCCCACAAGCTTGTCGTGGGGACTTTTAATTTTTCGCATAATGATTCGACTCTATTTAGATTATAGAGTTGCTTGGCCTGGACGCCAGTTAGCTGGGCAAAGACCACCAGTTTGTAGTGCTTGAAGTACACGTAGTGTTTCATCAACATCACGGCCGATGTTGTTATCAAACACTGTTTGGTATTTTAATTCGCCTTCTGGGTTGATGATGAATAAACCACGTAATGCGATACCTTCTTCTTCAATTAATACACCATATTCTTTAGATACTTGATGGTTTGTATCAGCAGCTAATGGGTATTTTAATTCACCAAGACCATTTTGCGTACGGTCTGTGTTAATCCATGCTAAGTGTGTGTGGATTGTGTCAGTAGAAACACCGATTACTTCTGCATCTAAGTCTTCGAACTCGTCATAACGATCGCTCATTGCAGTGATTTCAGTTGGACATACAAATGTAAAGTCCATTGGATAGAAGAAAAGAACTGTCCATTTATCTTGTGCTTTAATATCTTCTAATGATACTTTACCAAACGATTTGTCTGAAAGTACTGCTTCCATTGTAAAGTCAGGTGCTTGTTTACCTACCATGCGTTCTGCCATAATAAATCCCTCCGAATAAATATGTAGTTTATATATTCCATTCGCACTAGCGAACTCGTCTTCTACGATAGCAGAGTAACCGCAGTTTTTCAAACAAGTAAACTCCGCCCGTTTGGATGATTAAAATGGATTGACAAAAATTCGTCAAATCCATAACTGGAATTATTGCTATTGTTTATCTACAAGCTATTTTTGACAATAATATTCTACTCTATTCAAAATTTTTCTCACTTTCATTTATACCCTATTTTTTAACTTTTTACAGCTATTTTTTTCACGAAAAACGATTGCAAATTTTTTATTATTATGTATAATTGTAATGGTTTTAGTAAACTAAAAGTTTCGTTAAAGTAAACTTCATATTTCGAAAGTTTATCATTGCTAAACTTCTCTTAGGAGGGAAAAGATGCAAATAGGAGCAAAAATTAAAGCGCTTCGTTTAAAAAAAGGTCTTACCCAAGAGGAACTTGGAGAACGTACAGATTTAAGCAAAGGTTATATTTCCCAATTAGAACGTGATCTAAACTCACCTTCAATTGAAACATTATTTTCAATATTAGAAGTATTAGGGTCAAGACCCAAAGACTTTTTTGATGATGAATCACCTGAACAGAAGGTTGTTTATACAGAGGAAGATCAATCTACCTATACAGATGAAGAAAAAAAATATGAAATTCAATGGCTGATTCCTACTTCGAATGAAAAAGAGATGGAACCCATTTTCTTAACCTTTGCAGCAGATGGCGAGTTTAAACAGTTTGAGCCTTCGCTTTCTGAAACATTTATTTATGTTGTTAAAGGGCGTATTCGTCTCGTTTTAGGGAATGAACAGTATATCGCAAGTGAAGGTAACGCACTTTATTATGACGCGACAGACCATCATCAGATTTTTAATGCACATGATGATGAAACAAAAATTTTACTTGTCGCAACAGATTCTTATTTATAGCTTAAGGAGGCGCATCCATGACAACCAATTCAATTATCCGCTTTGAAAATGTTTCAAAGTCATATAGCGACGGTACCGTCGTTTTAAAAAATATCAATTTGGAGCTTGAAAAAGGGAAATTTTATACACTGCTTGGTCCATCAGGTTGTGGTAAAACAACCATTTTACGAATTATTGCAGGATTTACGGAACCTACAACAGGAAATATATTTTTCCATGATAAAAAGATTAATGCAGTTCCTGCCAATGAACGTCAAGTTAATACTGTTTTTCAGGATTATGCGCTGTTCCCTCATTTAAATGTGTTTGAAAATGTCGCATTTGGCCTACGTATTAAAAAGCTTCCTGAAAAGGACATAAAAGAGCGTGTAGCTGAAGCCTTAAAGTTTGTCAATTTGGCAGGCTATGGTAACCGCGAAATATCTGAAATGTCTGGTGGACAACGACAACGAGTCGCGATTGCACGTGCCATTGTCAATGACCCTGAAGTAATTTTACTGGATGAGCCACTTTCAGCTTTAGACTTAAAGCTACGTACAGAAATGCAATATGAGCTACGTGAATTACAGCAACGTCTTGGTAAAACATTTGTCTTTGTTACACATGATCAAGAAGAAGCACTTGCCATGAGTGATGAAATTTTTGTCTTAAGTGAAGGACAAATTCAGCAGTCAGGTACACCAGTGGATATTTATGATGAACCGATTAACCGCTTTGTTGCTGACTTTATTGGTGAATCCAATATTGTACCCGGCGTGATGATTGAGGATTTCAAGGTTGAATTTGCTGGCAAAGTTTTTGAATGTGTCGACCAAGGGATGAAGCCAAATGAAAAAATAGACATTGTCATTCGACCAGAAGATTTAGAAATGACAACGATTGATAAAGGCAAACTTGTGGTAAAAGTGGATACACAATTATTCCGAGGGGTACATTATGAATTATCCACATACGATAAAGATGGTAATGAGTGGCTAGTCCATTCATTGAAGAAAGCAGAAGTAGGGACTGAGATTGGCTTAGACTTTGATCCTGAGGCGATTCACGTAATGCGCTTAAACGAAACAGAGGAAGAGTTTGATAAACGATTAGAATCGTATGGAGACGATGAAGATGCAAACTAAAACATCAAAATCAGCGTTATTTCCATATGTGTTATGGATTGCCTTTTTCGTTATCGCGCCAATTGCACTCGTTGTCTATTATTCCCTGCTTGATTTACATGGCAACTTTACGCTCGATAACTATAAAGCGTTCTTTTCTTCTGTTTACTTAAAGATGACTTTGAGCTCGTTTTGGTATGCATTTTTAATTACATTCTTTACACTATTAATTTCATACCCAACTGCTTATTTTTTAACGAAGACAAAGCATAAACAACTTTGGCTTCTACTTATTATTATTCCTTCATGGATTAATCTTTTGTTAAAAACATATGCCTTTATCGGCATCTTTGGGTTATACGGGCCTATTAATGCATTTATCGAAGTATTTGGCTTCGATCCAAAGCAAATGCTCTTTACCGATATTAGCT
The DNA here is from genome assembly GCF_003367505.1 of Lysinibacillus capsici. GTDB lineage: Bacteria > Bacillota > Bacilli > Bacillales_A > Planococcaceae > Lysinibacillus > Lysinibacillus capsici. The sequence goes on from NZ_PXXX01000013.1 coordinate 133,713, forward strand.
TTGTCTTTGTGTCGGTCTATATTTTTATTCCATTTATGATTTTACCGATCTTCAATTCTTTAGATCGTTTAAACCCAACGCTCATTTATGCAGCACGGGATTTGGGTGCTTCGGCTTTTACAACCTTCCGTCGTGTTGTTTTACCATTGACAATGGATGGCGTTAAATCTGGTATTCAAGTTGTCTTTATCCCTGCCCTATCCCTGTTCATGATTACTCGCTTAATTGCAGGGAACCGTGTCATTACTCTAGGCACAGCGATTGAACAGCAATTCCTTGTGACGCAAAACTGGGGTATGGGCTCCACTATTGCTGTATTCTTAATTTTATTCATGGTTATTATCATGCTAATTACGGGACAAAAGGATAAAGGAGGTCGCGTACGATGAACAAACTATCTGCTTCAGCCAAAGTCTATTTAACAATTGTTTTTATCGTTCTCTATGCTCCAATTTTCTATTTAATCTTTTACTCGTTTAATAGTGGCGGCTCCATGAATAATTTTGAATCCTTTACTTTGGAGCATTATCAAGCTGTTTTTGAAGATTCGCGTCTTCTTGTTATATTAATAAATACGGTCATCGTGGCATTACTTTCTGCTCTCATTTCTACTATTATTGGTACGCTAGGAGCAATTGGAATTGTGACGGTTAAGGATTCTAAAATGCGTAATACTTTATTATCCTTAAACAATGTCTTAATCGTCAGCCCAGACGTAATTATCGGGGCTAGCTTCTTAATTTTATTTACAATGGTAGGCATTAAACTGGGCTTTGCATCTGTTTTATTAGCCCATGTTGCATTTAGTGTACCGATTGTTGTATTAATGGTTTTACCAAAACTACTAGAAATGAATAACTCATTAATCGATGCAGCATTAGATTTAGGGGCAACGAAAAAGGACGTTATGATGCGTGTCATTCTTCCTTATATTCAGCCAGGTATTTTTGCAGGCTTCTTCCTTGCCCTTACGTATTCATTAGATGATTTTGCTGTGACATTCTTTGTAACAGGTAATGGCTTTAGTACTTTATCCGTAGAAATTTATTCAATGGCCCGCGCAGGAATTTCTCTAACGGTGAATGCAATTTCTGGATTAGTATTCTTTGTTACGGTTTTAGTTGTTGTTGGTTATTATTTCATGACAAGTCGTACGAGTAAAAGAATGGAGGGGCATCGATGAAGTCACTAATTCAAGCTACCATCGCCATCCTTGTCGTTTCAGCCCTTTTATTCTATGCGGCTGATGCCTTAAGTGCGGGAGGCGGTAAAAGTGGAAAAGACACGTTAACCATCTTTAACTGGGGAGAATATATTGATCCTGATTTGTTAAAAGAATTTGAAAAAGAAACAGGCATTCATGTCATCTATGAAACATTCGATTCCAATGAAGCTATGATGACAAAGATTCAGCAAGGCGGAACAGCTTATGATATTGCTGTCCCTTCTGAATATATGATTGAGAAGATGAAGGAAGAAAAATTATTAATTCCTTTAGATAAAACGAAAATCCCTAATTTAAAAAATATTGATCCTTACTTTTTAGATTTACCATTCGATGCTAACAATAAATATTCTGTCCCTTATTTTTGGGGAACAGTAGGTATTGTCTACAATCCGAGCCTTGTTGGAGACTTAGACTTCTCCTCTTGGGACGATTTATGGGACCCTTCTTTAAAGCGAAAAGTCTTTTTAGTAGATGGTGCGCGTGAAGTCATTGGGATGGGCTTAAACAGTCTTGGCTATTCTCTGAATTCACTAGATGATCAGGAACTTCGTGAAGCTACTGACAAATTAATTACACTTGCACCAAATGTTAAAGCGATCATTGGAGATGAAATCACACCGTTAATGATCAATAATGAGGCAACTGTTGCCCTTACATGGTCTGGCCAAGCAGCTGATATGATGTATGAAAATGAAGAGTTAGACTTTGCTGTACCTGAGGAAGGCTCAAACTTATGGTTTGATAATATGGTCATCCCAAAAACATCAAAAAATATTGATGGTGCCCACGCCTTTATTAACTTCATGCTAAGTGCTGAATCAGGTGCTCAAAATGCTGATTTTGTAGGCTATTCTACTCCTAATATTGCCGCTATGGACTTAATGGACGAAGAAGTTGTTTCTGACGAACGCTACTATCCTTCTGAAGAACAACGCGATACATTAGAGGTCTACAAAAATTTAGGACCTGATTATTTAGGGAAATACAACGAATTATTTTTAGAATTTAAAATGAGTATCAGATAATTAAACTAGCGAATTGGTTTTCACACCAATTCGCTAGTTTTTTACTCTGCTTATCTAACTGTTTATTAAACTAAGAACATTTTCAATCGACTATTTGCATTATTATATTTATAAAATATTTTATCTAAATTTTAATAGATTCTCACATTAGTGTATTTTTGATAGTCCATAACTTCTAACGCTCAACATCGCTACAATTTATAGCCATGCTTTATACCATTACAGACAGACTCTCCAAATTTTTAATTCTCCCTTTATAAGAGAAGTCCCTCAATTGTTGTTGCTTTACTAATTTATCCTCCCATAGCTTCTTTTCCCTCAACTTTTATGACTAAAATGTATTATTTCATCATGCATAGGTGCGTGGATAAAAACTTTTGTGGAAAACCATTCTAAATATAGAACCAGTACTATAATCTTAACTATTAGCCAAGCAATAATTCTTTATGATAGACTGTACTATATTTGATTACAAAAAGGGGGTTCATTCGATGACCCAGCAGAAGTCCAATAAGGCGGCTTTGTATATTTTAATGTTTAATATGTTTATCGCAATGGGGAGTATTGGCATTATTATTCCTGTCATGCCAGAGTATTTAAAAATATTTGGTGCAGCAGGACAAGTTCTAGGTATGCTAATCGCAACGTTCGCCTTAGCTCAATTCGTATTTTCTCCTATTGCTGGGAATCTTTCAGATCAGTACGGACGAAAAAATTTAATTATTTTCGGTCTTATCGTAACAGGTCTTGCACAAATCGGATTTGGCCTTGCTACAGATGTATGGATGCTCTTTTTAGCACGATTTTTAGGTGGTCTAGGTTCCGCATTTGTTGCACCTCCTATTATGGCTTTTGTCGCTGACGTCACAACCTATGAAGAACGTGGGAAAGGTATGGGGATGTTGGGTGCCGCTATGTCTCTTGGCTTTATGATTGGACCTGGTATTGGTGGCTTTTTAGCAAAGGTAAGCTTACATTTCCCATTTTTCACAGCTGGAGCTGCAGCCATTGTAGCATCTATTTTATCTTACTTTTTATTACCTTCTACCAAACCAAACACTGCTCAACAGAAACAAAAGCAAGACAATCTGGCGAAGCAAATGGCTCGTTCCATACATATGCCTTATTTTGTTATGCTCATAATTATGCTGGTGTTCTCGTTTGGAATTGCAAATTTCCAAACGACATTGTCATTATTTGTGACAGAAAAGTTTAATTACACACCTGTAGATATAGCGATTATATTAGTTGTTGGTGGTGCTTTTGGAGTAGTAGTACAAATGTTTATTATTACACCACTGTTCAATCGTTATGGTGAAATGAAAGTAGTACTAGTAAATTTATTTATTGCATCCGTTGCTATTTTCTTAATATTATTTGTTTCTGGCTTTGCCCTTATTTTAGTTGTAGCAACAATTTTCTCTACAGCAACGACATTAATTCGTCCAGCTGTTAATACACTCATCTCAAAGCTTGCAGAGAAAGAGCAGGGATTTGCTGCGGGCTTGAATAATGCCTATATGAGCCTCGGAAATATGATTGGACCCGCTTTGGCAGGTTTATTATTTGACTGGAATATGAATAGCCCATATATTTTCGGTTCTATCATATTATTAGCCTGTTTCTTCCTTGCGCTCATCTGGACAGTGAAAAAAGCACCTCATTTAATGCATCCCGATACAAAATAGTCTGAAAAATCATTGACTATTTTTAGCAGTATGTTACATTATTGTTGATTCACAAAATTGAATGATTTTAACCACTAGGGGAGTCTTTAAAAGGCTGAGACGTATATGGTAATATACGGACCCTTTGAACCTGATCTAGTTCACACTAGCGGAGGGAAGTGGCGCTACTTGCTGTTGTCACTATATACACGCAAGGCCGCTTCCTATTGTTTAAAGGGGGTGGCCTTTTTATTTTTCCTCACGAACTTTACCAAAAGGAGTGAACTTTATGTCAATTCGTAAATTAACAGTCATGGCTTTATTAGTAGCCGTTGCTGTTGCAGGCTCTACTTTCGTATCCATCCCAACAGGAATCGCACGTGCTTACCCAGTTCAGCATGCTATTAATGTGATAGGAGCCATTATACTTGGACCCGTACCAACAGTTATAGTTGCCTTTGTCACTGCCATCATTCGTATCCTTACTGGAACAGGCTCTCTACTAGCTATCCCTGGTAGTATCATCGGTGCGTTCTGTGCTGCCCTTGCCTATAAATATAGCAATAAAATGTGGTTAGCTGGTATCGGAGAAGTTATCGGAACGGGCATTCTGGCTTCACTTATTGCCGTCCCTTATGCAAAATTATTCATGGGAACATCTGTAGCAGCATTCTTCTTCCTACCAGCCTTTTTAACATCAAGTACGATCGGTGCTATTTTAGGTGTAATGGTTGCGAGTAGCTTGCGTAAAACAGAGCTAGTAAAGAGGTTTAATTCTTCTCTTTATTGAGAGAGATTGAATTATGAGCATTCATTGAGCTGGGGTAGTCCAATTTGGATCGCTTTTCTTCTCATTTACCCTCTTTACAAAGGGGATAACTCTTTATTTCATGCAATATAAAAAAGCAGTGCAAAACTATTCGAGTTTGCACTGCTTCCTCTATTTTAAGATCGTTTTTTCATGCCTTTTAACAACTGTGCTACATTTGTGTCTTCTGCTTCTATAGTTTTTTCCTCAACCAGCGGCTCTTTTTTCTTCGCATTCGTTAGGAAATTCCAACCAAAACGTCTTATGGTAATATCAATAAAGAAAAGAAGCATACTCGCTAAGAGTAGCCATGTGGCAATATTTTGCCGATCTGCTCCTTTTGTCGTAAAGTCACGGAAGACATCTTGTGGTTCCTTTAAAACAGTGCCTCCTGTTCGTTGAGTTAACTCTTCTATCAGTTGGTTATTTACAGGGAGTAGTTCGTATTCAGCACTATAAGGAACACTTAGCCCTGCCTGATAAATGGCCTGCTTTTCATCTGCTATACGGAAGAAAATTAATCCAGGTTCAGCTTGTACTACAGCTCGAACTTGAGATGCGGAAATGGTTTCAAGTTGTGTTTCTAGCTCCTCCCCTGCTTCATTTACCGCTACAATATCTAAAAATGCGGCTTCATTTGTAGGGTCTGTAATCATAAAGGAACCATCTGCTTCCAATCTTACATCATAGGCTACATCATTGTAGCTTGGTAGCATTTGAGAAATAAGTGTTTGCCAAAATGCTCCCCAATTCTGCCATCTTGCCCAATCTCCAGTCCATTTACCCGTTGAATCAGATGTAAAGGCAAATGTTTTACCAAGACCATATTGCCACTGCGCTAACACAGGATCTTCTTTCTCGCTTTCTGCTACAACAGTAGCCCCCTGTTTTGCCGTTGTCCCAATATATGCATTCATTTGTGGGACACCATTAGCAAACAGTGAGTTCCATCCTGCTGCATTATAAATTGCCGGATAGAATGGATTGTCCTCAATATAGGTGCGGGAAATCATAGCTGTTTCCCGAGATAAAATAGAAGGAATGGTTTGCTCATCTATCACATCATAGAAACGTCCACTGCCCATGTCACTAAGCGCTTCTAATAAGTTCGCATCGGCATCTTGTCCAATCGCTACTGTCGATAAGGTTATACCCTCTTCTTTCCCTTCACCAATTAAATCCTCATAGTTCCCTGCCTGTGACTGCCCATCTGTTAAGAGGATAATATGCTTACGTTGGAGCTTTAAATCAGCAAGGTTCTCGTAGGCTTTAGCTAATGAACTATAGATTTCTGTTCCCCCACCAGGTGTTACTGATAAAATAGTATCCACAGCCTCTTCTTTACTGTTAAGAGGCCCTGTCTCTATAATCTCCCAAGGACGATCATCAAAGGCGATGAATCCTAATGTATCCTCATCTCGCAACATCTCAACAGAACGTGCCGCTGCTTCCTTAGCAAGCTCAAGCTTCGAGCCTTGCATACTGCCAGAACGGTCAAGTACAATCACTAATCCTAAGGAAGGTAATTGCTCTTTGCCCTTAATTTCCATTTCCACTGGCAATAAGGTTTCAATCGGTGTTTTAAAATAGCCGCCTAGACCAAAACTATTTTCTCCACCCACCATTGTAAAACCAACTCCAAAGTTTTTGACTGCTTGCTCAATAACACTCATTTTTGCTTCACCCACTAAATGACCTGGTACATTGTCGAAAATGATAGCATTATATTGCAAATAGCTGGATAGTTCATTTGGTAAACTTTTAGGTGCTACAACATCATAAGCAATGGATTGACTACCAAGTGCTGCTGCGATGGGTGAAGCTGTTTCATAACCATTAACGATTAATAAATGTGGTTCACTTTGAACCATTGTGACACTAGTTAACTTATTGTTTTCAAAAATGGCATCCTGACCAACTTGAACAACGGCTTCATATTTTACAAGTCCTTCAGCTGTTGCTGCATGTTTATAGGTAAACACATTCGTGCCTTCTGTCAGCTCAACTGCCTCTCGATGAATAAGCTCATCATTTTCATATAATAACAGCTCACCTTGGCCTGCTGAGGTTGCCTGTATGTCTGTCACTAATTGTTGTTGCTCTCCAACATAAGCCACTTGAGGGGATACAAAGCTTTTTAGTGATACATCATTGACAACTGGTTGACTAAAAGGCTTAATATCCACACTAATATTAGAGCCTTTCAACTTCGTAGCAAATTCTAAAGCATCGCCCTTTGTCTCATTGCCATCTGTTAATAGCACAAGACGAGTTGCTTTTTTAGGATCTATAATCCCTGAAGCAAGCTGTAGACTTTGTTCTATATTTGTTTGATCGGTAGCTTTAATTTCAGTTAGTTTCGGTACTTCCTTTAATGTTTTAGATAAAATGGCTTCTGTTTGTAAAGTAGAGGAAAATGAATAAATGCCCGCAAGCTGCGGTTCTTTTTTTGATTGGAGGCTCTCCTGTATAAACTGAACCATCTCATCTTCCGTACCATTCATAGAAGCAGAACGGTCTACTAAATAAATAATTTGTTCTTCTTTGATTGGTAATAATAGATATGGACCTGCGAGTGCAAAAACTAAACAGCCTGCTGCCACTATGCGAATAGTAAGTACAACAATATGACTTCTTTTAAGTCGCTGTCGCTCATGAAAGTATGTCCATCCAAAATACAAGAATAATGGAAGGAGTAACAACAATACTAACGGCATATCAATTCGTAAATCCACGACGTCGTTGTACCTCCCACTCTGAAACAAGCAATAGTAAAATAATTACAATTAGCCAAGGCACGAAAGAGGTCATCGACACTTCTTCCTTTCCATTGTCTGAAATATCACCTAATGTAAAACTTGTTCCTTGTTCAATGACACGTTCTTGTGCTTGCAATTGCACAATCAATTGTTTTTCCTCATTATTTGAGCGTACCATATAAATGCCTGGCTGTTTGGGCGCAGTTAGCATCCCCTTCGTAACAGACGAAAGAAACTCGTCTTCTTGCGAATAAACATTCCAGTCTCCTTGCGCTAAAGCAACTGCACGTTGTTCATTGGGTGAAAAAATCCCAAGTGAACCAACTGATTCTGTTAGCTGCTGCTCTGTACTCCATAGAAATAGTGGGAATGATGGATGTAAAGGCCAATCTGTATCAGCAATATCGGCTAAAACAACGATATCTCCTTTTGGGGAGCGTTGGATGAACGGCTCTTCTCCAACAGAAGCAATCGTTTCATAGTCCGCAAAGCCAGGATAAACAGCACTAACATAAACATCCTTTAGTTCACTAAAGGCAAATAATGCATCACTTCTAGTACTTACCGTCCCATTCGCATCTACTTTTTCTGCATCATCACGACCAAATAATACGAGGGGATTGTCCATCTTTTCCAATAAGGCTGATTGGTTTGTGATTATGGTAGCATCTTGATTGTCAGCGACTTGCAAGGAAGGGACGATTTTTACGCCACTACTAACTGTTTGAAAACCTTTTTGTATCAGTTGATGCAAGCCTTGATCAACAATAATTTTTGACGTAGTCGTTTGTAGTAAAACTGTTTGTTGATTGTCTATGTCATAATCATCTTTTGCATCAATAATAGCTGTCATGGATTTTGCTAAAGGCAAATCTTTAAATGTTTTCGTAATGGCTTCATTTGGAGGCACAACGACACTTTCTGCTACCAGCTCCTCACCCTCTGCATTATTCAATGCGAGTGTTACCTTTTGCTCGGTATTTGTATCATTATGGAGTTGTACAAGTGCCAGCGTAGCTTGTCCATCTGTCGTAGCAGCAAAGCGGGTGATAGCGATATTTGTTAAGTCTTTTGTAGCACCTCTTACTAGCCATTTCACAGAATCCTTGTCCATCGGTAATTGCTTTTTATCAAGTGTATCTGTAAAAACATAGATAGAAGTTGGTGTATCGCCCACAAATGCCTGTGCTACATCCAGCGCCTTATTCATTTCAGCAGTTTCATAGGTTACTTGTAAATCTTGAATAGCTTTTTTTATTTCACTCGTGTTTGTTTCTTGCTGTAAAACAGCTTTTGGTGCAGCACCAGTTGTAATTAATGTGACAGGTCGACCATTCAATTCATTCATCAAGTTCAGCATTTCCTGTTTATGAGCGTCAAAGGTTGATTGCTCTTTACCTGCCAGCATTGTGGCTGAAGTATCTACAATAAATATGGTTTGTGCACCAACAATGGTTGATTTTTTTATATAAGGATTCATCAATGCCAAAACAAGTAGCAGTAAAGCAAGAAGCTGTAAATATAGTAGGGCATTTTTTTGTAAATGCTTTAAATAAGGCGATACTCGCGTTTCCTGCATAATCTCCGACCAAAAAAGCGTCGAAGAAACTGTTTGATCTGTATATTTTTTTCGAAAGAAATAATAAAGTAGGACAATGACCGGGATGATGGCCGTCCAGCTAAATATAATTTGACTAAAGCCCAATACGGCTCACCTCACCTAATCCAATGTGCTTTTAATAATTGCTGGAAAATCGCATGTTGCAATCCATCTTCCACTTTCAATTGTAATTTTCGAACACCAAAGCGACGGCAAATGGCTTCAAATTCTTCTTCATGTAGTATGCGTCTTGCATGGTAGGACTCTAATACTTTAGAGGACATCGTCACATTCACATCATTACCTGTTTCACGATCAAGGAGACGTACATCACCCGAATAATTTGGTGACAGTTCTTCTTGCGTTACAATTTGCAAAATGCGAACATCTCCAGCATAGCGTGGTAGCCTTTTTAATAGCTGTTCCCATTCCTCAATTGGCTCTAATCCATCTGTAACAATGAATAATACGGTACTATCTTTAGGTAAAGCTTTAAGTGCATCCTTGGCAAAACGATTAGAGTAATTAGCTTCCTCTATATCTGTTACTAGCTGTAAAAAAGCTCGGCGATACATGGTACCCTTCCGTCGAAATGGTGGCTTCACTTCATCTTGGACAAAAGAAAAAGATAGACGATCATCTCGACCTAATACCATTAGACCGAGGGAGGCCACAATTTGACGAGCAAATAACCACTTAGCATGTTGCCCCATCGATTTGGTAGCATCTAGTAGAATATGTACACGCATCTCTTGCTCATCTAAAAACCTTTTAATAAAGTATTTATCTGTACGAGCAAAGACGTTCCAATCCACTTGGCGTACATCATCTCCTAAATGGTATTCTCGAAAATCCGAGAAATCAAGGGATGCCCCGAAGCGTTGAGAACGGTGCGAGCCCTTATGTTGCCCGCGTAGTTTGGAGGCCGTCGCTACTTGAAAGCGACTGATTTTCGCTAACCAGTCTTCGGGCAATAAGTATTTTGCTGTCACTTGCTAATACCTTGCTGAACTTTTTCTAAAATAACATCAATCACATCGTCTGCTGTTTTTCCTGAAGCCTCCCCTTCATAATTCAACAGCATGCGATGACGTAAAACAGGCTTAGCAACAGATTTAATATCCGCTACAGAAACATGAAAACGACCATTCATTAAAGCTCTTGCCTTTGCCAATTTGATTAAGCTCTGCAAACCACGTGGACCACTGCCATACATTGCATATTGTTTAACCTCATCAAGCGCATCTGTTCTCTCAGGATGCGTAGCCACTACTAGATCAGTTGCATACTCTAGCATTTCATCAGCAACCATCACTTCCTTTACCATTTGCTGAGCTTGAATGAGAGCATCCGTATCCATCTGTTTCTGTAAACCAATTTCCTGGGCACCTGTCGTTCGCTTCATAATTTCCATAAGTTCGCTTTTTTCTGGATAGGGTACAAGAATTTTACAAAGGAAACGGTCCATCTGTGCTTCTGGTAATGGGTATGTTCCTTCCATTTCAATAGGGTTTTGAGTTGCCAGCACGAAAAATGGTCTCGCCATTTTTTTTGTATCCCCTAATATGGTTACCGTTTTTTCTCCCATTGCTTCCAACAAGGCACTTTGGGTTTTGGGTGTTGCGCGATTTATCTCATCAGCCAATACCATTTGACTAAAGATTGGCCCAGGTTGAAAGGTAAATTGCTGCTTCCCATCGGGTGTACGTTCAATCATGCTCGTACCTGTTATATCTGCTGGCATAAGATCTGGTGTAAATTGAATACGTGAAAACGACAGATCCAGTACCTCTGAAATGGTACGAATTAACATCGTTTTTCCTAAACCAGGTAAACCTTCTAACAATGCATGACCATCCGCTAATACTGCATACAGGGTATAATCAATTGCTTCTTCCTGTCCAACAATGAAGCGATGGATTTCTTCTTTAACTTGTTGTAATTTCGTACTCATATCTACATACTGTTGCTCTGTAAAGGCCATTTCTTTTCCTCCTACTGCGACTCAATTGACGTGAAATAAGATTGCACGACATTTTGTAAATCCTTCGGTAATTGTAAGCGCTCTGAACTCTCTAAATAGCTGTCTTTATAAGAGCCAATTACTTCTTCATAAGGTCGAATAGAACCTTTTGTTATCGGACCATTTCCTTGTTGCTCAGATACATGGGAACCATCTCCTAATGCGCCACCATCTACTGATGTCTCACTTGCCCCACCTATTCGATTCGGTGTCGTTAGCAAATTCCGACCGCCTTGGCCACTTCCTGCTCCTTGACCACCTTGGCCCTGTCCTTGACCTTGGCCCTGTCCTTGTCCTTGTCCCTGTCCTTGGCCCTGTCCTTGGCCTTGGCCTTGTCCCTGGCCTTGGCCCTGGCCTTGGCCTTGGCCTTGGCCCTGGCCTTGGCCTTGGCCCTGGCCTTGACCATTGCTCTGGCCACTACCATTTTGCTGTTGAGAACCACTTTGAGCATTATTTTGACTAGACTGGCTTTGTTGATTACTAGGTTGGGAATTACCAGATGACTGTTGACTGTTTTGAGTGTGGCTGCTGGCATTATTGGCACTCGCAATTGCATTTTGTAAGGAGTTACTTGCTGGTTTACCAAGTTTACTCATAGCAGTTTGTGTGGCATTTGCATTTTCTGTGAGCCCTTGCTGCATTTGGGCAAGCTCTTTTAGCTGCTCAACCTCTTCCTTCGATAATCCTTGGCCTTCTGTTGTGCCATCTTGACTAGCCGTTTGTTTATCCTTTAATTGCTGCTCCTTTAATGCTAGCTCCTTTTGCTTTTTGACAACTTCTCGTAAAGCTTCTTCTGCTGTTTCAGCCTCTTTTAAAGTATTTTGAAGTTCTTGCAATTGCTCCTTTACTTCTTTTGTTTCCGCCTTCTTCTCTAATTCAGCAACTTCCTTCTTCATATCTTCGATAACTGCTTGCTCCTTTTCAACCTCTATTGCTTCAATTTGCGTAGCTGCTGGGAACATATAAAGAATGGCTAGTACAACTGTTGTAATAAATAAACCGATAAACGCCTTTGGACGAAATAGATTTTTCTTTCGAGCCTTAAAGTCTGCGAAAGCTTTTTCAGCATTTTGGATAGCTTTCGATAATAATGATTGAACAAGAGGATCCTGATCATCTTTAAATGATAAAGCTGTCACTAATTCATTATGTGAGAAATAATGATCCAGTTTATGCAATGCCTCTTTCTCTTTGACCCGTTTCCACCAAATATAAGCAATGGTTGAAATAATAACGGTAATAAAGGCTCCTAACGCTATTTGGCGATAATATGGCCAGACAAATAGTCGGGAAATAAGTACGAGAGAAGCACTCGAAAGCAATGCCAAAAACAAACCGTATTGTGCAATGGGAATGCTCCTTTCAAGAGTTAATCTCGATTTTGCACGCTGAATATATTTTCGTAATTGCTTACGACGCTCCATACCAATTCCTCCTCATCGGTTACTTTTCATGTTGGCACGCAATTTTTTAATCGCAATCGTTAAACAAAGCACAATGATGAATACATAAGCAATTAAATAAGTAATCCATACAGGTAGTTCTACACCCGAAAGCTCTGCTAATGCATCCCCCATCTCTGGAGAAATAAGTGTCAGCATCAAGGCACCTGGATTAATAGATGCCCAGAAATAGGTCATAAAGGAGGCACCTGTTCCAATGGCATTGCCCATTTGATGAAAGGCCATTGTTAAAAAGAAGAAGAATGCTGTAATACCTCCTAAGAAAATGATTGAGCCGTATGTGGCAATCATGGCAACAATAGTCCTCTTAGTAATCGTAGAAAACATCACGCCTATACTACCTATTGCTACTACAGTGACTAAATAAAATAAAAATATAGAAATAAGCTGTGAAGGCGACACACCACCGAATAGAAACACTAGACTGTAAAGTGGTAATCCCGCTACCAGCATCAATACTAGAAATGCTACGGAGGATAGTAATTTTCCAATAACAATTTGTGTAGAACTTTGTGTCGTTGTTAATAAAATATTTAATGTTTGCTTTTCGCGCTCACTACTGATAGCACCAGCAGTCAAACTTGGTGTAATGAAAAGAACTAATGCCATTTGCAAGATGGTTAGCACAGCAAACATCATAAAGCTTGTCTCTGGTTTAAAGAAGCCTCTGCCAGTAAATTCAGTTGTAAGCAATAAAAACCCTGCAATGAAAATACACAGTACAGCTAAATAAAACATTAAACCTGAAAAGCTTTTAAAAGAACGGAAGCGTAACTTCAATTCTTTAACAAGTACTGGATTATAAAATCTTTCCATCATTGATTGTCCGCTCCCTTCGTAATCGCCATAAAGACATCCTCTAAATCCTTCTCTTCTTCACTTAATGCATAGATTGGTAAATCTGTAAGCATAGCTTTTTTTAGCAATGCCACCTGCTCAGCATCTGTTCCTCGATAGTTAAAGGCTATTTCTAAACGATTTTCAATGACATCAATTGATGAAATATGAGGATCTTCCTCTAAAAACGCTCGTACTGCATCCAATTGATCTGTCACTTTCAACACAATACGCTTTTCTCCTTGTAGCTGGGCCTGAATCGCGGCTACATTTCCATGTGCAATTAATTTACCATTATCAATAACACCGATTTCATCACACATCTCAGCAAGTTCAGGTAAAATATGCGACGAAATTAAAATTGTTTTTCCCATAGACTTTAAATTCCGTAAAATATCTCGCATTTCCACACGAGCACGCGGATCTAGTCCTGATGCAGGTTCATCTAGAATCAGTACCTTTGGATCATGGATGAGTGCACGAGCTAAACATAAGCGTTGCTTCATACCACGTGATAATAAATCAACATATTCATAGCGTTTACTTGTTAAATTCACTAGTTCTAATAGTTGTGGAATTAACACTTGACGCTCTGCTAATTGGATACCGTAGCTCGCTCCATAAAAATCTAAATATTCATCTACTTTTAACTGATCATAAACACCAAAGAAATCGGGCATATAACCAATTTGCTTTCGAACTTCTTTTGGTTCCTTCACAACACTTTTGCCATTTATCAGAGCATCTCCTGAAGTCGGTGACAATAGTGTAGCTAAAATAGAGAATGTCGTTGATTTCCCTGCTCCATTTGCGCCAACAAATCCAAATACAACGCCTTCTTCTAAAGATAAGTTTAAATGATCTAATGCTGTAAAGGAGCCGTATCGTTTCGTTAAATCACGAATTTCAATCATTATTTTGCCACTCCTTTCAGCTCTATGTCTGGTAACTTCGTTTGTTCTCCTGATGGATCGGGACCATATTTGATTTCAATTCGAAGCTCTCCATCTTGATTAAAGTATGTTGAAACCTTGTCTGTAAACACTTGCTTTGTATCGACTAAAGGCTCATATATATTCGTTTCATTATTCCAAATGGATAGCTGCATACGTGAAACATCCTTATTAGAAATTGTCAGCTCATTAAGTGATTCAACGGCATCCATGAATTGATCTGGCATGGTCATCGTTACTTCGTACAACCCTTCAGATAGGTACCATTTATTCAATTCTTCCTCGATCTTTTCATAATAGCCATTTGCTGATAGTGGCTCTACTGAATACGAGAAGTTATTACGCTTCATTGTAAATGGCCCTGTTAGCTCAACTTTTCCTTTAAATGGTTGAACAAGCATCGTAATCGGTGACATATTGGCACTTGTTTCTAATTCAACACCTACCACAGCTTGATCTGTCCAAGCTGTAAGTATTGGCTGGTTATCCTTTTCGACAAGCGGCAATGCTAAAGTTTTCATTCGTTCAATCCGCATTGGGTTTACCTCATCCTTTTTCGATGGGTAACTATAATTATAATTATTGAAAATAGATGGTTTTTGAAGAACCGTTGTTTTCAGTTCCTTATTTACCTGTAATGTTCCATTTGCTTCAATATCACCTAGTTTTACTTCTTTCACACCAGAGATTAATGTGACATCTTTTAATGCAAACGGGAAATTATTTTTAACTGTTCCTGTTAGTTTTTCATTTTTCAGTGTTATATCTATATCCATCTTCCCGATATTTTGTGCTGATGTTTTTCCACCAAAGGATTGCACAGACCAGTAGCTTAAATCACGTAATGTTAGTGTTGAACCGCTAGCATTTTCTTTTATATAAGAAGATTCATGTAATGGTCCCATCGTGCCTGTGAAGTTATTATAATTTCTTAATGCAACAGCAGTTGTATTTTGGTCAGCATTGACCACAAAGTCCCCACTGCGATTCGTTAGAATGGACTCTACATAATAGCCATTTACACTATTGTCTTCATTTACTTTATAGAATGCAGATTGTTGAACTTGTGGCTGAACAATACGATCCTTCGCTCCGACAATAAAGAGAACAATGGAAAGAACAACAGAGATGGACGGTATTATCCACCATGCATGCTCACGCTTGTCCGCTTTTTTCAAGACAAAATAAAGAATTGGCCCGATTATTAAAATATAAAGAATAATGACAATTAGCATATAGCTCACTGATACTTCGAATGATGGAAATAGTTCATTAATGTTACGAAGTTCATAAGATATTTGATCGAGAGGAGATTGTCCCTGTCTCATCATTCCTTGCTGTGAAATACTTTGAATATTTATCACTTTGGCTAAAAGTGCTCCGTAGCCGTCCATAGAAGCAAGTGGTTGATCACCTAAAGAGAAGGTTGTTTGAATCACTTCCCCGCTACCCACTTTTTTCTTTGCTGCTAACACTTCATTATTTTCTGTTAATACAGGTAAACTTCCTTCACTACTAGTAGCTGAGTATACTGAAATCGGCTGTGTAAAAATGCCGCCTCCTGACAATTTAGTTAAAGCTTCTGCAGAAATCGCAGTCATTTCTTGTGATAATGACAAAGGTAAATACTCTTTAAAAACCCCTGCTGTAGCATTAATTTGGTCAGCAGCACCTAGAAGTAAGGTACCACCATCCTGTACCCATTTTAGTAATGCTTCTTGTTGTTTCGGTGTTAAATCAGCAATAGCCACTTCATCTACAACAATGACATTGGCCATCGCAAGTCCCTGCGAATCTTCTGGAAGTGTATAATCTTTTAATTGATTGATATTAAATACTTCCACATTACTTTGAGCTACAAATGTTGATAAACGTAATAGTGCAGAAAGACGATCACTTTTATCTGTTAATGTATAAATGAATGTTGATGAGGGGTCTAAAAAATTTGATTGCAGACGTTTAGTTCCCTTATAGGCAATCTTTTTTCCTTTTTCAATGCTTCCCTCATAAAAAGCAAATAAATCGGTGTCCGAATAACTATAGTCAGCTAAACCATCAAGATAGAAAGTAAATGTCTTTTCCTCTCCTGCTGCTATATCAATTGGAACGACAAGTGCTGAAGCTGCCTCATAAGAATTTGATGAATTAATCGCCATATCTCCTGAGAAGTCAGCTCCATTATTTTTCACTGTAACTTGGAGTGGTACTACTGATTGATATTTCGCTTTACCAGAAACACCCGCTGTTGCTTTCACCTCTAGCGTAGCAGCAGCACTTGCCTGAGTTGTAGGCAAGATAAAGCTCATTACCAGCATGACTAGTAAGGTCAGTGCCGTCCATTTTGTCTTTTTCAAAAGCTCAACCCCTTTTTATGTAAATAGATGGTTACATAATTATACGATTTATATTGCATTTTGTTCCATTTCTTATGTTATCTTCATTAATATTCATAAACTCTTAAGAATTCTACAATGCAAAAAGGCAACTCCAAAACAACCTGGAGCTGCCTGATTTTCTATTTAGTATAATCAAACAAACACCGTGCATGATCCTGCACTACTTCCACAAACGCCTCTACTTGTCTTAATTCAAAAGAGGATTCATAACCAATTAACCAAGTATCGCGTGTAAGACCAAACTCTTTTTCATCATTTGATAGAGGGATTTTGTGAATGGCATCGTGGTCATTTAACGTAATAGAAGGCAAGATCGCATAACCGATACCATTTAATGCCATTTGCTTGCAAATTTCAATTTGATCCACTAAAATTTGTTTTCTTGGATTCGAGGCAAAATGCTGCTGCCACCATTGCTGAATTTCTTGATAATAGTTGGAATCACTCTTATATTGAATAAATGGACGGTCTGTCTTTAACACATCTTCAATTGTTTTAACCTCTTTGTCCACTAAATAAAGAGTATCTCTGAAAAGGTGGATCTTTTCTCCTTTCCAGTCAACTTGGCCTCGTACAATGCCTACATGGGCCTCGCCCTCGTAAAGAGCCTTCACAATTTCAGAACTCCAGCCAGTCATCAGTGATATTTTAGCCTCTGGATATTTTGACACAAACTCCTTCAAGATTTTTGGTAGCCAGTTCTGACCAACAATGGATGCACAAGCAATTTTCAATGTCCCGTTTACCTTTGTCGTTAAGGATTGAATCGTTTCAAATATTTCTTCCTTTTTGGCTAGCATTTCCTTTGCATAAGCAATAACTTGTTCACCAGCAGGTGTTGCTGTTAAACCTTTTTGTGAACGAATAAATAATTGTGCACCCCAGTCTTTCTCAATCGTTTGCAATCGTTGTGAAAGGGCTGGTTGGGATAAAAATAGACGTTCTGCTGCTTTCCGCATATTGCGTTCTTCAGCTAAGATTTTTAAAATTTCTGCCTCTGTTGCCATCAATCTGTAAACCTCCAATACAAGCAAAGAGGGCCTCATGATTTTCATCTGAGTTCCCTCTTAAGCTACTACTCTTTTTGATAAATATATTTTTTCAATTGCTTTAAAATAACACGTCTTGTTAATATCCCTGCGAATGTACCATCTTCGTCCACTACACATAAAAAGGCGTGGTTAATAACTAAATCCAAAGCACGCTGGAAAGTATCCGTCAGCTTCAATACAGCGATCTCTTTTTCCATAATAGAGTCAACCTTAATATCAGGTAGCTTTTCATATTCAATATGCTCAAGTCCAAGAATCGATTCGGTAATCATTTTCATGCTAAGTAAACCTTGAAGTCGATATTTCAAATCTAATACAGGTATGGACGAGTACCCTGTACGTGTTAGTACAAGGAGTGCATGTTCCGCACTATTTCCACTTTGTACATGCGCAACTTTTTCAGAGGAAATGATAAAATCACTAATTGGCATTGCTAATAAGTCTTTGCTGTTAGTTGAAATCATGAACTTCTTCTCCTTTTCTGTCCTCACTGTGTAGAACAGTCCTTCCCTTTCATCATATCACAACTTTTCTATGTATGACCATGACCAGGCCGAGAAGAGTTTTTCATGAACAATGAATTATTTTAGCCTTTACAGCAAAAACTTAGAATATCTTCATCCAGTCAAGTTTTTCGTGACCGAATGAAGATGGTTCTTAACTAATAGCCCGCCTTACTCCAGTAGTAAAAAATCATGATCCCTAAAAAAAGCAAAAAAATTGCATAGACCCAAACAATTGGGTTCAACATCGTTGCATATTCTTCAACTGTTTCTGAAATAGGGGTATCATTTTCAGATTTCCGTTCAGAAGTCATTTTAGCTATTTTTAACGTATAAACAAACGAAATAGCAGAAATGATCACAATGGCAATAATTGCTGGTATTAACCACATACCCATCGGCAAAACTCCTTTCTTTACCCTTAGTATGCGTCAACCCAGCTATTCGTTATGCAAAGATTTTTAGAATGGATATTGATTGAGCCACTGCCCACCATCCAAAGTTACACATTCTCCATTCATATAACTTGCTTTATTAGACATCATAAATGTAGCTAAATCAGCAATTTCTTCTGGTGTTCCTATACGGCCTAGTGGAACAGAATCTAGTGTACGAGCTGCCGCTGCTTCTGATTCCCAAAGCTTATCGGCTCCACCAGTACGCTCGATCGGACCTGGTGCAATAGCATTAACCCGAATCCCATACTGTTTCCCCCACTCAACAGCTAGCGTTCTCGTCAATGATAGTACCCCTGCTTTTGCTGCAGCTGAATGGATCACTCCTGCTCCTGCATTCCAAGCATACGTCGCTACCATATTTAATATAGACCCTTTGATCTTATTCTCAATCCAATACTTGCCTACTGCTGAAGAGCAATAGAATGTACCATTTAATACAATATCTACGACAGCCTTCCAGCCATTCGGTGATAAATCCTCTGCACGTACAATAAAGTTACCTGCTGCATTATTCACAAGCCCATCCACTTGACCAAATTTTTCAATAGCAAATGCGAGCATAGCCTCAGCATGCTCAGGTACACGTACATCCATTTGGAATGTCTCAATAGAGGGACCAGCCTCCGCTATAAATTTCTTTGCCTCTGCTAATCGTTCTTCGTTACGACCTGTTATGACAACATTAGCTCCCTCAGTTACGAACTGCTTTGCCATATACAGCCCCATACCACTTGATCCACCCGTAATAATAATCGTTTTCCCTTGCAACATTCCATTTCCCCCTTTGTTAAAAATGAATGGTGATTCACTAAAAGTTTACTATATATTCTCGAATATGTCATATTAATTCTATAGAATGCGAGTTTATTTTCTGAAAAAATATAAAAGAGCCATTCATTCAATGAATAGCTCTCCAATATCATTAAAACTCATACGTATAGGCAATTTTATATAGCTCCATTAACTCTTCTAAAGTTGGTATCTTCGGATTGTTACCAGGACTCCCACTTGCAAGTGCATCCTCAGCCATTTTAGGAATGGCCTGATAATAAGCATGCTCCTCGATTCCCCATTGCTTTAAATTGCCAATTTTCATATACTTACACATATCTTTAATGGACGTAATAGCAAGCTGAGCAAGTTCCTCTTGCGATAGACGTTCTTTTGTTTTATTAAAAAATTGTCCTAAATCTGCCAATCGATCTATACAAGCGTCTATTGAATAATCTAGTACAGCTGGTAAAAGCATCGCATTGGAGATGCCATGCGGTACGTGGAAAAGTGCCCCAATCGGACGAGACATTCCATGTACAAGGGCAACAGAAGCATTAGAAAATGACAGCCCTGCCTGCATCGAACCCAATGACATCGCTTCCCTAGCATCAACATCATCTCCATATTCATAAACCCTTATGATGTTATTCACAATTAATTCCATAGCAGATAAGGCGAGCACATTCGAATAAGGATGAGCTAAACGTGATAAATAGCTCTCAATGGCATGGCTCAATGCATCTATTCCAGTTGCTGCGGTAATTGCTGGAGGTGAGGTAATGGTTAAAATAGGATCAACAACCGCTATAGTGGGCATAAAAGCTGGTTGCTTAATCATCATTTTCACATCACTTTTTGTATTGGTAATAACAGTGGCATCTGTTGCTTCAGAGCCTGTACCTGCTGTTGTTGGTATCGCAATGTGTGGAATTGGTGCTTCAGCTGCAACCTTTGCCATTTTCATATAATCTCCTATGTAGCCGCCATTTGTAGCCACTACTGCAATCGCCTTCGCCGTATCAATACAGCTACCACCACCAACAGAAATAATGACATCACAGTTTTCTTTCTGCAAAAGCTGCAATCCCTCTGCTACATACGTATCATCTGGCTCAGTTGTCACCCCTATATATGAAACGACGTCTATCCCTTGGGTCTTTAACAGTGTATGGCATTTCTTGATAAAGCCTAAACTGTCCATAATTGGATCACTAATAATTAATGCCTTTGAACCTAGTTTTTTCGCATACTCTCCTACTTCTTCAAATGAATCTCGACCATATACAATCGTTCCTGGAGAATGAACAGTAAAGATGGTTTTTGTTTGAATCATATTTTCCCTCCTAAGCTATTGAGCTGTATAGCCACCATCTAATAGAATGGCCTGGCCGGTTAACCCCTTTGCTACATCACTTGCTAAATATAATGCAAGTCCTGTAATTTCTGAGACATCAAGTAAACGTTTTTGCGGTACAAGTGGATATAACACTTGTTCAAGAACTTCTTCCACTTGAATACCCCGTGTCTGTGCTAAGTCCATAAACTGATTACGTACTAATTCCGTGTCAACATACCCTGGACAAATAGCATTTACCGTAATTCCATCTGTCGCCACCTCTAGTGCCGTTACCTTAGTAAGCCCAATCACACCATGCTTTGCTGCATTATATCCTGCCTTCCCAGCAAACCCAATGACACCATTGATGGAGGCCATATTGATAATACGACCAAATTGATTTTTCTTCATATGTGGTAACGCATACTTCATCGCCACAAAGGGAGCAACGACCATCACTTTTTGCATTGACTCAAAAATTTCTGTCTTAAAATCCTCAATAAGTGACACATGTTGAAAACCTGCATTATTGATTAAAATATCTAATGTTGAGAATTTATTAATCGTAAAATCAATGGCTTCTCTTATCGCTTGTTCTTCTGTCACATCACATATATAGGAAGTTAAAGAGGGGTATTGTGCGACGGCTTCCTCAAGAAGCAGTTCATTTTTATCTGTTATCACAACATTAGCCCCTTGCTCAGCAAATGCTTGTGCCATAGCAAGACCAATACCACGAGCTGCCCCTGTAATAAAAACCGTTTTTCCTCGCATACTTCATCCCTCCTACATCCCTAATGAGAATAATATGATTGCAAGTATTGTACCTATGATAGGGATAATAACCGTCAAAGCTCCAAATGGCATATATGCATCCTTATGCTTTTCATTACATACTGAATTGATGGTTGTCACAACATATCCTCCGTGCGGCAATGAATCTAGGGAACCAGATGCTATAGCGATTGTCCGATGCAACGCCTCTGTATCTACACCCATCTCGATATAATGCGGTGCTAGTAAGGGCATAGCAATTGTTTGTCCCCCTGATGCTGAACCTGTTAAACCAGCAATAACCGCAATTGCTAAGGCTCCTCCAATCAGCGGACTGCCAGGGATATTGGTCATTACATCAACAGTTGCAACAAAGGATGGTGTTGCTTTTACTACCCCGCCAAAGCCGACAACAGCCGCCGTATTTGCAATGGCAATAATAGCACCCATTGCACCTGCTGCTAATGTTGCGCCAACTGACTTTGCATATTTGTAACTCACTAAATAAGCAACGATACAGCCACTAGTTAAGGCTACAATTAAAGCAGAGGTTCCAAGTGAATCATGGAAAATATAAGAAATGACTAAAACAACTAATAATGGTATGAGACTCAAAAGGGGACTCGGAAGCTTTCTTGTTTCATCAGCTACTGGATCGGTGGAGCGCTCAATGAAAATTTCCCCATTGTTAACAGCGCGTTTAATCATCCAATTCAGCCAAAGCGAGCCACCAACGGCCATAAAAATAGCCACGACAATACTAACTTGCCAACCTGCATATGGAGTTGTACCAAGATATGGAATTGGTATCCAATTTTGAATCTCAGGTGAGCCTGCTGATGTCATCGTAAATGTGACAGAACCTAGGCCCAGCGCAGCAGGAATAAAACGTCGTGGAAAGTTTGCTTGTTTAAATAAACTAATAGCCATTGGATAAACTGAAAAGGCTACGATAAAAACTGAAACACCACCATATGTGAGTACTGCTGCAGCTAAAACTACAGCATATGTGGCATATTTCACCCCTATTTTTTCTACAATCCATTTAGAGACACTATCTGCAGCGCCTGTGTCCTCCATGACTTTGCCGAAAATGGCGCCCGCCATGAACATTAAATACCATGAACCAACAAATCCGGTGAACCCATCCATATAGCTCGTTAGAAAGTTGGCCTGATCTTTATCAGCTGTTTGAGGAAAAAATGCAAGACCGTTTGTTAAGGCTGCTAACAGCGCAGTTAACGGTGCTGAAATAAGTAGATTTACACCCTTCATTGTTAAATAAACTAATAATGCTAAACTACCAAAAAGACCAATATACTCTAACATTTACACCCCACCCATCCCCTTTTTTAGAAAAAGAGCAGTATAACTCTACAGCTCTAGGTTTTATTAGTCGTTATTGCTTGGGAATGCAAACGTGGATGCTGAGGAGGCATTGCCAGCCATCCAACGCTCTGAAATTGTCTTAGTTTTTGTAAAGAATCGTGCTTGATCTGGGCCAAACATATGCCCCTCACCAAAACGAGATCCTTTAAAGCCTGCAAAGTTATGGTAGCCAACAGGAATTGGAATTGGTACATTGACACCAACCATGCCAACATCAATTTCTGTTGTAAATTTTCGAGCTGCTAATCCATCATTCGTAAAGATTGTGACACCATTACCTAGCTCATGCTTATTGATAAGTGTAATAGCTTCCTCTAAGGAATCTACACGAACAACATTGCGAGCTGGACCAAATATTTCTTGCTCGTAAACTTCCATGCCTGGCTTTACATGATCTAATAATGTAGGCCCTACATAAAACCCTTTAGACTCTTTGACAATATCAAGTTCTCGTCCGTCACAAATTACTGAAGCTCCTTCGGCTTCCCCTCGATTAATTGCAGTAAGAATTGCTTCTTTTGATTGCTGAGAAATAACAGGGCCAAAATCTGAATCAGGGTTTGTATATGGGCCTACTTTCAGATTAGAAATTTTTTCCTTAAGAATATCTACTAGGCGATCAGCAGTATCCTTTCCTACAGGCATGATAGTAGATATTGCCATGCAACGTTGGGATGCTGCTCCATAAGCTGCACCAATAAAGGCATTAGCAACCTGTTCAAGATCCGCATCTGGCATCACGACCATATTGTTTTTACCACCACCAAGAGCCGTGACACGTTTACCGTACTTTGATCCTGTTTCATAAATATATTTAGCTACTGGTGTTGATCCAACAAATGAAATCGCTTGCACAGCTGGGTTTTCTAAAAGTTCATTGACCGCATCTTTATCACCATTGATTACTGTCCAAATACCATCAGGCAATCCCGCCTTCTTCCAAAGCTCACTAACATATAATGAAGTCATTGGCACACGCTCAGATGCCTTTAAAATAACCGCATTTCCTACAGCAATGGCCATACTCGTTTGTGCTAGAGGCACCATGATGGGGAAATTAAATGGAGAAATTGCTGCCACAACCCCTAATGGATATTTTGCAGAATAAGCATTTATTTGACCTCCAACATTTACGGAGTATTCTCCTTTCATTAAATGTGGCGCACCAATGGCTAAGTCAACAGATTCAAGTCCTCGTGTAATCTCACCTTTGGCATCTTCAATCGTTTTACCGCTTTCAGTACAAATGATTTGTAATAGCTCTTCCATATTTTCAGTGATAAGGTTACGGAACTTTAATACAATTTCTGCACGCTTAGCCACTGATGTATCACGCCAAGCCGGAAATGCTGCTTGAGCTTGCTCGATTGCATCTTGTGTTTCCTCTACTGTTGCAAGGGGTACCTTAGCAATGACTTCACCTGTTGTTGGGTTAAATACCGAACCGAATCGGCCACTTTTTCCTTCAACCAATTTGCCACCAATAAAATGTGTTAATGTTTTAACCTCTTGTGTCGTTGTCATATCCATTTCCTCCTCTTAAAATTGTTCTAGTTTACATTTTTCTTTTAAACTTAAATAAGCTGCAGACATATCTTTTTCTCCATAGCCCTGCTGAGCAATTTCACTATAAAGATCCACTAACTTTTCGCCGATTCGTAGCGATACGCCTGCTTCATCCGCCATTTCCTTAGCTAACTTCAAATCTTTTAATAGTAGATTTGTCGAAAAGCCCGGCTCATAATTATCATTTTTCATATATTCCAAATAATTACGTTCATAAATACGGCTTTGCCCATAACTATTATTTAATACTTCATAGAGCGTGTCTGCCTGAATACCCATTTTTTCGCCAAGTACAATCGTTTCAGCAACTGCCTCTGTGTAAAAGCCAATCATTAAGTTATTGAGTAATTTAATTCGCGTTCCTATACTTGAAGATGTGCCTAAATGATAAATATTTTTACCGACTATTCTGAATATTTCACTAGCACTTATATAATCATCTGTGCCACCACCAACCATAATAGTTAATGTCGCATTGATAGCCCCTATGACACCCCCACTGACAGGCGCTCCCAAATAACGTAATCCCAAAGCTATAGCTTCTGTATGTAACGTATCATTCAATTCGGGATTAACAGTACTAAAATCAATCAGTAGGCACCCTTTCTTTGCATGTTGTAAAATTCCTTGCTCTGATCGATAAACCAATTCTACAACCTGAGGGGTAGGCAAGCTTGTCATAATAACATCACATTTTTTTGCAATATCCATAGCTGTCTCAAGGCCGAAACCACCTGCTGCTGCGAATTGTTCCATTGCTTCCGCATTCGTATCGAAACCATATACCTGATAATCTGCTCTTAATAAGTTAATAGCCATCGGTAAACCCATATTCCCTAAGCCAATAAAACCCAATTTTTTCTTCATTGTGACCTCCCCATTCCTTGAAAATACAACAGAAAACTTGATGAGATACTAGCCAACTTTCATTTTTTAAAGTAACATTAGTAACGAGATAACATCATTGACCGCAGTCATTGACTTCGGTCATTTAAATCATAATCAATCGAAATCCATCTCGTCAATTAAAAAATTAATATTTTCAGAATATTTTTTACAAAAGATATTTTACAATATTTAATATAGGAGGTATTAGCTACCAATGGAAACACTCACAAGCAGACAGAAAAAGGCATTAGAAACACGTGAAAAATTATTGAAAACTTCTTTAGATTTATTTAACAAGCATGGTTATGAACATGTTTCTGTTGAACAAATTACAAAGGCATGTAATGTTTCAAAGGGTACATTTTATACACATTTCCCATCTAAATATGATGTTATTTTAGAAAAATTTAAGGAGCTTGATAATTTTTATCGTACAGTTGAAAAAAATATTGATCCCACATTACCAGCAAGTGAAAAAATACTCTTAGTGTATCAAGAGCAAATGAGATATTTAACCAATATTGTGGGAAAGGATTTATTACGTACAGTATATACGGCTGCTATGACAAACCAAGTAGAACAGGATCATTATTTAATCAATCCACAACGTAAGATTTTTCAGATAATGAATACATATATCGAGGAAGGAATTCAACATGGGGAATTTAGACAAGATGTTTCTGCTGCTACCATACAAACACTTATTCAGCGCTGTATGCGTGCGAATGTCTATGATTGGTTGATACATAGTGAAGACTTTGACCTAGCCTCTGAAATGGCGCAATTCACAGCAATTGTCTTAAACGGTCTTAAAAACGGCAAATAAAAAAGTAGCACTTCATCTATTTTGTGATGAAAGTGCTACTCGTTTTCTAGCTTACAAAATATTGTTGTACAATCGTTTCAACTGGTAATGGTTTATTATACAAATAGCCTTGCCCTTTTTGACAACGATGGCGTTTGAGAAAATCAACTTGTATTGGTTCTTCAATTCCCTCAGCAATGACCTCTAATCCTAAATTATGAGACATCGAAATAATGGCTTTTATGATGGCTTCATTTTTGTCATCCTTTGCTATATCTGCAATAAATGACTGATCAATTTTAATAATATCAATCGGATAACGCTTGAGATAACTTAATGAGGAATAGCCTGTCCCAAAGTCATCCACAGACACATAAACACCTAATTGCTTCAGTTCTGTAAGAATCGAAAATGTTTCATGTACATTTGTCATGGAACTTTCGGTAATTTCTACTTCTAATAATTCAGGCGGTACACCATATTTCTTTAAAGCTGTTTTAATTTTTCGGGCAAAATTTTCTTTTCTAAACTGTTTTGGGGATATATTGACTGCAATCCGTACAGGACGATATCCTTTCGATTGCCATTCTTTTTGGTAACGACATACCTCATCAATAATCCAATCACCGATTTCAATAATCAACCCTGAGGCTTCCGCAATAGGAATAAATTGTGCTGGTGATACAAAACCAAATTTACGGTTATTCCATCGTAATAATGCTTCAAAGCTATTGATGCTATTATTTGCTAAATCCATTTGCGGTTGTAGATGAAGACTTAGCTCATTAAATTCAATTGCTCGACGTAAATGTGCCTCCATTAATGCTTCGTTTGGAAAAATGGCCGTCATATCTTCACGGTAGTAGCGATAATGTGAACGACCATGTTCTTTAACAGAAAATAAAGCTTTATCTGCTTTCCGTACAAGTGTCTCGATATCTTTACCATCTGCTGGGCTAAGTGAAATCCCAATCGATACGCTAATAAAATATTCCTGTCCATCTATCATAAATGGCTGTTTTAATACGTCCATAATCAAGTTTGCAGTTCGTTCAATTTTTTGGATGGTTGCATCTTTTAGCACAAAAATAAACTCATCACTATTATATCGATATAGCGAACACTTTGAGTAGCAAAGCTCCCGTAACCTATGACTAAACATACGCATCAAATCATCTCCCTTGCTCTCGCCAAGGGATTCATTAAACTTTTTAAAACGGTCAATGTCAACTAAAATAAGAGCGGCTTGCTTATGCTCTTGCTTTTTATCATTTAAATGCTGTAGCCAATGCTCCTTAAAAGCTTTTCGATTCCAAATACCTGTTAATTCATCCATCAGTGCTAGGTAATAGAATGCTTCATGATCATTCATAAATGAATTAGCATCTTTAACAAATAGGTGGACACCCACAACTTCACCATTATAATAGGTTGGATGCGTTCTTAAATAAAAGGGCTCTTTGCTTAGTAAATCACCTTTCAATAAGCATTTAGGCATGCCAAACGCTGAACCTTCGATTGTTTTGGTAAATAATAGTTTAAACTCATTGAGATATTTACTTTCGAGTAATGAAAAAATATCTAGTCCAATTAGACTGTGCTGCTCTCTCGATAGTGTAGCAGTAGCAGCAATATTTTGATGAATTATTCGACCTTGTAAATCTGTCGTTAACACTGGACTTATATGTTGTTCAATGAACTGTAAATAGGGATTTTCTTCAAATGGTGTCGCTCGAAGAATAATGGCAACTATTGATTCAGAAAAGTGCTGAACATGAAGCATAAATGTTTTCTCTTGAAGACCGTTACCTAATTTTAGAGTATGCTGTTTATTGATTTCTTCAATTAGAAATCCCGACAATTGCAGCCAGCATTGCTTAGTAAAAAAGTTCTCAGCGTTTTTGGCTGTTATATCCTCCAACTCAATCATTGACGATAGCTTTTCATTAAATTCAACGACCTCAAACACTGTCTTATCAACTTGTCTCAAACAAATGATTGCATCAAATGGATTCAGTTGCATGAGCTGTTGATATTCTGCAAATGGCGCTACATTTTCTCTACATTTTTTCATTCTATCCCTCACTAAGTAGCGTGTTTGCTCTATTCTTCGTCTAGCGTAGGCTTTAATGCATCCTTCAAGAAAATTTCCTGGCTATTTAATGGATCTTCGCTACGATCAAACTCTTTATAATGATACTTACCATTAGAGTCTTGAATACGGGCTTTGGCAGTATCCATTAATTGTGCATTCATTATGTCAATAATACGAGTTTTTGCTTCACTTGCATATACAGGGAATAAAATTTCCACACGTTTAATCATATTGCGTGTCATCATATCTGCAGAGGATAAATATACTTTATTTTCCCCATTATGATGGAACCAATAAATACGAGAATGTTCAAGGAAACGACCAACAATACTTGTTACGGTAATGTTCTCACTAATACCTGGGATTCCTGGTCTAATACAGCATATACCACGAATAATAAGCTCGACCTTTACACCCGCAATCGATGCCTCATAAAGCTTCATCATTAAATCTTTGTCTGTCAATGAATTCATTTTTGCACGAATAAAACCATTTCCATATTTTTTATGACAGGCAATTTCCTCATCCATTAACCGAATAAACTCATCGCGTATATCAAATGGTGCAACGACTAAATGATTAAAGGTAGGTTTTTCTGTATAACCACTTAAGTAGTTAAAGAAATTTGTCGCATCAATGCCAAACTCTTTATCTGTCGTTATTATGCCCATATCCGTATAAATTTTTGCAGTAGCATCATTATAATTTCCTGTACCCAAATGGACAAAACGTTCAATTTTGCCGTTACGACGACTAACGACTAGCGTGATTTTTGAGTGCGTTTTTAAATTATTCATCCCATAGATCACAAGACAACCTGCTTGTTCTAATTGTTTTGCCCAGTGCACATTGTTTTCTTCATCGAAGCGAGCCTTTAGCTCCACTAATACCGTTACTTGTTTACCGTTTTCAGCGGCAAGTTTTAACGCTTGAATAATCGGTGAATTTCCGCTTACTCGATATAATGTCTGTTTTATAGCCAACACATTCGGGTTGATAGCGGCCTCAGAAATAAAATCAACAATAGGGGCAAAAGATTCATATGGATGATGGAAAAATATATCCTGTTGAAGTGCTTTTTCAAAAATATTTTCGTCAGACTGTAAATCTAAAGGTGGCTGTGGGATAAAGCTTTCATATTCTAAATGCTCACGACCTACTGAAATACCTTTCACAAAAGAGAACATAAACGTTAAATCCAAAGGACCATCAATATGGAAAACATCCGATTCTTCTATTTCGAATTCATCTAGTAAGTATTGCAGCACTTCCTCGTTCATTTCTCCAACTCGAACTTCTAAACGGCTTCCTACTCCCCATTTTCGCTTTTTCAGCTCTTTTTCGATCTCCACGAGAAGATCTCGAGCCCCTTCTTCATGGATAGTTAAATCTGCATTTCTTGTTAAGCGGAAGGCTTGTGCTGATTTTACGCTATAGCCATAAAACAGCTTTTCAATATGCGCTACTATCACATCCTCCAATAAAACTACAACTGTCTTACCTTCTTCGGACGGTACTTTTATATAGCGATCTAACACTGATGGAACCTGGACAATCGCCACTTTTTCACGACTTTCAAGATCTGACTCATCCTGCTCTAACAGCACTAATAAATTCAAAGTTTTACCAAGCAAGGTTGGGAAAGGACGATATGCATCCACTGCAACAGGGGTTAAAACAGGGAAGATAGTTTCTGCAAACATTTCATTGATAAATGATTTTTGCTTGCTATTTAAATCTTTCATGTCCGCAATATGTACATTATGTTGAGGTAGTAAATCATAGATTAAATGTCTATACACCTCAGTTTGTCGACGCACTAATGCTTGTGTGCGTTCTGCTATTTTGGCCAACTGTTCCTTCGGCGTTAAGCCAGATTTGTTTTCGGGCTTATGAAAACCAGCACGTACCTGGTCCTGTAAGCCTGCAACACGAACCATAAAAAATTCATCTAGATTGGAACTAAATATAGCTAAAAATTTTAAACGCTCGAGCAGAGGATTATTAATATCCTCTGCTTCCTCTAGCACGCGTTCATTAAAGGCAAGCCAGCTTAATTCACGATTATTATAATATTGAGGCTTTGCAATTTCCTCTAACAATAGATTGTAGTTTTCGGAGAACTCTTCCCCATGTAGCTCGTTTTTCGTTACTTCAGTTGTCATCCATTGTTCCACCCTTCTTCAATAAAATTGATCTTCATTGGGATTTTTAATGCACGTTCTAAATGCTTTCTATGTCGATTGGCTTGATACTTTTCAGCCGCAGCATTCTTTTTTACATAAATATTAAGCTGAACATGATCTTCTTCGGTGTGCATTTCAATAGCATGTACTATATTGCGTTTTGAAACATTTAATGCATAGACAAATTTTAATAACGCTCCGAAATCTCTTATTTTACGATGTTCCTCCCGACTCATCCATGTAGCAAATGGAGCAGCAAATCGTTCGAAATAATCTTTATTTTTATAGGAGGCAAGAAGTGCTAGTTTTACTCGTTCTAAATGATTTAAACCATCAATGGATTGATTCGCAATTAAATAAAAAGTATGTTGGCTTGAAGAGCTTAATTCGATATACTCTCCTATATTAAAAACCTTCGCCGCTTTTGCTAATAAATGCAAATCTTCTGGATGATATTGCAAGTAGCCTAAATGACAACATTCACGATACAATTGGTCTGCTAAATGCATTAAATAATCTACTTCCACTTCACTCCGACCATACTGACGTGCTAATCTTCTAGCATTTCCTTCAAATACATTATATTTATCAAATGCCTTTGTATCTGTTTGCAAAATCCGTTGAATAATGAGTCCCTCACGTAACCCTCGCTTTGTCAGTTGGAAGGTCTCACTACCAACTACCTCCATCAACACTCTAAATACCTCTAATGCAGGAACAATGATATCTGCACGGTCAGATGAGAGACCATCCAATTGTTTCAATTCCTGAAAGCTTAATTGCCCTAAAAATAAGCTTAAATCATCCAAATTTTCCTTTGTCATTTCATAACCATGTACGCTGGCAATAGGATAATCATGCTTTTGTTGATGTATTTGAGCAATATTACGCGCACTACCACCAATTGCGATAATAGGTAGAGCAACATTTTTTATCCAAGGGAGTGTTTGGAACTGCTCTTTGACAAAGGCAAGAAGCTCTTTTTTCTCACTACTATTGATAATGTCACCTTTTACAAAACGTTGCTTTAAAGAAACTGTCCCAAAAGGGAAACTATGTGATTGCTGAATTTCTTTATTTTCAAACAGCGTAATTTCGGTACTACCACCACCGATATCGATTGTTACGGCCGATTTCGTACCCATGGAATAAGCAACAGCAACGTAGCCAAAATAGGCCTCTTCCTCTTCTGATAAAAGCTCTATTTGGATACCAGTCCGTTCTTTCATTTCCTCTATAATTTTGTCTCGATTAGTGGCTTGTCGAATAGCCGCAGTCGCAGCAGCTTTTACATCTGTTACTTCAAAATCCTCAAGCATTGCTTTAAATGTTAATAAAGTTTCTGATAACACTTGAATACCTTCATCAGACATCTCTCCTGAGGGCTGTAAATATGTACGCAAACGTGCTACCGTCTTAATATTTCCAAGCTCATGAAGTCCCTCTTCATTATCATATTGATATAATACTAATCGTATAGTATTGGAGCCGATATCAATAATAGCTGTTTTTAATTCATTCAAATAATCACATCCTTCAAGCATCTACCATTTATTTTGTTCATAATATTTGGACATATACAAAAAAATCGGACCCTCTTAATTAAGGCATCCGACTTTACTTTCATTTATTTATACTTGCAGGATACCCATTATTAAAATTGAGAAGTATCATGTAAGCCATGGTGATTACAGAATAAGTTGGTCAACACGTAAAATGAGCTCTGCAATTTCTGGCTTACTTATTTGATCCTCAGCCCCTACTTGATCACCTTTATGACGAAGGTCATCTGTAATTAGACTTGAAAAAATGATAACAGGAAGCTTTTGAAGATCGGGATGCTCTTTGATTTTTCGTGTTAAATGATGGCCATCCATTTGTGGCATTTCAATATCCGTTACCACCAATTGAATATGCTCTGCTATGTCACTACCACTCTTTGCAATTCCCTCTAAGTATTCATAAGCATCGCGGCCATTTTCAAAGAATTCAACATTGTCATAACCAGCTTCACTCATAGTATCAAACAGTAATTTACGTAATAACGGTGAATCTTCTGCAATTAAAATTCGCTTTCCAGATCGCTCACGTTTACCGAGCTTTTTAACAGATTCCACACTAATTCCTGATGCAGGATTGATATCCACCATAATTCTTTCGAAATCTAGTAATAGAATCATTTGCTCATTCTGTTTAATCACACCAATTACTTGTGATGTACCCCCTTGATACATATCTGAAGGCTTTTCGATTTGATTCCAAGAAATACGATGAATTTGTGTTACATTATCTACATGGAAAACGACACGTTGTTTATTAAATTCTGCGACAATATATTTTTGTTGTGGATTACGCTCAGCACCTTGAATTCCTAATACTCGTAGCATATCTACAACAGGTAATACCTCACCTCTTAATTGAATGATTCCTTCTACATGCGGGTGCGCGTGTGGGATAAACGTTACTGGGATCGGTTGAATAATTTCTTTTACTTTAATAACATTGATGCCAAACTTATTGTTTGCTACTTCAAATTCAACAATCTCTAGCTCATTTGTGCCACTTTCTAATAATATTCCTTTATGTTCCAATGCAACCCCGCTCCTTTCTCTACATCTGTTTATAATTCAATTGTATCATAGGCAATACATTTCTCCTACTTGCTATTTCCATTTTTATCATTAACTTTTAGATGTACCAATAGACCAACGACAGTCATAACGATCAACGTTGATAATGCTACACGACTAGCAATAGTACCATAATCCTTCATCCATAATGTAACAGTTCCATATATAGCTGGACCAATAATGGAGGATACTTTACCTGAAAAAGCAAACAACCCAAAAAATTGTCCACGTTTTTCGTTTGGTGATAATTCAATAATATATGTCCGAGATGTCACCCACATTGAGCCAAGTGATATACCAAATAGACTACCAGCAAGCCAGAACATCCATTGTGCTGAAGCAAAAACAGCGAATACCAAAGCAACAATCATAATAAGTGCAACAATTGTAATGGCACGTTTAGCGCCTATTGATTTCGTAATATACCCAAAGGCAAGTGACCCAATGATTGTTGAGACAGTAGAGACCAAATAAAGTACAATAAATTGTCCAGAACTAAAGCCAACAATCGTTGTCGCATAAACAGCCATCATAGCAATCGTCGTAGCAATGGCATCATTTAGAAAGAAATAAGCAATCATAAAGGTAAAGATTGCTTTATATTGCTTCATATCTTTAAATGTTTGAATGATTTCTTTATAACCATCTAAAAACTTTAAGGACTTTCGTTGGGACTTTGGGATCGGTGTATCTTTATTAATTAAGAATAATGGCAATGAAAAGAGTAGATACAGAATGGCTGTTGGGATAAATGCTCGATGAAAATCGCTGTTACCAACATACAAGTAAACAAGTAATCCAAAAAGTGTACCAAGATACCCGATTGCAACACCATACCCTGAAATGAGCGGCATCTCTTCTTTTGTCCCTAGATCACCCATCATAGAATCGTAAAATACTAAACTTGAATTAAAGAAAAATTTTGCTATGACAAAACTTGCAACTACCAAAAATAAACTAAGAGGCACACCAGAGTAATTGACAGTGGTTTGTGCATTAGCAAATATTCCCATAATAAATGTAAATAGAATAGATATGGATGCAAACCATACAATAAATCTCTTTTTATAACCTGTGTTATCAATCCACACACCGAAAAGGGGTGAAAAGATAACGAGCAACAAGCTTGCAATGGCATTTGCATAAGATATAAAGGTGCTCGCAACTTGTTGCATGACTTCATTTGTTCCTAAAACCTCATCCATGTAAAAGGGAAAAAATATTGTATTTATATTTGAAGAAAAAATTGTATTCGCAAAATCATAAAATGCCCATGAAAGTATCGGTAATGATAAATAAATGGCTAATTGACTTCGATGTTGTACGTCTATAGCTGTACTCTTCTTCATAAAACCCTCCTCTCCATTCTCTATAATAAACAATTAATTTCTCTCTGAAATAAAAAATACCTTTTTTTAAAGAAAATTAATATTATTTACAATATAACAGTAAATTCACTGAAAAATAACTGCCAAATGGTCGATAATTGAACGCTTATTTTCTGTGTAAAACCAAAAAAGGTATTCAAGCCCCTCGCTTGAATACCTTTTTATCATTCTATATCTATGGTTACCCATTCAGAGGACCATTGCTCAATCGCTTTTAGCACAGGTGCAATAGCATAACCCTTTTCTGTAAGTTCATACTCAATGAAAACTGGTGTTGATGGAATTACTGTACGTAGCACTATTTGCTCAGTCTCTAATTCCTTTAAACGTTCTGTTAATACACGACTACTAATATTCAACTGATTTTTAATGGTCGAATACCTTTGCGGACCATCTAATAGCTGATAAATAAGTAGCGTATTCCAACGATGATTTAATATCATGAGTGCTTTTTCAAATCGCGGACAAATATTTTTTTGATCCAAATGACTTCCCCCCTTTGTATATTAGTTCCTATTTAAGAGTATATCACTTTTTAAAAAAACTTGTTCTAAAAATACATTAAGTTACTTGACAAAAGTTGTTTTTAAAAATAAACTAAGTTACGAATTGTAAGCAAAAAAAGATAAGGAGTTACTTTATTATGCAAAATATTGGTTCAACAATTTTACGTATCGTTCTAGGCGTTATTTTTGCAGTGCATGGTTTTCAAAAATTTCAAGGTGGCATTAGCTATACAGCTGACTTCTTTGATAGCCTAGGTATACCAGGATTTATGGCGTATATCGTGGCAATTATTGAATTAGTTGGAGGAATTGCAATTATTTTAGGTTTAGCAACAAGAATATTTGGTGCTTTATTAACCATTACAATGATTGTGGCGATCTTTACAGCAAAACTTAGCATCGGCTTTATCGGGGCAGATGGATTGGCTGGTTATGAATTAGATTTAGCTTTAGGTGCAATAGCTCTTTACTTTACTCTCGCAGGCGCATCCAGCTTCTCACTGGATTCTCAACTTTTCGGGAAAGAGTAAAACAAAAAACCTGAAGGTCTCCCATTTAAGGAGCCTTCAGGTTTCCTATTCAGAATCCCATCGCGAATTATTTATAATACTTTAAGAGTGCTTGTGTACCATTATCACCATAGCCTGCTGCGATTAATTTCTCATACATTTCATAGGCTAATGCAAGTCCTGGTAATGTTATGCCCATTTTGTTTGATTCGTCTAAAGCTATTTTCATATCCTTTACAAAATGTTTAATATAAAAGCCTGGTGCAAAATCTTCTTTTATCATACGTGGGGCTAAATTGCTTAAAGACCATGAACCTGCTGCACCTGAAGAGATCGATTGTAAAACGGTAGGTAAATCTAATCCTGCCTTTAGTCCATAAGCTAGTGATTCACACACGCCAATCATACCAGAGGCAATAACAATTTGATTGCACATCTTTGCATGCTGCCCAGCTCCTGCTTCACCCTGATAAATTATATTTTCTCCAAATTGCTTCATAATTGGCAATACCTTGTCGTATGTGACCTGATCGCCACCAATCATGATAGACAAAGTGCCATTTTGAGCACCAATATCCCCACCTGAAACAGGGGCGTCTAAAGCCTCTACACCGATGGATTGAGCATACATATAAATTTTCTTTGCTAAAGATGGCTCTGAAGTCGTCATATCAATGACAATATTGCCTTGTTCTGCTGTTTGGAAGAGGCCATTTTCCCCAAAATATACTTCCTCTACATCTGAAGGATAGCCAACCATTGTAAAGGCAATTTCATGATTTTTAAATGCTTCAGCAGGTGAGCTTGCCCATGACGCCCCTAAGGCAACAAGAGGCTCTGCTTTTTCTTGCGTACGAGTATAGACGGTTACTTCATGACCATTTTTTAGTAAATGCTTAATAATACTAGCACCCATTACTCCAGTTCCAATAAATGCAATACGTTTCTTTGTCATATGTACATGCTCCTTTGTTCTAGAATGTCTGTACTCTCCGTGAGAGTCCAACTCTATATCTTTTCAGTTTAGGTGAAGGAATGAAATAATTCAAACTCTTCCCACAACTTGTACTAAAATTTATATGTAGGGCATATATACCGAATAAGCAAAAAAAAGAGAGCAAGTGATTGGGGGATCACTGCTCTAAAGGGGGAAATGAGAATGTTGCTGTGTTCATAGTAAGTTATTCCCCATTGAAATGCATTTTAAACATATATGTTAAAATGTTTTTTACTCTGAATACTGGAACAATCTTTTTTAGTCTTCTTGATCTTTTTCTTCTTCAAATGCCATCTGTCTATAATAAGTATTCATTAACTGATCTAATCTGCGACTCAGTTGAATGGTTTTTGCATTTTGTAACCCGTTTTCTACACCTGAGCGAATCATCATCTCACGAGTTTGTTCCATTTGTTTCAAGAGTAGATTGACCATTCATACAACCCTCCACACACAAATAATCATACCATTATTATACATTTATATTTCATTTCTTACAGCATTAACTTACGACAATGTTCGACAAATTAACTTCTTGGTGTTTCAGTATAAGTATAGATAATTCGCCCATTTTGCTTGGCCTCACCTCTATAATGTTTAAATAATGGGTGTTTTACAAGAATTTCACGAAATTCGTAAAATTCTTCCTTTTGAATTTCAATACTTTCTCTTTCCCCATTTTGTAATTGTTTAAGCATATTTTCGTATTTTTCCATGAACTTTATTCCTCTCTTTGCCTCATTTGTGTAATAAATTATGAATTATTTAAAAAAAGCTTTACGTTTACCAATTTTTCATGCAAACTGTATATTATTAGTCGATGAAGGAGCTGACTGTCTGTGAAAATAGCTGAAGTTGGAAATATTATCGAGTTTAAAAATGGTCTCCAAGGTATTGTAGAAAAGGTAAATGAAAATTCGGTGATCGTTAACTTAACATATATGGAGAATTTTGATTCCCTTGAAATTGAAGAAAAAACGGTCGTCAATCATAAACGATATAAAATTTTATATACTAATGAAGCTTAATAGTCTGAATAGTCCCTATTTGTCTTAATAGATGATAAGGGACTATTTTTTTGATAAGATTAAGGTATGGAGGTCGAATATGCTAATAAATTCGAAACAAACAATACTATTTCTCCTTTCTTTATTATTCGTTTATGGTATGCTTGCTTTTACCTTTGCTAACCAAGCTGTATTTTGGTACATGTATGCATTCACTCTACTAGTATGTATTGCCATTGCCATCTTAGCTGGCTCCATTGAAGATCAATTACCTACATGGCAATTTTTACTCTTTGGTATTGGATACGGTACCATCACATATGGTATTATTCGCTTTGGTTACTGGCTCGCTCCATATATTAATAATAACTTAGTACAATCCGTTCAAAAATTTTTAGCAAGCTACGGACCACAAAATATTTGGCACTATGTTTTACTCGTATTTATCGTTGCCATAGGTGAAGAATTATTTTGGCGTGGTTATATCCAACAACAGTTAAAACGTTTTATGCGCCCACCGCTGGCTGTCATAGTTACCGCAGTATTATGTGCTGTATCAATTGCCCTTAGCGGATTTATGCTTGGTGTCATTGCTGCATTGGTAACAAGCATTATTTGGGGCTTCTTATATGAATGGCGTAAAAGTATGCCACTTGTTATTGTAGCTCATGTCGTTTTTGTACTATTATTATTTTTAGTGTTGCCGTTAACATCATAACATTAATATTTGGAAACATTTTATCTTTACTAACGTTTAATTTAGAAAAGGAGGGTTTTTTATGCAAAAAAAATTAGTTTCTATTCTTGCATTATTACTAACAGCCGTATTAGTTGTAGGGTGTAATACATCTGATAAAACAGGGGATTCAGATGCTCAACAAAATGAGCCATCAAATACTGCTGCCGATCAAAAACCATCTGGAGATGATACAGCAGGTGAATCAAATGAGGAAGAAGAAGATACACCTGCATCAAATGATACAAATACAGAGGATGCTTCTAAACAGCCTCAACAAGATGTAAAATACGTCCAAAAAGGTGTAGATAAAACTGAAAAGGCAACTGAATCAGCAAGTGTTGATCAAAGCTATAAACTACAACAGCTTCCTGGTTTTACACTGACACAAGAAGAGCCTGGTAAAGACATGTTAGTGTCCAATGATGATGACGAAGTGTTTATGCGTATTGAAACAATTGAAGCTTCACAATCGAGCTTTGAAGAAGTAAAAACAACTATGCAAGATTATATGAACGCAGTGGGTGAAACAGTAGCTCTAACTGCTGAGGAATTAGCAGCATTTAAAGATGTTCAAAATATCGAGGGGTATGTTGTGGACTTCGACACTGAGAAAGTAATTGGGGTTGTCCTTGAGAAAGATGGTCTCATTACAAAATTCACTATTCATGATAATGATGAACAAGATTTAACAGATGCTATGCTTAATATGGCAGCAACTATATCTAAAAAATAATAAAATGCTAAGGACGATAGACATAGTCTATCGTCCTTCTATTTGATCACAAAAAAGTTGTCTCAAATCAATGAGACAACTTTTTTAATAAGATAGGTCTTTGATAGAAAGGCCAATTTTCTTCAATAACGTAATAGCTTGTTCTTTTTCTTCTGGGGATAGTACACTCATTAATTCATGCAAATGCTGTTCGTGTTTTGGGAACAGCTCTCCCATAAAAGCTTCACCTTCAGGGGTGATTTCTGCATACGTAACACGACGATCAGCAGGACAAGATACTCGTAATAAGTAACCTCTCTTCTCTAGCTTATCAATGACATACGTAATAGACCCACTGGCTAACAAAATTTTATTGCCAATTTGCTGTAATGGCTGTCTTCCTTTATGATAGAGAAGTTCTAGAACAGCAAATTCAGTTGGGTTTAAACCATTATCCTGAAATAATTGATGTGTTGTTTCATTAATTGCTTTTAGTGCACGTGATAATACAATATATAATTTTAAAGATTGTTTTAGATCTTCTGACGGCATATTCTTTTCCTCTCACTTCGCTCTTTATACATGACATTATAGCGACATTAGAAAAGCATTGTCAAAAGCAATATATGATTTAGAAGGTTTTGTTGTTCATTATGCAACCATTTTTACTTTCTTTATGTTACTAAATAAGCAGAATCTTTTGTGGATACTTCCATTGTATCCATCTGATTGAATGTGTAAATTGGAAACTGCAGATGGAAGCATGTCCCCTTCTGTAGTTCACTACTAACGCCAATTACTCCTTCATGTTCTTCAATCACCTTTTTCACGAAAGCAAGGCCCAGTCCTGTCCCTGTTGATTTTGTCGTGTAAAAAGGCTGGAATAGGTTTTGAAGTGTCGTGCTGTCCATGCCAACACCTTCATCTTTTATCATAAGTTCGACAATCGCACAGTCAATTGTTGCCATTTCGACGGTAATCGTACCACCATTATTCATGGATTCCATTGCATTTTTAATTAAATTCATCAGCACTTGCTTTAGTCGATTCTCGTTGCCGCCAATATAGACTTGATTAGGGGTTGAAATATACTGAATCATAATATTTTTCATGAGTGCATCTGGTAGCATAAACTCAATGACTTGCTTTACAATATGATCCAGTTCTAATAATTCCACTTTCATCGTTGTTGGCTTAGACAATACTAATAATTCGGATAAGATCTGTTCCATCCGTTGAAGCTCACTGTCAATAACAGAGAGATACATGCGTGATTCATCATCAGCATTTAATTTTAGTAATTCAGTAAAACCCTTTAAAGAAGTTAATGGGTTACGAATTTCATGCGCAATACTCGCTGCCATCTGTCCCACAACGTTTAATGCTTGCTGATGCTCAACTTTATGTTGAAGTTGCTTCTTCTCTGTTTCATCATTAATCACAGTGACAATAATATTATTGTATTCATCAAAAATACTTGAAATTTCATAATAGCAAGTTCTGCTTACTTGTGTTTCATCGACTACATGAATGCTTGCATGTTTTTCACCCATTAACTTAGAAAGGTAGGTTGTAATTTGCCCCTTTTTCAATGTAAACGAATCAAATATATGCTGATGCGCTTTATGAAGAAGCTGCGAATTTTCAACTTTCAGAAACATTTCCGCATATTTATTTAGCCCAAGAATAATACCACTAGCGTCACTAACAATAACAGCATAAGGTAAGTAATCGTAGGCATTAAAAGATTGCGCTCTCTCATGTGCTTGGCTAACATATAATTTATGGGCAACATCATCATTTAATGTTGAAATTTGCGCAACAATTTCCTCTGTATTAGGATCGTAAAAGCATTTGAAAGATAACATTTCGTAGTCATTTCCAACTGTGCGAATATTGAAAATTTCCTCTGAACGTAAATCATTTTGTAACTGTTTGACGAACTTAGTCCATTTAAAATTAGATGGCTCGTCCATAGCTAAATAGCCAATATAGGTTAAATTAAGATTGAAAAGATTGATAGCAGCCTCATTGACGTTTAAAATTTTCCCTGCTTTATTGAGTATAAGTGTTGGTGACGAAGTACTTTTCATAAGATTTCCAAAACATTGATTAATATCATTTTGCTTCAACTTTCTCACCGAACCTTTCAAAAGAGTAAAAAACCTCTAAAATCGAATTTTGAGCCTTTACTATACTTTATGACAGCACGATTCTATTATTACAAAATTTAGTAAATTTAAGTATTTTAAATTATTTCACGAACCGTTCACAAAATAAATAGGTAAAAAGAATTATATTGTATGTCAGATACTTGACTGATACAATAGGATGTTGAAAGGAAGATTATTGCATGAATACTATTTTAACTACTTTGAATGCAAAGTATATTCACACAAATTTAGCATTGCGCTATTTAAAAGGCGCAGCTTTACCGGAGTTTAATCCAATTATAGCAGAGTATACTATTAAAGACCCTGCTTTTAATATTGTATCAGATTTATTCCAAAAAAAACCTGATATCGTTGGATTTAGTTGCTATATCTGGAACATCGAAGAAACAATTCACGTTATCAAGATGTTAAAAACTGTCTGTCCAAATGTTAAAATTCTGCTCGGGGGACCTGAGGTTTCTTATGATTGTCACCATTGGTTACGTCGAATACCTGAGGTAGACTTCATTGTGATGGGTGAAGGAGAAACTTCATTTAAACAATTACTGCGCTATTTCCACGGTGAAATATTGTTAGAAGATGTTCCTGGTATTTGTTATTTAGAGGACGAGAAAGTCAAGATTCACGCTATGCCACCTAAAATTGATTTGCGCGAATTACCAAGTCCTTTTCGTTTTGAGGAGGATCTTCCCTACCTAGGTAAGCGAATTCAATATATCGAAACAAGCCGAGGCTGCCCATTTAGCTGCCAATTTTGTTTATCTTCTATTGAAGTTGGCGTCCGATACTTTAACCGTGAAAAAATAAAAGAGGATATTCGTTTCTTAATGGATAACGGAGCTCGAACAATTAAATTTGTGGATCGCACCTTCAACATCAGTCGTAGCTACGCAATGGAAATGTTCCAATTTTTAATTGATGAACACAAACCAGGTGTTGTATTCCAGTTTGAAATCACGGCTGATATAATGCGCCCTGAAGTCATT
This sequence comes from Lysinibacillus capsici, assembly GCF_003367505.1. Lineage (GTDB taxonomy): Bacteria > Bacillota > Bacilli > Bacillales_A > Planococcaceae > Lysinibacillus > Lysinibacillus capsici. Next base: position 175,946 of record NZ_PXXX01000013.1, read on the forward strand.
CAATTCTTAAATGATAATGCACCAAAAGGTTTGTTCCGATTCGAAATAGGTGTTCAATCTACGAACGATTTAACAAATACTCTTGTAAAACGTCGTCAAAACTTTGAAAAACTAAAGCGAACAGTTACTATGGTGAAAGATGGCGGAAAAATAGATCAACATTTAGATTTAATTGCTGGTTTACCAGAGGAAGATTACGCTAGTTTTCGTCAAACATTTAATGATGTCTTTGCAATGCGGCCAGAGGAATTACAGCTTGGATTTTTGAAACTTTTACGCGGCACAGGACTTCGATTAGAAGCCGAGAAGTTTGGCTATACCTATGTGGATCTATCTCCTTACGAAATCTTTTCAAATAATGTTCTAACATTTGATGATATCGTCCGTATTAAGCATGCAGAGGATGTTCTTGAAAAGTATTGGAATGATCACCGTATGGATCATACGATTGAATACTTGGTTACAGAGGTCTTTGATACACCATTTGATTTCTTCCAAAACTTCGGAACATATTGGGAAACAAAAGGTTGGTCTCGTATTGGCCATCAGCTAGAGGATTTATTCCGTCGTTTATTAATGTTTTTAGAAACGATTGATGATGTGAATTTAAACATTGTCCAGAGTTTAATGCAGCTTGATTACTTAATGGCTCAGCAGTTCCAACCACGGAAGCTATGGTGGAATGAGCGTCCTACAGAAGAGCAACAAAAAGCCCTTTATCACGCTTTACGAGAAGATCCAGCTATCGCAGGCGAGGAATTTGCTAACTTTAAGTTAACTGAAAAAGAGTTGTTTAAGCATACCTTGATTAGCCCTCATGCTCTTGATTACCAAGAGTTTGCAAATGGCAAAATTGTACAAAAAAATGGCTATCTGTTAACCTATTTCCGACATGGTCAAGCACCTTACTTTGCAACAATCTACTCTAACTAATAAGAAACGCTAGTCCTGTCATAACTATCAGGACTAGCTTTTTTTATTACTTAAACGATTCTTAAATCCTCATAGTAACAATAAAGACTGCTAAATTTATTCCTTCTGCCCTTCATTGTTCGGTTAGTTAAGTACTCATAGCCAGCCTTACCAATATAGGTCAAATTCCTTAAACAAAGATTGATAAAACTTTGTAAAAAATGCCCAAAAAACAATCTATCTAATCAGGAAATAAAAGTTTAAATTTTTTGAATATTTTATGACAAGATAATAATTTTTACTTTTATATGAGGTTTACGAAGGAATTACTCCTTACTTAATGCCTCACATACTTTAAAAATTTAACCAATAATTACGCGTTCCTTCGGATAGTGGAAGCCTGATTTCTTTCCTCTTCCGCCACCCCCAAGAGTATAAAGGAATGATATTAATCCAACTCGACCAATAAACATTAAAATAATGATAATGATTTTACCAACCACTGATAAATCAGATGTTATGCCTAACGACATACCACATGTACCGAACGCTGAAGTAATTTCAAAAATAATTTGAATAAGAGATGCTTGTGGCTCTGTTATAAGCAAGATAAGGGTTGCAACTAATACCATGAAAAATGCTAATAAAATTACAACAAATGATCGGAAGACATCAATCAAATGAATTTCTCGTCCAAATACTTGGATATCCTCTCTTCCTCTAGCAAAGGTAATTAAGAATAAAATGGCCAAGGCAAAAGTTGTGGTGCGAATACCTCCACCAACTGAGCTTGGGGAAGAGCCAATGAACATCAGGAAGCTCATGAATATATCTGTAGCTTCACTAAAAGTCGTGACATCGTAAGTAGTCAATCCAGCTGATCTCGTTGATACAGAATGGAACATTGCTGAAAATAATGCCTCATGCCAAGACATTTCCTTAAAAGAATGGAATGATTCAAGGAGTAAAATGACAAGCGCACCAACTATAAATAAAATAGCGTATGTTGAAGTAGTGATTTTAGTAAATAAACTAAAACGGAAATTCTCGCGTCGATTAAGCAAAAAAGTCTTCAATTCAATTAATACCGGAAATCCGATAGCACCTAATACAATCAGTACCATGGTAACCATCTGTACAAAATAATCATCATGGAATGGGAGTAAGCTCATTCCCGTTATATCGAATCCTCCATTTGTCGTAGCAGAAATAGAGGCAAAAATTCCATGTAAAAAGGCTTCTTCTAATGTATCAAAATAATTGGTAAAATGTAGCGTTAAAATAATGGTACCCGTTAATTCAATGCCAAATAAAATTTTTAAAATTTCGCGGATTAATTTAACAACACCAGAGACACTGTACTGGTTATGATCAATCATGATTAACTGTCGCTCACGCATGCCTATTTTTTTCCCAACAAGCAGCCACACAAAGGTACCAAGTGACATAATACCAATGGCGCCTAACTGTAAAATAACAAGAATCATTACAAGCCCAAAGGTAGTATAGGTTTCCGAAATATTAATGGTTGTTAACCCAGTAACACTTACTGCACTTACTGCTGTAAACAAGCTATCTAAAAAAGAGACTTTTACACCTTCTTGATGAACGCCTGGAAGCCGTAATAACAGGAAGGAAATCGCTATTGCTATAAAATAATAAGAAACAAGTACCTGAAATGGTGTGACTAGTTTATTTGATGATTTTTTCCAAGGCACTTTAACAACTCCTCCCACATATGATGCCCAACTAGATAGATTATAGTATAGAAAAAATACATAAAAAAAGAAAGAGGAATAGTGATAACTATTCCTCCAACGTTCATCTACTTATTTTTTCTTTCTTACACCGACTAAATAGCCGACAAAAGCAATACCTACTAGGACAATCCAGAATGTTAACTCCCATGCCGTGGAATGTGGAAATTCTTTAGGCAATATTCCCACCTTCTCATGTGCCAATGTTAAGACAACTAACTTCACACCTACCCAGCCAACGATTAGAAATGCCGCTGTTTCAAGTGAAGGGTAATCATTTAATATTTTTACAAACCATTGGGCCGCAAACCGCATCATAATGACACCAATAAATCCGCCAAGGAGCATCACAATGAACTGACCGCCATTGATGCCACCAATATCAAATTCACCTAAGTGTGGCAAAGTTACAGCAATTGCAACGGCTGCTAGCATCGAATCAATAGCAAATGCTATATCGGCAGCCTCTACTTTTAGTACTGTTAACCAGAAACCAGAACCCTTTTTTCCACCATTTTCGGTTGCTGCTTCTTCTTCATCTTTATGTTTTCGTAAATCATATATATTTTTCGCAGACATAAATAATAGATAAGCTGCACCGACCGCTTGTATTTGCCAATAATTTACTAAAACTGTAATAACAAATAATGCGGAGAATCGGAATATCAATGCTCCAAATAGTCCATAAAATAACGCCTTTTTTTGCTGCTCTTGTGGTAAATGCTTCACCATAACAGCCATTACTACCGCGTTATCAGCTGCTAGTAATCCCTCTAATACAACAAGGACAATTAACACCCAGCCATATTGTAGTAAAATCGCTTCCATTCTAGTGCCTCCTCTAAGCTCTCTATACCCTCAATGACCCTGTCATTCAAGTATAAAAGAAAAAAACCCCTGCCCTAATTCAGGCAAAGGTCTCGCTAAGTAAATTCGTACCCTTTCTATTTATGGTACTTCAATCTACACGTCATACGTATAGAGCCATTCACTATCACACCCGATGGTTGTACCATGTCTTGACGAATGTGAAACCAGGGAAAGTTAATTACCTGTTAGCTACTCCCCTTTGACAAATTGTCGAAGGTATCTTCTTTCAAATATTATAGCACTATCATTTACAACTGACAAAAATATCTATATGTTTTTTTCGTTACTTAATCTGAATTTGATAGCTCTTCTCTTCCTTATGTGCTAAATAAAACTCAATCATTTTTGGCATCGTCTGTATAAAATCAGGACATGTAATACCACCTTTTTGTAAGATATGATATGCTTCAGTCGTATCAAATGAAGCATTCCATGTTAAATAATCTAATGTTTCTTGTTCGACACCTAATTTTTTTCGAATAAATGGAATCTGCAATGAAAGCTTAGCCAATGTAAATGGTAAACGTCCTTTTGGATAAGAATTTGTAACTAGTTTCACCATTGTACGGTATACCTCCTGTACAGGGTGAGGATTAGGATCAGTTAAATGAAGTGTCTTCCCTTCTGCACTCTGTTCACTAACCAGAAAAGTAGAAGCATTTATAATATAATCAACTGGCACTACATTAATTGTCGATGAAGTTTGACCAATGTACGGAATAAAAGGTAAACCTTTTAAACGTTCAACTAAGTTTAAGAAGAAATAAGGACCATCAAATTTAATGGTTTCACCAGTTTGGGAATGACCACGAACAATTCCAGGTCTAATTATTGTCAATGGTATTTCCGATTTTAAATCTTCTACTCTGTGCTCAGCCTCATATTTTGTTTCCTCATAGTGGTTTTTAAATGCTGTTGGTCGAATTAATTCATTTTCACGCAGTACGCCCTCACGTGTACCAGCCACATAGGCAGTGCTGAAATACATATAGCGCTGTAAATTTGGTAAGGTGCTAACAAAATCATTAACCATTGTTGTACCATGAACATTTACCTTCCAGGCAATATCACGTGGTACAGCTAAATCATAGATAGCAGCTAAATGCCAAAGCACTTCAATTTGCGGTACAATTTCTTTGATGATTTGATTTTCTAATCCAAGGTTTGGTAGTGTAATATCGCCTTCCACAATTCGAATCGAACAGTCAGGAAAATCCTCTAATATTTTGTTTTTTTCTTTATGTGCCTTTATGGTTTCACCAGCCAATACGATGGTAATTACTTGTTGTGCTTGTTTCTTTTGAAATAATGCTCGAATTAGTTGACTCGAAATGAAACCAGGAAAACCTGTAAAAAAATGAACCTTCATCTCCCATTCCCCCTTGAACCTAGTGCATCTTTCTTGTATCTTTATCCATTAAACTGTAAATGATCGGTACAATATACAGTGTCAGTAAAGTTGAGGTCACAAGCCCTCCGATAACAGCAATCCCCATTGGCTGATTCATCTCGGTCCCTTCTCCAATGCCCAGTGCGAGTGGTAAAAGCCCTAAAATAGTTGTTAAGGCTGTCATTAAAATTGGACGAAGCCGATCTTGGGTAGCAAGTAAAATTGCCTCATAAGCTGGCATGCCCATTGCCTTTTGCTGATTAATATAATCTACCAGCACAATACCGTTATTTACGACTATTCCTACTAGTACTAGGATACCGATAACTGAGGTTACACCAATTAAAGTATTTGTTAGGAACATAGCTATCGCCACACCAATGATCATTAATGGAACAGTAAACATGATAACAAACGGATATTTAAATGACTCAAATTGAGCTGCCATCACAATATATACAAGCACGATGGCTAGCATCACAGCTAGTAACATATCATCAATTGCACTATCATAGAGCTCTCTGTCCCCACTGAACACAACTTGAGTAGTAGATGGTAAATTAACTTGTTCTAATGCTTTATCTACTTTTGCAGAGATTCCTCCCAACGATTCCTTTGTTTCATAATCTACAAAAAAGGCCACTGCTGCTGCTTGATCAGAACGACGAATGGATACCGGCCCCTCTTGTATAGAAACAGTAGCCACTTCCTCTAATTTTACAAATAATCCTGCTGGCGAACGCAGCTGCATGGCTTTTAAAGCATCTATACTCGTATTAAATGACTGCCCAAAACCTGTATAAACGGGTAATACTGCACCGTCATCAGTAATCAATTGGGACGTTAATTGACCTTTTGTCATTTGATTTACAGTTTGAGCGATTTGTGCTGGAGCAAAACCATAGTCTTTTGCTTTTTCACGATTAACCTCAATTTGAATCTCTTGAACAGTATTATCTAAATCCGTAGAGACATTTGTCACTTGCTGAATCGCTAGTAGTTCCTGCTGCACTTTCTTAACAGTTTGCTGTAGCCTCTGTTCATCGGAATCTGTTAAACGGAATGTTAAGGTGTGTGGTGACGATCCTGTAGCTGTCGATACATTAAATGTAATTTCAGCTTGCTCTTCAAGCTCTCCCTGTATATCTTGTTCTAGCTCTTCTACAAATTTAAAAATGGAACGTTGCCTTTCTGCTAATGGGACAAGCTTTACATATATCTCAGCTTGGTTGGCGCTAGTTTGTCCACGTGCTTGGGATTGTTGTGTACCGCCAATTAAACTAACATACACATCTACATCCTTTTCCTGCTTTAAACGTTCCTCAATTTGCTTAACAATCTTTTCTGTTTCTGATACAGCGACACCTTTTTCAAGATTGACACTTATAGAGGTGAACCCCTCATCTGTAGGCGGTAAAAATTCAGTACCTATTCTAGTCAGTCCAAACAAAGAAAGACTAAAGCAAACCACTGTAAAAAGCAGTATAAGCATTCGATGCTTTAGTACCCATACAATTGACGCCTTGTAATGCCTATAAAAACGTGATTTACTGCGTTGTACATAAAAATTATTGTTTTTCATTTTTAAAAGTCGACTTGCTAGCATCGGAACGACTGTAAGCGCAACTACTAAAGATGCAATTAAGCTGAATGAGATTGTTAAGGCAAACTCTGTAAATATTTGACCAATCAATCCTTCGATGAACATAACAGGAATGAATACTGCTATTGTGGTTAAAGTGGAAGCTGTAATGGCAAGGGCTACTTCCTTTGTTCCTTCCTTTGCTGCAGTTATCGGGTCTTTTTCTAGTCCTAGATGTCTTTCTATATTCTCAATAACGACTATGGCATTATCCACAAGCATACCAATTCCAAGTGCCAGAGCACCTAATGTCATAATATTGAGGGAAAAATCCGCAAAAAACATCAAAACAAATGTGACAATAACGGAGTAAGGAATCGCAATACCAATAATGATCGGACTCTTTACACTACGTAAAAAAACAAATAGGATGAACATCGCAAATAATCCACCTAAAAGTAAGGAAGAGCCAATATTACTAATCGCTAAATCCACATAATTACCTTGATCAATTAAAATATCTGCTGTGATACCTTTATACTGATCTTTCTTTAGTAATGTCTCTAAGGCCTTCTGGAAATCCTTAGAAACCTCTGCCGTATTTGCACCAGATTCCTGTAATACAGACATAAGAACAGCTGGATGCTCATTTGCTCGTGTTGTGGTAATAGATTGTTGTTCTGTCCTCTCAACGGTTGCAAGATCACCAATGGTTAATGATTTGCCCGTTAAAGGGTCCACCGAAACAATTAAATTGGCAATGCTTTCCGGAGAAGATAATGTGCTAACTATACGTGTTGTTAGCATTTTGCCATCATCTGTTGAAACAGGCTCACCAGGAAGAGACACATTATTCGCTTGAACTATTTGCATCACGTCTGTCTGAGTCAAGCCTTTTTCAACTAGCTTTGCTTCATCCAATTCTATTTGGATTTCATCAATCAATTTGCCAGAAACATTCACACTGGCAACACCCTCTGTCCGTAGCAGTTCCTTCTCTAAGTGCTCTGCTAATACACGTACATCTACTTGATTATTTTCCGCACGTAAAGACAGCTGAATAATAGGAAATTGAGACGGATCAAATTTTAGGAAACTAGGCTTGCCAGCATCATTAGGCAATGGGGTCATATCAATTCGCTGTAAAATATCAAGTTGGACAACATCCATATTTGTGGACCAGTTGAACTCAAGCACAATTAAATTGGAGCCTTCCTGTGAGGTTGACTGGATTTTTTTGATACCAGGTAAGGTGGCAAGTGTAGCCTCTAATGGCTTCGTTATCTTTTCATTTACCTCCGTCGGGCTTGCCCCAGGATAAGAGGTGACAACCACTCCAATAGGAGGATTTAACTCTGGAATTAACGTAATCGGTATTTTTAATAAAGATACACCGCCTAGTATGATGACAAAAAGCATAGTAACAATCGTAAAGACAGGTCTTTTAATAGAAAAATGACTAATATTCATATAAACAAACTCCTTTTCTACCTCTTCCTTTCTATGATAGCCGAAAAGGAGATTATTTTATAAATAAGCTCCTGTTATTGAGATACTATCTCTAAGGAAACTTATATTTCCTAATAATGTATATATTCTACAAACAGTGTCATTTTTCCTTGCAAAAAAACACGAATCGCAAAATTGTCGATTCGTGTTTTATAATTATAAAAGGCTATAAAGTTTAATGTTTTCGTTTTTATCTGCAAACCAACGCATAGCGAACTCATTTTCAAATAGGAAAACAAGATTGTCAAAACGGTCTTTTACAAGCATTGATCGACCTGATGACATTGATTCTTTGACATCCTCTTCATTTTCAATCCAGCGTGCGATTTTCGAACCAATTGGCTCCATTTTTACTTCCACATTGTATTCATTTTTCATACGATGTTCAAATACTTCAAATTGTAATTGACCAACTGCTCCAAGTATAACTTCCTCTGTATGCAGCGTTTTATAGTATTGAATAGCACCCTCTTGCACTAATTGTAAAATCCCTTTATGGAATTGCTTTGATTTCATAACGTTCTTCGCCGTGACACGGACGAATAATTCTGGTGTAAACTGTGGTAATTTTTCAAATTGGAATGTTTTCTTGCCACCTACAACAGTGTCTCCAATTTGGTATGTTCCTGTATCATATAAACCAATAATATCGCCAGCAACTGCTTCATCTACTGTCTCACGATCATCTGCAAGGAACTGTGTAGATTGTGTGACTTTAAATGACTTCCCTGTACGAGATAACGTCATATTCATTCCACGTTCAAATTTACCAGAAACAATACGTACAAAGGCAATACGATCACGGTGTGCTGGATTCATATTGGCCTGAATCTTGAAAATAAAACCTGAAAACTCATCATGCTCCACGGGATCAATAAACTGCTCATCTTCAGTAATTCTTGGCTGTGGCGTCGGTGCGAATTGTAAATAGGTTTCCAGGAAAGTTTGAACACCAAAGTTCGTTAATGCTGAACCAAAGAATACAGGTGTTAATTCCCCACGACGAATTTTTTCCTCAGAATACGCATTCCCCGCTTCATCTAAAAGTAAAATATCGTCCATTGCTTGTGAATAATAAGAAGTCACCTTCATTGGATGCTCCACAGCAAGCTCCCCATTGTCGTCAATTGGTAAGAAACGTTCCGCTTCATCTGTACGGAATTGCTCAATGCGTTTATTGTAACGATCATAAATACCAAGGAACTCTTTACCCATACCGATTGGCCAGTTCATAGGATATGCATTGATACCTAATACCTCTTCAAGCTCTTCGATCAATTCAAGCGGCTCTTTCCCTTGACGGTCTAACTTGTTAATAAATGTAAAAATAGGAATACCACGCATTTTACAAACCTTAAATAGCTTTAAAGTCTGTGCCTCGATCCCTTTGGCAGCATCCACTACCATGACAGCACTATCTACAGCCATCAATGTACGATATGTGTCTTCCGAGAAATCTTGGTGACCAGGGGTATCCAAGATATTCACACGAGAGCCGTTATAATCGAATTGCATGACAGATGAAGTAACCGAAATCCCACGTTGTTTTTCGATCTCCATCCAGTCCGATGTTGCAAATTTACCTGTTTTTTTACCTTTTACTGTACCTGCATCACGAATAGCACCACCAAAAAGTAAAAGCTTTTCTGTAATCGTCGTTTTCCCAGCATCAGGGTGACTGATAATGGCAAAAGTACGACGCGATAGTATATCTTGTTCTAAATTTGAATTCATCTCGTCATTCTCCTTTTTTCATACTTAATAATAATAAAAGAAGACTTGCCTTTCGTACAACCTTTTTACATGAAATCTCAAAAAAGAAAACCCTTTAGTTACAACTAAAAGGGTTTCCTAAGAATTTAGCTTTCATCACACGAATTTTAATCGGCCTGCTTCTATCGCAATTTCTGCATCACTATGTGGAAATTTTGTATTTTCGATAATTTGATAATCCTCATGGCCTTTACCAGCAAAAATAATCATGTCACCCGGTTCAGCAATTTCAATCGCATGGCGCACTGCCTCTGCACGATCTCCAATACAAGCATAATTATCATGAAGCATACCTTTAGCAAGATCGCCTGTAATACTATCGAAGTCTTCATAGCGTGGATCATCTGTCGTTAAAATAACATATTCCGCAGCAGACGCTTTTTCAGCCATGGCAGGACGCTTTGATTTATCACGATTGCCACCTGTTCCAACTAAGAAAATCAACTTGCCCTTTTTATAAGGTTGCGCTGCTTGAATTGCCTTTTCAATTGCATCTGGAGTATGGGCATAATCAATAAAAATTTGCACAGGTAGATCTGAACATACTTTCTCCATACGACCCTTGACTGGCGGTAGTTGCTCGATTTGTTCAATAATGGACTCCATTGAATAGCCCCTACCATAAAACGCAATCATGGCTGCCAATACATTATAAATATTAAATTCCCCAAGCAAATTCATTTTTACACGATAAATTCCTTCAGGCATTTCCACGTCAAATGATGTCATATAGTCGTGATATTCACAGTTAATGGCGCGGAAATCAGCATTTTCATTTTTTAAACCATATGTCCACACTGGAAATGGTGTCATTGCAGCATATCTCTCTGACCAAGCATCGTCTGCATTCAACACAACAAATTTATTTTTTTCTAAATCTTGTCCAAGTTGGGAAAATAATAAGCCTTTTGCATGGCCATATTCCTCCATCGTACCATGGAAATCAAGATGATCGTGCGTTAGATTCGTAAAAATAGCGATATCATAATCAACACCTGCTAAACGTCCAAGTGCTAACCCGTGTGATGAAACTTCCATTGTCATTAATCGACAGCCTTCCATTTTTGCACGGAAAATCATTTGTTGTGTCGATAACGCATCACTCGTTGTATTAGCTGATTCATATAAAATTCCATTTAAATTAAAGCCAATTGTGCCTGATAAAGCCGATTTCTCGCCCATACCATGCATTATATTTTGAATAATTCCTGTTACGGATGTTTTACCATTCGTTCCCGTTACACCAATCATCGTTATGTCCTTTGAAGGATAATCAAAGAACTTTGCAGCTAGTAAACCTACTGCACGATCTGTATCTTTCACAATCACTTGTGCGATTGTCTCTCCTAACGGTAATTCTCGCTCCGTCACAACAATTGTTGCGCCACCATCTACAGCCTTTTGCGCATAATCATGCCCATCTACTGTATACCCTTTGATACAAACAAACATGCTATTTGGTTGCACACTTCTTGAATCTACTACGATATCGCTAACCTGATCTGGCAGCACGCCAATTATTTTTTTCAAAGGTAATGCGCTTAACAATTCCTCTGCATACATTTCATAATCCTCCAATCAATCTCTACACTCATGTCATCATTCTTAATAATCGACAAAAAACGACAATATGAAATCCCCCACGTTCTATTGAACTTATTTTACTACTTATTTCATGATAAATAAAATGCCTCTCTAGTGTTTTTTCAACGAAACCGCTTTCATTTGAGGAAAAAATCATGTTTTCTTCAAATTTTCATTTATAATCACCAATCGGCATTTTTCGACATAACGAGAAAAGGTTATTTAGAGAACACTTGTCTATGCATGGTAAGCTTATAGTTACAATGGAGGCATCAAGAAGATACCTCCATTGTTAAACTATTTCATAATTGAGCGCACAATTTTCACTTTCTGTTTATATGGCGGGAACAACACATTTGTCTCCAGCTTGGAAGATTTCTTCAAGATAGATTTCGGGTGAGTAAAGTTTTCAAAGCTAGCTTTGCCATGGTATGCTTTCACACCTGATGGACCTACACCACCAAATGGTAAATGTAAATTTCCAACATGTGTGATGGTGTCGTTAATACATCCCCCACCAAATGGTAATTCTTCTAAAAAGTATTGCATGGCTTTTTCATGTTCTGAGAAGAAGTATGCCGCTAAGGGCTTTGGTAATTGCCGGATTTGATGAATGGCAAGTGGCAAATCATTATACATCATAACAGGTAAGATAGGACCAAATAGTTCTTCCTGCATGGATGGACTTGTCCATTTTACATATTCAACTATTGTAGGTTCAATATATAAATCATCCCGATCTATTCGTCCACCATATGTAATGGCATCACGTTCGTCCACAATTATTTGCTGTAAACGATCAAATTGTTTTAAATTAACGATACGTCCATAATCAGGGCTTTTTAAAGGATTTTTGCCATAAAACGAACGGATTGTTTCTTTTAATATTTTCATAAAACGGTCATAAACGTCTTTGTGTACAAGCAGATAATCAGGGGCCACACATGTCTGTCCAGTATTAGTAAATTTACCCCACACAATCCGCTTTGCTGCTACCTCTAGATTTGCTGTTTGATCGACAATTGCTGGACTTTTGCCACCAAGCTCTAACGCAACTGGTGTCAAACGTTCTGCAGCAGCTTTTGCTACTACTTTACCAACGGCTACACTACCTGTAAAAAAGATATAATCGAAGGAAGCATGAATAAGAGCCGTAACCTCTTCCTTTTCGCCTTCCACGACACGTACATATGAAGACGGGAATGTTTCCTCAATGATTTTTTTCACAATGACTGCTGTGTGTACAGAGGTTTCTGATGGTTTGACGATTGCTGTGTTTCCTCCAACTATGGCGCCAATCAGTGGCTCCATTACAAGTTGGAATGGATAATTAAATGGCCCAATAATTAACGTTACGCCATAGGGCTCACGAACAATAAAGCTCTTGCCCATTTGATATTGTATTGGTGTTTTGACTGCTTCTGGTTCCATCCATTCTTCTACATGTTTTACCATATATGAAATACTATCTAATACAATGCCAATTTCTGTTGCATACGCTTCAAATTCACTTTTACGAAGGTCTAAGTAAAGCGCATTTAATATTTCCTTCTCATATTTCAAAATTGAAGTTTTTAATTTCTTTAATTGCTCTTTTCTAAATTTCACACTTTTTGTAGCACGTGAAAAATAAAATTGACGTTGCTCTGTAATCATATTTTCCACATCTTTTGACGTAAAATTCATCAATAAAGCACCCCTTTTTTTAAAATGGCATACATAGTTTTTTCATTTTGAAACAAACTATCTTTGTCTATACGATACAACATCGAGAGGCAAAAATCCTCTTTCTACATCGAGGGGGTGAAATAGCAATATGTGAAATGAAATGTTTTAGTTTTTTCATCTCGGGAAATATACAACTACATATTAAAACCGAAACGGGGGCGTAGATGAATGACAACAACAACAGGAACATGGTGGGAGTCCATTTTTTCTGGACCATTATCGCATGGAATTTGTGAAGAAAAAATATTGCTATTGCAAGATGAGGCTTTCTTATATCTCTCTACAATACCTGTGGAGAATGAAGAAAATCCAGAAGGAAATTAAAAAATAACGCATTATAGGATGCCCCTATAATGCGTTTTTATTTAATCTAATTAACAATGAATGCTTGCTGCAACTGATTTAATTGTGCTTCAAGTCTACTGATAGCCTCTTCTTCTATCGCAAAGCCGCCCTCTTCCAAACGTATAATTTGTTTATCTACAATGTAAACAGAATTGGTAATGGAAGTGGCTCCTAGTACAGCTAATACTGGCTTTAATGCATATTCCAATGCCAACAAATGACTGATCGAACCTCCTACAGCAATAGGGAGTATAGCCTTATCGAGCAAGGCTTTTTGCGGTAGTAGATCCAAGTAAGTCTTCAAAATACCTGTATAGGATGCTTTATAAATTGGTGTAAGGATGACAATAAAATCTGCTTCCTTAACATGCTCATTTTCAGACTGTATTTGCTTACTAGAAAAATTCGCTGTTAATAAATCTGTAGCTGGGAGCTCATGTATATAATTTGAGTGAACCTCTACTCCTTGTGCAATAAAATGATTCTCCACCTTTTCATGAATGGCGGTAACTCTAGAATTTTTCGAATTACTTCCATTAATAATGACTGCTTTTGTCATCTTGCCCACTCCTTTTAGCAATGTTATAAAAAAGGCCCCTATTCTACAAATCGATGAAACATCGTTTTGTAAAATAGAAGCCTCTAGATGTCTAGTTAACTTAAATTCCTAGTATTCTTATAAAATTAATTTAACATAAATTTCTAGAATGTCAACAGCTTTTTATTGGTGTATTGCTTTCCCAAACACAGCTTTAGCCACATCTCCAATATGCTCCGATACAGTAGGATGTGGAAAAATCATATGTGCAAGTGTTCGAGCTGTACCACCAGCATTTTTTGTTGCTAATAGTGCATTAAGTATTTCTGTTGCACCATCAGCTACTACACAAGCCCCTAAAATTTGCCCATTATCCTTAGATGAAATTAGCTTGACAAAACCTTCAGTATTCCCCTCCATTAATGCCTTTGGGTTTGTTTGTAGTGGCATTTTCGTTACAATGTACGGTGCCTTTACTTGCTCTTCTAGTAAACCAAATGTAGCAATTTCAGGGTTTGTATAAACACAACGTGGAATGCTTGTTTGATCAATTGGTATTGGTTGATTTCCTACAATATAATCGACAACGTAAATTCCTTCAGCACTGGCAGAATGTGCAAGTTGATAACCACCCACTAAGTCACCTATCGCATAAATATTCGGCAGGCTTGTTTCAAAATGCTCATTAACAGCGATTAATCGACCATCAAAAGCTAATCCTAGTTGCTCAGCAATTTCTATATTGGGACGACGTCCAGTAGCAAATAAAAGGTTTTCATATGTATAAGATCCTTTAGATGTATGAATGATATTACCTTCAAATTTTTCAAAATGAAAATCTGTCACAAGTTCAATACCAAATTTCTTCATCTTTTCTCGAATCAGCGGTCTTGCTTCCGCCTCTTCCGTTTGTAAAATATCCTCGCTATGATTAAGCACTGTTACCTTTGTACCAAGTGGTGCTAAACTAAACGCCATTTCAATGGCAATTACGCCCCCGCCAATGATTGTTAGCTGTGCTGGAAGCTTGTCTATCTCAAAAAATGTGTCCGTCGTATGGTAGGTGGATGTCTCTAACCCTTCAAACCGTGGAACAAAGGGTTTACTACCTGTCGCTAAAATTATATCTGATGCCATTATCGTCTCATTCCCGATAGTTATCGTTAAGTCCTTTACGACTGAAGCTTCACCACGATATAAAGTTATATGATTATTGATAATATATTGCTCAATGTTTGTTAGTAGTTCATGAATAATTGTATCTTTCCGTTGCATTAGTCGAGGAAAATTAATTTCCACTTTAGGCACTTCTATTCCCCAGCTATTCCCTCTTTTTATTTCCTGCACAAGTTTACTATGCTCCAATAAAATCTTTGATGGAATGCAGCCAACATTATAGCAGGCTCCTCCCAATTTATCTCGTTCGATGAGTGCTACTTTTTTGCCATTCTTGGCTGCATGTATGGCAGCCACATAGCCACCTGGTCCCGCTCCAATAATCCGCAATATCAAAATTTTCCATAATTTTCACCTCATGTACCACCATATCATTTGCAAATTTTGAATGCAATGACAGACATAGTAAAAGCCTTTCATTACAATGAAAGGCCTTTTGACTTATTTGTATACGTTTATGAGCATTCGTTTCTCTTTCGCAGGTATAAGGCTTTCTCTCCGCGGGTATTTGCTTCTCTTTCATGAGTATTCGACGCTCATTGATCTTTTTAATAAATATTTCGTTGCCAAAATCGTTGCTGGGCAATGGCAGCTACAAACTTTTTCGGAAAATCTTTATTACCTGTAGCTAAAACGATTCCTGGCCCTACATTGGCATTCGACATATTGAAGAAGGTTGTGCCAGTTGCAGCAAATCCTATAGGCTTAAAGTGACGATATGCTTCATTTATATAATTGACGATATAAGTATTGAATTTCGCCTGATTACTTGCCTTTACTCCAACAACATATAATGAGTCAAATAATACAGCATCGGTTGTAATAAATGTGTCAGTAGCCGTTAATTGCACACCATTATTCCCTATTACCACACCTAGTCGATCAGAGATTATGCTATAGCGCACACCTTGTCTTGTTAAATATTTCAATACTTCCCCGACTTCATTTGCATCAAAGCCATCACCAATTAAGACGCCTACTTTCAACGTATAGGGTAATTTAACGGTATTGGCTTGACTCAGTGCAGGTGAAGAGGCCGTTACTTTAGACTGCTCGCCATTAGGTCGATTAACACCAACGTTGTCTGCCACTGTGGTAGCCATTACTTTATCCACATGAACAAACATATCCACTACTTGCTGTCGAACAGATTTACTTTTCACTTTTCCTACTTCGAAGCTAAAGGCATCGATAATGTGTTGTTTTTCAGGTGGAGACATGCTGTTCCAAAATAGCCTTGCTTGTGAAAAGTGATCGTCAAAGGATTTACTACGCGCTCTCGTGATTCTTCCTTCAACCTTTTCTTCATAATGAACATATCCGCCTTCTCTTGCAGTAGAGGTAGCTGGTGTATTATTTGCTAATGAATTTTTATGATAGCTTACCCTTCCTAAATTAATGGTCTGTCGACTAAAGCCATTACGTTGATTGTTATGCACTGGGCAAATCGGGCGATTAATAGGGATTTCTGCAAAATTTGGTCCACCTAATCGAATCAGTTGTGTATCTAAATAGGAAAACAATCGACCTTGTAGTAGAGGATCATTCGTAAAATCTATGCCAGGTACAACATTACCTGGATGAAAGGCAACTTGCTCTGTTTCAGCAAAGACATTATCCACATTGCGATTTAAGGTCATCTTTCCAATTTTCTTCACAGGTACTAATTCCTCTGGCCAAAGCTTTGTCGCATCTAAAATATCAAAATCAAATTTAAATTCATCTTCAGGTTCTAGTATCTGTATGCCTAACTCAAACTCTGGATAATCTCCAATTTCGATGGCTTCCCATAAATCTCTCCGTTGAAAATCTGGATCCTTCCCTGCAATTATTTGTGCTTCATCCCAAACAAGAGAATGCACTCCTAACACAGGCTTCCAGTGGAATTTCACAAATCTTGATCTTCCCTTGTCATTGACGAAACGGAATGTATGCACACCGAAACCTTCCATCATACGAAAGCTTCGCGGAATGGCACGGTCAGACATTACCCACATTATCATATGTGCAATTTCCTGATTACTGGCTACAAAATCCCAAAAAGTATCGTGTGCGGAGGCTGCTTGTGGCATTTCATTATGAGGCTCGGGCTTTACGGCATGAATTAAATCGGGAAACTTAATGGCGTCCTGAATAAAAAATACAGGGATATTATTACCAACTAAATCATAATTCCCCTCATCCGTATAAAATTTTGTTGCAAACCCACGTACATCACGAGCTGTGTCCATTGAACCTAAGCTCCCTACCACTGTCGAAAATCTGACAAACACAGGTGTCTTCTTTTTCGGATCCTGCAAAAATTTTGCCTTCGTATATTCCGACATGGATTCATATAATTCAAACTCGCCATGTGCTGCAAAACCTCTGGCATGTACAACACGCTCTGGAATACGTTCATGATCAAAATGGGTAATTTTTTCTCTAAGATGAAAATCCTCCATAATTGTCGGACCACGAACACCTGCCTTTAACGAATCCTCATCATTGGACACCCTTAGTCCCTGATTCGTTGTCATTTTCGTACCCTCATTCTCGACACGAAACGGCTCTAATTGATGATCCTTTGGGTTTCCTTCTCCATTTTTGGATTGATTCGACTTTGAGTTATCCACACAATCCCCTTTCATACATGTACTAATTTCGCTCCATATACACTATATGTTTCGGAAAAAGAAACATACCTTCATTCCGACAAAGCATTATGCAAAGATAAAAAACAGGCTTCTATTTGTTAATAGAAAACCTGCTCATTCTTAAAATATGTATCGTATCATTTCATGTATGTTACAGTATGGGTTGTCACGGCTCTCTGTCTCTCGAAGTGCCATCATATCTGTGCAATTTTTAATCGCTAACTCATGTCGTAATGCAATGGGGGCTATGAGGGATTCATCAGCCTTATGCCGGAAATAACGACTCACACCAAGATGCTGTTCCATTTTGTCATTAAGGACAGCACGAGGGTACTTTTCTGTACTATCAACTTCCTCAAAATGCAAGAGTAACCACAATTCAAATGCTTCATTTGTATAGGCAATATGAATATTTTTTTCCTCACAAAATTGATTTACTTCCTCTAGTTGCTTTTCGGTTAGATCATCCTTATCAAAAACAATCCAAACTTCATCAAAGTATTGGTAGCTGGAATCTCGATAAGCATGTTGGGCAAGCTTAATCGCTGAACGTTTAACGTTTTTTATTTTGACGCTAACCATCTTAGAGCGCTTTAAAATACGCATTTGTTCAAAATAGATGCGTTCTGTTTCACCTTCACAATAAATTAAAATAGTTTTACGCAGTGTTCGGCTCCCTTGTTGACGTACTCTCACTGCTCAGATACCTCCGCTTCTTCTAAGTATTGTTCAGATAAATACTCATTAATGACAGGCGTTGCACCAAATTCCCCTTTCATATAGCGTTTCGCATAAGAAAGATCTCCACGTTTCCTTTGTAAATCTGCAAAATCAAATAAGGAGTATAGTTCCGATTCATTTTTAAAGCTTTTATTAACAAACCAAATTTGATCGGCGCGTAGTGGCTGATCAAGTAATTCTATTTCATGACTTGTCACGACAAATTGATTACTGCTATTGCGTTTGCTATTCATAATAGCCATTAAAAACTCACAAATCGATACATGGAAGGCTGTGTCGAATTCGTCTATAAAAATGGTTTTTCCTTTATTATAAGCATCCACCATCACACAGGCTAAATGTAGCATTCGCACTGTGCCCTTAGAATCCATTGTCCAATTAATTGTTTTTGTCCCTATCGGTGCACCTGCTTCATCAAATGATAAATAATGTAGATCAATATCTACTTCTTGAATCACCTCAGGCGAATCAAACTCATAGCCAATTGTATTTTTCTCTCTGCGTTCCACACGTCTAGCCGTGACATCTTGAATGGAGAGGTCTGCAATTTTTAGCAGTTTGATCACTTCCTTTTTAAAGGGCTCCTCTTCAAGTTTACGAATAAGAGGATGACTTGATAACCGATTTGCTTCATCTAGGAAAAGAATTTTATGTAAAAACCAATCGAATATCTTTAAAGCGTCTGGATCATTAAAAACATGTAATACGGATAGAAAGGCTGTATTATTACGTGTATATTTTGTCAATTCCTGTGAAGCTGTTTGAAATGTCTCATAAGAATATTCTGTACCATCCCATTGTCTGACAAATAGTTCTTCCTTCAGTGACTTGTTCGTTTTCACAAGACGTTCATAAAGAACTTGAGAAGCATTATACTGTATTTCATAATCATATAAAGCTCCGTCCAAAAAAAGCGATATCATAAACTCTGTTGGTTTGTCTTGCTGACTTCCTAACTTAAACGGTTGATAGGGTAGACGTAACTGCTTTACATTATTTAAGTTTTCAAAATTAAAAAGCAAGGAACGTAATACTTTAATAGCCGTAAACAGATTAGATTTTCCGCTTCCATTTGGACCAAAAATAAATGCGCTTTTTACAAGACGAAGTGTATCAAACTGAATTGTATGGGTATCCTTCCATTTTCGTAGGCGACTTCCAGCTACCATTGAAAACAACGTATCATCTTTATAACTTAAGCAATTCTTTACTCTAAAATCTACAAGCATATGTAAGCCTCCGTCCACAACCATTTCTTTAATGAATTATTATACTATAGACATAGAAAAAGACATATTACTCAATGTAATATGTCTTTTTAATTTATCCACTTTTTTGTTGAATTTCTGCTAATGATTCATTTTGTAGCGCATGCAATGTACGTTCAATGCCTTCTGCAAAAGAAATTTTAGGCTTCCAACCAATTGCATTGGCTAATTTATCATTATTTAAAAATGAATGCTCAATATCTCCTTCTCGTGATGGGGCATATTGAATTTCAAGTGGATGGTTTAAGTGTTGGAGCAGTAAGATGACCTGGTGAATTGACCAAGCCTCATTAGTGGATACATTATACGTGCCTTGTAAACGTGCAGATACACCTGCGTAAATAGCATCAGCAATATCGTCTACATAAATAAAATCACGTGTTTGTTCACCATCACCATAAATTGTAAATGGTTTACCTGCCATACTGCTTTTTAACATACTTGGAATCACAGCTGCTTCACCTTGCATTTGCTGTCTTGGCCCGAAAACATTGGCAAATCTATAGATAAGAACGGGCAAACGATAATCTTTTTGCCATTTCTCACAGTAGGTTTCGCCAATGCTCTTGTTTAATCCGTACATAGATATTGGTTCACAGACATCTGATTCCTCTAATGGAGGATAGTGACTATCCCCGTAAACAGCTGCTGAGGAGGCAAAGACAAAGTGCTGTACCTTATACTTGGATGATAAAAAAAGCATTTGGCTAAGCCCAACTATATTTGTCAAAATATCCTTTACTGGCTCCTGGATAGATTGCTGCACGCTCGTTTGCGCTGCACAATGGACGACCACATCAAAGTTTATTTCCTTAAAGAGATGCTCGCAAACCTCATCCTCAACATTTAAAAGATAGGATTTATGCTCGAAGTCAACATTCCGTAAATGCCCCGTACTTAAATTATCAATAATATAAACCGTTGCACCTTCTTCAAAAAAGCGCCTACCTACTGCACTGCCAATAAAACCATAGCCACCTGTCACTAATACATTCATCCTATCGCCCCCAAAAACAATATGATGATTTATATGCAGTAATTACTAAAAATATGCAAGAAACTTATTTACTGGAAAATTTTCTCAAATTCTTTTTACTAGATTTCTTCATTCACAAGTATCTATTTTGAGCTATATAAAAAGCATGTTTGAAGATTACTTCAAACATGCCCTAGCTATCTATTTTTAAGCTGGATTAATTTCTAATTCAACCGTTACTTTAATATCTTTCCCAACAAGGACCCCACCAGTTTCTAATGCCGCATTCCAAGTTAGACCAAAGTCTTCACGATTAATTGTTGTTTCAGCTTCAAAGCCGTATACTTCTTGACCCCATGGATTTGTGCCTTTTCCATTAAATTCTGTATCAAATGTTACTGATTTTGTAACGTCTTTGATTGTTAAATCACCAGTTACTGCATATTCATCGCCTGCTTTTTTAGCAATATTTGTAGATTTAAACGTAATCGTTGGATATTTTTCGGCATCAAAGAAATCTGCTGCTTTTAAATGATTATCGCGATCTTCGCTACGTGTATTAATACTTGCTGGATCGATTGTAAAACTAATGTTAGCAGTTGTTAAATCTGCAAGATCTGCTGCCTCAATATCAGCTGAGTAACTGTCAAATACACCCTTAACTTTTGATACCATCATGTGTTTTACTTGAAAGTTAATTGCTGAGTGTCCTAAATCAATGTTCCATTTTGCCATTATAAATTCCTCCAATTGGTTGATTTTATCTCGATTTCGAGATATATTTTAAAATATGAAGCAACTACATCTTTTATGTTACCCAAAATTGGATAGGATAAACATTTGTAGTTACTTATGTGTTTACATCTTAGCTTATGAAAAGTTTTTAATTACTTTCTGTAACCTACTATATATTAATAATTTAGTTACGTCAAGTAATTAAAAATAAATTTTTAAAACATAAAAAAAGTCGAGTCATCGGTACATCCCTCTCTATATAATAAAAAGAATATCACCAATATTTGGTGATATTTAGCCGCAGCAATATATTATTTTGCAAAAACCTCAAAAATACCAATCATGATAAGTAGCCATCCTGAGATTGCTGTAGAATGCTTGCCAATAAACGTTTTTGCTAGTAAAGAGCCACATCTACTTCCTACTCCAACTGTGATAAAGGAAAATACGCCGATGGAAATGACTGTCCAAAGGGCTGAGATGCCATTTGCGCCTATTGCAATCCCTCCTGCTAAACAGTTTGCTGACAAGACAAAGCCAAGTGCCATTGCTTCTCTTGTTGAGATTACTAGATTTTTATCTTCATCAAATAATTCGGGATTTCCTGCTATCCGCTGATTAGAAAAATTATTGGACATCAAAGTCCATATACCAATCACACACAGTAGTAAACTCCCTAGTAAATTGGCAGTATGCGGTGAAATATACTCAACAACTGTGCTACCAGCTGTTACTGCGACATATGTGACAATCATTGACATAACAGCAATCACAGCATTTGATAAAATTGGAATTTTAACTTGTTTAACTCCATAGGCTAGACCAATCCCCAAGTTATCTAAATTCGCAGCGATTCCTATTAGAATAATTGTAATCCAATGCATACTAAGCCTCCTCAAATCTCCGTCTCCATTTTCACCTATCGTATGACAACAATAAAAAAATTAATGGGCTCAAATAAGTTAGTTGATTATGTTTCATCTTTTTAGCACGGTGTGACTAAACCATCAATTTGACAAAAGTAACAACTTGTTTATAAAATTAAGTTGTTACTTGTTAATATTTTTATTTTTATGTAAGAAATAATAGAAAGGAGATGTAATATGAAACTCATCAAGTTATTGAAAATAGGAATAGCATTTATATGCCTTATTGTGTTAACTGCATGTGGTTCAGAAAATGAGGACACAAAGAATACTGATAAAGGTGAAATCAATTTAGCATATGTTGAATGGGATACTGAAGTTGCATCTACACATGTAGTAGGACAAGTACTAGAAGATTTAGGATATAAGGTAACACTGACACCTTTAGACAATGGGATCATGTGGGAAGCACTTGCAAACGGAGAGGTCGATGGTATGGTATCTGCTTGGTTGCCACAAACACATGCTCCACAAGTAGAAAAATACAACAATAAGATAGAGAACTTAGGAGAAAACCTAACTGGTGCTAAGATTGGTTTGGTTGTACCAAGTTATATGGATGTCGATTCTATTGAAGATTTAACAAACCAAGCTAATCAAACCATTACAGGCATTGAACCAGGAGCTAATATGATGGCTACGACAGAAAATGCCTATAAGGAATATAAGAATCTGGAAGGTTGGAATGTATTGACCTCGTCTGCTGGTGCAATGACCGCAGCCCTCAGTCAAGCTATCTCTAATAATGAAGAAATCATCATCACAGGCTGGTCACCACACTGGATCTTTAATGCCTATGATTTAAAGTACTTAGATGACCCCAAAGGTTTATATGGAGACGAAGAATATATTGGCACTTTTGCGCGGAATGGTTTAAAAGAGGATGCCCCTGAAGCCTATAGCGTCCTTGACCGTTTCAACTGGAGTGCTGAAGATATAGAAAGTGTTATGTTTGATATAATGGAAGGCATGAGTGCCACAGATGCTGCGAAAAAATGGATTGCCAATAATCAAGATAAAGTAGCCGAATGGACGAAAGATGTACAAGCATAAAAAGAGAACCCATTTACTACTCATTAGTAAATAGATTCAGACTGTAGACGGCTCATTCTATAATAGAATGAGCCGTCTACAATTTTTAACGTTCCCAAAAATGAGGGGGGTTTCAGGAGCGTAATCATGAACTAGCAAACTTCTGGAGAAAAGTAGCTAAAGTTCATCCTCTCTACACTGTATTGTAGAACAAGGAATATTCTTTATATGATAATGATAATCATTATCATATTGATTGTCAACATTAATAAAAATGATTTTTTCATTTATCAGTAGCCGTCTTCCACTGTTAAGTAAACAAAACGTTGCTGGCATCTTGCTTTTCTTTGTGCAATCGCTTTCCGCTACCGTGTGCTGAACCTCTACAGTAGATTTTTACGACCAATATCATGAGTGCATTATATACAGAGAGACGACCCTAGAAAAGGGAATCACCCTCTCATGCCAAAAGCTTCTGCAAAGGGAATTTAAAATAGGAAGCTTCTACCAGTAAGATACTGGAAGCAGCTTCCTAGCTAAAATTAAACTTAAAAGCGTATAGTAATGGATTTATAGATTATTGAACTACTTCAGGGTGAAAACCATCTTTTTGGAAGTAATCCTCATGTGACCAAATATTTAATTTTGCATCCTGAGCTTTTTGTTGAATAGCTCTAAATGCATCTTCAAATGTATTGTTTGGTTTATGAATATAACGTACAACTGCAAGCCCTTCGTTTAATAAAGATTCCTGCAATAAGACATTATCTACAAACACGTAGGCTAGAAGGCGATCATAATTGTCTGTTTCTGGTCCAACATCATAGACCGCTTCAATTTTCTTAGCCTTTTCCAATAAATTGATCGTATACTCTTTTGCTTCTTCCGCATATGGCTGAGCGCCACCTTTATTGTAATTCATTTCAGGAGTATCCACCATTAATAGACGAATTTTTCGTTTCTCATCATTAATTGTCGCCTGAATCGTATCCCCATCATATGCTTTAATATAGTCTATCTCAAAGCGTTTATTACCTGTTTTTCCTTCCACTTGTTCAATGGTAATAGTACCTTGCTGATCTGTAACTGATTTAGTACTTTGATCTTCCGCAGGTGATCTGCCAAATATCATGTACAATGCTACAGCCAAAATAATCGTACCACTTGTTATTAATGTTTTTATATCTTGCATTTTCATGTAGTAGGCCCCTCACAACTAATCATCATTGCTTATACTTACGATTCGTATAAGTTGTGCACCTCATCATCAGAAAGACAACAAGTTTCACGATGTTTCTATTGTAAAATATCAAGCTACTACATTCAAGCTATCATATTGTCACTGCTACCCAGTGATTTGGTAAAACCTCTACTAACTGACTATTTTCTACCTCATAACGTATTTTCACGTCTTCTGCATGATCAGCATCAGTATATTTCTGCTTCTCAATTGCAGGATCTGGAATAGGAATAGAACGTAGTAATGCACGTGTATATGGATGTTGTGGGTTAGCGTATAGCTCTTCACTTTCTGCCAGTTCTACAATCTTTCCACCATACATGACAGCTACACGATCGCTGATGTGCTTCACCATGGATAAATCATGGGCAATAAATAAATACGTCAATCCTAGCTTTTGTTGTAATTCTTTTAATAAATCAACAATCTGCCTTTGAATGGAAACATCAAGTGCCGATAAGGGTTCATCACAAACAATAAAGTTTGGCTCAACCGCTAATGCTCTCGCAATACCAATTCGTTGACGCTGACCTCCCGAAAATTCATGAGGATAACGCATGGCATGCTCTTTTTTCAAACCAACAAGTTCAAGCAATTCCTCTACACGTTGTCGCCTCTCCTCATGTGTCTTCACCAGACCATGAATATCAAGAGCCTCGCCAATAATATCTAAGATTTTTCTGCGAGGATTTAACGATGAATAGGGGTCTTGGAAAATAATTTGCATATGGCGACGCATTGCCTTTAGCTGTTTTTTCGATAGCCTCGTTACAGGTATTCCTTGATATAGAACCTCTCCATTTGTAGGCTGATGAAGTTGAAGAATCGTCCTACCTGTAGTCGATTTACCTGAACCAGATTCACCAACCAAGCCCAATGTTTCACCAGGATATATATAGAACGATAAATCATTCACTGCTTTCAACGTTTGACCACGACCTAATGGAAATTCTTTGGATAGATGGGTCACTTCGATTAACGGCTTATGTCGATCGATACCTGGCTGAATAGTAGCAATCTCTTTTGGCTGCTTTTTCTCATGCAGTTTTGGTAAGGCATTCAATAATTTCTGGGTATACGGATGCTGGGCATTTGCAAAAATTTCTTCTGTTGTGCCCTGTTCAACTATTTCTCCTTCTTTCATCACTATGATGCGATCACACATACCTGCAACAACGCCTAAATCGTGTGTAATTAAAATAATAGACGTTCCCATTTTCTTTTGCATATCGCGCATCAATTTTAGGATTTGAGCTTGAATAGTAACGTCCAGTGCTGTTGTTGGCTCATCTGCAATAAGCAGTGAGGGATTACAAGCAAGCGCCATAGCAATCATTACCCGTTGACGCATACCACCTGAAAATTCATGAGGGTATTGTCGATACCGTTCTTCGGCGTCTCTAATACCAACCAATTTTAATAATTCTATTGTTTGTTGATAGGCTTCGTTTTTTGACATTGACTGATGCTTGATTAAACTTTCAGCCACTTGATCACCTATTCGAATAGTAGGGTTTGTGGATGTCATCGGATCTTGGAAAATCATACTAATATCTTGTCCACGTATCCCTTCCATTTGTTTTTCACTAAATTCAGTGAGTTCTTGCCCTTTAAACACAATTGAGCCAGATTTCAAAAATGAAGGTGGCGATGGTAATAAACGCATAATGGAGCGAGCCGTTACACTTTTCCCGCTCCCAGACTCTCCCACAATTCCTAGTGTTTCACCTTTATTTAGATGGAAGTTAACGTCCTTAACGGCTTCAAATTCTGTCTCCCCTGTGATAAAGGATACGCGAAGATTATTGATTTCTAAAAGCTTTTCACTCATTCGACCCATCCTTTTTAAAATTTGTGATTGACTTACTTTCAAGTATAATCCATACTTTACAATACTGATAGGAATTATACAATATAATGCTGAATATTTTATTTACGTTTGGAGGAAATGCATGGTTACTTCAAAAAATCATTTAAAACCAGAGAATTTTATTTTCTTTTCTACGGTTTATCAAAAACTAATGCATCAAAAGCCTTATCATCTACTTCTTTTTCTTTTTAGTATTTTAGTTCACCCTTTTACATACTTTATCTATCGGAAAAGGAATCTTTCAAACACTTATGATCAGGCTTTTGCATTGCGTAGTCAGTACTATATAGAGCATGGATTGGTTGCCCAGTGGCAAAAGGAATTTGAGCAACAAGAAATAGCAAAAGCTACATTTTTTAAAGAGGCTGTATTGGAGTCACAAATTCAGCTCACAGCCAAGCACTTAGCTCAAAGGAAGCTTCAACAGCAAGTGGATCAGGATTTACAAAAAGAGGACATACAACAACTATCCTATGTCCAATTTTTTAATCAGCAACTAACTAACAAACGTTTTGTGGCTCTTACCTTTCTACCAGCTGTTTTATTTTATGTAGTACTTATCTTATTTGCGAATCCATTTCTGCAATTTATCATTGAACGTATTTTACAAAGCTTCATTGTGATTGTTGGAGTGGCTACATTAGTGTTTACCATTTTATATTTATCACCTTTTGATCCAGCAAGAAACCTACTCGGAGTTGAAGCAACACCTGTGCAAATAGAAAACTTTAATCGCATTCATGGTTTGGATCAACCTTATTTATCACAGCTATGGAACGCATTATCTGGTCTATTTACATTTGATTTAGGTACATCCTTTGCAGGTAAAGAAGATATCACACATAGCATTGCTACAAAATTTCCTGTCACTCTTGAAATTGCCGTATTGTCGTTGCTAATGGCTATTGCTATTGCCATACCAGTTGGAATTATTTCAGCTGTTCGTCCAAATTCATATTTGGATTATACATTTATGTTCATTGCTTTAATTGGGCTATCCATCCCAAGCTTTTGGCAAGGTTTAATTTTTATTTTGACATTTGCTCTAAAGCTACAATGGTTTCCAGCTACCTATAACCCTCATAATTGGCTATCGCTTATCATGCCAATTGTCGTCTTAGGAACATCCATTACGGCTTCTATTGCTAGGATGACAAGGTCAAGTATGCTTGAGGTGATTCATGAGGATTACATTATTACAGCAAAAGCTAAGGGCTTAAATGAATTCAAAGTGATTTCAAAACATGCCATTCGCAATGCTATGATTCCGATTATTACGGTGATTGGACTTCTTTTTGGAGGTATGTTGGGAGGCGCATCTGTAACAGAAAAGGTATTCAACATTAGTGGTATAGGTAGCTATATCGTCGATAAACAATTTATCCCTGATATTCCGGCCATTCTTGGGGGCGTTGTTTATATTGCCATCACCATTTCGATTGTCAATTTATTCATTGATATCATGTATGCCTTTTTTGATCCACGCATTCGCTCGAAAATGAAGAAGTCTTAAAGGAGGATCACCTGTGAAAAACATCTTACATGTCAAACTACTATTGAAGATTACACAGGAATATGTCAATTCTCATTTTACTTTTGTCTTTTCCTTACTGTTTTCTTTACTATTTCTAGCCTATAGCTATAATTTTTCCAGCAATAGCTGGCGACCAGTGGTTCTGCTACTTTTTGTTATTTATGTCATCACTACGGCATATGTTGCCTTCGTCAATTTACGAATTAAAAAGGATTTAGCAACGTATGGTGACATTCAAAAAAATACTCGAATGTTTGGCTATCCTCTTTTAATAACGATACTGTCAGGCAATATTTTTTCGACATCCTTTGCATTTATGCTTGTGTCAAAAAGAAAGACTGCTGAATATACTTTTGCTGCCTATGCCTTTATAACACAGCTATTCATCTTAGGTATTGCAGCATTGAATTTATTTAAGCCATATGTCACAGATACCTTTGTACTGGCAATGGGCGTTTTCTTAGTACTCTCGCTTCTCTATATCGTGATGGCCATTTTATGTACGAAATATGTCACAGCAACTGAGGCACCTAACTGGATGCTCATTCCAGGTATTGTCCTGTTATTGGCGACTTTCACTGGTAATCTATTTGCGACTTTACTAGGATATAGCCTTATCCAAAAGGCTCGAAGGGCAAATCCATCTTCTATTGAGAAATGGCAAAAAATATGGGAGAAGATTTTACGCAATACAATGGCTGTATTCGGCTTATTCTTCATTATTTTCATGTTCTCGTTATCCGTTACAAGTTCTTGGACTTTCGACTATGATTTCGCTACTGAAAATAATTATGGAGCATTGCTACAAACACCGACATTAGAATATCCACTAGGTACAGATAACTATGGTCGAGATTTATTTTCTCGTATTGTGTTTGGGGCACAAATATCATTAATCGTCGGATTTTTCTCCACGATTATCCCCGCAGTTATTGGTGGCGCATTAGGAGCATTTTCAGGCTATTATGGTAAATCCACCGATAATATCATCATGCGAAGTCTAGATATTTTATATGCCATTCCTGGGATATTGTTAGCCATTGCTATTATCGCCGCATTTGGTGCTAATACTGTGAATCTTATTATTGCACTTAGTGTTGGAGCAATTCCAACCTATGCCCGTACAATGCGGGCAAATGTTATGCAGCTTGCTAATTATGAGTTTGTAGAATCGGCTAGAGCTTTAGGTGCATCTGATGCAGCTATTATTTTCAAGCACATTGTCCCCAATTCTTTAGCACCAATGATTGTGAAAGCAACATTAACGATTGGTGGAGCTGTTATTTCCACAAGTAGTTTAAGTTTTTTAGGGCTAGGTATTGAGCCACACATTCCTGAATGGGGCAATATTTTAAAAGTTGGTAGTACGTACCTGGAAACACATTCATATGTCGCGATTTTCCCAGGTCTTTGTATTATGCTTCTTGTCCTCTCCTTTAACTTCTTAGGAGATGGTTTACGAGATGCTTTAGATCCAAAAACAAATTAATCGGAGGTAACTATGAAGAAATTACTTGTATTTTTATTCGTTGCAGTACTAGCTTTGGCTGGCTGTGTACAAACAAAAACTGACGTAGAAGGCAGTAAAGATTCAAAAGATAGTGACAAGAGCAATGGCAAGGTTGCCATTGAAGTATTAGGGATGGCAGCTTCTGAAGAAGATATGAATATTGTGCGTGACCAATTAGTGAAAAATGGTTTTGATGTAAAGCTAAATATTCAACCTGATTACGGTTCTTTCTCTGCTCAAAAAGAAGCAGGTAATTATGATCTTGCTCTTTCAAGCTGGACGACAGTTACAGGGAACCCAGACTATGCTGTTCGTGGTTTATTTAAAACTGGCGGTGACTACAGTGTGGTGGCAGATTCAAAACTAGATGCATTGATTGATGAAGCGAGTACATTGACTGGTGAAGAAGCAGCAGCTAAATATAAAGATTTAGAACAATTATTAGTATTCGATCAAGCTTATATTGCGCCTTTATATATTTCCAATAAGTATCAAGGTATCTACTCTGAACTTGTAAACCCTAAAACAGTACTTTTACCAAAATCTCGAGCACAAGTTTGGGAAAAAATAGAATTTAATGATACATCTAAAAATACAACAGAACCTTTAATTTTACACCAAACAATCAATTCTCTTACTTCACTAGACCCAATCAAAGGGAATGATGGTTCAATCAACACATTAAACACGAATATGTATGTTCGTCTTGTTAACTTAACAGACACAGATGAAGTTGTGTCAGATGGTTCATTATCTTACAACCATGTAATGGCTGAAGGGAATCAAGAATATTACTTCATTTTACGAGATGATATCAATTTTGCAGCAGTGAAAGATGGTGCAGCTGTTGATTCAGGTGAATTAGTGTCAGCTGAAGATGTAGTCTTTTCATTAAACCGTGCGAAAGACGCTAATTCAGTACCAGATCATCGTACTTACAGCATTCATGAAAACATTGAAACAGTCGAAATCGTTTCAGATTTAACTGAATTACAAAATAAAAAAGTAGCAGGCTCTGAGCAATCCGTTTTAGAAGCATTATCACAAAACCTACCTGCTTCTGTAGCGCAATTAGCAAAAGATAAAGGTGCTGTTAATAATGCAGCAGGTGCATACCAAGTTGTTAAAATTACAACACCTACACCTTTCCCACAAGTATTAAACTATTTAGCACACCAATCTGGTGGTATCGTATCTGAAAAACAAGTAACAAGTATTAATACGTATGATGTGGCTAACTACAACCCTGACAAGGACATTGCCTATGGTGATCAAGCTACTGTAACGGAAGGTTCAGCTACATTCAATAACCAGTTATATGCAAGTGGTCCTTACATTTTAGTGAAGAAAAATGATTATGAAGCACAGTTTGTGAAAAATCCTGCTTATCGAGCTGGTAGCGAATATGAGCCAAAAATTGCTAAAATCAATGTCCGTTTTATCTCTGATGTTGATAGTGCCCTATCTGCATTACGTAATGGTGAAATTCATGTTCTGCAAACAGTACCAGAAACGAAACTGGATATTGTCAAATCAGATGCTAAATTAACATTAAATACGGCAGATAGTAATGCTGTGTCTTACCTACAAATGAATACATCTGGCCGTGCGGTTTCTGATTCAGCAGATTTACGTAAAGCAATTCTATACTCTATTAACCAAGATGAATTCATTAGCTATTATCAAGGCAATAAAAAACCAGCTGTATCCACAGTCTCTCCATTAATTGATACTGGTTTAAAACTTGAAGCAGATAGCGAAAAAGTAAAAGAATTGGTAAAAGCATATAACGATAAAAAGTAATACAAATTAGAGCCTTCTCAAAATTTGAGAAGGCTCATTTTTATATAGAAGAAACTCATTTTAAATTTCATTATGTGATTTTGGTTTTGGTCCTAGCTCTTCAGGTTCGATATCAGCGAATGTTTCGCCTTCTTCTTCTAGGTCACGCATACGATGTGCAATACGGGAAGCTGCTGACGCTGCTATACTACCAACCAAATCATCTAAGAACGTGTTGACATGATGTCCGGGTTCTGTATCCAGTTTTTTAATAATCCCTATTTTCTGCTTGTCTAAATGACCAAAAGTAGTAACGGCAATGCTGCCATATGTAAATACAGATCCTAGTGCAATTGTTTCGTCTACACCAAATAGACCTTCATCTGATTCGATAATTTGTTGTAGTGGTGAAGATAATAATTTTTTCTCTGCTAATTCATCTAATTCAATCCCTACTAATAAAGCATGTTGCACTTCTCGCTTACGTAATACACGTTCAACAGAATGAACACAATGCTCTAGTGTTAAACCTTCATTATAGGTTTTTTGCATTTCGTAAACAATTTGCGCGATATCCTCTATCGCTACACCTCTACGAATTAACGCGGCTTGAGCTGCCTTTGCTACTTCGTCAGAGTGCACACGAATACTTTTATTATGCATAATTAACCCTCATTTCGATTTTTATTGCTAGTATAATGCTAGCCCAACCTATTATACCTTTACTTACGTAATATGGTACAATTTTGTTACAAACACAAGAAGGAGTGTCATCATTGGATAAGGGAACAGTACAGGATTTAACATTTTACAGTGAGTCATTACAGGAAGAATTACAGCTCTATATTTATGTTCCTGCAAATTATTCTCCACTATATAAATACAACATTTTAATCGCATCAGACGGTAAAGATTATTTCCAACTTGGTGGTATTACAAAGCTAGCTGATGAACTGATTGATGACTATGAAATCGAAAATTTAATTATTGCATTTGTTCCTTACAAAGACATAAAAGATCGACGTCATAAATATATCCCGAGCGGTGAGCAACATGAAGCCTATCTTCGCTTTTTAGCACATGAGCTAGTGCCTTATTTAGATCAGGAGTATGCCACTTACCAAATGGGTATGAGTCGTGGAGTGATTGGTGACTCTATGGCTGCCACTGCTTCCTTAATGGCTGCTTTAAAGTATCCAAGCATCTTTGGCAAAGTCATCCTACAATCACCTTATGTAGATGCTGATGTATTAAAGGCTGTGGAAAATTTTAAAGATCCAGGATCTATTTCTATCTACCATATCGTCGGCAAAGGCGAAGATCAGGTTGTGACAATGGATAAAACCATCAAAGATTTTTTAACACCTAATCGTCAATTGCATGATCTCATGATAAGTAAAGGGTTTACTACATTTTATGACGAGTTTGATGGCAATCATACATGGAAATATTGGAAACCAGACCTTCGACGTGCATTAATTGAAAATTTCAATTAATATGAAGCGATTCAAATTACGAAAACTGAAATTTCTGTTATACTTAATTAGAAAAATTGTTTATTTTCGGGAGGTAATGGACTATGAAGTACGGTATTGTGGCATTTCCATCAAAAAAATTGCAAGATTTAGCGAATACTTATCGCAAACGATACGATCCTCATTATGCAAAGATTACACCGCATATGACATTAAAGGACAGCTTCGATGCGTCTGAAGAAGAGATTCAAACCATCGTCAAGCAATTAGATGAACTTGCTGCTAAATATGCACCTTTAAACATTCATGCATCTCGCATTAGTTCGTTTTTCCCTACAACAAATGCGATTTACTTCCGCATTGAACCAACAGAACAATTAGCAGCATTCCAACATGAACTTCAAGAAAAAATCCCTTATGGGGAAATGAAGCATGTATTTGTACCACACATTACAATCGCTCAAAAAATGTCAGATTCAGAGCATGATGACATTTTTGGTCAATTACGCATGACGGGCGTTGATGAAAAAGATACAATTGATCGCATTCATCTTTTATATCAATTAGAAGATGGTTCATGGACAACATACGAAACATTCCGTTTGTCTGGAGCTGAGTGATTGTTGTATACCGTTAAAATTGTTGAAACAAAGCAAGAGCACGATGAGGCCTTTGCCATTCGCAAAAAAGTATTTGTTGAAGAGCAAGGTGTTCCGCTTCATCTAGAATGTGATGCTGAGGATGCAACTGCAACACATTTCATTATGTATAATAACGATGAGCCTGTAGGAGCAGCACGTTTACGCAGTATTGACAACAATACAGCTAAAATTGAGCGTGTTTGTATTTTACAATCCCAACGCGGCAAAAAATTAGGCGCTTTAATTATGAAGGAAATGGAGAAGCATGCCATTTCTATTAATAAAAAAGCCTTAAAACTTCATGCACAAAGCTATGCAATTCCCTTTTACGAAAAGCTAGGCTTTACAGTTACCTCACCTGAGTTTATGGATGCAGGTATTCCACACCGTGCTATGGAGAAGAATATTTAATGAAAGGGTGTTACGATATTTATAATGTCGTAACACCCCTTTTTATGAGACGAATTCGCTTGCCACCATTTATCTACTCTATCGTAACAAGCTGCATTGCCAAGTAGATATGCCATGCGCTACTTCATCATTCTAGTGATTTTATCGAAATCTAGTGATGCGCCATCTTGAATAATAGATTGTACTAATTTATCTTCTAACTCTTGCGTAATTGATCTGTTAGATATTTTAGCAACACGTCGTACAATTTTTCTTACTTGTTTTTCACTGGTAAAATCCGCATGTTGAATGGCATTGGCTAATGCGAAGATTTCATCCATCGATACACCTGTTTTTTGCTCAATCGAATTAAAAAACGAGCGATGCATGTTTTCCCTCCTATCATTAAAACTCAATATGACCTTGCTTCTTGCACGAAACATTTCGCAAATGGTGGAGGCCTTAACTTTATTTAGAATTTCCTAAATAAAAGCTAAAGCCTTTATTATGTTCATCAAATTAGATGTAAGTAGCGCCAACAATAATTAATAGAATGAATAGTACAACAATTAGAACAAATGTAGAACCATAACCATAGTTGTTGCCTCCAGAGTATCCTCCGCAGTAGCTATTGTTCCACCCACCAACGTTATTTCCGTACGGTTGTGAGCCCCAGCCTTGGTATCCCATAAAAGCACCCCTCCCTTCTACAACCTATAATATGTTTCGGTCGTAAAAATGGGAGGGGTATTCGTCTAGTCAATATTTCCTTTTGGTCTAAATATTAAGGCACCAATAAAGCCGAACACAATAGCAGCACTGATTCCTGAGCTTGTTACTTCGAACATGCCTGTTAATACGCCAACAAGTCCATGTTTTTCTGCCTCCGCCAGAGCACCATGTGTTAATGAATTCCCGAAGGATGTAATGGGCACTGTCGCCCCTGCTCCAGCAAAATTAATTAATGGCTCATATAAGCCCATACCATCCAAAATCGCACCTACAACCACTAACGTACTTAGTGTATGGCCCGGTGTTAAATTGCCAACATCCATTAATAATTGGCCTATGACGCAAATAATGCCTCCAACAATAAATGCAAATACAAAAGTCATAACCATGTTTTTTGCCTCATTTCATCGTAATTTCTATCGCATGTGCCGTACATGGAATCGTCTCGCCTTGCTGATAGGATAGCGGAGATAATAACGCACCCGTTGCTACTAGTAATACTCGCTTATAGCTCCCTGCACGCATTTGTTGAATAACATAACTAAAAAAAACAGCTGCCGAACAGCCTGCACCACTTGCACCAGATTGGAATGCTTCATCCTGTCCATAAAATTCAGCACCTGCATCACGTAATAACGTGAGCTCTTCATTTTTCACGCCATTTTCCACAAGCATTCCTTTCAATAGCTTTAAGCCAAGCTGGCCCAAATCGCCTGTTAAAATTAAATCGTAATGATAAATTTTTTGATTTCTCTGTTGTAAATGAGATTGAATCGTCTGAAATGCAGCAGGTGCCATTGCTGCACCCATATGGAAAGGATCATCCATACCATAGTCAACGGATTTGCCAATTGTTGCCGCTTCTATAGAAGGATATTCCTCGCGATGCTTGCCAATTAACGCATAACCAGCAGCAGTTACAGTCCACTGAGCTGTTTGTGGTTTTTGTGCTCCATAATTGATGGGGTAACGAAACTGGCGTTCAATTGCATTATGTTGACTAGAGGCACCTGCTAATGAAAAATTAGCAGCACCTAACTCGGTTAACAGGCATGCAATAATGACTGAAGATACAGATGTGGCACATGCCGAAAAGAGTCCAATAAAAGGGATTTCTAAATCCCTAGCGGCAAAATTAGTTGGCGTCATTTGGTTGACTAAATCTCCACCCATTAAATAATTGATATCACCTTTTTGTACGCCCATTTTTTTCATAGCAAATTCACAGGCCTCTTCGATCATTTTACGATGTCCCTGTTCGTTTGTTTTCATTTGCCAACGTTCATCATCATACACAGAGTCAAAATATTGACTAAAAATACTCCTATTTTCTAATGGACCTGCTACCACACCACCTGCTAAAAGAGAGGGCTTCGATTGAAATACAATTACCATGAAACCACTCCTATCGTTACGAGGATATATTTAATGAGCGCTACAAAAAATGCTGACACTACACCAAATAAAACAACTGATCCTGCTAATTTAAATAAATTTCCTCCGACTCCCAATACTAGCCCTTCAGAACGATGCTCGATTGCTGCCGAAATAACAGCATTACCAAAGCCTGTTACTGGAACTGCTGATCCAGCCCCAGCAAATTGACCAATTCTTTTATAAAGGCCAAGACCTGTTAATATCATTGCGAAAAATACCATCGTTGCAACCGTAGGATTTCCTGCTGTTGCTTCTGTAAAATTGAAGAAAATAATATAAAAAAGAGACACAGCTTGACCGATTGCACAAATAAAACCGCCAACGAAAAAGGCTTTTGCTACATTCTTTAAATAAGGGGGCTTTGGTGTAACATTTTGCTCTAACTGTTGATACTGCTCTTTTTCCATTTATGTCTCCTCCTTTGCAAGCTCTTTTAGTTCTGTAATTTTATCGCTTAATTTATTATCTTCCATCTGATCCTTTTTTATTTTATTGGCTTCATAAAAAATTTTGTAATCAGCGGAGACAAACACTTCTTTGTTTGGATATTTCTCTTCAAATTTCTTTTGCAATTTTTTCTCTAACTTAGTTTTTTTCCACTTTTCCCATGGTTTAATTTGTACTGCGATAAGCATACTATCGTCATATTGAATAACCGTTGAGCGATCAACATAGTCTTCTTCTTTAATAAGGGTTTCGACTTCACTTTCATTTTGTGGAGACCCATAGACGATAAATTTTTCCTTTTCAGCACAACCATTTAACAGCGATAAAACAACTAAGAGAGGTAACGTCATTCCTAGTAGCCTCAAGTTTTACCCTCCTTTTCTTTACAGTTTCTCCACACATAAAAAAACTATTCATTCAAAGAAATACACAAAAGCCCGAGTCCAGTTTTCAAAAGTACATATTGTAGAAGTAGTAACAAGGAAAGGGGGTGACAATATGGGTTGTGGTAAGCCAACAAATCCTATTGGACCAATCCATTCAGCAGGCTGCGTTTGTGACGTAGTTCGCGCTATTTTAGATATTCAAAATCAAGCGGTGCGAGATGAGTGTTCTCCATGTACAGCAAACTGTTTCTTAGAGCCACTAGGCGGGATTGTTAGTCCTGCACGCTCACAAGCAGATACACGTGTTTTCATGTTAATTACAAAAGATGGTACTCCTTTCAAAGCATTCTTTAACTCTCCAACAGCAGATCCTTGTATTTGTACATCCGTATTCTTCCGCGTAGAAGATATGTTTGATGAATGCTGTGCTACTTTACGTGTTTTAGAGCCATTATGTACATTTGACTCTAGTGAAAGTACAGTAGACTTACTAAGCAAAGATGGTTGTTGTATCAACATGAAGAAAATCTGTAAAGTAGATGACTGGAGCTCAACAGATAGCTGTATTACTGTGGATTTATCTTGCTTCTGCGCTGTACAATGTATCGCTGATGTTGACTTAGGGATTTGTGACTAATTCTTTCACCTTTGACACACACACATAAAAAAAGTGTACAGCATCCTCTGCTGTACACTTTTTTTATAAAGTTGGCAATTTTCTTCCTCGCCAAAGTATTTGCTGTATATCTTCAAAATGAATGATTTCCTGTATTTTTAATTCTAATGATGTGAGCATTAAAGAATCATTCTGTACATCTGAAGCTGTCCCAGTTAATTTTCTACCATCCTTTAAACAAACTAATAATGGCTGATAGGCTCTCTGACGAAATGGTTTTTCTAAAAACTGGAGCTGTTTCAGTAAATAAGGATCTATTTGTACTTCATCCACTGTCTCATTTTTTTCTTCAACTATTTGCTCATCGAACATAGTGTCCTTTACATAGACAGATGTACTTTCATCCAAATCAAGTTCATGTAACACCTTAGAAATATTTAAAAAATATGATGGTGATTTTATAAACAAGCGTGGTTCTTGATCCACTTTACTCACTTCCCTTTTTTCCATACAATATGCGAAAGTAAGCAAATTGGTTCTTAGCCTATTTGGCTTAAGAAAACTGTCGCTAAGCCCAAATAAATTAAAATACTTGTAATATCATTTAATGTAGTAATAAAGGGTCCTGATGCAACAGCAGGGTCAATTTTTAGTCGATGCATTAACAATGGAATAAATGAACCAGCTAATGTTGCCACTAAAATAGAACCACAAAGCGCTGCCCCTACTAACATACCTAGGACAAGTTCATGTTTCCAAAAATAAACGATCCCAATAACAATTAATCCACAAACAATGCCTGACATTAAGCCAGTACCTGCTTCACGTAATAGTAACTTCAATTTACTATGTTCTTCTACATCACCTGTTGCAATCCCTCGAATGGCCACGGCCAATGCCTGTGTTCCACTATTACCTGAAGTTCCTGAAATTAATGGAATAAAGACCGCTAGTAAGGCAACCTTATCTAAAGTATCCTCAAATTGCCCCATTAGGTTAGCTGTTAACATACCTAGAAACAGTAGAACTACTAGCCATGGCAAACGTTTTTTAGCTGCTTGGAATGGTGTTACATCAAATTTATCCATATCCGAAATACCAGCTAATTTAGAGTAATCCTCAGAAGCCTCTTCATCAATAACATCAATAATATCGTCAACCGTGATAATACCAAGTAATTCTCCTTTATCATCAATAACAGGTGTCGCTAAAAAATTATAATCCTTCATAATTTGCGCGACTTCTTCTTGGTCATCGCCTACATGTACCATTACGACACGTTCATTCATAATTGACCGAATAAGTGTATCCTCGTCAGCAATGATTAAGTCACGTAACGATATAACACCCGTTAGACGATGTTCTTCATCCACAACAAAAATATAATAAACGGTCTCTGCATCTGGTGCCTCTTTACGCAAAATAGCCATAGCTGAACGAACTGTTGAATTTTCTGGTATAGCGACATATTCAGTGGTCATGATAGAGCCAGCAGTATATTCATCGTAGCTTAGTAGCTCATTAATATCTTCTGCCGCTTCTTCATCCATCATTTCTAAATAGCTTTCGCGCTGTGCTGTATCCAGTTCATTTAAGACATCTGCCGCATCATCCGCATACATATGAGATAGCATTTCTGCACCGTATGATGGATCCATTTCAGCAAGATATGCTTTATACTCATCATCTTCAATATCGATTGCCTCAAAAATATCAGCCATTTCTGTCGGAGACAAGAACGAATAGATGATTTTCCTTATATCAGGTTCCACCTTTTCATAAAACGTTGCCTGATCATATGGATGAAGTTCTAAAAACTCATCACGGAATGCGTCAATATTATGTGCTTCCAGCATTTCTCGTAGATGTGCCTCATCAAATTGCACATCATCCTTTTCATTTCTTTCCTCTATCATGCTTGTCCCCTCCTTCCGAGCTTTCAATCATTTTACGGGCAATGCTGCCGTAAATCTACCTTCTATATAATAGAGTGTAATGTACCTTTTCTGCAAACTCTTTTTTAAGTTATATTTATGAGCAATTGGGCAGATTTTTATAAAATTCAATATTACGCCTAAAATCATGACGATTCTATTTTACTATACCTTACCTTTGTCACTTTGTTATGAATAAGGTGTAAAAAATAATCTACTTCTCTAGCCAAACTCCAAGATAGTTGTTGTTGACGCGCAGATAAACAATACATCCAATTTTCACCTACCATACAACCTGTGATATTAAGAATCTCCCTCGTGAAGAAATACGCAGTTTAACCTAATTCAAAAAACGATAAGGAGATGCTCGTTTGCGCGAACACCTCCTTTTATCAAAAATTTATGCTGAAGATTCCTTCAGTAATCTTTGCATGTCTTCATTTAGCATACTTGTAAAGTGTAATGGCACACTTGTTAAAGGATGCTCCATACTTAAAGATACACAATGTAATGCTTGTCGATCAATCTGAAGACGACTACCACCATAAAGGTCATCCCCCACAAGTGGGTGTCCAAGATGTGACATGTGCACGCGAATTTGATGTGTACGCCCTGTATGCAATTGAAGTCGTACATGTGTCATTGGTTCAGCACCCAGTGAAAAACGCTTCAGAACCTTTACATCCGTATGTGCATATTGTCCATCTTCTCGTACTTCTCTTTCAATAATACTAGCTTCTTTACGACCAATCGGAGCTATAATCGATTGAAAGTTTTGTTCGATATGTCCATGTACAATGGCTTCATATTGTCTTGAAATCTCTCTCTTACGCTGAGCAAGCCCTGTTAAATGATGAATATGAGCATGCTTAGCTATGCATAGTAAACCTGATGTATCTCGGTCTAGCCTTGTAACAATATGAGCCGTAGAGGCCAATCCTTGTTGCTGAAAATAGCCACAAACTAAATTTGCAATGCTGTTGGTTGGATGCTCTCGTGAGGGTATCGTACTTTGATGAGCTGGTTTGTTGAGCACTATGATGGCATCATCTTCGTATACAATGGACAAATCTCCATACTCGATAGCAAGCCCTTCACTTTTTTCTTCAGGAGGAAACGTTACTTTCACACAATCTCCAACTTGCAGGATATGTCTCACATTACGTTCGACATCATTCACAGTCAACATGCCACCATCAAACTTAATAGCTGTTAGAGCTCGCTTAGAAATACGCCACTCTTGAAGAGCCTCTCGTAATAATTGGCCATTTTTCTTTGCCTCAAATTGTAATGTAAATCTTGTATCCACGTTATTCATTTGCAACAAATGATTCATGCACTCGCTCCCAAAATGGGAATGGTCGGAAACGGGCAAAACGTACTCTTTCATTTGCTACATTAAACGCTATGGCTTTGACATCACCTTGAGTAATTTGCAAGTGATCAACAGTCATATTAAAATTTTGTTCATTTACAGGACGCAATACACAATGATGGTGTGCTGGTAAGATTAATGGCGATCCTACTGTCCTGAAAACGCGGTTATTAATTGAGGCAATTTCAGTGACTTGGAGTGCCGCTAGTGTAGGATGTATGATGGCTCCACCTAGAGCTTTATTATAAGCCGTACTACCCGAGGGAGTGGATACACAAAGACCATCACCACGGAAACGCTCAAATTGATTGCCATTTAACTCTACATCCATCACAAGTGTAACATCTGGCGATTTGACGGTTGCTTCGTTTAAAGCAAGATACGTATTTGATTCGGCATTATGATGCTCTACCCTTACTTCCAGCAGTGGATATTCCACAACATTAAAATCCTTCTTAGCAATGGACAAAACTAATTTTTCTAATTCAGATGGTTTCCAATCCGCATAAAATCCTAAATGCCCTGTATGGATACCAACGAAGGCTACCTGATCTAATAAATGGGAGTATCGATGAAAGGCATGCAATAGTGTGCCATCTCCTCCAATCGAAACAACAATTTCTGGCGTCTCTTCATCATAGGTCAAGCCAAAATCCTGTAAATAGGTTTTAGCAAGTTCCATCAGCTCGTTGGATTGTGCATCTCTACGTGATTGAATCGAAAATTTCATTGTGCGTCACGCTCCTTCTCCGTTAGTAAATTAGGATTCGATGCTTCTTTATATTCGCTAAAGTAGGCCTGTGCCTCTTGAATTTCACTACGAATGGATGACATTTCCTCATCCAACCGAAATGCTGCCTCGGCAGCACTTTGCAAGCGATTCTTAATCTCTTCTGGGAACATGCCCTTATATTTATAATTTAAAGAATGCTCTATTGAAGCCCAGAAATTCATGGCTAGTGTACGGATTTGTATTTCCGCTAATACTACTTTTTTTCCTTGTATTGTTTCAACAGGATACTCCACTATCATATGGTAGGAGCGATAACCACTAGGCTTATTATGTGTAATATAATCGCGTTCTTCCACTACACGCATATCTTTTCGCTGACGAATTAGCTCAGTTACCGTTGAAATATCATCAACAAATTGACACATAATCCGAAGGCCAGCAATATCACCAAGTTCATCACCAAGTTGTTTAGAAGGCTCAAAAGCTAGTCCTTTTTCTAACGTTTTGTCATATATACTTGCTAAAGGCTTGACACGTCCTGTAACAAATTCAATTGGCGAATTGGCATTAACAATACCAAATTGCGAACGCATGCCCTTTAATTTTACTTTTAATTCGTCTACTGCTTGTTTATAAGGACTTAAAAAAATTTCCCATTGTCCCATTGTAAAAACCTCCCGACAATCGGTATCGAACACCACCATCTGTTCGTTTTGTCTTTCTATTCAGCAAGAATAGCCTTGAAGTGTTGTTCCACTGCCTGGACAAATTCTGCCCCATAATTGTAATTTCCTTCAATATTATACACGAGCATTTCCAATTCCTCGTAGAAATTTGTCAGCTCAATCACTTCTTCACCTATTCGTAGCAATGGATTTTTCCCTTTTTGTAAAATATGTACAAGATTTTCCCAACTACTCGGTGGAAAACGCAAGTAATGATAGTCTTCACCTGCATCAAGTAAATAAATGAATGCAAAATCATCTGAATCTGCAATGAGTTGTCCAGCAGGTTTTAACTGTAAATTTACTTCATTGTCGTTTAAACTAAAATGAAGTTGATCTTGTTCAAAATTCGATGTATCTATTGTATAAATTTTACGCACATGCGGTTCCCCTTTTCGTTGTACTCTTCCTCTTATTTTAGCACACAGGGTAAATAGTTGCAGTGTGTAAATATTAATTCGAGCGAAACAACGGATGAAAAATAAAAAATAAATAGGTGACTATAAATGACACAAGAAATTGAAATTGAATTTAAAAATCTATTAACAAAACAACAATACGAGCAATTATTACAAGAGTTCCACATTAGCCAAAATGCTATTCATCGTCAAACAAATCATTATTTTGACACACCTAATCAAGCAATTCGCAACCTACAAAGTGGTCTTCGTATTAGACAAATTGGTGATTATTTCGAATGTACGCTCAAAGAAAAAAACGCCGAGCATGCTCACCTTGAAACGACGGATGAAATAACAGCAATAGAGGCGCAACAAATGTTAGATGGCAAAGGATTTTATGCTCAAGAGGTAGCTAAAAGATTAGCTCTTCATCACATTCCTTTAGAACAATTGCATGTATTTGGTTCTCTCACTACAGATCGTGTCGAAATTCCTTACAAAGAGGGACTTCTCGTTTTTGATCATTCTTTCTATTTGCAGCGTGACGATTATGAGGTAGAATATGAAGCAAAAGATGCAATAAAAGGAAATATAATTTTCGACGAATTTTTACAAAAATATGGTATTGATAAGCAACCAACTGATAAAAAAATTGCTCGTTTTATGAAGGCACTAAAAGCACAAAATTTATAAAAGTAGAAAAAAGGAAGGTGTCTGACTCCTTGGATATTCAATCATTCAAATCTTTACTAGAAATTCGGGCTCTGCAAACACTTGGATCAAGCGAAAGTTCACCCACGGACAATGAGTCTATTTTTTCTGATATGATTAACGAATTATTAGGAGAAACTTCGACAGCAAGTAATGCTAAATTATCAAGCTTGCTTGCTACAGGAACAGCAAATAATTCAAATTTCGTCAAAGAATTAGCTACTTTGGAGCAAAGTCCATTAGAATCATTACTTTACAAAGGGTCTAATGCTGTGTTTATACCTGAATCAGTCAAACAAGCTTTAGCAAACACATATGCTAATAACAAACTTGATTCCTATGTTTCAGACGATGTAATAGGCTCTACAGCATATGCTAATTCACTAGCAGGATCAAATGAGTATACTGCCATTATTGAAAAAGCAGCCGCTACTTATCAGATACCCGCGAAGCTTATTGCAGCGGTTATTAAACAAGAATCTAATTTTAATCCAACTGTAGTAAGCCATGCGGGTGCGCAAGGTTTAATGCAACTCATGCCCAAAACAGCACAATATTTGGGTGTGACTAACGCTTTTGATCCAGAGCAGAATATTATGGCTGGTGCAAAATATTTGCGTCAAATGCTAGATAAGTTTAATAATGACCCTTCACTAGCATTAGCAGCTTATAATGCTGGCGCATCTCGTGTTACGAAATATGGAGGAATCCCTCCTTTCAAAGAAACACAGAATTATGTCAAAAAAGTGATGAATTACTTTACAGTGTAATCGCATCTTTCCTGTTATCTATGT
Organism: Lysinibacillus capsici; assembly: GCF_003367505.1. GTDB lineage: Bacteria > Bacillota > Bacilli > Bacillales_A > Planococcaceae > Lysinibacillus > Lysinibacillus capsici. Next base: position 220,157 of record NZ_PXXX01000013.1, read on the forward strand.
CATTTCCAACAAATTTCACCCATAGTGGTGAAATTTGTGCTTTTGTAGCGAACAGCAATTCGAAAGAGCTCTTTGTTTGTGTTAACGAAAAGACGTTGATAGAATGAAGGTAGTCACAAGAATTTCACAATTTGATGAGGATGAAGTATACAATATGGTACTTTACGATATAAAGAATTAAAGGAGCATATAACTTATGAGTCGAAAATACACTGTTCCTTATGAGGAGCTGGGAGCTGAAAAACTGTCAGAACTCATTCATGCGTTCTATAAAAGAGTTGCTCAGCATCCTGATCTTATTCCAATCTTTCCAAAAGATTTAACAGAAACAGCCCGTAAACAAATTCAATTTCAAACACAGTATTTAGGAGGGCCAAATCTTTTTACTGAGGAGCATGGTCATCCGATGATGCGTGCACGTCACATGAATTTTCCTATTACACCTGACCGCGCTCAAGCTTGGCTAGAGTGTATGTCAGAAGCAATGGATGAGGTAGGTTTGGAAGGGAAGTTCCGTGAAACTTATTATCAACGTTTAGTATTAACAGCTCATCACATGGTTAATACGCCAAATGACGATGAGGGGGAATTGTTACGTGAATAATATTCAAATGTTGCAAGAGCCAACGCCAACGATTTCTACTGCAAACAAGCCAATTGAATTGTATATTTTCGTAGATCCACTTTGCCCTGAAGCTTTCAGTATGCAAGCAACTCTTCGTAAATTACAGCTTGAATACAACCATTACTTTACATGGCGCTTTGTTTTAAGTACAGAACTTACTTCTTTAAATTGCTTAAGTAAACGTGTCAAAGGCTGTATTTCAGGCATCGAACTTGATATTAATCACCCTGTTTTACCTTCTATCGCTATTAAAGCAGCTGAATTACAGGGGAAACGTGCAGGTGCGCGTTATTTGTCGAAACTACAAGAATACGTATTATTAAGTCATCAAGATGTAAACTCCTATGCAACGCTTTTAAAAATAGCTGAGGATGTTCAACTCGATATGAATGAGTTTACTGTTGACTTTGGTTCAAAAGAGGCAGCACGTGCTTTCCAATGCGATTTATATATTAAACGCGAAATGGAAGTAGATGAAGTACCAAGTATCGTATTTTTCAATGAATGTATTGAAGATGAGGGACTAAAAGTTAGTGGTAGCTATTCCTATGAAGTTTATGAACATATTTTACAAGAAATGCTGAACGAACAGCTTGTCCGTCAGCCTTTACCATCAATAGAGGACTTATTTTCTAAATTCCATACTCTTTCTACAAATGAAATAGCTTTTATCTATTCATTAACAGAGCAAGCAGCAGAGCGTGAACTAAAGAAACGCATGCTGCAACAAAAGATCGAACGAATCCAGACTACTCACGCTACGTTATGGCGTCTTAAATAATAAAATAAACAATAGGGACTCCAATCATCATGATGGAGTCCCTTTTTCAAGATAACGCAAAATACAAAGAAGCGCCTCTATCCTCGACCGATAGAGACGCTTCTTTTTCACAAAGGGGATGGGAGAAATGTTCACGTTCAAACAAAGGGGTGTATGTTTGTTTTGTGATTTATTTCACAAGAATTACTCTATCATGGAATAATATATTTAGCAATGAAACCAATACTAGATTCACAAATTTGTCAAATAGAAAGCGATTACAAACAGTATTTTTCCAAGATGCACACTTTTAAACTATTTAGAAATCAAAAAAAAACATTATTCTTTCCTTTTAATTTATGCTGTTAATAAAAATAATTGGGCTATAGGAACATTCCTATAGCCCAATTAATTAGTTATTTAACAATAATTTTTCTAATTCATTTAAACGTTCTTCAAATACTTTACATGCATCTTCAATTGGCTTAGCTACGTTCATATCAACGCCTGCTGCCTTTAATACCTCAATAGGGAAATCAGAGCATCCCGCTTTTAAGAAGTTATTAATATAACGTTCTACAGCTGGTGCACCCTCCTCTAAAATTTGTTTACTCAACGCTGTAGCGGCTGATTTACCAGTCGCATACTGATAAACATAGTAATTATAGTAGAAGTGTGGAATACGAGCCCATTCTAAGCCTATTTCCTCATCTACCACCATATCATCACCGAAGTACTTTTTGTTTAATTCATAGTAAACTTCTGTTAAACGATCTGCTGTCAAGGATTCACCGTTCTTATCCATCTGATGAATAAGGTGTTCGAACTCTGCAAACATTGTTTGTCTGAATACCGTACTTCTGAAGCCATCTAGCCAATGGTTTAATAAGTATATTTTTTGTTGTGGATCATCAATTGTTTTCAGTAAATAGTCATTTAATAACTCTTCATTGCAAGTAGAAGCGACCTCTGCCACAAAAATAGAGTAGTCTCCATAAACAAATGGCTGGTTGTTGCGTGAATAATAACTATGAACACTATGGCCAAATTCATGTGCTAATGTAAATAGATTGTTCACATTATCCTGCCAATTCATTAAAATATACGGATTCGTACCATAGGCGCCTGAAGAATAGGCTCCACTACGCTTCCCTTTATTCTCTAAAACATCGACCCAGCGGTTATCCAGTCCATTTTGAACGATGCTTTGATATTCCTCCCCTAATGGAGCTAAAGCCTTTACTAAAATATCTTTCGCTTCATCATAAGAGACCTTCATTTCCACCTCTTTAACTAGTGGCGCAAATAAATCCCACATATGCAATTCGTCTACACCCAATAATTTCTTACGCAACGAAATATAACGTTGCATAGCTGGTAAATGCTTATGAATTGTTTCCACCAGCTGATCATAGACATTTTCAGGAATGAAGTTATTAGACATGGCAGCGTGGCGTGCAGATTCATAATGACGAATTCGAGCACTTACATTATGCTTCTTTACATTACCAGTTAGCGTAGACGAGAACGTATTTTTAAACTTGCCGTATGTTTCGTACATAGCCTTAAATGCGCCTTCACGTACAGAGCGATCCTTGCTCTCTAAAAACTTGATATAATTACCATGCGTAAGTTGTACTTCTTCTCCCTCTTCATTTTTCACATGAGGGAATACCATATCGGCATTGTTTAACATGCTGAATGTATTCGAAGCTGTACCTGTCACCTCAGACATTTGCGCTAGCAATGCCTCCTGTTCGGCTGGTAATACATGTGGACGTGCCATTGTAATTTCTTTTAAAGATTGCTTATATAGTTCTAGGTGTTGGTTTTCTGTTAAGTAGCGTTCAATCGTTTCTTCACTTAATGACAGAATTTCTGGCGTTAAATAGGAAAGGCCAGCTGAGATACTCGTTGCCAATGTTTGAATACGGCTGTTCATATCTTGATAAAAGCTATTTGTAGTATCTTGATCATAGCGCATATGAGCATATGTGTAGAGCTTCATTGCACGTTCATATATATGATCATGATACTGTAAAGCTGCTAATAATGCCTCTGCCCCATTATTTAAAGTACCTGCATAGCTAGGTGCTTGTTTAGCAAGCTCTGCAACCTCCTTCAATTCCTCTTCCCAAGCTGCATCTGTTGCAAAGATGTCTTCTAAGCGCCATGTTAATTCTTCTGGTACTTCTTTTCGAACCAAAACCTGATTACTGTTACTAGCCATATATGCCAGCCCCCTTTATATGTGCTTTTTTCCTTTTACTCTCATATTTTCTCAGTATATTGTGGCAATTGCAAATAAATGTACATAGACTTGCTCACAATTATCTAGTAAACCATCCTCATGATATATACGCTTAAGAAGATACCCATAATTTTGAATAGCCCTGAGTGCTTGTTCGGTTACTTCCAGCTGATGCTTACATAAAAAGTTTTCCATCTGCCCCTTTGTTAATTCAAATGGAAGACGTCCTAATTGTTTACTAAAATAAAACAGCATTATTTGCCACTCGCTCGTAAACAAAGGGATAGCTGCTCCTTCTTTCACTGGAATACCAATGTATGGTGGCAGAGCAGTAAGAGAAAGATTTAATTCATAGCAATTACGTAAAAATGGATCTTGTGCCCCCTTCTTGCTATGTAAAAGACGACTATGCGCAAATTGCCTACAAGTCTGTTTATAGAGCTGCCAATAGCGTTGAAATTCTTCTGGGGTAATACGTTGAGGTCTATAAAAAGGGAAATGTTGTAGATCGACCGAAATTTTCTGTACTTTACCTATGAAAGTATGCCCATGAACATGAAGAAGATTCGTCCAATAAACAAACTGGGCTGTCACCGGGTTGTACGTCAATAAATATGGTAAATCCGTTGTCGTTATAAACGCCTTTTGCAAGAGTGGAGAGATTCTAATTTTTCTGATGCCGTTGACAGCTTCTTTGCCTTGTGGAGTTTGAAAAAGCCAAATTGCTTGTATATCGTTTCTTTCATAGCCCATTGTTCGTTGATGCCATTTTTCATGAGAGATAGTACTACATTGAAATTCAACTGCAAACTGCTCCTTATCGAGTGTAACAAGCAAATCTGGGCGCTGAGAAACCTCCTTTAAATATGGTTCTAGTTTCACCTGATGTCCATGCTTTTGGAGCCACTCATATAATTGCACTTTACCTTGTAAATGTATTTTAGATTCACCTTCTGCGAACAGCTGTGAACATTGATTTTTTGTGAAGTGAGCAAAGTGGGGAATATTATAGTTACCTATTTTCAATTGAACTTGTTCTAAACATTGAGGGCAATAAAATTTCATTTGCCGCCTATATCGCTGTAAAGCTTTCCTCGTATATTGATATGGGAGAAATAGTTGCTGTTGATTGTTATAGGCAATCAGCATAGTATCAGCTCCTTTTTAGCCAACTATAATAGAATGGATTTTCACTAACAAAAATAAAGCACCTTTTTCTTGAAATTTTAAAAATGCGCTCTTATTCAAGCTCTTTGATGCTGAAAACATAAAAAAGGACTGTAGCGAAACTCGATTCATTTACGAGTTTCACTACAGTCTAAAATAATTAGTATTTCATTGCCTATGCAAAGTATTTTCGAACTGTTTCAAAGCAATTGAATTCCATAATCTTTTCACCGTACTCCTCTAGACGATGAATTGTAAAATTGGATGGTGTTAAAAATTCCTTGATAACTGCATTTCTATCATGACGATTTAAATCCTCATCTGCGTTTCCGAAATCAACAACTAGATAGTACCAATTTTCATATTTGAATAATGAGGAATCCACTAATTCGTCTGTCATTCGTTTTGCGACAGGGATTAACTCATCAATATCTTTAAATTTATAAACATAAATGTCTGTATCCATAAATAATTCTGACTCATCCATGTCACCAAATTGAGTTAGTTGGCTAAGAAGATCCTCTCCAACTTCATCGAATGGTGCAAACATATCTTTGTGTTCATCAAAATTCGAATGACCATCTAATGTTTCACCGTCTTTTAAAATATGTGCACGTGTGACAATGATTTCTAAGCCTACTTCAGATGCATTGATATGAATCCAAATCGGACCCTCTACATCAAAATAATCCTCCGTGTTTACTTCATCAATCATATCCCAAAAAAGTTGTTCACCCTTTGCTCGATTGTACCAAATTTCTTCACGACTATAGCCGCGATCCTCTATATCATTGTACGTAATAAAGAGCTTGAGTGTATTTTCATTTACACGTTCGATGTCCACTAGACCTCATCTCCCTTCACTGTCATATGTCGAAAAACAGTTTGTTTCATTAGTATGCTTTTATTCTTTGTTTTTAACCTTCATACTGCATTTGTTTTTCAACCTTTGACCACACTACAGTAAAACCATCGAGTAACCGTAAACATGAATTTTTGTGTTCACAGTTGTCTCTAACTCTATTGTATGCTGTTCTGTCATAAAATGAAAAGGATATACACCGTTTCACAGAAGATATTTGAATTATTGAAATTGTAGTAAACTATTTAACTTAAATCAAGTTTAACATACTTTTACGGAAATATATGACTTTTCCCTATTAATTATTATACTTCATATAGAAGGTTTTACAGAAGTAAAACATAAAAAAAGATGTCACAACATGTATTCCACATCTGTAACATCTATTACATATATTATTCAGAATAGAAAGGTTTAATTCACCATTCGTTGCGCTTCTTGTAATTGATATGCTCGAACTTTTCGAGGTAAGAAACGACGAATTTCATCTTCATTGTAGCCAACCTGCAGACGTTTTTCATCTAAAATGATTGGTCTACGTAGTAAGCCAGGATATTCCTGAATTAATTCATATAAACGTTGTAATGGTAAGCTTTCAACGTCCACATTTAATTTTTGGAATATTTTAGAACGAGTGGAAATGATTTCATCAGTTCCATCTTCTGTCATTCGTAAAATTTTTTTTATTTCACTTATGCTAAGCGGTTCAGAAAATATATTACGTTCTGTATATGGAATTTCGTGCTCCTCTAACCAAGCTTTTGCTTTACGACAAGAGGTACAACTTGGTGATGTAAATAGGGTTACGATCATTCTGACACATCCTTTCATTTAAAAATCATTATCTATAAACCAGAACCAATGTGTTAAATTAGAATTAATGTAATGTAAAATACACAGTACCATTATACAGTACTCAGCTGTATTTGAATATAGTTCCAATAAAAAAAATCTGAACCTATCCATAAATATTCTGTCTATTCATACAGCTTTCAAATATGATGTATTTTCTTCAAACTTATGTGCTACTACTACCATTCCCATTTTTAAAGCATTTTAAACATCTAAACAGATATCTCAGTTGTTCTCATTTAAGAAAAATAATCGAGAAAATTGTCAATCCCACGTGTACATCTAAACAATTTTTTAATAAAAAATTATAAATTTATAACAAAATTACATAATAAAAAAAGCATATAATTTTTTCTAGAAAAAAAACACCGTCAAAAGTCTGACTTTACACAAAGGAATCTTTATAATATAATTCTTTGCAATCAAATCAATTTGAACAATTTAAATTGAGAAAAACGCTGACGAAGAGTAGTACATATGCTAATTCACGTATAGAGAGTCTGTGGTTGCTGTAAACAGATCGTGGATGCATGTGGAATGGACTTCCGAGTTAGCTTTGTGAACGCTACTTGAAGCTATTAGCAAAGCTCGTCCCTTCACGTTACGAAGCTGAGTGGCCTTTTTAGGCAAGCTGGGTGGTACCGCGGATTCAAACATCATTCGTCCCTTCATTAGAAAAAATCTAATGAGGACGCATGATGTTTTTTTGTCTTCATTACCAAGTTGAAAGGTGAAGACAACACTGTGACATAAGTTACAGCAATTGAATTCGAGGAGGAATTTTTTATGACAACTATTTTTTCTGGCGTACAGCCTACAGGTATCGTAACATTAGGGAACTATTTAGGAGCATTCAAGCAGTTCCCGGCACTACAAGATGAAGGAAACGCTATTTATTGTATCGTTGATCAACATGCCATCACTGTTGCACAAGATCCTAAAGAATTACGAGAAAGTATTCGTAAGCTTGCTGCTACCTACATTGCTACTGGCATTGACCCTAAAAAATCGACATTATTTATTCAATCAGAGGTGCCAGCGCATGCTCAGGCAGGATGGATGTTACAATGTGTTGCGTCTATCGGTGAGCTAGAACGTATGACACAATTCAAAGATAAATCACATGGTAAGGAAAGCGTATCTGCTGCTCTTTTAACATATCCACCGCTAATGGCTGCAGACATTCTACTTTATAACACAAATATTGTCCCTGTCGGCGATGATCAGAAGCAGCATATTGAGCTAACTCGTGACCTTGCAGAACGCTTTAACAAACGCTTTGGCGATGTTTTAACAATTCCTGAAATTCAATTACCTAAAGCTGGCGCACGCATTAAATCCTTACAAGAGCCAACAAAGAAAATGAGTAAATCAGATCCAAATACGAAAGCGACAATTCGCTTATTAGATACTGCGAAAGACATTGAGAAAAAAATTAAATCAGCTGTAACTGACTCTGACGGCATCGTTGCATTTGATGTGGAAAATAAACCAGGTGTTTCAAATTTATTGACAATCGAATCAGCTATTTCAGGGGTAGCCGTTGAAGATTTAGTCAAAAAATATGAGGGAATTGGTTATGGTGGATTCAAGCAGGGTGTAGCAACAGCAGTAATTGAACACCTAACACCTATTCAAGAGAAATTCTATCATCTAGTAGAATCATCAGAATTAGATGTCATTCTAGATGAAGGTGCTGAAAAGGCGAATGCGATTGCTAGTGCTACATTAAAACGTATGGAAGATGCTATGGGTCTTGGTCGCGCACGTCGCTAAACTTACGGCTTGTCTGAGGATCGATCAAAGCCCAAATCAAGCACAACTGCGCAGATGATGATACAGGCTCCTACCGCCATATAAAATTCTGTTGTTTGAAAAATAAATTTGAAAACAACCTTCCATGAATAACCTAGTGTGCGGTAATTTAAATACAATATGAGATTCCCTACAGAGAGGATCATTAAGCCATAACTTACTAAAAATAAAAAGAGACGAAACATAGTAATGGCATCCTTTCTATTTCTTCTTACTTATCATTTATTCACAAAACTATAAAAAAAGACGTCAGCCATTTAAATTTGGCTGACGTTTTTTTATGTTTATCTATTATGCTTCATATTTTTTGAATAGGAGACTTGCATTATGACCACCAAAACCAAGAGAATTACTCATTGCATATTGAATATTTGCTTCTCTTGCTTCGTTTGGAACATAATCTAAATCACATTCAGGATCAGGATCTTTTAAATTGATTGTAGGTGGTAAAATTCCTTCTTTAAGGGCTAATGCTGTGAAAATAGCTTCCACACCACCTGCTGCTCCTAATAAGTGACCCGTCATAGATTTTGTTGAGCTCATTGCAAGGTTATACGCATGATCACCAAAAGCAGTTTTCACAGCTTGTGTTTCGAATAAATCGTTATATGGCGTACTTGTACCATGGGCATTAATATAATCAACTTGTGATGGCTCTACGCCACCATCTGTTAATGCTTGCGTCATCGCACGTGCTGCACCTTCACCCTCTGGAGCTGGAGCCGTAATGTGATGCGCATCCCCAGTTGCACCATAACCTAAAACTTCAGCATAGATTTTGGCACCACGAGCTTTTGCATGTTCATATTCTTCTAAAATGACAATACCCGCTCCTTCTCCGATAATAAAGCCATCTCGGTTTTTATCGAATGGGCGACATGCTGCTTGTGGATCTTGATTTAATGATAGTGCTGTATTGGCACAAAAACCTGCAACCGCCATTGTTACGATTGGTGATTCAGCACCACCAGAAATCATAACATCAGCATCTCCACGCTCAATTACTTTAAAGGCATCACCAATAGAGTTTGTGCCTGAAGCACATGCCGTTACAGAACAAGAATTAATCCCCTTTGCACCAAAGTGAATAGAGACTTGGCCCGATGCCATATCAGGAATCATCATTGGGATAAAGAAAGGACTAACACGTCTTGCGCCACGCTCTTGGAATGTTAAAAATTGTTGTTCATATGTTTCCATTCCACCGATACCAGAACCAATCCATACACCTGCACGTGGAGCTAGCTCTTCATCAATTGATAGCTGTGCATCTTCCATTGCCATAATAGAAGCCGCTAATGCGTATTGTGTGAAGCGATCCATTTTACGTGCTTCTTTACGATCAATGTATTTTTCAATATCAAAGTCCTTTACTTCTGCGGCGATTTTTGCGGCAAAAAGATCTTTATTTAAACGTGTCAGCTCACCAATGCCAGATTTACCAGCTTTAATGTTTGCCCATGTTTCTTCGATGCTATTTCCTAGTGGTGTAACTGCGCCAATTCCTGTAATTACTACTCGTCTTTTACTCATTGTCTTACTCCCCTCAAGCATTTTTCCTACTTATTTTCCCCATCTCATGGCTACGGCACCCCATGTTAAGCCGCCACCAAAACCTACAAGGACTAATAAATCATCCTCTTTAATCTTACCTGCTTCGAGCTCATCTACCAAGGAAATACCAATAGATGCTGCTGAAGTATTTCCGTATTTATGAATCGTTTTTGACATTTTTTCTGGTGGTAGCTCTAAACGCTCACGTGCAGATTCCATAATACGTATATTTGCCTGATGTGGCACTAGGAAATCAACGTCTTCTTTTGTTAAACCCGCTTTCTCTAATACATTAACAGCCGATTCACCCATTTGTCGAACAGCAAATTTAAACACTTCACGACCATTCATCGCAATTGTATCTTGCTTCGTTAAATAAAGATTCTTTCCGCCTGTACCATCTGCACCAAGTTCAAAGGATAGAATACCTCTACCTTCAGAGACTTGCCCAATGATAGCTGCACTGGCACCATCGCCAAATAATACAGCTGTATTGCGATCTTCCCAATCAACGACTTTCGACAGCTTTTCAACACCTACTACTAAGACATATTTATAAGCATTTGCCTCAACAAAGTGCTTTGCTGTCACTAAACTATATATAAATCCTGCACATGCTGCTGCTTGATCCATTGCTGCAGCATTTACTGCTCCGATTTGTTCCTGAATCATACAAGCTACACTTGGAAAAGTTTGATCCTGTGTGACAGTTGCTACAAGAATTAAACCAATTTCCTCAGGCGTAATACCCGCATTTGCAATAGCTTCTTTTGCAGCAGCTACTGCCAAATCTGAAGTTTCCTGATCATCTGCCGCAAAATGACGTTCTTCAATGCCTGTTCGAGTACGAATCCATTCATCAGAAGTATCCATGATTTTTTCCAAATCAAAATTTGTAACGACCTTCTCAGGAACATATTTGCCTATTCCTATAATACCAGCGTTCATATAGCAACCCCTCAGCTTTCTTACTATCAATTATTAGTAACTGGTCATAATTATAACGCATATAAAAGGAATGACGCAAGATGATTTAAAATTTATGCGGCTGAGGGTAGTGTTCTTTGAATAAAGAAGTGAAGAATTTTATGGAATGAGGTTATTCTGTTTAGAGCTTTATCTATCGTACTTTGTTGAGCTTGTTCATTATTTTTCAAAGCACCTTGCATCATGTATGAGCGGTGTTCTTCCCTTTTGGAGCACTTTTCACCCGCTTAGGAGCACATTCCCCTATTTCAGAGCTGTTCCTAAATACTTTACATTACTAAACATAAAATACTAAATCTCATATTTGTTGTGACAAAATCGCCATGTTTCACATAAATGGTTCATTTTTTTTTGATTTATGTTATGATATGATAATGAATATGAGTAAAACCTTATGATGAAAAAAGTTCGGTTGAGGTGAAATTAATGCAATATATCGTAACGTTCATATGGTCATTCCTACTAGTTTCTATGTTAAACTACGTAGTCAGCTCTGTACTTGGTGTACCATTTGATTTCAAAACTGGGGCAATCGTTTCTGTTGTATTCTCCATCCTTATCTTTATTATTGGAGCAATCATTCCAAACGACCCTACACCAGAAGCTGCAGACCATCATTAATTCAGCTAGAAAAAACCTGTTCAGCTTCATGCCGAACAGGTTTTTTCTGTTATTTTTCCACAACACATTGACCCTCATGCATTTTCACATGCAACGTCTCCCCCGGTAAAACTTCTCCGCGTAATAGTTCTTTAGCAACGGCTGTTTCGATATGTCGCTGTACAAAGCGTTTTAGTGGTCTTGCTCCAAATTGGGCATCTGCACCTTGCTCTACTACCCAATCAATGACTTCTTGCTCCACAGATAAAGTAATTTCTTGCTCTGCGACACGTTTAATCAATTGCTCCACATACTTCCAGGCAATCGCAGTAAAATGTTTAGTAGATAATGCATGGAAGAAGATGATATCATCCATTCTGTTTAATAGCTCAGGTTTAAAATGTTGTCGTAGGGCTGACATGACTAAGTCCTCCACAGCCGCATCATTTTCCTTTGCCTCCATTAAATAACTTGATCCGATATTCGAAGTTAAAATGACTACTGTATTTGTAAAATTCACCATTCGTCCCTGACTATCTGTAATGCGCCCATCATCTAAAATTTGCAATAAAATGTTCGCCACATCAGGATGAGCTTTTTCAATCTCGTCTAGAAGCACCACAGAATAAGGATTTCGGCGAACTGCTTCCGTTAGTTGTCCACCTTCCTCATAGCCCACATAGCCTGGAGGAGCCCCAACAAGTCGAGACACACTATGTTTCTCCATGTATTCACTCATATCAATCCGAATAAAGTGATCTTCTGAATCAAATAACTGTGCAGCAAGTGCCTTGGCAAGTTCTGTTTTACCTACACCAGTTGGACCTAAAAATAAAAAGCTACCAATAGGTCGGTGTGGATCTTTGATACCTGCACGTGCACGCCATACCGCTTCTGTCACTAATTGAACTGCTGTATCTTGTCCAACCACACGTTCATGTAATGTATCCTTTAAACGTAATAATTTTTCACGCTCACCCTCTACTAATTTTGTTACAGGGATTCCTGTCCAACGTGAAACAATTGCTGCGATTTCATCTGCTGTTACCTCTTCACGTAAAATACGAGATTCTGCACCGTTCTCTAATTCCTTTTCAAGTACCTGAATGTCTTTTTCAAGTGTCGGAATTTTACCATGACGTAATTCAGCAGCTTTATTTAAATCATATTTACTTTCTGCCTCATCTAGATCACGACGATATTTATCCAATGTTTCACGTTTTTTCTGAATATCGTGTAGTTTTTCTTTTTCTGCTTCCCATTGTTGTCGCATGCCCTTAGATGACTCTTTTAACTTTGTTAATTCTTCGCGTAATTGCTCCAGACGTTTTTTACTTGCCTCGTCCTTTTCCTTACGCAATGCCTGTTCCTCAATTTCAAGCTGCATAATACGACGTGTGACTGCGTCTAATTCCTGTGGCATTGAATCAATTTCTGTACGAATCATTGCACAAGCCTCATCAATTAAATCAATGGCCTTATCAGGTAAAAATCGTTCTGTAATATAGCGATTGGATAGTTCTGCTGCCGCAACAATTGCTCTGTCATGAATACGTACTGCGTGATGTAATTCAAAGCGTTCCTTTAAACCACGTAAAATGGATACCGTATCCTCTATAGATGGCTCACGCACTAGTACTTGCTGGAATCGACGTTCTAAGGCAGGATCCTTTTCAATGTACATACGATATTCGTCTAAGGTAGTAGCACCAATACAGTGTAATTCACCACGTGCTAGCATAGGTTTTAGCATATTTCCTGCATCCATAGCGCCATCTGTTTTTCCTGCACCTACGATCGTATGAATTTCATCAATAAATAGAATGATTTGTCCTTCTGATTCTTTTACTTCTTTTAGCACACCTTTTAAGCGTTCTTCAAATTGTCCACGATAACTTGCACCAGCGATTAACGCACTCATATCCAGTTCATATAGCACACATTCTTTCAAGCCTTCTGGTACATCACCTTTAACAATACGCTGTGCTAAACCTTCCACAATTGCCGTTTTACCAACTCCTGGTTCACCGATTAATACAGGATTATTTTTCGTTTTACGTGTTAGAATACGAATTACATTTCGAATTTCTTCATCACGCCCGATAACAGGATCCATCTTGCCGTTTTTTACTTCTTCAATTAAATTGCGCCCAAATTGTTCTAATGGTTTTTTATTGTCTGTTTGTTGAAATTGCATAGCTAGCACTCCTTTTTTTCATATTTCTCATTATTTATATACCCATTCTTATTCATTAAAAAAGTTTGACCTTTTTTGACTAACTTTATTTTACATCACTCGACAATGCTTAGCAAAGAAATCGTCCTAAAATTTTTTCACTTATTATGGAAGTTTACGTTATAATAATGGTATGTTTCTATGTTTTAGTATCGAAATCCACTATCCTTTTGTAATAATCGCCATTTATTACAAAAAGAAAGCGATGTGTTGGAGATATGGTTTTAATGGATAATATGTTTGAAAAAATTAAAGAACTTTTTCAAAACCACGGTGTTTTTATCAAAGTGAATAAAGGAAATAAAATTTTTCTAGAGGGTGAACGGGCAAAAGAAATTTATTACATCCAATCAGGTGTTATTTCGATTAGCCAAGAATCCGAGACGGGTAAGGAATTAACCATTCGTATTTGTGGCCCTGACAGCATAATAGGAGAAGGTTCGTTATTTTGTAATCTCGTCTATAATTCAATGACTGCCAAAGTTTTAGAACCCTCTACGTTGTATGTTTTGAGTCGTAAATCTTTGGAGCATTTACTAGAAGAGCAGCCGACAGTTATGGTGGAATACATGAAGTGGCTACAAACAGAAAACTTAAAGCATCAGAGTCGTTTGCGCGATTTAGTGTTAAACGGTAAAAAAGGTGCTCTATTTTCAACGCTCATTCGGCTGTCCAATACGTATGGTAAACCTGTAGAAAATGACTCGATTTTTATTGATTTTCAGCTAACAAATACAGAAATTGCAAATCTGTGTGCGACAAGTCGGGAAATGATTAATCGTATGCTGAATGATTTAAAAAAACATGAGATTATCACTTTTGATAAAGGATTTATTACCATTCATGATTTACAATTTTTAAAAAATGAAATTGCCTGTGAAAATTGTCCATTACAAATATGCCGTATCGATTAGTTTCGTTACAAGCAAAAACCCTGCTTATTGAAAAATAAGCAGGGTTTTAAATAATCCATTTTAACGTACGCCCAATGCCATTTTGGCATAGCGTGACATTTTATCTTTCGACCAAGGTGGATTCCATACAATATTAACATTTGTACTTTTCACTTCTGGAAGTTCACCTAACGCCGTATTCACTTGATCCACAATGACTGGACCAAGTGGGCAGCCCATAGATGTTAGTGTCATCGTAACAGTTGCAACACCTTCATCATCTAATTCCACATCATATACTAAACCTAAGTTGACAATATCAATGCCAAGCTCAGGATCAATTACGTTTTCTAAAGCACCTAACATGCTATCTTTCATATCCTGATCCATTCGTATTTCTCCTTCCATCATAGTGTTAACCTTATCATAGCAGATGCACCCTGTTATGCCAAATGCTGTGCAAGCCATGCTGTAGCTGCTAGCATACCGTCACGTGGTACAGCATGTCCAGCCCTTTTGTTAACCATGAACTTTAAATATTCAGGGTTTGCTTCATAGTATTCCCGTAATGTTTCATAAAATTTATACGTTTCGTGAAAAGGAACTGTTTTATCTAATTCTCCATGCCAAAAGAATACAGGGCGACCCGCGAATTTTTCTGGTGTTAAACTGACATCATATTTAGCAAGGGCTTCATTAATTTTTTCTACGTCTTCCTCTGACATCGGCCAGTTAACTCCGCTTTTAGCAAATTGTTGCAATTGGTATTCACCCAATTTTATAAAACCAGGTGCACCCATGCATATTGCAGCTGTTTGTATCCAATCATAAAGTTTCAGACAGCCTGATGTCACGATGCCACCCATTGAAGTGCCTCCTATGCCAATTTTATGACTAGCTAATAAATTTTTATTCTTTAATACATCATATAATTGTTGTACTTCATGAATAGAATTTAAAACAATGTCCCAAAAATTTAAATTCATTTGCATTTCTGTTAGGCCTTCGCTACGCTCACCATGAAATTTTGCATCTGGCAATAGGACACGCACCCCTTTATGCACCAATTGGTATGCATAGTGTAAGTTATGTTCTTTTGCACTCATAAAGCCATGCAAAAAAATGACTACCGGGGTTTCTTCATTCATATTGTCTGTATGTATATGTAATAAAGGAATATTTCCCCACACTTCTTTTTCTACAAACATTATTGTCACTCCCAACTATTCTCTCATCTTTATGTTAGCAAACTTTTTTCACTGTGACAAAATTTTGACGAATGTAAGACAAAGAGATACTATTCAAACTATAGGAAAGGGGCAACGAGCTATGAAACCGCATTTAATCGTATTAGACTTAGATGGAACTTTATTAACAGATCAACAGCAAATTTCTGCAAAAACGAAAAAAACATTATTGCAGGCTAAGGAACAAGGGCATCAAGTGATGATTGCGACAGGACGTCCTTACCGAGCAAGTACTATTTATTATCAAGAACTTGGGCTCACTACACCCATTGTTAATTTTAATGGCGCATATGTGCATCATCCTAAAAATGTCTCTTGGCAACATATGCACACACCAATTGATTTAAGTGTCGTACATGATGTCGTTGATTCTATTAACAGTTATGAATACGAAAATATTATCGCTGAGGTAAAAGATGAAGTTTATGTTCACACAGAGGACGATCGTATCTTAAATATCTTTAATATGGGTAACCCAAAAATTACACTTGGCGATTTATACACACACCTCTTGGAAAATCCTACAAGTTTGCTGATTCAGGCAAATGAAGCCAATTCGGTTATTATACGTGATCATTTACAGGCAGTGCATGCTGAAGTCATCGAGCATCGTCGCTGGGGCGCGCCACTTCATATTATTGAAATTGTGCGTCGCGGCTTAAATAAAGCTGTGGGTATTGCACATGTCGCAAAAGATTTAGGTATTCCTCGTGAGCGCATCATCGCATTTGGTGATGAAGACAATGATTTAGAAATGATCGAATATGCTGGACTTGGTGTAGCGATGGGGAACGGTATTTCAAGTCTTAAAAACATTGCCAATGAAATTACGACAACGAATAATGATGATGGAATTGCAAAAATACTCATTGAACGCTTGAAATTATCATAGTTAAGTAGTAAGTTCAAGTTAACATTCCATTTTTACCAGTTTAACTTTATTCAGTGGTACCCCTTCCATTTATCTAAAGTGAGTATCTACTGAATAAAGTTAAAAAGCTTTAAAAGTAAGTTGAAATTAGGGGGACAAGAGAATGAAGATTTTTACGGATAGTGGATGTGATCTACCAAAATCTTACTATGAAGAAAAAGATGTCGTGCTACTCCCTTTACGAGTGCAATTGAACAACAAAGAATATGAAGATGTGATTTCAATTGATTCCAAAGAGATCTATGATGCAATACGCCAAGGTGCTCAGCCAAAAACATCACAAGTGTCACCTGAGCTCTTTTTGAAGCATTTTGAGGAGCTAGCCAAAAATGATGAAGAAGGTATTTATATCGCTTTTTCATCAGAATTATCAGGCACATATAGTACCGCTCAAATGATTCGCAATCAGGTACTTGAGCAGTATCCTTCCTTAAAACTAGTCATTATCGACTCTAAATGCGCATCACTAGGACATGGCCTTGTCGTGGAAGAAGCTGTACGACTGCGAAATATAGGAGTATCCTTAGAAGACATGGCCTCTAAAATAAATACCCTTGCACCTCAGGTCGAGCATTTATTTACAGTAGAAGACTTAGATTACCTTGCAAAAGGTGGTCGTGTATCAAAAGCTAGTGCATTTTTAGGTGGCCTTCTTAGTATTAAGCCTATTTTAAATGTAGAAGATGGCAAACTTGTACCGATTGAAAAGTCACGCGGTCGAAAAAAAGCACTTAATCGTATGTTAGATTTAATGCAGGAGCGTGGTGGCAGCTTTACAAATAAAATCGTAGGTATTAGCCATAGTGACGACGCTGCCTTTGCGAATGAAGCAAAAGCCTCTATTCAGGAGCGTTTTTCACCTCAAGCTGTGCAAATTACCATGATAGGTTCCGCGATCGGCTCACATGTCGGACCTGGGACTATTGCAATTTTCTTCACAAATAAAAGCTTTGAAGGCTAATAAAAAGCATGCTAGGATGGTTCCTGGCATGCTTTTTTGTCGTGTTATTATTATTGGACGTCTTGCTCCTGACGACGAACTTTCCCTCGTTTAATGATGATGACAACAAAGCCAATAAAGATCACCCATACTAAGCCAAGAGCCACCATATAAGGAGTGTTTAAGCCTTCATCATTGCGAACTTGATAAATTTCAACCATTTCTCTGTCTAAAATAACAGGATAGACTTCTTTTTCATTTAAGCGAACTTTTTCCTCATGTAAAATACCGTTCAGCATTTTCCCTTCACCAAGTTGTTCCGGTGTTAAGTCGACGCGTTGTGTTTTACCAGTATTATTAACCATGATTACCCACTTTTCTTCGTCAGAAGAACGTGTAAAGACAAGAAGGCCATTTTCATTTGTAATGACTTCAAAATCACCATTACGTAAAGTAGCTGATTGATTACGTAAAGATTGAACATTTTTAATATAATCTATCAGTTCCTCGTCTGTTTTAAAGTTATAAAGCTGGTGTGTATCTGGTTTTGCTTCCCCATTCATAGCAATTTCTGTCCCGTATTGTACGACAGGAATTCCTGGTAGCATAAATAAAGCACCCATCGCCATTTTTAAGCGGGTAGGTGGGAACATATTTTCATTAGCAGAGTCAAATGTAAAACGATGGGTTTCAAGTGAATCCACCATAATTTGTGTCGGTTTTTCTCCTGTGAAGGGTTCCATTAATTTAGAAGAATCCATATCCACGTTTTTAAATATATTACGATAGATATCTGCCGTTACAGGTGAGAAAGTTGCATCAAAGTCAGCATCGCTTTCTTCATTTGCTATCACATAAAGTGATGTTTTTGTCTCTTTTAATGCAGCTATTACTGCATTGATAAACGCTGTATCAGCCCCTGTGATATTTGTTAAACGAATGCCACCGATGTCATATGTAGAAACAAATTCAGTTACTGCTTGAATAAGTGCTTCTTGCACATCCTTATTCGATAAATCCCACTGTACTTGTTCATTATTGGTAGATACAATCCAATCCGCTTTCGATGCATCCTTTGCCCACTCATGATTTGGACTCACATTTGTAAGTGGAAAATCCACCATAATGGACATATTTTTCGCTTTGTAGGCCTCTACAGTACTTTGGAATTCTTCCGTTGTTCCAAAATGACGTTCTATTGTAGTATAACTTGTGGGCATTGATCCATCATACTTCTCTGTAGAAAAAATAGGCCCAATGGAAACAATTGTATAGCCCATCTCACCGATAAATTTCAGTTTATCCTGTAAACCTGTAAAATCGCCCCCCGCAAATTTCGAAGGGTCCTGCGTATTTGTATCAAAATCGTTTGTGCCCGAGCCATTAAAGAAACGGTCAACGAGTAAATCATAGATGCTTTCTTCTGCTATTGTTCTAGTCGCTGATTCATCCGCATGTGCTACTGGTATAGTACTTACTAATGAAGTTGCTAATAAAAGTGATGCAGCCGTCGCACTTATCCACTTCTTAAATTTCACTGTTATTCCCTCTCTTTCAAACCAATCAACGTCATTTTACCAAATAACTCTGTCACGTCGCTATCTTTTCCAAAGATTTTGCGTAAAAGCGAAATGAATTACGACAAAAAGGTGTCAATTCCGTCTTCCGTTTTCGTTTACAAAATAAAAGCCGTGAAGCAACTACTTCACGACTTTTAAATCATTATGCTAAGAAATCTTGACCCATTGGCAGTTTAAATCCTAGGAACAAAGTGATTAATAGGAATACTGCAAATAAAATCCAAAACATAGCTGTTGGTTTATTTTTCTTTTGACGCACTAAGACCATTTCCATCATGCCAATTACAAGTATGCCACCTAAGAACTTAAATCCGTAAAGCATACCTTTACCATAGTCCATTGCCTCGATAAATAATGCCCCACCTGTGATGATTATTAGTACATAAAACAGACGTAATGTCATATGTAAGCCTTTTGATTGCTTGCCCATTAGTGCCGCAATTAAAAAGATGACAATACCTACTACCCACGTAGTAATATGCAAATGCGTTTGGCTAGTTAAAAAACTCATGATTGTCCCCCTCATTCTTTTTCTATCAAACTCTATCCTACCATGCGATGGAAAGGGTTTCAAATATTACAATAGTGTTCACACAATTTACATCATTTAAAACTTGGAATCCTTGCATCTCATAGTTTTTACTTCTGTTACTATGCCTTAAAGCAGTAAAAAATCCGCGGAGTATAGACTCACGCGGATTGATATCATCATTATTCAAAATGGTTGACTAAAGTACCAATTCCTTGAATAGATACTTTTACTGTATCTCCAGCTTTTAAGAATTGCGGCGGGTTCATCCCTTTGCCAACACCAGCTGGCGTACCTGTTAAAATCACATCTCCTGGCTCTAATGTTACATGCTGAGATAGGATGGATACTAACGTTTCAACAGAGAACATCATATCTTTCGTAGAGCCATTTTGACGTACTTCATCATTGACCTTTGTCACTACTGTTAAGTCTTGTGGATTTGGGATCTCATCCTTTGTCACAAGGTATGGTCCAAGAGGGCAAGTACCATCCAAGCTTTTACCCAAGAAGAATTGTTTATGTTTCTCTTGTAAATCACGAGCTGTTACATCATTGGCAATTGTATAACCAAATACATAATCAAACGCTAAGTTTTTAGGAATGTTTTTGCCACGTTTACCAATAACGATAGCTAGCTCACCTTCATAATCCATTTTTGAAGAAAGATCTGCATGAATGGAAATTGTTTGTCCATCTGCAGCAATTGCAGTTGGTGATTTTGTGAATACCATTAAATCCGTTGGTGCTGCCTCTGCACCCATTTCCTTTGCATGTTCATCATAGTTTTTACCAATACACATAATATTTTTAGGTGTACGTGGAATTGGTGAAAGCCATTCGATCTCTGTAAATTCACGTTTAAAACTATTAGCATTATCTGATTTTTCCGCTGCTTCTACTAATTTACGAATCTGTTCCACAAAATCAAAGCCTAAAGCAATGCCATCCACGATTGAACTTGAAAAAGAAGGGAGAACTTGAAGTTCACTTTGAATAGCGAGTACATCCCATACCGCTTCTTCTTTTTTTACTTTTGGTCCAAAGCTTACATGTCCACCTAATTTGAATGATAAAATTTTCATGATTGAAAGAGCTCCTTCTTTTTTCTACATAATACAACAATATGATAGAAATTACCTCATTTTTGCGACAACATTTTTATAAGTTGTTATATCTTCATAAAATATGCATGTGAAGAGGAATATATTAACGCACTTCTACTTTTTGCTTATATGTTAATTTACGCCATATTGTTTCTAACGGTCCTTGTTTCCACTTAGATAACCAGATTTCTGCTATGATCATTTGCACAACAATAATGCCGACAGCAATTAATACCCCTGTTTCTACACTTACTTTACCATACCAGCCAAAGCCAAATTGGTAGAATAAACAAGTACCTATAATAGATTGAAGAATATACATCGTTAATGACATGCGTCCGATTTTAGCAAAAGGACTAAGTAGTTTTAGCATTATTGGCACTAAGCAAAGTAACACAATGACCCCAATATAGCCCACCGATAGAACTGGGCCCCCTATGTATACCTTTAAATAATCTAGTAAATATGTTCTTGTAAACATAATAGATAAGCTTTTTATACCAATACCGATGACCAATCCAGCAATTGCAAACGTCAGCCAGAGCCACTTCAATTCTTTAGCCCGTTCTACTAAACGCCATTTAGAGGCAGCGGCACCTATTAACATATACGGTAAAATCGTGAACAGTGCGACAAACCACATCTCGATGCCTGCCTGCGTCGATAAATCTGTTAAGCGTTGCAAAAAGGCATCTACCCAGTTTCCTGTCCCATAAGCTGTGATGGCCTTCTCTACTGAAACGATATCTAAGTAATCATCTACTTTTGTATTAAAATTTACAATCCCTACTACAAAGAGCATAAAAGCTTGCATCAAGCCATTAATAATCAAAGCACTCGCTAATAGCCAGATGGGACTCAATCGTAGTAAAAGCACTAAGAAAACGCCACAAAATGCATACATCATTAATATGTCGCCCCACCAAATTAGCACAGCATGGATAAAACCAAAAGCAAACAGGATGGACAGTCTACGAAGCCCCAGCGTATAAAAGTTTTGTTGACGACTTTGAGCCTTTTGCCACTGCATGGCTAGCCCATAACCAAATAGCATGGCAAAAAGCGGGTAAAAGCTGCCTTGCACATAAATATCTATATTTTTCTGCCAAACAATATCTGATGGGGTTGTAAACCATGATGCCAAATCAATATGCGGCATTGGCAAATAAAAGGTATACATATTTACAAGTAAGATACCTACTAAACTAATACCTCGTAAAATATCTAATGTTGCTATTCGTTCCTGCAACATTGTTGGTTTTAACTCCACAAAATAGCCTCCTCTTGACTAGCAGCTATGGTGAAAGCAGGGCAAGAAAAAACTTTGCCCCACTTTGCCCGTAACAAGTTCTTTATGCGTGTATGGTCTGTTCATTATCGAATAAAAATAATACTTTATCGTTCACCTTGATGTGTAAGATGGATTCAATGGCTTCGCTATAAACACGAAGCTGTACGGCATAACGACCTAGTATTTCCTTTGACAAGGCTGGCTCCTGCGCAAAATGAGATTGTATACGATCCGTTTTATAATCCAACAAGACCCAATTACCGTATTCATCCTCAAATAGGCAGTCAATGATCCCTTGCACAATTTGAGCATCACCATCTTCATCGATTCTACTAATTGTAAACGGCATTTCTCTACGTATCTGCCTTGCGCGTTGAAAGCGTTGCCCTATTTCTGTCTCAAAAAAACGATAAATTTTCGCTTGCGGAACTACTTTGCCCTCCGCCTCTGTTAAAAGCTGTCTTGCCACTAAATCCTCCACAAAGTCCCTTACAGCATCGATATGACTAAAGCCATATTGAGGAACATGCTGCATCACTGTGTGTACAGCTGTACCAATTTCAGCACCAGTTAGCTGTTGCTCCTGTAAAAAAGCGGGTCGAGGTGCAATGGACGAAGCCTTTTGCTTGATAGGAGAGGCAAAATAAAATTCAGGTTCCTCCTGGCGCTGTAAATTTTCTAATCGCTTTATTTCACTAACAGATGTTTTGGAGCGCTTTCTTGTAGATTTTTGATAGACATACTGCGCTTGAAAGCGGGTAGTGATTTCAGCCAGCAAGTCCTCATCCTCTTGCATCGCAAGCACTTGCTGTACTTCATCGCCCATCGCCTCTATCTCATATGAATAATGCTTTGTATCGATGGCTTGAACCCACCAATGTGATTGATCCTCCACTTCTTTATAAGATGTGCTTGCTACTACTGCAAAATCTGCATGTCTTGCTACTGCTGGGCCAACCCAGTCCAAATAGCTGTTAGCTCTTGCACGTAAATATTCTTGAAGCGGTGCATCCATTGGTAAACTTTGTGCGTCCTGCCAGTTGTCGCGTGTTTTCTCCCAGTTCTTCACTGAGCCTACTAAAATCAAACGCTCCTTCGCACGAGTCATCGCAACATATAAGACACGCATTTCTTCTGCACGCATCTCCAGTTCTTTTTTCTCCTTCAATGCTAAAAACGGTAACGATGTATAGGTGATACGATTTTCGGGATCAATGGCCTTAACAGCTAGTCCAAAATCTTGATCAAACAAATAGGGTTGATGAAAATCCATTTTATTAAACGGACGTCCCATTCCTGCCACAAAGACGACTGGATATTCTAACCCCTTGGAAGAGTGTATTGTCACCAGACGTACTACATCATCCTTTTCGCCAATTGATTTGGCCGTACCTAAATCATCGCCACGCGTACGCATACGATCAATAAAGCGTAAAAAACGGAATAGCCCACGAAATGCCGTTTTTTCATACATTAATGCACGATCATGTAATACGCGTAGATTTGCTTGACGCTGTTTGCCATTCGGCATTGCCCCAACCATTTCATAATAATGTGTATCTAAATAAATTTTCCAAATTAAATCTGATAATGATCCACGACGTGCTAAATCACGCCAATTTTCAAAGGCTAGCATAAAGCGTTGCAACTTCTCAAATGTAGTGGTTTGCACACCATGTCCTTCACTACGAATAAATTGTCGTAAAGCATCATAAAAAGGTACCTTTTGATCGGCTAAACGAATTTTCGCCAGCTCATTTTCCGTTAAACCAACAAACGGTGCGCGCAGTACAGAGGCTAAGGGGATATCCTGATAGGGATTATCGACTACCTTCAGGACATTTAACATAATCATTACTTCGAGTGCGTCAAAATAACCTTTAGATGATTCTGCATAGAGTGGAATCCCTGCCAGCTTAAATTCCTCTACTAAGTCTGTTGACCATGTCATCGAGCGCATTAAAATCACAATATCACTATACTTTAATGGTCGCTCTGTTTTTGTTTTCGTATCGTATACGGTTGTTCCATCTTCCATCATTTGACGTATACGATCGATAATAAATCGTGCCTCGTACTGTGATTTTTTTAATTCCTCTAGCTCCGTTGCCTCATTGCTTAGTTCTTCCAGTTCTTCTGGTGTTTCCTCTTCCTGTGGTGGATGCAATACGACCAGCTCAACAGGTATTTCTTTATCATCATAGGGCGCAGCAGGCTTTAGTGACGCATTGTCATTATACGAAATCTCACCGACACGCTCACCCATAATTTGTGCAAAAACATAGTTTGTAGCATTTAATACTTCTTTTCGACTTCGGAAGTTAGCGTTTAAATCAATTCGCATCCCCGTTACATCAGGTGACTCCAAGTATTCATTATATTTTCTCATAAAAAGCTTTGGCTCAGCTAATCGGAAACGGTATATACTTTGTTTAACATCCCCAACCATAAAAAGGTTGCCATCTTGTTCTTCACCCGTTTTGACAAGCTGTAAGATGGTTTCCTGTAGCATATTGGTATCCTGATATTCATCCACAAGTACTTCTTTAAATCGCTTTTTCATATCTAGTGCAACCGGTGATGGATGAAGTGCACCATCTATCTCTACCGTTAAAATTTGAAGTGCATAATGCTCTAAATCTGAAAAGTCAATGATTCCCCGTTCTAACTTGGCTAGTCGAAATTGTTCACTAAATGTAGTGGTCAATTCAACTAGCGTAGTAATGGTCGGTGCCATTAACCTTATTTCCTCAAGTAGCCGTGCAGGCGTACGAACAAAATATGTCTCCTTGATTTTATTCATCATTTTTTTGGCTGCTTCTCGTTTTTTCTTCGCGAGCTCCTGTAGCTCTACATTAACTAGTGCATCCTTCGATACCCGCTTTAAGGTAGACCATTTAACCGTTGCAAAATAATCAAATAGCTCCTGCCATGTCCCACTTTGACTAATGCGTATCCCTTCCTGAATCATAGCAAAATCTACCTCTGCCGTTTCTGCATAGGGTGCAGGTCCATCTGGCTGTAATGTAATTGTGCGCATTTCAGAAATTAACATAAACGCCTCTTCCAGACTATGACGTACGGTTAATTTGACGTATTGAGATAGCTCTAAATCATCGATTGTCACTTCCTCAGCTAATTCATAAGCTTTCGGCAGGCTCCAAAGCCATTTTTGAGGCTCAGCATGGACACGAGACGTATCATAAAGTTTACTAATCAGCGTTTCGATGGCTTGATCATCACGATCTGAGGTAAAGCTATCGACAAGACGATAGATGGCTTGTACGTGAGCCTCATTCTCCGCATCGTAGGCATCTTCTAAAACTTCTGCTAAAACATCATCTCGCAATAATGCTATTTCTGCTTCATTGGCAATACGGAAGCCTGGGTCTATATCAAGTAAGTAGGCATATTGCTTCACAATTGCTAAACAGAATGAATGTAGCGTAGAAATTTGTGCTTTATTCACAAGACTTAGCTGCCGTCTTAAATGATTAGATGTTGGATTTTCTGCTATCGCCTTTTCTAATGCCTCAGACATACGATGGCGCATTTCAGCGGCTGAGGCATTTGTAAAGGTCACTACCAATAGTTCATCTACATTGATCGGGTTTTCAGTAGCAATGACTTTTTCAATCATACGATTGATCAGAACCGCTGTTTTCCCAGACCCTGCTGCAGCCGAAACAAGCGTATCTTGACCGCTAGCATAAATGGCCTTCCACTGATCGTCTGTCCATGTGACATCTACTGGCTTAACAGGAATTGTTTGTACCATGCTATTTTATCTCCTTCCGAATTTTATCGACAATATCATTCGGCTTTGCTTGCATTAATTGACGATAGCTTTGTTTACCATCTGATGGATCAAATTGGCAAACCGCAGCAAATTGACAATAATCACATGCCGTTTTAGCTTTTAATTTATAGGGGCTAATGGCCGTATCACCAGATAAGATACCATTCCCTGCCTCCTGATGTTTACGACGAACAAAATGCTGCAACTTTTTCATATCATTGACAGGAACTATACGCGATTGTGACTCAGACGGTGTCCCATCTTTTTTCATATAGACAGGAATGATTTTTGAATGTCCGCTACTTTCTTCCAATTGCTCGTCCATCGATAAAATCGCTTCAGCATTTTCAGATAGCAAACCTTTCATTTTATACTGCTTTAAACGATCCTCTTCTATTTCACTGTCCGTCAAATCTTTATCCAGCTTCAGCATCGGATTATGGACATGGACATACAGTACCCCTGCTGGCTCTGCTTCACCTGAGAGCCAGTAAGAACTATTTTCCATTGCCACATCTAAATATGTTAGGACCTGTAAGGATAATCCGTAATAAACCTCATTTAAATCAAGGTCACGAGCTGAGGATTTATAGTCGACAATCCGCAAATAAGAGCGGTCATCTATCGTTGCACTATCCACTCTATCAATACGTCCACGCATAAACATTTTCTTACCACCAGTCAAATCAATCTCTAATGGTGGTAGCTGTTCATGTTGTCCAGGACCAAACGACGCCTCAATTGCAATTGGTTTGAAGTGTGATACATTTGCATGCTGTGTCAGTGCTGTCATTGTACGCTCAACAATTCGAATTAGCTTACGCTGAATATAGCGATAGCGGGCACTGGATAATAGGATTTGATGGGAAAAAACTGGAACAATTTGTTCTACTGCTTGACGTGCTAATTGTTTAATTTGCTTTGTTGTTAAACGAATCCAAGATAATTGCTGACGATGTGTTTCCTCTGTAATCCACTTTAATGCCTCATGGAATAAGTCACCCATTGCAAACGTTTCTAGCCGATACTCAGCTCGTTCTTCAAGACGTAGGCCATACGTAGTGAAATGAGAAAAAGGACATCTGAAGTATTTCTCAATTCGCGACACACTGGATGTTAGCTTCTGACCATATAATTCCTGTGTAATATAGGTTTCAAGTGGCTCAGCCTCATTTTTATGGGTAATTGGATAAAGTACGCGGTCGAAAATGAGTGCCCAATACGGATCTTGTTTATAAAATCTTTGTAAAGCTAGCCATTCTGGAGCTAGTTCACGGCTATGTTCAGCTTGACGTAGCTGTACCATTAGATGTGCCAATGCAGTCCTTGGATGGCGTAAATATGATAAAACATCCCCATCTAGTAATTCAATCGGATCGACTACCACTCGTTCTATCGAAACACCACTTAATAAGCCAGCCTTTTTGTCATTTCCTATTATTTTCTTAATATAAAGTGAGGCTAGAAGTGCCTTGCCTTCCTCATCCGCCGTAGGATAGGTCATATACAATTTGTTAGATGGCGTTGTAATAGCGCGATAGAACAAGAAATTTTCCTGTAATAAACGATTAGTAGAGGTAGGAGCAAGCTCATAGCCAATTTGACTAAACCATTCACGTTCGATATCTGACAACAAGCCCTCATACTCCATCCGAGTTGGATAAACACCATCATTCATTCCTATTACAAAAGCGACTTTGATATTGGATAAACGAGCTAAATCAACAGTAGCCACCATTACTTCATCAAGGGTTGGCGGAATTCTTGAAAATTCTAATGTATCAAAGCCTTCATCAAGAATTTTGGCTGCTTGCTCTACAGACATCTCCTGCTCTCCAAACATATAAACGAATTGGTCAAGAACAGCAATCCATTCATTCCAAGCTTGTTCATGTTCACTTGCAGCTAATGCGTCACCTCGCTCTAGCTCACGATCTTTCATGGCTTGCAGTTTATCATATACCTGTAATGACTCTATAAATTCAAATAAAGCAGTCGCAATATCTCTGCCATTTTTGGCGCTATCAAGCTTGTCTTGTAAAAGTTTTAGAGGTTGGCGAATTTCATCTCGAATGGCCTCGATTTCTGCCTGCATTGCACGCTCCTCATCTGTTTGTACACGCGAATGGAATTCTAGACCTCGATATTTTTTATAAAACCAACGTGCCTCCTCAAACCATCGTTCACCATAGATGCCTTGTGCCAAGCAATAATTTTCTAATCGATCTGCTCGCTCACGCCAAATTGTTAGCTCCGCTTGTAATGGGAAAAACAAATCGGTTTTGACACTACGAAAAACTGGCTCATATTTCCAATTCGAGGTCATAACCTCCAAGGCTGAACGACTTAGCTCTATTAATGGATGATGTAGCATTGTCTTTTTTGTATTTGTAAAAATAGGAATTTCATATTGTTGGAAAATACTTGTAATAAGTGGATCGTAGAGATCTGCTTGTCTATACAAAAGTACGATATCCTGATAGCGAAAACCGTCTTCTCTTGTCAGTTTTGTTATTTCCCGGGCAATCGCATGTATCTCTGCTCGACGATTTGATGCTTCAAGCACGGTTACATCTCCTGAAGTTTTTATCGTTTGGGGCTCCAAAACAGCAAACTTTGCCTCCACATGCTGTAAATCTTTAGAATGAAATCTTTGAGTCTTATAAAAATGTAATGGTAATTCAACATCAATGCCCTCTTCTTTTGCTATATCATGAAGACGTTGATTCGTTAACGCTGCTTCATGGAATAAAGCTTGTTCATCAAAGGCTTCATCCATATGATCAAATGGAAGGACGACAGTTACTTGCTTCGTTACCTTTAACAATTCACGAACCAGTTCTAACTCTCGCACAGTGAAAGCGGTGAAACCATCAATATAGATGGTCGCTTGCTTCATCGTTTCTGCATACTTCAGTTGCTCCGTTAAAATCGGATAATAGCCCTCGCTGTCAACATAGGTCGTACCAAGTCGTTCCTCCAATGCCTGCAAAACGACATGTAAATCATTCGCTTTCGCCTGCAATGTATTAGGTGCATCTATTGCCTTTAACGATTCCGTTACCTCTGCCAAGACTGAGCTATTGACGCTATAGCGACTAAATTCTCTTAAAAGGGTTTCAATTTCCTCCGTAAAGCCACGTTTTCCTGCTGCTTGTCGAAATAAGGAAAACTCGCTTTTTTGTTCCTCCAAAAGTTTACGTATAAGCATTCGATAGCCATAGCCATTCACTTCTTTACGAGCAATACCTCCTGTTTCCTGTAAAACCAACCATGCTAAACGTTTAAACGTCATCACCTGTGCTCGAATCAAGCCTTGTAAACCATGCTTATTTGTCAGCTCATATTCCGTAGAATAAGACATTTGGTCAGGCACTATAATGAAAATTGGATGTCCCAATGGATCTGTCTTTAATTGCTCAACAATTTCCTGATGAATAAATGCGGATTTTCCTGTTCCCGAACGTCCTGAAACAATACGCAATGTCATTTACTTTCCCCCTCCTCATTAACTTGCTGTTGCGGGTGTCTCTCTTTTAATGAAATAAAAATTTGTACTTTTATTTGAGCGATTCTTTCACTGAATTGATTACTTCTCATCTATTTTGGAGCGGCTTCTCCAGACTATTGATCGCTTCTCATCTATGGTGGAGCAGTTTTCCCAGCCTACTAAAAACAACATAAATCATCTATCTTAAATTCTATCGAAAAAAACTAGTAAATACTATCTATCAACCTTCACCTACCTATAAAAAGGATAATTTATTACACAAAAAAGCAGCCTCTTCACATAATGAAAGAGGCTACAAATTTTTACTAACTGGCATGGTGGTCCTGCTTTTTCGTCAAATTTCGCGCTTGCTTTAAATCTCTTTCTACACGGGCATTCAAACGCTTCTCTATCAACTTCCCAACCCACCATAAAATAACAATGGCCACAGCTGCAATTATCAATCTCACTGGGCTAGTCAAGAGCGATTTTAAATCATAGCCCAATACACTCATACCTAAAATCATGACAAACTTTCCTGCAAGTAAAACGATTA
This sequence comes from Lysinibacillus capsici, assembly GCF_003367505.1. Lineage (GTDB taxonomy): Bacteria > Bacillota > Bacilli > Bacillales_A > Planococcaceae > Lysinibacillus > Lysinibacillus capsici. The sequence continues at coordinate 250,228 of NZ_PXXX01000013.1, forward strand.
AGTAAAATTTTTTATGGATATGTGACAATCCCGCTACAATATTGACAATCACAGATGGTGTAAAAGGGAAGCAGAGGAGGACAAAAAGAGGGCTAATGCCATTCATATCCACCCATTTAATAAGCTTCTGTACTTTTTTACTACCTGTTAAAAATTGTAGTCTTGGATGTTTGCCAAAATGACGCACAAGTAAGAAAACCGCATAGGAGCCAGCTACAGAGCCTAGCCAAGATAATAGAAATCCTAGCCATAAGCCGAATGCACTGGCATTCGCCACAACGAATACGACTAATGGTAGGAATGGTAAAAACGCCTCTAAAAACGGGAGCAGTAAACCAATGATTGGGCCGAACGTTCGATACTGTGCCGCAACCTGTTCAATATTTTCTACAGTAAACCATTCATTCAATATCGACACCTCTATTTATACTGTAAAATTAAATGAAAAATTGTTAACCCTTCTGAAGTATTGCGATATTCATGGGGTTGATGCCCTGAGAATACTAGTGTATCCCCTTCATCTAGTAATTCATGCATGTCTCCAGCAGAAATAACTGCTTGTCCTTTAATAACCATTACAGTTTCCTCTACCCCTTCTGTATGGGCTTCACTCCTACTAACTGCCCCTGGCTCCATTTCAACCTTATAAAACTCCCAGCCTCGCTCTGGATTATACGGAATAATGGAGTAAACACGATAGCGTCCCTCATCCTCATCGACATGTGGTACATCTTTACTGCTATAACGCATGTAATGGGCAGTTGGCGGCTGTAATAATGAAGAGAATGACATACGCATACCCGCTGCAATTTTCCAAATTGTTGAAACAGTCGGATTGGCCTCTCCTTTTTCGATTTGTGCAAGCTGTGCTTTACTGACACCTGTCGCTTTGGCCACATCATCGAGACTTAAATGACGTTGCTGTCTAATTTTCTTTAATTGAAATGCTAAATTTCGACTCATTTGTTCCATCTTTACTCACCAATTTCTATTGTTTATTTTATCAGACATATGTATACTTTAATAAACATCAAGAACTATCAAACAATTCCATCAATAGTATACATGGAAATTATCAAGAAAGGATGACCTATTTATGACAAGTACAACAGAGCTTCAACATGATGACACAACAAGCTCTTCCAATGACAGTTTTTTACAAGGCGTGAAAGATTGCGTGCCTACATTACTCGGTTATATTAGTATAGGACTTGCATTTGGGGTTGTAGGTTCCGCTTCAGGGTTATCCGTCCTTGAAATCGCGCTATTAACGATACTGATTTACGCAGGTTCTGCACAATTTATTTTTTGTGCACTTCTTTTAACAAGTAGCCCTGCCTCTGCTATCATTGTAACCATTTTCGTAGTGAATCTACGCCATTTATTAATGAGTTTAACATTAGCACCTCACTTTACGCGCTACTCCATGCTTAGAAATGTGGGCTTTGGTACATTATTAACGGATGAAACCTTTGGTGTAGCAGTCACAAAGCAAATGCAAACAGGTAAATTATATGGTAAATGGATGGATGGGTTAAATATAACAGCCTATATCTTCTGGATTCTTTCCTGTGTTACGGGTGCCTTTTTAGGACAGTGGGTAGCAAATCCTGAAAAATGGGGTTTAGATTTTGCCTTGGTTGCCATGTTTATTGCACTTTTAGTTTTGCAATTGAGCAGTGTTGGTAAAAGTAAAATCATGCATTATATCAAGTTAATTGGCTATATGGCGGTTATTATGTACGGTCTTTCTTATGTAGTCCCTTCACATGTGGCTGTGCTACTGGCAACTGTGATTGTCGCAACAATTGGGGTGGTGACAGATAAATGACAACAACTTCTTATATGGTCTGGCTTATTATCGGCTGCGCACTTGTAACATGGCTACCGCGTGTCATTCCATTTATTTTTGTGCGTAGTGTAACACTACCTGATGTTGTGCTAAAATGGCTTAGTTTTATTCCTGTTTGTATATTAAGTGCTCTTGTCATTGAAAATTTAATAGATACTGAAAGCGGCAAAGTAGTGACACTTGATTGGCCAGTCTTTATTACATTTGTTCCTACTCTTATTATTGCCCTTGTCACAAAAAGCTTATCGATTACAGTAGTTGCAGGAGTAATCATTATGGCAGCAGTGCGATTTTTCATGTAAAAAGGTCAGTCCTATTGTAAAGTGTACCCTTTATAAA